>NZ_JANFQO010000009.1 GCF_024437735.1 Tahibacter harae | reverse complement strand
GCGCCCGACGCCGCGCGGCGGCGCCCGCGGCAGCGGCGCCGCCGCCAAGCCCGCGGCGCCCGCGCCCGCGGCGGCGCCTGCACCGGCGGCACCGGCGAAACGCAAGCTCAGCTACAAGGAGCAGCGCGAGCTGGAACAGCTGCCGCAGCGCATAGAGCAGCTGGAAAGCAGCATTGCCGCGCAGACCGCGGCGATGAACGAATCGGCATTTTTTCAACAGCCGGCCGGTGCCATCGTGGCTGCCAACCAGAAGCTGGCCGATACCCAGGCCGAGCTGGATGCGGCCTATGGGCGGTGGCAGGAGCTGGAGTGAGGACTGCGGGCTGATCTAGGCGGCGGGGCCGGGTTTCTTTGCGGCGCCGGTTTTTCGCAGCGTGCCCGATTGCCTGGCCGTGCCGGACTGTTTCGCGACGCCTGATTTCTTCGCCGCTGCGGGTTTCTTCACGGTGGCTGCCTTCTTCGCGGCTGTTGCCTTCTTCGTAGCCGCGGCCGGCTTCTTGGCTGCCGCTTTTTTCGCGGCCAGCGGCTTCTTCGCCGGTCTGGGCGCATTCGCCTTGCGCAGCGCCGCCGCATAGGCGCGCCGCGCCCAGGGCGTCATGGCTTCGGCCGAGTCCATGGCTTCGTCGGGCACCGACCAGTAGCCCATCTCGATGGGCTTGCCCTTGCCGCCGTACGTCCAGACCTCGCAGCCCGCGGCGGCGAAATCGGCGCGGGTCAGGTCATCGACCTTGAGATAAGGACGCTGCTCGACCACGACCGCGATCATCAGCCCGTCGTGGTAGATGCCATGGCCGCCGAACATGCGCCTGGCGCTGACCGGACCCAGGCCGGACAGCAGTTCCAGCAGGTAGGCGATATGGTCCGGGTCTGTCTGCATGGGGGCAGGGAGATTCGGGATTGGGATTCAAGATTAGCAAAACGGGATTCGGGATTCGGGATTGACAAGAGCAGGCGTGGCGGACCGGGTTGGTTGTCGCTCTTCACTGCAGGAGCGAACCGCGAACGCTCAATCCCGAATCCCGACTAGACTCGCCGCCATGGACCCCACGACCGCCTTCCTGATCGCCGCATTGATGATGCTGCTCAACGGCGGCGTGCTGGGGCTGATGCATGGCGACCTGCCGGCGGCGCTGCGGCCCAGCGCGATCAGTTGGCGCATAGGCACCCTGCTGCAGGCCTGCGGCTGCATCCTGTTCGCCGTGCAGCAGTTCATGCCGGCAGAGCTGGTGCTGCCGCTGGGCAATGGCCTGGTCATGCTCGGCGTCGCCGGCTGCTGGCGTGCGATGCGCCAGTTCTACGGGCTGCCGGACCGCTGGATCCTGCTGCTGCCGGCGCTGCTGGGTACCCTGGGCATCTGGTGGTTTGCCGGGCCGCAGCCGGATTTCATCGCGCGCATCGTCATCGCTTCCCTGGCCTGGTGCGTCATGCTGGTCGCCGCCGCCTGGACCGTGCTGGCCGCGACCCGCCGCGAGCAGGCGCTGAGCGCGCGCGTGCTGGCCGGCATCTTCGCTGTGCTGGCCCTGTTCATGCTGCTGCGCGGGGTGTATTTCGTCGTCATGCCCGGTGCGGCTGGGACCATCGTGGACCGCTCCAGCTGGATCAACGCACTCACGCCGATGCTTGCCGCGGTGCTGCCGGTGATAGGCACTACCGGCTTTCTGCTGCTCTGCTCGGACCGTATCCGCCGGCAGTGGGAACGGGCCGCGTCCACCGACTATCTCACCGGCCTGGCCAACCGCCGCACCATCGCGGCGCTGGGCGCGCAGCGCCTGGCACAGGCTGCGCGCGGCAGCGGCGGTTTCGCCCTGGCCCTCGTCGACATCGATCACTTCAAGGCCATCAACGACCGGCACGGCCACGAGGCCGGCGACCTGGCCCTGCAGCAGGTCGCGCGCCTGTTGCAGGCGGCGGCCGGCAGCGGCGATCTGGCCGGGCGCCAGGGCGGCGAGGAATTCGTCGTGCTGCTGGCCGCGGCGGGCGCGGCCCAGGCATTGGCTGCGGCCGGGCGCCTGCGCGAAGCGGTTCGCGCACAGCCGCTGCAACTGGGCGCAGCGCCGGTGGCGATCACCGTTTCCATCGGTGTTGCGGTGGCGCAGGGCGAGCACAGTCTGGACGATCTGCTGCGCCGGGCGGATGCGGCGCTGTACCAGGCCAAGGCCGCGGGGCGCGACCGGGTCGAGCTGGGCTAGCCTGCAAGCCCCGGAGGGCGCATCCCTGCGCAGGGGCAATCGGTCCTTCCCAACAATCTCCCCATGTCGCCGGGAGCGCGTCTGGCACAAAAAGCGGGCGCCGCATGGCGCCCGCCGGTACGGCCTCAGTTCTGCCAGATGCCCTGCTGGCTGCCGGTCTTCTGGTTCTGGATCGGATTGCTGCAGGTGGGCAGGCTGCAGGCCGAGGTGGTCGGCGTATCCAGCGGCGCGTAGAGGATATTGAGGTAGTAGGTCTGGCCGGCCTGCAATTCGCAGCGGCTGGTCAGGCCCGTGGCGCCCCAGGCCAGCGCATTGCTCATGGCGCCGCGGTTGAGGATGCACTTGGTCGTCATCGGATCGGTCGGCGTGGTGCTGAAATCGCCGCAGGACTGGCTGATGGTCATGGACACCAGCGAGGGGCGGTCGGGCTGGTTGGTTTCCTCGTTGCGGTAGCCGCCCTGGGTGGCGCTGGTGAAATTCGACGGCACGGTGAATTTCAGCGCCACGTAGCCGTTCTTCGGCATCAGGATGCGCTGGGTCAGGTTCATGGTGCCGGGGAAGGTGCGCAGGGTGCTGCTGTTGGGATCGTGGCCGAACACGTTTTCGAACAGGGTGAGGTCCGCGGTGCGCGAGGCGCCGTCGTTGTACTTGACCGTGCCCGAGGTGAGGCGGGTCAGGCCGGCCGGTGCGATGCAGCCCGCCGGCGGCGTGTTGTTGACCGATACGACGCGGGTGGAAATCGCCGGATTCGCCGCGCCCGCCTTGGTGCAGGTGAGCTTGAACGTATAGGTGCCGGTCTGGGTGAAGGTGATCGGCGCCGAATGATTGCTGGCGCAGCCGGCAGTGGTGGAGCAGCCGATGGCGCCCGAGCCCGAGGTGGGCCAGTTGGGCAGGCTGACGGGGAAGGTGCTGCCGGCGTAGGTGCAGGTTTCCGCATCGGCGGCCCAGTTCACCGTCGTGGTGCTGTTGACCAGGACCTGCTCGGGCAGCTCGCTCAGATCCAGTCCGTCGGTGATTACCGGATCGGGCACCGTGCCGCCGCCGCCGGCGGGGCAGTTGCTCGCGGCGAAGCTGCCGGTGAGGCTCAGGTTGCCGGTGGCCGGGTCGACGCTGACGCCGTCGTCCGTGCTGGTGATGACGCAGGTCTTCTCCGGGCTGCCCCATTTCACATGCAATTCGACGCCGGCGCCCAGCGCGATGGACGAACCTGCCAGCGTTATCAGCAGGGCGGAAGTAGTGAGGCGCGGTGCGCGCATGGGCAGAACTCCAGCTAGAACGAAAGACGAAGTGAATCTTGGCGGCGGGCGCGACCTGAAGCGCTAAGCGTTGGTTAACCGTCGCGCCGGATATCGCGGGGCCGCGGGCGGGTTGCCGGGCGGCGCAGCGGCACCTCCGGCGCGCTGCGCAGGCACTGCGACGGCGGACGGAGGGCTGCATCTGGCGCGCCGTGCGTGGGCATCAGGAACACAGCACGGGGCATACCGCCTGCTGCCCGCGCGCCGGTGCGCGCGGGCCGGCGGTGCTCAGGGTGAGGCAGGCGTGCCCTGCCAGATATGGCCGGTCGTGGGGCCGGTCTTGCGGTTGAGTATCGGCGCGCCGCAACTGCTGATATTGCAGCCTGGCGTGGTCGGCGCATCCAGCGAGGCGTACAGGATATTGAGGTAATAGGTCTGGCCGGCCTGCAGCTGGCAGCGCGCGGTGAGGCCGACATTGCCCCAGGGGATGGAGCCGTTCAGCTCACTGGCGTTGAGGATGCAGCGGTCGGTCATGGGGGCGGCGGCCGTGGGCCTGAAATCGCCGCAGCGCTTGCTGATGGTGATGGAGACCTTGTCCGGGCGGTCATTCACCGCACTTTCCTCCAGCGCGTAGGCGCCCTGGGTCGCGGTGTTGAAGTTGTCCGGCACGGTGAATTGCAGGGCGACGTAATTGTTTTCCGGCAGCATGATGCGCTGGGTCAGGTTGATGGTGCCGGGGAAGGGGCGCAGCGGGCCGTCGTTCTGGTCGTGGCCGAACACGCTCTCGAAGCGGGTCAGGTCGGCCGTGCGCGCCGGATACGAGGCTGTGCTGTTGTAGCGTACCTGTCCGCTGAGCAGGCGGCGCAGGCCGGCGGGCGCGATGCAGCCGCTGGACGGCTGCTCCGTCACGCTCACGCTGCGCGTGGAAACCGCCGGATTGGCCGCGCCGGCCTTGCTGCAGGTGAGCTTGAACGTATACGTGCCGGCCTGAGCGAAGCTGAGGTTCACGGCGTGGTCGGCGGCGCAGCCCGCGGCGCTGGAGCAGGGCGTTGCGCCGGCGCCCGAGGTCGGCCAGTTCGCAAGCGTGCCGGGAAAGCTGCTGCCGGCATAGCTGCAGCTGTCCGCATCGGCGGACCAGTGCACCGTCGTGCTGGCGCCGACCAGGACTTCGGCCGGCAGCTCGCTCGCGCCGAGATCGTCGGTAATCACCGGGTCGGTGACTGTGCCGCCGCCGCCCGGACAGTCCGTTGCCGCCGCGGTGCCGTTGAATTCCAGTGCGCCGTCGCCGGCCACGGAGACGCCGTCGGCGTCGGTGCGGATGACGCAGATCCTGGGCGGATTGCCCCATTTCATGCGCAGCTCCACGCCCGGCGTCTGGGCAGTGGAAGGCGCAGCGAGCGCGAGCAGCAACAGGGGCAAGGGCAGGCGCAGGTTGCGCATCGAGCAAGGTTCCGGTGGCTGGCGGGGGCGCGAATGTTGAATCCGCCGGCTCCGGGTTGCGCTAAACGCGGGTTAATCGCTGCGGTTAGCGTGTTTTTTACGTGCGGGTGGTGTTGCGTTGAATCGGGGTTGGCGAGGTATTTGGAAAAATACGGAAAATTTCAATTGCGAGAATGGCATCCGCACCACTTCGGCCGCTGCGAAAGGACGGCGATTGCCGCGGCAGCGGACGCCGGGGTGTCGCAGGGCCGCGAAACCAGAGTGCGGCGTTTTGTCCCAGCTGCGAAACGGGAATGAGCGCATTCTGTACGCCGGGAAGACGGAGGCCGGGAGCTTGGCGGCGACAAACGGGACGGCCGCGGTGCCCTGCGGCGGAAAACGCGAAAACGCCGCGGCTTCCGCGGCGGCAACAAAAAGAGCCGCGGTTTCCCGCGGCGACAAAATAAAAAGGGCTGCGGTCTGCCGCGGCGACAAAATAAGAAGGGCCGCGGTCTCCCGCGGCCCTTGCATGCACCAACGTGCAGCAGTGCGATCAGGCCAGGCCGGCCTGCTTCATCACTTCGGCGGCGTAGTCTTCCACCACCTTTTCGATGCCTTCGCCGACGGCCAGACGCTGGAAGCCGACCACGTCGGCGCCTTCCTTCTTCAGCACGGCTTCGACGGTCATATCCGTGTTCAGCGCATAGGGCTGGCCGGCCAGGGTGACTTCGTTGATGATCTTGGCGATCTTGCCGCTGATGATCTTTTCCAGGATTTCGGCCGGCTTGGCCTTGTCCTTCTCGCTCATCTTGGCCAGCTCGATTTCCTTCTCCTTGGCGATGAATTCGGCCGGGACGTCGGCCGCCTTCACGTACGGAGGATTCATCGCGGCCACGTGCATGGCGATGCCGCGGGCCAGCTCTTCGTTGCCGCCCTTGAGTTCCACCAGCACGCCGATGCGGCCGCCGTGGACATAGCCGGTGACGATGCCGCTGCTGTCGACCTTGGCCAGACGGCGCACCTGCACGTTCTCGCCGACCTTGGCCACCAGGGCCTGGCGGGCTTCCTCGACCGTGCCGCCGTTGCCGTACGGAGCCGCCTTGAGGGCGTCGATGTCGGCAGCGCCGGAATCCAGGGCGACCTGGGCGACGGTGTTGGCGAACTTGACGAAGTTCTCGTCCTTGCCGACGAAGTCGGTTTCGGAGTTGATTTCGACCAGCACGGCCTTGCCCGGGGCCTGGGCCAGGGCGATGCGGCCTTCGGCGGCCACGCGGCCGGCCTTCTTGTCAGCCTGGGCCAGGCCCGACTTGCGCAGGTATTCCATCGCTGCGTCGATGTTGCCGGCGTTCTCGGTCAGTGCCTTCTTGCACTCCATCATGCCGGCGCCCGAGCGCTCGCGCAGTTCTTTGACCAGACTCGCGGTGATTTCCATGTAATCCTCGATGGTTGCGGCGGCGACACAGGTCGCGCCGGGAAGCGGAATCTTGTTGCTGCATCACGACAGGGCCGTGACGCGCCGGAGCGCAGCGGACTGCGCTCCGGCTGTTGCATGCTGCTTACTCGCCCTGCGGGGCCGGACGGCCGCCGCCGTTGCGGCCGCGCGGCGCGCCGCCCGGACGCTGGCCCGGCTTGGCGCCCGGCTTGCCCCGCGGCGGAGCCGGCTTGCGGCCGCGCGGGTTGTCGTCGGTGGCGGCCTTGACGTGGCCCTCGGCGTCGAGTTCGACGAACTCGTCCTTGTCGCTGACGGCGACCTGCGGCGCGGCGGCCTTGCCTTCCAGCACGGCGTCGGCGGCGGCGCGCACGTACAGCTGCACGGCGCGGATGGCGTCGTCGTTGCCCGGGATGGCGTAGTCGACCAGGCTGGGGTCATAGTTGGTATCGACCACGGCCACGACCGGGATGCCGAGCTTCTTGGCTTCCTTGATCGCGATATCTTCGTGGCCAATGTCGATCACGAACAGGGCGTCCGGCAGGCGGGTCATGTTCTTGATGCCGCCCAGGGACACGTTCAGCTTTTCCGATTCGCGCTGCAGGCCCAGCACTTCACGCTTGACCAGACGCTCGAAGCGGCCGTCGGTGGCCATGGCTTCGAGTTCCTTCAGACGCGCGACCGACTGCTTGACGGTGCGGAAGTTGGTCAGCGTGCCGCCCAGCCAGCGGGCGGAGACGTGCGGCATGCCGCAGCGTTCGGCTTCTTCCTTGACCGCGTCGCGCGCCGAGCGCTTGGTGCCGACGAACAGGATGGTGCCGCGCTTCTGCGCCAGGCCGGACAGGAAATTCATCGCGTCGCCGAACAGCGGCACGGTCTTTTCCAGGTTGATGATGTGGATCTTGCCGCGCGCGCCGAAGATGTACGGCGCCATCTTGGGGTTCCAGTAGCGGGTCTGGTGGCCGAAATGGACGCCGGCTTCCAGCATCTGGCGCATGGTGACTTGAGGCATGGTGGTATAGCTCCTGAAAGGGGCGCGCACGGAAACTCGGTTTGCAGTGCAGCGGCCCGGGGTTGTCGTCCTCCACGTCCCCCCGCGACCGACTTCTTGCGAAGCACCCCGGAGCGGTGACGGAACGTGTGTGGATTCGGCAGGATTGCCGTGGTGGCGGGACTTGCTCCGCGCCTGGATTTGCCGTCCTGGGCCTGGGGCCCGGGCGGAAAATCCGCGGAAGAATAGCGGGTCTGCGCGGGGCAAGGCAAGCGGCCGGGCCATCCGGCCGGTTCGGACGCCGCTGCGAGGGCGGGGCCGTTTCCGCCGTCAGGCGTTTAGAATCCAGGCTGATCGCCCCCAAGGCTGCCTTATGCGCGCAATACGATGGATTGCTTTCATGTTGTGTGGCCTGGCCGCGGCAGAGGCCGCAGCCGCGCAGCTGCCTGCGCTGCAGGCCGACCTGGTGAAGGATCTGGCGACGCAACCGTCCGGCCGCGGTTCCTCCCCGCATTCGTTCAGGACGCTCGGCGACCGGATCTATTTCGCTGCCACGGACGCCGCCACCGGAACGGAGCTGTATTCCACCAATGCAACGGGCGATCTGCGTTTTCTGGCGGATATCGCACCGGGCACGGCGGGCTCGCGCCCCGAACCCGTCTCGCTGCAAGGCAGCCGGGTCATCGTTTCGGCCGATGACGGCACCGGACTGCAGTTGTGGTCGCTGCCGGTCGAGGGCGGGCAGGCCACGCGGCTGACTTCGCTGGGTGGGCCTGTGTACCGCACGGCAGCGGTGGGCAGTCGCACGATTCTCGGCATTTCAGGCGGGAAGATCCTGTCGACGGATGGCACGCCACAAGGAACCATTCCGCTGCCCGGCGGCCCTGATTTCCCCATCGATTCCATTTCGACAAGCTGCGCAATCGGCAGCGACGTGATCCTCAGCGGCTCCGGCCGGTCGATGCTGGAATCCCTGGTGCGCACCGACGGGATACCCGGCCACAGCAGCGTCTTGACGACCTTTCCCATGTTTGCCCGCGCGGAGGCGAGCGCGAAGATGGGCAATTACTGCTATTTCGTCGTATCGCTGGCCATACAGAGGCAGATCTGGCGCTCCGACGGAACAGTTGTGGGAACTGCGAAAGTCACGGAGCCACGGGATTTCTCCGGCGACCTCGCTGCCCTGGGCGGCGCCTTGTACATAACGGAAACCACCGGCGGCGCCACGCGGCTGTTGCGCCTTGCAGAAGGAGAGTCCGAGCCGCAGACCGTCGTCGAGATAGCACCTTCGGAGCAGTCGGCGACGCAGCTCGTCCTCCACGACGGCCGACTGATTTTCGATGCGTACATCGGCACGGGCGGCCTCTCCGAGAAGGCCGTCTACATCAGCGACGGAACCACGGCGGGAACTCTCCGCATCCCTTCGTCAGAAGAAAACCCGGCGGTTGCGCAAGGCCGCTTCTATCCGTTGAACGGTTCCATCGTATTTGACCACTACGGGGGCGATCTGGCGATCGGACTCGCCGACGGCATCGTGACCAATCTGGGCACCGGCGCACTCGATTTCAGCGAATCGGCGCTGCTGGGCAATGTGCGCATCAGCAGCGGTGAAAGCGGCGAGGGGCGGGAAGTATGGATCAGTGACGGCAGCGCGGCCGGCACTCGCCGCCTGCACGACATCTGGCAGGAAACCCGCAGCGGTATTCGCACCCCCGACCAAAGCGCGGACTGGGTCAGCGTGGATGACGTGCTGTTTTTCAATCACGCGCTGGCGCCCGGCAGCGATGTTCGTGCAGGACTCTGGCGCACCGATGGCAGCGAGTCGGGGACTGCGCCGCTGGGGCTGGACTTTTATCCTGGTCAGGCTGCTGTTGATCTGGAGCGGTCAGGCTCCGGACTGATGTTCCTGACGCGATCCTCGGGCCCCAGCAGCGTGTACTACACGGATACCCTGTTCAGCAGTGTGCACGAGGTTGCCAGAGCAGACAGCTCATGGCTTTCGTGGCTTGCCCCGACCGGCGGCGGCACCGGTGTCTTGTTCGCCTGCGAACCGTTTCCCGGGCTGTGCAGGGCTGATCCGGACAGCAGCAGCATGGTCGGCAATGCGGATTTCCTGGACGTGCGGGCCGTTGGCGAGATCGGCGGCGCAGCTATCCTGTATCGGCAGCAATACCGGGAATTCTGGCGCAGTGACGGAAGTTTTCCCGGCACGCACCTGCTGCTGTCGGGACGCGAGCTGCGCGGCCTGCCGGACCGCACCCAGGACATGGTGCTGAACGGCAGGCTGTTCTTTGTGTCGTGCATCAGCGACAGTTTCTGCAATCTGACGTCGACGGACGGAACTGTGCCCGGCACCGCGCTGCTGTCGCAGGTGCCTTCGGTCGGGCTGAATGCCGCTGCGCGCGCGGGCGACCGCCTGGTTCTGGGGTTCGGCGCCGGTTACGACGGCCAGCTCTGGTCCACGGACGGCACCGCGGCCGGCACGCACATGCTGCTTCATTCGCCGGTATCGGGGTTCGCCGCTGCAGGCGGATGGGTGCACATGAAGGCTGAGTGTGCGGACTGCGCGCATCGCTACCTGGTCACCGACGGCACTCCGGCCGGAACGCGGCCCGTCGCACTGCCGGGCATGTTGCAGGCCAGCGGCAACTTTATCGCGGCGGTGGGCGAGGATGCGGTGGTGTTCTCGTGCGGGGACGACCTGCGCGGCGAAGAGCTGTGCGTCGCCAATGCTGCCGGCACGGCGGCGGGGCCTTTGCCGGAAATATTTCCCGGCGAGTACTCCGCTGCGCCGCGCCCGATCGGAGCGACGCGGTCAGCGGTCTACTTCAGTGCCGAGGACGGCCGTCACGGCCGCGAGCCCTGGCAGATCCGCCTGCTCGAAGCGCCGCTGTTTGCCGACGGATTCAACGGACCGTTGTGACCGCCCGGAGCCGCGGGCTTGTATTGCCCGCGGCCGGCGCCATCTGGTCCTGGACCGGCCCCCGGCCGCCGTCCTGCTATCATCCCCAGACCGCCCCGCCCGGGCCGGTCCCACCCGAGGAAGCCATGCCCGTAACGATCAAGACCCCGGAAGACATTGCCAAGATGCGCATTGCCGGCGCGCTCGCCGCCGAAGTGCTGGAAATGATCGGGCAATACGTCAAACCCGGGGTCTCGACCGAGGAACTGGACCGGATCTGCCACGACCATATCGTCAAGGTGCAGCAGTCGATCCCGGCCAACCTGGGCTACAAGGGCTTTCCCAAGACCATCTGCACCTCGGTCAACCACGTCATCTGCCACGGCATTCCGGATCCGCGCAAGATCCTCAAGGATGGCGACATCATCAATATCGACGTCACCGTGATCCGCGACGGCTTCCACGGCGACACCAGCCGCATGTACTACGTGGGCAAGCCCGAGGTGCGCGCCCAGCGCCTGTGCACCATCGCCTACGAGGCCATGATGCTGGGCATAGAGCAGGTGCGTCCCGGCGCTCATCTGGGCGACATCGGCCATGCAATCCAGAAACACGCCGAAGGCGCCGGTTTCTCGGTGGTGCGCGAGTACTGCGGCCACGGCATAGGCCGTGTCTACCACGAGGAACCGCAGGTGCTGCACTACGGCAAGC
The DNA here is from genome assembly GCF_024437735.1 of Tahibacter harae. Lineage (GTDB taxonomy): Bacteria > Pseudomonadota > Gammaproteobacteria > Xanthomonadales > Rhodanobacteraceae > Tahibacter > Tahibacter harae. The sequence goes on along the minus strand of NZ_JANFQO010000009.1, from coordinate 210,836 downwards.
CGGGCGCCGGCCTGCGCCTGGAAAAGGGCATGTGCTTCACGGTCGAGCCCATGATCAACGCCGGCAAGGCGGCGACGCGGCTGATGCCCGACGGCTGGACCGTGGTCACGCGCGATCATTCGCTGTCGGCGCAGTGGGAACACACGGTTACGGTGACCGACGACGGCTTCGAGATCCTGACGCCCTGGCCCAAAGCGGCGTAGCCGCTTCGGGCGGGATTCGTGATTGGGGGATTCGGGATTGCAGCGCGCCGCGGAAGGCCGATGCGCTGCGAAAATGACGGATCGTGGCGTCTGCCTGCGCCGTTGCGAATCCCCAATCCCCGCTCTCATAGCCTTGCAGCTCAGGCGACCGAGCCGCTACCGTAAGTTCCAGCCCCCCTCCCGTCCCGCCGAGCCCGCATGAGCGAATTACCGGCCCGAGCTGCGTTGCCGCGCCTGCCGGCGGCCCTGCCGCGGTCGGGCATCTCGCCCCAGGCGCGGCTGGCCCTGCGCCAGTGGCTGGGGGACGCGGACCGCTGGTTTGCCGATGCGTTCCGCGACGGAGCCGGCGCCGACGAACTGGTACCGCTGCGCGCGGCCGCGCTGCAGCAGCTGATGCGGCATATCTGGACCGCGATCGTCGGCGAGGCTGCCGGTGCGGCGCTGTATGCGGTCGGCGGCTTCGGCCGCGGCGAGCAGTTCCCGCGCTCGGACATGGATCTGCTGGTGCTGGTGGAAGCGCCGCCGCAGGGTTCGCTGGCGCGGTCGCTGGAAACCCTGTTCACCTGCCTGTGGGATTTCGGCCTCAAGCCCGGCCACGCCGTGCGCACCCTGGCCCAGTGCCGCGAGCTGGCGGCGCGCGACGCCTCGGTCTATACCAGCCTGCTCGACGGCAAGCGCATCGGCGGCAGCGACTGTTTCGACGCGGCCTGGAGCGAATTGCTGGCCGATGCGGCGCTGTGGCCGCCGGCCGACTACCTCAAGGCCAAGCGCGAAGAGCAGGAGCAACGCCACGCGCGCTACAACGACACGGCCTACAACCTCGAACCCAATCTCAAGGACGGCCCCGGCGGCCTGCGCAGCCTGCACGTGATCGGCTGGCTGGCGCGGCGCCTGTTCGGCCTGGCCGACTGGCGCGGACTGCAGCAGTCCGGCCTGCTTGCCGCGGCCGAGGTCGCCGCCATCGATGCGGCGCGCGCGGTGCTGTGGCGCACGCGCTTCGCCCTGCACCTGCTGGCGCGGCGGCCGGAAGACCGCCTGCTGTTCGACTACCAGCGCGAGCTGGCGCGGCGCCTGGGCTATGAGGACGAGCACGCGCAGAACCTCGGCGTGGAGCAGTTCATGCAGGATTACTTCCGCGCCGCGATCACGCTGGAACGGGCCAATTCGGCCTTCCTGCAGCGCTGCGAAGAATCCCTGGCCGAGCCCGTGCTGTTCGCCGCCGAACCCGTGGGCGAACATTTCCTGGCCATAGGCGAGCGCCTGGACCTGCGCGACCCGCAACTGTTCGAGCACCGCCCGGCGGCGCTGATCGAAATTTTCATTGCGCTGGCGGAAAACCCGGCGCTCAAGGGCCTGCGCGCGCAGGCACTGGCGCGGCTGCAGGCGGCGCTGGAGCGGCAGAGCCAGGCCCTGCGCGACGATCCGGCCGTACAGGCCGCCTTCCTGCGCCTGCTGCGCCTGGGCGCGGCGGCGGTGCCGGCGCTGGCGCGCATGAGCCGGCACGGTCTGCTGGCGCAGTACCTGCCGGCCTTCGGCAAGGTCGTCGGCCGCATGCAATATGATCTTTTCCACGTGTATACCGTGGATGAGCACACCCTGCGCGTGCTGCGCATCGTCGCGCGCTTCGCCGCGGCCGAGACCAGCCGCGAATTCGCCCTGGGCTTCGAGATCTACCAGCGCCTGGCCAAGCCCGAGCTGCTGCTGCTGGCTGCGCTGTTCCACGATATTGCCAAGGGCCGCGGCGGCGATCATTCGGAACTGGGCGAGGTCGAGGCGCGCGCCTTCTGCTATCGCCTGGGCCTGCCGGCCAGCGAGGCCGAGCTGGTCGCCTGGCTGGTGCGCTGGCACCTGCTGATGAGCGTGACCGCGCAGCGCCAGGACATCACCGATCCGGACATCGTGCACCGCTTCGCCGTGCAGGTGGGCGAGTGGGAGCGGCTGGACCTGCTGTACCTGCTGACCTGCGCCGATATCGCCGGCACCAGTCCGAAATTGTGGAATTCGTGGAAGGACCGCCTGCTGGCCGATCTCTACGTCGCCGCGCGCTACGTGCTGCGCGCGGGACTGGAGCGGCCGCCGCAGACATCCGCCCAGGTCGCCGAATGCCAGGCCCAGGCGCTGGAGATCCTGCGCAGCGACGGCGTGGAACAGGCCGGCGTGCTGGCCCTGTGGGCGGATTTCCCGGAACAGGCCTTCCTGCGCTATCACCCGGAACAGCTGGCCTGGCAGACCCGCGCCATCCTCGACACCGATCCGGCGGAGCTGCCGCTGATCACGATTCAATCCGACGGCGTGCGCGGCGGCAGCGAGATCTTCGTCTACGCCGCCGACCACGACGGCCTGTTCGCCACCGTCGCCGCGACCCTGGACCGGCTCAACCTGTCGGTGCAGGAAGCGCGCGTGCTGACCACGGCCTCGGGCATGAGCCTGGATACCTTCCTGGTGCTCGACAGCCACGGCCGCGCGCTGGACGACGCCGAGCGGGTGGAGCGCGTGCGGCGCGAACTGGCCCGCTGCCTGGCGCAGCAGCCGTACCGGCCGCAATTGGCGCGGCGCCCGCTGGCGCGGCCGCTGAAGCATTTCCAGATGGCGCCCAAGATCAGTTTCCGCCCCGACGGCGCCACCGGCCGCACCCAGCTTTCCCTGGTCTGTTCCGACCGGCCCGGCTTGCTGGCCATGGTGGCGCTGGCCCTGCGCGAACAGCAGGTGCGCGTACACGATGCGCGCATCGCCACCTTCGGCGAACGCGCCGAGGATTTTTTCCAGATCACCGACCAGAACGACCGCCCGCTGCCGGCGGCCGCCGAGCAGGCCCTGCTCAAGGCCCTGCAGGCGCGCCTGGACAACGCAGGCGGCAATCCCAAGGAGAGTCATGCAAGCACTTGAACACCTCATCGACCAGGCCTGGGAAGGCCGCGCCGAACTCAGCCCGGGCAAGGCCGATGCCGCCGTGCGCGACGGCGTGGAGCAGGCCCTGGCCCTGCTCGAAAGCGGCGAGCGCCGCGTGGCCGAGCCCGACGGCAGCGGCGGCTGGCGCGTCAACCAGTGGCTGAAGAAAGCGGTGCTGCTGTCGTTCCGCCTCAATCCCAACCAGGTCATGGCGGCCGATCCGGCGCCGTATTACGACAAGGTCGGCCTGCGCTTCGCCGGCTTCGACGAGGCCGCCTTCCGCGCGCTCGGCGCGCGCGCCGTGCCCGGCGCGGTAGTGCGCCGCGGCGCACATATCGGCCGCGACGTGGTGCTGATGCCCAGCTTCGTCAATATCGGCGCCTATGTCGGTGCCGGCACCATGGTCGATACCTGGGCCACGGTCGGTTCCTGCGCCCAGATCGGGCAGGGCGTGCACCTCTCCGGCGGCGCCGGCATCGGCGGCGTGCTGGAGCCGCTGCAGGCCGGGCCTACCATCATCGAAGACGGCTGTTTCATCGGCGCGCGCTCGGAAGTGGTCGAGGGCGTCGTGGTCGAGCGCGGCAGCGTGATCGGCATGGGCGTGTTCCTGGGCCAGTCCACCCGCATCTACCATCGCGCCAGCGGCGAGATCAGCTACGGCCGCGTGCCGGCGGGCAGCGTGGTCGTGGCCGGTTCGTTGCCGGCGGCCGACGGCAGCCACAGCCTGTACTGCGCGGTCATCGTCAAGCAGGTGGACGAGAAGACGCGCTCCAAGACCTCGGTCAACGAACTGCTGCGGGGCGACTGAGATGACGGTGAAACTGTACGGTCTGGAAAAATGCGACACCTGCAAAAAGGCGCGCAACTGGCTGCAGCGGCACAAGGTCGAGCATGAATTCGTCGACTACCGCGAACAGCGCGTGCCGGCCGAGACGCTCAAGGCCTGGGCCGCCGCGGTAGGCGGCTGGGAAAAGCTCGTCAACCGCGCCTCCACCACCTGGCGCAGCCTGCCCGAGGCGCGCAAGACGCCGGAATCGGCGCCGGAGTGGACCCTGCTGATCAAGGAGCATCCGGCCATCGTGCGCCGGCCGGTGCTGGTGACCGGCGACGGCCAGGTCAGCGTCGGCTTCAACGACAAGCAGTTCGCCCAGCGCTTTGCGGATTGATGCCGTGTCGGACGTGCTCGAACTCACCCGTGAACTGATACGCCGCGCCTCGGTCACGCCGCAGGACGCCGGCTGCCAGGCGCTGCTCGCCGCGCGCCTGGCCGCGGCAGGCTTCCGCATCGAACACCTGCGCTACGGCGAGGTCGACAACCTGTGGGCGACCCACGGCCAGGGCGGGCCGGTGCTGTTCTTCCTCGGCCATACCGACGTGGTGCCCAGCGGCCCGCCCGGGGATTGGCACAGCCCGCCGTTCGAGCCGTCCCTGCGCGACGGCCTGCTCTACGGCCGCGGCGCGGCGGACATGAAGGGTTCGGTCGCGGCCTTCGTGCTGGCAGCGGAACAGTTTGTCGCGCGTCATCCGCATCACGCGGGAACGCTGGGCGTGCTGCTGACCAGCGACGAGGAAGGCGTGGCCCGCGACGGTGTGCGCCGCGTCGCCGAGACCTTCCGCGCCCGCGGCGAGCGCCTGGACTGGTGCGTGGTCGGCGAGCCGTCCTCGGCGCAGCGCCTGGGCGACCTGATCCGCGTGGGCCGGCGCGGCTCGCTCAGCGGGCATCTGCACGTGCGCGGCATACAAGGCCATGTGGCGTATCCGGAAAAGGCGCTCAATCCCATTCATGCCTTCGCCCCGGCTCTGGCGGAACTGGCGGCGACGCGCTGGGACGAGGGCAATGCGGATTTCCCGCCGACCTCGTTCCAGGTATCCAACATCGCCGCCGGCACCGGCGCCGGCAACGTGATCCCGGGCCATCTCGACGTGGTGTTCAATTTCCGCTTCAGCACGGAGAGCAGTGCGGACGGACTGCGCGAGCGCTGCGAGGCGCTGCTGCGCCGGCACGGAATCGCGTTCGACCTGCGCTGGGAACTGTCCGGCGAGCCCTTCCTGACCCGCGGCGGCCCGCTGCGCGAGCAGACCATCGCGGCTATTGAAACCGTCTGCGGCATTTCAACCGAATGCAGCACCGGCGGCGGCACCTCGGACGGGCGCTTCATCGCGCCGCTGGGCGTGGACGTGGTGGAGCTGGGGCCGGTCAATGCCACCATCCACAAAGTGGACGAGTGCATCGCCGTGGACGACCTGGAGCGGCTGCCGCGGCTGTACCTGGAACTGGCCGAGCGCCTGCTGCCGCATGCGTGAGCGCCTGCGCCGGATCGTGCTGCTGCTGGCGGCGCTCGCTGCGCTGCCGGCGTTGAACCACGCGCGCGCTGCGCAGGGCGGTGCCGATCCGGCCCAGGCGGCCGGCGAGACCACGCTCTGGTTCAACCAGGGCGCGCTGGCGCCGCTGGGCCTGGAGATTGCACGCAGCGAAGGCGAGCGCGGCGGCCGGGAACAGGCCGTGGCCGACTACCGCGAACTGCGCTTCGCCCTGCGGCCCGACAGCGCGCTGCGCTGGCGCGCCGATGCCCAGGGCCGCTTCGCCGCGCTGGAGCCCGGCAGCGCCGGCCATGCCGGCGGCTTCGTGCTGCGCCTGCGCGGCGGCGGCGAAGTGGACCTGCGCGGCTTCCGCCTGCGCCACAGCGGTGCGGCGCGGATAGGCCTGGAGCTGAGCGACGCCCGCGGCCAGGCCTGGTTCGTGCTGGATCATGCGCACCATTTCGTCGGCGCCGGCGGCGTGCTTGCGCTGCGCCATATGGACCTGCGCCTGGCGCCGGCGCTGGCGCAGCGGCTGGGCCGGCCCGAGCTTGCCGGGCACCTGGTCGGCGGCGCGCAGACCGAAGGCGCGGCGACGGCGGCCGCCTTCGTGCGGCGCGAGGCCGCGGCGGATCCGGCCGGCGTCTGCGTGGCGCAATGGCCTTCGGACCAGCACAAGGTCGACGTGCGCATGCTGCGGCTGGCCTCCAACTGGGAAGAACGCCAGCCCGACGGCGTCAATTCCTACCGCTGCGGCCGCAGCGACGGCGCCGGCGGCCATACGCGCATCTGCACCGCCGACAGCAGCGACGGCCTGGTCGTGCTCGCGCCCGACGCCAGCCTGCGCAACGAAGGCACCGCGGCGGTGGCCTGGCATCCCAAGTTCTCCGCGCCCTCGGCGCCGTATGCCAACGACCAGCATCCCTACCTGGTGTGGAACCTGTACCGGCTCGACGCCGACGGCACGCTGCAGCAGATCGGCGTGTCCGCGCTCAAGCACGCCTTCCACACCATCAACGCGGCCTGTGCCTGCGAGGAAGGCGAGGTGCTGTATCCGGGCTGCGAGGACACCTACGGCGGTTTCAGCAACGATTTCTCCAGCGGCCTGGCGCCGCGCAGCGAAGTGATTCCGTACACCGCGCGCTGGGGCCGCTGTGGCTCGCTCTACGACAAGGACTGCAACGGCGTGCGCGATGCCGACCAGGGCCTGCTGCCCGACGATGCCTACAACCCGGCCAAGCGCCTGGGCGTGCGCGAAAGCGAGATCGCTCCCGCACTGCATCCCGGCGCGCGCTGGTTCCTCGAATACTGGTACGTGGTGCGCGACGAGGACCAGCCCTGGAACAATCTGGGCCTCATGGAAATCCTGCCGGCCAAGGTGCGCGGGCAAGGCACCGATCCGAATGCGTACATCTGGCGCTTCGAGGTCGGCGATTTCCACAACGGCGGCATGCTCGCGCGCTGGCAGGAACTGGCGCCCGCCGGCGCCTGGCAGCGCCAGGCCGTGCTGCGCACCGGACTGGGCCGGGCCGTGCTGGCCGCGCGCGTGCAGCGGCTGGCCGACGGGCGCTACCGCTACCAGTATCAATTGTTCAACTTCGACCTGAGCCTGGCGCGCACCAGCGGTCAGGAGCCCAACCTGCGCGTGCTGGAAAACCGCGGACTGGAGCGCTTTGCGGTCTGGGTGGATCCGGCTGCGACGCTGCAGGACACCGAATTCGCCGCCGTCGCCGGCAGCGGCGTGGCCTGGAGCGCGGCGCGGGCCGACGGCCGCCTGGCCTGGCGGCGCGGCAGTGCGGCCGCGCTGGACTGGGGCCGCAGCTTCCGCTTCGGCTTCGTCAGTGATCGGCCGCCGCAGGACAGTGCGGCGCTGCTGGGGGTGCAGGACCAGGAATGGAGCGTGTCCACCCTGGCGCCGGTCGCATCGCCTGTATCGCCACGGCCGCGGCGGACCGATCCGCCGCCACGTTGAGCCCGTCATCGCCTGCGCCCATAGGTCTAAATCGACGCAAACGCATAGGCCTGCAAGGCATAAGCTGTGCTACCGTCCGCGGCTTGAGGGGGACAGATGACAGCCCCGTCGCAGTCCAGGGGACAGTGCGGATGCAGTGGAAAGGGGAGTGGCTGGCGCGCGGTCGCGGTGCCCGGAGCCTGCTGGCAGGCCTGGCCGCCGCCTTGCTGTGCGGCCTGATTGCCGGCGCGCCCGCCCTTGCCCTGGATTTCACGCCCCACGGCACCCAGCCGCCGCTGAAGACCACGCTGGAAAACAGCAGCGGTTGCCAGGGCTGCCACCGCGGTTTCAGCGCGCCGCACAACGGTTTCATGCCGCACAGCACCTGGAGCGGCTCGATGATGGCCAACGCCACCCGCGACCCGCTGTTCTGGGCCGCGCTGGACGTGGCCAACAAGGATCTCCCCGGCGTCGGCGACTACTGCCTGCGCTGCCATACCCCCAACGGCTGGCTCGGCGGCCGCGTGGTAAAGAACGGCGGCGCCGGCCAGCCGGCCAACGGCGCCATGGGCTGCCAGCTCCAGGGCGACTATAACGACGACGACGGCTCCGCCAACGACTACAGCGGCATAGGCTGCCATTTCTGCCACCGCGTCATGCCGCACGGTCCACAGGGGCCGCAGAGCCAGCCGTTCGCCATCGGCAATGGCAATGTCTGGGTCGACGACGAAAGCCTGTGCACCGCGCCCAACGGCCAGTTCTACGGCGGCCCCTGCCGCCGCGGTCCGTATACCTATGTCAATTTTGAACTGGAGCCGCCGCATGGCTGGCAGCCTTCGGCGCTGCATTCCAGTTCCGAGTTCTGCGGCACTTGCCACGACGTGTCCACGCCGGACACCGACCAGGGCCCGCTCAAGACCCTGATCCTGGAAAACGGCACGGCGACCACGCGGCCGTTCCCGATCGAGCGCACCTACAGCGAGTGGAAGCGCAGCCTGTTCGCCGATCTGATCTTCCGCGACGGCCTGCAGAGCGCAGCCGGCAGCGAGCTGCCGGCCCTGGCCAAGGGACAGACCTGCCAGAACTGCCACATGCCCAATTCGGACGACCCGCTGGCCCAGGCCTGCGGCATGAATCCGGAAGGGTCGCGCACGGGCAACCTGCCCACGCACCGCCTGGTCGGCGCCAATACCTGGATTCCGGCCATGATCAAGACGCTCTACGCCGGCGCCAGCGGTTTCAACCGCGCCGCCGATTTCGACCGCACCATCGCCTGGGCCCGGGCCATGCTGCAGTCCAGCGCCAGAGTTACGGCAACGATCACCGCCTTCACCGCGCCCGCACCCGGTGCGCCGGGCCAGGTCAGCGTGCGCGTGCGCACCACCAATCTCAGCGGCCACAAGCTGCCGACCGGCTATTCCGAAGGCCGCCGCATGTGGCTCAACCTGAAGGTGTTCAACGCCGCCAATGCCCTGGTCGCCGAGAGCGGCGCATTCGATGCGGCCACCGGCGTGCTGACCGAGGACAGCCAGATCAAGATTTACGAAGTGCTGCAGGGCATCTGGGACCCGGTACAGCCCGGCGTCTGCCGCACCGAGGCCGGCGGCAGGAAGGTGTTCCATTTCGTGCTGAACAACTGCATCGCCAAGGACAACCGCATCCCGCCGCTGGGCTTCCGCCCGGCCGCGCCGGGCGATGCCAACGGGGACGAAGTGCGCCCGGTCAACTACAGCTATGCGCAGACCGCGCCGGGCTCGGGCGAACTGGTCAACTACGACGACACCGTCTACAGCTTCGTGCTGCCGGCCGGCACGCCGCTGCCGGTGCGCGTGGAAGCGAACCTGCGTCACCAGATCGCGAGCAAGGAATACATCGAGTTCCTGCGCGACCAGGCCGTGGCGGCGCCGGCGGTGCCGGCGGAGAACACCCTGTGCGCGGGCGCGCCGGGGCGGCCGTTCGACGTGGGGCCGCAGTCGCTGTCGCGCGGCGAGTTCATGCACGCGCTGTGGTCGGATCCGGCCTACGGCAAGTCGCCGCCGGAAACGGCGGCCAGCGCGACGGTGGTGACGGGCAACTGACGCGGCCGCGTGGGGCGGCGCGGCGGTAAATCATACAAAAGTGCGGGATGCACTTTTCCACTCGGCGCGGAGGGCGCCGGCCTGGGGGTGTGCGTGGTTGCAGGGTATTGGCGTGCGTTGGTTTTCCTGGCGCTGGGCGCGGCATCGCTGGCGGGCGTGCGGCCGGCCGCCGGCATCGATTACACCCCGCACGGCACCCAGCCGGGTCTGCTGTGGAACATAGAACCGGCGGATTCCTGCGAGGGCTGCCATCGCGGTTTCTCCGGCGCCGACGCGCCGCAGCTGCCGTACAACGCCTGGGCCGGCTCGATGAAGGCCAATGCGGCGCGCGATCCGCTGTTCTGGGCTGCGCTGGACGTGGCCAACCGCGATCTTCCGGGTGTCGGCGACTACTGCCTGCGCTGCCATTCGCCTATGGGCTGGTTCGGCGGCCGCGTGTCCAAGACGGCCACGCCGGGCAGCACGGTCAACGGCGAGAACGGCTGCCTGCTGCAGGGCAACTACGCTCAGCCCGATTACAAGGGCAACGACTACGGCGGCATCAACTGCCAGTACTGTCACCGCATGACGCCCAAGGGGCCGGCCGGGCAGAGCACCGCCATCGGCAGCGCCCGCGTATGGCTGGACGACGCGACCGAATGCACCAACCCGGACGGCAGCACCTACGGCGGCCCGTGCCGGCGCGGGCCGTACCGCTACAACTCCGGCAACGATGCGCTGGAGCCGCCGCATGGCTGGGTGCAGTCGTCCTTCCATTCCTCGGCCGAGATCTGCGGCAGCTGCCACAACGTCGATGCGCCGGAAACCACGGCCGGCCCGGTCAAGACCCTGATACTCAACGACGGCACCGACACCGGCGTGACCTTTCCGGTCGAGCGCACCTACAGTGAATGGCTGCGCAGCGAATTTTCCGACCTGATCTACCGCGACCGCTTCGGCGGCGACGCGCTGCCCGGCGGCGCGCCGGCCATTGCCCGCGGCGAAACCTGTCAGGATTGCCATATGCGTGTGTCCCTTTCGCCGGACGCCCGTGCCTGTGTCAATAATCCGCTGGGCTCGCGTACGGGCACGCTGTCGGTGCATGAGTTCGTCGGCGCCAACACCTGGGTGCCGAAGCTGCTCAAGGCCAAGTATGGCGCGCCCGACCAGCTCGACCGCGAAAGCGCGTTCGACCGCACCATCGCCTGGGCGCGCGAACTGCTCACCGATCACAGCGCCGAGGTCGCCGTCACGCTGGAGCCTTACAGCGCCGGCCAGGCCAACCTGGTGGCCAAGGTCAAGGTGACCAATCTCAGCGGCCACAAGCTGCCCACCGGCTATGCCGAGGGCCGCCGCATGTGGCTGAACGTGGTCGCGCGGGATGCATCCAACCAGCTGGTCTTCGAGAGCGCCGCCTACGACGCGGCCACCGCCGTGCTGACTGAAGACCCGCAAGCGCGCGTCTACGAGGCGCTGCAGGGTATCTGGGACAGCGCCAGCGCCAGCTGCAAGGTGACCGATGCGCTGGGGCGCAAGAAATTCCATTTTGTACTCAACAACTGCATCGCCAAGGACAGCCGCATTCCGCCGCTGGGCTTCCGCGGCGGCGGCGATCCTTCGCTGCGCCCGGTGGGACTGAGCTATCCGCCCGTCGCGCCCGGCGATGCACGCCTGGTCAATTACGACCTCGCCACCTATACGATCCCCGTGCCGCCCGGCACCAGCCTGCCGATCACCGTGCGCGCCACGCTGAAGTACCAGGTTTCCAGCCGCGACTACATCGAATTCCTGCAGCGCGAATCCGCTGCGGCGAACATCCCGGCGGAGAACACCTTGTGCAGCGCCTCGCCCGAGCGGCCCTTCGATGCCGGCCCGCAGAACGTCAACCGAGGCCAGTTCCTGTACGACCTGTGGAACGACCCTGTACTCGGCAAATCGCCGCCCGAGGACATGCGCAGTGCAGCGGCGAGCACCGGAACCCGTTGATGCCGATTTTCCTGCCGCCGCGTTTTCTTTTCCCGCTCGCCGCCGCGGGCCTGCTTGCCGCCTGCGCCGCAACACCGCGCAAAGCCGAGGCGCCTTCCGCCGCAGCGGCGCCTGCGGCGGTGCCGGCGAAGCCCGGCGCGCTCAAGCCGCTGTCGGGCACGGCCGGCGAGGCCGGTCCCGGGCTCAGCGCCTCGCGCGCTTCGCGCGACATCCAGCTGCCGGCGCGGGTGACGATCCGCCGCTACGACGACGTGTTCCGCGAGAACGGCGCCGACGTGCCGGTTACCGTGGAATACGCCTGGGACTACCAGCGCGGCCTGGGCGTGGAGCAGGTGTATACCCGCGACGGCATACCGCGCAGCCGGCGCGACCTGCCCGGCCACACCATGAATTTCACCGATCTGGAAATGGAGCTGGCCTTCGCCCTGGCGCGCGAACACGCCCAGCTCGGTCCGCTGCTGCGCGAGTCCGGCCTGAATTTCTACGGCGGCTTCGCCTATTTCGATGCCTCCGACGCCGACTGCCGCCAGGGTTCGCGCTGCGTGCACGTGATCGTCTCCGGCGGCGACGACGGCCAGCGCCCGGTCGCCCACGCCATCGTCGACCTGATGCAGCGCAAGGTCGTGCATCCGTTCTACGGCCCGGACAACCCGGCGCCGCCACCTCCGGCACAACCGTGAACCGCCGCTACGTCATCCCCCCATCGCCATCCCCGAACCGAGGAACGTCCGTGAAGACAGTCCATTTCGTCCGCGCCCTGAGCCTGCTGCTGCTCGGCGGAATCAGCACCGACCTGCTGGCTGCCCATGCCGACTGCAGCGTGGCCGGCGGCACCCTGCTCAAGTGGCCGGCGACCGGTCCCGCCGTATGGGAAATGTGCTGGCTGTCGCCGGCGCAAAGCTCGGGCGTGCAGGGCTCGGGCCTGGAAGTGCGCGATGTGCACTACAAGGGCATCCTGGTGGCCAAGCGCATCCACTCGCCCATCCTGTTCGCCGAATACCGCAACGGCGCCGGTGGCAACTGCTACCGCGACTGGAAGGACGCCAATGCGCGCTTCGCCGCCACGCCGGCCGTACGCAACCAGCTCGGCGTGCCGGGCAGCTTCGTCGCCACCACCACCTGCGATGTCTCCAAGAGCGCGACGGCCTCCCACGGCAGCTGCCCGTTCAGCAATCTCTCGCCGAATCCGTTCACCAACGCCGACTGCATGAATTCCGGCGTGGCGATCGAGGACATGACCAATCAGAAAATCCCCAGCGAAAGCTATGTGCTGCTGACCACGCAGTACTCGGCCAGCTGGTATCAGTACGCCAGCCGCATCGCTTTCTACGCCAACGGCGACATCAATCCGGAATTCGGCTACGGCAATTCCAACGGCACCTACAACAACGTCACCCACTGGCATCACAACTACTGGCGCATCGACTTTGACATCGACGGCGCCGAGCATGACCAGATCTCCGCCAACGGCGTACTCAAGCCCACCGAATTCACCGACCTGCGCAGCCTTACCGGCGGCCCCGACGGCGGGCCCACCCACTGGGAAGTCAGCGACTCGGTGCAGAACTTCGGTTACCGTGTCACCTCGGGCGCCAGCGACTACACGCCGGTCAACGAATCCGGCCGCGGTCTGCACCTGGCTGATGTGATCGGCACGCGCTTCATCAACAACGAGTATTCCGACAAGGTCGACAACAACCTCAACGACTGCGAGATGGCTGCCACCAACCTCGCCAACGGCGAAAGCATCGCCGACACCGACGTGGTGCTGTATTACACGGCCAGCGTGCGCGATTCCACCGCCAACAACTGGCCGACCTCGGCCAATCCGGTGCCGCAGGACTCGATGGTGTGCAAGAAGGTGGGCCCGCTGATCACGCCGGTCGGCGACTGGCCCATCTTCCGCGACGATTTTGCGGGATGAGTGCAGGTTTCAGGGGATTGGAAACGTCGTAAATTTTCAGAAGGACGGCCGGCGCGGCGTAAAGCCGCGCCGGCAGTGCCAGGGATAGTGCCTGAGGCAGGCGTGCAACTGATTGCCGAGGCTTGCAATGAACAAACTGTCCCACGCATGTCTGCTGGCCCTGGCGCTGGGGGCGCTGTCGGCGGCGGTGCCCGCGCTCGCCGGCGAGACTCCGGCGATGCAGACCTGGACCGCCTTCGGCGGCGACCTGGGCTTCATCTGGAACGAGGATCTGCTGCGCGATCTCGGCGTGTCGATCAAGGATCGCGCCGGCGTCGGCCAGCCCGACGCACGCGGTTTTGCCGCCGTGCCGCTGAGCGGGCAGACCGGGCTCAGCTTCGCCGTGACGCGGACCAATTTCGACCATTTCACTGAAGGACGCCTCAGCCTGCGCGGCGGCTTCCGCCTGCGCACGCCGGACGGCGAGCTGTCGCTGATCGACGCTGCGCTGCAGCCGCGTGCCGGCGATGCGCAGACCCTGGACCTGGTCGATAGCCAGGGCAGGACCTGGTTCTATCTGGACAAGCTGATGTACGCCGTGTCCGACGACGGCCGCGTGATCGACGTGCAGACCATGGACCTGCGCCTGCATCCGGATCTGGCCGCGCGCCTGGGCAAGCCCCAGGCTGCCGACTGGGCGGTGGCCCAGCTGCGCATGAACCTGGACGTGCGCGCGCGCAACGGCGAGTACATCCGTGTGGAACGCGGCACGCCGGTATGGCCGGGCATGCCGGTGCCGGAAGCGCCGGGGCAGACCTACCAGGCCGACGTGTTCATGCTCAGCTTCAGCGCGCAGTTTTCGCGCTGCACCAGCTCGCTGGCCAATCCCAACCTGAGCTGCGACGGCCCCGGCGGCGCCACCGACGGCTATGCCGTGTTCACGCCGTCCTCGACGCTGCGCAACAATGTCAACAATGGAACGCCGGCCGTCACCGTGCCCGGCGATCCCAACGGCACCAGCAGTGCGCTGTACACCGCCGACGTGGCCTGGTACCGAAAATTCACGGCGGCGCGTCCGCCCTACGACAACGACCAGCATCCCAACCTGATCTGGAACATCTACCGCATCGACAGCGCCGGCCGCATCGAGCAGATCGGCCGCTCCGGCATGAAGCACGCCTTCGTCACCACCAACGGCGGCTGCGCCTCGGGCCCGGGCAGCGGCGGCAGCACCGGCAGCATTCTCGGCCGCTCCTGTTCCGACACCTACGGCACCGGCAACAACGACAGCAACAACGACCTGGGCCCGCGCAGCGAGCTGGTGCCCAATACGGTGCAATGGGGGCGCTGCGGCTCCATCTTCGACAAGGGCTGCGACCTCGTCGCCGATGCCAGCAACGGCAATACCAACTACAGCCAGCGCCTGATCGTGCGCGAATCGCAGCTGACCCAGCCCGGCAGCACGTATCTGTTCGAGTCCTGGTACATCGTCCGCGACGACATCAACATCTACAACACGATGTCGACCAAGCCGGTGACCTTCAGTTTCAGCGGCAGTGGTCCCTGGAGCATCGGCAACGGCACGCCGACCCTGCTGGGCCCGGCCATCAACCGGTGGATGGATCCGGCCAGCAGCGATCCGAACAAGAAGAATGTCGAGATCGACAGCCCCGAAGGCCATGCCCGGGTCGCCGTCGCGGTCACCGCCCTGGGCAAGGGCCAATGGCGCTACGACTACGCCGTGATGAACCTGGACTTCGCCCGCGCCCGGACCAGCGGCACGGACAAGTACAGCGACGACGCCGATCCGCAACAGCGCTTCCGCGTGATCCACAACATGGGCTTCGACCGCTTCAGCGTGCCGCTGCCGGCGGGCGCCAGCGCGGCCACGCTGGAGTTCAGCGACGGCGACCTGGATGCGGACAACGACTGGAGCGCCGCCATCGCCGATGGCCGTCTGACCTGGAGCGCACCGGCCAATCCGGCCCCGCCTGCGGACGTGCCGGCGGTGCGCAACACCCTGGACTGGGGTACCTTGTACCGTTTTTCCTTTGTCAGCAATGTGGCGCCGCAGGCGCGCGCGGTCGATCTGCACGTGGCCGAACCCGGCACGCCCGAGGCCGGCCGGGAGGGCTTCAAGCCGGCACACTACAGCGCTACCGTGCTCGGGCCGGAAGCGCCGGACGCGCTGTTCGCGGATGATTTCCAGCCCCCCGAGTGAAACTTCCGCGCGGCGGTGCCGAGCCGCCGCGCGGTCCTCTCTCTTTTCTGGATGAAGCGATGAGACCGATGTTGTACCGCAGCCTGTTTGCTCTGAGCCTGGCCGCCCTGGCCGGCGCGGCCTGCGCCGCCGCGGAAACCCCGGCAACCGCCGAAATTCCGGCGAACTGGACCGCGCTGGGCGGCGAACTGGGCTTCATCTGGAATACCGACCTGCTGCGCGACATCGGCATCACCTCGCTGACCGCCGACGCGGAGCGGCGCGACCGGCGCGGTTTCACCCTGGTGCCGCTACGCGATCAGGCCGGCCTGCGCTTCGCCGTCAACCGCCTCAACTTCGACCACTTCATCGATGGCCGGCTCACCCTGCGCGGCGGCTTCACGCTGACCCTGCCCGATGGCGCGATCTCGCTGGCCGACGCCAGCCTGCGCCCGCGCGCCGGCGATGCGCAGACGCTGGATTTGGTCGACGCCCAGGGCAATACCTGGTTCTACCTGGACAAGCTCATGTACGCGATCGGCCGCGGCGGCCGCACGCTGGAAGTGAAGACGCTGGACCTGCGCCTGCACGCCGACCTGGCCCGGCGCCTGGGCAAGCCGCAGACGGCCGGCCTCACCGTGGCCCAACTGCGCATGCAGCTGGACGTGACCGCGCAGAACGGCGAGTACATCCAACTGCGCGGCAACCCGCCGGTATGGCCGGGCACAACGGTTCCTAACGCGCCGACCCAGCACTACCAGGCCGACGTGTTCATGCTCAGCTTCTTCGGCCAGTACTCGCGCTGCACTCGCAGCCTGGCCAATCCCTTCCAGTCCTGCGACGGCCCCGGCGGCGCCACCGACGGCTATGCCGTGTTCACGCCGTCCTCGACGCTGCGCAACAATGTCAACAATGGAACGCCGGCCGTCACCGTGCCCGGCGATCCCAACGGCACCAGCAGTGCGTTGTACACCGCCGACGTGGCCTGGAACCAGATGTTCAGCGGCAGCTACCCGCCGTATGACAACGACCAGCATCCTTATCTGATCTGGAACCTCTACCGCCTCTATGACGGCAAGATCGAGCAGATCGGCCGCTCCGGCATGAAGCACGCATTCCTGACCACCAACCAGGGCTGTTCCGCCTCGCCGGGCAGCGGCGGCAGCGACAGCCATATCCTGGGGCGCTCCTGTTCCGACACCTACGGCACCAGCAACAACGACAGCAACGAGGATCTGGGCCCGCGCAGCGAAGTGGTGCCGGCGACGGCCGAGTGGGGCCGCTGCGGCTCCATCTACGACAGCGACTGCGATCTCAACTGGAACCCCGGCGGCAACAACGACTACAGCCAGCGCATGATCGTGCGCGAATCGCAGCTGGCCCAGCCCGGCAGCACGTACCTGTTCGAGTCCTGGTACATCGTCCGCGACGACATCAATATCTACAACACCATGGGCACGCTGCCGGTAACCTTCTCCTACAACGGCCTGTGGTCGCTGGAGAACGGCACGCCGTTCCGGCTGGGCCCGGCGATCAACCGCTGGGTCGATCCCGCCGCGAGCGCGCCGGACCGGCGCAATGTGGAACTTTCCAGCCCCGAGGGCCGCGCCCGCGTCGCGGTGATCGCGCAGGCCGCCGGCGCCGGCAGCTGGCGCTACGAATACGCCGTGATGAACTTCGACTTCGCCCGCGCCCGCACCCAGGGCACGGACAGGCACGGCGACGACGGCGATCCTGCGCAGCGCTTCCGCGTCATCCACAACATGGGCTTCGACCGCTTCAGCGTACCGCTGCCGGCCGGCGCCAGCGCCGCCCAGTTCGAATTCTCCGACGGCGACCTGGACCCGGCCAACGACTGGACCGCCAGCGTGGCCGACGGCAAGGTCACCTGGACCGCGCCGGTCAACCCCACGCCGCCCGCCAATGTGCCGCCGGTACGCAACCCGCTGAGCTGGGGCACGCTGTTCCGCTTCCGCCTGGTTGCCAATTCCGCACCCGCCGACGCCGCACTGGACCTGCACGTGGCCGAAAGCGGCACACCCGCTGCCTATTCCGTCACCGTGCTCGGGCCGGCGGCGGTGGATGCGATCTTTGCCGATGATTTCGAGGGTTGAGCGGGGCGGGATTCGAGATCCGGGATTCGAGAATCAGGAGTCGGGAATCGGGAATCGCGGGGCATGTGCGGCGGAATCCGAGATTCCCGCCAAATGAATTTACCGGCTTCCGCCAAGAAACAGCGGGAAGCTCCCTCTCTCCCGAGCTTGCTCGGGGGAGAGGGCTGGGGTGAGGGGGCAACGATCAACGCGCCTCTCCGTTGGATTTCCGGTGAAATCGTCAATCCCCGAAGATCAGCACAAAAGCCAAAACGCCTGACCGGCTAAAGTGCCGCTCTCGTCCAACTTCCCGGCGCATACAGAAAGCGCTTGGGGCCGGGGCGAGGGGCGATGCCGTAGTTGCCCTCTACGTTTGCATTCGTGCGGAATATTTCAACACCCCTATTCCCGCTTCACCAGCCTCAACTCGTGAACCGCAGCCCCCGGCAACAACGGCGTAGGCCGTCCCCGTACCCAGTCCTCGTGCCCCGCACCATGGAACGGCGACAGCGGATGCCCGCTCTGCCCGCCGGGCATCATCAGGAAACTCGCGGCCTCGCGGCCCGGAGCGATGGCAAAGCGCTCGGAGGCGCCGAAATCCGGCCCCTGCACCCGCGGCATGAACGAGTCGCCGGGCAGCGCCTGGGCCGGCATGTCGAGGTATCCGGCGAGGAAATCCGGCAGCGCGCGCGACAGCGGATGGCGGATGCGCGCCTGGTTGCGCCGGCCCCAGCTGGCCTGGGCCAGCGGACCGGCTGTGGCCAGGTCCTTGGCCGCATCGCGCGCAGCGCTGAGCAGCAGTGCGTTCCAGTCGCCGTGGCGCGGATCCAGCAGGTGCGGCGGACGCGCCTGCAGCAGGGCCCAGACCGGCGCCTCGTAGGTCTGCGCCGAAGGCAGTTCAAAATCCGCGAAACGTGACTTGACCGCGGCTTCAAACGGCGCCAGCGCCGCGGCGATCACGCGGCGGCGGAATTCGCGCACCAGCAGGTAGTCCACGGCTTCCACGCTCGCGCGGCCGCTCCAGCTCGCGCTGAGGCGCTTGAACTCGGCCAGTTCGGGCTCGCTGTTCGGCGCCAGGGTGGCGCTGAGCAGTTCATGCCAGGGCGCGAGGAACAGGGCGCGGTCGTCGAGCTGGATGGCGAGCAGGTCGGCCGGGGTGAAGCGTTCGTGCGCGAGCAGGCCATCGCGGATCTGCTGCTGGCGCGCGCCGAGGTCGTAGCCGCCGTCGCCGACCAGGGCCAGCCAGGGTGCATCGGCCACGCGCGCATTCGCCGTCCACAGGCGCGCCTGGGGCGGATCGAGGATCTGCGGGAAATCCTCCGCCTCGGTCCAGCCATTCCAGCCGCGGCCGGGCTCGCTCCAGTCGGCCGGCAGGCTGGGGTCGTAGCCTTCGCGCCGGGGCAGGGCGTTACCGGTCAGGGTCCAGCCTATGTGTCCGGCGCTGTCGCCGACGACGAAGTTCTGCACCGGCATGCCCATGCGCGGCGCCAGGGCCAGTGCCTCTGCTGCACTGTGCACGGTTTCCAGTTGCAACAAGTTCAGATTTACTGCGCGCGGCTGGTGCGCGGTCCAGGCCAGGGCCAGCGGCGTACCGTCGGTATCGCTGGCCAGCAGCGGCCCCCAGCGGGTTTCCTCCACCGTCAGGGTTTCGTCGGCGCCGCCTTTGACGCGCAGGGTTTCCACATGCCGCTGCAGCGGTTCCCAGCCCTGCGGCGTGCGGTAGCGCGCCGGGTCCTGCGGATCGCGCTGCACGCGCACCCAGTCCAGCCAGTCGCCGTAGGAATTGGTATAGCCCCAGGCGATATGGCCGTTGGAGCCGGCCAGGAAGGCCGGCGTGCCGGGCAGGGTGACGCCGTTGAGATCGACCTCACGGCTGGCGTCGCGCGGATCCGGATAGCGCAGGCGGGCGCGGTACCAGATGTTGGGCACGCGCAGGGTCAGGTGCATGTCGTCGGCGACCAGTGCGGCGCCATCGGCGGTGAGCGCGCCGGCGACGGCGAAGTTGTTGCTGCCGGGCAGGGGATCCTGCTCCGGCGGCAGCAGCGCGTATTGCCGGCCGTCGCCGCCGCCGCTGCCGCGGCCCTGGCGCAGGTCGAATTCCTGCGCCGTGGGCAGCGGCGCGGCGGCCAGGGCCTCGCCGCGCAGCGGTGCGTCCCAGCGCGAGCCGGGCTGCACCAGGAAGCGGTACAGCGCCTCGGGCACGGCGGCCTTGAGCCGGGCCAGGTTGAGTTCGCGCTTGTTGGCGCCGTCGCCGTTGAGGTCGAAGAACATGGCGAACATCACCAGGGCTGAATCCTCGGCCTGCCAGGGCGCCGGCGCGGCGCCGAGCAGCAGGTATTCCCAGGGCCGCACGCGCAGATCGTCCAGCCCGGCGTTGACGCCCTGGGCGTAGAGCGCCATCTGTTCGCGCTGCTCCGGCGCGAGCCCGGCCAGCGCGGTGTGGGCGCGGCTGCGGAAGCGGTGTACGCGGTGGCGCCGGTCCAGCGGCAGCGCTGCGGCGCCGACCAGTTCGGCCAGCTCGCCCGCGGCCGAGCGGCGCAGCAGGTCCATCTGGAAGAAGCGCTCCTGGCCGTGCACGTAGCCGAGAGCGAAGGTGAGGTCGCGCCGGCTGTGCGCGCTGAGGGTCGCCGTGCCCAGGGCATCGCGCTCGATCCGCACCGGCTGCTGCACCGCCGCGGCGCGCTCGCCGTCGAGGCGGGCAAGGCTGCCCCAAAGCAATGCGGCGGCGGCGCCGAGCGCGGCGACCAGCAGGACTAGCGTGTATTTCAGCAGACGGCGCAGGATTCGCATGGAGGATCCCGGAAACGGTTAGCGGGCAGGGGAAAAGCCTGAGCCAGGAAATTTACTGCTGCGCGCGCTGGCGCTGGCGCGACTGCGCCGCCATCAGCGCATCGTCGGCCACCGCGCCGCCGGCCGGCACGCCGATACGGTCGGTGCGCAGCAACGGCGGGCAGTGCAGCAGCAGGGTCTCAATCACCGCCTGCTGCAGCCGTGTGTAATAGGGCTGGTGGTGATAGTGCAGGAATACCGGCACCTCGAACGGGCGGAAGCCGGGCACTACGCGCACATCCATGTCCGGGCGCAGCAGATGCACCGGCACCACGGCGCGGCCCACGCCTTCGGAGACGGCGTCGATCAGGCCGTAGATATCGTCGAAGTAGGCGCGCTCCATGCGCGGCACGGTGGAGCCGGTCTGGCTGAGGAAGAACTTCTCGGTGAAGTTGTCGCGCGGATCGTGGTCGATGTAGCAGGAACCGCGCTCGCTGTAGCGCGAGGATTCGATCAGCACGTCGCGCTCAATGCCGATCTGCACGTTCTCTATGCCGGCGCGCTCGCATTCGGACAGGCTGATGCAGAAGTCGACCTTGCCGTCGATCAGCATTTCGTGCAGCACCTCGACTTCGGCCTTGAACGCATGGCAGGACATCTTGGGATTGGCCCGCAGCAGATGGCCCAGCGCCGGCAGCACGATGGGGCGCAGCGCCGAGGAGAAGGTGACGATGCGGAAAAAGCCGGCGATCTGGCCGGTGCGCTCGCCGACCAGGCTGGCGAGCAGCTCGGTTTCCTGGTGTTCCAGCGCGGCGCCGTAGCGCTGCAGGATGCGACCGCTCTCGGTCAGTTCCAGCGCGCCGTACTGGCGGATCAGCAGGGACTGGCCGAGCAGGGATTCGAGGTTCTGTATGCGCTTGGTCAGCGCCGGCTGGGTGATATGGAGCAGGTCGGCGGCGCGCGAAAAGTTCAGCTCGCGCGCGAGGACCAGGAAGGATTCCAGCAGCGGTGAGGAAAGGGGAAGGCGCATCCGATTGGCAGTCCACGCATGAACTTGCGCACACTATAACTTCAGGTTATCGGCGGATATACAGCTTTCATTGGTCGGCGCCGGAAGGCGTGTGGCATTGTACAAATCGGGGCTAACTACGGGTGAGGGTGCGATGTCCGCTTCCAGTCTTGCACAGGTTCTTCCGTTCGGCCGCCGCAATGGCGAGAGGCCGGCGGCAACGGGCAGCGAACCGACCGAGGTACTGATCCGCCGCGTGCGCTCCGGCGAAAACGTCGCCCGCGATGCCCTGGTACGCCGCTTCCTGCCGCTGCTGCGGCAGTGGGCCCACGGCCGCCTGCCGCGCGCCGCGCGCGACCTGCACGAGACCGAGGACCTGGTCCAGCTCGCCCTGATGCGCGCCCTGCGCCAGATCGACCATTTTGAAAGCGAAGGCCCGGGCAGCTTCCTCGCCTACCTGCGCCAGATCCTGCTCAACCAGGTGCGCGACGAAGTGCGCCGCCTGATGCGCCGGCCCGAGTCGGCCGAGATCGACACCGAGATGCCGGATACCGACCTGCCCTCGCCGGTGGAGCAGCTGGTCGGCCACGAACGCCTGCGTGCCTACGAATCGGCCCTGGCCAGCCTGCCCAAGCGCCAGCAGGGCCTGATCGTGATGCGGCTGGAATTCGGCATGAGCTATCCCGAAATCGCCACCGAGGTCGGCAGCACGCCCGACGCGGTGCGCGTCATGGTCGCCCGCGCCCTGGTCCAGCTGGCCACGGCGCTGAAGCCGCACCAGGCCTGAGCGGCCGCACGCCGACGGCGGCGCCGTTCCATGCCGCGCCGCCGCGTCCGCCCGCGACCTGCTTCGCGCGTTTTGCGTGACGTACGTAACACTTTTCCGCCCCGACATGTTCTGATGAACCGCCCGCCAGCGTTAGAAGGTGGGACGCCCGCACAGCACGGGCAGGGGGTGTTGATGGCAGGCGACAAGCAGGATCTGGAGCGGATCGCCGCCGGCATTGCCGACGACGCGGCATTGGACTGGCGCCTGCTGGCGCGGCTGGACGGCGACGACGCCGATGCCGGCGACGGTCTGCGCGAGTTGTCGCAGCTGGCCCAGGTGTTCCGCGGTCTGCAGATACGGCCGGAGCGTTCCAGCGCCAGCCGCGTGCAATTCCGTTTCGCCGGCCTGGATGTGCTGGAGAAACTCGGCGAAGGCGCCCAGGGCGAAGTCTGGCGCGCCTACGATCCCATGCTCGACCAGGAAGTCGCGCTCAAGCTGCGGCGCAGCGATTCCGATGCGCTGTCGCACCAGTTCCTGGCCGAAGGCCGGCGCCTGGCCAAGCTGCGGCATCCGAATATCGTCAGCGTCTACGGCGCCGCCGCCCAGGACGGCCGTGTCGGCCTGTGGACCGAACTGGTGCGCGGCCGCAGCCTGGCGGAAGTGCTGGAAAGCGAGGGCGAATTCAGCGCCGCCGACGTGGTGCAGGTCGGCATAGAACTTTGCCGCGGCCTCAGCGCCGTGCACCGCCTGGGCATGGCCCACGGCGACGTCAAGGCGGAGAACGTGCTGCGCGACGTGAGCGGGCGCATCGTGCTGGCGGATTTCGGCGCCGCGCGCGAATTCGAGCGCGACGGCCTGTTCGACGCGGTATCCGGCACGCGCCAGTACCTCGCGCCGGAAGTGCTGGCCGGCGACAACCCGGGGCCGGCATCCGACCAGTTCGCGCTGGGCGTGCTGCTGTACCGCCTGCTCACGCGGCGCTATCCCTATACAGCCGACGATCTCGACCAGCTGCGTGTGCAGCAGCTCGCCGAGGCGCGCGTGCCGCTGCGCGACCTGCGGCCGGACTTGCCGCGCAGCCTCACCCGCGCGGTGGAGCGCGCGCTGGCGCCGAATCCGGCGCGGCGCCACGCCGGCGTGCTGGTGCTGCTGGCGGCGCTGGAAGCCTCGATACGGCCCTGGCGCATGCAGGCGCTGCACTGGGCCGGGCTGGCGGCGGTGCTGTTGGTCGGCGCGGCCGCGCTGCTGTGGCAGCTGCGGCCGGTGCAGGAGTTCAAGCTGGAGAGCCGCTTCTACCGCGACGGCGCCGGCACGCGCGAACCGCTGCAGGACGGCATGCCCATCGCCCTGGGCGACAAGCTGCGGCTGGAGATCGCCGCGGCCCAGCCGACCTGGATCTACGTGTTCAACGATGACGGCTCGCCCGAGCCCACCGTGCTGTATCCGCTGCCCGGCGTGGCGCCGGGCAATCCGCTCACGCCCGGCACGCGCTGGCAGCTGCCCGGTCACGATGGCATCACGGGGCTGAGCTGGCAGGTGGACAGCGAAGCCGAGCGCGAAACCTTCGTCGTCATCAGTTCACCGAAACGCCTGAGCCAGGTCGAGGACAGCATCGCCCAGTGGCGGCACGTGGTCAGTCCCGACAATGCCCTGGTCGCCCGCGGCGTGGGCCGGCTGGCCCCGGCCACCGCGCCGGTGCCGGGCGAAGGCGTCAGCCTGGCCGCGTTGCTGCAGCGGCTGGGCTGCGACAAGGCGGAGGCGGCGCTGCGTTGTGAGCGCTTCGTGTTTCCGCACGCGCCGCGTTAGGCGAAGATTCCCCCGGGGAAACACGGCTTCCGGCGACGGCACGCAATCCTGCGCTGCCGCCGCGGCCTGCCGCCCGCCCGAGGATTACTGATGCCGCGCCGTCCGCTATCGCTGCTGCTGTTGCTCCTGGTTCTGTTCGCGCCGCTGTCGCAGGCGGCCTCCGTCACCGAACGCCTGGACAGCCTGATTCCGCGCGAAGCCTATGCCGAAGCCAAGGCGGTAGGCCTGCCCGCGCTGGCCGATGCGAAGGAACACGATGCCGTCGTGGCACTGCTGTTCAACCTGGCGCTGGAAAGCCCGCCGGATTTCAGCGAAGCCGAATGGACGCCCTGGCGCGATGAACTCGACCGGAAGCGCCGCGCCGTCGACGGCCCCCAGGCGCGTTCGCTGGCCACGCTGGCCATGTGGCGCGCGCAGCAGGCCTGGCAGAAACGCGACGTGGAAGGCGCCAATGCCGCCGTCGCCGAGGCGCTGCAGTTGCTGCGCGAAGGCAAAGGCCGCATCGCGACGGTGGAACAGGTCTATGTGCTGGCCGTGGCGGCGCAGCTGCGCGGCATGCAGGGCGGTTATGCCGAGGGCAGCCAGCTCGCCGACGAGGCAGTCAAGCTGCTGCCCGCGCCGCGCAGCATGCTGGAACGGGTGCGGCGTCTGCGCGCACTGTATTTCTACAGTCTGTTCGAAGATCGCCTGGGGCACTACGAGACCGCCATCGCCACCGCGCGCCAGGGCATAGCCGAAGCCGATCAGTTGGGTGTGCCCAACAACGCCTTCCGCCGCCGCCTGGTCGGCGCGCTCAGCGAAAGCCTGATCTCGCGCGGCGACTTCGCCGCGGTGCGCGAGCTGATGCGGCCCGAACTGGAACGCCTGCGCCGCCTGCCCGATGCCTCGCCGCGGGACCTGGCCATGGTGCTGGGCCATCTGGGCGAGGCCGAGCGCCAGCTCGGCGACCGCGAGCAGGCGCTGCAGCTGTACCAGGAATCCGCCGCGCGCGCGGCCACCGATCCGGGCCTGGTCGCTTCGGGCAGCTACGCCGCCATACTCGGCAATCTCGGTTCGCTGGCCTACGAGATGCAGCGCTATGCCGAGGCCGAGACGGCACTGGTGCAGAATCTGGAACAATTGGAAAAAATGTTCGGCGGCGACAGCCTGCGCGTGGTGCCGCCGCTGACCGTGGCCGGCGAGATCGCACTGGAGCGCAATCTGCCGGACGAGGCGGAGAACCGGTTCCGCCGCGTGCTGGCCATCGTCGCCACCCAGCTCGGCCCGCAGCATCCCGAGGGCGCGCCGGCCCTGCGCGGCCTGGCCCGCATCAGCCTGCGCCGCGGCGACGCGGTCCAGGCAGCGGCCCTGCTCAAGGGCGCGCTGGCGCAGCAGGAAGCGGCTATCGGCACCGAACATCCGCAGCTCCTGAGCTGGCGCTGCGACCTGGCCGATGCGCTGGCGCAGAGCGGCGACAAGGCGGGCGCCTTCGCCAATGCGCTGCTGGTGGAACAGCGGCGCAGCCGCCTGGTCGGCGCGGTGGCGCCGGTGCTCGGTGAAACCCAGGCACTGGAATTCAAACGCGGCCTGGGCCGCTGCAGCGAACGCCTGCTGGCCCTGGCCGCCGGCGGCGGCGATGCGCAGCAGGTCAGCGCAGCCTGGAACGAGATCGCCGCGGCGCGCGGCCTGGCCACGCGCCTGGCCGGACAGCGCCTGGAGGCGGCGCGCCAGGGCCTGCAGGGCGAGGAAAAGCAGCGCTGGGAACAGTGGTCCAAGGCTGCCTTGTCGTATGCCGATGCACTGCGCGGCGGCGCCGATGCGGCCACCCTGGCCGGCCTGCGGCGCGAACTCGATGCTGCGGTCGAAGCACTGGGCGCGGCCACGCCGCTGCTGCCGCTCAAGCGCCGTCCGCTGGCGGAACTGCTGCAGTCGCTGCCGGCGCAGGCCGGCCTGGTGGCGTATGCGACCGGCGCGGGCGCGAAGGCGCCGCACCTGTACGCCTTCGTCGCCGAAGCCGGCGCGCTGCCGCGCCTGCTCGACCTGGGCGAACAGGCCGCCCAGGACGCCCGCGCCGAACGCTGGTACCGGCTGATGCGCGAACCCGGGCGCGAGGACGAACTGCGCGCAGCCGGCCAGGCCGTGCGCCGCGAGCTGTTCGACGCGCTGAAGCTGAAGAATCCGGGCGGCCGTCTGTTCGTGATCGCCGAAGCCGGCGTGCACCGGCTCAATTTCGCCGCGCTGCCCGATGGCGAGGGCTTTCTGATCGAACGCGGCCTGCGCACGCATCTGCTGGAGACCGAGCACGATCTCGCCGCCGCCGCGCCGGCGGGCGAACGCCGCCACCTTCTGCTGCTGGGGGTGCCGGAACTGGCCCGCGCCGACAAGAGCGACCTGGGCCGGCTGCGCGGCAGCTGTCCCGAACTCGACGAAGCCTTCGCCGCCCTGCCCGGCGCAGAGCGCGAGATCGACACGCTGGCCGAGGTCTCCCGCGCCGCCGGCCGCGCTGAAGTCACCGCGCTCAAGGGCAGTGCCGCCACCGTGGCCGCGCTGCGCCGCAGTGCGCCGCAGGCGGGAATCATCCACTTTGCCACGCATGCTTTTGAAATCGGCGCGAGCTGCGCGCAACAGGCCGCCGCGGTTCGCCGCGGCGTGGGCCTGCGGCGCGACGATGCCGGCGCGGCGGCCAGCGCGCGCGCCGCGCTGGCGCGCGAAGCGGGACTGGTGCTCAGCGGCGAGGGCGGGAGCAACGGCCTGCTGCTCGGCGCCGATGTGAGCACGCTGGCGCTGGACGGCGTCGGCTGGGTGGTGCTGTCGGCCTGCGATACCGGGCTGGGCGCGCGGCTGGACGACGAAGGCGTGTTCGGCCTGCGCCGCGCATTCCGCCTGGCCGGCGCACGCACCGTGGTGATGAGCCTGTGGCCGGTGGACGATGCGGCCACGTCGGCATGGATGGAGGCGCTGTACCGCTCGCGGCTGGAAAAAAAAAGCGACACCGTAGACGCCGTCGCGGCGGCGGACCTGGCCGTGCTGGACGCACGCCGGCAGCGCGGAGAGTCGGTGCATCCGTTCTATTGGGCCGGCTTCGTAGCCAGCGGAGATTGGCGCTGAGGCTGGCGCATTGTGTTGCGGGGCGCCGGCGGTGCGGTGCTCAGAGCGCTGCGGCCGGGATGCGGGTTGCGGTTGCCGGTCTGGGCGCTGATCTGTGTCGCTGATGGTGAGTGCTGATCGGGAGTGCCGATCGGGAAAGCTGATCGGGAGTGCCAATCCGAGCTGATGATCCGGGGTGGCGACTTGAGGTGAATATCTGGGTTGAAGCGCCGGGCTGGCGCTCCAGGTCGCCGATTGCGCCTGGACTGGACCCTCTCACCAAGCGCGTTTACGCGCTTGGTGAGAGGGTTGGGTGAGGGGGCGGCGCTTCAGTTTGCGAAGAACTTCGGTTTTCGCGGTGTTCTTTGCGTGTTGAAGGTTTTGGCGGAAATCCAAAGGGCGAGGCGCGTTGATCGTTGCCCCCTCACCCCGGCCCTCTCCCCCAAGCGAGCTTGGGGGAGAGGGAGCTTCCCGCTTTTCCTCGAAGAAATCCGGCAAATTTCACTTGCCAGAAACCTCGGATTCCGCCGCACACTCGCTGCGAATCCCGAATCCCGAATCCCGAATCCCGAATCCCGAATCCCGAATCCCGAATCCCGAATCCCGAATCCCGAATCCTCAGCCCGTGGTCTCCAGCCGCTCCACGCGCTGCAGTCCGCGCGGCAGCAGGCCGCCGCGGCCGGCGCGGTTGCCGCCGTATTCGACCAGGTCGGCCCAGCGCAGGGTGAGTTTGCGGGCACCGGCGTAGAGGGTGACTTCGCCCTTGCCTTCGGTGACGACGGTGATGCCGGCAACACGTTCGCCTTCGGCGAGCCTGGCCTTGGGAATCTCGATCAGCTTGTTGCCCTTGCCGCCGTTGTCCAGCTCGGGCAGTTCGGCGACGGAGAACATCAGCAGGTGGCCGGCGTTGGTCGCCACCACGATGCGGTCGCGGGCGGGATCGGCGACGTAGGCGGGGGCGAGCACCTTGGCGTTGTCGTCGATGTTGAGGATCTGCTTGCCGGCCTTCTTGTTGCCGATCAGGTTGGCGAAGCGGGTGACGAAGCCGTAGCCGTAGTCGGAAGCCAGTACCAGGCGCGTATCGGCCTCGCTCATGGCGACGGCTTCAAAGCGTGCGCCGGCGGGGGGAGCGAAACGGCCGGTCAGCGGCTCGCCGTTGCCGCGGGCCGAGGGCAGGCTGTGGGCCGGCGTGGAGTAGCTGCGGCCGGTGGAGTCGATGAAGGCGACCTGCTGCGTGGTGCGGCCGCGGGCGTAGGCCTGCAGCGCGTCGCCTTCGCGGTAGCTCATGCCGGCGGGATCGACTTCATGGCCCTTGGCGGCGCGGATCCAGCCCTTCTGCGACAGCACCACCGTGGTCGGTTCGCTCGCCACCAGCGCGGCTTCGTCCAGCGCCTGGGCGACCTGGCGTTCGACGATGGGCGAGCGGCGCTCGTCGCCGTATTTCTTCGCGTCGTCCTTCAGCTCGTCCTTGATGAGGGTCTTCAGGCGCTGCTTGGAATTGAGGATGACGTTGATGCGCGCGCGTTCCTCTTCCAGCTGGTCGCGCTCGCTGTTGATCTTCATTTCTTCCAGCCGTGCAAGCTGGCGCAGGCGGGTTTCGAGGATGTAGTCGGCCTGTTCCTCGCTCAGGCGGAAGCGCGCCATCAGCACCGGCCTGGGCTCTTCCTCGGTGCGGATGATGCGGATGACCTCGTCCAGGTTGAGATAGGCGATGCGCAGGCCTTCCAGCAGGTGCAGGCGGCGCTCGACCTTGCCCAGGCGGAAGTTGAGGCGGCGCGTCACCGTGTCGCTGCGGAAGCGCAGCCACTCGTTCAGCACCTGCTTGAGGTTCTTGACCTGGGGCCGGCCGTCCAGGCCGATGATGTTGAGATTGACGCGGTAGCTCTTTTCCAAATCGGTAGTAGCGAACAGATGCTGCATCATCTCGTCCGCGTCGACGCGGCTGGAGCGCGGGATCAGCACCAGGCGTATCGGGTTCTGGTGGTCGGACTCGTCGCGCAGGTCTTCCAGCATCGGCAGCTTCTTGGCGCGCAGCTGGGCGGCGATCTGCTCCAGGATCTTGGACGGCGACACCTGGTAGGGCAGCGCGGTGATGACGACGTTGCCGTCTTCTTTCTGGTAGATGGCCCGGGCGCGCACGCTGCCGGTGCCGTTCTCGTACAGGGCCTGCAGTTCGGCCTTGGGCGTGATGATCTCGGCGCGGGTCGGGTAATCGGGGCCGAGCACGTGTTCGCACAGGTCGCGCACGGTGGCGTCGGGGTCGTCCAGCAGGCGGATGCAGGCGCTGGCGATCTCGCGCAGGTTGTGCGGAGGGATGTCGGTGGCCATGCCCACAGCGATGCCCATGGAGCCGTTGAGCAGCACGTGCGGCACGCGCGCGGGCAGCCACGAAGGTTCTTCCTGGCTGCCGTCGTAGTTGGGCGAGAAATCCACCGTGCCCTGGCCCAGTTCGTCCAGCAGCAGCGCGGCGATGGGCGAGAGCTTGGCCTCGGTATAGCGCATCGCGGCGAAGGACTTGGGATCGTCGGGCGAACCGAAGTTGCCCTGGCCTTCGATCAGCGGATAGCGGTAGGAGAACGACTGCGTCATCAGCACCATCGCCTCGTAGCAGGCGCTGTCGCCGTGCGGATGGTATTTGCCGAGCACTTCGCCGATGGTCAGCGCCGATTTGCGCGGCTTGGCGGTGGCGGCGAGACCCAGCTCGCTCATGGCGTAGACGATGCGGCGCTGCACCGGCTTGAGCCCGTCGCCGACGAAGGGCAGGGCGCGGTCCAGCACCACGTACATGGAGTAATCGAGATAGGCGCGCTCGGCGTATTGCTTGAGCGGGATCTGTTCGAAATTGGATTGCAGGCTCATCGGCGTTCTGGGCTGGCGCGCAGGGGGCGCGCGCAAAGCGGGTATTGTGCCGGAATTGCCGCGGCGGGGCGCGATCCCCGGCTCAGGTGCTTGTCACGCAAGGATTCTTTGCCGTCCGGCGGTGGCGCGCCCGGCTCAGAGCTGGCCGCGCAGCAGGGCCCGCAGCAGCAGCCAGCCGGCCAGCGTGGCGGCGATGGAGCCGGCCACGTGCACAATCACCAGGGCGCCGGCCCAGGTGTATTCACCGCGTTCCAGCAGCGCGCCGGCCTCGCCGGAAAAGGTGGAGAAGGTGGTCAGGCCGCCGAGGAAGCCGGTGCCGGCAAACAGGCGCAGCTCCGCCGGCCAGTCCGCGTGGGCTTCCAGCAGCGCCATCAGCAGGCCCATGAGCAGGCCGCCGATGAGGTTGGCCGCCAGCGTGCCCAGCGGCAGATTGGCCAGCAGCGGGTTCAGCCACAGGCCCAGGCCCCAGCGCAGCCAGGCCCCGAGCGCCGCGCCCAGGCCGATGGCAAGCAGGGAAATCCAGGGCATGGCGGTTCTCCGGGCGGCGCGGCACAGCGGCGGATTCTAGCCGCCGCGCCGCGGCTCGGCCCGGTCAATTGGTATTTGCACCGCGCGTGAGCAGCGTGCATGGTGCATCATTGCCGGCTGGCCGGCTTTTTTCGCCGCCGCTTTCCCGCCTCACTCGACCGGATGCTTCCCATGACCCGCAAACACGAACTGCAGCAGCCCCTGAGCGAACAGGAAGTCCAGACGCTGTCGCGCTTTCTGGATACCCACGCAGTCGAGCGCGACGGCATGAGCTTCGAGATGCTCGACGGCTACCTTACCGCGGTACTGTCCAGCCCCGACACTATCCTGCCGTCGGAGTGGGTGCCCCTGATCTGGGTCGGCGAGGAAGAGGGCGAAGGCCAGGCCGAGGTGTTCGAGAGCGAGGACCAGGCCCAGGCCATGCTCGGCCTGATCATGCGCCACTACAACCACATTGCCACCGTGCTGAGCCAGGGCGGTGCCGAGTTCGAGCCGTGGATAGGCGAGGTCGAACTGGAGGGCGGCGAAGCCGCCGCCTTCGGCCAGGAATGGGCGCTGGGCTATCTGCGCGGCGTCGGTCTGCGCGAAGAGGACTGGGACGATCTGCTGTCGGATCCGGACTGGGAGGAAGACATCGAAGCCGTGGACCTGCTCGCGCGCGGTCCCGACGACGAGGAGACCGGCGCCGAAGTCGCCACCCAGGAACAGCGCGATGCGCTGATGGAGACCATGTTCGGCTTCGCCCTGGATGCGCACGACTACTGGCTGGAGCAGCGCCTCACGCCGGCCACGGTGCGGCGCGAAGGGCCCAAGGTCGGCCGCAACGATGCCTGCCCCTGCGGCAGCGGCAAGAAATACAAGCAATGCTGCGGCAGCGGGCAATGAAGCCCGGCGGTGCGCGGCGCGGCCCAGGCCGTGCCGCGGCGCCGCGTGCGTCCGCCGCCGCGGCGTGATGACGAGAAACGATGAACGCCACTGCAAAACCTGGCTTGACCCTGTTGCTCGCCGGCCTGGCCATGTTCGGGCCGTTCGCGATCGACACCATGTTCCCGGCGTTCCCGGCCATCGCGGCGGAATTCGGCGCCGACGATTTCGCCATGCAGCAGACGCTGTCGATCTATCTGGTCGCGCTGGCGCTGATGTCGCTGGTGCACGGCCCGCTGTCGGATGCGCTGGGCCGGCGCCCGGTGGTGATGGGCGGCGTCGCGCTGTTCACCCTGGCCTCGGTCGGCTGCGCGCTGACCTGGTCCATAGAAAGCCTGTGGTTCTTCCGCGCCCTGCAGGGCGCGGTCGCCGGCGCCGGCTGGATCGTGGCACGCGCGATCATGCGCGATCTCTACGAAGGGCCGCGGGTGCAGCGGTTGATGTCCAATGTGTCCATGCTGTTCACCGTCGCGCCGGCGCTGGCGCCGATGATCGGCGGCTGGGTGCTGCTGATGGGGCACTGGCGCTGGATCTTCTGGTTCCTCGCCGGCTGGGGTGCGCTGCTGCTGGCCGCCTCGGCCTGGCGCCTGCCGGAATCGCATCCGCCGGCGCGGCGCATACCGCTGCGGCCGCGGGCGTTGCTGCAGGGGTATCTGGAAATGCTGCTGGACCGGCAGTTCTGGCCGCTGGCCATCGCCGGCACCATGAATTTCAGCGCCATGTTCCTGTACATCTCCTCGGCGCCGGCCTTCGTGGTG
Organism: Tahibacter harae; assembly: GCF_024437735.1. Lineage (GTDB taxonomy): Bacteria > Pseudomonadota > Gammaproteobacteria > Xanthomonadales > Rhodanobacteraceae > Tahibacter > Tahibacter harae. Next base: position 178,768 of record NZ_JANFQO010000009.1, on the reverse strand, counting down.
AACCTGCTCAAGCTGGGACCGCAGCAGTTCGGCTGGCTGTTCGTGCCGGCGGTCAGCGGCATGTTCCTGGGGTCGCTGCTGTCCAGCCGCCTGGCCGGCCGCTACAGCTTGGCCCAGACCGTGGGCCTGGGCTATCTGATCATGCTGCTTGCCTCGGGCGTCAACGTGACGGTGGCCTTGTTGCTGCCGCAGCCGCAGGTTCCCTGGTCGGTGCTGCCGATAGGCCTGCACGCGATCGGCATTTCGCTGTCTTTCCCCGCCCTGACCGTGCTGCTGCTGGACCGCTTCCCGCTGCACCGCGGCGGCGCATCCTCGCTGCAGGCTTTTGTCAGCCTGGTATTCAACGCGGTGCTGGCCGGGCTGGTCTCGGTGGTGGTGTCGGTCAGCGTGTTGCGCATGGCGCTGGCCTCGGCGCTGCTGACCGTGATCGGCGGTGTGGCCTGGCAGGTGTACAAGCGCAAGGCCGCGCGCGAAGCCGCGCTGCTGGCGGCCGAGGCGCAGGCGCAGTAATTGGGCCGGTTCGCCGCGGCCGGCGGCCGCGGCGCGGTTTTCTTCAGCCCGCCGCCGGCGCGGGTGCGCCGAGGATCTGCTTGAGCACGGCCAGCACTTCTTCCTTGCCGGCCATCAGGGTGATCTGTTCTTCGCGCGCCAGGCCGGTGCCGATATTGACGTTGTAGCCCTGGCCCAGGTCGTTGCCGTCCTCGTCGATGCGCGGATAGGTTTCCACCTTGCCGATGTACATGATGCGGTTGGCGTCGACGAAGCGGCCGTCGGGCAGTTTGATCCAGCGTTGCATCGGAGTCCCTCGGTGGCGGTGGCGACGGGCGCCAACATAGCATGCGCGCCGCGCTGTGCGGCACGCAGACGCGAAGGCCGCCCGGAGGCGGCCTTCGGAAGTGCAGGGCTGCGCCGCGGCGTGCAACGGCCGCGGCGCAGCGCCGATCAGTTCCAGCCGCAGGACTTGCCCTTGTTCTGCTGCTTGAGCCAGGCGTGCAGCGGAGCGAAGTAATCCAGTATGGCCGAGGCGTCCATCTCGCCCTTGCCGGTGAGTTCCTTCAGCGTGTCCTGCCAGGGCTGGCTGGAGCCTTTTTCCAGCATGGCCCAGAACTTCTTGCCGGCTTCCTTGTTGCCGTAGATCGAGCATTCGTGCAGCGGGCCCTTGTAGCCGGCGGCCTTGCACAGCTCGCGCTGGAACTGGAACTGCAGGATGTGGGCGAGGAAGTAGCGCATGTACGGCGTGTTGCCGGGCACGTGGTACTTCGCGCCGGGGTCGAAGTTCTCCTCGCCGCGCGCGACGATGGGCGCCACGCCCTGGTATTTCTTCTTCAGCGCCCACCAGGCGGCGTTGTAGTTTTCCGGCTTGATGGAGCCGTCGAACACGCCCCAGCGCCATTCGTCGATCAGCTTGCCGAAGGGCAGGAAGGCGATCTTCTCCAGCGCCTGCTTCATCTGCGCATTGAGCACGGCTTCCTTGCTCTGCTTGGATTCGCCGGCCAGGCCGATCTGGCCCAGATAGCCCGGCGTCAGGTTGAGCTGGATGGTGTCGCCGATGGCTTCGTGGAAGCCGTCGTGGGCGCCGGTCTGGAACAGGGGCGGCAGCTTGTTGTAGGCCAGGTAGTAATAGATGTGGCCCAGCTCGTGGTAGACGGTGCGGAAATCTTCCTCGTTGATGTTGATGCACATTTTGATGCGCACGTCGCCTTCGAGGTTGAGGTCCCAGGCGCTGGCGTGGCAGACCACGTCGCGGTCGGCCGGGCGGGTGAGCTGGGATTTCTCATAGAACGACTTGGGCAGCGCCGGGAAGCCGATCGAGGTGTAGAAATCCTCGGCGCGCTGCACCATGGACACCGGCGTGTACTGCTTCTGCTTCAGCGCCGCATCCACGTCCAGGTTGGAGGCGTTCGGATACGGCTGCAGCAGCGGATACAGCGCCGACCAGTCCTGCGACCACATGTTGCCGGTGATATGTGCGGGGATGGTGCCGTCTTTCGCCAGCTTGCCCGGGTACTGCGCGTCGAGCTTGGTGCGCGCGTAGCACTGCAGGTCCTTGTACAGCGGCTGCACCTGCTGCCACAGGCGGTCGGTTTCCTTGCGCAGGTCGGCCGCGCTCATGTCGTAGCCGGCGCGCCACATTTCGCCGGCGTTGGCATAGCCCATCTCGCCGGCGCCTTCGTTGACCAGCTGGGCGAAGCGCACATAGTCCTTGCGCATGCCGCGGGCGGTGTTGTGCCAGGCGGTCCAGGCTTCCAGGTCGGCGTCCCAGTCGCGGTTTTCCGCCAGCACCTTGCTGAGCTGGTCGAGGTTGCGGCAGGTCTCGGGCCTGGCCTCGTCGGTGCAGGACTTGCCGGCGCCGTAGGCGGCGTTGAGGCGGGAGGCGATCTGGGTCAGCTCCGACAGCTTGGCCGGATCCTTCGGCGCCGGCATCGCGGTCTGCAGCTTGAGCAGGTCGATGCCGCGGCGGGTCAGCGGCGAGATGCCGGCGAGGCTGTCGAACTGTGCGGATTTCTCCACATTGGCAGAAAGTCGCGCAAGGGCGCGTTCGTTGGCCTTGGCCACCAGTACTTCGGTGTCGCCGTTGATGTAGGTTTCCGAGACCCACTGCGCTGCCGTGACCTCGACATAATTGTCGCGGATTTCCTGGTTGATGCCGGCGATGAAGGCGTCGGCGTCCGCCGGTGTGGCGGCGTGCGCGCCGGCGGCTAGCGCAATACTCGTGGCCAGCGCAAGTGCGCAAGGAATGGCTTTCACAATGATGTCTCCCCGGTGGGTTGCAGCCTGAGCAAGAGGCGGCAGGCTAGTCCCCGCTGCCGGCGAAAGCAACCGCGCCGCTTGAATTTCCCGGGCGGCGGCAACATCTGCCAAGCTATCGCGACTATTCCCCAGGGACCACAGCACGATGAGCACAGGACAGGGTTCGGCCGGCAATGTCATCGCCGCCATTTGCAGCTTCTTCATTCCCGGCCTGGGCCAGCTGGTGCAGGGCCGCCTGCTGATGGCGCTGGTGCAGTTCGTGCTGGCCGCGGTGCTGTGGGTGATCCTGCTGGGCTGGGTGATCCACCTCTGGTCCATCCTCGACGCCGCCCTGTTCAAGCCGCGCGGCTGACGCGGCTGCCACCGCCCCATCCCGGAGCCGAGCGCGCATGTTTGTCACCCTTATCCTGATCGGCCTGACCGTGGCCGTGTCCCTGGCCGCCTTCAGCAATCCGCGCCTGCAGCAGCAGCTGGTGCTGTGGCCGCCGGCGGTCAAGCGCAAGAACGAATACTGGCGCCTGTTCTCCTACGGCCTGGTGCATGCAGACGGCATGCATCTTTTTTTCAACATGTTTACTTTGTTCTTCTTCGGCCGGGCGATGGAGCTGGTGCTGGGCCAGGCCATGGGGCCGCTGGGCCTGCCGCTGCTGTACCTGGGCGGCCTGCTGGTGTCCATCCTGCCCAGCTATATGAAGCACCAGAACGATCCTAACTATTACAGCCTGGGTGCCTCGGGCGCGGTGTCGGCAGTGCTGTTCGCCTACATCCTGGTAGCGCCGGGTTCGCAGATCCTGGTGTTCTTCTTGCCCATGCCGGCGATTTTGTTCGGCGTGCTGTACCTGGCCTATACCTGGTACATGGACCGGCAGTCGCGCGACAACGTCAACCACAGCGCGCACCTGTGGGGCGCGGGCTTCGGCCTGCTGTTCATGGCGCTGCTGGAGCCGCGCCTGGTGACGCGCCTGCTGAGCTGAAGCCGCGGCCCGCGGCCATGCGCAGTGGGGCCAGCTGTGGAGGCTGGCCTGCGGTGCCTCCCGGCCGCGTCGGCGGCAAGATCGCGAGAGCACGGCGGCGCTGTTTGCGCGGATGCTGGCCGAATCTGCGCCACCCGGCACGTTTCCGGCTTTGGTCCTGCGGCGCCGCGTTGGCCGCCGGCAGCACTGAAAACGCGCTGCGGCAGGCATCCGGCGCGCTTTTCCGGCGCCGCCGGGCCGCATTCCGCCGCGGTCAGGTTTGACCCGCCCGCGCGTAACCCCGAAACTTCCGGGCCAGGGGTTCGCGGGGCAGGGGAGCTGGAAAGGTATGTTCGGATTTCTGCGAAGGATTTTCGGTGGCCAGCCGGCCGCGGCCGAGCGGCGCGACAAGCCGCGCATCAATGCCCGCGAAGGCACCCGCGTCCTCATCGTCGACGATTCACCGACCATCGTCGCCCTGCTGCGCAAGCTGCTGCAGCAGAACGGCTACGCCACGCTGGAAGCCGGCGACGCCGAGGAAGGCATACGCATGGCCCAGGCCGAGGCGCCGGACCTGATCTTCCTGGACATCGTGCTGCCCGGCATGAACGGCTTTGCCGCGCTGCGCCAGCTGCGCCGGGATTCGCGCACCAAGGACATCCCCATCATCATGATCAGCGGCAATGAACAGGCCACCGAGCAGTTCTACGCCCAGCGCATCGGCGCCGACGATTTCATGAAGAAGCCGTTCTCCCGCGCCGAGGTGTTCATGCGCATCGAACGCCTGCTCAATGCGGACAAGATGCCGTACCGCACCTCGCAGAGCGGTGGCGGGGTACGCCGCGACGTCTGATCGCCGCGGCGCGCCGGCCGCGGCAGCGCTGCTCCCGCTACGAAAAAACCCGCCCCGGCGCGAACCGGTGCGGGTTTTTCATTTGCAGCGTGGTCCGGCCGCCGTGGCGGCCGGACGCAGCGTGGCTTACTTGGCGGTCAGGCCGCGGCGTTCCAGCAGCGGCTTGACGTCCGGATCGCGGCCGCGGAAGTCCTTGAACAGCTGCATCGCATCGACGCTGCCGCCGCGCGAGAGCAGGGTCTTGCGGAAGTGGTCGCCGTTCTCGCGCTTGAGGCCGCCGTTCTCCTTGAACCATTCCACGCTGTCGGCATCCAGCACTTCGCTCCAGATGTAGGCGTAGTAGCCGGCTGCATAGCCGCCCATGATGTGGGAGAAGTAGGCGCTGCGGTAACGCGGCGGCACCGGCGCGAAGTCCACGCCGGCCTTCTTCAGCGCGGCGGCTTCAAAGCCGAGCACGCCATCGGCATTGGGTGCCTGTGCCGGCGTGATCTGGTGCCAGGCCTGGTCGAGCAGGGCCGCGCCCAGGTATTCGGTGGTGGCGAAGCCCTGGTTGAACTTCTGCGCCGCGGTGACCTTGTCCACCAGTTCCTGCGGGATCGGTTCGCCGGTCTTGTAGTGCTTGGCGTAGTTCTTGAGGATTTCCGGCCAGGTGGTCCACATTTCATTGACCTGGGACGGATATTCCACGAAATCGCGCGGCACGCTGGTGCCGGAGAAGCGCGGGTACTTCACGTTGGAGAACATGCCATGCAGGGCATGGCCGAATTCGTGGAAGGCCGTGTTGACTTCGTCGTAGGTCAGCAGGGTCGGCTCGCCCTTGGGCGGCTTGGGAATGTTGAGGTGGTTGGCCACCACCGGATGCGTGCCGAACAGGCCGCTCTGGGACACGTATTCATTCATCCAGGCGCCGCCGCGCTTGTTGTCGCGGGCATACCAGTCGACCAGGAAGATCGCCAGCGGCTTGCCGTCGGCGTCGGTCACGTCGAACACGCGCACGTCCGGATTGTAGACGGGCAGGTCGGTGCGTTCCTTGAAGCTCAGGCCGTACAGCTTGTTGGCAGCGAAGAACACGCCGTTCTTGAGCACGCTGTCGAACTCGAAGTACGGGCGCAGCTGGCCTTCGTCAAAACTGTACTTTTCCGCGCGCACCTTTTCCGAATAGAACGACCAGTCCCAGGCGGCGAGCTGGAAGCCGCCCTTTTCCTTGTCGATCATGCTCTGCAGGTCAGCCGCTTCCTTCTTCGCATTGGCCACGGCCGGCGGCGCCAACTGGGCCAGGCGGTCGTTCACGGCCTTGACCGTCTTGGCGGTCTCGTCTTCCAGGGTGTAGGCGGCGTGGTTGTCGTAGCCCAGCAGCTTGGCGCGCTCGGCGCGGATCTTGGCGACGCTGGCGACGATGGCGCGGTTGTCGAATTCGCCGCCGTGGCTGGCGCGCTCGACCGAGGCCTTCTGCAGGCGCTCGCGCAGGGCGCGGTTTTCCAGCTGGGCCAGCGCCGGCTGGCCGCTGGTGTTCTGCAGCGCGATGACGTACTTGCCTTCGAGCTTGCGCTGCTTGGCCGCTTCGGCGGCGGCGGAGATGGCGGCGTCGGACAGGCCCTTGAGTTCTTCCTTGCTGTCGACGATCACGGCCGAGGCGTTGTTCTCCTTCAGCATGTTCTGGCTGAAGCGGGTCTGCAGCGTGGCCAGCTCGGCGTTCATGTCCTTGAGCTTGGCCTTGTCGGCGTCGCTGAGCTTGGCGCCGGCGCGCACGAAATCGGTGTAGTAGCGTTCGACCAGGCGCTTGCTTTCCGGATCGAGGCCCAGCGAATCGCGCTTGTCATACAGCGACTGCACGCGGGCGAACAGCTTGGAATTGAGGTAGATCGCGTCCTGGTGTGCCGACAGCTTGGGCGCCATCTCGCTCTGGATTTTCTCTATCGCGTCGTTGGTATTGGCGCCGCTGAGATTGAAGAACACCGTGGTGGCGCGGTTGAGCAGCTGGCCGGAACGCTCCATCGCGACGATGGTGTTTTCCAGCGTGGCGGCGTCCTTGGAGTCGGCGATGGCGTCGATTTCGGCGCGGTGTTCGATCATGCCGGCTTCCATCGCCGGGACGAAGTGCTCGTTCTTGATCTTGTCGAACTGCGGGTACTGGAACGGCAGCGTGCTGGGCTTGGCGAAGGGGTTGTTGGTCATGTCGGGCTTCACGGCGGCGCTCGCGGCGGGAGCCGCCTTGTCGGCGGCATAGAGCGGCGCCGCGATGCCCAGGGCGAGGGCCAGGGCGATGGCAAGACGGTTCTTCATGAAAACGCACTCCGGACAGGGAAACGGGCGCCGATGCTAAACCGGATCCGCCGGGGGCGCCCATGACGGAAGTCCCGGCCGCGTTGCAGGCCTGAGCGGCAAGGCCGCGGCTGGCGGCGGACGGGGCGGGAGGCGCCGTGGCGCGGACTGGAAAGCGGGGTGCCGAAGGGTTTGCGGTGGCTGAAAGAAGCGGAGGGGTTAGGCCGTTTGGCGGTCTCTGCGGATCGGCGTGGCAGCGGGGTGTGGCAGGGCGCGGTGTGGCGCGGCGGAGGCGCGGAGGAGCGGCATAGGGCATGGCGGCGCGGCGGTGGCGCGGTGAGGCGGGGCTGTCGGTGCCCGCGCCGACGCCGGCTGGTCGTCGCGGTGGCCGGGCGGCCTGGCGCGAGAATGCGGCGCAACGGGAATCAGCGTCATAACGCGCCGCCGCCCGGATATGCGAGGCTGGGACTTCCGCCGCCGCGCCACGGACCGCCATGCCCGCTGCAACCGCGCCACGCTTTGCCTCGGTCGACATCCTGCGCGGCCTTACCGTCGCGGCCATGCTACTGGTCAACAACGCCGGCGACTGGGGCCATGTCTTTCCGTGGCTGGAACACGCCGCCTGGCACGGCTGCCAGCCGGCGGATTACATCTTTCCGCTATTCCTGTTCGTGGCCGGCGCCTCGCTGAGCCTGGCGCTGGAACCCCAGCTCGCCCGCGGCGCCGAGCCGGCCGCGCTGCGCCGCGCCGTGCTGCTGCGCGCACTGCGTCTGGTCGGCGTGGGCCTGCTGCTGCATCTTGCTGCGGCGCTGCTGATTCCCGAGCGCGCCTTCCGCCTGGCCGGCGTGCTGCAGCGCATCGGCCTGTGCCTGGCCGTGGCCGGACCGGCCGCGCTGTACCTGCGGCCGCGCGGGCAGTGGCTGCTGTTCGCCGCCCTGCTGGCCGGCTATTCGCTGCTGCTGTTCTTCGGCGGCACGGCCCAGGCCGACAACTGGAATGTGCGCGTGGACAGCGCGCTGCTGGGCCGCTACGCCTACCAGTTCGATCCCGCCAGCGGCCGCGCCTTCGATCCCGAAGGCGTGCTCAGCACCCTGGGAGCGATTGCCAGCACCGTGCTCGGCCTGCGCGCCGGCAGCTGGCTGCGCGCCGGTGCGGTGGCTGCGGGCGGATCCCGCATCGCCAGTCCTCTGCTGTATGCCGGCGTCGCCGCGGCCGCGGCCGGCCTGGCGCTGTCGTTCTGGCAGCCCTTCAACAAGGCGCTGTGGACGCCGGGCTATGTGCTGTGGACTGGCGGCGCCGGCCTGCTGCTGCTGGCCCTGCTGCATCGCCTGGTCGACCTGCGCGGGTTGTGGCTGCCGGGCCGCGCGCTGGGACTCAACGCCATCCTGGCCTATGCGGGTTCCTGGCTGATGGTCTGCCTGCTGGCCGCCTTCGGTGCCGACACTTGGCTGTACCAGCACGCCTTCGCCAGCTGGATCACGCCGCTGGCCGGCCCGCGCGCGGCCTCGGCGGCCTGGGCCTGCGCCGTAGTGGCGGTATGGTGGGGCGTCGCGGTGTGGCTGCACCGGAGGCGATGGTATTGGAAGGTGTGAGGTGAGGCGCGTGGTGAGGCGGCGCGCGGTGTCGCGGGCTTGCAGGGGCGCTGTCCTGTGGCGTTGCAGTCCTGCCTGGTTAGCGCCTTGCAGCATCGCAACCTCGCAAGGATGCGGCGTTGCAGAATTGCGGTCCCGCGGAGTTGCAGCTTGGCGCAGTTGCGGCGCTCTGGGATCGCAGTCTTGTGGAGGTGCAGCTTTCGCGAGGCTGCGGTCTTTTTGGGATGCAGTCTGTGGAGCTGCAGCTTCGCAGGGTTGCAGTCTCGTGGAGTTGCAGTACCCCGGGGTTGCAGCGAGTTACGGCGCACGCAAACAAAAAGCCCTCTCCCCCGGCGGAGCCGGGGGAGAGGGCGTATTGCGGCTGCTTTGAGCGGCTACGCCGGGAGTGATCGGCTACAGTGACTCCCGGCGCGGCAAACGTCTATCAGCGTAGCGAATGACCGTCAGCGCGGCGAATGTCTATCAACGCGGCGAATTCTGCCCGCGCCCGCCGCCGCCTCTCCCATCCGAACGCCGCCCGTTCTGGCCGCCGTTGCCGCCGCCGCGGCGCTGGTCCTTGCCGGCGTGGTGCTTGCCGCCGCCGCTGGGCTGGGCCACGTGCGGGCGGCGGGCGCCGCGGTTGCCTTGCTTGGGCTTGCCGGCGCGCTGGGCATCGGCGCCGGTGCGCAGCGGCACCTTGGGTTCAAAGCCTTCCAGCACGGCAATGTCGATCTCGCGCTTGAGCAGGCGCTGGATGTCGTTGAGCAGGCCCTGTTCTTCGCGGCAGACCAGGGACAGGGCCAGGCCGTCGCAGCCGGCGCGGCCGGTGCGGCCGATGCGGTGCACGTAGTCGGCGGCGACCATGGGCAGGTCGTAGTTGATCACCACCGGCAGCTGGTCGATATCCAGCCCGCGCGCGGCGATGTCGGTGGCGACCAGCACGTTGATGCGGCCTTCCTTGAAATCCTTGAGCGCGCGCTGGCGCGCGTTCTGGCTCTTGTTGCCGTGGATCGCGTCGGCCTTGAAGCCGGCCTGGCTGAGCTGGCGGGCGAGGCGGTCCGAGCCGTGCTTGGTGCGGCCGAACACCAGGGTCTGGCGGCGGCTGTCATGGGCCAGAATCTCGATCAGCACGTCCTTCTTGCGATCGTTGTCGACCGCGTAGACGCGGTGCTCGACCGTGGCCGCGACGCTGTTCTGCTGCGCAATCTGGATCTGCGCCGGATCGTTGAGCAGCTCGGCGGCGAGCTTCTTGATGTCTTCGGCATAGGTGGCCGAGAACAGCAGGTTCTGGCGCTGGCGCGGCAGCTGGCCGAGGATTTTCTTGATCGCCGGCAGGAAGCCCATGTCGAGCATGCGGTCGGCTTCGTCCAGCACCAGGATCTCGATGTCGCGCAGGTTCAGCGTGCGCTGGTCCAGGTGGTCGATCAGGCGGCCCGGCGTGGCGACGATGATGTCCATGCCGCGCTTGAGCGCCTGCACCTGGCCGCCCATGCCGACACCGCCGAAGATAGTGGTGGAATTGAAACGGATGTTCTTGCCGTAGGCGCGGATGCTGTCGTGCACCTGCACGGCCAGCTCGCGCGTGGGCGTGAGCACCAGGGCGCGCACCTTGCGCGGCTGTTCCAGGCGCAGCGCGCCGTTGGGGTAGAGCCGCTCCAGCATGGGCAGGGCGAAGGCGGCGGTCTTGCCGGTGCCGGTCTGGGCGCCGGCCATCAGGTCGCGGCCGGCCAGCACCAGCGGAATGGCCTCGGCCTGGATCGGCGTGGGCTGGGTATAGCCTTGTTCATTGAGGGCACACAGCAGTGCGGGCGACAGCCCGAGCGTGTCAAAGGACATGGGATTGCTCCTAACGTGAAACCCAGAGCGTTCCCGACGACCATCCAGTGGCCATGCATCCGCGCTGCAGGTAATGAATTTCGACGGCGGGCCGCAGGCTGCGGCCGCTGGCCGTATTTTTCGTGAGGGCCGGTGGAGGGAGAAACTGGTACGTGCCGCGCAAGGAAGAACCCGCTCGCCACGTCAGGAATCCGGTAGGGAAGCCGGAGAGTCCGCACGTAAAACTCGTCAAGCATACGGGAAATCAAGGCTGAAAGCGAATCGGCTGTGACGGATGCCGCACGGGTACCTGCGCCGGGCGCCGTGGAATCCCGCTGCCGCCGCCGGCAGAACCGGCACGGCGAAGCGCCGGCGGCGGGCTGCGCGGGCATTGTTAGAACCGGTTATTACATGGCCGGGACGGCGCCTGACCATCTGCTAGGCTATGCGCCCTTCGCGCGCCCGGACGCGCTTTGCGAACCGTATGAGGACCGCATGGCCTTGACTGCCCCCCGCACGCCGCCTGGTGTGCTCGAACTGCTGCCGCTGGACCAGATCGCGTTCCAGGACATGCTCGACACTATCCGCCGCGGCTTCGAGCGCTTCGCCTTCCTGCCGGTGGAAACGCCGGTGATGGAACTGACCGAGGTACTGCTGACCAAGGAAGGCGGCGAGACCGAGCGCCAGGTGTATTTCCTGCAGTCCACTGGCAGCCTGGAAAAAGGCGGTCCGCCGGAACTGGCGCTGCGCTTCGACCTCACCGTGCCGCTGGCGCGCTACGTGGCCGAGCACGAGCACCAGCTCAACTTCCCGTTCCGCCGCTATCAGATGCAGCGCGTCTACCGCGGCGAGCGTCACCAGCGCGGCCGCTTCCGCGAGTTCTACCAGTGCGATATCGACGTGATCGGCAAGGATGCGCTGTCGATCCGCTACGACGCGGAACTGCCGGCGGTGATCTACCAGGTGTTCCGCGATCTGAAGATCGGCCCGTTCACCATCCAGCTCAACAACCGCAAGCTGCTGCGCGGCTTCTTCGAGAACCTGGGCCAGGCCGATGCGCAAAAGCAGGCGCTGATCCTGCGCGAGATCGACAAGCTGGACAAGGTCGGCGCCGACAAGGTTGCCGAAAGCCTGCGCGGCGGCGACTTCGGCCTGAATGACGCGGCCATCGCGCAGATCCTGCATTTCGTGCAGATCCGCTCCAGCGGCCACGACGACGCGCTGGCCAGGCTCGATTCGCTGGGACAGGGCAGCGAAGCCTTCAACCAGGGCATAGCCGAGCTGCGCGAAGTGCTGCAGCTGATCCGCGCGCTGGGCGTGCCGGAAGCGTTCTATGCGCTGAACCTGTCCATTGCCCGCGGCCTGGACTACTACACCGGCACGGTCTACGAGACGCATCTGGTCGACCACCCGGGCATAGGTTCGATCTGCTCCGGCGGCCGCTACGAGAACCTGGCCGCGCATTACACCAAGTCGCACCTGCCCGGCGTGGGCATTTCCATAGGCGCATCGCGGCTGTACTGGCAGCTGCGCGAAGCGGGACTGATGGGCACCGGACGCAGTACCGTGCAGGTGCTGGTCACGCAGATGGACGAGGCCGAACTGCCGCGCTATCTCGCCATCGCCAACGAACTGCGCCAGGCCGGCATCAATACCGAGGTGGTGCTGGAGCCGGGCAAGCTGGCCAGGCAGTTCAAATATGCGGAGAAGGCCGGCATCGCCTTCGCCATCGTGGTCGGCAGCGACGAGATCGCCAAGGACACGGTAGTGGTCAAGGATCTGCGCCGGCGCGAGCAGTTTGAAGTGGCGCGCGCCGAGCTGGTCCGCGCGCTGCGCGTGGAATTGGAACAGGCCCAGGCGATGGGCTGATGCCCGCGCCCCGTCACCAGGAATTGCCATGACTACTTCGACCATCCTTCTCGACGGCTCCTCGCTGAGCCGCGCCCAGGTCGCCGCCATCGCGCATGAGCGCGCGCGCATCGCGCTGGATCCGGCGCAGCTTGCGCGCGTGCAGCAGGCGGCGGATTTCCTTGCCGACAAGGTCAGCTGCGGCGAGCCGATCTACGGCGTCACCACCGGCTTCGGCAGCAATGCCGACAAGCTGCTGGGGGCGCACCGCGCCCGCGACGAACTGCCCGGCGGCAATCCGGAGCAGCGCGACGGCACGCTGATGGAAGAGCTGCAATACAACCTCGTCGTTACCCATGCGGTCTGCGTGGGCAAGCCGTTCGCGCCGGAAGTGGTGCGCGCGATGCTGGCCATCCGCGTCAATACGCTGATGCGCGGCCATTCCGGCATCCGCGTGGTGACCTTGCAGGCCCTGGCCGACCTGCTCAATCACGACGTGATCCCGGTGATTCCGGAGAAAGGCTCGGTCGGCGCCAGCGGCGATCTGGCGCCGCTGTCGCATCTGGCCATCGTGCTGCTCGGCGGCGGCGAAGCCTTCGTCGGCGGCGAGCGCCTGCCGGGCGCGCAGGCATTGCAGCGCGCGGGCCTGAAACCGCTGCGGCTGTCGTTCAAGGAAGGTTTGGCGCTGAACAACGGCACCACGCAGATGCTGGCCACCGCGGCACTGGCCCTGCATCGCATGGAGCAGCTGATCCGCACCGCCGACCTGGCCGCGGCCATGACGCTGGATGCCTTCGCCGGCCGCACCGGCGCGCTCAAGCCGGAAGTGCACGCGCTGCGGCCGCATCCGGGCCAGGTCGAGGCGGCGGCCAATCTGCGCCGCCTGCTGGCGGGCTCCAGCCTGGCCGATATTCCGTACCACCTGGTGCCGCGCTTCCGCACCTGGCTGGCCAGCTCCTGGAATCATGCGGAGGATCAGTCCGCCCGCTTCGACATCAGCTGGGACTACGTGCCGCCGGCGCAGCGCCACGGCAAGGAATCCTTCTACGCGCGCTTCCTGCCGTTCAAGGGCGGCAAGAAGCACCAGCCCCAGGATGCGTACTGCCTGCGCTGCTCGCCGCAGGTGCACGGCGCGGTGCGCGACGCCTGGGCCCAGGCCTGCCGTGTGATCGACATTGAGCTGAACGCGGTCACCGACAATCCGCTGATTTTTCCGCAAATGGAAAATGCGGCAGTTATCGAGGATCAGGTCGTCTCCGCCGGCCATTTCCACGGTATGCCGCTGGCTTTGGCCATGAGCTATCTCAAGGCGGCGATTCCGGTGCTGGCCTCGATCTCGGAGCGGCGCCTGAACAAGCTGGTGGATCCGGCCAACAACGACGGCCTGCCGGCCTTCCTCATCGGCAACGAGGACGCCACCGATTCGGGCTTCATGATCGTGCAGTACACCGCCGCGGCCCTGGTCAACGACCTGGCCACGCGCGCGCATCCGGCCTCGGTGTATTCGATACCGACCAGCGCGAATGCCGAGGATCATGTGTCCATGGGCGCCAACGAGGCGCGCCATGTGCTGGAAATGACCGAGGACCTTTCCCACGTGCTGGCGCTGGAAATCTATACCGCGGCGCAGGCGCTGGAATACCGCCAGGACATGCTCAATGCGGCGCGCCGCCTGGCTGCCCGCGGCGACTGGCGTGCGCTGGCCGCCAAGGTCGCCGGCGCGCCGGCGGAAGGTCATGCGGACTATGCCCAGTTCCAGGCCGAGGTCACCGCGCTGATGCAGGCGCTGAACGATGCCGGCGAATTCCGCGCCGGCGACGCCGTGCGCAAGGCCTTCGCCGCGGTGCGCGGCGTGGTCGGCTTCATGCAGCGCGACCGCGCCATGGACGCGGAAGTGCGGCGCATGTGCGAGCTGATCGCCAGCGGCGCGCTGCTCGCCTGAGCCTTGCCCTGATCCGGCGGCGCAGGCAGTGCTGCGCCGCCGGATTTTCCCGCCGCATGCGTCCGTAGCGGCCGGCCGCAGCGCCGGCGGCAGCGGCATCTTCAAGCCGCGCCTGCGCGGCGGACGGACGCCTGCGCGGAGATTCATTGCGTCGAAGCGCGCAGCGCGGCCGGAACAGCCGTGCTCGTCGGCGCAGTGGCCAATCACAGGCTGCGCCATTTCCCGCCGTCCTCGTTGATCTGGTCTTGCATGGCGCGGCTTGGCCCTTATATCAGGAAATGCTAATTTAGATTGACCTGAAATAGAGCCGACTTCATGGCGCTGACAGAGCAAGACCGGAAATTCCTGCAGCAGGGCGCGGCCCAGGCCGCGGCGCTGCTGCGCGCCGTCGGCAACGAGCACCGCCTGCTGGTGCTGTGCCTGCTGATCGAGCACGGCGAAATGAGCGTGGGTGCGCTGCTGGAGCGCCTGGAACTGGGCCAGTCCGCCCTTTCCCAGCATCTGGCGCGCATGCGCGAGGAGGGCCTGGTGACGTTCCGGCGCGAGGCGCAGACCTTGTACTACCGCATCGACAACCCGGCTGTCGCGAAACTCATCGCGACGCTGAAGTCCATCTTCTGTCCCTGATCCCGCCGCGGAGCCTTGCCATGTCGCCGAAAACCGTTTCCGTCCATGAAGCGCAGCAGTTGCTGCAGCGTGGTGCGCTGCTGGTGGATATCCGCGCCGCCGACGAGTACGCGCGCGAGCACATCGCGCAGGCGCGGCATATGCCGATGGAAACCCTGGCCGGCGGCGGTAGCGTCCCGGCCGAGGTGGCGATCTTCCATTGCCGTTCCGGCAATCGCACCCGGCTCAACGCCGCGGCACTGGGCGCCTGTGCGCGCGAAGCCTATGTGCTGCAGGGCGGACTGGACGCCTGGAAGCAGGCCGGCCTGCCCGTGGTTGCCGATGCGGCCCAGCCGCTGGAACTGCAGCGCCAGGTGCAGATCGTCGCCGGCTCGCTGATCGTGCTGGGCGCCGTGCTTGGCGCGGCCGTATCGCCCTGGTTCCACGCCCTGTCGGGCCTGATCGGCGCCGGCCTGGTGTTCGCTGGCGTCTCCGGTTTCTGCGGGCTGGCGCGCGTGCTGATGAAAATGCCCTGGAACCGCCGCGCTGCAGCGGCGGCCGGCGGCTAGACAACAGGGCGATCCGGGATCCGCCATCGCGAATCCCGAATCCTCTCCATTCCCGATCCCGGCGCTACCCCTGGAAGCCGTCGTCGAAGATCCGGTCCGCCGCATTGCGGCAGGCATCGCCGCCGGCTTCGACCTTGATGTTGTCGATGGACCAGCCTTCGCGTACCTCGCTGGTATCCGAAGTCAGGCGGAAGCGCAGCTTGACCGTGGCGCTGCCGTTCGCGGCGGCGGGCAGGGTGATGCGCTGGTTGGTCCAAGTGGTGTTGTTGCCGTCGCAGCGGGCCAGTTCGGTCCAGCTGGGCGAGCCGGCGGCAGCGTTGGTGGAGATTTCCACAATGCCGTAGTCGTAGCCGGCCTCGGTCACGCAACGCTGGTCGAAGCTGAGCACGGCATCGGCGTAGCCGCTCAGGTTGAGCAGCGGCGACGTCAGGCTGGTGTTGACGCTGTTGCCGTAGTTGCCGGCCGGGCTGTCGGTCCACACCTTGCTGGTATTGCCGCTGACCGTAGTGCTGGTGCCCCAGGGCGACTGCGCGGTCCAGCCGGGATTGGCGCCTTCGACATCATCGGCGAACACGCTGCAGTTGGGCGCGAGCAGGAAATCCCGCGTGCTGTCGCTGCCGCCGGACAGGTTCACCCCGCTCACCCGTTCGGTCATGTGGCCGGGCGCGCTGACCTCGAAATCGACCGTGCCGGCGCGCAGACTCCTGCTGTAGGCGCCGGCGGCGCTGGCCTGCACGGTGGCGTCACCGATCTTCACGCTGGCGGCCAGCGGCGCATTGGTCTGCGCATCGCGCACGATGCCGTGGACGGTGGCGATCTCGTTGGCCTGGGCCACTTCGATGAACACCGCATTGGGCGGACCGGCGGAGCCGGCGCTGTCCGTGCCCTGCACGTAGACCAGGTGCTTGCCGCTGGCCAGGCCGCTGGTGTCCAGATCCAGGCCTACGGCTTCGCTGCCGCTGTTGAAGCTGCCGTCGATCGCGCTCATGGCCTGGAAGGCGGCGCCGCTTTCCCAGGGCAGGCTATCGACATAGGCCCGGGCCGAGGCCACGTTCTGCGTGGTCGGCGGCGGCGGCGCGCCAGCCTGGGGCTGGGCGGTGCGGTTGAGGCGGGAATCGTCGATGCGTGCTTCGATGCGTACCGGCGTGCCGGCGACGACCAGCTGCGGCGAGGCGGTGATCTCCAGCGCGTCCGGGCCGGACGGCAGCTTGTACGGCGCGGCCAGACTGCGCGCGGTATAGCGCAGCGCGTCGACGTTGCGCGGATACGTGCTGGATTCGAAGCTGGCGCAGTTCTCGAAGAAGGCGACGCCGAGCTCGATGGTATAGGCCGGTACGCCCAGCCTGCCGTAAGCGGTGTCGTCGGTGGTGCCGCTGGTCGCGTACAGGCCTACCGACTGCTGCGGATCGTAGTTGTTGAACCAGCCTATGCGCCGGCCGAGCATTTCCAGCGCGGCGGAGTTCGGCGCCAGCGTGGTGGTATCGCCCCAGGGCCAGAGTACCAACTGGGAAAAACTGTGGATGTCCAGGAATACACCCTGGGTGGTGTCCGGCGCCGGCGTGGTGGTGTCGTCGGGGCGCAGGTCCGGATAGATGCTTTCGACGTAGTTCACCACCGCCTGGGTTTCCGGCTCGGACGCCGCCGCGGGGCCGCGGTAGGTGTCATCGCACTGGGAATTGCTTGCGCCCGGACCGCCCCAGTGGAAGGGGAAGTTGCGGTTGAGGTCGGCGCCGCGCGAGTTGCTGGTGCTGCCGCAATAGGCGGTGTTGGTGTTCTTGCGCCAGGACAATCCGGTCTCGGCCTTCTTGCGGCCGTCCGGATTGGACTGCAGCAGGAGGTGGAATTCGTTGTGGTCCAGCAGCCAAGTGGCTTCGGGGTCGCTGCCGTAGCCGTTGACCAGCCATTCGGCGAAGCGGGTGTTGAGTTCGGCCGTGGTGTACTCGCGCGCGTGGATCGCGGTCATCGCGAACAGCTTGGGCTTGGGGCCGGGAATGGCGGAATTGGTCAGCTTGAGCACGACCAGGTCATAACCGGGATTGCCGCCGGCGGTGACCTTTTCCCAGGAATCGCCAATGTCGATCTTGCTGGCCAGCTGCGGGTGCGCGGCGATCAGCGCGTCCACGCTGGCCTGGGTCTCCTCCACCGTGCGGTAGCAGGCGAAGCCGGGGATGCTGCGCAGGGAGCGGCCCTCGGTCTGCGCCTGCAGCGCTGCGCTGGCGTTCTTGTCGACCTGGAATTCCACGCGCTGGGCGCGCAGCCATTCCAGGTCGGCGCTGCCGGCTTCAAACATCGCCACGCCTTTGCGGCGGTCCACATGGACATGGCCGAAGCGGTCGCCCAGTTGCTGGATCAGCGCCTGTTCGCGCGTCTGCACCACGACGACCTGCGGCGAGGCGTCGGCGGCGGCGGCCTGCTGCAGGCCAAGTGCGAGCAGCAGGCTCGCGATCAGGTAACTACGTTTCATTACTGCCATTCCCTCCCCGGAATCGGGCCAGCCGAGGATCGTAGAAGCTTGTTGCGCCGCGTGCGCGTTGGCGCACTGCAACAATATGTGACGCAAGTCACAAAGTTTCGCTGTTTTGCCTGGCCGGATGGATACGTTCCGGTACGGTGTCTGCTGCGGGTTACGGTCGCCGCAGCTGCGCTCATGTGCCGTCTGGGCCGTGAAAAGCAGCGCGGAACCGGGTATTCCTCGCCTGGCGGCCGCTACGCCGCCGGCCCGCGAGCGGAGCCCGGGCGGTGCAGGATCGCATCCGCTTCCGGCGCGGCCTAGGCCGCCGCCGTGCCCTGTACCACGCGGTTGCGGCCGTTGCGCTTGGCCTCGTACAGCGCATCGTCGGCGCGCCGCAGCAGGGCGGCGGGCTCGGTGACGGCACCGGTGCTGTCGCTGGCTATGCCTATGCTCACGGTCAGGTGCAGGCGCGTACCGTCCTCCAGCGCGAATACCTGGGCGGCGATGCGCTGGCGTATTGCCTCGGCGGTGCGGCGCGCACCGAGTTCGTCCACGCCGGGCAACAGCACGGCGAACTCCTCGCCGCCGAAGCGGGCGACGCAGGCCGCCTCGCCGGCGCAGTGCTGCAGGGTGGCGGCGATCGCGCGCAGGCAGTCGTCGCCGGTGAGATGGCCGTGTTCGTCGTTGACCCGCTTGAAGTGGTCCAGATCGGCCAGCAGCAGCGAGAACGGCCGCTGCGTGGCCTGGCACTGGGCCAGCAGCGGAGCGAAGTTCTGCTCGAAATGGCGCCGGTTGAAGACGCCGGTGAGGCCGTCGCGGGCGCTGTGCTCGCGCAGGCGCGCATGCGCCTCGCCCAGTTGCTCCAGTGCGCTGGAGAGTTCGCGCGTGCGTTCCTCCACCCGCTGTTCCAACTGCTCGGCGGCCTCCTGGGCGATGCGCTCGTTTTCGCGCCGCAGGGCGGCCCAGCGGTAGGCCAGGGCGAAGGAGAGGAAGATCATTTCCGCTGCCGAACCCACCTGCATGCCGTATTCGGTGGCGAAGGTCTTGGGCAGCAGGCCGAAGGAAACCAGGGCATACACCGCCGTGCCGCCCAGCAGCATGGCCCAGGCGAACAGGAACAGCAGCGCCGGACGGAAGCCGCGCCGCGCCACCAGGAAGGCCGCGGCGATCACGCCCAGCACGCCGGGGAAGACCAGTGCCGTGCCTGTCATCACCGCGCTGCGGTAGCCCAGCAGCGGGCTGGCCAGCAGCATCAGCGCATGTACGCCGATCAGTCCCAGCAGCAGGCGGTTGGCCAGCGGCGCACGCCGCGGCAGTTCGAGGAAATCGCGCGCGAACAGCAGCATGGCCAGCATGGCAAAGGCCATGGACAGCGGCACCGCCGCGTTGGCCAGCCAGGTGCGCTGCGGCCAGAAATATTCAAAGGCCAGGCCGTTGAGGCAGAACAGCACCAGACCGAAGCCGAGCACGTGCAGGCTGTAGAGAAAATGCGAGCGGTCGCGCAGGGAGAAGAACAGGATCAGATTGTAGAAAAGCAGCGCCAGCAGGATGCCGTAGTAAACGCCCATGCCCAGCTGGGCGTCGCGCGCCAGCTCGATGAAGGCGCCGGGCGTGTACAGCACCAGCGGCACCTGCATGGAGCTTTCGCTCTGCACGCGCAGCAGCAGCTCCAGCGGTTGGCCGGGCTGGATCTGCAGCCAGAAATTGGGATGGCGATAAGCCACGCCGCGCAGGGTGAAGGGGCGGCGGTCGCCGGACTGCAGATGCTGGATGCTGCCGTCGGCCTGGCGCACGTAGAGATCGACGTAGTCGAGCAGGGCGTATTCCAGCACCAGCAGCCAGCGCGTGTCGGCGTGGTTGGCATTGGCGACGCGGGCGTAGAACCAGTGCGCCTGATCGACGAAGCCGAAGGCGGTACTGTCCGCCGGCAGCGGCTGGAAGCCGCCGGCTTCGGCGCGGGCGAACATGGCGGCGGCATCGTCGCCGGAGTCCACCGCATAGCGGGTGACCGCGTTCAGCGGCGCACGGGTCTGGCCGGCGGTGAGGTCCAGTACTGGCGGCGTGGCGGCCGCCCAGGAGGCGCAGGCCAGCAGCCCGAGCAGCAGGCCGGCCCGTATCAGCAGACGTAGCAGCGCTTGCACCACCCATCGGCTCCCCTGACGGCTGGCTGGAGAAACGGCGGACCGGTCTCCAACCGAACGGCGCAAGCCGTGCTTGCGCGCCTGACCGGGAAACCATCGCTGGCGCGACCGGCTCCCGGGCGATCCGTCCCTGGACCGCGCCGTCAGGCTGTCCTTCGACAACCCGGCGGCGCTCGGATCGCCAGCAAGTATCGGGCCGTAGCGCCGCAGTGCCGGCGATCGGCCGCCGGGACTGACGGAGCAGACGCACGACAGTCCATTGGAGCCGGCGCTGTTGCGATCTGCTTTTTTCTGTACGGCCAATTACTTCGGGCGGTTTGGCGTAAACCTACTGAGAAACTTGCGGTAAGTATCTGTTTCGTTGTTGGAGCTGGCAAGGTGTTGCTGCGGGGGCGGGCGATGTAGCGGGAAAGGTGCGCAGCGGGAAGGGTGGCGCAACGCGGGAACGGGGTCAGGGTTGCCGCGATACCTGATTGGCAGATATCGCTGTGGGTGCCGTGCCCGACCGGCGATCGGTCCGGACGATGCGTGGATCCGGGAAGAATTCGTCTTTCGCCGACGCCTCGTTTGTTGAAAATTTCATAGAAAATACAATGAAAGCCATTGCCCACCGCTCCGAACTGCTTTGCTCCCTCTCCCCCAAGCTCGCTTGGGGGAGAGGGCCGCGGTGAGGGGGCGACGCCGAAACCCCCTTGCCGCAAGGGTTTTCGCCTCAGCCCGCGCTTGCCGATCCACAGGAAGTTTGACCGCAAAGCGCGTCCAATACATCTCTTCACGCCCCCTTCCCGCCGATGCAGAACATGACGAAGGCGAATACTGGGTAGAGGGTGCCGGTGTCCTCGCGACAATGTGGTGAACAAGCAGGCGAATGTGCCTGCAGAGTCGGCCGCATATCCCCGCTGGCGCTGTTTTGCCGGCCAACTCCCGATTCCTGGTCTCCAGCTCATACGGCCCTGCCTCCGGCTGCGGGAGCCCCAATCCGGCGCCTAGGACCACGAACCGTGAATCCCAAACAACCCGTTTACATCCCCACCACCACTGCGTTACGCTTTCGCCATTGTTCTAATGCGTTATTACATTGAGCCATGAAGCGACGTTTCCTGGAGCCTGAGAACACCCCGGTGCCGGCGGACGAAAGTCTGTGCCGGGCACTGCTTTCGCTGGATACGCCGGCCGAGATGCTGGCTTTCCTGCGCGACCTGTGCACGCCGGCCGAGCTGGAGGCCCTGGTCGACCGCTGGCGCGTGGTGCCTTACTTGCTCGCCGGCTACGCCTACCGCGAGATCCACGACCGCACTTCCGTCAGCGTCACCACCATAGGCCGCGTCGCGCGCTTCCTGCAGCAGGGCAACGGCGGCTATCTCGCCGTGGTCGCCCACGAAGCCCTGCCGCCGCTGCCGCGGCCGCCGCGCCGGCGCAGCGGCATGCCCAGCCCCCTGACCAAGACCGCCGCGCAGGCTGCGCGCCGCGGCGGAGACAAATCATGAAGCCGCGTGATCGCCTGCGTGTGGCGGTGCAGAAATCCGGCCGCCTGTCGGAACACTCGCAGGATCTGCTCGCCCGCTGCGGCCTCAAGTTCCGCCAGAGCCGCGACAAACTTTTCTGCTTCGGCGAAAGCCTGGCCATAGATCTTCTGCTGGTGCGCGACGACGATATTCCCGGGCTGATCGCCGACGGCGTCTGCGATCTGGGCATAGTCGGCCGCAACGTATTGGCCGAGCAGCAGGCCGCGGCCGCGGCGAGCGGCGAAAGCGCGCTGTTCGGCGAGATCCTGCCGCTGGGCTTCGGCCGCTGCCGCCTTTCCATCGCCCTGCCGCAGGAGCTGGACTACGCCGGCCCGGGCACATTGGGCGGTCTGCGCATTGCGACCACGTACCCGGCGCTGACGCGGCAATGGCTGGCCGCGGCGGGCGTGGAAGCCAAGGTCGTGGTGCTGTCCGGCTCGGTGGAGATTGCGCCCAAGCTGGGCACGGCCGATGCCATCTGCGACCTGGTTTCCAGCGGCGCCACCTTGCAGGCCAATCAGCTGCGCGAAGTCGCCGGCATCCTCGACAGCGAAGCCGTGCTCGCCGGCGCATTGCAGGCGCCGCAGGACGAGCGCGGCGAATTGCGCGACCTGCTGCTGCGCCGCATCGAGGGCGTGATCCAGGTGCGCGAATCCAAGCTGGTGCTGCTGCAGACCACGCGCGCGGCGCTGGCCGGCGTCACCCGCCTGCTGCCGCCGGGGCAGCAGCCGACCATCACCAGCATCGAAGGCAGCAGCGACGAGGTCGCACTGCAGGCGGTCTGCCACGGCGCCATCACCTGGCAGCACCTGGAAGACATGCGCCGCGCCGGCGCCCGCCGCATGCTGGTATTGCCCGTGGAGAAGATGCTCGCATGAAGTGGCTGGTATGGAACGAACTGGACGCGGCCGGCCGCGCCGCCGCGCTGGCGCGGCCGGCGCAGTCGCAGTCCGAGGAACTGGTCGCCGGCGTGAGCCGGCTGATCGCCCAGGTGCGTGCCGACGGCGACGCCACGCTGCGCGCGCTGACGCGGCGCTACGACGGCTGCGAACTGGCTTCGCTGCAAGTCAGCGCCGAGGAATTCGCCGCGGCCGAACCGCAGGTCGGCGCGCAACTGCGCGCGGCGATCGCCGACGCGCGCGATCGCATCGCCGCCTTCCACCGTGCCGGCGCGCCGGCACCGCTGCGTCTGGAGACCGCGCCCGGCGTGGTCTGCGAGCGCGTGCTGCGGCCGTTGCAGCGGGTCGGCCTGTATGTGCCCGCGGGCACGGCGCCGCTGCCCTCGACCGTGCTGATGCTGGCGGTGCCGGCGCGATTGGCCGGCTGTGCCGAGGTCATCATGTGCACGCCGGCGAATGCCCGCGGCGAATGCGATCCCGTGGTCTTGTATGCGGCGAAGCTCTGCGGCGTGGACCGGGTATTCAAGCTCGGCGGCGCCCAGGCCATCGCGGCCATGGCCTACGGCAGCGAATCGGTGCCGCGCTGCGACAAGCTGTTCGGCCCGGGCAATGCCTGGGTGACCGAGGCCAAGCGCCAGGTCGCCGCCGACGCCCACGGTGCGGCCATCGACCTGCCGGCCGGGCCGTCCGAAGTGCTGGTTATCGCCGATGCCGCCGCGGACGCGGACTTCGTCGCCGCCGATCTGCTGTCCCAGGCCGAACACGGCAGCGATTCCCAGGCCCTGCTGCTGACGCCTTCGGCCGCGCTGATCGCCGCGGTGGAGGCGGCGCTGGAACGCCAGCTCGGCGTGCTGCCGCGGGCTGCGCTGGCGCGCCAGGCGCTGGCGCACAGCCGCCTGATCCAGACGGCGGACCTGGCCCAGGCGCTGGAACTCAGCAATGCCTACGCGCCCGAGCACCTTATTCTCAATGTGGAAAACGCCAGGTCCTGGCTGGACGGTGTAAGCAACGCCGGCTCGGTCTTCCTCGGCGCCTGGTCGCCCGAAGCCGTCGGCGACTACTGCAGCGGCACCAATCACGTGCTGCCGACCTACGGCTATGCACGCGCCTGGAGCGGCGTGTCCGTGGCCAGTTTCGTCAAGCAGGTGACGGTGCAGGAACTCAGTCCCGCCGGCCTGCGCGGCATCGGCCCCTGTGCGCAGACCCTGGCCCGGGCCGAACAGCTGCACGCGCACGAGCGCGCGGTCGGCCTGCGCCTGGAAAAGCTGGCGGAGAAAGCGGCATGAGCGTGCTTGCACTGGCGCGCGCGGAGATCCGCGCGCTGACCCCGTATTCCTCCGCGCGCATGGAAGCCAGCGGCGGCCAGGTGCTTCTGAACGCCAACGAATCGCCGTGGGCGCCGGCGGCGGAGCTGGAACTGAACCGCTATCCCGATCCGCAGCCGCCGCGGCTGCGTGCAGCCCTGGCCGCGCTGTACGGTGTGGAGCCGGCGCAGCTGCTGATGGGCCGCGGCAGCGACGAGGCCATAGACCTGCTGCTGCGCGCATTCTGCCGCGCCGGTGAGGACGCCATCCTGATTTCGCCGCCGACCTTCGGCATGTACGCCGTCGCCGCGGCGGTACAGGGCGCGGCCGTGCTCAAGGCGCCGCTGGACGCGCAGTTCGGCCTGGATGCGGCAGCGCTGCGCGCGCAGCTCACCCCGGCGGTAAAGCTGGTCTTCGTCTGCACGCCGAACAATCCCAGCGGCGCGCTGGTGCCGCTGGCGCTGATCGACGAACTCGCGGCGGAGCTGGCCGGGCGCGCGCTGCTGGTGGTCGACGAGGCCTATCTGGAATTCGCCGGCGCGCCCAGCGCCGCGACGTTGCTGGCGCGGCACGAGAACCTGGTCGTGCTGCGCACCTTGTCCAAGGCGCATGCCCTGGCCGGCGCGCGCGTCGGCGTGCTGCTGGCCGGCGCGGAGATCGTCGAGCTGCTGCGCCGGATCATGCCGCCGTATCCGCTGCCCACGGCCAGCGTGGACGCGGCGCTGGCCGTGCTGCAGCCGGCGGCGCTGGCGCAGACGCGGGAACGCATCGCCGTCGTGCTGCAGCAGCGCGAGCTGCTGCGCGCGGCGCTGAGTGCATTGCCGGCGGTGCGCGAAGTGCTGCCCAGCGCGGCGAATTTTCTTTGCGTGCGCTGGCGCGACGCGGCAGGCACCTATGCGCGGCTGCTGGCGGCCGGCATCGTCGTGCGCGATGTGACGCGCTATCCCGGCCTGCACGACTGCCTGCGCATCAGCGTGGGCACGCCGCAGGAGAACCAGCAGCTGCTTGCGCTGCTGCGCGGCATGGCGGAGGCGGCCTGATGAAAAAATACCTTTTTGTCGACCGCGACGGCACCCTGATCGCCGAACCGCCGGACCAGCAGATCGACGCCTACGACAAGCTCGCCTTGCTGCCCGGCGTGATTCCGGCGCTGCGCCGCTGCAGCGAAGCCGGCTACGAACTGGTCATGGTGACCAACCAGGACGGCCTGGGCACGGACAGCTTTCCCGAGGCGCAGTTCTGGGGGCCGCACAAACTGATGCTGCAGATTTTCGAGTCCCAGGGGGTACGCTTTGCCGACACCCTGATCGACCGCAGCTTCCCGCACGAGAACCTGCCCACGCGCAAGCCCGGCACCGGCCTGATGCACAGCTATCTGGCCGACGACGGCTGGAGCCGGCGCGCCTCGGCCATGGTCGGCGACCGCGCCACCGATCTGCAGTTCGCCGCGAACATCGGCGTGCGCGGGTTCCAGCTCGGCGAAGGCCTGTACGACTGGGACGAGATCGCGCGCGTGCTGTGCGAGGCGCCGCGGCGGGCCGAGGTGGAGCGCGTCACGCGCGAGACGCGCATCCGCGTGCGCGTGGACCTGGACCGGCCGGGCGCCGCGACCATCGCCACCGGCCTGGGCTTCTTCGATCACATGCTGGAGCAGATCGCCAAGCACGCCGGCATAGGCCTGAGTCTGGAATGCGCCGGCGATACGCATATCGACGAACACCACACGGTGGAAGACTGCGCCCTGGCTCTGGGCCAGGCCCTGCGCCAGGCGCTGGGCGACAAGCGCGGCATAGGCCGCTACGGCGCCGCGCTGGAGCCGGCCGAGGCCGCCGCAGCGATCGTCCTGCCCATGGACGAGAGCCTGGCGCGTGCCGCGCTGGATCTGTCCGGCCGGCCGTATTTCGTCTTCGACGGCAGCTTCCCGCGCGAGCGCGTGGGCGAACTGCCCACCGAACTCGTGCCGCATTTCTTCCGTTCGCTGTGCGAAACCCTGGGCGCCAACCTGCATCTGGCGGTGCGCGGCGACAACGCCCATCACATGGTCGAGGGCTGTTTCAAGGCGGTCGCGCGCGCGCTGCGGCTGGCGCTGCGGCGCGAAGGCGCGGAGCTGCCCAGCACCAAGGGGATGCTATGAGTTGCCCGGTACTGGTGGATTCCGGCGGCACCAATCTGGGTTCGGTGCGCTACGCGCTGCAGCGCCTGGGCGTGGATGCGCCGCTGGCGACGACGCCGGCGCAGCTGCGTGCGGCCAGTCACGTGATCCTGCCCGGCGTGGGCGCGGCCGGCCCGGGTATGCAGCGGCTGCGCGAGCTGGAGCTGGTGGAAACCCTGCGCGGGCTGGGCCAGCCGGTGCTCGGCGTGTGCCTGGGCATGCAGCTGCTGTTCGACGCTTCCAGCGAAGGCGGCGAAACCTGCCTGGGCGTGATTCCGGCGCGGGTGGAAAAACTCGCCGCCGCACCCGGCCTGCGCGTGCCGCACATGGGCTGGAACCGGCTGCTGCACAGCGGCGGGCACCGCCTGCTGCGCGGCCTGGACGCTGACGCCCATGCCTATTTCGTGCATAGCTACGCCGCGCCCGTCGGCCCCTGGACCCTCGCGGCCGCCGAGCACGGCCAGCGCTTTTCCGCGGTTGTGCAAAAAGATAACTTCTACGGCATGCAATTCCATCCGGAGCGCTCCGGCGCCGCCGGCGCGCTACTCCTGCAGAATTTCCTGAGCCTGTGAACTTCAGCCTGATTCCCGCCATAGACCTGCGCGACGGCAACGTGGTCCGTCTGCGCCAGGGTGATTATTCCCAGCAGACCAGCTACCAGGTCGATCCGCTGCGCCTGGCTCTGGATTACGCCGCGGCCGGCGCACAGTGGCTGCACGTGGTCGACCTCGACGGCGCGCGCGGCGGCACCCTGGCCAATTTCCGCCTGATCGAGGCCCTGGCCGGCACGGCGCTGCAGGTACAGGCCGGCGGCGGCGTGCGCGGCGAGGACGATCTGCAGCGTCTGTTCGACGCCGGTGTCGCGCGCGTGGTGCTGGGCAGCGTGGCCATACGCGAGCCCGGGCGGGTGATCGCCTGGCTGGACCGCTACGGCCCCGAGCGCCTGGTGATCGCGCTGGACACGCGCGAGGAGGGCGGCGCCTGGCGCCTGCCCAGCGCCGGCTGGACCCACAGCGAAGCGCCGACCCTGGACGAACTCGCGCCGCGCTACGCCGCTGCCGGCGCGGTGCACGTGCTGTGTACCGACATCCACCGCGACGGCATGCTGAGCGGTCCCAATCTCGCCCTGTACGCCTATCTGCGCGCGCTGGCGCCGGCGCTGCGCATCCAGGCTTCCGGCGGCGTGCGCGATCTCGACGATGTGCGCGCCGTGCGCGCGGCCGGACTGGCCGGGGTGGTGCTGGGCCGCAGCCTGCTCGAAGGCCGCCTCAGCCTGCGGGACGCGCTGGCATGCTGACCCGGCGCATCATTCCCTGCCTGGACGTGAAGGCTGGCCGCGTGGTCAAGGGCGTGCGCTTCCGCGATCACGTCGATATGGGCGACATACTCGACCTGGCCCTGCGCTACCGCGCCGAGGGCGCCGACGAACTGGTGTTCTACGACATCGGCGCCAGCCCCGAGCAGCGCCGCGTCGACACCGCCTGGGTAGCGCGCGTGGCGGCGGCCATCGACATTCCGTTCTGCGTCGCCGGCGGCATAGACAGTGTGGAAAGCGCCCGCGCCGTATTGCAGGCCGGTGCGGACAAGGTTTCGGTGAATTCGCCGGCGCTGGCGCGGCCGGCCCTGATCGGCGAGCTGGCCGATGCCTTCGGCGTGCAGTGCGTGGTGGTCGGCATCGACAGCCTGCGCGATGCAGACGGCGCCTGGCGCGTGCGCCAGTACAGCGGCGATCCGGACAAGACCCGCGCCCTGGCGCAGACCACGCTGGACTGGCTGGACGAAGCCGTGCAGCGCGGCGCCGGCGAGATCGTGCTCAACTGCATGGGCTCCGACGGCGTGCGCAGCGGCTACGACCTGGAGCAGTTGGGCGCGGCGCGGGCCCGCTGCGCGGTGCCGCTGGTCGCCTCCGGCGGCGCCGGCGCGGCGCAGCATTTCGTCGACGTGTTCCGCAGCGCCGATGTGGACGGCGCGCTGGCGGCCAGCGTATTCCATTCCGGCGCGGTGGAAATCGGCGCCCTCAAGCAGACCCTGCGCAGCCAGGGCGTGGCGGTGCGGCCATGAGTCTGGATCCGGCCAGCCTCGACTGGGACAAGGGCGCCGGCCTGCTGCCGGCCATCGTGCAGGACAGCCGCAATGGCCGCGTGCTGATGCAGGGCTGGATGAACCGCGAGGCATTGCAGCAGACTCTGCAGACGGGAAAAGTAACTTTCTATAGTCGCAGCAAACAGCGCCTGTGGACCAAGGGCGAAAGCTCCGCCCACTGGCTGCTGCTGCGCGGCGCGGCGGCCGATTGCGATGCAGACGCCATCCTGCTGCAGGCCGAACCGCAGGGGCCGACCTGCCACCTGGGCACGGCCAGCTGCTTCGGCGAAGGTGCCGCTGCGGTGCCGGGTTTCCTCGGCCGGCTCGATGCCCTGGTCCAGCAGCGCGAGCGCGAGCGTCCGGCCGACAGCTATACCACCCGCCTGTTCGAGGCCGGCCTGCGCCGCATCGCCCAGAAGGTGGGCGAGGAGGGCGTGGAAACCGCGCTGGCCGCCGTGGCCCAGGATGAAAAGGCGCTGGTCAGCGAGGCGGCCGACCTGCTGTTCCATCTGACCGTGCTGCTGCGCGCGCGCGGCCTGGGCCTGGCCGATGCGGTGGCCGAGCTGGAGCGGCGCCACGGCTGAGCGGCGCCGCGGCATGCCGCAGCGTTGACTCTGACGAGGCCTTGCGGCGACCGCGGCGGGCGTTTCCGGACGCCGGGCGCGCAGTGCGGTGCCGCGTCTGCGGTCCGCCGGCATTGTCCGGCACCGCCGTCTGCGCACGTTTGCAAAGCATCGCAAAGCCGCCCGCGTCGCGTTGCGGCGTCCCCGCGTCTTGCTAGACTGGGCGCGCAGGGCCGTATTGGGGGGACATGTCGCATCCCGATGCCAGCGATGCCGGCCGCAACGGCCGCGAACGCGAGGAGCGCCAGCTCGCGCTGATCCATCGTATTGCCCGCCTCGGCACCCAGCCGCTGCCCCTGCGGCAGAAGCTGCAGCAGATCGTCGACCTGCTCAAGCAGCACCTGGACTGTGCCTTCGTCGCCTGCGCCGCCATCGACTTGCGCCAGGGCCGCTTCCGCTGCGAGGCGCTGGCCTCGGACCTGCCCAGCGCGATCTTCGTCGGCTACGGTCGCGAGCTGGGCAGCGGCGTGGTCGGCGAGGTCGCCGTCAGCGGGCGCACGCTGCACGTGCCCGATGTCAGCCTGCATCCGAATTACGTCGAAACGCTTCCCGGCGCGCGCGCGGAACTCTGCGTGCCAGTGCGCTACAACGGCGAGACCATGGCCGTCATCAATGCCGAGGCCACCACGGCCGGCGCCTTCGGCGATTGTGTCGACCTGCTGGAAACCGTGGCCGAGCAGGTCGCCGGGCTGTTCGCGGTAGACCGCCTCAGCGACGAGCAGCGCCAGCGCGTGGAGCTGCTGGGCATGCTCAGCGACCTGTCGCGGGCGGCGATAGAAGCCGACGGCCTGGACGAGGTGCTGTACCGCATCGTGCACTTCCTGCGCGACCGCTTCCGCCTCGAATCGGTGGGCGTGCTGCTGGCCGACACCACCGCTGCGGACAAGCTGCGTTTCAGCGCCCATGCCGGCAATTCCGTCTTCCACGGCCGCAGCGGCGGCGACTGGCCGGCGACGCTGGGCGTGATCGGCCGTGCGTTCCGCTCCGGCCAGGCGCAATACGTACCCGATGTGATCGAGGATCCGGACTACGTGCTGGGCAACCCCGCCGTGACCTGCGAATTCGTGCTGCCGGTGCGCGCGCGCGGCCAGTTCCTGGGGCTGTTGAACCTGGAGGCGGTGGATCCGGAATGCCTGAGCGATTCCAACCGGCAGATGCTCGCCGCGCTGGCCGAACAGGTGTCTGGTGCGCTGCATCTGGCGGTGACCAATGCGCGGCTGCGCGAGATCAACCGCCTGGTCGAGGAAAAATCCGCCGCGCTGGCCCAGGCCAACCTGCGCCTGCGCCAGGCCAACGAATTGCTGGAACGGCTGTCGCACCGCGACGGCCTCACCGGCATCGCCAACCGGCGCCGCTTCGACGAAATGCTGGTGACCGAATGGTCGCGGGCGCAGCGCCACGGCCACTCGCTGGCCCTGCTGATGCTCGATATCGACGATTTCAAGAGCTACAACGACGGTTACGGCCACGTCGCCGGCGACGAAGCGCTGCGCCAGGTGGCCCGTGTGTTGAGCGCGGCGCTGGGGCGCGGCGAGGATTGCATCGCCCGCTACGGCGGCGAGGAGTTCGCCGCGCTGCTGCCGCATACCACGCTGGTCGAAGCGCTGCACGTTGGCGCGCATATCGCCCGCGCGCTGGCCCATCTGGCGCTGCCGCACGCCTATTCGCGCGCGGCGCCGGTGCTCACGCTGAGCATGGGCGCTGCGGCGCTGGTGCCGCAGGGCGAGCTGGATCCGTGTGTGCTGGTCGATCAGGCCGACAGCGCGCTGTACCGGGCCAAGTCGCAGGGGCGCAACCGCATAGAAACGCCGCCGATCTCGCTGCACTCCCGTGTCGCGAATGCAGCGAAGTGATTGCGGTGCAGTGCGCGGCAGGGGCCCGTTGCGGCGGATGCCATACCACATACGTGCTTTCCCGTTGCGCCGGGTTCGCGAGGAAATCCGGCTGGGCCTGGCGGCGGAAGCCAGTCCGGCCCGGTGCCTGGCCGCTGCTGCGCCCGCGCCCTGGCCGGCGCGGGCGGTGCGCGGCAGAATCGGGTTTTTCCACGGGGATTGCCCATGCAGCAGCGCTACGTCGTGTCCTGGAGCGGCGGCAAGGATTCGGCCCTGAGCCTGTGGCGGCTGTGGCAGCGCCTGGGGCCGCCGCAGGCCCTGCTCACCACGCTGGACGAAACCGGCGCGCATACGCTGTCGCACCGGCTGCGTCCCGAGGTGTTGCGCGCCCAGGTCGCCGCGATCGGCGTGCCGTCATTGGAAGTGGCGACCAGCCGCGCCGACTACCGGCGCACGTTCAGCGCCGCCCTGGCGCAGCTGCGCGACGAGCAGGGCGTGACCGCGGCCGTGTTCGGCGACATCGATCTGGAAGCCCACCGTGTCTGGTGCCGCAGCGTCTGCGACGAGCTGGGCCTGGACTGCCTGCACCCGCTCTGGGACGAACCGCGCGAAGCGCTGCTGGGGGAGTTCCTGGCCGCCGGTTTCGTCACCCGCCTGGCCGCGGTGCAGGAGGACAAGTTGGACCCGGCCCTGCTGGGCCAGGTGCTGGATATCGTGATGATCGACCAGTTCCGCCGCGCCGGCATCGATCTCTGCGGCGAGGCCGGCGAATACCACAGCGTCGTCGTCGATGGCCCCTGTTTCCGCCAGCCGTTGCGCCTGCGCGAGGCCGGCCGCGTGCGCGCCGACGGTTATTGCTTTGTGGATTTCTCGCTGGACTGAGCCGTGCCGGCAACCTGGAAGGTCTGCGGCGGCCCCAGGCGGATGCCGCGGCGCCAGTCGTCCAGCTTGGCCTCGATCAGCGGCGTGCTGGCGATCTGCGGTTCGGACGGCGTCTGCTTGTCGCGTTCCTCCCATTCGGCGATGAGCTGGCGCGCGATCTCGAAGGCGCCGCGGAAGGAGTCGGTCTGGTTCAGTCCCTGCACCAGGAAGGCGTCGCCGAAATAGGTGATGTCCGATTCGGCGCCGCAGCCAAAGGAAGTGCGGTCCTTGCGCGCGGCGGTGATGACCATGCTGGTGGAATTCTTCAGCGTGTCGATGAAGCCGCCGGAATAGCAGGCCGAGATAATGCTCACTTTCCAGCGGAACGGACGCGCGTTGAGGATGCGGGCGAGGTCGTCCGCGCCTATCCAGTCCAGCGGCAGGTCGTCCATGCCGACGTAGAGGTAGTGATCCTCGCCGCCGTGGCTGGTCATGAACAGCAGCAAGATGTCCTCGTCCGGATCAAAACGGTTGTGCTGCAGCAGGCCGTCCAGCACCAGCTCCAGATTGCTCCAGGTGGCCAGCGGGCGCTGTTCCAGCGTGTGCGGATTGTTCTGCAGCACCACGACCCGGCCGGCCGCGTCGAAGCGCCGGGAAAACAATTTCTCCACATATTCGGTCTCGTTGCGGAACACGTTCTCGCCGCCGTCGCCGGCGAAGGCGACGACGTAGAGATCGGTCTTGCCGCGGGTCTGCGGCCGCAGCGCGGCCAGCGCCGCGTCGACCAGGCGGTGCTGGTCGTACAGCACGCGCTCGGCGCTGTAGTCCACGCCGTCATCGGACGGCGCTGCGGGCAGCAGGCCCGGCAGCCACTCGCCCACGAACGAGTAGAGAGCATGGAGATTGGCCATGACCTGGACCTGGGTTTCCGCCCGGGCCCGGAGCGCGGCGGGATCGTCGCCGGAATCCGTGGCGGCTGCCACGGTAGCCGGCGCGGCGACGGCGGGCGGCGCGCCGGCCGGCCCCGCATCGCGCGGCGCGGGGAATTCACGCCCCAGCAGCAGGCCCAGGCCCAGCCCGGCCAGCAGGGCCAGGACGGTGCGGCGAGCCTGCCCCTGCGCCATGCTCAGGGCGTGATGGCGTCGAAATCCGCGACGCAGGCGTGGGCCGGATCGGCCGGGCAGGCCAGCGGCGGACGGCACAGCCAGGTCGTGCGCAGGCCGCTGGCGCGGGCGGCGTCGAGTTCCTCGACGATATCGGAGAGGAACAGGATCTGCCCCGGCTCCAGCCCGATCTGCGCGGCGATGCGCGCGTACGAGGCGGCTTCGCGCTTGCCGCCGATCTCGGTGTCGAAGTAGCCGCTGAACAGCGGGGTGAGATCGCCGGCCTCGCTGTAGCCGAAGAACAGCCGCTGCGCCGGTACCGAGCCCGAGGAATACACGTACAGCTCCAGCCCCTGCGCCTTCCACGCCGCCAGGCGCGCGGCGACTTCGGGATAGACGTGGGCGCGGTAGGCGCCGCTGGCATAGCCGTCGGCCCAGATCAGGCCCTGCAGGGCCTTGAGCGGGGTGATCTTGCGGTCTTCGTCGATCCAGCGCTGCAGGGTGGCGACGATGCCGGCGTGGTCGTCCGGCGCCAGGCCGGCCTCCTCGGCGGTCGCCGCCAGCCAGCGCGCCACTTCAGGCTGCCCGCCCTGGGCCGCGACGAAGGCGGGCAGCTGGGCGCGGGCGTAGGGGAACAGCACATCCTTGACGAAGCTGATGGAGCTGGTCGTAC
This sequence comes from Tahibacter harae, assembly GCF_024437735.1. GTDB lineage: Bacteria > Pseudomonadota > Gammaproteobacteria > Xanthomonadales > Rhodanobacteraceae > Tahibacter > Tahibacter harae. The sequence continues at coordinate 145,971 of NZ_JANFQO010000009.1, read as the reverse complement.
CTTCGATATCGGTGAGTATGGCGCGGATCATCAGGGGCGGGCTTCGCAATGGGCGCACCGGCCGCGCAGGCCGGCGCGGGGATCAGGCTTCCAGGCGCGGGAACTGCGCCGCGATGTCGCTGCCGGTGAAATTGGCGACCCAGCCGGCGGGATTGCTGAACAGGCGGATGGCGACGAAGTAGGGCTGCTCGCTCATGTCGAACCAGTGGCGCGTGCTGTCGGGCACGCCGATCAGGTCGCCCTGGGTGCACAGCACTTCGTAGACCTGGTCGTCGATGTGCAGGGTGAACAGGCCGCGGCCGGCGACGAAGAAGCGCACCTCGTCCTCGGAATGGGTGTGTTCGTTGAGGAATTTCTGCCGCAGTGCGGCCTTGTCCGGGTGATCGGCATTGAGGCTGACCACGTCGACGGTCTGGTAGCCCTCTTCGCGCATCAGGCGGTCGATGTCGGCGCGATAGGCGGCGATCACCGCTTCCGGCGCGGCGCCGGGCTGGATGTCGGCATTCGCCTGCCAGCGCTCGAAGCGCACGCCGACCTTGCCCAGCTCGGCGGCGATGGCGGCGTGCTCGCCGCTTTCAAAGCGGATCGCCGCCGGGTCGCTGTCGGAAAAGATGCGCAGTCGGCTCATGCTCCCAATCTCCTCAGATCCAGTGTCACGGCCAGCAGGAACTCGAAGGCTTCGAGATGCCGCCTGGCTTCGGCCATGGTGCGTCCCCAGGTATAGATGCCGTGGCCGTCTATCAAGTAGCCGTGCAGCGGCTTGCCCGCGTCCAGCCAGGCGTCGACCTGGGCGACCAGCTCGGGCATGTCCTGGGTGTTGGGGAAGACCGGCAGGTCCAGGTCGCTTTCATGCGTGACATAGCCGGTGATGGCTTTCTGCAGCTCCCAGCCGCTGAAGCGGATCACGCCGGCCGCGGCGTACAGGCGCGAGGCGACGGTCTGGTTGTGCGAATGCGTGTGCAGCACGGCGCCGACGGCCGGATCGCGCCGGTACATCTGCACATGCAGCAGGGTTTCCGCCGAGGGCCGCGCCGTGGTGGCCACGGCCTGGCCGGCGAAATCGACCAGCATGATGTCGTCCACGCCCAGGCGGCCCTTGTCGCGGCCGGAGATGGTGACGGCGGCGTGGGCGTCGTCGTAGCGCATGGAGAAATTGCTGCTGGTCGCGGGCGTCCAGCCGCGCGCGCCGAGTTCGCGTCCGGCGTCGGCGATCTCGCGCGCGCACTGCGCCAAGCGTTCGGAATCAACCTGGATGGGATGGGCCATGGTGGGTAGGGCGTGAGCGGGCGGCCACTATAACTGAGCTGCGCTGCAGCATCGAGAAAGCGCAGGCATGTCGAAATGGCGGAGCCGGCGCCGGGTTTGGTTAGGATGGCGCTCCGCGCCGACTGTCGCGCGCGGCAACCACGACCCGCCAGGACTAGCCATGTCTCAGCCAGATTCGTTCACCCGGCGCCGCCGTTTCCTCCAGGCCGTTTCCGCGGCGACCGTCGCGGCGGCCCTGCCGCTGTCCGCCGGCGCCGAAGAGCTTCCTGCACTCAGCGCGGACGATCCCACCGCCAAGGCGCTGGGCTATGTCGAGGACGGCGCCAAGGCCGATGCGGCGCGCTTCCCCGCGCATAAGGCCGGCCAGGATTGCCTCGGCTGCAACTTCTACCAGGGCAAGGCCGCACGCGGTCCGTGTTCGCTGTTCCCGGGCAAGTCGGTGGCCGGGAAGGGCTGGTGTTCGGCGTTCGTGGCGCGGAGCTGAAGCTGGGCAGAAGTGGAGATCCGGCTCCCGCGGATCGGTTTGCGGGATGGATCAATCCCGAATATCGGATCCCCGCTCCCGCCCATGGCGTTTCACGCGCCGCTTTTACGTCCTGACTACGGAGCGCACAGATTCGGCGCCGGCGCGCAGGAATGCGGCGCACGCAATCGCATGCCGGGAGCAGGAAAGAAGGGGAGAACTGCGAAGGAAAGCCGGGAGGAAAGTCGCTGCCCGGGCGCGTCCAGACCGAGGAGCTAACCCGTCTGAACGCACCCGAGCCGCATTCCGAGGGGCCCACTGCCAAGTGTATTTCCCGCGGACCTTGATCATAACCGCTGGCGGAGGCGGCAGCTAACCCGGGCTTGTGGATAAGCCGTGGATTGCTTGTGGGAGTTGGCCACAAACCATTTTTCTTTCAAGGTATTGCAGGATTTTCATAGCCTGGGCCAAAACTGTGGGCAGGCTGTGGCCTATTTCGTCCCTAGTGCGCGGGACGCGGCTAAGTGATTGAGTACAAAAGGGACTTGTTGATAAGCCGGGGCGCGCTGCAAAGGCCGGGGTCAAGTCATTGAATTTACAGGAAGCCGGCGCCGCGGGCGCGGCCGGCGAGGCAGCCGGGACCGGCCTGGGCCGGCCCCGGCGCAGGGCTTACTGGCGCCGCGCGAGTTCGCTGTTGCGCATGCCGTAGGCGGCGTAGAGCGCCAGACCGATCACCGACCAGACGGCGAACACGGTCAGGGCCTTGGCCGAGAGGTTGACGAACAGCAGCACGCAGCCGGCCACGGCCAGCGGGCAGACCAGCCACACCAGCGGGGTGCGGAACGGACGCGCGCGGCCCGGCTGGGTGCGGCGCAGGATCATCACGCCGATCGCCACCATGATGAACGCGAACAGCGTGCCCGAGTTGGACACGTCGGCCAGGATGCCGACCGGGAACATCGCCGCGAACAGCGACACCACCACGCCGGTGAGCATGGTGATGATGTGCGGCGTGTGGAAGGTCGGATGCACCTTGGAGCAGACCGCCGGCAGCAGGCCGTCGCGCGACATCACGAAGAAGATGCGGGTCTGGCCGTAAATCATCATCAGGATGACCGAAGGCAGGGCGAGGCTGGCGGCCATGCCCACGAGATAGGCGACGGTGTTGTGATCCAGGCTGCGCAGCACATGGGCCAGCGGCTCCTTGCTGCAGACCAGCATGGAGGAATTGGCGCAGGCGGCGGCGAGTGCTTCGGAACCCGGCTCCAGCAGGGTGCCGGCGGCGTCGTACATGGGCTGGGCGCCGTCGGCGCCAACCGCGCCGTAGCCAACCAGCAGATAGAACACGGTGCAGACCGCCAGCGAGCCGATCAGGCCGATGGGGATATTGCGGTTGGGATTCTTGGTTTCTTCCGCCGCGGTGGAAACAGCATCGAAGCCGACGTAGGCGAAGAAAATCGAGGCCGCGGCGCCGAGGACGCCGATGCCGCCCATGGGCGTGCCCCAGCCCGTCGGCAGGAAAGGCTCGAAATTCGGCGCCTTGGCGGCGGGAACCGCTATGACGACGAAGGCGATCAGGGCGGCGATTTTGATGGTCACCAGCACCGCGTTGACCCAGGCGCTCTTGGAGGTGCCGATCACCAGCAGGCCGGTAATGACCAGGGAGATCAGGCAGGCCAGCAGATTGAAGCCGCCGCCGTCGTAGGGACCGGTCTGCAGGAAGGCGGGCAGGCCCATGTTGGCCGCGTTCATCAGGCCGTTCACATAGCCCGACCAGCCCACCGCCACCGCGCCTGCGGCGACGGCGTACTCCAGCACCAGCGCCCAGCCCACGATCCAGGCCAGCGCCTCGCCGAGTACTGCATACGTATAGGTATACGCCGAGCCCGACACCGGCACCATGGACGCGAGTTCCGCGTAGGCCAGCGCGGCCAGGCCGCAGACCACCGCGGCGATCACGAATGCGACCATCATGCCGGGGCCGGCCTTCTGCGCGGCCTCGGCGGTCAGCACGAAGATGCCGGTGCCGATGATCGCGCCGATGCCGAGCATGGTCAGCTGCAGCGCGCCGAGCTGGCGCTTGAGGCTTTTCTTCTCGGCGTTCTCAAGAATCTGGTCGAGCGGTTTTACGCGCCAGAAAATCATTCCATCCCCTCCCGCAAGTTTCTGGATCCGGCACTACCCGGCAGCGGGGCTGCGCGCGTGGGGCCGGACAACTGCTTCCCCCACGGCGTGGGGCATGAATAAACCGGGCTAAAATACGCGACCCACACTAGGCCAGCAAGCGGCGCGCATGAGCACCAGCAGCAACGATGTCACCCCCCCGCCGGCCCCCTGGCAGCTGGAATGGCTGCGCGCCGTCGATGCGTATGCCATACGTCACGCCGACGAGGCGGAAAGTGTTGCCTTGTTCCGCGATTTCATGCTGCGCCACAGCGACGCGGCGCAGCGCGAGCTGCTGCACGGCCATTTGACAGGATCCGCCTGGCTGGTCAGCCGCGACGGACGCCGCGTACTGCTCACGCATCACCGCAAACTGCAGCGCTGGCTACAACTGGGCGGACATGCCGACGGCGATCCGGATATTGCCGCAGTGGCCTTGCGCGAGGCGGAGGAAGAATCCGGCTTGACCGATCTCACTGTCGAGGCGGAGATTTTCGATCTGGACCGGCATTGGATTCCCGAACGCGGCGAGGTGCCGGGGCACTGGCATTACGACCTGCGTTACGTGGTGCGGTGCCGGGGATCTGAGGAATTTGCGGTCAGCGAGGAGTCGCTGGCGCTGGCCTGGCGCGAGGTGGCGGAGTTGCTGGGGGAAGGGGATGAGTCGGTGGGGAGAATGGCGCGGAAATGGGTGGGCAGGGGATTTTCATAGTTATACTTTTTTGCGGACGGCAGCATCGCCGCGGCTTGTGGGGGCGGTGGGGCAGCGCACAAGCAACGGAACAGCACAGCAAGAGCTGCAGGCACGGCACAGCTACAGCAAGAGCCACAGCTACTGCACGAGCTAACGCTGAGTAAGAGCTATCGCAAGGTATGAGCCCGCGCACAACCACGAGCAACGGCAACGGCGTCGCGTTGAGGGAGCGAGCTGATGAACGTGCTCGCCGAGGATGCGCCGGCGGCCGACGCCAGTAACGGACTGCGAGTGACGGCGGGAAGGTGCCAGCTTTTCCGGCGAGGGTCGCCGGTTTCGCGTCGCCGAATCCGGCTGCAAGGAAAGCCCTCTCCCCCAAGTGCGTTTACGCGCTTGGGGGAGAGGGTTGGGTGAGGGGGCGGCGCTTCAGTCGCGAGGAATTCCGGCTTTCGCCAGCGCTTCGCGTGTTGAAGATCTTGGCGAAAATCCAAAGGGTGAGTCGCGTTGTTCGTTGCCCCCTCACCCCAGCCCTCTCCCCCAGGCGAGCTTGGGGGAGGGGGAGCTTTCCGCTTTTTCTTGAAGAAATCCGGCAAATTTCACTTGCCAGAAACCGCGGATTCCGCCACGCACTCCCTGCGAATCCCGAATCCCGAATCCCGAATCCCGGCTCACTCGCGCCCGGAATACTCGCCGGTCACGGTGCTGACCAGAATGCGCGAACCGTTGACGATATATTCGGGAACCTGGATCTCGATGCCGGTTTCCAGCTTGGCGGGCTTGGGGCGCTTGGTGGCGGTGGCGCCTTTCATTTCCGGGGCGGTGTCGACGACGGTCAGGGTGACGGTGGCGGGGAGCTGCACGGCGACGGGCTGGTCTTCGATGAGCTGGACGTAGCAGGTTTCCATGCCTTCGATGATGAAGCCGGCGGAGTCGCCCAGGGCGCTGGCGTCGAGCATGTACTGGGTGTAGTCCTCCATGTCCATGAACACGAAGGTGTCGCCTTCGCGGTAGGAGTAGCTGGCCTGGCGGCGCGAGAGTTCCACTTCGCGCAGTTCATCCTCGGCGCGCAGGGACAGGTCCAGCTTCTGGCCGCCGGGCACGCTGTACATGCTGAAGCGGTAGGTCACGTTGCCGCCGCGGCCCTGGGGCGAGCTGCGTTCGATATCGCGGACCTGGTAGACCTTGTTGTCGTGCTCGACGACGTTGCCTTTCTTGATTTCGCTGGCTTTCATGGCGGGGGTTCGTGGTTCGTGATTCGGGATTGGAGATTCGTAACAGGGCGGCTGGGCCGGAAACCGAGGACTGCGCGGGACCGGCGGGGATTCGCGCCTGGTTCGCAACGCATCCCCCACCCCGGCTCACTTGGGCTGCAGGCGGATCGCACCGTCGACGCGGATGGTCTCGCCGTTGAGATAGCGGTTCTGCAGGATGAAGGCGACGGTCGCGGCGAATTCCTCGGGCTTGCCCAGGCGCGAGGGGTAGGGCACTTGTGCACACAGCGACTGGTATACGTTTTCCGGCATGCCGTCGACCATGGGGGTGTGGAACACGCCGGGAGCGACGGTCATCACGCGCACGCCGATGCGGGCGAATTCGCGCGCCATGGGCAGGGTCATGCCGATCACGCCGCCCTTGGAGGCGGAGTAGGCGGCCTGGCCGATCTGGCCCTCGTAGGCGGCGATGGAAGCAGTGTTGACGATGACGCCGCGTTCGCCGTCTTCGCCGGCGCCGTTGTGCTGCATCAGGTCGGCGGCGCCCTTGGCGACGTTGAAGGAGCCGACCAGGTTCACCATCACGGTGGTGGCGAAGTTCTTCAGCGGCATGGGGGCTTCCTTGCCCAGCACGCGGCCGGCACCGAGGATGCCGGCGCAGTTGATCGCGGCGTTAAGGCCGCCCAGGGCCTGCTGCGCTGCCTTGAGGTTGGCGACGACTTCTTCCTCGCTGGTGACATCGGTGCGGAAGAAGTGGGCGCGTGCGCCCAGGGCAGCGACGGCTTCGGCGCCCTTGTCGGCGTTGACGTCGAACAGGGCGACGGCGCCGCCCTGGCTGACCAGGTGCTGCGCAACCGCGTAGCCCAGTCCCGAGACGCCGCCGGTGATGACGGCCTTGACCTGATTGAGTTCCATTGCGTGCGCTCCGTAGCTGCTGCGCCGGCATGGCGCAAAGGCCGGATTGTAATTCAGCCGCCGCGCAGGCGGCTTCGGTACTTCACAGTTCGCGCAGGTAGTAGCGGTCGCAGCTGAAATGGCCGGTGCCGCCGAGCGGGCCGTCGATCGGGCGGAAGCCGGCCTTGAGGTAAAGCGCCTGGGCCGCGTCCATGCCGGTCAGGGTTTCCAGGTAACAGCGCCGGTAGCCGAGTTCCCGCGCCGCCTCCAGGCAGCGGCCGATCAGGGCGCGGCCGGCGCCCAGGCCGCGCAGCTCGGGCAGGAAGTACATCTTGCGCAGCTCGCAGGTGTCCGCGTCTCCGCCGATCAGGGCGGCCACGCCGCCGCCGCCGGTGACGCGGCCCTGCTGTTCGATCACGAAATAGGCGGCACCGGGAATCGCATACGCCTGCGCCATGGTGTCGACTTCGGCATCGTGTATCGCAAAGCCCGGGCCGCTGGCGCCGAACTCGGGCATGACGGTGCGGATGATCGCGGCGACGGCCGCGTTGTCGGCTTCGGTGATGGGACGGATGGCGTAAGGCATGGGATTCGGGGTTCGTTGTTCGGGATCGGCAGCGGCGCGCCTGCGCTCAGAGCGGCCGGCGGAAATCCAGGTCGTAGCGCGTGCCGTGCACCAGTACGTGCAGGTGCAGGTTGGTGATGGAGATGGGCGCCTGCGGGCCGGCTTCGGTGATGTTGGACGGGCCCACGTCGGCCGGATCGATCAGGGTGATGCCGCCGTGGCCTACGGCTTCGAGCACGTTGTCGGGGCCGACGAAGGCGGCGGTGTCGGCGTCCAGGCCCAGGCCCAGGGCGAAGGGGTTCAGCGCCAGCGCGCCCAGCAGGCGGCCGATACGGTCGCTGGCCGCGCCGCCCTGGTCGATGACGACGCGATTGGTCAGGCCCAGGCCCGGCGCCAGCGTCACCGCACCCAGGCGCGGCGTGATGCCGGATTCGCCGGAGGCCAGCATGTGCTCGGCCAGCACTGCCGCGCCGGCGCCGAGGCCGGCGATGGGCGTGCCGTCGGCGTTCCGGCGCCGCAGCAGCTTGGCCAGGCTGGTGCCGCCGACCAGGGTGGTGAGCTTGAGCGGATGGATGGTGGCCAGCACGACCAGGTCGGCGTTTTCCACCGCGCCCAGGGTTTCGCTGCGCTCGGCGTCGGCGCGGGCGGCCAGCAGAACGCGGCGCACGCCGCCGGCACCGCTGGCGAGCAGGGCGGTCTCGATCTCGTCCAGCGGGCGCAGGTCCAGCTCGCCGGCGATGAGGAAAAGAATTTGTGCGCGTTGTGGACAGATGGACAGCAGGCGGCGGGTCAGGCGCTGCTCGGTGTCCAGGCCGGCGAAGACGCCGATGGCGACCAGATGGCCGCGGGATTGATCGGGAGAGAGGCGGGCGGGCACGGCGGATCCGGGGCGGCTGTGGACGCACCGATGGTAGCAGCGCCGCGCGCCGCCGCGCGCGGTTGACAAATCGGCCGGTACGCCGGCGGGACGCTTGCGTATGCTTGCGCTCCGCCGGCCGGCCTGGCACCCGGACCGGCGATGCGCACAGACGACAAGACAGGGGATGAGTTGTGCAGGATCTACGTGACGAGGCGATTGGAGAACTGACTTCCCAGGGCCGCAGCGAGGCCGGCTTCCTGGCGGCGTTGCAGCAGGCCTACGGCCTGTTCGGCATCGGCCAGGCGCTGGATTTCGCCGCCGTGGCGGCCTACTGGCAGGGCGCGCCGCTGGCGCCGGAATGGCGCCGCGAGCTGGCTGCGCATACGCGCCTGGACGAGCGCGAGAGCGGCTGGCGCGGCCGTTCCCTGTGCGCGGCGCTGCAGCCGTGGATGCTGCAGGACCAGCCGCTCGCGCTGTGGCCGCAGATCGGCGAACGCTGCGTGCTGCTGCTGGCGCCGTTCCTGGGGGCGGCGGAGCTGATGCAGCTGTTTTCTCCCGGCCAGACCGAGAGCGTGCCGCGGCGGCGGCCGCAGGAATGGCATGCGGTGGGCGCCGCAGCCGTGCGCGACTGGGTGCAGGCGCTGGTGCAGGGGCGCGGGGACTGGGCGCCGCTGGCCGCCGCGTACCGGGCGGTCGGCGCAGATCCGGCCGTCGTGGCCGAGGTGCTGGCGCGGCTGGCGCCGGAGCAGTGGAACAGCGGCGACTACCGCAGCGAGAACCTGCTGCGTCCGCTGGTGCATGCGCAGTTGGCCGGCCTGCTGTTGCGCGAGCAGCTGCTGTGGCGCGATACGGTCGATGGCGACTGGGCGTTCGAGCTGTTGTCCGAGCTGACCCGCTCGCACGAACTGGAGGTGCCGGAACTGCTGTGCGAAAGCGCCGGCGAGATCGACGTCATCGCGCTGCTGCTGCGGCCGCTGACCCGCGCTGCTGCCGACAGCGCGGCCCTGCGCGCCGCCTGTGCCGCGCATACGCACAGTTATCGCATCTTCCGGCATACCGGCCTGCTGGACGAACTAACTACCTCGCCGCAGCGCTGGCAGGCCTTCCTCGACGGCTGCTGCGACGAGATGCTGAGCTGGATGCCGCGCACGCGCGAATTTGGCCAGCGCCATCCGGAGCGGCTGCTGCAGCTGGACCAGCTGTTGTGGAAACGGGCGAAGAAATTCAGCGACGCGCGGCTGGAAACGCCCGCGGCGCTGGCCTGGTATCGCAGCGTGCTGTCCGAACTGACCGAGCGGGATTTCGAGGATGCACTGACCCGCGTGGCCGGGCATTGCGATGCCGCCGCCCTGCGGGCGCTGATCGACAGCGAAGTGCTGGCGCGCAAGCGCGACCTGCCCTGGGCGGTGGCGCGGATGGTGGAGGACTGCGCCGATCTGGTGCGCTACATCGACAGCGGCAGGAAAAACGTCGCGGCGCAGGCGGCCTCGCAGCTGGTGCTGCGGGCGCTGGACGATGAGCGGCCGGGTTGGCCGCACGAGCCGTACTGGTCGGCGCTGCTGGCGCTGGGGCCGGCGCATGCGGATCTGCTGATCGAGCATACGGTGGATTCGTACTCCGCCGCGTCCGACAGCATGGCGCGCTGGGAAGCGCTGTTCCAGGCGGCACGGCAGCCGGATTCGCGCCGCCGCGTCGTCGACCAGTGCCTGCGCGCGCTGGCCGACGACGAGGCACGCGAAGCGCGCGCTGCCGTGCTGGCGCTGTGCGAACACCTGTATCGGCAGGATCCGGCGATCTTCCACGCCCTGATCGCCAACGACGAGGTCGAGGCGCGGCCTTTCAATGCCAGCCTGCGCGATGCCCAGTCGCCACTGCATGAGCTGGTCGCCAGCGTCAGCGCGGCTTATCTGTGCCGCGCGCGCTGGTTCAGCGGTATGCCGCAGGGGCTGGATCCGGCGCCGGTGCGCGCAGCGCTGGCGATGCATCCGCAGAGCTATGCGGCGCTGACGGAAAAGCACCGCCTCAAGCTGGTGCCGCTGATGGATGCGGCGGCCGTTGCCGCCTGCGGCGCCAGCGTGGCGGAACTGATGAGCGCGGCGGGCAAGTTGTCCAGCCCGGTGCTGGTCGACCTGATCGCGCGCACGCCGCTGGCGGCGCTGCAGCAGGGCGGGCTGCTGGATGTGCAGGACCGCACGGCGCGTCTGCTGCTGTTGACCGGCCTTGCACTGAACAGCGATCCCGCGGCGCCCGGCTGGGTGGCGGCGGCCATCCACGACAAGGCGCATGATGATTACAGCCGCGGCCTGAGCCTGGACCTGCTGCAGCGCAATGGGCATTCGCTGCAGGAGCTGGATCCCTGGGCCGGCGCCAGTCTTGAGCAGATGCAGGCGCTGGCGGCCAAGCAGAAGATCACTGCCGCGGCGCAGAAAGCCTGGACCGAGGAAACAGCGAAACTGCTTGCACCGCTGGGCGAGGCCCTGGGCCGCTGCCTGCTGCAGGTGCTGATCAACGCGGGCGAGGAACTGCCGCGGCGCGCGCGCCAGATCCTCGACCAGCTGCCGCCGGCGCGGCGCACGGATTTCGCCGCCTACGGCGTGAAGGTGTGGATTGCCGAGAATGGCGCGGACAAGTTCGGCTGGTTGCTGCTGCCGCTGGCGGTCTATGGCGACGAGCGCGTCGCCAACGATCTGGTGCGCGCGGCCAAGGCCTGGATGAAGACGCGCAAGCAGAAGGCCAGCGCGGTGATGCATCTGCTGTGCCGCGTGCCCGGCATCTACGGCATTGCCCAGGTGCGCGAGATGTGGGAAAGCCGCAAGTTCTCCGAATCCATCCAGCACAACGCGCGCGAGGCGCTGAGCGCAGTGGCCGCGCGCGAAGGACTGGCGCTGGCGGAATACCTGGAACAGCTGGTGCCGGATTTCGGTTTCGAGACGGACGGCCTCAAGCTGAACCTGGGCTCGCAGGTCTGCCGCGCCCAGCTGCGCGGCGATTTCGGCATCGTCGTCGTCGATGCCGCCGGCAAACGCGGCAAGTCGCTGCCGCGGGCCAGGCCCGGCGATGACAAGGACCTGCGCGGCGTGGCGGAAAACCAGCTCAAGATGCTGGCCAAGAATCTCAAGCCGCTGTTCAAGCAGCAGTCGCAGCGCCTGCTGCGCGCGCTGCAGACCGGCAAGAGCTGGGACGCGGTCCAATGGCGCAGCCTGTTCGTCGCACATCCGCTGCTCAGTGCCCTGGCCCAGTCCGTGGTCTGGTCGGTGTTGGACGAGCAGGGCGGATCGCTGCAGCGCCTGCGTCCCAGTGCCGGCGGCGAGCTGGTCGATGCGAATGACTCACCGTGCACGATCGCCGGCGGCCTGCGCATTGCGGTGGCGCATCCGCTGCAGATCCCAGGGCAGGAACTGGAAGCCTGGCGCGCGCAGTTTGCCGATTACGAGCTGATCTCGCCGTTCGCCCAATTCGATATTCCGGTCTACAGCGCCAGCGCCGATGAACTGCAGGACAGCCTGGTGCGCCGGGCCGACGGCTACCGCATGAACCGCGCGCGCTTCGGCAGCCTGGTGGAGAAATGGGGCTATCTGAAAGGACCGGGCGAGGACGGCGCCATGATCAACGAACACTACTGGCAGGCGAACGACGACTGGCAGGTGACGCTGAACCACAGCGGCATCTCGGTGTTCTTCGACGTGGACGAGGAGGTCACGGTGGAGGGCCTGCATCCCACCCGGCGTGGCGAGGATGGCCGCTATGAGAACGTGACCCTGGCCGAACTGCCGGCACCGCTGCGGGCGACGCTGTTGCAGCAGGCGGAGGCGTTGAAGGCGTTGGCGGAGTCTTGAGCTGTGGGGCTCAAAGCCCTCTCCCCCAAGCGCGCTTGGGGGAGAGGGAGTTTTGCGCTGTTTGCCGGAGAGGCTGGCGGATGTTGGAGCCGGAAAGCAGGAGCAGGAGCAGGAAAGCAAAAGCAGGCTCCGCTTCAGCCCACAGTCCCACAGCCTTCAGTTCGTCAACATCACCAGCTTCGCCAGAATTTCGCCAACTCCACCCGCCCGCGCATTTCGGCAACTCCGCTTCAAGCCGCCGCCTTGCCCACCTTGCTGCCGGTCTCGCGGCCCAGCTGCGCGGCCAGCCATTGCCCGGTCGCGATCAGTTTCGGCAGGTCGATGCCGGTGGCTATGCCCATGCCTTCGAGCATGAAGACCACGTCCTCGCTGGCCACGTTGCCGCTGGCGCCCTTGGCGTAGGGGCAGCCGCCGGTGCCGGAGACGGCGGCGTCGATCACGGCCACGCCCAGGTCCAGGCAGGCCAGGATATTGGCCAGGGCCTGGCCGCGGGTGTCGTGGAAATGGATCGCGAGTGCGCTCATGGGGACTTCGGCCGCGACGGCGGCCAGCATGGCCTTCGCCTTGAGCGGCGTACCTATGCCTATGGTGTCGCCCAGGGAGATCTCGTAGCAGCCGGCGCGGTGCAGGCGGGTGGCGACGCGGACCACGTCGGCCAGCGGTACGTCGCCCTGGTAGGGACAGCCCAGCACCGTGGACACATAGCCGCGCACCTTCACGCCATCGGCGCGGGCGCGTTCCAGCACCGGCTCGAAGCGGGTGATGGATTCTTCGATGCTGGCGTTGATATTGGCCTTGCTGAAAGCTTCCGACGCGGCCGCGAACACGGCGACTTCTTCCGCGCCGACGGCACGGGCGCGCTCGTAGCCCTGCACATTGGGCACCAGCACCGGATAGCTCACGCCGGCGCGGCGGGCGATGCCGGTGAATACTTCGGCGGCGTCGGCCAGCTGCGGGATCCATTTCGGGCTGACGAAGCTGGTCGCTTCGATGCTGCGCAGGCCGGTTTCGCCCAGGCGGTCGATCAGTTCGATCTTGACCGCGGTGGGAATGATGGCCTTCTCGTTCTGTAGCCCGTCGCGCGGGCCGACTTCGACGATGCGCACCTGTTGCGGCGTAGTCATGGCTGTTCCTTGCGCTGAGCCTGGATCAGGTCTTTCTCCAGGCTTTCCACCGACTGCTCGCTGCGGCGCAGCTTCATCGGCTTGCTGCTGAATATGGCGTTGTTGCGCACGATTTCCAGCATCTGCTGGCGGTTGCCGCGCACATAGACATGCAGCTCAGTGGCAGTCTTGCTGATGGTGCCTTCGATCTTCGCATCCAGGATCAGCCTGGCGACGCGCTCGCTGTCCACCTCGAACAGTTCCAGCTGGTCGCCGCGCAGGCGGTAGCGGGCGAAGAAGAAGGATTTCTCGGGCGCAGGTGCCACGCCGTAGGGCGGGTCCAGCTTGACCAGTCCCTTGAGCTGGGCATCGGAGACGACGACGTAGTGGTTGCCGCCGTCGTGCACGAAGTTCACCGGAATATGCACCTGCTTGAACGGTGCGCCGCGCTCGGGTTGGTCCAGTACGTGGAAACGGCATTCGTGGTCGACGAAGAAGGCGGCGTCGGCGGCTTCGTCCTTGCGTTCCTCGTCGGGCACCCACAGGCCTTTCCAGGCCACGTCGCAGGTTTCGATGTTGTCGCCCAGCGGCGATTCAAAGCGGGTTTCGTTGCAGCCGGCCAGGGCCAGCGTGGCCAGGGCGGCGAACAGCAGGCGGGCGGTGCGCATCAGTTCTGCTCCAGGCGGATCAGTACGGCGTCGGCTTCGACGAATTCGCCCGGCTGCACCTGCACCGCGGCGATCACGCCGGCGCGCGGCGCGCGCAGGGTGAGTTCCATCTTCATGGCTTCCATGATGGCCAGCTCCTGGCCTTCGGAGACGCTGTCGCCGGCGTTCACGCGGGTCAGCACGATGCGGCCGGGCATGGGCGCGACCACGCGGTCGCCGCCGCCGCTCTTGCTCGCGCTGTAGGCGAAGGCGGCGGCGCGTTCAAAGCTGTGGCGGGCATTGCCGTCGTGCAGCAGCACGTGGCCGCCGTCCACCGCAGCGCGCAGGCGGCGCACGGTGCCGTCGATCTCGGCACTGAGCCAGCCGCCGTCCAGGCGCGCGTTGCGCACCTGGGCGTGGCCGCCCTTCCAGTCCAGGCTGTAGTCGCCGGCGCTGCCGTGGGCGGCCAGCTCCAGGCGCTCGCCGGCGTGCAGCAGCGCCACGACGCGCTTGCCCGGATGGCCCAGGCGCCAGCCGTCGGCGCTGGCCCAGGGCGAGTAGGGATCGCTGCCGGTCGCGGCCAGGGCCGGCGCGGCGCTTTCCTGGTCCAGCAGCACGGCGCAGGCCGCCGCGGCGAGCAGGTGCGCCGGCGCTTCCGCGGCGGCGGGCAGGAATTCGTCCAGGTGCCGGTCGAGATAGCCGGTGTCGATGCTGGCACCGGTCACGGCCGGATGGCGCACCAGGCGTTCGAGGAATTCCACATTGGACTTGGGACCGACGATCTCGGTCGCAGCCAAGGCTTCGCGCATACGCTGCAGCGCGGCTTCGCGCGTGGTGTCCCAGACGATGAGCTTGGCGATCATCGGGTCGTAGAAGATCGACACCACATCGCCTTCCACCACGCCGCCGTCGATGCGCACATGGCGCGAGGGTTCCGGCAGGCGCAGCGTGGTCAGCTTGCCCGAGCCGGGCAGGAAGTTCTGCGCCGGATCCTCGGCGTACAGGCGCAGTTCGATCGCATGGCCGTCGGCGGGCACGGACTTGTTGCGCACCAGCGAAGCGGGCAGGGCTTCGCCCGCGGCGACGCGCAGCTGCAGTTCGACCAGGTCGAGGTTCAGCGTCAGCTCGGTGACCGGATGCTCCACCTGCAGGCGGGTGTTGATTTCCATGAAGTAGAAATCGCCGCCCTGTCCCACGATGAATTCCACCGTGCCGGCATTGCTGTAGTCGATGGCGCGGGCCGCGGCCACGGCGGCCTCGCCCATGCGTGCGCGCAGCTCGGTGCTGACGAAGGGCGAGGGTGCTTCCTCCAGCACTTTCTGGTAGCGGCGCTGGGCCGAGCACTCGCGCTCGTTCAGATGCACGATATTGCCGTGGCGGTCGCCGAATACCTGGAATTCGATATGGCGCGGCTTCTCCACGTAGCGTTCCAGCAGCACGCGGTCGCGGCCGAAGGCGTTGCGCGCCTCGCGCTGGCAGGATTCGAGATTGGCGGCAAATTCCCCGCTGCTGCGCACGATGCGCATGCCCTTGCCGCCGCCGCCGTGGGCGGCCTTGATCATCAGCGGGAAACCGATGCGCTCGGCCTCGCGCGCGAGCAGGGCCGGATCCTGGTCCTCGCCGGTATAGCCCGGCACCACCGGCACCTTGTGTTCCTGCATCAGGATCTTGGCGCCGGCCTTGGAGCCCATCTTGCGCATGGAGGCCGCGGCGGGGCCGATGAAGACCAGGCCGGCGGCCTCGACCGCGTCGGCGAAATCGGCGTTTTCCGACAGGAAGCCGTAACCGGGATGGATGGCCTGGGCGCCGCTTTTTTTCGCCACGTCCAGGATGACATCGCCGCGCAGGTAGGAATCGGCCGGGCGCGAGCCGCCGATGGGCCAGGCTTCATCGGCCAGGCGCACGTGCTGGGCGGTGGCATCGGCCTCGGAATACACCGCGACGGTCGCGATGCCCAGGCGGCGGCAGGTGCGGATCACGCGGCAGGCGATCTCGCCGCGGTTGGCTATCAGTACCTTGGAAAACAGTCCTTGCATCGTTCGCCTTCCCGGTCGGTGGGTTCGCTGCGCGCGGCCTGGCCGTGGCGAGGTCTGCGCGCATCTGGAATTCAGTCGGTGCTGCGCCTTGGCCGCGGCCTTACCCGGGCGCGTGGCAGACGGCTTCGATATTGTGGCCGTCAGGGTCGATGACGAAGGCGCCGTAGTAGTCCGGATGATAGTGGCTGCGCAGGCCGGGCGGACCGTTGTCGCGCGCGCCGGCGGCGAGGGCGGCCTGGTAGAACGCATCCACCGCCGCGCGGTCGGGCGCCTGCAGCGCCACGTGCAGGCCGTTGCGGGTGGCTTCGGCGCCGGTGCCTATCCAGAAATCCGGCTTGCCCTTGCCGAAGCCGGCGTGGCGGGCATCCTTGCCGGTCATCTCCGGCGTCACTTCCATCACCAGGCCGTAGCCCAGCGGCGCGAGCACGGCCTTGTAGAAGGCCAGGCTGCGCGCGTAGTCGCTCACGCTGAAGCCGAGGTGGTCGATCATCGGTGCTCCTCCTTGCTGCGGTGGGCGGCCGGGACAGCTAGCGGCCGCCGGGCGGGATGAAATACGGGTGTGCCGGCTGCGGGAATCAGCCCTGTGCCTCGCGGGCCCAGTCCGGCGCGCGCTTGTCCAGGAAGGCGCCCAGGCCGTGCTGGCCTTCGGGCGAGACGCGCAGGCGCGCGATCAGAGCGGCATTTTCCCCATCGATATTCTGCTGCGCGGCCTCGGTCATGCCGGACATGGCCAGGGCCAGGCGCTTGGCCTCGGCCTGGGCCTGCGGGCCGCCCTTGCCCAGCCAGTGCAGGCTGCGCTCCACCGCGGCGTCGAGCTGATCGGCGGCGATGGTCTCGTGCAGCAGGCCGATGCGGTGCGCCTCGGCGCTGTCGAACACTTCGCCGGTGACGAACAGGCGGCGCGCCTGGCGCGCGCCGATCGCCGCGATCACATACGGCGAGATCACCGCCGGCACCAGGCCCAGCTTCACCTCGGACAGGGAGAACTTGGCCCCCTCCACGCCGATGGCGATGTCGCAGCAGGCGATCAGGCCCACGCCGCCGCCGTAGGCCGCGCCGTTGACCCGGGCCAGGGTGGGCTTGGACAGGAAATTCAGCCGGCGCATCAGGCTGGCCAGCTTGATCGAGTCGGCGCGGTTATCTGCCTCGCTGGCCTTGGCCATGGAGCGCATCCAGTTCAGGTCGGCGCCGGCGGAGAACGAGGCGCCTTCGCCGGTCAGCACCACGGCGCGCACGGCCGGGTCCGCTTCGGCCCGGTCCAGCGCGGCGGCCAGCTCGGCGATCAGCTGGTTGTCGAAGGCGTTGTGCACGCCGGGGCGGGACAGGCGGATCTCGGCGACAGAGGCACGGACTTGCAGGACTACGGACGCGGTCATGGGCGGGCTCCGGCAAACCTGCATGATAACGGGGCCGGGCGGGGCGGGCCGAGGCGCATGTCTGGACAAGCCATGCCGGCACCGTGTGGCCCGGGCCGGCCGCCGCCGCGCGGCCTGCGCCGCCGGCTCGGCGCCGGAACTGCACCGTGTCTTAGGTCTAGAGGCCGCCTGCCGCCGATTCTGCATATAATCGCGAACCATTCTTATTCAGTGCGTATCTACCTGTGCGACTTTCCGAACTGGTTCCTGGCAACACGGCCGTGGTGCACGAGGTCGAGAACATGGGCAATGCCGATCCTATCGCCCGCCGCCTGCGCGACCTGGGCTTCGTCCGGGGCGAGACCATCAAGCTGGTCGCGCAGGGGCCGGTAGGCGGCGATCCCATCCTGGTCCAGATTGGATTCACCCGTTTCGCCCTGCGCCGCAGCGAAGCGGCACGGGTACGCCTGCAGCCGGCCGGAGAGACCGCATGAGTACGCTGGAATCCGCCCTGCGCATCGCCCTGGTCGGCAACCCCAACTGCGGCAAGACCGCGCTGTTCAACCAGCTCACCGGCAGCCGGCAGAAAGTGGCCAACTACGCCGGCGTGACGGTGGAGCGCAAGCAGGGCCGCTATACCGCGCCTTCGGGCCGCACGGTCGATCTGCTCGACCTGCCGGGCGCCTACAGTCTCGATGCGGCCAGTCCGGACGAGGCGATCACGCGCGATGTCTGCCTGGGCATTGCCGCGGGCGAGCGCCGTCCCGACCTGCTGGTCTGCGTCGCCGACG
Source organism: Tahibacter harae (assembly GCF_024437735.1). Taxonomy (GTDB): domain Bacteria; phylum Pseudomonadota; class Gammaproteobacteria; order Xanthomonadales; family Rhodanobacteraceae; genus Tahibacter; species Tahibacter harae. Next base: position 128,088 of record NZ_JANFQO010000009.1, on the reverse strand, counting down.
CCACCAACCTGCGCCTGCACCTGCGCTTCGTGCTGGAAGTGCGCGCGCTGGGCCTGCCGGTGGTGCTGGCGCTGAACATGATGGACGCGGCTGCCCGGCGCGGCATCCGCATCGACATTGCCGCGCTGGAGCGCGAACTGGGCCTGCCGGTGGTGGAGACGGTCGCGGTCCGCCGCGCCGGCGCCCAGGCCCTGGTCGAGCGCCTGGACCGCGCGGTGGCGCCGTCCGCGCTGCCGGCGCCGGAGGACCTGCATGTCGAGGTGCGCCGCCTGCTCACGCTCTGCGTGAGCATGCCCAGCAGCACGGCGGCGACCGACGACGCCATCGACCGCGTCGCGCTGCATCCGGTCTGGGGTCTGGTGCTGCTCGCGGCGCTGATGTTCCTGATCTTCCAGAGCGTGTTCTCCTGGGCGGAGCCGCTGATGGAGGGCATAGAAGGCGGCATCAAGGCGCTGGGCGAGTGGAGCGTGCAATCGTTGCCGCAGGGACCGCTGCGCAGCCTGCTCAGCGACGGCCTGTTCGCCGGCCTGGGCAGCGTGCTGGTATTCCTGCCGCAAATCCTGATCCTGTTCCTGTTCATCCTGGCGCTGGAGGAATCCGGCTATCTGCCCCGCGCCGCATTCCTGCTCGACCGCCTGATGTTCAAGGCCGGCCTCAGCGGCCGTTCCTTCATCCCGCTGCTGTCGAGCTTCGCCTGCGCCATTCCCGGCATCATGGCCACGCGCAGCATCCAGGATCCGCGCGACCGCCTGACCACGATCATGGTCGCGCCGCTGATGACCTGTTCGGCGCGCCTGCCGGTATACACCTTGCTGATCGCCGCCTTCATTCCCGAGCAGACCGTGGCCGGCGTGTTCAACCTGCAAGGCATCGTGTTGTTCGGCCTGTATATCGCCGGCATCGTCAGCGCGCTGGTGGTGGCCTTCGTCACCAAGCGCCTGTATCGCGACCGCAGCGAGCACGTGCTGCTGTTGGAACTGCCGTCCTACCGTGTGCCGCATCCGCGCGACCTGCTGATCGGCCTGTGGGAGCGCGCATGGATCTTCCTGCGCCGCGTCGGCGGCATCATCCTGGCGCTGACCGTGCTGCTGTGGTTCCTGTCCAGCTATCCGGCGCCGCCGGAAGGCGCGGTCGGCCCGGCCATCGATTACAGTTTCGCCGGCCGCCTGGGGCGCGGGCTGGAATACATCTTCGCGCCGATCGGCTTCAACTGGCAGATCAGCATTGCCCTGGTGCCGGGCCTGGCCGCGCGCGAGGTGGCGGTGTCGGCGCTGGGCACGGTGTACGCGCTGTCGGGCTCGGACGAGACCATCGCCGCCGAACTGGGCCCGCTGATCGCCGGGCAGTGGCCGCTGGCCACGGCGCTGTCGCTGCTGGTGTGGTTCATCTTCGCGCCGCAGTGCCTGTCCACCCTGGCGGTGATCCGGCGCGAGACGAACTCCTGGCGCAATGTCGCCATCGCCGCGGGCTATCTGTTCAGCCTGGCCTACGTGGCCTCGTTCATCACCTACCAGGTGACGCGGGCACTGACATGAACGCAGCCGCGCCGGATTCGCTGTGGTGGCAGTACCTGATCATCGGGATCATCGTCGCCGCGAGTGCGCTCAGCGTGCTGCGCAAATACCTGCCTTCCGTGTGGGGCCGCGGGCTGGCGCTGGGGGCGGATGCGCTGGAACACCGCCGCGCGCCGGCCCTGCTGCGCCGCGCCGGCGCGCTGCTGCGGCGGCGTATCCCGGCCAGCGTGGGCGCGGCCTGCGCCAGTTCGGGCGGCTGCAGCAGTTGCGGTGCCTGTGCCTCCACGCCGGCCGCGGGCGAGCCGGCCCCGCCGGTCATGGTGCTGGCCGAGCCCAGGCCGCGCCGGCCAGATTGAAATAGTCGCGATAATTTCACCGTGGCCGATCGCCGGCCTGCGCCGGTCGCGGTCTTGACGGCCGAGCAGCGACCCGCTGGCACCGGCCATATGAAAACGCCGCGGCGATTCCGCCAGGCGCCGCCGCTACGGCAGCACCTGCACTTCCAGCCGCGCGAAACTGCCCGCGGCCGTCATCGCCGTGATGGCCTGCGGGCCGGGTTGCTCGAAGTCGTGCTCGAAGGGCCTGGCCGCATCCAGCGCCGCGATCAGGCGGCCGTTGACCAGCCATTGCACCGCGCCCTGGGCGCCGAGCGCGCGCAATGACAGATGCGGCGCGCGCGTGCTGCCGGGCGCGCGCAGCAGGGTGCTGCCCGGCGCGGCGCCGGCGATGCGCAGGCTGGCAGCTGCGTCGAGACCATCGTCGGCACAGCCTGGACGCAGCGGCGGCAGTTGCGCGGCCTTGCGCTGCGCGCCGCTGAGCCAGGGCTGGGCCAGGGCCGGCCAGCGCGCCACCCAGTGTTCGCGTTCGTCCGCGGCCTGGCAGCCGGCGCTGAGGCGGCGGCCCTGCGCATCCACGCGCAGGCGCAGCAGCGCGCTGCCCCATCGGCCGGCCTCGCGCTCGGGCAAGGTCGGCGGCAAGTTGCCGTCGAGTACCCAGGCCTCGCGTTTTTCCTGGCACAGCTGCGGCTGCTGCGCATCGTAGGCATCGCCCAGCGGCCAGCAGATTTCCCGCGTGGAAACACTGGCGGGTGGTGCCGCGCCGCTGCTGTCCTGGGGCGAGCGCGGCAGGCTGTCCACGGCCTGGAACAGCAACGGCAGGGCGGTGATCGCACCGTACTGGCCGGGCACCGGCGTGCCGTCGGGGCGGCCTACCCAGACGCCCAGGGTGTAGCGCCGCGTCGTGCCCAGGGCCCAGGCATCACGGAAGCCGTACGAGGTGCCGGTCTTCCAGGCCAGGCGCGCGCTGCGGCCCGGATCGAAGGTATCGCGCTGCTGGCCCGGACGTGGATTGGCTTCCAGCATGCTGCGCACGATCCAGGCTGCGCCGGCGCTGAGCAGGCGGCGCTCGGCCAGCGGCTGCTCCGGCCGCAGCCGCACCGCGCCGGCGAGGCCGCCGCGGTTGAGGGCAGCATAGGCGCCGACCAGATCCTCCAGCCGTGCGCCGGTGCCGCCCAGGATCAGCGACAGATTGGGCCCGGCGCCGCGCGGCCATTGCAGTTGCAGGCCGGCATTGGCCAGGCGCGCGGCAAAGCGCGCGGGGCCGACGCGATCGAGCAGATCCACTGCCGGCACGTTCAGCGACAGGCGCAGCGCCTCGGCCGCGCCTACCGGCCCGTTGAAGGCCAGGTCGAAATTGCCCGGCCGGTAGTCGCCGAAGGATTGCGGCGCATCGACCAGCAGGCTTTCCGAATGAATCAGGCCGTCGTCCAGGGCCAGCCCGTACAGGAACGGCTTCAAGGTGGAGCCCGGCGAGCGCGGCGCACGCACCATGTCCACATGGCCCAGGCGCTGCGCATCGCCGAAGGCGCCGGAGCCGACATAGGCCAGGACTTGCAATGTGGAATTGTCCACAAGCAGCAGGGCTGCCGAGGTGCGCTCCGGCAGGCGCGCCAGATAATTGGCGACGCGCGCCTCCAGCGCCGCCTGCAGTTCGCGGTCGATGCTGCTGCGGATGCTGCGCTCGCGCGGCGCCGCGGCGCGCAGGCGTTCGGCCAGCAGCGCGGCGTGCAGCGGCGGCTCCAGCGTGCGCGCAATCACGCTCTCGCGCTGTGCATCGCTGACCGTGGCCGCGTCCCAGCGCTCCAGGGACTGCATGCGCGCGAGCAGCTTGTCGCGGTAGCGCTGGGCCAGCGCGGCGTGGCGGTCCGGCCGCAGGCGGCTGGGCGCCTGCGGCAGCACGGCGAGCAGGGCGGCTTCCGCATGGCTCAGGCGCCGGGCCGGCTTGCCCAGATAGGCCCAGGACGCCGCCTCCACGCCCTGGATGGTGCCGCCGAAGGGCGCGTGGTTGAGATACAGGGCGAGGATCTCGTCCTTGCTCAGATGCCATTCCAGCTGCAGCGCGCGCAGCAGCTGGCGCAGCTTGCCCAGGGCGCTGCGCGACTGCGGTTCCAGGATGCGCGCGACCTGCATGGTCAGGGTGGAGCCGCCGGACACGGCGCGGCCGTGGCGCAGCAGCTGTCCCGCCGCGCGCGCCAGGGCCAGCGGATTCACGCCGGGATGGCGGTAGAACCAGCGGTCCTCGTAGGTCAGCAGCGCGTCCAGATACAGCGGCGAAACCTGGTCCAGCCGCACTGGATAGCGCCAGATGCCGCCGGCATCGGCGAAGGCGCGCAGCGGCGTGCTGTCGCGGGCGAGCACCACGGTGCTGCCGGCGTCCGGATCGGGCAGGGGCAGTGGGAACAGGCGGTCCAGCAGCAGCGCGGTGCACAACAGCAGCAGCGTGGCAATGCCCAGCCGGCGCAGCCAGCGGCCGCGCCGCCGTTGCAGAAATTCGGGAATTTTCAACACGCGAACCCCGGCGTACCTCCCGCCGGCGCGCGGTGGCGGGGCACTGCGCCGCCGCGCGGCAAGGCCGCGGCAGCACCGCCGTGGCCCTGCCTGCGCCCGCGGCTCACTGTGGCGCCACCACCGTCACCCGCTCCGGCGTGGCCTTGCCTATGCCGCGGATCTCGGGCCGGTACATGTCCTCCACCGTGGTCGGCGGCACGCGGTAGTCGCCCGGCGAGACCGCGCGCAGCAGATAGAACACGTGCGCGGTCTGGCCCTTGCGCAGGTGCAGCGCGGCCACGTAGCGGTCGTCGCGGAATTCCTCGTGGCGCAGTTCGGCGGCGTAGCTGCGTTCGCTCAGGTTCACGCCGTCGATGACGATATCAGCCCACTGCCTGGCATCGGTGAGATTGAAGTTCTCGATCTCCAGCCCGCCGGGCAGCAGATCGGTCAGCAGCGCGTCGCGCATTTCCTCCTTGGCCTGCAGGCTGATGCCGACGATCAGGCCCTGGCCTTCCTTGAGTGCGCCGCCTTCCCAGGGTGTGCCATCCAGTGCATACCACTGGCGCTTGATCGCGACGTGGCGTTCGTCCGCCGGCGGCGGCGTGCGCGGCACGCCGGCGACGTCTTCGCTTACGTACAGCGGCGCGCCGGCATTGGGTGTCACGCGCACGCCGGCGCGCAGCGCGGCGGCGTCGAAGCTGCGGCTCCAGATCACGGCGGGTTCTAGCGCCGTGGTCGTGCCGCCGAGGCTGACGCTGCCGCCGACCTTGGCCGCGCCGTCGCGCACCAGCTGCTTGCCCAGGCGTGCGATCGCGCTCTGTTCCTGGGTGCTGAGCCAGCGCAGGCCGTTGTCGCGGCGGCGTGCGGCCAGTTCGCGGCCCAGTGCGATCACGCGCTCGTCGAACTCGGGCCTGGCGCGCTTGAACTGGTGGCTGAGCGCGACCATCAGCGCGGCGTCGCGCAGTTCCGAGCCATAGTCGCCCAGCCACTGCGGACGCTGGTCCTGGTGCGCAAAGGCCTCGGCCAGGGCCTTGTCGCCGCGGGCGGCATCACCCTGCAGGCTCAGCGCCAGGCCGAGGTGGAACAGGGGCAGGGCGGTCAGCGACTTGCTGCGTTCGGTGTCGTACAGCGTGCGCAGGGTGCCCAGCGGCGCGCGCTGCACGCGGGCGAGCACGTAGGCCGACCAGGCCTGGTCGGCGAAGCGCAGGTGATCGGCCTGGTCGTAGCTGTAGTAGTAATGGCCGCCGGAGAGCAGATCGTCGCTGAGCCGTTTCAGCGCCTTCTGCAGCACGTTATCCGGCACGGCGAAGCCGGCTTCCTGCGCGTCGAGCAGGAATTCGGTGAGGTAGGGTGTGAGGAAGGTGTCGGCCGAACCTTCGCCGCTCCAGGTGGAGAAATGCCCGGATGGCACCTGCAGCGATGAAATGCGGCTCAGCGCTTCGCCGATCAGGCGCTGGCGCTGCGCCTCGTCCAGCGGCGTGATGCCGAGATTGCGCGCATTGTCCGCATCCAGCAGCAATACGCCGTAGCCGCGGCTGGCGACCTGTTCCACGCAGCCGTAGGGATAGCCCAGCAGGCCGCGCAGCGAACTGGCGAAGGGCAGCGGCGGCAGCGCGCTGACGCTGAGGCTGGCGTTGACCGAATCCGCAATCAGCCCTTCCATTGCGCCCGTGCCCAGGCCCAGGCCGGCGCCGGGCGGCAACACCTGCGGGCTGGAGCGCAGCACCGCCGGCCAGGCCGGCCGCACGGCGATCTCGTAGCGGCGCTGCAGCGCGATGTCGCCGGCTTCGACCTGCAGGCGGAAGCGGCCCACGCCCATGCCTTCGTCGGCGCTGAGCTGGAACTGCAGGGTGCGCTTCTCGCCGTCGGCCAGCTTCTGCGTGCGCTGGGCCTCGGCGATGCGCAGCGGCGCATCGGCTTCCAGGCGCAGGCGCAGTTCGCGTTCGCTGCCGGAGAAGTTGCTCACGTCCAGGGTGAGGCTGGCCGTGTCGCCGGGGGCGAGTACGCGCGGCGTGGATACTTCGGCCACCAGCGGCGCGCGCACCACGGTTTCGGTTTCGGCGCCGCCGTAGCGGTCCTCGCCGAAGACCAGGCCGCTGACGCGCAGGCTGCCGTTGAAATCCGGTACGGGCAATTCAAGGCGCGCATGGCCCTGGGCATCCAGCTTCACCGCGCCGGAGAACAGGTCCACGGTCTGCACCTTGGCCGTGGGCCGGCGCGACTGCGGCAGCGCCACCGGCGCCATGTCGCCGCCCCAGCGCAGCCTGGCCAGGGCGCCGTCGAAGCTTTCGATCAGGCGGCCATAGAGATCGTAGGCATCCACGCCCAGTCGGCGCTGGCCGAAGAACCAGGCAGCGGCGTCGGGCCGCGCGAAGCGCGTGATGTTGAGTATGCCCAGGTCCACCGCCGACACCGTGACATAGGCGGTCTTGCCGGCCAGCGCCGGCGCCTTGACCTCGACCGGCAGCGGCGTATCCGGCTTGGCCTGGGCAGGCGCGGTCAGCTCCACTGCGATGCGGCGCTCTTCCCGGTCCATGCGTACATGTGCCACGCCGACGGCGCGCGCCGGCGTGACCTTGCTCGCGGCCGAGCCGCCGCGCAGCACCAGGGCACTGAGATAGACGTCGTGGCGTTCCCATTCCGGCGTGACCGGAATCTCGAACACAGCGGCGTCCTTCACTTCGATCGGCTTGGTGTAAAGCAGCTTGTCGCTTTCCACCAGCAGCAGGCCGCTGCCGGCCTGGGGCGCGGTGACGGTGACCTTGAGCGTGTCGCCGGCGCGGTAGCGTTCCTTGTCCAGTGCCAGCTTGATCTTGTCCGGGCGCGCTTCCTTGCCGCGGTTCTCGTCGTCCCAGCTCCAGCCGGCGGTGAAAGGGTAGCGCAGGGTCAGGCCGGTGGCCGGGTCCAGCACTTCGATGCGATAGCTGCCCCATTCCACGGGCACGTCCAACTTCAGCGCCTGGCCGGCCGTGGTGGCGAGATCGCGGCTTTCCACGGTGACGAAGCTGCGCGTGTAGTCGAAGCGCCAGCCGCTGGCCTTGTCGTAGGTCCAGTGGTAGTCGCGATTTTCCCGCACCAGGCTGAGCTTGAGGCCGGAGGCCGCGAGCAATTCGCCGTTGGCATCGGCGCGGATCAGCTCGAAGCCCACGCGGCTGTTGGCATTCGCGCCGTCCCTGGGATCGAACAGCGGGCGCACGCCGACCAGTGCATCGGCCGGCCATACGGTACGGCGCAAGGTGCGCGTGACGCTGCGGCCGCCGCTTTCGTACACGCTGCCCGAGAGCAGCGCGGCAATTGGCGCCTGCGGCTTGAGTTCGCCGAGCACGTCGAGCGTGGATTCGAGCCTGCCCGCCGCATCGAGCGTGGCGTCGACCACGTCGCGCGCGTCCTTGGGCAGCTCCAGGGTGGGATCGCCGAAGAAGAAATCCTTGTGGCTGTCCAGCGGGTGAGCGTCGTTGGCGAGGCTCAAGGTGGCGCTGAAGCGGTTGCCCGCGGCGGGCGCGCCGTAGAGGTAGTCGCCCTGCACGGTGAGCGCGAGCTTGTCGCCGGGGCGCAGGCGTTCCTGCTTGCTGCGCAGATCGAGCTTGAGCCGTTCGGGCAGGAACTCCTCAATGCGCAGGCTCAGCGCCTGGTTGGCTTCCTTGGCCGCGGGATCCAGGCGGAATTCCACCTGCCAGCGCCCGGTCGGCGCATCCGCCGGCAGGGACTGGCTCCATTCCAGATAGCCCAGCTCGCGCGGCTCCAGTTTCGTCTGGCTCCATTGCTGGCCGCTGGGCTGCTTGAGGGTGAGGAATACCGGCTGCGGCGGTATCGGCTTGCCGTCGCCGTCGCGCAGCAGGGCCGCTACGCGCACGGTCTCGCCGGGGCGGTACAGGTCGCGGCCGGACCAGGCGAACACGTCGAACCATTCCTGGCGCCGGCCGGCGACGGCGAAATCCGACAGATCCAGTGCCGGCTGGTTGAACGGCAGCAGCGACACATCCTTGCCGCTGCGCGCGACCAGCACCTGGTCGGCGGCAAGGCGGTAGTTGAGCAGGGCATTGCCGTCGGCATCGGTGGCGGCCTTGAGCACGCTCTCGCCCTTGGCATCGACGATGGAAAGCTCCACGCCGGCCAGCGCCGCGCCGCTTTTCAGCGAGGCCGTGTGCACGAACAGCTGTTCCTTGTAGGCGCGGGTGTGCAGGCCTATGTCGCTGACGAAGAAGAAGCTGGTCTCCCACTCGCCCTGGAAGGTGCCGGCGCGCTTCATCACGGCGAAATACAGGCCGGGTTCGGCCAGTTCCGGCAGGTTCTGGATCGGCAGATAGGTCAATGTGCGCTCGTTCTCCTTGCCGCCCAGGACGAAGCGGTTGGCATAGACCGAATCGGCGATGCTGGTCAGCGGCGCGCCCTTGCGCTGCCACCAGCCGCTGGCGTCCAGGTCGTAGCTGGAGCGGCGCTCGCTGCCCTGGTAGCCGGCGAAGAAACGCGACAGCTCCTTGTCGCGCACGCGCAGGAATTCGACATCGACTTCCTTGACGTTGACCGAGACCACAGGAATCCCGCGCGAGTCGCGCGCCGGCAGCACGCTGCCCTGGGAGGCGAAGCCGACGGCGGGTTCCAGCGGGCCGGTGAACACATCGCGCCTGAGCGCCTCGGGCAGGTTCTTGCCGTCCACCGCCGCCAGCGCGGCGCCGATGGCGACGGTATAGGTCTGGTTGGCCTGGACGTACGGAAAGCGCAGGGTCTTGCCGTCCTCGTCCAGCGCCCAGCTGCCGCTGACCACGCCACCCTTGGCGTCCTTGACCGTGATGAGTTCGTCAAAGGCCTGCGCGCCGACCAGGGGCTGGCTGAATTCCAGGCTCAGTGCGAGCTGTCCCTGGTACTGCTGCGGCACGGCCGCGACCAGGCCGAAACCGTGTACTGCAGCGGGTTTTTCCGCGGCCTGCGCGGCCGGCGTGCCCTGGGCCTGGGGCAGGCGCGGTTCGGAGCGGTCGCAGGCGGCGAGGGTGAAGACGGCGGCGAACAGAAGCAGCGCGAGGCGCCGGCGCGGGGAGGTGGCCGTTGCGGTCATCGAAATCATCCGTTGGCGACGGTGGCGGCGGGCAGTATACGGCGCGGATTCTGGCGTTCTGCGGGCGGATTCCGGTGCAGCGGGCGACCTGTTTCGCGTTTTCCGAGGGCCGCGGCGATGCGGATGTGCCCTGCGCAGGTGCGCGCGGTCCGGTGCAGCGCGGCTTCTTCTTGATCCCGCGTTCGCAGCCGCGAAACTACGCTTGCGCGAATCTCCAATCCACCATCGCGAATCCCGCCCGTGACCACCGCCATCCTCTGGTTCCGCCGCGACCTGCGCCTGGACGACAACCCTGCGCTGCAGGCTGCCCTGCGCGCGCACGAGCGCCTGCTGCCGGTCTATATCCATGCGCCGGACGAGGCGGCGCCGTGGCAGCCGGGCGCGGCCAGCCGCTGGTGGCTGCACCATTCGCTGACGGCGCTGCAGGCACAGCTGCGCGCGCGGGGCGTGGAACTGCAGCTGGCCCGCGGCGACAGCTTGGCCGTACTGCGCGATCTGCTGCGCACCAGCGGCGCCGAAGCGGTGTACTGGAACCGCCAGTACGAACCCGCGGCGATCGCGCGCGACACGCGCATCAAGCAGGCCCTGCGCGAGGACGGCTGCGCCGCGCACAGCTTCAACGCCAGCCTGTTCGTCGAGCCCTGGGACATACGCACCGGCCAGGGCGGGCCTTACCGCGTGTTCACGCCGTACTGGCGCAACGCGCGCGCGCAACTGCAGCCGCGGCCGGGCGCGGCGGCGCCGGCGCGGATCACGCCGTGCAGCGTGAACGCGCGCCACGCCGTGGCCGATCTGGCATTGTTGCCGCGCATCGCCTGGGATGCCGGGCTGCGCGAATCCTGGCGGCCCGGCGCCGCGGGCGCGGCTGAGGCGCTGGAGGATTTCTGCGCCGGCGCGCTGCGCGGCTACCGCGAGCAGCGCGACTGGCCGGCGCAGGCGGGCACGTCGCGGCTGTCGCCGCACCTGCATTTCGGCGAGATCTCGCCGGCGCAGATTTTGTGGAAACTGGAAGAAACCGGCCGCGACGCCGGCGCGGCCTGGCGCGAAGCGGCCGAGCCGTTCCTTCGCGAACTGGGCTGGCGCGATTTCTCGCATCATCTGCTGTACCACTTTCCGCATACGCCGCTGCAGAACCTCAATCCGCAGTTCGACGCATTTCCCTGGCGCGAGCCCGATGCGCAGCAGCTGCAGGCCTGGCAGCGTGGCCGCACCGGCATTCCCATCGTCGATGCCGGCCTGCGCGAGCTGTGGCATACCGGCTGGATGCACAACCGCGTGCGCATGCTGGTCGCAAGCTTCCTGTGCAAGAACCTGCGCCTGCACTGGCTGCACGGCGCGCGCTGGTTCTGGGACACCTTGGTCGATGCCGACCTCGCCAACAACACCCAGGGCTGGCAGTGGACCGCGGGCAGCGGCGCGGATGCCGCGCCGTATTTCCGCATCTTCAATCCGGTGACCCAGGGCGAACGCTTCGATCCCGACGGCGCCTATGTGCGGCGCTGGCTGCCGGAGCTGGCCGGACAGGGTTTCAAATCCATCCACTCGCCCTGGCGCGAACCGGCGCTGCTGGCGCGCAGCGGCTACCCGCAGCCGCTGGTGGATCTGGCCGCCTCGCGCGAAGAAGCGCTGGCGGCGTATCAGGCGATGCGGAGCATGGGCTAGCGCCGCGGCCTTCTGCGCGGCGCCGCGGTCTGCGCAACCCGAATCAGCCGTGCGGCGGACGGAGCGGCAGCCGGCCGTCCTGTGCGGCCGGTGCAGGCCGCTGCTCCAAGGCAAGGGCCAGCGGCCTGACGCGGATCTGCGCCGGACTGCTGCGCGCCCGGCACAGGGCGGCCGGTGCCGCTGCACGGCCGTTTGCGGCCGGCCGGAGGCGCCGGCATCCGCATTGTTTTTTTCCCGGCCTGCGCCGATGCTACGACGCGGAGACCGCGGCCAGACCGCGGCGGGGAGAAATCGATGTTCGAGGTGTTGCGTGGCAAGCGCGATGCGATGTCCAAGGTCGACACGGCCTGGCTGCGCATGGAGAGTCCGACCAATCTGATGATGATTACCGGCGTGCTCATGTTCGAGACCCGTCTCGACCTGGCCGCGCTGAGGAAGCTGATCGGCGAACGCTTCCTCGCCTTCCGCCGCTTCCGCCAGAAGGCGGTGGACAACGGCAGCTCGGCGGCCTGGGAGATCGACAAGGATTTCGACCTGGACTGGCACGTGCGCCTCACCGCGCTGCCCGGCGCGGCGGACAAGCTGGAGCTGGAGCGCCTGGTCAGCCAGCTCGCCTCCAGCCCGCTGGATCATTCCAAGCCGCTGTGGCAGTTCCATGTGGTGGAAAATTACCGCGGCGGCAGCGTGCTGATCTCGCGCATACACCATTGCTATGCCGACGGCCTGGCCCTGGTCCAGGTACTGCTGTCGCTGACCGACGCCTCGCCCTCGGTGGAGCAGCATGCGGAACTGGCCAAAGTCTGGCTGAAGAAGGACCAGGGCAGCGTGATGGACCGCCTGCTGCAGCCGACCAAGGCCGGCTTCGCCAAGGCCCTGGTGGCCGGCGAGAAGGTCATCGGCAAGGGCCTGGAAATGTGGAAAGATCCTGCGCTGGCGGCCGAACTCGCGCGCGAGGGCGGCGAGATCACACGCGAGCTGGCCATAGCCCTGTCCCTGTCGGACGATCCGCCCACCGCGTTCAAGGGCCCGCTGGGCGTGAGCAAGCGCGTGGCCTGGGCCGAGCCGCTGCCGCTGGACGACGTCAAGACGCTGGGCAAGGCGCTGGGCTGCACCGTCAATGACGTGCTGCTGGCCTGCGCCGCCGGCGCCCTGCGCGGTCATCTGGTGGACAACGGCCAGGCGGCCGACGGCCTGACCATACGCGCCACCGTGCCGGTCAACCTGCGCCCGCTGGAACACGCAAAAAAGCTGGGCAACCACTTCGGCCTGGTGTTCCTGGACCTGCCCATCGGCGAGGCCAACCCCATGCGCCGGCTGGAGCGCGTCGCGGCCAACATGCGCGAACTCAAGCGCTCGCGCCAGGCCGCGCTGACCTTCGGCCTGCTCGCCGCGGTGGGCATGGCGCCGGCGGCGGTGCAGCGTGCCGCGCTGGAACTGTTCAGCCGCAAGGCGACCGCGGTCGCCACCAATGTACCCGGCCCGCAGATGCCGCTGTACCTCGCCGGCGCGCGCGTGCGCGAGCTGATGTTCTGGGTGCCGCAGAACGGCAGCATCGGCATGGGCATTTCCATCCTGAGCTACAACGGCAACGTGCATTTCGGCCTCATCATCGACGCCAAGCTGGTGGGCGATCCGGAATCCGTGGTGCAGCGCTTCGCCGGCGAATTCGAGAAGCTGCTGCTGTCCACGCTGATGGAGGACTGGGACGGCGAGCTGAGTTCGGGCGATGTGGCGGCGACGTACCGGCATTTCGTGCCGGGCGGCGGGGGCGCGGCGGGGCAGGCGGCGAAGGGCGGCACGTCCGCCAAGCCTGCCAAGCGCAAAGCGGCCGCTGGCGGCAAAACCGCGGCGGCAGCGGCCGAAGCCCGGCAGGCGCATGAGCCGGTCGCGGCAGGCGCCGGTCCCGCCGCGCGGGCGCGCCGCAAGCCCGCGCTGCGCCGCGCCGCCAGCGAAAGCGCCGCGCCGGTGCGCAGCGAGACCGCCGCAGCGCCGCGGGCGAAGCCGGCCCGTGCCGCGGGCAGATCCACGCCCGCCGCCGGCGACGCTTTCGGCGCCGAACTCCAGCGTTTCCGCAGCCGGGCCGGCAAGCGCAGGTCCTAGCGGGCCGGCCTTGTGCCGCTGCGCCGTTCGGGCGCTGGCGGCAGCAGCCGGTCCGGGTTTCGGCTTCGCTCCGGATCGTGCCGCGCGGCGCGCCGGCCGCCGTCGTGCCGTGTGTTCCGGCGTGCTGTCTGCACGCCGCTGCACACGTGCCGTCCCGGCCATCCTGGCGGATTGTCCGCACCGTGGTGCGGACAATCCGCCGTACGCGCGGCGCGCTGCCGGCCTGCCGCTGCACAAAACTCCGCAGCCTTTCTCCGCAGCGGCGCCCGCCGCCCGCCAAGCGCCGCCGCGCCGCTGCGGCTAAACTGCGCGGTCCCGCGGCCCGGCCGCCTGGCCGGAAGCCGCCGCCATGACCGATTTTTCCTCCCTGTCGCTGCCGCAGCCGCTGCTGCAGGCGCTGGACGCGCTGGGCCATACCCAGGCCACGCCGGTGCAGGCGCAGAGCCTGCCCGGCCTGCTCGCCGGGCGCGACGTGATCGCCCAGGCGCGCACCGGCAGCGGCAAGACCGTCGCCTTCGGCCTGGGCCTGCTGGCGCGGCTGGATCCGGCCCTGGGCGCGACCCAGGCCCTGGTGCTGGCGCCCACGCGCGAGCTGGCCGACCAGGTGGGCAAGGTGCTGCGCCAGCTCGCGCGCTTCCTGCCCAACCTCAAGCTGTCGATACTCTGCGGCGGCGTGCCGCTGCGGGTGCAGGTGGAATCGCTGGCGCACGCGCCCCAGGTCGTCGTCGGCACGCCGGGGCGCATCGTGGAACATCTGGAAAAAGGCAGTCTGGAACTTTCCGCCCTGCGCGTGCTGGTGCTGGACGAGGCCGACCGCATGCTCGACATGGGCTTTTCCGATTCCATCGCCGCCGTGCTGCGCTACGTGCCGCGGGAATGCCAGGTCAATCTGTTCTCGGCCACGTTCCCCGACGAGATACGCGCGCTCAGCGGCGACTACCAGCGCGATCCGCTGGCCGTCACCGTCGACAGCGGCGAGGCCGCGCCGGATGTGGTGCAGCGTTTCTACGAGGTCGAGCCGGCGCAGAAACTCGACACCGTGGCCTGGCTGCTGGGCGAGCACAAGCCCGAATCCTGCGTGATCTTCTGCAATACCCGGCGCGACACCCAGGACGTGGCCGCGGCGCTGGACCAGCGCGGCTTCTCCGTGCTGGCGCTGCACGGCGACCTGGAGCAGCGCGACCGCGACGAGGTGCTGGTGCGCTTTGCCAACCGCAGCTGCTCCATCCTGGTCGCCACCGACGTGGCCGCGCGCGGCCTGGATATCGAAGACCTGCCCGTGGTCATCATGTACGACATCGCCAGCGACGCCGACACGCATGTGCACCGCAGCGGCCGCACCGGCCGCGCCGGCCGCAGCGGCCTGGCGCTGACCCTGTGCAGCTCGCGCGAGATGGGCCGGGCCAAGGCCATCGAGGAACGCCTGGGCAGCCTGCGCTGGGAAACCGCGAAGACATCGCCGGCGCGGCTGCGCAGCGGCCAGCTCGCGCCCATGCAGACCCTGGTCATCGACGCCGGCCGCAAGGACAAGCTGCGTCCCGGCGACATCCTGGGCGCGCTGACCGGCAGCGCCGGCCTGGCCGCCGCCGACGTGGGCAAAATCGCCATCTTCGACGTGCGCGCCTATGTCGCCGTCAGCCGCGGCATTGCCGACAAGGCGCTGGCGCGGCTGCGCGAGGGCAAGATCAAGGGACGCAGCCTGCGTGTGCGCAAGCTGGTCTGAACAGAAGCCGCGGCGGGTCGGGTGACCCGGCCGGTTTGTGTGCATGCGTCGCGATGGCCAGCCGGGACAGGCCGGTCCGGGCAGGTGGTTCCGCGCAGAGCGATTCGCCGCGCTTTCTATGAACGCGCAGATCCCGGCAGCCGGATCCGCGCTCACTGGCTCCGCTGAACGGGCTGCTGCCGCCAGCCCGGTCTGGGCAGCCGGATTCCGCCAGGCGGCCGCGCTTCAGCGATAGCGGTTGGGGTCCAGCCCGCCTTCCACCCGCTGCACCTCCGCCGCTGCGTCGCCGCGGCCGCGTATGCACAGCTCCTGCACGTTCTTCTTCTTGCCGTCGCTGCCGCGCAGCAGCAGTGCGGTGCCGACCGGGTCGGAGAACAGCATCAGGCTGCCCTCGGGCCGGGCGTTTTTCAGCCGCGTGGCCTTGAGGCAGTCGCGCACCACGGCGCGGTAGTGCTCGTCCCAGGCCTCGGGCGTCGAAGCCGCGGCCGGCACGGCGGACAGCAGGAAAAGCAGCGGCAGCAGAAGTCGGCAGTTCATGCGAATCCTCGGAGGCGGAACCGGCGGGAATTGGAAAGCCGGCAAAGTCGGCAGTACGTGAAAGCGCGCCGGCGCGGCCGCCGCTTGCTGCTACCATTTTCTGCCACTTCGTCCGGGGTTCTCCGCTGCATGTCCGATTTCGTCGTTGCCATTCCGGCCCGCTACGCCTCCACGCGCCTGCCGGGCAAGCCGCTGAGCCTGATCGCCGGCGAACCCATGATTGTCCACGTGGCCCGGCGTGCTTTCGCCGCCGGTGCGCGCGAAGTGGTTGTGGCGACCGACGATGCGCGCATCGCCGCGGCCCTGGGCGGCCAGCCGGTGACGGTCTGCATGACGCGGACCGACCACGCCTCCGGCAGCGACCGCCTGGCCGAATGCGTGGAGCAGCGCGGCTGGTCCGACGATACCGTCGTGGTCAATCTGCAGGGCGACGAACCGCTGGCGCCGGCCAGCGGCATCCGCGCGGTGGCCGAAGTCCTCGTCGCCAACGACGCGCCCATGGCGACGTTGGCCACACCGCTGGCCAGCGCCGAGGAGCTGTTCAATCCCAATGTGGTGAAACTGGTCGCGGCCGGCGAACTGGCGCTGTATTTCAGCCGCGCGCCGCTGCCCTGGGCGCGCGACGAGTTCGCCGTCTCGCGCGAGCATCTGCCGGCGGGCGTGCCGTTCCTGCGCCATATCGGCATCTACGCCTACCGTGCCGGTTTCCTGCGCCGCTACACCGGCCTGGCGCGCACGCCGCTGGAGGCGGCCGAATCGCTGGAGCAACTGCGCGTGCTGGAACATGGCTACCGCATCGCCGTGCGCCTGGCGCCCGAGGCTTTTCCGCCGGGCGTGGACACGCCCGAAGACCTGGCCCGGGTCAATGCGCTGCTGGCGCCGGCATGAAGATCCTGTTCGTCTGCCTCGGCAACATCTGCCGTTCGCCGGTGCTGGAAGCCGTGCTGCGCCAGCAGGCCCTGCGCGCCGGCCGTCACGACTGGCGGATCGCCTCCTGCGGTACCGGCGGCTGGCATGCAGGCGAAGCCGCCGATCCGCGCAGCTGCGCCTCGGCCGCGCAGCGCGGCTATTCGCTGGACACGCACCGCGCGCGCCAGCTCTGCGCCGCCGACTACAGCGACTACGACTGGCTGCTGGCCGCCGACCGCGACAACCTGGCCGAGATCGACCGCCGCCGCCCGGCCGGCGCCAGCGCGCGGAGCAGCCTGGCGCTGGCGTTTGCCGGCCTGGCGTCGCCGCAGGAAGTGCCCGATCCGTACTACGGCGATGCCGCGGGGTTCGACCGGGTGATCGATCTGGCCGAGGAATTCGCGCGGCGGGTGCTTGGGCGGGATTAGTGGTTCGGGATTGGTGATCCGGGGTTTTGGGAATCCCGTGGTTTGCGAATGGCGGTTTCCAGACGCAGGAAACACGTCGGCGTACCGCCGCCGCATCGCGCATTTGCGGATCCCCGATCCCGAATCACGAATCCCGCAGCGGCACCAACGTGCCGGTCTTCACCCGCTCGAACACCACCTGCGTGGTGAAGCCGCGCACGTTCGGATCGTCGACCAGGTTGCGCCGGGCGAAGGCATCGACGGCCTGCATGTCGGCGGCGAGCACGATCAGCACGAACATGTCGGGCGTGTGCAATGCGGTTCGGCCGCAGGCGGCCGGGCGAAAACGCGGCCTGGCGACGGGGCGGCGCGCGTAGCCTACGGCATTGCGGAGCCGGGATTGGTGATTCGGGATCAGGATTCGTACGCGCGCGCTGAGGCCGCCTGTACGAGTCGCGCCGCCCGGACGCTCTCCCGCGAATTCCGAATCCCGAATCACCAATCCCGAGCACTCCCCAATGATCGATCACCTGGAACTGCTGGTCGCCGACACTGCCGAGTCGATCCGCTTCTTCTCCGCCGCGCTGGCGCCGCTGGGCTATGCCTTGCACGTGCAGGGGCCCAGCAACGGCTTCGGCACCGGCATGGACGCGCTGGATTTCTGGCTCAAGCCTGGCGGACCGTCCGCGCCGCGCCCCCACGTGGCCTTCCAGTGCGCCGACCGCGCCGCGGTGGACGCGGCCCATGCCGCCGCGCTGGCCGGCGGCGGCAGCGACAACCGCGCGCCTGCCGTGCTCGCCCATATCCATCCGAACTACTACGCCGGCTTCGTGCATGACCCGGACGGTCATCTGATCGAGTTCGTCTGCCACCGCGCGCCCGCGGGTGCCTGAGCAGGCCGGCGCCGGCAACCGCGGGGCAGGGCAGGCTTGCCGCTGCCGCGGGTCCCGCTGACGTCCGCCGCTTGCGGCGGCGTCCAGGTCCGAATCCCCGACCGGCCCCCGTATACTCGCGGCTGTTCCGATCACAGGACCGTACGCCATGGGCCAGCAGGCCGAAGTCTTCGAGTTTCCGCCCGGGCTGGAATGGGTCAATACGGACCAGGCGCCGGCCGCCGCGGCGCTGCGCGGGCGGGTGACCCTGCTGTATTTCTGGACCTTCGACTGCGTCAACTGCATCAACCTGCTGGCCGAGCTGGACTGGCTGCAGAACCGCCATCACGACGGCCTCTGCGTGATCGGCGTGCATGTGCCGCGCTATACCGGCCAGCGCGACGGCGCGGCGGTGCTCAAGGCGGTCAACCGCCATCAGCTGCGCCATCCGGTGGCCAGCGACCCGGGCTACGGCCTGTGGCAGAAATTCGGCCTGCAGGCCTGGCCCAGCGTGGTGCTGCTGGATGCGCAGGGCCGGGTAGTGGCCATCCACACCGGCGAAGGCCATCGCCAGGAGCTGGACCGGCGCATCGCCGCCCTGCTGGAGGACGCGGTCGGCCAGGACAGCCGCGTCTACGAGGCCTGGCCGGCCGTGGGCCGCAACGAGCCGCGCCTGCCGCTGGCCTTCCCGGCGCGCGTGGTCGCGACCGAGCAACATTTGTACATTTCCGATACCGCGCATCACCGTGTGATCGAGACCACGCTGGACGGCACCTTGCAGCGCCAGTTCGGCGCCGGCAACGCCGGCTACTGGGA
This sequence comes from Tahibacter harae, assembly GCF_024437735.1. Lineage (GTDB taxonomy): Bacteria > Pseudomonadota > Gammaproteobacteria > Xanthomonadales > Rhodanobacteraceae > Tahibacter > Tahibacter harae. The sequence goes on along the minus strand of NZ_JANFQO010000009.1, from coordinate 109,667 downwards.
CGGCCATCTGCGCGACTGCGGCCTGTCCTCGCCCCAGGGCCTGGCAGTGGGGCGGGAATACCTCTACATCGCCGACAGCGGCAATCATGCGATCCGCCGCGTCCACCTGCTCTCGGGTGGGGTCGACACCGTCGCCGGCACCGGCAAGATGGGGCGCGATCGGCCGCAGCAGCACCCGGCGCCGACCACGGTCAGCCTGTGCATGCCGGTGGACCTGGCCCTGCACAACGAGCATCTGTATTTCAGCGTGGCCGGCCAGCACCAGATCTGGGATCTGGACCTGAACCGGCGCAGCCTGGATATCCTGGCCGGTTCCGGCCGCTTCGGCATGGAGGCGGGCAGCGGGCTCTACGCCAGCTTCGCCCAGCCGGCCGGCCTGGCCGTGCTGGCCAACGCCCTGATCGTGGCCGATGCCGGCGCCGGCGCGATCCGCGCGGTGCGCCTGAGCGACCGCCAGGTCACTACCGTGGTCGGCGCCGGGCCCTGGGATTTCGGCGATGCCGCCGGCGCGCGCGAGGCGGTGCGGCTGCAGCATCCGCTGGGCGTGGCCACCGATCCGCGCGGACTGATTTTTGTCGCCGACAGCTACAACAGCAAGCTCAAGGCGATCAACCTCAAGAGCGGCGAGACGCGCACGTTCAATCTGCCCTGCACCCTGCGCCAGCCCGAAGGCGTGAGCTGCAGCCAGGGCGCGCTGTGGGTGGCCAATACCAATTCCCACGAGATCGTACGGGTGGACCTGGCCAACGGCAGCTGCCGGCCCATCGCGGTGAGCGAATGAAACCGCCGCGTCCGCCGGCCGGCGCCGCGGGGGCTTGATTCGGCCGCCTGAGCGCACATAAGTGCTGTCCGGACCCCGCACGCGCAAGACATGGAATCCAGCCCCGCCAGCCCGCCCTTCGACGGCAAGGCCTTCGTACGCCATCTGAGCAACTCGCCCGGCGTCTATCGCATGATCGACGAGCGCGGCGAGCTGCTCTATGTGGGCAAGGCGCGCGACCTCAAGAAGCGCGTCGGCAGCTACTTCCTCAAGCCGCGGCTGGAGCCGCGCATCATGGCCATGATCAGCCAGATTGCGCGCGTGGAAACCACCCTGACCCGCACCGAGGGCGAGGCGCTGATCCTGGAAGCGCAGCTGATCAAGTCGCTCAAGCCGCGCTACAACATCCTGCTGCGGGACGACAAAAGCTATCCGTATATTTTTCTCTCCGCCGGCCCGGAAGCGCCGCGCATGGGTTTCCACCGCGGTGCCAAGAACGAGAAGGGGCGCTATTTCGGCCCCTTCCCCAGCGGCTACGCCGTGCGCGAGAGCCTGGCCCTGATGCAGAAGCTGTTCCTGGTGCGCCAATGCGAGGACAGCTATTTCCGCAACCGCTCGCGGCCCTGCCTGCAGTACCAGATCAAGCGCTGCAGCGCGCCCTGCGTGAACCTGATCGGCGCGGACGACTACGCCGCCAGCGTGCGCCACGCCGCACTGTTCCTGGAAGGCAAGAGCACCCAGGTCATCGACGAACTGGTCGCGCGCATGGAGCAGGCCAGCCGCACGCTGGAATTCGAGAAGGCCGCCGCCCTGCGCGACCAGATCGCCACGCTCAAGCAATTGCATGCGCGCCACTACGTGCACGGCGCCAGCGCCGACATGGACGTGCTGGGCTGCCGCATCGACAACGGCCTGGCCTGCGTCTCGGTGCTGTTCTTCCGCAACGGCATCAGCCTGGGCTCGCGCGATTTCTTCCCGCGCCTGCCGCTGGATGCGAGCGAGGCCGATGTGCTCGCCGCCTTCATCGCCCAGTACTACCTGGAGCGGCCGCTGCCGGAGGAAATCATCGTCAGCCACGCCGGCGAGGAAATGCCGCTGCTGGCCGAAGCCCTGGCCAGCCAGGCCGGGCGCAAGGTCGAGATCAAATCCCAGGTACGCGCCGAGCGTGCGCGCTTCCTGGAACTGGCGCAGAAAAACGCCGCCGCCGCACTGGCCGCGCGCCTGGCCAGCCGCCAGACCGTGCGCGACCGTTTCGAGACGCTGCGCGAACTGCTGCAGCTGGACGAAGTGCCGGCACGTATCGAGTGTTTCGACATCAGCCACACCATGGGCGAAGCCACGGTGGCTTCCTGCGTGGTGTTCGGCCCCGAGGGCGCGGAGAAGTCGCACTACCGCCGCTTCAATATCAGCGGCATCGCCCCGGGCGACGACTATGCCGCCATGCACCAGGCGCTGGAGCGGCGCTACAAGCGCCTGGCCGCCGGCGAAGGCCTGCTGCCCGACATCCTGCTGATCGACGGCGGCAAGGGCCAGGTGGCCCAGGCCCTGGATGTGCTCGCCGGGCTGGGCGTCAGCGGCGTGCAGGTGGTCGGCGTGGCCAAGGGGCCGGAGCGACGCGCCGGTCACGAGACCCTGATCCTGGGCGCCAGCGGCCAGTCCATCTGGCCGGGGCCGGATTCGCCGGCCTCGCACCTGATCCAGGCCATCCGCGACGAGGCCCACCGCTTTGCCATCACCGGCCACCGCCAGCGGCGCGAGAAGGCGCGCGAGAAATCCAGTCTGGAAGAGATCCCCGGCGTGGGCGCGCGGCGGCGCTCGGCCCTGCTCAAGCAGTTCGGCGGCATAGGCGGCATCGCCGCGGCCGGGGTGGAGGAACTCATGCAGGTGAAAGGCGTCAGCAGAGATCTCGCCGAGCGCATCTATGCCCGCTTTCATGGCTGATCCACGGGCGGGCGTGTCACACTCGGGCCGTTCCGGCCGGGCGTGCGCCGCCGCCGCCGCAACGCGCCGGCTGCGGCGCCGCAACGACTACTCAAACTAAGGAAGCCTGGTGCGACCGATACGTCTGACCTTGCCGACGCTGCTGACGCTGTTCCGCATCGTGCTGCTGCCCGTCATGGTGATCGTCTTCTACCTGCCGGTGGCCTGGGCCAACCTGGCGGCGGCAGGCATCTTCATCGCCGCGGCGCTGACTGACTGGCTGGACGGCTGGATCGCGCGCCGCTACGGCATGACCTCGGCCTTCGGCGCGTTCCTGGATCCGGTCGCCGACAAGCTCATGGTCGCGGTCACCCTGTTCCTGCTGGTGCAGCAGAACCCGACCGAACTGCTGGCGGTGACCAGCGCCGTCATCGTCGGGCGCGAGATCAGCATTTCCGCGCTGCGCGAATGGATGGCCGAGATCGGCCAGCGTGCGAAAGTGCGCGTGGCTGCGGTCGGCAAGATCAAGACCGTGGTGCAGATGATCGCCCTGGTCGTGCTGCTGCATCAGCACGAATTCCCCGAGCTGCGCCTGTACCGCATCGGCGAATACCTGCTTGTGGCCGCGGCCGCGCTGACGATCTGGTCGGCACTGGTCTACGTGCGCGCAGCCTGGCCGGTGCTGCGCGCGCGCGACGAGGCGGGCGAGCAGCACACCGAGCAATAAATTCGCCATCAAGTGTTGACATCGTTTCCCAACTCCCTAAAATGCGCGGTCTCCGGTGCGGGAATAGCTCAGTTGGTAGAGCACGACCTTGCCAAGGTCGGGGTCGCGAGTTCGAGTCTCGTTTCCCGCTCCACGATTTCCTCAAAACCTCGGTTCACCGAGGTTTTGTTTTTTCGGGAAGCCGTTTCGGCGTGGCCCGGATGCGAAAGTTGGCCTGGTGGCAGAGTGGTCATGCAGCGGCCTGCAAAGCCGTGTACGCCGGTTCGATTCCGACCCAGGCCTCCACCTTTCGCACGCTGACAATTAAATACGCGGGAATAGCTCAGTTGGTAGAGCACGACCTTGCCAAGGTCGGGGTCGCGAGTTCGAGTCTCGTTTCCCGCTCCAGTTTCACTTCAAACCCCGGCCTGGCGCCGGGGTTTTTGTTTTCCGCCCGAGTGGGAAATGCCGTGCCGGTTGCGCTTTCCCGTGCGCGCAAAAACGAAAAAGCATTTCGCCATAACGCCGCCGGGCAGGGCGAGCGCAGTGCAATTGCGGCAACGTCGGCGGCGGGAAGCGGGCGGAAAATATCCGCCGTGGTCCGCAACCGGAGCGGGCATCATGCAGGCAAGTTCGGCGCGCGAGCGGCGCTGCCAACAAAGTGAAATATTCCCTTGCCCGCGCCGCGTGTCCGCAGCGCGAAAACAGGTGCGGCGTCCGCATAGGCCGGAGGGGCATAAGTGTCCTTGCTCAGGGCGGCCTGACACGATTCGCCACACCGTCCGGGGTGGTATCAGGGCAGGCGAACTTCTAATATCGGCGCATGAATTCGTCGGCCGCGGTGTCGTTGCTTCCGTCCCTGCATGTGATCCTCGTCGAGGATGATGTGGAACTGCGCGACGTGATCTTGCAGCCGGCGCTGCGCGCCGCCGGCTGCAGCGTCGCCGTCGCCGGCAGCGCGGCGGAACTGTATCGCGCCATGGTCGAACGCAGCCCTGCCGTGGTTGTGCTCGACATCATCCTGCCTGACGAGAGCGGTTTCGAGGTCGCGCGCCACCTGCGTGCGAATTCCGGCGTGGGCATCGTGATGCTGACCGGCCGCGGTACCAGTGCCGACCGCGTGCGCGGCCTGGAGATCGGCGCCGACGCCTACCTGACCAAGCCCATCGACGCCGAAGTGCTCTGCGCCACCGTGCGCAGCGTGGCACGCCGGCTCGCGCCCGTGCCGGCGCCGGGCCGCGGCCCCTGGCGGCTGGAGGCGGATGGCTGGCGCCTGGCCTCGCCGGAAGGGCTGAGCACCGACCTGAGCGCGAGCGAGCGCGTGCTGTTGCGCACGCTGTTCGCCGCGGCGAATGCGACGGTACCGCGGGAAAGCCTGATCGCCGGCCTGACCGAGGATGCCGAGGCCTTCGATCCGCACCGGCTGGACATGGTCATGCATCGCCTGCGCCGCAAGCTGGCCGAGGCCGGCATGGCCGCCCTGCCGCTGCATACCGTGCGCGGCGTGGGCTATGTGCTGGTGCCGGGAGGCTAGGGCGGCAGACGGCGCGGCAGAGGTGGGGATTTTGCGGCGACGTTCGTCGCATCCGGGTACAGGGAGCTGGAACCGCTATGGCCGAGGGATTCTCCATCATGCGCCGCGTGCGCGACTGGCTGCGCGCCGTACCGGTGGCCGACGCCGTGGACCGGCGCAACGCGCCGACGCTGCAGGTCGTACTGCTGATGCTGGCCGGGCTGCCGCCGCTGGCCTGGCTGCACCGGGTGTTGTTCACCGAGCGGCCGTGGCATCCCACCGAAACCGGCGCCATGCTCGGCAGCCTGGGCCTGAGCCTGCTCGCCGCGCTGTGCGTGGCGCTGATACGCCGCGGCCGCTATCAGCTCGCGCTGCATCTGATGCTCGGCGCGATCGCCGTGCTGATGATGGATGCGTATGTGAAACAGGGCATGACGGCGAACATGTTCGAGCTGCCGCTGCAGGCCGCCTGGCTGGTGGTCGCCGGTCTGATGGCGGGACGGCGCGCGCTGTGGCTGCTGTACCTGTGGCTGGTACTTGCCTTCGCCGCCGGCAGCGTGACCGATTTCCACGTGCGTCCCGGCATGGATACATGGGGCGCGCTCGCGTCCTTCGCCCTGGTCATGGCGTCGATCTTCCTGTTCATTACCGTCGTGGTCGACCGCGGCGGTGTGGCGCTGCGCGAAAGCCTGACTGCCGAGCGCGCACGCGGTGACGAGCTGGCCGTGGCCAAGACGCGGCTGGAAGCGGAGATGGCCGAGCGCGAACGCCTGCACCAGCAGCTGATCCATTCGCAGAAGGTCGAAGCCGTGGGCCGCCTCGCCGCCGGGGTCGCGCACGACTTCAATCATCTGCTGACCCTGATCCTGGGCTACGCGGCCCGCGGCGCGGCCGCCGAGGACCGCGACCAGGTGCGCGCCGCCCTCGACGGCGTGGAATCCGCCGCGCGCCGCGCCAGCGCGGTGAGCCGCAAGCTGACCTCGTTCAGTCACCGCGGCATGGGGCTGGCCGAGGTGTTCGATCTCAACGCCGCATTGGCCGAGATGCAGCCCATGCTGCGCCAGCTGTTCAATCCTGACGTGCGCATCGCCTTCGCGCCGGCGCCGCAGCCGGCGCAGGTGCGCATGGATCGCGGCGAGTTCGAGCTGATCGTGCTCAATCTCGCCGCCAACGCCAATTACGCCATGCCCGACGGCGGCCGCTTCGACATCCGCGTGGAACCGCTGGCCGACGACCGTGTGCTGCTGTCCTTCGGCGACACCGGCCACGGCATGGACGAGGCAGTGCGCCAGCGTCTGTTCGAGCCTTTCTTCACGACCCGTCCGGACGGGCAGGGCAGCGGCCTGGGCCTGGCCGTGGCCTACGATGTGGTTACCGCCACCGGCGGCGCTCTCTCGGTGGAAAGCGCGCCCGGCCGCGGCACCACGTTCCGCCTGGAGCTGCCCCTGGCCGGCAGCGCCGGCGAAGCGAGAGCAGCGGCGGAAACAGTGCGCGCCGGCGTTCCATAGGACTGCCGGCGGCGCGGCCGGCGCGGTACGCGCGAGCTGGCTGGTTTTCGCCGCAAGCCTCGGACGCCGGCGCGTTCGCCTGCGGCGGATTCGCGTGCCCGCGACGGCGCGGATTCCTCACGCGGATTTCCCTGGTCTTCACCGCGAATCCCGCACCCTCACGGTGTATTTCGCGTTTTTGCCACAAATTCCCATTTCCCGGCGCCGGCCCGCGCAGGGCTTTGGCCGCTCCGCGCGGCTGCCAGTCCCCGCCGTATGCGTGTCTGCGGGCCTGTGTTCTTGCACCGGTTGCCGCGATACCTGACGGCCGATCCGCTGCGCGCCGTGCGCGTTCTCGCGCAATGCAGCCGCAACTGTGCTGCAAAACTGCGATGCGCCACGCAGACGGCGGGCATGCAGACAATGAAAAGTACATAACAATTGCAACAGAGTGCACCGCTCGCCGCGATCCGGCCCCGGTGCAGAGCACCGCCGGGATCCGCTTGACGCTTCGCCGGTGTGTGCAGGGAGTAAAGGTTTTTCCTTGAAGTTCCGATGGTTTCCTTCGCGAACTTGCGCTATGCGGCCACTGTCCATCTGACCCCGGCCCAGCCTCCGGAGCGCACCCACGTGAGATTGTGTGAGATTGCGTGAGGCAGCGTGCATGGCCGCTCTGTAACTAATTCACGATCCTTCTGCCCGAAGTCGCCGCTTGAACTGCGCGATTGTCGCAACTTACAGAGGGATCGAACTTATGCCGTCGACCAGAGCCGCCGGGAGCGCGCCGCCGCCCCCAGGACGCCGTTGTCTGCGTGCGTTGCTTGCACTGCTGATGCTGCCGATTTCCACGGCGGCCTTGGCCGAAGGAAGCCGCACGCTGTATCCGTCCACCTATCCCGCCGGCGGTACGCGCGGCGTCATGGACGCCAGCAATACCAACACGTTCGCCGGCGTCGCTGCCGGCAACCAGTTCCTCTACGTCTACGCCCAGGCCGGCGAATACATCCTGCTCGGCTCGCGCAACCGCAGCAACGGCGGCGACGTGCTGGTCTATAACCCGCAGTCGTTCGGCCCCAAGGGCATGGAGACGATTCCGGGCACGGCCAATTTCGCCTGCAGCAGCCAGGCCAACCGCGGCACCATCGCCACCCGCGCCGAGGAACTGGCCGGTCCCGACAATGCCAGCGCCTCGGGCGCCGTCATCGGCGGCTTCGCGCCGTGCTGGTACGTGGCGCCCAGCACTGGCATCTACGGTGTGCGCTTCACCGGCGCGACCAGCGGCGGGCAGACCAACAACGCCTCGGTCGCCACGCCGCAGGTCCTGGGCGGCAACCTGACTTCGGCCTGGGACGTGACCGTGCGCAGCAGCGCGACCTCGGTCACCGACCTGAACGGGCGCCTGTTCACCTACGCCTGGACCATCTACAACAACGCCAACGGCCGCCGTATCTACAACGACCTGTACTACGTGTCGCTGGACGGCTACCGCTACCGCCAGAGCTTCCGCGGCCTGGATCCTAACCGCGCCGCGTTCTACGCCAACGCCTCGGGCTTCATCGACACCAACGGCGCGGCCCTGTATCACGACTTCCGCGGCAGCAGCCAGCTGGTCACCAACGGCCCCTCGGGCGCCGCCGGCATCACCGCGCAGCCGCCGCAGTACCCGATCTTCTTCAGCGATGTCTCCCCCGGCGGTCCGGCCAATACCGAAGTCAACCGGGTACTGACCGCGCTGGCGATCCCGACCACGCCCACGGCGCCGCAGCTGAATTCGCCGAGCTTCGTCGGCAACCTCGGCGGCAATACCTCGACCTTCTCCACCGGCGGCACCTTCACGTTCAACACGGTCAACACGCTGACCTATGAAATCGTGATCAGCCGCAACGGCGTCGACTACGATCCGGCCAACCCGCTCAACCGCGTGCTGACCGGCACCGCACTGACCGGCAGCCACAGCGTGCTGTGGGACGGCCGCGACAACAACAACACGCCGTTCCCGGCCGGCAGCTACAACTTCCGCATCGTCGGCCGCAACGGCGAAATCCATTTCCCGATGCTGGACGTGGAAGGCAACCTCAGCGGCGGCCCGACCCTGGCCAAGCTCAACGGCTCGCTGGGCACCACGGTCTATTACGACGACCGCGGCTACCGCGCGGCCAACGGTACGCTCATCGGTGCCCTCAACGCCCATCTCTGCGGCGCCGGCAGCGCCATCGCCCAGCCCGTCCCCAGCTATTCGCTGCTGGGCGTGGATTCGGCCGATGCCAACCTTGCCGGCAGCGGCAACTACTACCGGTCCTGGGGCGGCTCCAACGACAACAACACCGACTGCAACAACAGCGCGAACGAATACTTCGGCACCGCCAAGGGCCTGGATCTCTGGGCGCTGGAGAAATCCGCCGAGTTCATCGAGCCGGTCGTGATCGTGCCGCCGACCACCGGCGTGGACGTCACCACCCAGGTCAATGTCACTTCCTCGGTAATCAGCGGCGGCACGGCCTACGGCAGCTTCGTGTTCAGCAATGCCGGTACTGCGACGGCGAACGGCGTGACCTATTCCGTCGTGCTGGGCAATCCGGCCGTGCCGGCTACCTGTCCGGCGTCGATCACTTTCACCCAGGTGCCCGCGGGCGTGACGCCGACCTACAACCCGGCACCGGCCTGCACGATCACCTTCACCGGCATGCCGACGTCGCTGACGACGGGCCAGTCGCTGACCTTCAACTTCAACTACGTCGTCGCGCCGACCAACCCCGGCCCGATCCCGCTGACGACGACGATCGCCGCCACCAATGAAACCGCCGGTGCGCCTGCGCCGAACACCGCCACCGCGCAGACCGTGGTGGCCAAGCCCGTAATCAGCGTGGTGAAGAGTTCCACGCCGGCCGCCGGCACGCAGGTGAATGTCGGCACCGTCATCACCTATACGCTGAGCGTGACCGTCGCGAACGCGCCGACCACGTCCATCCTGAGCCTGGCCGATACCCTGGGCACGGGCCTCACCTTCGGCAGCGTGACCAGCGCGGGCAGCTTCAGCTGCAGCGGCAGCCTGACCTGCACCCTTCCCGCGGGTACGGCCACCGGCACCTACAGCCTGACCTATACCGCGACGGTGAACAGCTCCGCCGCCGGCAGCGTCGCGAACAATGTCGTGCCCACGGGCGGCGGCGGCACCAACCCGCCGAGCTGCGGCCCCTGCAGCGTCAGCCATCCGCTGCCGCCGCCGGTGATCTCGGTAGCCAAGACCTCCAATCCCGCCAGCGGCACCACGGTCGCCGCCGGCCAGACCATCACCTATACGCTGACCGCGACCGTCACCGGCGGCACGCTGAGCAGCCCGCTGGTACTGACTGACACGCTGACGGCAAACCAGACCTTCGGTACGGTCACCAGCGCCGGTGCCTACACCTGTACCGGTTCGGTGCAGTGCACCTTGCCGGTCGGTACGCCGCCGGGCACGTATGCGGTCAGCTACACCGCGACGGTCAATAACAACGCGACCGGCAGCGTCGGCAACAGCGTCGTCGCCACGGGCGGCGGCGGCACCAACCCGCCGGACTGCACGACGTGCAGCACCACGCATCCGCTGAATCCGGTGGTGTCGGTGGTGAAGACCTCCAACCCGGCCACGGGCACCACGGTGGCCGCGGGCCAGACCATCACCTACACCCTGACCGCGACGGTCTCCAGCGCGGCGCTGAGCAGCCCGCTGGTGCTGACCGATACGCTGAGCGCCAATCAGACCTTCGGTACGGTCACCAGTGCCGGTGCGTATTCCTGTACGGGTTCGGTGCAATGCACCTTGCCGGTCGGTACGCCGCCGGGCACGTATGCGGTGAGCTACACGGCGACGGTGAACAACAACGCGACCGGCAGCGTCGGCAACAGCGTCGTCGCCACGGGCGGCGGCGGCACCAATCCGCCGGACTGCACGACGTGCAGCACCACGCATCCGCTGAATCCGGCGGTGTCGGTGGTGAAGACCTCCAACCCGGCCACGGGCACCACGGTGGCCGCGGGCCAGACCATCACCTATACGCTGACCGCCACGGTTTCCAGCGCGGCGCTGAGCAGCCCGCTGGTGCTGACCGATACGCTGAGCGCCAATCAGACCTTCGGTACGGTCACCAGCGCCGGTGCCTACACCTGTACCGGTTCGGTGCAATGCACCTTGCCGGTCGGTACGCCGCCGGGCACGTATGCGGTGAGCTACACGGCGACGGTGAACAACAACGCGACCGGCAGCGTCGGCAACAACGTGGCCGCCACGGGCGGCGGCGGCACCAATCCGCCGGACTGCACGACGTGCAGCACCACGCATCCGCTGAATCCGGTGGTGTCGGTGGTGAAGACCTCCAACCCGGCCACGGGCACCACGGTGGCCGCGGGCCAGACCATCACCTACACCCTGACCGCGACGGTCTCCAGCGCGGCGCTGAGCAGCCCGCTGGTGCTGACCGATACGCTGAGCGCCAATCAGACCTTTGGTACGGTCACCAGTGCCGGTGCATATTCCTGCACGGGTTCGGTGCAGTGCACCTTGCCGGTCGGTACGCCGCCGGGCACGTATGCGGTCAGCTACACCGCGACGGTCAATAACAACGCGACCGGCAGCGTCGGCAACAGCGTCGTCGCCACGGGCGGCGGCGGTACCAATCCGCCGGACTGCACCACGTGCAGCACCACGCATCCGCTGAATCCGGCGGTGTCGGTGGTGAAGACCTCCAACCCGGCCACGGGCACCACGGTGGCCGCGGGCCAGACCATCACCTATACGCTGACCGCCACGGTTTCCAGCGCGGCGCTGAGCAGCCCGCTGGTGCTGACCGATACGCTGAGCGCCAATCAGACCTTCGGTACGGTCACCAGCGCCGGTGCCTACACCTGTACCGGTTCGGTGCAATGCACCTTGCCGGTCGGTACGCCGCCGGGCACGTATGCGGTCAGCTACACCGCGACGGTCAATAACAACGCGACCGGCAGCGTCGGCAACAGCGTCGTCGCCACGGGCGGCGGCGGCACCAATCCGCCGGACTGCACCACGTGCAGCACCACGCATCCGCTGAATCCGGTGGTGTCGGTGGTGAAGACCTCGAACCCGGCCAGCGGCTCGTCCGTCGATGCCGGCCAGACCATCACCTACACGCTGACCGCCACGGTTTCCAGCGCGGCGCTGAGCAGCCCGCTGGTGTTGACCGACACGCTGACGGCGAACCAGACCTTCGGTACGGTGACCAGTGCCGGTGCGTATTCCTGTACCGGTTCGGTGCAGTGCATCTTGCCGGTGGGCACGGTGCCGGGCACCTATGCGGTGAGCTATACCGCGACGGTCAATACCAACGCGACCGGTACCGTCGGCAACAACGTGGCCGCCACGGGCGGCGGCGGCACCAATCCGCCGGACTGCACCACGTGCAGCACCACGCATCCGCTGAACCCGGTAGTGTCGGTGGCGAAGACCTCCAATCCGGCCAGCGGCACCTCCGTCAACGCCGGCCAGACCATCACCTACACGCTGACAGCGACGGTAGCGAATGCCGCGCTGACCAGCCCGCTGGTGCTGACCGATACGCTGACGGCCAACCAGACCTTCGGTTCGGTCACCAGCGCCGGTGCCTACAGCTGTACGGGTTCGGTGCAGTGCACGCTGCCGATCGGCACCGCGCCGGGTACCTACGCGGTGAGCTACACCGCGACCGTGAACGCCAACGCCACCGGCACGGTCGGCAACAGCGTCGTGGCCACGGGCGGCGGCGGCACCAATCCGCCGGACTGCACGACGTGCAGCACCACCCATCCGCTGAACCCGCTGGTTTCCGTCGTCAAGACATCAAACCCGGCCAGCGGCACCTCGGTGAATGCGGGTCAGACCATCACCTATACGCTGACCGCGACCGTGGCCAATGCCGCGCTGACCAGCCCGCTGGTGCTGACCGATACGCTGACGGCGAACCAGACCTTTGGTTCGGTCACCAGTGCCGGCGCCTACAGCTGTACGGGTTCGGTGCAGTGCACGCTGCCGATCGGCACCGCGCCGGGTACCTACGCGGTGAGCTACACCGCGACCGTGAACGCCAACGCCACCGGCACGGTCGGCAATAGCGTCGTGGCCACGGGCGGCGGCGGCACCAATCCGCCGGATTGCACGACGTGCAGCACCACCCATCCGCTGAACCCGCTGGTTTCCGTCGTCAAGACATCAAACCCGGCCAGCGGCACCTCGGTGAATGCGGGTCAGACCATCACCTATACGCTGACCGCGACCGTGGCCAATGCCGCGCTGACCAGCCCGCTGGTGCTGACCGATACGCTGACGGCGAACCAGACCTTTGGTTCGGTCACCAGTGCCGGCGCCTACAGCTGTACGGGTTCGGTGCAGTGCACGCTGCCGATCGGCACCGCGCCTGGTACCTACGCGGTGAGCTACACCGCGACCGTGAACGCCAACGCCACCGGCACGGTCGGCAATAGCGTCGTGGCCACAGGCGGCGGCGGCACCAATCCGCCGGACTGCACGACGTGCAGCACCAGCCATCCGCTGAACCCCGGCATCGTCGTGGTGAAGACTTCCAACCCGGCCAGCGGCACGGCCGTCGCGGCGGGCCAGACCATCACCTACACGCTGACGGCGACCGTGGCCAATGCCGCGCTGACCAGCCCGCTGGTGCTGACTGACACGCTGAGCGCCAACCAGACCTTCGGTTCCGTCACCAGCGCCGGTGCCTACACCTGTACCGGTTCGGTGCAGTGCACGCTGCCGTCCGGCACCGCGCCGGGCACGTATGCGGTGAGCTATACCGCGACGGTCAATACCAACGCGACCGGCACGGTCGGCAACAACGTGGCCGCCACGGGCGGCGGCGGCAGCAATCCGCCGGACTGCACCACCTGCAGCACCACCCATCCGCTGAACCCCGGCATCGTCGTGGTGAAGACCTCCAACCCGGCCAGCGGCACGGCCGTGACGGCGGGCCAGACCATCACCTATACGCTGACCGCGACGGTGGCGAATGCCGCGCTGACCAGTCCGCTGGTGCTGACCGACACGCTGAGCGCCAACCAGACCTTCGGTTCCGTCACCAGCGCCGGTGCCTACACCTGTTCCGGTTCGGTGCAGTGCACCCTGCCGTCCGGCACCGTTGCAGGCACCTATGCGGTGAGCTACACCGCGACGGTGAACAACGACGCCACCGGCACGGTCGGCAACAGCGTGGTGGCCTCGGGCGGCGGCGGCAGCAATCCGCCGGACTGCACCACCTGCAGCACCACGCATCCGCTGAATCCGGTGGTGTCGGTGGTGAAGTCCTCCAACCCGGCCAGCGGCACTTCGGTGACTCCGGGGCAGACCATCACCTATACGCTGACGGCGACGGTGGCGAATGCAGCCCTGACCAGCCCGCTGGTGCTGACCGATACGCTGAGCGCGAACCAGACCTTCGGTTCCGTGACCAGCGCCGGCAGCTTCACCTGCACGGGTTCGGTGCAGTGCACACTGCCGTCCGGCACCGCGCCGGGCACGTATGCAGTGAGCTACACCGCGACGGTCAACAACAACGCGACGGGCAGCGTCGGCAACAGCGTCGCCGCCACGGGCGGCGGCGGTACCAATCCGCCGGACTGCACCACCTGCAGCACCACCCATCCGCTGCAGGCCAACGTCAGCCTGGTCAAGACGCTGACCGGTGAAGACGGCACGGCCGCGGGCATCGCCGAAGCCGGCGAGACGCTGACCTACACCATCACGCTGAGCAACAGCGGCGGCGTGGCCGCGACCAATGTCGGCGTCACCGATCGCATGGATCCGAACGTAACCTTCGTCAGCGCCAGCAACGGCGGCACCGCCGCGGCCGGCAACGTCACCTGGAGCGGCCTGACCGTCCCGGCCGGCGGCACGCTGGTCCTGACCGTGCAGGTGCGGGTGGCCTCGCCGCTGCCGGCCGGCGCCTCGCAGGTGAACAACCTGGCCTATGTGACCGGCACAACGCCGCCGGCCTGCCCGCCGGGCGGACCGCAGTGCGTGGTGACGCCGACCGCCGCCAACATCAGCGTGACCAAGGCGCTGTCGGGCGAAAGCATCACGGCCGACGGCGTGGCCGAGCCGGGCGAGGAGCTGACCTATACGATCACCGTGCGCAACGAAGGCGGCACCGCGACTACCGGCACCCTGGTCAACGAGACCGTGCCGCAGCACACCAGCTTCGTCACGGGCGCACCGCTGTGGAGCTGCGCGGTGGGTTCGCCCGCCGGCACGGCCTGCGACGCGCTGGTCAACGTGCCCGCCCACAACGGCGTACAGCCCGGCGTGGCCACGCTGACCTTCACCGTGCGCGTGGCCGATCCGCTGCCCTCGGGCGTGACCGCGATCGCCAATGCGGTGGCGCTGGACGACGGCACTCCGCCGGACTGCACCGTGACGCCGAACCATCCGGCCTGCGTGGTGGTGCCGACGGTGAACCTGCGCCTGACCAAGACCGTCGCCTCGGTCACTGCGACCGGTCCTTCGGCCTATCGCGCCAACTACCAGATCGAGGTGGTCAACGTCGGCGGCGCCGCGGCGACCTATACGCTGACCGACACGCTGCAGTTCACCCCCAACGGCGTCGTCTTCACCGGCAACGCCCAGGTCACCACCAGCGGCGGCACGGTCAATCCGGTGCTGAGCGGCGGCCAGTTCGCGCCGGTCAACGGCGTGGCGGTGCAGCTCTCCGCCGGCAGCGTGAGCGTGGCGGCAGGTGCGACGCATACCTATACGGTGAGCGTGCCCATCGGCGTGCAGCCCGGTTCGCTGCAGAACGCCAGCTGCAGCGGCGCGCCCGGCAACGGCCTGTACAACGCGGCGGCGATCAGCGGCAGCTTCGACCTGGACAGCTCGGCCTGCGCGCCGGTAAACGCCGACGTGGCGCTGATCCGCCTGGTCAAGACCGTCACCCTGCAGCAGGACAACAACGGCAACCGCTACGGCGATGTCGGCGATGTGCTGGGCTACCGCTTCACCATCCGCAACCCGGGCACGGTGCCGCTGACCGCGGTGCAGCTGTTCGATCCGCGCGTGCAGAACCTGCAGTGCGAACCGCTCACCGCCAACGGCACGCCGTTCCGCGTGCTGCCCGGCGACGAGCTGTTCCACGGCGCCTTCGATGCACTGCTCGGCGGTGCGCTGGTTCCGGGTGATTCGATCGAGTGCACGGCCAGCCATACTTTGACCGCGGCCGACGTGGCGCTGCGCCGCGTGGTGAACTCGGCCACGGCGACCGGCACCGGCCCGGCGGGCCAGGTGGTCACTTCGGTGGGCACGGCCGTCTTCACCTCGTTCCGCTGAGGACAATGGACATGACCAAGTACAGAAAAACACAAAGCAACCGTTTGCTCGTCCTCGCCGCGGCCCTGGCCGCGGCGGCAGCCGCGCCGGCGGCGCTGGCGGGAACGCTGCGGGTGACGCCGAACGGGCAGGGCGTTTCTGTCCCGCCGCGTGCGGCGGCCGGCGAGTTCGGCTTCAGCGTGAGGAATGAAGGTGCGGGCGGCTTCGCCGCCGTCCGCATCCTCGCGGACAAGGGCTACGCGGCGGAGTGCGCCGCGTTCACCAGCGGCGGGCAGGCCTTCGCCGCCGACGGCGCGCTGCGCGCTGGCGACAGCGTGAGCTGCGTGGCCTATCCGGTCACGCAGGTGCGCCGGCGCAATGCCAGCCTGGTCGTCGCGGTGCGCGACGACGCCGGCAACCGCCACAGCCGCGCACTGTCGTTCGCGCCGCGCGGCAGCCTGACGCCGGCGCAGGGCGTGGCCGTGCTGTCGGCCGGCGGCATCCACAACGATGCCAACGGCGACGGCGAGCTGCAGGCCGGCGAAACCATCGCCTACGACTACACCGTGCTCAATGCGGGCACGCTGGCGCTGTCGGCGCTGGCCGTGACCGACCTTGCCGGCGCGGTGTCCTGCCCGCAGACCACGCTCGCCGTCGGCGCCTGGATGCGCTGCACCCGCAACTATGCCATCACGGCGCCGGATGACACCGCCGGCTTCGTTTCCAACACGGTCGAGCTGAACGGCAGCGCCGCGGATGGTTCGTCCGTGCAGGCCGGCGATCTGGTCTACACGCAGGACTACGGCGGCAACGCCGGCGTGCGCGTGGTCAAGAGTCCCTTGCTCCTCGACGACGCGGACAACAGCGGCTATGCCAGCAGCGGCGATAACCTGCGCTATACCTTCGTGGTCAAGAACGACGGTGCGCAGACGCTGACCGCGGTGAACCTGGTCGAGCCCGACCCCAGCCTGATCGACGCCGCGATCGCCTGCGCCCCGACCACGCTGGGCGGCCAGCCCTTCGCCGGCCTGGGCAGCGGCGTGCTGCAATCCAACGATGCGGTGCTGTGCACGGCGACGCATGTGATCGTGCCGGCCGAAG
The DNA here is from genome assembly GCF_024437735.1 of Tahibacter harae. Lineage (GTDB taxonomy): Bacteria > Pseudomonadota > Gammaproteobacteria > Xanthomonadales > Rhodanobacteraceae > Tahibacter > Tahibacter harae. The sequence continues at coordinate 92,882 of NZ_JANFQO010000009.1, read as the reverse complement.
CCGCGGCCGGCGTCGCCCTCAACCTGGCCGAAGCCAGCGGCCAGCCCGGCTTCGGCGGCGCGGTCGGCGGCAGCGGCGCTTCGGCGGTGGTGATCCCCGCGCCGGCCAGCGTCACGATCAGCAAGGCGCTCAGCGCCGAGAACGGCAGCCAGCCCGGTATCGCCGAACCCGGCGAACGCCTGAGCTACACCATCACGCTGAGCAACAGCGGCGGTGCGGCGGCGCTGAATGTCGGCGTGACCGATCCGCTGGATGCGAACGTCACCTTCGTCAGCGCCGACAACGGCGGTTCGCTCACCGGCAGCACGGTGAGCTGGTCGGGCCTGACGGTGCCGGCCGGCGGTACGCTGGCGCTGAGCGTGGTGGTCGACGTGGCCGATCCGCTGCCGGCAGGCGTGACGCGCGTAATCAATCTCGCCTCCGTCACCGGCACGCCGCCGCCGGACTGCACCCAGGCGCAGCTGCCGCCGAACTGCGTGGTCACCTCCACGCCGGGCGTGATCGCCCTGAGCAAGGCGCTGATCGCCGAAGGCGGCAGCCGCCCGGGTATCGCCGAGGCCGGCGAGACGCTGAGCTACGCGATCACCCTGAGCAACAGCGGCGGCAGCGCGGTCAACGGCTTCGCGGTCAGCGATCCGCTGGATGCGAACGTGGTGTTCGTCAGCGCCGACAACGGCGGCGCGCTCGCCGGCAGCACGGTGAACTGGACCAATCTCAGCATTCCTGCCGGCGGCAGCCTGGTGCTGAACGTGGTCGTGCGCGTCGCCGATCCGCTGCCGGCCGGCGTGAGCCAGGTCATCAACCTGGCGCACGAAACCGGCACCACGCCGCCGGACTGCAGCAGCACGCCGCTGCCGCCGGTCTGCGTGGTGACGCCGACGGAGGCCAGCGTCGCGGTGAGCAAGGCGCTGAGCGGCGAGGACGGCAGCCAGGCCGGCATCGTCGAACCCGGCGAGACGCTGACCTACACCATCACGCTGAGCAACAACGGCGGCAGCGTGGCGAACAATGTCGGCATCAGCGACCGCATCGACAGCAACACCACCTTTGTCAGCGCCGACAACGGCGGCACGTTTGCGGCAGGCCTGGTCAGCTGGAGCGGTCTCAGCGTGCCGGCCGGCGGCACGCTGCAGCTCAGTGTCAGCGTGCGCGCGCCCGACCCGATCCCGGTCGGCGTGACGCAGATCGCCAACCTGGTCTACCTCAGCGGCACCACCCCGCCGGCCTGCCCGCCGGCAGGGCCCCAGTGCGTGCTGACCCCGGCGGGCGAATCGCCGCGCCTGCAAGTGAGCAAGACGGTGGATTCGGCCACGGTGCTGCTGGGCAACAGCGTGAACTACACGATCACGGTGACCAACGTGGGCACGGTTCCGGCCAACAATGTCGTGATCGACGATCCGCTGCCGGCCGGTGCCGACAGCTTCAGCTGGAGCTGCAGCGCCAGCGGCGTCGCCTGTCCGACCGCCAGCGGCACCGGCGCGCTGCACGAGACCGTGCCGGTGCTGCCGCCGGGCGCCAGCCTGATCTACAGCGTCAGCGCGCGCATCATCGCGCCGGTGGGCGGCAGCGTGCTCAATACCGTGACCGTGTCGCCGGCGACCAATGCCGTGTGCATGCCGGCGGCCGTGCCGGGTCCGTGCAATGCCAGCACGCCGGTGCGCGTGATCGGCATTCCGCTGGGCGAACCGCGCCCGGCGCCGACCCTGGGCCGTATGGGCATGTTGCTGATGATGCTGGCCCTGGTCGGCATTGCCTGGCAGCGGCAGCGCCGCATGCAGTAACGCCCGGCCGCGGGCTGATCCGAGCGCACCGTCCGCCACTGCGGCGGGCGGTGCGCCGCGCGAAGCCGGGCGCGGCTGTTGGCTTGAACATCCGCATCCGCGCCGTCCGCCCGGACTGGCGCGGATGCTATAGTGCCGCCCGCTGGCTTTCGCGGGCGTGGCGAAACCGGTAGACGCAACGGACTTAAATCATTGAGTGCTCCGGAGGAAACTCCGGATGCAGAACTGCTCAAAGTCGGGGAAACCTTGCCCGGGCCTTTCCCGCCGACAATGCGAAAATTTCCGCAGTGACACTGCCGCCGGTTCGCGCCGCGGAGCACCGCAGCAATGCGGCGCCGCGCGGCGGAAACCCGCGGCTGGACGGCGGAAGCGTTCGAGGTGCCGGCGGAACGGATACTGGCGTGGCAATCCCGAGCCAAGCCCGGCGACGGGAAGGTGTAGAGACTAGACGGGCAGCACCTAAGGCCGGCCCGGCGGCTTGTCGCAGCACAGCCCGCCGGGACGAAGTGCGATCCGGCGCAAGCCGCTGGATCGCCCGGACGGCGCCGCTGCGGCGCGCCGGCGGAACGGGAAACGGATGGCAAGGCATTTCCGCTTTCCGGCTAAGGTGAAGGGATAGTCCAGACCACAAACGTCCGCAGGGACGGCGGCGAAAGCCGTAGCTGGTACGAAAATCCGTCAGGCTTGTCCTATGGGGGTTCGAGTCCCCCCGCCCGCACCATCATTACGCTGAAGCGCCCGCCGCGGACCTGTTCGCGGCGGCGCGTGGATGCGTGCCGGACATGTCGCGGAATGCATGCGGGAAGCGTATCCGGGGTTCCGCCGTGGTGGTCCGGCAGTGCCGCCGGCTATGCTGCCAAGAGCGGTGTGATCACCGGTTTACGGTAGCCCTGGTAGAGGGCGATGCGCGCCGGCGGCGGCCTGATCTGCGATGAACCACAGGGGATTACCGATGCTGATGCAATGGCTTGGCAGCGAAACCCGCGGCGGCGCCGCGCTGCGCGCGGTCTGCGCAATGGTTGCGGTATGGCTGATGCTGTTTTCCTGGTCGGAACTGATGACGCGCTTCCTGCTCTCGGACAGCTCGACACGCTATATGAACTACGTCAAGGCGCGGACCAAAGGCACCGGCTGGTACGACACGATTGCCGAACTGCCGACTTATGCCACCGGCATGCTGGTGGGCCTGGCCGTGGGCCTGCTGCTGGCGCTGATCTTCCGCCAGCGCCCCGCGCGCGTGGCGGCAGCCACATCGGTACTGCTGCTGGCGCTGCTGGTCTTCACCTATTTCACCGGCGGTGTCGTGGAGACGACCACTCAGCTGCGCTTTCTGCTGCTGGGATTGGTCATGGCCGCCGGGCTGTTTGTGGCGCCGTGGTTGATGCAGCGGTGGCGCGGGCGAGGGCAGAGGCTTGGTGCTTGAGGTCCGGATCGGGAATCGAGACCCGCGTTCTGAGAGGGGAAGTGCGAGAGCGGGGGATCTGATAGTGGCAATCGGGACAAGGATTCGAGATTGCGGATCTGGCGGAATTGTTCCGCGCAAGCCGGAATTCCTTGCGCGCGACAGAAGTGCATCGCCTTCAAAAACGCGATCACTCCCTCTCCCCATATCGCCCGGGGGAGAGGGCTGGATGAGGGGCAAACGCCAACGTTCCTCAGCGTTGGATTTTCGCCTCAATATTCAACAAGCGATAAGCCGCGAAACCCGGATTTGCCGCGACCGGAAACATTACTCCCTCGTCCAACCCTCCCCCCCGGGCAGGCCCGGTGGAGAGGGCTGAGACTTGCTTCGAATACAGCTGCACGCTACAGCAGCCGGCCCGATCTGCGCCGCAGCGATCATTAACATCCGGCTTGCAGATCACCCTGGCACCTGTGCCGGATAGATCAGCCGCTCTATCGCCATCGGCAGATAGCGCCGGGCGAAGACCGGCCGCTGCGGTTCCAGTGCGGCCATGGCGCGGCTGCAATCCTTGTCGGTGGGGGCGTAGACGAACAGGAAGGCGCCACCCTGGCGCGCCAGCTTGAGATCGTCGTCGATATAGCCGGCCTCGGTGCCGACGGCGCGGGAAATCTGCATTTTCATCCGGTCGATGAAGCCGGCATCTTCCATGGATTCGAGCTGATCGACGACGAAGCTGCCGGTGGCGGAACGGACCTCGTCTTCGGCGAAGCCCTGGGCCAGTAGTTCGCGTTCGGCGTCCAGCGCCCGCTCTATGCTGTCGAAGCCGGCGAGTATGTAGTGGCGCGGATAGAACATGCCGAAGGAATGGTCGCCTTCCTTGAAGAAGTCCCAGTGCGATTTCATGTCTGCCTCCGTTGGCGTTTGCGTAATGGGCGCCGGCTGTGGGCGGCCAGTGCGTGCGGGTTTACCGGTCAGAAGACGGCGGATGCGGCGTGGAGCGGCAGCCTGATGGCCGATGCCGGCCCGGCGTGACTGCGCCGGCGCTCCGATACAGCCTTGCCTGGCCGGGCCACTCAGCCGCGAGCGTTCGCACAAGCCGGCGCTTGTCAGCAGATGCGAACGCCGTTTCCGGCAGCGGGCTGCGCGCGGTCTCTGCCGCTTCGAGCGCGGCTGTCCGTTGCCGTCGCTGTGGCCGGCGTCAGCGTTTCTCCGCCTGGTAGCGGGCGAATTCCTCAGCGTCGAGCTTGCCGTCGCTGTTCTGGTCCAGGCGGCTGAACTTGCCGGCCAGTTCGTTGCCGCTGGGCACTTCGGACTTGTCGATGTAGCCGTCGCGATTGACGTCGAGCTGGGCCATGGACGTCATGGCATTGGCGGAAGGATCCAGCGAGGACGGCGGTGGCGGCGTCTGCGGCGGCGTCTGGGCCAGGGCGGCGCCGGACAGTGCGAGCAGCGCGGCGGGCAGGGCGCGGTAGGCAGTGCGGAACATGGGCTCACCTCGACGGCTGTAAGGTCTTTCCGGTGACGCAGAGGCCATGCCAGCCTGGGCGGCGGCCGCTGCGCGCCGGCAACTGCCGGTGCAGTCTGGATTTCCCGCGCCTGCAGGCGCGGCGGCCCTGGCAGACACGGCCGCGCAGCCTGCATGCCCCGGTGCGGGCGTCGGGCGCTTTGCATGCGGCGCGGTGTGGTTTGGTCGAGGCCGCCATTGGCAGGCGGTCGACCGATGGCGGGTGCGGTTATAGGCCCGGTCCTGTTGCCAAGGCTGGCGGCGGCCGGGCGATGTGCCGCAGGCGCTGCGGCGGCTGTTTTGCTGGGGCTGCCGGCCCGGTCAATCTCCGGGCCCGGAGGATCCGGTCCGCAGCCCGCCGGCGCAGCGAACAGCTATCTGCGCGGGCCGGCGAACGCGACGGGCCGGCCGCAGCGGTCTCAGCGCCGCTTGAACGGCGGCTTGCGCGGGGCCCGGTCGGGACGCGCGGAGTCGCCTTCCTCGGCGCGGCTGATGCGCAGCTGCTGGCCGGAGACCCAGACCCGTTTCAGGTGCTTGAACACGTCGCTGGGCATGCCTTCGGGCAGATCGACCAGGCTGTAGTCGTCGCGGATGTCGATGCGGCCGATATTGGCGCTGTCCAGGCCGGCTTCGTTGGCGATGGCGCCGACGATATTGGCCGGTTTCACGCCGTGGCTGTGGCCGACCTCGATGCGGAAGGTCTCCATGCCGTGCTCGGCCTTGCCTTTTTCCTTGCGCGGGGCGCGCTCGCGCGGCGTGTCGTCCAGGCGTTCGATGCGGTGGGCTGGGGCTTCGCCGCGGGCGGGCTTTTCCCGCGCCGGGCGCTCGGCGCGCGCGGCTTCTTCGCGGTATTCGCTCAGCGGCGGTGCGGCGTGTTGCGGGGCCTCCGCGCGCGTCTCGCGCGGCGGCGCGGCCGGGCTGGACGGGGTCGGGTGGCGCGGGCGCGGCGAGGCGGCGTTGGATTCGTCGCGTTCGCGCCGCTCCGGCCGGCGGCCGGGGCGGTCCTCGCGGACTTCGCGCGGGCCTTCGCGGCGGCCGGCCCATTTCTCGCGCTCGTTGCGCTCGAATTTCTGCTCCGGCTCCAGCAGCAGCGGCGTCTCGCCCTGGACCAGGCGCGCCAGCGCCGCGGCGATCTCGATGGCCGGGACGTCGTGCTCGGTCTCGTACTGCTCGATCAGCTGCTGGAACAGTTCCAGTCCGCCGGCGGCGCGCGAATCGCTGATGCGCTGCTTGAAGCGGGCGATGCGCTGGTCGTTGACCGCTTCCACGGTCGGCAGGGTCATGGGTTCGATCGGCTGGCGCGTGGCGCGCTCGATCGCGCGCAGCATGCCGCGCTCGCGCGGCGCCACGAACAGGATGGCGTCGCCGCTGCGGCCGGCGCGGCCGGTGCGGCCTATGCGGTGGACATAGGCCTCGGTGTCGTAGGGAATGTCGTAGTTCAGCACGTGGCTGATGCGCTCTACGTCCAGCCCGCGCGCGGCCACGTCGGTGGCCACGAGGATGTCGATCTGGCCGTCCTTGAGGCGCTGGATGGTGCGCTCGCGCTGCTGCTGCTGGATGTCGCCGTTGATCGCCGCGGCGGCCATGCCGCGCGCGGCGAGCTTTTCCGCCAGTTCCTCGGTCGCCGCCTTGGTGCGGGCGAAGATGATCATGGCATCGAAGGGTTCGGCTTCGAGGATGCGGGTCAGCGCGTCGAGCTTGTGCACCCCGCTGACCTGCCAGTAGCGCTGGCGGATATTGGTCGCGGTGGTGGTCTTGGCCTTGATGGTGACTTCGGCCGGATCCTTGAGGTGGGTCTGGGCGATGCGCCGTATCGGCGCCGGCATCGTGGCGGAGAACAGCGCGATCTGGCGTGTGGGCGGGGTCTTCTGCAGCACCGCCTCGACATCGTCGACGAAGCCCATGCGCAGCATCTCGTCGGCCTCGTCCAGCACCAGGCAGCGCAGGGCGGACAGGTCCAGCGTGCCGCGCTCCAGGTGGTCGATCACGCGCCCCGGCGTGCCGACCACGACCTGTACGCCGCGACGCAGCGCATGCAGCTGCGGGCCGTAGCCCTGGCCGCCGTAGATCGGCAGCACCTGGAAGCCGGGCAGGTGGGCGGCGTATTTCTGGAAGGCCTCGGCCACCTGGATCGCCAGTTCGCGCGTCGGCGCGAGCACCAGGGCCTGGGGCAGGCGCTGTTCGGGGTCTATGCGCGCCAGGATGGGCAGGGCGAAGGCGGCGGTCTTGCCGGTGCCGGTCTGGGCCTGGCCCAGCACATCGCGGCCGGCCAGCAGCGGCGGGATGGTCGCGGCCTGGATCGGCGAAGGGGATTCGTAGCCTACGTCGTCCAGCGCGCGCAGCACGCCGGCCGGCAGGTCCAGGTCGCGGAAGGTCAGGGGAGCCGGCGTGGCGTTTTCGGTGTCGTCGGTCATGGGCTGGCTCGCGGCGGGGCGGCCTATTGTCGCCGATAAGGCCGCGAAATGCTTGATAGGTCTTCGTTTCCCCTTGCGCTTGCTGTGCTGGCGCGGGAAAAGGCGACAAAGGAAAAATTGCGCTACAGTCCGGCCGCGCCCGGGCCTGGCGCCGTTCCGCCGCGCCGCGCGCGGCATCCGCAGACGAGGATCAGGCAATGACGGCAACGTTCAGTACCAGCGGCAGCGGCGATGCGGTGGGCCAGGTCGGCATGACCCTGGCGTCCATCGCCTACGCGCCGGACCAGGCCACCATCGCCAGCCTGCTGGCGGATACCAGCATCGCCACCCAGGGCAACTGGAGCCTGGCCTGGTATGCCAGCGACAGCGGCAACCAGGTGTTCGTGGCGCAGGACAAGACCAGCGGCCAATACGCCATCGCCATCCGCGGTTCGGTCACCGATCCGCGCACACGCGCCTTCTGGATCGACTGGTTCGGCCAGGATCTCAGTGTGTTCCGCTCGGCCCTGTGGCCCTACGGCGGCGCGCCGGAAGGTTCGCGCGTCGCGCGCGGCTCGCTGCAGGGGCTGGGCAGCCTGCTGACCTTGAAGAACAGCGACGGCACCACTCTGGTCAGCTTCCTGCGTGCCGCGCAGCGGCCGTATCTCACGGCCGTGGTCGGCCACAGCCTGGGCGGGGCGCTGGCGACGATGCTCGCGGCCTATCTGCACCAGGAATTCTCGCCGGACCAGAACGTGCTGGATTTCTGGCCGGTCACCTTCGCCGGCCCCACCGCCGGCGACGCGGCCTTCGCGGGCTGGCTGGAAACCCAGTTCGCCATGACCAACAGCCGCTACTACAACAGCGACGACGTGGTGCCGCATGCCTGGCAGGCGCTGGACTGGATACGCCATTCCTTTCCGGGCGGGCCCAGCCTGCCGCTGCTGCTGGTACCGCCGCTGGACGGCATCGAGGGCGTGCTCAAGCTCGAAAAGGTCGGCTATACCCAGCCGGGCCCCGGCGTGGTGCTGCAGGGCGTGATCAACGCCGGCGACGACTGGTTCGCCGAAGCCGGCCTGCAGCACAGCGGGCAGAACTACCTGGCGCTGCTGGGAGCGCCGCCGGTCAACAACGGAACCTGAGGCGGTACCGGCCCAGCCCGCGGCGGCGCCAGGGCGCTACGCGGAGCCGCGCTTCGTTTCCCGCGGCCCGGGATTCCCCGCCGCGATTCCTGACAAGAACCGCGGCGCTGCCGGCCGGCAGCGCCGCCACGCATCACGGCGCCGCCGCCTTGGCTGGCTGCCAGGCGGCGAGTTCTTCCCGCGCCGCGGCGAAATCGCTGCGGAATTCCTCCTGCCGGCGCAGCTCGGCCAGGATCACGCTGGCGGCGATGGCGCCGGCCTCGATGTCGCTGGGGTAGTGCACGCCCAGCACCAGGCGGCCGCGGGCGAAACGGTCGGCGCGCTCGAAAATGGCGCGGCGCTGTGCCGGCAGCAGGTCCGACAGCACCAGCGCGTACAGCCGCGCCAGGGCGCCGTGGCCGCTGGGATAGGTGGCACCGTCCGGGCGCTGCTGCGGCTGCACGGCGCTGGAGGCGAGGAAGGGACGCGGGCGGTTCCAGTGATCCTTCACGGGATTGACCTTGGCGCCTATCGATTTGGTCAGGCGCTCGAACAGCGCCGCGGTGCGCGGCAGCCGCGGCGCGCTGAATCCCTCGCCCAGCGTATCGGCGAAACGGAATACCGAGGCTTCCGCATCGGCCCTGGCCAGGGCCAGTTCGGCTTCGCTGCGCGACTGCTGTATCGCCAGCACCTGGGCCAGGTCTTCCTTGTCCGCGGCAGAACCCGCGGCCGGCGGCGGCGGCAGCAGGGTGACCAGATCCAGCGTCGCCTCCAGCACATAAGGCCTGGGCGGCTCCGGCGCCTTCTGCGCGAATGCGGGTACGGCGGCGAACAGCAGCGCGGTCAGCAGACCTTGCACAAGACGGGGCAGGGACAGGACGGTCACGGCGGGCTTCCGGTGGCGGCGGCCATCCAGTGTGCCATGGCCGCGCACGGTTCTGTCCTCATTTGCGCGCGCGCACTGCGCTTACACTGCGGCGGATTCCGTCGCAGGGAGCGCCTATGTCCGCCGTCGATCCGCCGCTGCATCTGAACCTGCGCCAGGCGCGTCTGCTGCACCTGGCGGCGCAGGGACTGCTGGTGCCGCCGCGGGCCCGGCCCACGCCGGCGCGGCTGGTTGCGGCGATTGCGCAGATGCAATTGCTGCAGATCGACACCATCCATGTGGTGGCGCGCAGTCCGTACCTGACCTTGTTCTCGCGCCTTGGCAGCTATCCGGCCGAATGGCTGGAGCAGGTGCTGGCGCAGGGACGCATCTTCGAGACCTGGGCGCACGAAGCCTGTTTCGCGCCCATGGCCGATCTGGATTTGCATACGGCGTATCGTCCCGCGCGATTGCAGCACTGGGCCCTGCGCCATGCCCAGCGCGTGCGCGCCTCGCACCGGCGCGAGACCGACGATCTGCTCGCCCATGTGGCCGAACGCGGCGCGGTGCGTTCGGCCGATTTCGCGCGCCAGGACGGCCAGGCCAGCGGCGGCTGGTGGGGCTGGAAGGCGGAAAAGCGCTGGCTGGAGGCGCTGTTCGGCACCGGCGAGCTGATGGTCGCGCGGCGCGACAATTTCCAGCGCGTCTACGATCTGCGCGAACGCGTGCTGGCCAAGGCGCAGCGCTACCGCGTGGCGCGGGCCGAGACCGCGCCGGACGCGGTCAAGCAGGAATGGATCGCGCGCTCGGTCAAGGCATTGGGAGTGACCCAGGCGCGCTGGATTGCCGACTATTTCCGCCTGGGCCGCCAGATCACGCCCGCAGAGCTGGCGCCGCTGCTGGAGCGCGGCGAGATTTTCCCGGTACAGGTCGCCGGCTGGGACAAGCCCGGCTATGTGCACGCCGACCACGCCGCGCTGGCCGCACGCGCCGCGCGCGGCCGCCTGCGCGCAACCCACAGCAGCCTGCTTTCACCGTTCGATCCGGTGGTGTGGGACCGCGACCGCGCCGCCGCCCTGTTCGGCTTCGACTACCGCATTGAGTGCTATACGCCGGAACCCAAGCGCCGCTACGGCTATTTCGTGCTTCCTATCCTGCAGCGCGGCCGCCTGGCCGGGCGGCTGGATGCCAAGGCGCACCGCAAGGAGGGCGTGTTCGAGGTCAAGGCGATCTTCCTCGAAGAAGGCGTGGAGCCCGACGAACAGCTGCTGCAGGACGTGGCCGAAGCGATCCGCCGTTGCGCCGGATGGCATGGCACGCCGACGGTGAAGCTCGGGCGCAGCGAGCCGCGCGGCCTGGCTGCCAAGTTGCGGAAGGCGGTGATTCGGGATTAAGGATCCGGGATTCGCAACAGCGCGCCTCGCCCTGCTGTTACGAATCCCGGCACTTCTAGAACAGATCGAACCGCAACCCCTCGCGCTCGTTGTCCCAGATCGTGCTCACCACCCACCAGCGTGCGCCGTCGTGGAACAGCTGTATCGAGTTGGCGCCGCGCTTGAGCAGTACCGGCGAGCCCGGCGCGGGGCGGGCATCGTAGCGGCTCCAGACGTGGGCGACCTGGCCGAAGCGTTCGATGCGGCAGGCGGTCTCGACCTCGAAGAAATCGTTCTGGGCAAAGAACGGCGTGACGTTGAGGATGTATTCCTCGACCGTGAAGCTTTCGGCGCGGGGCCTGCCGTCGGCGTCGATGACGGTGCGCAGGCTGCGCGAATCGGGGCGGTGCAGGGCGCGGAAGCGGTCCCAGTCGCGCGGGGCGCCGGCGGCGCCGGAGATGCAGGCATAGATCGCCGGCACCAGAGTTTCGATCTGTTGTGCGTCCTGCCAGGCCTGTTCGTGTCGCATGGTCGTCGTCGTTCCTGCGGGGAGTGCTGAGCCTGTTGCGCGCGCGCGGCCGCTCCCAGTGCTGGAAGTCGGGGCTGCGTTGCCGCCGCGGCGGGCCTGCACCACCATACGGCGCGCGCCATCATTTCTGGAGAACCGCATGTTTGCTTCGCGTAGTCTTGCCGGCCTGTTGCTGCTGACCCTGGCCCTTTCCGCCGCGGCCGAGGACGGCCATCTGCTGCGCAAGCAGCGTTTTGCCGGCAGCGCCCACGTAGGCCCGGTCCAGCTGCAGCCGGTGCAGTTCGAGTTCGCCTGCCATCCGGCCAAAAATGGCGCGCTCAGCGTCAGCGTGGTGCTGAGCAAGGGCGACAACGCCGGCGGCTTCGCGCTGGATGCCTACGAAGGACCCGACGGTGCCGGCGAGCAGGGCGACGTGGCCGAGTGGAGCGTGGATACCCGCGGCGACGGTCTGCAGGTGAAAGGGCCGATCAGCGGCTGGTATGGCGTGGACGGCGACGGCTTCATCGTTGCGCGCTCGCAGCCCAATGCCAGGCCCGGTGCACTGGGAAGCTTGGTGAAGGCCGTGGTCGATGCCCAGTCCAGGCGCCTGCGTCTGTCGGTGGCCGCGCCGGGCAAGGGCGAACCGCTGCAGGCCGAGCTGCTGCTGGACGGCAAGCAGGAGGCGATACGCGAAGTGGTGGCGGCCTGTCTTTGAGTCCGCTGCCGCAGGCAGCGTCAGCCGTGCCCCCGGCTAGCGGCCGACGCGGCGGTAGTTCCAGCGTTCCTCGCGCGGCTTGCCGTTCTGGCTGCCTTCGACGCGCGCGGCCAGCTCGTCCGCGCCGCGGCGCTCATAGACGATGCGCTGCGGAAAATCGTGCGCGGTGTTTTCAAACTCGATGCTGTCCGCGCCGGCCTTGACCGCGCGGAATTCGGTCGGCTCGCGGCCGCCGGGTTGGGCGATGTAGTACAGCGCGCCGGCACGCTGTTCTATGCGCACGAATTCAAAGAACGGCCGCTTGCCGCCGGTGGTGCGGCTCATGCCGGTCATCAGTCCCTGCGCCGGCGCGAGCCAGACTTCGTCCGTGCTGCGGCCCGCGCTTTCCGTGCGCCAGTGGCCGGCCAGCCACTGCGGCAGTTCCAGGGCGGAAACCGGCTGGGCGAGCAGGGCCAGCGACAGGGCGGCGCGGCGAAGGGCATGCATGGACAAGCTCCGGCGGCGGGAACCAGGCGTGCCTGCATGCTAAGTCATGTGCCAGCCCGCTGGGACACCTGCCCGACGCTTACCCACACCACTATCGCAGCAGCGGCTGTCGCGTTCGCGACTCCCGCCCCCGGCCGAGCCCGCAGACGGAGCCAACCCCGGACCAGCGGCTTTTGACGCTGCCGGCCGGCGCGCGTAGGCTCGTCGATTGTGCGCATCACCTTTGTACTCGAAGCCGAAGATATCGCCCGCTTCCAGGCGGCGCTGGCGCGCGCCGAGCGCCTGGCCGAGTGCATGGACGAGTGCGAAGTGGTGGAAACCGCCAAGGAAGCGCTGAACACCCTGCCGCTGGCCAGCACGCCGCGCTATGTGCGCCAGCGCCTGGTCTGCGTGCAGCAGATGATCCTGATGCTGGAAGACGAGGACTGGTGCCTGCCCGCGCAGGAGCGCCGCGAGGTGCTGCGCACGCTGATCTATTTCGCCGATCCGGAAGACCTGATTCCCGACGAAGTCGCCGTGATCGGCCTGCTCGATGACGCCATCATGCTGGAGCTGCTGCTGCGCCGGCTGCGCCATGTCATCGCCGCCTATGTGGATTTTTGCGATTACCGCCGCGGCCTGCTCGCCAGCGGCGAAGGCGCGCTGCAGCGCCAGCAGCTTGGCCGCCTGCTGGCGCGCCGGCGCGATGCGCTGCGTGAACGCATGCGCCGCCGCATCGCCCGTCTGGAAGCCGCTCCGGCGCTGGCCCAGCCCGGCCTGGCCCAGGGCTAACTCCCCGCAGTGCAAGGAATTTCGCCGCCGCCGCCGCGGCGCAAGGTGACGCGCCGCGGCGCGGCCGCTACCATGCGCGCCCTTTGCACCCGCAGGGTTATCCATGAACGCCGAGAAGAACAAAGTCGTCAGCTTCCACTACACCGTCGTCGGCGAAGACGGCAACGTGGTCGACAATTCGCGCGAGCGCCCGGCGCCGCTGTCCATCCTGCTCGGCCACGGCAATATCATCCCGGGCCTGGAAAAGGCGCTGGAAGGCCGCGCGGTCGGCGACAAGTTCGAGGTCGAGCTGAGTTCGGAAGAGGCCTACGGCCCGCGCAATCCGGATTCCAAGCAGCGCGTGCCCAAGAAGTATTTCAGCGGCGCGCAGAAGCTCAAGGTGGGCGACGTGACGGTGCTCAGCCTCAAGGGCGGCGGCCACCGCGTGGTCACCGTACTCAAGGTCGGCATGACCGCGATCGACGTTGACCTGAACCATCCGCTGGCCGGCCAGAAGCTCAAGTTCGACGTGGAGCTGACTGGCGTGCGCGATGCCCAGCCGGAAGAGATCGCCCACGGCCACGCCCACGGTCCGGGCGGCAACGAACACGGTTGATCCAGGAAACCGCGGCCGGGCAGGGTTGTCTGGCCGCGTTTCTGTTTTGGCCCCGGGCGGATTTCGCACGCGCCGGCGCGCGGAAAACTTCTGTGCACGGCGCTCGCTGCGTGGCCGCGTGCGCTAGGCTGATCAGCCTGTTTCTCTCCTCGGCTACGGCGTATCCCCATGAGCGAAACGCGCATACTCGGTATCTGCGGCAGCCTGCGCAAAGCGTCCTACAACCGCCGCCTGCTCAACGTGGCGCGCGAGGAACTCGCCGAAGGCTCGCAACTGGAAGTGGCCGACCTGGCCGGCATTCCCATCTACGACGGCGACGTGGAAAAAGCCGGCTTGCCGGCGGCGGTGCAGCGCCTCAAGCAGCAGATCCGCAGCGCCGACGCGCTGCTGATCGTCAGTCCCGAATACAACTATTCCATTCCCGGCGTACTCAAGAACGCAATCGACTGGTGTTCGCGCCCGCCCCAGGACAACCCGTTCCGCGACAAGCCGCTCGCCATCATGGGCGCCAGCGCCGGCCTGCTGGGCACCGCGCGCTCGCAGTACCACCTGCGTCAGGTCGCGGTGTCGCTGGACATGCATGTGCTCAACCGCCCCGAAGTCATGGTCGGCCAGGTCGAAACCAAGTTCGACGCCGAGGGCCGGCTCACGGATGCGAAGACGCGGGAACTTGTGCACAAGTTGATGGTGGCGCTGGCGAACTGGGCGCAGCGGCTGCATGTGGCTTGAGAGTTGGGATTGGTGATCCGGGATTGGGGATTCGCAAAAGCGGACTCGAATCCCGAATCCTGAGTCGCGAATTCGGCTACTGCAACACGCGCTTCGCCCCGGCGTAGTGATCCCGCCAGTAGTCGCCGTCCAGCGCATCCAGCCGCACCGTGCCGCCGCTGCTGGGCGCGTGCACGAAGCGGCCTTCGCCTACATAGATGCCGATATGGTTGATGCGGCCGCTGTCGCGGAAGAACACCAGATCGCCGCTGGCCAGCTGTTCGCGCGGCACCTTGGGCGCAGCCAGGTCGGCGATGCCGTCGGCGCTGCGCGGCAGGCGCGCGCCGGCCACGTCGCTGAATACGTAGCCGATCAGTCCGCTGCAATCGAAGCCGCCCTGGGGCGTGTTGCCGCCGTAGCGATAGGGCGTACCGACCAGGCTGATCGCGCGGAACAGCACATCGTTGGCGCTGGCGCGGATGGGCGGCAGCGGCGTGCTGCCGCGGGCGGGAACGCGCGCGCCGCAGCCGCTGAGGACGAGGGCGATCAGCAGCAGGATCAGACACAGCGCTTTTTTCGTGCGGCGGCCGTTCGGCAGGGCGTGTTTCATCCGCGCGGAATTCATTGCGCCGGCGCCAGCCGCTGCAGGCCGCTGGCCTGCAGCCGCGGCCACGGAAACAGCGGGCCGGGATCGCGCTTGCGCCGCACGCGCAGGCCGGCATCGTCGCTGGCAGCCACTTCGCTGGTATCCAGGTCCTCGTGCCCGGCCAGCCAGCGCAGCTGCGGATGGCGTTCGCGCAGATGCTGCAGCAATTGCAGCAGGCGCTGGATCTGCGCTTCGGTATACGGTTCGTCCATATGCTGGCGGCGCGAATCCAGCCAGTCCGGCCAGCGGCCGCGGTTGCTCAGTTCTATGCCGATGGAACGTTCGTTGTAGCCGCGGGTGTGATGGGCGACGCGGTCGTCGCTGACGTAACGGTAGATGCTGCCGTCGTAGTCGATGTAATAGTGGCCGCTGTTGCCGGTGCCGGAGGCGTAGCGCACTTCCTCGCCGTAGCGCCGCGCCGTGGCCAGGTCGGGCAATTCCGTGCAGTGGATCACGACCAGGTCGATCGCGCTGGCCGGGCGGGCCGCCAGGCTGGCCACGTAGGGCAGGGGCTGGTCGTGTATGGCGAGGTCGGCAGGCATGGCCGCAGTCTGTCATGCGGCACGCGCGGCTGCCAACGCCGTGCGTGCTAGCATGCGCGCCCGATCCGCGCTGCCGAGGAGAAGCGATGAAAGGTCATGTCGTCCTGTCGCACGGCTCCGACAGCGGGCCCGAAGGTACCAAGGTCCAGGCCCTGGCCGCGGTGGCCCAGGCCTGCGGCTGGCGCGCCAGCCGCGCCGACTACCGCGACCTGGATGCGCGCGGCATGCTGGCCTGCATCAACCCGCGCATCGCCCGCCTGCGCCACAAGGTGCGGCCGAACGAGCGCACCATCCTGGCCGGTTCGAGCATGGGCGCGTTCGTGTCCGGTCTGGCTTCGCTGCAGGCCGATGTGGCCGGCCTGTTCCTGATCGCCACGCCGCTGGAAATCCCCGGCTACGAATCTGCGTTTGATGCGGCCCATGTGCCCATGGCGCTGGTACACGGCTGGAACGACGAGCTGTGTCCGGCCTCCGAGGCCATCAGCTTCGCGCGCCAGCGCCGCGCCACCTTGCTGATGGTGCCGGATTCGCACCGCCTGGCCGATCACGTCGATCTCATCGCCGAACATTTCCGCCTGTTCCTGGGCGCGATCGAAGCCCAGCCCGACCTCGGCGCCCTGGCCGACATTCCCGAATGAGTGTGCTGTTGAAGCTGTTTGCGACCTGCCCCAAGGGCCTGGAATACCTGCTGCGCGATGAACTGGCCGCGCTGGGTGCGGCGGACGCGCGCGAGGCGCTGGCCGGCGTGCACTTCAGCGGCAGCCTGGAAACCGCCTACCGCGCCTGTCTGTGGTCGCGCCTGGCCAGCCGCGTGCTGCTGCCGCTGGCCGAATTCGATGCGCCCGACGGCGAGGCCCTGTACGAAGGCGTGGCCGCGGTCGATTTCGCCGCCCATCTGGCCGCCGAGGGCAGCTTCGCCATAGACGCCGTCGGCGCCACGCGCGGCATCAGCCACAGCCACTACGCCGTGCAGCGGGTCAAGGACGCTCTGGTCGATCAGTTCCGCCAGCGCCTGGGCACGCGGCCGGCGGTGGATACGGAACGGCCCGATGTGCGCTTCAACCTGCTGCTGCGGCGCGAGCGCGGCACCTTGTCGCTGGATCTCTCCGGCGCACCGCTGCACCAGCGCGGCTGGCGCCAGGGCCACGGCCGTGCCTCGCTGAAGGAAAACCTGGCCGCGGCGCTGCTGTTGCGTGCGCAGTGGCCGGCGGTGCATGCGGCCGGCGGCGCGCTGGTCGATCCGCTGTGCGGCTCGGGCACCTTGCTGATCGAGGCGGCCTGGATGGCCGCGGATGTGGCGCCGGGCTGGAAGCGCGACTACTACGGCGTGCTGCGCTGGGCGGGCCACGATGCCGCGCTGTGGCAGCGCCTGCGCGAGGAAGTCGCCGCGCGCGCCCAGGCCGGCCTGAGCGTTCTGCAGGCCAGATTCTTCGGCTTCGACCAGGATGCGCAGGTGCTGGAAGAAGCGCGCCACAACGCCCAGCACGCCGGCGTGGCCGGCTTCATCCATCTGGGCCGGCAATCGCTGGCGCATCTGAAGAAACCGCACGAATGCACCCAGCCGGGACTGGTCATCACCAATCCGCCCTACGGCCAGCGCCTGGGCGACCGCGACACGCTGCAGCCGCTGTACCGCCTGCTCGGTGAAAAGCTCGACAGCGAATTCGCCGGCTGGCGCGCCAGCGTGATTACTTCGGAAGCGGACCTGGGCCGTGCCATCGGCCTGCGCGCGGTCAAGCGCTACGCGCTGTACAACGGCGCGCTGGAATGCCAGCTGCTGAACTTCGAGCCCGGCGCTTCGGCCGTGCAGGAGCCGCGCGAAGCCAAGCCGCTGTCCGCCGGCGCGCAGATGCTGAAAAACCGCCTGGACAAGAACCGCCGCCACCTGCGCAAGCGGCTGGAACGCGAAGGCGTGCAGTGCTACCGCATCTACGATGCCGACCTGCCCGAATACGCCGCG
Source organism: Tahibacter harae (assembly GCF_024437735.1). Lineage (GTDB taxonomy): Bacteria > Pseudomonadota > Gammaproteobacteria > Xanthomonadales > Rhodanobacteraceae > Tahibacter > Tahibacter harae. Next base: position 75,509 of record NZ_JANFQO010000009.1, on the reverse strand, counting down.
GCCATCGACGTCTATGCCGACCATCTGCATATCCAGGAATACCAGGCGCCGTCCAGCATCGACGAGGACACGGCGCGCCAGCGCTGGCGCGAGATCGTGCGCGTGGCGGCGGAAGTGTTCGAGATGCCGCGCGAGCGCATCGCACTCAAGCAGCGCTATCGCGGCAAGGGCGGCGAGAAATACGGCCGCATGGATCGCCGCGGTGAATTGCTGACGGTGCAGGAAGGCGGGCTGCAGTTCCTGGTCAATCTGTGGGATTACCTGGATACCGGCCTGTTCCTGGACCATCGCCCGTTGCGCGCGCGGGTGCGCGAGCTGGCGCGCGGCAAGCGTTTCCTGAACCTGTTCTGCTATACCGGCGCGGTCAGCGTATATGCCGCGGCCGGCGGCGCGGCGGGCACGACCAGCGTGGATCTTTCCACCACGTACCTGGAATGGGCTTCGCGCAATCTCAGCCTGAATGGTTTCACCGGCGCGCGCCACCGCCTGGTGCAGGCCGATGCGGCAGCCTTCCTGCAGCAGGATGACGGCGAGTACGAGCTGATCTACGTCGATCCGCCGACTTTCTCCAATTCCAAGCGCGCCGAAGACTTCGATGTGCAGCGCGACCATGTGCGCCTGCTCGGCCTGTGCGCGCAGCGGCTGGCGCCGGGCGGGCTGATTCTTTTTTCGAACAATTTCCGCCGTTTCCAGCTGGATGCGGAAGCGCTGCCTGAACTGGAATTCAAGGAAATCAGCGCCAGCACGATTCCGTTCGATTTTGAACGCAATCCGCGCATACACCGGGCCTGGGAAATCCGCCGCCGGGGCTGAGGCGCCTGCCGCGCAGCGCGGGCAGCCCAGCGAGCAGGCCCGTTCGTCCAGCTGAACCGCCGCCGCGGAATGCGCGTTGCAGCACAGTGCGAGCGGGATGGCCCGCACGGACGCCGGCGCCGCGCACAGCCAAAGTGTGCTGGCAGTAAGGAGGGCGCAGCCGCCGGTTTCATCCCGTGCGGCCGCGCTTTTTGCGGCGGGCAATCCTCAACTTTCTGTTGACAATGCCTTGACGATCCGATAAGCGCGTATTCAGCCGCTGAACCGCAGCATTCGGGTCGCAATCGTGCAGGACCATCATCATGAATGCCCAATCCAAGACTTCGTTGCGCCGTCTCGTCCTCATCCTCGTTGCACTGACCGCGCTGGCCTTCGGCTCCGCCGCTTCGGCCCGTGACCACTACAGCATCAGCATCGGCGGACCGGGCTACGGCATCAGCTATTCCAATTCCCACTGGGGCAATCACTGGAACGGCTATGTCAGCGGCGGCTGGGGTTACAGCAGGCCGTACTACAGCGGTTATTACGGCGGCTATCGCGGCCCGTACCGCGGCAGCTACCGCTACTACAGCCCGGGCTACAGCTATTACGACCCGTATCCGCGCTATCGCACCGTGGTCCATCACCACCGGCCGGTGGTGCGCCGGGTGGAAGTCCGTCATGTCGACCGCTACTACGATGACGACGACTACTATTACAGCCGCGCCAACGACCGCTACTACGATCGCGACGACCGCTACTACGACCGCGACCGCTATTACGATCGCTAAGCCGCCCGCCGCGACGGCCGGGACTTGAGTCCCGACCGCCGTCCACAGCCCCGCCAGCTTCACCGGATGAAGCGGCGGGGTTTCTTTTTGTCCGGCGCTTTGCCACTGTGTCCCGGCTACCGGCCCGGACATGCCGGGAGGCCGTCGCGCGCACGCGCGGCCTCGTGGTACAAAGGGCGCCGTTTCCGACGGTAACCTCAATGCAACATCGCGCCAAACCGGCTGGCGGTGGCAATGGCAGCGGACCATCTGCGACCCTGACCTTCTTCCGCCAATGGCTCAAGAACCCGCTGTCCGTCGCGGCGCTGTCGCCGTCGGGCAAGCAGCTGGCGCGTCTGATGGTGCGCGAGCTGCCCGACACGGCGCAGCGCGTGGTCGAGCTGGGCGGCGGCACCGGCGTGTTCACCCAGGCCATGCTCGATAGCGGCATCAAGCCCGAACACCTGCTCGTGGTCGAATTGAACGAGGAACTGCACAAGTTCCTGCAGAACCGTTTTCCCGATGTCGGCGTGGTCTGCGGCGATGCCCGCGAACTGGCCACGCTGATCGAGCAGCAGCCTGCCTTCGCCGGCGCCGGTCCGGTGGACGCGGTGGTCAGCGGTCTGGGCCTGCTGTCCATGCCGCGCACCCTGCAGCGCGACATCCTTCGCGCCGCTTTCGCCGTGATGCCGGCCGAGGGCCGCATGATCCAGTTCACCTATGGCCCGGTCAGCCCGGTGCCGCGGGAGACCCTGGACGAACTCGGCCTCACCGTGCGGCGCGGCGGCTTCGCCTGGTGGAACATCCCGCCGGCCTCGGTGTTCGTGTTCCAGCGCAGCCGCTCCAAGCCCATTCCGCCGGTGCGGCGCGGCGGCTAGCTGCCGGCCTGGCGCATCGACGCGACAGCGCGCGGCGGAGCCGCGCGCGCGGGCAGCGCCCCGGTGCGGGCCAGTCCTGATTCGCTTCGCGGGACAGCGCAGACGCATTGCGGTCTGCGCCCTGTCCAATCCCTGGTTTCCTTTGCTCGGACAACACAGGCCCGCCGGCTTCCTGCCTGTGCCGCGCCGATCGCCGCCCCGGCGTTTTTGCGCAGCCGGCCGCTCTTCCTGGCCCCGCGCAGCGGTTTGCTACCATACACGCCCTTTTGAGCCGTGATGCCTGCAATGACCGTTCGTACGCGCTTCGCTCCCAGTCCCACCGGCTATCTCCATATCGGCGGCGCCCGCACGGCGCTGTATTGCTGGCTGGAGTCGCGTCATCGCGGCGGCGAATTCATCCTGCGCATCGAAGACACCGACCGCGAACGTTCCACCGATGCGGCGGTGCAGGCCATCCTCGACGGCATGAAGTGGCTGGACCTGGGCCATGACGAAGGCCCGTACTACCAGACCCTGCGCATGGAGCGCTATCGCCAGGTGGCCGAGGAAATGGTCCGCGCCGGGAAGGCCTACTACGCCTACGAGACCAAGGAAGAACTCGAGGCCGTGCGCGAGCAGCAGAAAGAGGCCAACCTCAAGCCGCGCTACAACGGCTACTACCGCGACCGCAACGAGCCGCTGCGCGACGATCCCAACCGCGTGATCCGCTTCAAGAACCCGCAGGGCGGCTCGGTCGTGTTCCACGACAAGGTCAAGGGCCGCATCGAGTGGAGCAACGACGAGCTGGACGATCTGGTGATTTTCCGTTCCGACGGCTTCCCCACCTACAACTTCGCCGTCGTCGTCGACGACATCGACATGAAGATCAGCGATGTGATCCGCGGCGACGACCACGTCAACAACACGCCGCGCCAGATCAACATTTACCACGCGCTGAACGCCGCGCCGCCGAGCTTCGCCCATCTGCCCATGATCCTGGGGCCGGACGGGCAGAAGCTGTCCAAGCGCCACGGCGCGGTCAGCGTGATGCAGTACCGCGACGACGGCTTCCTGCCGCATGCGCTGCTGAACTATCTGGTGCGCCTGGGCTGGTCCCACGGCGACCAGGAAATCTTCTCGCGCCAGCAGCTGATCGACCTGTTCGACGTGACCGACGTGAACCACTCGGCCGCGCGCTTTGACCTGGAAAAGCTGTCCTGGCTCAACCAGCAGTATCTGAAGAACGACGATCCGGCCAGCCTGGTGCCGCACCTGCAATGGCATCTGGATGCGGCCGGCTACGACCTCTCCACCGGCCCGGCGCCGGCCGACGTGATCGTCGCGCTGCGCGACCGCTGCCGCACCCTGAAGGAAATCGCCGAGAAGGCCGCGATCTGGTATGGCCCCATCCAGGCCTGGGACGAGGCCGCCGTGACCAAGCACCTGGGCACGCCTACCGCCGTGCCGGCGCTGCAGGCCGTGCACACCACGCTGGCCGCGCTGACGGAGTGGAAAGTGGAACAGGTGCACGGAGCGATCGAAGCAGCCGCGGCGGCGATAGGCGAGGGCATGGGCAAGGTCGCCCAGCCGCTGCGCGTGGCCATGACCGGCACCCAGGTCTCGCCGTCGATCGACCACACCGTCTACCTGGCCGGTCAGGCGCGGGCGCTGGCGCGCATCGAGGATGCGCTCAAGCGCGCCGGCGCCTGACGGGGCGTACCGGCGCGGCGCCGAGCGCTTTCTGCCATGGATGCCTGGCTGCAGAAGCTGCTGGAAGGCCTGGATCCGCAGGCGCCGGATCTGAGCTGGCAGATATTCCTGCGCCTGATGGGCTGGGTGGACTGGTGGCTGCTGTTCTGGCTGTCGCTGCTGTTCATCGCCGTCGGCGGCGTGATCGGCTGGGCGCGCGGCAGCTTCTGGCGCGATGTGGGGCTGGCCGCAGCGCTGGGGCCGCTGGGCTGGGTGATGTCATTCCTGCTGCCGCCGCCGTCGCGGCCCTGCGCCGCCTGCCGCAAGCTCAATCCGGTCTCCGCCTTGCGCTGCATGCGCTGCGGGGCCGTGCTGCGCACGCCGCCCGGACCGAGTAATCCGTCTACATAGATGCACGCCGCAGCATTGCAAGCCCTTACCTTCGTCGCTTGCTTGACGTGGGCCGCCGCCGCGACGATGGTAGCGCCACAACGCACAGGAGCCACCGCATGAGTACGAACGAAACCGGTCCCGATCTGCCTCCGGTGCAACCGCCGCCGCCGCCCCAGGCTGCGCCGCCGCCGCCGCCCCCGCTGGAATCCGGGGCGGCAATCTCGGCCGAGGAACGCCAGTGGGCCATGTTCGCGCATCTGTCCGCGCTGCTGGGCGGCATACTCACCGGCGCATTCGGCGGCCTGGGCGTATTCATAGGGCCGCTGGTGATCTGGCTGATGAAGAAAGAAACAATGCCCTTTGTGGATGACCAGGGCAAGGAAGCGCTGAACTTCAACATCACCGTTGCCATCGCCTGCCTGGCGCTGGTCGTGCTGTCGGTGGTCACCCTGGGCATAGGTCTGCTGATCGCCGTTCCGCTGTTCCTGGTCATCGCCGTTGCCTGGCTGGTGTTCACCATCATCGCGACGATCAAGGCCAACGAAGGCGTCGCCTATCGCTATCCGCTGTGCCTGCGGCTGGTGAATTGAAGCTGGCGGAATAGCCCGGGATCAGCGCGCGCAGGAAAAGCGCTGGCGGTGTGCAGCGCGCGGAGCCGGCGCGGGGAATCCGGATCGACGCCGCCCGGCGTTACCCGGCGCCGGCCGATCCCGCTGCTTCGCCTGCGCCGATTTGCCTGTACTGAACTGAACCTGCCGCAATCAAAAACGGCCGGTCTGCCCTGCAGCCCGGCCGTTTTTACGTCTGGACGTCGATCTGGCAGCCGATCCGGCCTCGCCGGTGCAGCCGACCGCGCCGGCTCAGCTCGCGCGTTCGGCCACGAAGCGGGCCAGCTGGGTCAGTTCGCCGGCACGGTCGCCGAAGCCGGCCAGCGCGGCGATGGCTTGGTCGGTGAGTTCGCGCAGCAGGCGGCGCGATTCTTCCAGGCCGTGGATGGCCGGGTAGGTGGGCTTGTCATTGGCTGCATCCTTGCCGGCGGTCTTGCCGATGACTTCGCTGTCGCCCTCGATGTCGAGAATGTCGTCGCGGATCTGGAAGGCCAGGCCTATGCAGTGGCCGTAGCGCTCCAGCGCGGCCAGTCCGGCCGGATCGTCCAGGCCGGCGGCCAGCGCACCCAGGCGTATGGAGGCGCGGATCAGCGCGCCGGTCTTGTGGCAGTGCATGCGTTCCAGCGCGGCCGCATCCAGGCGCTGGCCGACCGCGGCCAGGTCCAGTGCCTGCCCGCCGGCCATGCCATGGGAGCCGCAGGCGGCGCCGAGCACGCGCAGCATTTCCACGCGCACCGCCGGGCTCACGTCCAGCGAGGCATCGGCGGCGAGCAGTTCAAAGGCCAGCGCCTGCAGCGCGTCGCCGGCCAGGATGGCCATGGCTTCGCCGAAGACGATATGGCAGGTCGGCCGGCCGCGGCGCAGGGCGTCGTCGTCCATGGCCGGCAGGTCGTCGTGGGCCAGCGAGTAGGCGTGGATGATCTCCACGGCGGCTGCGGCCGCGTCCAGCTTCTCCAGCCCGGCGCCCAGGGCGCGGCCGGTGGCGTAGACCAGCATCGGCCGCAGGCGCTTTCCGCCGCCGAGCACGGCGTAGCGCATGGCGCGGTGCAGTTCCACCGGCGCCTGGTCCGGCGGCGGCAGCAGGCGGGCAAGCTGGGTTTCGGCGCGTTCGGAATAGGCCAGCAACCCGGCCGGCAGGGCGGCGGGGGCGGGCGGCACGGCGGTGGAAGTCATCAGGGCATTTCGGACTGGAACGGGGTGCCGCTGTCCGGATCCGACGGATCCAGCAGCAGGCGCACGCGCAGTTCAGCCTGTTCCAGCGCGTTCTGGCAGTTGCGGTACAGCGCTACGCCGCGTTCAAAGGAGGCCAGCGAGTCGTCGAGACTGAGATCGCCGTGCTCCATGCGGGTGACGAGTTGTTCAAGCTCGTCCAGCGACTTCTCGAAGTCGATGATCTGGTTCGGGGTCTGGCTGACGGCGTTGGGCATGGCGGGAAAACTAACGTAGTGACTGTGGGCGGTCAATCGCGCGGGCGGACGCTTCTGTCTGGAGCGTGACGCAGGGCCGCCAGCGCAGCCGCGACGCCCCCAGCCGGCGGCTGCCTTCGACGCTGAGCCAGAGGTCGCCGACGGCGAGCAGCTCGCCGCCGGCGTACAGCAGCGGGATGCGGCAGCGCAGCCAGGGCGGTATGCCGGCCTGCTGCAGCAGGTCGCGCAGCTCGCGCGTATGCGCGTCGCCGGGGCGGCGCAGCTGTTCGCCGCCGCGGCGCAGGCGCAGGCGCAGCGCCAGGCCCTGTTCGGGCGGCGGATCCAGCCATATCTGGCCGAGGCCGGCCGGCAGCGCGGCTTCGCCGCGGCCGTCCCAGGCTTGTTCCCAGTCTGCTGCCAGCGGCGGCAGCGGTGCCAGCGCGTAAAGCAAGTCGCGGTAGCGGCGCAGTTCGGCGCCGGCCCAGCTCACGCGCGGATTGCGGTCGCCGCCGGCCTGGTCCAGTTGCTGCTGCAGTTGGTCAATGTGGACATGTTCTGGCGTCGGCAGGCACAGCCCGCGCAGCCAGCGGCGCAGCACCAGCGGGCGCAGGGCGTCGGACAGGCCCAGCCAGTCCTGCCAGCGCAGCGTGGCCGGGTCCAGGCCCTGGATCTGCGCCAGGGCGAGTTCCGCATCGGCGTCCAGCTGTTCGGCCGCCGCGGCCTGCCAGCGCGCGCTGTGGCCCAGGGCCGTATCCAGCCGCGGCCAGCGCGCGCGCAGCACCGGCAGCACGCTGTGGCGCAGGAAATTGCGCGCATGGCGCGGGTCGGCGTTGCTCGGGTCGTCAATCCAGTCCAGCCCCTGCTGCTGGGCGTATGCCGCCAGCTCGGCGCGCGCCAGGCCCAGCAGCGGACGCCACAGCCGCCCCGCACCGAAAGGGCGCAGCGGGCGCATGCCGCGCAGTCCTTCGGGGCCGGCGCCGCGCAGCAGTTTCAGCAGCACGGTCTCGCTCTGGTCGTCGGCATGGTGGGCCAGGGCGAGCACGCCGCCGGCGGGCAGATGCTGGCGGAAAGCGGCCTGGCGCGCGGCGCGGGCGGCGGCTTCCAGGCCTTCGCCGCCGGCGCGGGCGACGGCGACACGCACGATGCGCAGCGGCAGTTGCAGTGTTGCGGCAGTCAGGCGGCAGTGCTGCGCCCAGTCGGCGCTGTCGGGATGCAGGCCGTGGTCGACATGGATCGCGGCCAGGCCGCGCGCGCGCGCTTCGGGCAGCACCGCGAGCGCATGCAGCAGGGCCAGCGAATCCATGCCGCCGCTGTAGCCGACCCAGAGCGGGCCGGGCGGCAGCGAGGCCAGGGCGTCCTGCAGGTGGGAGATCAACGGTCCGGTGTGCGGCGGGCTGGCGTGCATGGGAACTCCGGCCGGCTGCGCTGTGCCGTCTCAGCCCTTGTAGGCGCCGTACTTGCGCAGGCGCTGGTAGCGCTGTTCCAGCAGGGTGGGCGCGTCCAGCCGTTCGAGCAGGTCGAGCTGGCCCAGCAGCACCTGCTTGAGCTTTTCCGCCATGGCTTGCGGATCGCGGTGCGCGCCGCCCAGCGGTTCGGGCACGATCTGGTCGATCAGGCCATGTTCGAGCAGGCGCGGCGCGGTCAGGCCCATTACCTCGGCGGCGTCCTTGGCCTTCTCTGCACTTTTCCACAGGATGGAGGCGCAGCCTTCCGGCGTGATCACCGAATACGTGCTGTATTCCAGCATCAGCGTGCGGTCGCCCACGCCTATGGCCAGCGCGCCGCCGGAGCCGCCTTCGCCGGTCACGGTGCAGATGATGGGTACACGCAGTTCCGACATTTCCAGCAGGTTGCGCGCGATCGCCTCGGACTGGCCGCGTTCTTCCGCGCCCACGCCCGGATAGGCGCCCGGCGTGTCGATGAAGGTCAGGATGGGCAGGCGGAAGCGTTCGGCCAGCTTCATCAGGCGCAGCGCCTTGCGATAGCCCTCGGGCCGCGGCATGCCGAAGTTGCGCCGGATCTTGGTCTTGGTGTCGCGGCCTTTCTGGTGGCCGATGATGACGACGCTGCGGCCGTCGATGCGGCCTATGCCGCCGACGATGGCGGCGTCGTCGGCGTAGGCGCGGTCGCCGGCGAGTTCGACGAATTCCTCGCACATGGCGCTGATGTAGTCCAGCGTGTACGGACGCGACGGATGGCGTGCGAGCTGCGAGACCTGCCAGGGCGTGAGGTTCCTGAAGATCTCCGCGGTCTTGAGCTTGAGCTTCTCGCGCAGGCGGCCGATCTCCTCGTCGATATTGAAGGCCTGGCCATGGCTGGCATGCCGCAGCTCCTGGATCTTTCCGTCCAGTTCGGCGATAGGCTGTTCAAAGTCGAGGAAGTTGGGATTCATGCGTGCAACGGGGCCGGACAAAGGCGCGCAGTATAGCGGCTTGCCGGGCCGCCGCGAGGGTTGCCGCCGCAGCGGGGCCGGCGGTTCATTCGCCGCCGCCGTTGCCGGCGGGCTGGGCGCGCACCAGCACCAGGTTGGCATCGCTGGTGCCGGGCAGCTGGCGCAGCGCGCGCACCAGGGTCGGGCCGGCGCGCACGCGCCAGTCCGGGCCCAGGTCCAGCTTGGCGAATACGCCGCGCCGGCTGGTGTATTCCAGCCGCACCGGCGTGTTGCCGCCGCGGTAGCCCAGCAGCGCGGCCTTGAGCTGGTCGATGTAGTCGGGGCCGGTTCCGCGCACGTGGATGTGGAAGCCGCGGGCGAAGCGCTCGCAGGCCTGCTCCAGCGTGACCACGCTGCGCGCGCGCAGCTGGTTGGCGTTGGAGAATTCGTCGTAGGACAGGCCGCCCTCGATCACCAGGATGGCGTCGCGGGTGAGCAGATGGCCGAATTCGGCGTAGGCGTCGCGGAAGAAACTGGCCTCGATGCGTCCGCTCCAGTCCTCCAGGGTGACGAAGGCCATGGAGTCGCCGCGCTTGCGCAGCGCCACCACCTGGCCGGCGATGGTCCAGGGCGTGTCCGGGCCGCGGCGGAAGCGGCTGTCGCCCTCGTCGTCCTTTTTCTTGAATTTGGGCGGGGTGAACTTGCGCTCGATCTCGCCCAGGGGACAGGTACCCAGTTGCAGAAGTTGATCCTTCCACGAATCGGTGGGATGGCCGGACAGGTAATGGCCCAGGGTCTCGCGCTCGCCGGCCAGGCGCTGTTCCAGCGGCCATTCGTCCACGTCCGGCGGCATCTGCACCGCGGCCGGCGTGCCGAAGCCGGCGCTGAAGATGTCGACCTGGCCGCTTTGGCGGTCCTTCAGCGCCTGCTCGGCGGCCTTGGTCGCCTCGGGCAGGTGGCTCATCAGGGTCGCGCGGTTCTTGCCGCCCAGGCCGTCCAGGGCGCCGGAATTGATCAGCGCCTCCAGCACGCGCTTGTTGAGCTTCTGCGCGTCGACGCGGCGGCAGAAGTCGAGCAGGTCGACGTAGTCGCCGCCGTTGCGGCGCTCCTGCACGATGTTCTCGCAGGCGCCCTGGCCCACGCCCTTGATCGCGCCGAGGCCGTAGCGGATGGCGCCGTCGTCCAGCGCCTCGAACATGTACTGCGAGCCGTTCACATGCGGCGGCAGCACGCGGATGTTCATGGCCCGCGTTTCGTCGAGGAAGTTCACCACCTTGTCGGTGTTGTCCATGTCCGAGGACATCACCGCGGCCATGAACTCGGCCGGGTAGTGCACCTTGAGCCAGGCAGTCTGGTAGGCGACCAGGGCGTAGGCGGCGGAGTGCGACTTGTTGAAGCCGTACTCGGCGAATTTCTCCATCAGGTCGAAGATGGACGAGGCCAGCTGCGCCTCGACCCCGTTGGCCGCCGCACCGGCCTCGAACTTGGTGCGCTCCTTGGCCATCTCCTCGGGCTTTTTCTTGCCCATGGCGCGGCGCAGCAGGTCGGCGCCGCCCAGCGAATAGCCGGCCAGCACCTGGGCAATCTGCATCACCTGTTCCTGGTACACGATGACGCCGTAGGTCGGCGCCAGCACGGGCTCCAGCGAGGGATGCGGATAGGTCACGGCGGCGTTGCCGTGCTTGCGGTCGACCCAGTCCTTGTCCATCCCCGAGCCCAGCGGGCCGGGACGGAACAGCGCGGCCAGGGCGATGATGTCCTCGAAGCGGTCGGGCTTGGCGCGCTTGAGCAGCTCGCGCATGCCGCGGGATTCAAACTGGAACACCGCAACCGTGTCGCCGCGGGCGAACAGCTTGTACGACTCCGCATCGTCCAGCGGCAGCGCGGTGATGTCGATGGCCGCCTCGCCCTTGCGCGCGCGGCGGGCGTTGATCGCCTTGAGCGCCCAGTCGATGATGGTCAGCGTGCGCAGGCCGAGGAAGTCGAACTTGACCAGGCCCACCGATTCGACGTCGTCCTTGTCGAACTGGGTGACCACGCCGGTGCCGCCGGCCTCGCAGTACAGCGGCGCGAAATCGGTCAGCTGCGAGGGCGCGATCACCACGCCGCCGGCGTGCTTGCCGGCGTTGCGGGTGAGGTCTTCCAGCTCGCGCGCCAGATCCAGCAGCGCCTTCACTTCCTCTTCGGCGTGATAGCGCTGGATCAGCTCGGCCGAGGCCAGCGAGGAGTCCTTCTTCGCCGCGGCGGATTCGCCCAGGGCATCGTCCAGGCTGATGCCCAGCGTCATCGGGATCAGCTTGGCGATGCCGTCGACGAAGCCGTAGGGATGCCCCAGCACGCGGCCGCAGTCGCGCACGGCGGCCTTCGCCGCCATGGTGCCGTAGGTGATGATCTGGCTGACGTGGTCGCGGCCGTAAGCCTGGGCCACGTAGTCGATCACGCGGTCGCGCCCGTCCATGCAGAAGTCGACGTCGAAGTCGGGCATGGACACACGCTCGGGATTGAGGAAGCGTTCGAACAGCAGGTCGTAGGGCAGCGGATCCAGGTCGGTGATGCCCAGGCTGTAGGCCACCAGCGAACCCGCGCCCGAGCCGCGCCCCGGTCCCACCGGGATGTCGTTCTGCTTGGCCCAGTTGATGAAGTCCGCCACGATCAGGAAGTAGCCGGGGAAGCCCATCTTGACGATGACGTCGACTTCGATCTCCAGGCGCTCGGCATAGTCCTGGGCGGTCTTGCCCGGCGCCGGATCGTGCTTGGCCAGGCGCGCGGCCAGGCCCTTGCGCGCCTGGTCGCGGATGTAGCTGTCCAGGGTGTGTTCCGGCGGCACCGGGAAGGCGGGCAGGTAGTAGGTGCCAAAGGAAAGTTCCAGGTTGCAGCGTTTTGCAATTTCCACGCTGTTGTGCAGCGCCTCGGGCAGGTCGCTGAACAGGGCCTCCATCTCGGCCGGCGATTTGAGGTACTGCTCCGGCGTGTAGTCGCGCGGGCGCTTGGGATCGGCCAGCACGCGGCCCTGGTGGATGCACACGCGCGCCTCGTGCGCCTGGAAGTCCTCGCGGGCGAGGAAGCGCACGTCGTTGGTCGCCACCACCGGGCAGTCCAGCGCCGCGGCCAAGTGCAGCGCGGCCTCGTTGAACACGGCTTCCTGGGGATGGCCGGTGCGGACCAGCTCCAGGTACAGGCGGTCGTCGCCGAACCATTGCAGCCACTGGCCGCAGCGCAGCGCGGCCTGTTCGCTGTTGCCGGCCTGCAGCAGCTGGCCCACGTCGCTGTCGCGGCCCAGCAGTACGATCAGGCCGTCGCTCTGGCCCTGCAGCCAGGCGGGCTCGACCTGGGCGAAATCGCCATGCTGGCCTTCGATATAGGCGCGCGAGATCAGGCGCGACAGATTGAGATAGCCGGCGCGGCTGGAACACAGCACGGTGGCGCGGGTCGGCTTGTTGCGGTCGGCCGGGTTGGCCATCCACAGGTCGGCGCCGGCGATGGGCTTGAGCCCGGCCTTCTCCGCCTCCTTGTAGAACTTCACCAGGGCGAACAGGTTGACCTGGTCGGTCAGGGCCAGCGCCGGCATGTCGGCTTTGGCGCAGCTCGATACCAGGGAGCCAATGCGGATGGTGGAGTCGATCAGCGAGTATTCGCTGTGGACATGGAGATGGACGAAGCGTGCGGTCATCGCGGCCGGGCAGTGGCGCCCCAGAGGGTGGGGCAGGTTAGCCCCGCACGCCGGCGCGGACAAGGCTTGACTATGCCGCGGCGAGCGCGCGCCGGGCGCCATTCAAACGTTCGTGTTGCAGCGCCGAAAGCTCCCCAGGGCCTGGCCGTATACCATCGGGATTCGCCGCGGCGACCGTGTGCAGGCGGCTCAAACAGGGAGAACCGAAATGCTTCCAAACCGTGTGCGAGGCGGCCGCGGCCGTCGACTTCTGGCGCTGGCCCTGGCGGCTGCGCTGTGCAGCGCCGCCTGGGCCGAGCCGATCAAGGTGCCGGAACTGCTGGCGCCCGGCAGCGTTGCCGTCGGCGCCGAAGGCATTCCCCTGATCAAGGCCCAGAACGAGCACGACCTGGCCTTCCTGCAGGGCTACGCGCATGCGCGCGACCGTTTCTTCCAGATGGATTACAGCCGCCGCGGCGCCAGCGGCACCATCGCCGAATTGCTGGGCCAGCCCGCGCTGGCCAATGACGTGCAGACCCGCACCCTGGGCCTGCGCCGCGCCGCCTGGGCGACCTGGCAGGCGGCCAGCGCCGACACCCGCGCCTGGCTCAAGGCCTATGCCGATGGCGTGAACTACTGGCTGCGTTCCACGCCCAGCCTGCCGCCGGAATACCAGGCGCTGGAAATCAGCCAGGTCGAGCCCTGGTCGCCGGTGGACAGCATCGTGATCGGCAAGGCGCTGGCCTTCCAGCTTTCCTTCGACCTGGACATCCAGGCCACGCTCGAAGTCGGCGGCTACCAGCAGGCCGGCCAGGCCGGCGGCTTCGACGGCGCCGCGCTGTACTTCGGCGACACCCACCGCTTCGCGCCGCCGGACAACCGCGTCACTATCCCGCCGGCTTCCGGCGCCGCGCTCAGCGCATCCGAACTCAAGGCGCAGGCCGAGGCCGCCCGCCTGCCGGCCATCGACGCGACCACGCTGGAACTGGCCCGCGCCTACCGCGACAAGATCGCCGACCATCCGCTGATCTCGCCCCATCTCAAGCGCCGCGAAGACCGCGCCGGCTCCAACGAGTGGGTGGTCGACGGCAGCATGACCGTGTCGGGCAAGCCCATCCTGGCCAACGACCCGCATCTGAGCCTGGCCCTGCCCTCGGTGTTCGTCGAGCAGCACCTGAGTTCCACTTCGCCGGCGATCAACGTCACCGGCGTCACCGTGGCCGGCGCGCCCGGGGTGATCCAGGGCTGCAACGACCGCCTGTGCTGGGGCACGACGACCAATCCGCTCGACGTCACCGACGTGTTCCAGGAAACCCTGGTGCTCAACAGCTACGGCCTGCCGTACGCGACCAGGCACGGCACGGTGGAAGAGCCGGTGGAATGGGTGTTCCAGAATTTCTACGTCAACAAGACCGGCGATGGCGTGGCCAACAACCTCAGCCGCGACAACTCCATCGGCTATACCAACGGCGCGGTGACGGTGCTGGTGCCGCGGCGCAACCGCGGGCCCATCGTGCAGATCTCCGGCAGCAGCGGCCTTTCGGTGGCCTATACCGGCTGGGGCGCGACCAGCGAACTGGAAAGCTTCCGCCGCATCAACCGCGCGCAGAACCTCGCCGAGTTCCAGGACGCGCTGACCTATTTCGACGTCGGCTCGCAGAACTTCGCCTACGCCGACGTCGACGGCAACATCGCCTACTTCACCAGCGCCGAGGCGCCGCTGCGCACCGACCTGCAGACCCAGAACGCGCCCGGCGGCGGCCGTCCGCCCTGGCTGGTGCGCGACGGCTCCGGCGCGCTCAAGCACGACTGGCTGCCGCTGCAGAACCGCCAGCCCAACCAGGCCGTGCCGTTTGAAGTGCTGCCGGTCAGCGAAATGCCGCAGGTCATCAACCCGGCCGCGGGCTACTTCGCCAACGCCAACAACGATCCCGTCGGCACCACGCTGGACAACAACCCGCTCAACCAGTTGCGCCCGGGCGGCGGCCTGTACTACCTCAACTTCAACTATTCGGCCTACCGCCAGGGCCGCATCGCGCGCACCCTGGAAGGCTACAAGGCCACCGGGCAGAAGCTCACCGTGGCCGACATGCAGAAGCTGCAGGCCAACAACCGCCTGATGGATGCTGCGCTGGTCTCGCCGCACCTGACCAATGCGCTGGGCCGGGCCAAGGCCGCCGGCGCCTGGGCGCCGCTGGCCGCGCTGGCCGCCGATGCCCAGGTCAACGAGGCGGTCGCGCGCATCGGCGCCTGGGATTTCAGCACGCCCACCGGCGTGCCCGAGGGCTACGACCCGGGCGACAACCCCGCCGCGCTGGCGGCACCCAGCCAGGCCGAGATCGACAACAGCGTCGCCGCCAGCCTGTTCGCGATCTGGCGTTCCTACGCCATCCGCAACACGGTGGACGCGACCCTGACCAAGGTCGGCCTGGGCTCGGCCCTGCCGGACAGCTCCGACGGCTATGCCAGCCTGAAATTCCTGCTCGACAACTTCGGCCAGCTGCGCGGCAAGGGCCTTTCCGGGGTGAACTTCTTCGCCCTGCCGGCCGCGGTCGGCGCCGCGCCCACGCCGGAGGACGCGCGCGACTACCTGCTGCTCAAGAGCATGAAGGACGGCCTGGACCGCTTCGCCAGCAGCGAGTTCGCGCCGGCCTTCAGCGGCTCGACCAACCAGGCCGACTACCGCTGGGGCAAGCTGCACCGCATTGTCTTCGCCCATCCGCTGAGCGGTCCGTTCAGCCTGCCCGGCGCGAATCCTTATGGATTTGTGAACTATTCCGCCGCGCTGCCAGGCGTGCCGCGCTCCGGCGGCTTCGACGCGGTGGATGCGTCCAGCCACAACGCCCGCGCCAACACCGTCAACGGCTTCATGTACTCCAGCGGCCCGGCGCGGCGCTTCGTCGGCGAGATGCTGCCGACGATTGCGGCGACCGAGATCATCCCGGGCGGGCAGAGCGCGGTGCTGGGCAGCCCGCTGTATGCCAGCCAGCTCGGCCGCTGGCTGACCAACAACTACCACGCGCTGCCGGTGAACCTGGCCGCGGCCACGGCGGCCTCGCCGACGGTGACGGAGTTTGCGCCCTGACGGGGCGTTAGGGACTGGGGATTCGGGATCCGCGCCCGCGGATCCCGGGTCTCAGGGCTTTCTGAGATGGCAGGCACCGGCGGTTGGCGGTGTCTGCCAATCCCAATCCCGGCGCTCACGGATCCGGGAAATAGCAAGTGCCTGCCGTCAGCGGCTCTTGCCAATCCCGAATCCCGAATCCCGACTTGTACATACAGTCGCCGCGACGATAATGCGCGTTCGGGTTGCGCCGGGCGCAGCCGTTGCCGCAGTTGATTCCGCATGAGTTTGAGTTCCGAACAGTATGCCGTCGCCATGGGTGACTTCCGGCGAGGCATAAGCCTGGGCCAGGTGGGGCCGGCCCTGCAGCAGTTCCTGGGCCGGCTGGACGCCGGCAAGGCCGGCATCCAGCAGTGGATACAGAGCGCCGAGGATCTGCTGCGCAGCGGCCATGCCGTGCCCGCCGGGCTGCTGCTGGAGGCGGGACTGAACCGCTGGGCGACGGCGACCACGCTGCGCTATCTCTACGGCGTCGCGCTGCGCCTGAGCGGCCATATGCGCGAGGCCGAGCAGATGTTCCGCGAGGTGATCGCGGCCGAACCCAGCCACGCCGACGCGCCGCTGGCGCTGGCCTTCATGCTGCGCGAACAGGGCCGCCTCAAGGCCGCCTGCGAATCCGTGCTGGCGCTGTGGAAACGCCATCCGCGCACGCGCATGGGCGATGCGCGCACCCTGCATTTCCTGCAGGAATGCCAGCGTCACGCCGAGGCCGAGGAAATCTCGCAGAGCGTGCTCGATGCCAACCCGCGCGATGCGGAGCTGCTGGCCATGACCGGCGAGATCTCGCTGGCGCTGGGCCGCTTCGGTTCCGCGCGGCGGCGTCTGCGCCTGGCGGTGGAGCTGGATCCGCGCATGGCGGCCGCCTGGCTGCGGCTGGCCTACACGCACAAATTCACCCGCGCCGACGATCCCGATCTGCAGCTGCTGCAGGAAGCGCAGCAGCGCGGCGATCTGGGCGAAAGCGCCTATCTCTGCGCCGCCTTCGGCCTGGGCAAGGCGCTGGACGACCTGGGCGAGCGGCGCCAGTCCACCCAGGTGCTGCGCAAGGCCAATGCACAGTGCCGCGCCCTGTTTCCGTGGGATGCGCGCGGCTGGCAGCGCTTCGTCGAGATGCAGCTGCGCACGCGCGTGCCGCTGCCGGTGCCGGTGGACGAGCGCCTGGTGCCGGTGTTCATCGTCGGCCTGCCGCGCTCGGGCACGACCCTGGTCGCCAGCCAGCTCGCGCGTCATCCCGAGGTGTGCAACCGCAGCGAGTTGAACTGGATCTCCGCGCTGGCCGCCAAGCTGGGCCCCGCGCCCAGCGCCGGCGCGCTGACCACGGCCTCGCACGTCTACCGCGCCCAGCTGCGCCAGGACGATGCGCCGGTGCGCTGCTACATCGACAAGAACCCGCTGAATTTCCGCCATCTCGGCTTGATCGCGGCGATGTTTCCCAACGCGCGCATCATCCATTGCCGGCGCGACGTGCGCGACACCGCGCTATCGCTGTGGGGCCAGCATTTCGCCCACGACGACATGAACTGGGCCTACGATTTCGCCGACATCGCCTCCTATGCGCGCGGCTACCAGACGCTGATGGAGCACTGGCGCAAGGTGCTGCCGCTGCGCGTGCTGGAGCTGGACTACGAAAGCCTGGTCAGCAACACCGCGGCCAACATGACCCGGCTGTACACCTTCCTCGGCCTGCCCGCGCCGCCCGCCGCGGCACCGGCCGGCGACAAGCCCGCACGCAGCGCCGACGCACCGCGCGATGCCATCGCCACCGCCAGCGTATGGCAGGCGCGCCAGGCGGTGTATGCGAGTTCGGTGGCGCGCTGGCGCGGTTACGCAGAGTTCGTGCCGGAGATCGAGCAGGTGTTCGGCGGCGCCTGAGGCCGCGCGTTCCGCGGCGACGCCGTTGCATGATCCGACGTGCGGCGGAATTCGTGCGCAAGACCGATCCCGCGCGAGCCCGCGCTGTCCGTGGCGGGCAATGCCGTGCTGGCCGCTGCCGCAGTAGCGGCTACGAACAGATCCTGCGCCGCAGCCGCGAAACCGGCGTGGCGCGCCGCATCCGGCCTACGCGCGCGGCGCCGCGTGCCAGCACCAGTGCCAGGGCTCGTAGGCGATGCCGTGCGGATTGCCGCGCGGGAACGACAGCCGGAAGCCGTAGTCCGCCGCGTTGTGCTGCAGCCAGCGGAAAGCCGGCGAGTGTTCGAATTCCTCTTCCAGTGCAGCGAAGCCCGGCGTGGTCAGATCCAGCGCGCGGCCGGAATGGTGTTCGCTGTAGCCCGGCGCGGCGCTGACTTGGAGTATCTGCGCCATGGCTTGTCCGCGTGCCAGCTTGCGTTCGATCAGGCCGACCTGGTACTCGACCGAGCGGAAGGCCGAGACCAGCTGCAATTCCACCTGGCCCAGCGCGGCGGCGTGGCGCAGGCGCAGCCAGGCGCGCGCGGCGCGCGGTGCCAGCCACTGCGGGCGCTGGTGGATGTCGTAGCCGACGAAGGCGAGTTCGCGCGGTTCGCGCACCTGGGCGAGCCGGCGCTGGCGGCCGTAGTCGGCCGGGATGCCCAGTTCGCGTGCGCGCTGGCGCAGTTGCGCGCGCAGTGCCGTGTCGGCGCGGACGGGCGGTTGCAGGTCAGGCGGAGGCGTGGTCGGCGGTGCGGCGTTGCGGCGCGGGCTCATGCGGGGATGGTAGCGTGCCTGCGGTCGCGCGACCGGCCGCTGCCCTGGGGACCGCGGCGGCGAACCGGCCGCGGCAGGCGGGGATCTGCGCAACGGGAAAGGCGTTCGCGCCCGGCCAGCCGGTTTCCGGTTCCGCCGGCCGCGGTTTCCGCCGGCATGCTCAGGCCTGCCCGCGCAACTGTTCCAGCGCCGCCTGCGGCTGCTGCACTTCCAGCAGCAGGTCGTAGCCCTTGCGCGTGGGAATCCACAGCACGCGCGCGCCGCTGGTCATGCAGACGAAGCCGCGGCGGCCGTTGCCCAGCAGGAACCAGCCGCTGCGGAAGCCGGGCAGGCCCATGCCGAACAGTTTCAGGCGCGGGCGCAGCTCGCTGCGCTCGGCCAGATCGACCACGCGGGCCCGGGCCAGGTCCAGCTCCGCCAGGGCGATGCGCCGCCGGTGCAGCGCGCCGGTGATCTCCAGGACGCCGCCGGCCAGGTTGGCCGCCTGGCGATTGAGCAGGCGCGCCGTGATGAACCACACCGCCAGCATGATCGCCACGCTCAGCGCGAACGCCGCCAGCGGCATGCGGGCGCCCTGCTGCGGCGCGCGCGCCGTGACCATGCCCAGGGCGATGCCGGCGATCAGCAACGGCACGGCGAAGGCGAGCACGAACAGCCAGATCCGCGCCAGGCGCGGCGGCGGCACCAGGGCCAGGGCAGTGCCGGGACGCGGCTTCATGCGCCTTCCTCCTCGTCGGGTCTGGCCGCCGCGCGCGGCAGGCGGCCGTTCCTGCGCAGCGCCTCGCGCAGCACGTATTCGATCTGCGCGTTGAGCGAGCGCAGTTCGTCGTCGGCCCAGCTCTGCATCGCCGCGAGCACCGCCGCGTTGATGCGCAGCGGATAGGCCTTCTTGTCGCTTTTTTCGCTCACGGCGATCAGTGGTGCAGGGTGCCGGTGTTCACCACCGGCTGGGTGGAGCGTTCGCCGCAGAGCACGACCAGCAGGTTGGACACCATCGCCGCCTTGCGCTCCTCGTCCAACGCGACCACGCCGCGCAGGCTGAGCTGCTCCAGCGCCATCTCCACCATGCTGACCGCGCCTTCGACGATGCGTGCACGCGCCGCGATGATGGCGCCGGCCTGCTGCCGCTGCAGCATGGCCTGGGCGATTTCCTGCGCGTAGGCCAGATGGGTGATGCGCGCCTCGACCACGTCCACGCCGGCCTTGCCCAGGCGTTCCTGGATCTCGTCGCGCAGGTGCTGGTTCACTTCTTTGCCATGGCTGCGCAGGCTGGGCGCGCCGGAATCGTGCGAATCGTAGGGATAGCTGGTGGCCATCTGGCGCAGCGCGGCTTCGGACTGGATCTGCACGAAATTCTCGTAGTCCTCGACCTGGAACGTGGCCTCGGCCGTGTCCACCACCTGCCATACCACCACGGCGGCGATCTCGATGGGGTTGCCGTCGTTGTCGTTGACCTTCAGGCGCGAGGATTCAAAGTTGCGCACGCGCAGCGAGACCGTGCGCTTGGCATAGAACGGGTTGGTCCAGCGCAGGCCCTCGTCGCGGACGGTGCCGGCATAGCGGCCGAACAGCTGCATGACCTTGCCCTGGTTGGGCTGCACCTGGAAAAAGCCCTTGCTGAGGAAGCTGAGCAGGAAGAACAGGATCAGCCCGGCCGCCGGACCCGCTGCGTTACGCTCGGTCGCGCCGCCGATGAACAGGTAGCCGGCCAGCAGGTAACCGAGAATGAGCACGAGCAGGAAGGGAATTCCGGGCAGGGACCGGGCAGGGACTTCGTTCATGGCGGCGCTCCGTGGTTGAGGCTTGAATATATCAATCTGATATCAGATTGCCTAGGCGGTCCCGCCCGCGCTTGCCGCAACGCCGCGCTGGCGGATACTGCGCGCCCCCGGCCGTGGAGACAGACAGGTGCAGGCAATCGTCGAGGATTCGCTCTGGCGCGACGGGCGCGACCTGGATCTGCCGCCGCTATTGGGCGAGCGGCGCACCGAGGTCTGCGTGATCGGCCTGGGCGGCAGCGGCCTCAGTGCGATCGAGGTGCTGCGCGAGGCCGGCGTGGCCGTGATCGGCCTGGACGCGGGCCGCATCGCCGCCGCCGCGGCAGGGGCCAATGGCGGCTTCCTGCTGGCCGGCCTGGCCCAGTTCCACCACCACGCCGTCGCCCGCTTCGGCCGCGAGCGCGCGCTGGGCCTGTACGCGCTGACCCGGCGCGAGCTGGACCGCCAGTTCGCCGGCGGCGACCCCAGCTGCCGCCGCACCGGCTCGCTGCGCATCGCCGCCGATGCCGCCGAGGAAGCCGACTGCGCGCGCCAGATCGACGTCATGCAGGACGACGGGCTGCCTGCCCATCCCTATGTCGGTGCCGAAGGCCGCGGCGTGCTGATTCCCGACGACGGCGTATTCGATCCCGGTCTGCGCTGGGGCGCGCTGGCGCGGCGGCTGCAGGCGGGCGGGGCGGAACTCTACGGCGCCAGTCCGGTGCTGGCCTTGGAGCAGGGGCAGGTGCAGACGCCGCAGGGCCGCGTGCACGCGCAGCAGGTGCTGGTCGCCGTCGACGGTGGCCTGGAAACACTGCTGCCGCAGCTCGCCGGCCAGGTGCGTTCGGCGCGGCTGCAGATGCTGGCCACGGCGCCGGCGCCGCAGTGCACGCTGCCGCGGCCGGTGTACTACCGCGACGGCCACGACTACTGGCAGCAACTGGGCGACGGCCGCCTCGTGCTCGGCGGCGGCCGCGATATCGGCGGCGACGCGGAATGGCAGCTCCACGGCGTATCGGCGCCGGTGCAGGAACATCTGCACACGTTGCTTGATGGAAAACTGGGCGTCACGGCCGCGGTGACTCACCGCTGGTCGGCGCCGGTCGCCTTCACCCGCACGGGTTTGCCGTGCTTCGGCCGGCTGCAGCCGCAGCTCTGCGTGACCGGCGCCTACAACGGCACCGGCAATATCCTCGGCGCATTGTGCGGCCGCGCGCTGGCGCAGCAGCTGCTGGGCCAGGACAGCGAACTGGCGCGGCTGCTGGCCTGAGCGCGGCACCGGTGCACCGCGCGTTTCAGCCGGTGCGGTTGTCGGCCCGGGCGCGATGCCTCGCATGCCATGCGTTTCAGGCGGCGCGATTGCCGGCCCGAGTACATGGCCCCGTACGCACCGGACGTTTCAAGGCGGCGCAATGTCGATGCGCAACAGCGGCGCCGGCCAGCGTTCGCCGCTGAGATAGATCGCTGCGCCATCGTAGGAAACCGCGACCGCTTCGGCCTGCGCCAGCAGGCCGAACGGAAACACCTGCGGCTTGCGCGCCAGCGCCTGTTCCCAGGATTCCGCCGCCGCCCGCGTGTAGCGCCAGACCGAGGCATAGGTCAGCACCACCGCGCTGCGCCCGTCGCGGCTGATGGCAAAGCCGGTGGGGCGGCCCGGTTGCAGACGGCGCTGGAACGCCGCCGCCGGCACGGCTTCGCCGGAAACGGCCAGGTCGCCCAGGTGCTGCGCCACCTGTTCGGCGTCGCCGGCCGGCCGCAGCGGTAGCGACCACAGCTGCGGCGGATCGGTGCGCTTGGTCAGCAGCAGCACGCGCTTCGCTGCGGCGTCCACGGTCACGGCTTCGACATCGTGTGGCGCGTCGGCGTAGCGGAAGCGGATGCGCCAGGCCGGCGCAGCCTGCAGTTCCTGCGGCGCGGCGGCGGCGCGGAACGACGGTTCCTCGATCACGATCAGTTCGCTGGATTTGCGCACCGCGCCGTTGTCGCCGGTGTCGGCGATCAGCAGATAGGGCTTGCCGTCGAGCGTGAACGAGGACATGTCTTCCCAGTCCAGCGGCTTGATCCCGGCGATCAGCACGCGCGCCAGCAGCGCGCCCTTCGTATCCACGGCGAACACCTCGGCGCGGTTGCCCGAATCGTTGTGCAGCCACAGCCGCGCGCTGTCGCGCTGGGACACGGCCAGGCCGCTGACCTCGTCCAGGCGCGCATCGCGCAGCAGGCCGGCGATCTGCGGCACCACAGCGGCGCGTGCCGCCGCCGCGCCCAGCAGCGGCGCCAGCAGCACGGTGGCGGGAAACGGCCGCATCAGTTGGCCCGTGCGGCCTCGACCTTTTCCAGCGTCAGATTGCCCAGCGTGCCCACGCCGGCATAGAAGCGCCAGGGATCGCCGTCGCCCACGCCCAGCGTGATATGGCTGCTGTCGAAGCGGCCCAGTGCGGCGTCGTAGCTCTGCCAGCGGCCGTCGATCCAGGCCTGGGCCCAGGCATGCGGCACGAACACGCGCTCGGCGCCGCCGAATTGCTCGATATAGGCCAGGCCGGTGGCAACCCGGGTGGGAATGCCGCGGGCGCGGCCCAGTGCGGCCAGCAGCAGGGCGTGTTCGGTGCAGTCGCCCTGGCGCGTGCGCGCGGTCTCCAGTGCGGAAGCGTAGCCCACGTTCAGGCTTTTCTTGTCGATGTAGCCGAACACGAACTTCTCCAGCTCGCGCATGCGTTCGGCATCGCTCTTGCCTTCGCCGGGCGAGGCTTCGTTGGCCAGGCGCACGATCTCGCTGGCGCCGGACTGCAGCCAGTCGTTGGGCTGGGTGTCGGCCGGTGCGGGTTTCTCCGTGCCGTTGCTGCGTGCTTCGGGAATCACGGTCAGCAGCACGCTGTCGCCCTCGCGCTGCACGGTCTGTTCGTCGGTGGCCGGGATCTGCAGCGCGCGGCTGCGGTCGCGCGGGCTCAGGCGATAGCGCAGCGGCGCGGCGAAGGATTCGCGCTCCAGGCTGCGCGGTGCCTGCAGCAGGGCCTGCGAGAGACTGTCGCCGGACTGGTTGGGCGCCCTGGCGCAGGCTTCGTCGCAGGCCAGCACTTCGAGTTTGAGGCCCAGCTGCGACATCACTACTTTTTTCACATTGAGATCTTTGTCGATCCAGTCCGTGCTTTTGAGCGGCAGGCCGGGCAGGGCCAGCTCGTGTTCCACCCGCACCAGTTCGCGCCGGCCCTCGGGAAGATAGACGCGCTCAGGCGGCAGTATCGTGGTGCTCAGGGGAAAGGCATCGAGATTGAGCGCCTGGAAGGCGAGGCTCTCATAGCGCGTGCCGGGCTTGAGCCCGTGCCTGAGTGCATCCAGGCGCAGGCCCTCGCTGAACAGCGCGCCCGCGGGCCAGGCCAGGGTCTTGTTCTGGCTGATGCCGCCGACGCTGCTGGTGACCTCGATCCGGCCGCCGGCGACGCGGCCGACCGAGGTCGATTCCACGCCGGACATGCGCGAGCGCGTGCGGAAGCCCAGCGGCTCGCCGGCGGCGGTTTCCTCGTGGGTCTCGCTGACTTCCAGCGCGATGCTGATGCCGGCGCGCTCTATGCTCATGCTCATTTCCTGGGTCGTCGTCACCCTGTCCGGCGTGGCTTCGCGGCGGTTGTGCAGATGGCCGATCTTGCGGCCTTCCAGGGTCACGCTCATCCAGGTGTCTTGCACCGCGGCCTGGGCGGTGGTGGCGGCGAGCAGCAGGCAGGCGAGCAGGAAACGGCGCATGGGCGGGGGCGGTCCTCTACAGATGAGCGGCTATGGCGCCACAGGCGGGCTTGTGCGGCGGTGAAACGCCGCCGGCCGGGCGCGGGCCGCAGCATTGTGCCAAAGCCGGGCACCGAAGTTCCCCTTACAATTGCCGGCTTTGTTCAGGAGATTCCGTATGAAGCCCTTTGGCACACCGCATTCGCCCGGCGCGCTGCGCCTGTTGCTGCTGGGCTCGGGTGAGCTTGGCAAGGAAGTGGCGATCGAGGCCCAGCGCTATGCGGTCGAGGTGATCGCGGTGGACCGCTATGCCGACGCGCCGGCCATGCAGGTAGCGCATCGCAGCCACGTGATCAACATGCTCGATGCGGACGAACTGCGCCGCGTGATCGCGCTGGAACAGCCCGACCTGGTCGTGCCCGAGATCGAGGCCATACACACGCCGACCCTGGTCGAGCTGGAGCAGGCCGGCCTGCGCGTGATCCCGACCGCGCGCGCGGCCTGGCTGACCATGGACCGCGAAGGCATACGCCGCCTGGCCGCGGAAACCCTGCAGCTGCCGACGTCGCCGTACCGCTTCTGCGATACCGAGGCCGAATACCGCGCCGCCGTCGCCGCGCTGGGCCTGCCCTGCGTGATCAAGCCGGTAATGAGTTCCTCGGGCAAGGGACAGAGCGTGATCCGCAGCGAAGCGGATATCGCCGCGGCCTGGGACTACGCCCAGCGCGGCGGCCGCGCCGGCCAGGGCCGCGTCATCGTCGAGGGCTTCGTCGCCTTCGACTACGAGATCACCCTTCTCACGGTGCGCCACCGCGATGGCACCGCATTCTGCGCGCCCATAGGCCATCTGCAGATCGACGGCGACTACCGCGAATCCTGGCAGCCCCAGCCCATGTCCGCGGCGGCCCTGCGCCGCGCCGAGGACATCGCCCGTGCGGTGACGGAAAACCTCGGCGGCTGGGGCGTGTTCGGCGTGGAGCTGTTCGTGCGCGGCGACGAGGTGATCTTCTCTGAAGTGAGCCCGCGCCCGCACGACACCGGCCTGGTCACGCTGATCAGCCAGGAGCTGTCGCAGTTCGCCCTGCACGTGCGCGCTATCCTCGGCCTGCCGGTGCCGCAGATCCGCCAGCTTGGCCCTTCGGCCTCCTGCGCCGTGCTGGTCGAAGGCGAAGGCCGCGCGCCGCGCTATCACGGCGTGGCCGAGGCCCTGGCCGAACCCGACACCCAGCTGCGCCTGTTCGGCAAGCCCGCCGTCAGCGGGCGCCGGCGCATGGCGGTGACGCTGGCGCGCGCGCAAAGCATCGACGCGGCGCGGGCCAAGGCCTGTGCTGCGGCGGAAAAGATTTCCGTGCAGCTGGATTGATGCGGCGCCGGAACGCAGCGGATGAGCGCGGTCCATGCGGGGCCGCGCAGTCGTGGCGGTGGGTGGTCGCCGGATGTCCGCAGATCGACCCGCGATCGCCGGATTGAAAAAATGGGTGTCCGTTCTTCTTCCGCCGGATCTTCTGCGCAAGCGACGCGGCGTGGGCGCAGGAATTCGCTCATGCAACCGCCGCCGCTGTCGCCGGCGGCAAGCATCCGTTCCCGAGCAAGACGCAGGAATTGCCCGATGGCTATTTGCGGGGCATGACACTAGCATCGGCCCCTACTGCAAGGAGCCCGCATCTATGCAAGCGAATCTTGCCGGCTGGGTCATCGGCACCATAGAGCTGATGGCGGCGCTGTTTCTGTTCGTGGTCGGCTCGGTGGTGCTGGCGACGCTGGTGTTCTTCATCGTCGACCGCAACCAGACGCGCAGCGCCGTGCTGCGCAATTACCCGGTCATAGGCCGCTTCCGCTACTGGTTCGAACACCTCGGCGAGTTCTTCCGCCAGTACTTCTTTGCCATGGACCGCGAGGAACTGCCGTTCAACCGCGCCCAGCGCACCTGGGTCTACCGCGCGGCCAAGAACATCGACAACACCCGCGCCTTCGGCTCCACCCGCGACCTGCGTCCCGAAGGCACGGTGTTCTTCATCAACACCGCGTTTCCGACCCTGGACGAGGACGCCGTCGCGGCGCAGCCGCTGCTGATAGGTCCCTACGCGCGCGAACCGTATGCGCATGCGGCCTTCTTCAATATCTCGGCGATGAGCTTCGGTGCGATCTCCGCGCCGGCGGTGCGCGCACTCGCGCGCGGCGCGCAGAAGGCCGGCATCTGGCTGGATACCGGCGAAGGCGGCCTGTCGCCGTATCACCTGGAGGGCGGCTGCACCATCGTGTTCGAGATCGGCACGGCCAAGTACGGCGTGCGAACCGACAGCGGCGGCCTGGACGACGACAAGCTGCGCGCGATCGCGGCGCATCCGCAGGTGAAGATGTTCAACCTCAAGCTGGGCCAGGGCGCCAAGCCGGGCAAGGGCGGCGTGCTGCCCGGGGCCAAGGTCACGCCGGAGATCGCCGCGATCCGCGGCATTCCCGTGGGCACGGATTCGATCAGCCCGAACCGGCATCCGGAAGTGGACAGTGTGGGCGAGCTGCTGGACATGATCGGCCACATCCGTGACGTCACCGGCAAACCCACTGGCTTCAAGGCGCCGCTGGGCGACCTGGACTGGATTGCTGAACTTTGCCAGGAAGTACACCGCCGCGGCCTGCCCAGTGCGCCGGATTTCATCGTCGTCGATGGCTCCGAAGGCGGCACGGGGGCGGCGCCGCAGTCGCTGATGGACGGCGTCGGCCTGCCGCTGCGCGAAGCCTTGCCGCGGCTGGTCGATACCTTGACCCGGGCTGGCCTGCGTGAACGCATCCGTGTCGTCTGCTCGGGCAAGTGCATCACGCCCTACGAAGTGGCCTGGGCCCTGGCCATGGGCGCGGATTTCGTCAATTCGGCGCGCGGCTTCATGTTCGCGCTGGGCTGCATCCAGGCGCTGCAGTGCAACCGCAATACCTGTCCCACCGGCATTACCACGCACGATGCGCGCCTGCAGCGCGGCCTTGTGGTCAGCGACAAGGCCGAGCGCGTGGCCCACTACGCCAGCAACCTGATGTACGAAGTCGGCATCATCGCCCATGCCTGCGGCGTGCGCGAACCGCGCCAGCTGCGCCGCTGGCACGCGCGCGTGGTCGGCGACGATGGCCTGTCGCGCCGGCTGGACGAACTCTATCCCTACGCCGCCGATCCCACCGGAGCCCCGCCGTGAGCGAAACCTCGTACGCCGTTTTCTTTTTCCCGCAGGCGCTGGAAGCGCTGGGCGACCCGGTCAAGCCCTACCTCGTGGACGGCCCTGGCGGCGCACACATCGTCTGCGCCGAAGTCGATACCTCCGGCCCGCTGTTCGGCATGACCCTGACCGGCAAGAACGAACGCGGCCTGCCCAGCGAACTGGAAATCATGGTGCCCCACGCCATGATCCGGCTGGTGATGTCGGTACATAGCGACCATGGGATTGGGTTTGCGGTGGCGGATAGGAGTCAGGATTAGGGTTCGGGATTCGAGGTTCGGAGTTCGGCATTCTGGGTTCGGAGTTCGGGATCCGAGGTTCGGGTTTGAGGTTCGAGGTGTGAGGTGTGAGGTTTGAGGTTTGAGGTTTGAGGTTTGAGGTTTGAGGTTCGAGGCTTGTGATCGAAGTTGTAGATTGTGATTCGAGGTTTGGCGCTGCGGATCCGACGTTCCGGATCCGCCGGCATCGGAGACTCGAATCCTCGATTCCGGCCGGGAAAAGCCCTCTCCCCCAAGCGCGTTTGCGCGCTTGGGGGAGAGGGTCGGGTGAGGGGGCGGCGCGTCGGTCGCGAGGAGTTCCGGTTTTCGCCAGCGCTTCGCGTGTTGAAGATTTTGGCGAAAATCCAAAGGGTGGGGCGCGTTGGTCGTTGCCCCCCCTCACCCCAGCCCTCTCCCCCAAGCGGGCTTGGGGGAGAGGGAGCTTTCTGCTTTTTCTTGAAGAAATCCGGCAAATTTCACTTGCCAGAAACCTCGGATTCCGCCCCACGCTCCCTGCGAATCCCGAATCCCGAATCCCGAATCCCGAATCCCGAATCCCGAATCCCGAATCCCGAATCCCGAATCCCGAATCCCGAATCCCGAATCCCGAATCGCCGCTCCTCACATCGCCGCGCCGTCGATGCGGTCGGCCAGCACGATGATGCGGCTGTACTGCTGGGCGGTCAGTTCTATGCTGCCGTCGTCGTTGCAGGCGGCGACGATGCCGGAGACGGTCTGGCCGTTGAGGAACAGGGTCACGCCGCGGCGGTTGGTGTGGCTGGCTTCGAGCAGGGCTTTGAACGGGCCTTTGCAGTTCACGGCAGTGGTTTCCTTGGCAGGGGTGGTCTGGGCATTGGCGCTGGCGCCGGCGAGCAGCAGGGCGGCGCAGGCGGCGAGGGACTGTCGGTACATGGTGGTTTTTCCTGGTTGGAATCGAAGTGGTTGCGCAGGAAAACGCCGGCGGAGAAGGCAAGCGAACAAACCGCGGGGATGAGGCCGCGCTCAGGCCGTGCGCGAGCGGCGTGCTCTGCGCCGTCCGACAGCGTCGCAACGATGTCCGGCCATGGTGCGCCGGGGCGTATTCGGCGGGATCGGGAAAAAAAGCCCACCGCCTGCAGTCGCAACGATCTCCGGCCACGGCACACCGGGGCCTACGTTGCCTGTCGAGCTCGTTGACCTGGAATGATCCGCGGTCGCGGCAAAAACGACTGCCGCGCATCGAAAGAGGCTGGACGATGCCGCCGCGACGACAGCAGCTTCGATCCAGGTGCGATTGCCGTGACGGCGGCGCTCGTGGCGGTCTACGGCATCGTCGACCGTCGCCGATGCAATGCCGCCGACGCCGGTCTACGCGCCCGCAAACGCCACCCAGTTTCCCTGCAACAACACTTCCAGCGGCTGGAAGCGGCGCTTGTAGTCCATCTTGGGATGGCCGTCGATCCAGTAGCCCAGGTATACGTGCGGCAGTCCTTCGCGCGCGGCCCAGTCCAGCTGGGACAGCACGGCGAAGGTGCCCAGGCCGCGGGCGGTTTCGGCCGGGTCGTAGAAGGTGTAGACGGCGGAAAGGCCCTGGGCGCAGATGTCGATCACGGCCACGGCGAGCAGGCGGCCATTGCGGCGGATTTCGAGAAAGCGGGTGGGGCTCCACTCGGTGTACAGAAAGCGGCTGAAGTCTTCCTGCTGCGGCGAATCCATGCCGCCGCCCTTGTGCCGGCCGCCGAGGTAGCGCTGGTACAGCTCGAAATATTCCTCGCTGTAGCGCGCCGGCTGCAGGCGCAGTTCCAGATCGGCGTTGCGTGCGCGGCAGCGGCGCTGGCTGCGGTCGGGCGTGAAGGCGTCGACGACGACGCGGCAGGGCACGCAGGCGCGGCAGCCGCTGCAGTGCGGGTGGTAGACGTGGCCGCCGGCGCGGCGGAAGCCGCGGCTCAGGGCCAGGCCATAGACCGCATCCAGGTGCGGTGCGCTGGGGTCTATGACCAGGTTCTGCGCGATGCGGCCGGAAAAATAGCCGCAATCGTGGGGCAGGGTCTGGAACAGGCGGACCACATCGGATTTCATGCGCGATTCCCGGCGCCGGTCGGAGCTGATTCTACCCGGGTGCGGACGCCGCCCATCACGCCTTTTGCCGCGCCTGCACCGAAATGCCGCCGTTGGTCTCCAGCACGGCAAAGGCCACGTCGTCGGGATGGAAGATGCCCTGGCGGCGCAGCGCGGCGTTGAGATCGTCCAGCGACAGGTGATTGCGCCGCAGCACCTCGGTGTAGATGCGGCCGTCGTGGATCAGCACTTCGGGGCGGCCTTCGAGCAATACCTCGGCCTTGCGGCTGCGGCTGGCCAGCCAGCTCAGCGCGAAGTTCCAGGCCAGCAGCACCACGGCGACCAGCAGGCCGCCGGGCAGCGAGCTGTCGCTGCCGACCATGGCGTTCTGCACCGCGTTGGAGATGATCAGCAACAGCAGCAGGTCGAACGGAGTCAGCTGGCCGACCTGGCGCTTGCCGCTGAGGCGGAACAGCAGGAACAGCACCAGATAGACCACGCTGCCGCGCAGCAACAGCTCCCACCAGGGTTCGCCCAGCTGCCACATGGCTCAGGGAATCCCCGCACACGCCGGAATCCGGATTGGATTGCCGCAGTCCGCCTGCATCAAGCGCGCGGCCACAGGCTTTTGCAGCCTGCGTCCGGCGAGGCTGCGGAGCCGAGAGGAAGGGCACAGGAGCCGCGCCGTGGACACGGATTCAGGCCTTCCTCAATGCGTGGTGACCGGGACGACCTGGCGCTGCGGCTGTTGCGGCGGCACCTGTTCCCGGGAGACGGCGCAGCTGCGCAGCGACAGCAGCACCGCGGCGACGGCGACCAGGCTCAGCGCGACCATGCGCATGCGGCTGGCGACGGCGCGGTGGCGCGCGGTGCCGGTCAGCGGCTCGCGCGTGGCCGCGGCCAGTTCGTCGGCGTAGCGCACCGGCGGTTCTATGCCGGCTTCGCGCAGCAGTTCGCGCGCGCGGGTCTGGTCGTTGGCGTTGACCACCCAGACCTGGGGCCAGGTGCTGGCGTCGGGGCGGTTGGTATAGCTGAATTTCTTCCAGTCGCCGCCCTTGTAATTGCTGCGGTTGGTGATCGTGGTTTCTATGCTGTGCTCGTCCATCAGCGCGGTCACGCGGTCGATGTTTTCCTGGCGCAGCGAGGTGTAGATCTGTCTCATGGGGGCAGTGTAGCCGCGCGGTGGCGCGTAGCAGTAGCGGCGGGGTCAGCGGGTCAGGCGGATCAGGCCTTCCTGGGCGGTGCTGGCGACCAGCACGCCGTGGCGGTCGTAGATCAGGCCGCGGGCCAGGCCGCGGGCATTCTGCGCGGTGGGGCTGTCGCAGCTGTAGAGCAGCCAGTCGTCGACGCGGAAGGGGCGGTGGAACCACAGCGCGTGGTCCAGGCTGGCCATCTGCACCTTGGGCTGGAAATAGGAAATGCCGTGCGGGAAGGTGGCGGTGCCCACGAGGTGGAAGTCCGAGGCGTAGGCGAGCAGGGTGCGGTGCAGCTCCGGCGAATCCGGCACGGCGTCGGTGAGGCGGAACCAGACCTGCTGGTACGGCGGCCGCTTGGGCGGATTGAATTCGTCGCGCGGATAGACGTGGCGGAATTCGAACGGCCCCTTCATGCCCAGCCAGCGCTGCAGCTTGACCGGCACGTTCTCCAGCTGTTCCGGCGGAATCGGCGCGGGCGCGGCCAGGTCCTCGGGCTTGGGCACCTCGGGCATGGACAGCTGGTGTTCCACGCCTTCCTCCTCGATCTGGAAGCTGACCGAGCAGGTGAAGATGGGCTGGCCGTGCTGGATCGCCACCACCCGGCGCACCGAGAAGCTGCTGCCGTCGCGAGTGCGTTCCACCGAGTAGACAATGGGCGCGTCTATGTCGCCGGCGCGCAGGAAATAGGCATGCAGCGAGTGGGCGTTGCGCGGCTCGTCGACCGTCTTCTGCGCCGCCGACAGGGCCTGGCCCAGTACCTGGCCGCCGAACACGTACTTGGTGCCTATGTCGCGGCTCTGGCCGCGGAACAGGTTGTCTTCCAGGCGCTCCAGCGCCAGCAGGTCGATCAGTTCGGAGACTACGGCGTGGCTCATGGTCGGGCAGGCTGGGGTCGAAAAGAACGTGATTGTAGCCTGCGCCCAGGCAGTGGCGGGCTCAGCCCGGCGGCCCGGGCCGCGGCGTCAGCGCGGGGAACGCCGCATCCGGCGCTACCGCGCCCACCGACAGCACGAAGGCCATGGCCTGGTCCACGCTCCAGTCGGTGGCGATGAGCTGGTCCATCGGTACGATCTCCAGATAGCCGCCGGTCGGGTTAGGCGTGGTGGGCACGTAGACCGCGGCCAGCGGCGTGCCGTCGGCGGCTTCAAACACGCGCGTGACGAAGCCGATGGATTTCAGGCCCGGCGAAGGAAAGCCGATCAGCACCACGCGCTGAGTGCCGCTGGGCTTGCTCTGCAGCATGCCCATCAGCTTCTTGGTGCCGCCGTAGATCGACTGCACCAGCGGTATGCGTTCCATCAGCGCATCGAACGCGGCCAGCAGGCGCTGGCCCAGCACGCGGTTGGCGACCAGGCCGATCAGGTACAGCAGCAGCAAGGTGGCGACGAAGCCGATGCTGTTGATCAGCCAGGATTCCTGCAGCAGCGTGCGCAGGCCCGGGAACAGCGGCTCCAGTCCGGCGAACACCGCGGCGATCAGCGGCGAGCCGAATTCCGCCAGCAGCGAGGCGATGAAGCGGAACACCATGATGGTAATGAGCAGCGGCACCGCCGTGAGCACGCCGGTGATCAGATAGCGGCGCAGGTGCAGGCGCGGCATCAGTGGGCGGCCGCGGCGGCGCGGGCCGGCTCCAGTTCGCGCAGCAGGCGGAAGCCGACGGTGGTATAGCCGGTGTCGGTGCTGCCGGCGCCGCGGCGGCTGCTGGCGGTGTCGTCGGGGCCGTCGCGCCAGGAGGTGCCGCGGAATACGCGCTCGTCGCAGGCGCTGGATTGCAGCAGGCGTTCCAGCGAACCGGGCTTGTCGCAGCTCAGGGTCCATTCGCTGGCATTGCCGACCAGGTCGTAGATGCCCAGCGCGCTGGGCTTGTAGCGCGCCACCGGCGAGGTATGTGCGCGGCCGTCGCTGCATTTGTGCCGGCTGGCCAGGGTCCAGCGCGAACCCATGCTGGCATCGGCCACATTGCCCTGTTCGCACACGCCGCCGCGCTGCAGGCTGGCGGCGGCGTGCTGCCATTCGGTTTCGGTGGGCAGGCGGTAGGTCGCGCCGGTCTGGCTGCTGAGCCAGCGCGCATAGGCGTTCGCGTCCAGCCAGCTGACGCAGACCACGGGCTCGTCCTCGTCCTGGGCGAAATCCGGGTCGCGCCATTCCAGCTTCTTCAGCCGCGACAGCGGCCGCAGCGGCTCGCGGCAGCGCGAGGCCGGGCGATTGGTGGCGCGCACGAAGCGGGCGTATTCGGCCCGGGTCACTTCGGTGCGGCCGATCTCGAAGGCATGGTCCAGGCGGTGGCCGTCGACCTCGGCCGGCACCAGTACCAGAGCCGGCTCGGCCTCGCTGGATTTGGGCGTTTCCGCCTGGGCCAGGCCGCGCAGGGCTTCCTGCCAGGCGGTCAGCAGGTCGGCCTGGTCCTGCGCCAGCAGTTCCGCCGCCGGCTTGAGCGCGCCGACCTGCTCGGCCGAGGCGGCCTGCACCGCGGCCTGCAGGCGGTGTTCGAAGGCGCTGCGGCGGGCGGCGAGGAAATCGCTCCAGACCTTGCTGTCGCGCAGGGCGCCGCGGTCGGCCAGCATGCGCGCCTGCTCGTACTGCACGCGCAGGGCTTCGTCGTCGCGGGCGTTGAGCGCCTGGTCCAGGCCGTTGCCCAGGGCGGTCAGGACCCGGCCCAGGCCATCGCGGGCGGCGCTGTTGGCCGGTTCCAGCGCAAGTACGGTGAGATAGCTCTCCGCGGCGTTGTCGCCGGCCGGCGCGAGCAGGCGATTCTGCGCGAACTGCTGCGCGGCGGCGGCGAGGCGGCCGGCAATGGTTTCGACGGCGGATTCCGGCGAGGGCGGATCCGCCGCCGGCAGAGCCAGCTCGGCGGCGCCGGCGGCTGGCGTGGCAGTGACGAAACGGCCCGGCGCCTCGTCACCGCGCGGCCAGAACAGCATGGCCAGCAGCACCAGGGTGCCGGCGACGGCGGTGATGCCCACCCAGATGCTGGCCGGCAGTTCGGCCAGGCGCCGGCGCCAGGCCTGTACCGGGTTGCCGCGCTCGCGCTGGCTGAGTTCTTCCTCGACGTCGTCCAGGCCCTGCAGCAGTTCCTCGGCATCCTGGTAGCGCTGGGCCGGATCCTTGGCCAGGCAGCGGTCCATGAAACCTTGCCACTGGCGCCGCATCGGCGGCAGCCGCGGCACGGGCTGCTCCACATGGGCCAGCGCCACCGACAGTGCATCCGGGCCGTGGAAGGGCAGGTCGCCGGTCAGCAGCTCATAGGCCATCACGCCCAGGCTGTAAAGGTCGGAACGGCCGTCCAGGGCCTGGCCGCGGGCCTGCTCCGGGCTCATGTAGCCGGTGGAGCCCAGGGTGGCGCCTTCGCGCGTCACGCGCACGTCGGAATGACGCGCCAGGGCGATGCCGAAATCGGTCAGCAGCGGCCGGTCCAGCTTGTCGAACAGCACGTTCTCGGGCTTGACGTCGCGGTGGACGATGCCGTGCTGGTGGGCATAGCCCAGGGCCTGGGCCAGGCAGCGCAGGATTTCGGCGACGCGGCGCGGATCCTGGGTGTCGGCCCGGCCGGAAAGATCGCCGTTGGGCAGGTAGGGCAGGGTGTAGTACAGGTGTCCGCTGGAGGCCCGGCCCACGTCGTAGATACTGACGATGTGCGGGTGGTCCAGCCGCGCGATGGTGCGGGTTTCGTTCTCGAAGCGCTTGATCAGGTCTTCGCTGGGCGCGCGGTCGGCGCCCAGCACCTTGACCGCGACTTCGCGGTCCAGCGCGTTCTGGTGAGCCAGGTAGACCGTGGCCATGCCGCCCTGTCCCAGCGGGCGGATGATGCGGTAACCGGGGATTTCGAAAGGAATGCCCGGATTGGCGGTCATCGGCCTTGATGAGGGAAGTCGGAAGCGGCGGCCATTCTATCGGAAGCAATGTACAAGAATGGTTGCGTTGACGGCATATCGCAGGGCGTCCGCGCCGGTGGCAAGGCCGCCCGGGGCGTGGCAGGCTAGGGCGGATGAGCTTTTCGCCCACTCCGGTTCCCGAGAGCCGCTCCGCGCCCGCCCTGCCGCCGCCTGCGCGCCGTGGCAAGCCCGTGGTCGTGGCCCTGATCGGCCTGCCCGGCGCGGGCAAGAGCGTGGTCGCCCGCGCCCTGGCCGACCAGCTGGACTACCGCCGCATCGACCGCGACCTGATCCGCCACGCCATGTTCCCGCGCTGCAGCTACAGCTTCGTGGAAAAGCGCGCCTCCTTCCGCGCCTTGTTGCTGGCGCTGGAAGTGAACTGCATGCTGGGCGAATCCAGCGTGCTCGACGGCTGCACCTTCTCGCGCCGGGCCGACCTGGCCCGGGTCGACCAGGTGGTGCGCCAGCACGGCTATACCGCCGTACCCATCTTCCTGGACTGCCCCTCGCCGCTGGCACGCGAGCGCATCGCCCGCGACATGGCCGGGAACCGCCACCTGGCCCGCGACCGCACGCCGGACGTGGTCGGTGAGGTACTGGCGCGCATGGAACCGCCGCCGCCCGGCGCGCTGAGCATCGACGCGCGCCTGCCCGCGGCCGAGGTCTGCCGCCTGGCGGTGGATGCGGTGGCGCGGATCGCCGGCATAGAGCGGGACTGAGCCCTGCCGGCGCGGCCGCTGCGGCCCTGCCGCCGCGCCGCGCGCATCGTTCAGGCCGCGCCGTCGCGCCGCTTGCGCCGCACGTAGAGCTGCTTGCGCACGCGCGCGATCAGCTCGCCGCCGGCGGTCTTCACTTCGGTATCGAACCAGCGCAGGTATTTCTGGCCGCCGGCGGTGGCCGCGCGCAGTTCCTCCAGCACGGCTTCGTCGACCTGGAATTCCGCGTACACGTCCTCGCGCCCCGGGGCGACGAATTCGATGCTGCCGGCCTGGTCCCAGACCACGTAGTCGCGGCCCAGGCATTCCATCACCAGGATCATCCAGAACGGATCGGTCATGGCGAACAGGCTGCCGCCGAAATGCGTGCGCACGTAATTGCGGTTGTACCAGGCCAGCTTCAGCCGCACCCGCGCGCTGCGCCAGTCCGGCGCGACGTGCTGTACGCGGATGCCGCTGAACAGGAACGGCGGCCACAGGTTCATGAAACGGTGCAGGCGCGCCGGGGTCATGCGCAAGACGGCGGCCTCAGAACAGCACCGCGGCCATCTTGCGCCGGTAGGTGCTGACCAGGTCGGCGTCGTCTAGCACGTTGAAGGCGGCGATCAGGCGCTTCCTGGCCTGGCCGTCCTGCCAGTCGCGCTGGGTCTTGAGGATGTGCAGGAACTGGTCCAGGCCGGCGGCGGCGTCGCCGGCCAGCAACAGGCGCACGCCGAGCAGGTCGCGCGCGGCGAAGTCGGCCGGCTCCTGCTCCACCCGCGCGCGCAGCTCGGCCAGAGCCGGCGCGCCTTCCAGGGCGCGGGCGAAATCCAGCTGGCCGCGCAGGCGCACGGCCTTGGCGTCGCTGGCGAACTTGGCCGGCAGGCTGTCCAGCTCGGCCTCGGCCGCGGCGGCGTTGCCGGCCTGCATCAGGGCCAGGGCCAGGTCCAGCTTGAGTTCGGGCTTGTCCGGCTGGGCGGCGATTTCCTGCTGCAGGCGGTTGACCGCCTCGGCCGGAGATTCATCGGTGTCGATGCGTTCGACGTCGGGCTCGGCCTCGCCCGGAACGATGCCGTGCTTGGCCAGGAATTCGCGGACATGGCCTTCGGGAACGACGCCCATGAAGCCGTCGACCATCTGGCCTTCCTTGAGCAGCACCACGGTCGGCAGCGAACGGATGCCGAAGATCGAGGCCAGCTGCATCTCGGCATCGGTATCGACCTTGGCCAGGCGGAAGGCGCCGCCGTACTCGTCGGCCAGCTTTTCCAGCACCGGCTTGAGCTGCTTGCAGGGGCCGCACCACTCGGCCCAGAAATCCACCAGCACCGGGGTCTGCAGCGAGGCCTGGATCACCTCGCGCTCAAAGTTGGTCTGGGTTGCGTCGAATACGTGGCTGGACTCGGCCATGAGGGGCTCCTTGAAAGGTCGTCGCGATGTAGGTTCGCGAGGGTACCTGTTCAAGGCGGGGATTCGGGATCTGCGCCGCGCGGCAACACCGACTCCCTTTCCCCAGGCTTGCCTGGGAGAGGGTTGGGGAGAGGGGGGAGGCGCCAAATCCCGGCGCAGCGTCTGAATTTCGCTCCAGTGTCAAACAAGCGATCTTCTGCCGGAAACTCCGGCCATCTCGCACCCTGATGCGTTGCCCCCTCACCCAACCCGCTCCCCAAGCGCGTAAACGCGCTTGGGGAGAAGGCCTTTGTTTACGGCTGGCGATAGACCACGCCATCCTTCATCACGAAGCTCACCCGCTTCATCACGCTGATGTCCTCGACCGGGTTGCCCGGCACCGCGACCAGGTCGGCCAGCTTGCCGGCTTCCAGGGTGCCCAGGTCGGCGCTCTGGCCCAGCAGCTCGGCGGCGTGGGTGGTGGCGGACTGGAGGGCAAACATGGGCGGCATGCCGGCGTCGACCATCAGCTCGAACTCGCGCGCGTTCTGACCGTGCGGGAATACGCCGGCATCGGTGCCGAAGGCGATCTTGACCCCGGCCTTGTAGGCCGCGCCGGCCGTGCCCTTGATCTTGGGACCTATGGCCAGGGCCTTGGGCCGCACGATTTCCGGGTAGTAGCCGGGTTCGGCCGCCTTCTCGGTGACGAAGGCGCCGGCGATGATGGTCGGCACGTACCAGGTGCCGTGCTTTTTCATCAGCGGGAACAGCTCGGCATCCATGTGGGTGCCGTGCTCGATCGAGGTGACGCCGCCGACGATGGCGCGGCGCATGCCTTCCTTGCCGTGGGCGTGGGCGGCGACGGTATAGCCGTAGTCCTTGGCGGTGGCGACGATGGCCTGGATCTCCTCCACCGTGAACTGCGGGTTGTCGCTGCTCTTGGCGTAGGAGAGGACGCCGCCGGTGGCGGTTATCTTGATCAGGTCGGCGCCGTCCTTGTAATGCTGGCGCACCGCCTTGCGCGCGTCATCGACATTGTTGACGACGCCGTCCTCGGGGCCGGGATCGGGCAGCAGGCCGCGACGGGCGCCGTTGGTCGGGTCCGCATGGCCGCCGGTGCTGGCGATGGACTTGCCGGCGCTGAACATGCGCGGGCCCTTGAGCATGCCCTGGTTGATCGCGTTGCGCAGCGAGATGGACACGCCGCTGCCGCGCTCGCCCAGGTCGCGCACCGTGGTGAAGCCGGCGAGCAGGGTGCGCTCGGCGAACACGCTGCCCTTGAAGGCGATGTCGGCATC
This sequence comes from Tahibacter harae, assembly GCF_024437735.1. Lineage (GTDB taxonomy): Bacteria > Pseudomonadota > Gammaproteobacteria > Xanthomonadales > Rhodanobacteraceae > Tahibacter > Tahibacter harae. Next base: position 37,771 of record NZ_JANFQO010000009.1, on the reverse strand, counting down.
GTTGTTGCGGAACCCTTCGGAATACGAGTCGCGGCTGGTTTCCGAGGTCAGGTGGGTGTGCATGTCCATCAGGCCGGGCAGGCAGGTGCTGCCGGCGGGCAGGGCGATGACCCGGGCGCCCTCCGGCGCGGCCTGGCCGGGGCGGACCTCGCGGATGCGGTTGCCTTCGATCACCACCGTGCTGGCGCCGGCCAGCTTGCCGGCAGCGGTGTCGACCAGGGCCGGGCACTGCACCGCCAGGACTTCCGCCAGGGCCGGCGCGGGCAGGGCGGCGGCGATGGCCAGCCCGAGGAGAGCGTACGGAACCGAAAACCTCATGCTTCACCCCAGAATGCACATGAAAGTCCCGATCATAGCCAGCGGTGCCGGTCTAGCCTGTGTCTTTAGGCAGGGGTAGGGCGGGGCCAGGCTTGGCGGAGGTTGCTGCGCTGCGGTAGTCTGCGGCGACTTTCCCTGATCCGGCCCGCGGCGCAAAGCCGTGCGGCCCGCCATTGCCCTCCATGCACGAAACCTATGAACCCGGCGCGGTCGAGACCGCGGCGCAAAAATTCTGGAACGACACGCGCGCCTTCGAAGTGAAGGAAGACCGTTCCAAGCCCAAGTATTACTGCCTGTCCATGCTGCCTTATCCCTCGGGCGCGCTGCACATGGGCCACGTGCGCAACTACACCATAGGCGACGTGATCAGCCGCTACCAGCGCATGCAGGGCAGGAACGTGCTGCAGCCCATGGGCTGGGATGCCTTCGGCCTGCCGGCCGAGAACGCCGCGATCAAGAACAACACCGCGCCGGCGACGTGGACCTACGCCAATATCGAACACATGAAGGCCCAGCTCAAGCGCATGGGCTTCGCCTACGACTGGTCGCGCGAAGTGGCGACCTGTAAGCCGGACTACTACCGCTGGGAACAGCAGATGTTCACCCGGCTGTTCCGCCAGGGCCTGGTCTACCGCAAGATGAGCGTGGTGAACTGGGATCCGGTGGACCACACCGTGCTGGCCAACGAACAGGTCATCGACGGCCGCGGCTGGCGTTCCGGCGCGCTGGTGGAGAAGCGCGAGATCCCGCAGTGGTTCCTGCGCATCACCGCCTATGCCGAGGAACTGCTCAACGAGCTGGACAACCTGCCGGGCTGGCCGGATGCGGTCAAGACCATGCAGCGCAACTGGATCGGCCGCTCCGAGGGACTGCAGATCCCGTTCGGCATCGAAGGCAGCGATGAAAAACTGGAAGTGTTCACCACCCGGCCGGATACGCTGCTGGGCGTGACCTTCGTCTCCATCGCCGCCGAGCACCCGCTGGCCCTGGCCGCGGCGAAAGACAATGCCGACCTGGCGGCCTTCATCGAGGAATGCCGCCATGGCGGCACCGCCGAGGCGGAGCTGGAAACCCAGGAAAAGAAGGGCGTCTTCACCGGCATCTACGCCGTGCATCCGGTCAGCGGCGAGCGCGTGCCGGTGTGGGCGGCGAACTTCGTGCTGATGGGCTACGGCACCGGCGCGGTCATGGCCGTACCCGGCCACGACGAGCGCGACAACGAATTCGCCCGCGCCTACCACCTGCCGATCAAGCTGGTCATCGTCAGCCAGGACGTGCGCGACGCGATCGAGGAACTGCAGCGCGACGTCGCCGCCGGCGGCGATGCCATGAGCGCCGCCCTGGGCGGCAGCCCCGCCCGCGACGTATACGAGCCTTCCGCCGCGGTGCAGCTGATCGAGGAATTCCAGCAGCGCGTGCTGTCCGAAGGCGCCTATACCGAGCGCGGCTACCTGGTGAATTCCGGCGAATACGACGGCATGGACTACGACCAGGCCTTCGCCGCCCTGGCCGAACGCTTCGGTGCCGACGCGCGCAAGGTCAACTACCGCCTGCGCGACTGGGGCGTGAGCCGCCAGCGCTACTGGGGCTGTCCCATCCCCATCATCTACTGCCCCAACTGCGACGCCGTGCCGGTGCCCGACGAGCAGCTGCCGGTGGTGCTGCCCGAAGACGTGGCCTTCAGCGGCGTGGTCTCGCCGATCAAGGCCGATCCGGAATGGCGCAAGTGCACCTGCCCGCAGTGCGGTGGCCCGGCCGAGCGCGAGACCGACACTTTCGACACCTTCATGGAGTCCAGCTGGTACTACGCACGCTATACCTCGCCCGGTGCCGCCGGCCAGGTCGACGAGCGCGCCAACTACTGGCTGCCGGTGGACCAGTACATCGGCGGTATAGAACATGCCATCCTCCACTTGTTGTATTTCCGCTTCTACCACAAGCTGCTGCGCGACGCCGGCCTGGTGGCTTCGGACGAACCGGCGACCAACCTGCTGTGCCAGGGTATGGTCGTGGCCGAGACCTTCTTCCGCGACGAGGAGAACGGCGGCAAGACCTGGTTCAACCCGGCCGACGTGAGCATTCAGCGCGACGAGCGCGCGCGCATCATCGGCGCATTGGCGGGCGACGGCCTGCCGGTGCAGATCGGCGGCATCGAGAAGATGTCCAAGTCCAAGAACAACGGCGTCGATCCGCAGACCATGGTGGCAAGCTACGGCGCCGACACGGTGCGCCTGTTCTCCATGTTTGCCTCGCCGCCGGACATGTCGCTGGAATGGAACGAGGCCGGCGTGGAAGGCATGGCGCGCTTCCTGCGCCGCGTGTGGAACCAGGTGCATCGCCATGTGAGCGCGGCGCCGGTGGCCGAATCCCAGGCCGCCGCGGCAGCCCTGGCGCGCGGCGAGATCGCGCTGGATGCGGAACAGAAAGCCGTGCGGCGCAAGCTGCACGAAACCATCGCCAAGGTGTCCGACGACATCGGCCGCCGCCACGCCTTCAACACCGCCATCGCCGCGGTGATGGAGCTGCTCAACGTGCTGGCCAAGTTCGACGACGACTCCTCCGCCGCGCGCGCGGTGCGCCAGGAAGCTTGGGAGGCCGTCACCCTGCTTCTGAACCCGATCACGCCGCATTTCAGCCACGCCCTGTGGCAGGCCCTGGGCCACGCGGAAAGCCTGATCGAGGACCAGCGCTGGCCGGTGGCCGATGCCAAGGCACTGGAGAAGGACGCGCTGGTGCTGGCGGTACAGGTCAACGGCCGCCTGCGCGGCCAGATCGAGGTCGCGGTCAACGCGGCCAAGGACGAGTGCGAGCGCCTGGCCCTGGCCGATCCGGTCGTGGCGCGCTTCCTCGAAGGGCAGACGGTGAAGAAAGTCATCGTGGTGCCGGGCAAGATCGTCAACATCGTGGCGGGCTGACATGCGCAAACTCGTGCGTACCGTATTGCTGAGCGGCTGCCTGCTGCTGGCGGGCTGCGGCTTCCATCTGCGCGAACAGGCCGAAGTGCCTGATGCGCTCAAGCGCGTGCGGCTGGAGATCGCCGATCCCGGCAGCCTGCTGTACCGCGACCTGCCCGGCGCGCTGCAGCGCGCCGGCGCCAGCGTGCAGGAACAGGCTGGCAGCGACGTGGCCACGCTGCGCATCCCGGTCAGCACCTTGGGCAGCGAGGCGCTGTCGGTGGGCGCGACGGCGCGGGTGCGCGAATACACCATGCGCTACCGGGTGGAACTGGAAGCGGTCGATGCCGCCGGCACCGTGATACTGCCGCGCCAGGTGATAGAGCTGAGCCGCGACTACACCTTCGACGAAACCCAGGCCCTTGGCGTGGCCGCGCAGGAAGACGAGCTGCGCAAGCAGCTGCAGCGCGACATGGTGCAGGCCATCCTGCGCCGGCTGGAGGCGCTGGGCCGCGCGGCCGGCTGAGCGCGCGCATGAGCCTCAGCCTCGCACAGCTGCGCCAGCATCTGGCCGGCGATGTGCTCAAGCCGGTGTATTTCCTCGCCGGAGAGGAACATCTGCTGCTGATCGAGGCGGCCGACGCGCTGCGCGCGCGGGCGCGCGAGCTGGGCTATCTGGAGCGCGAAGTGCTGGATGCGGAATCCGGCTTCGACTGGGACGACCTGGCCCGCGCCGCCAGCGGCATGTCGCTGTTCGCCTCGCGCAAGCTGATCGACCTGCGCGTGCCCACCGGCAAGCCGAACAAGGACGGCGCCGCGGCCATCATCGAATACTGCGGGCGTCCGCCGCCGGATACGGTGCTGCTGATCACCTCCACCCAATGGAGCAAGCAGCACCATGCGGCCTGGGTCGATACGGTCGAAAGCGTGGGCGTGTTCGTGCCGCTGCCGCCGCTGCGGCCCGAGGATTTGCCGGCCTGGATAGGCCAGCGCATGGCCAGCCGCGGCATCAAGGCCGGGCGCGACGCGATCGACCTGCTGGCCGAGCGGGTGGAAGGCAACCTGCTCGCCGCCGCGCAGGAAGTGGACAAGCTGGCCCTGCTGGCCGGGGATCGCCTGCTCGACGCGGCCACGCTGGAAGACCTGGTCGCCGACAGCGCGCGCTACGATGCCTTCAAGCTCACCGACGCCGCGCTCGGCGGCGACGCGGCGCGGGCGCTGCGCATCGCCGCCGGCCTGCGTGCCGAGGGCGAACAGGTGCCTGGGCTGATGGGCCTGCTGCTCTATCAATTGCAGATCATGGTGCGCCTGGCCGCGGCGCCGAATCCGGCCCAGGCCTTCCGCGCGGAGCGCATCTATCCGGCGCGCGAGGCGGTTTACCGCAAGGCGCTGCAGCGCGGCAATCTTTCCCATTGGGAACAATGCCTGGCCCAGGCCGCGCAGATCGACCGCATCAGCAAGGGCCGCGGCGCCGGCGACGCCTGGGTGGAGCTGGAACGCCTGCTCGCGGCCATGGCGCTGCCGCGCAGCTCGCACCTGCTGGCCGCGATCACTTGAATACGCCGCGGCCGCTGGCCCTGCTCGGCGGCACCTTCGATCCGGTGCACTTCGGCCACCTGCGTGCGGCCTGGGAAGCGGCCGAGCAGCTCGATGCCGAAGTACACCTGCTGCCGGCCAATGTGCCGCCGCACCGGCCGCAGCCGGCGGTGGACGCGGCCGGCCGCGTGGAACTGCTGCGCCTGGCCCTGGCCGGCCAGGAGCGGCTGCGCCTGGACACGCGCGAACTGCAGCGTGCCGGCCCTTCGTACACGGTGGATACGCTGTACGAACTGCGCGCGGAGATCGGCCCACAGCGGCCGCTGGTACTCCTGCTGGGCATGGACGCCTTTGCCGCCCTGGCCAGCTGGAACCGCTGGCTGCAGCTGTTCGAGCTGGCACATATCGCGGTGATGGACCGGCCCGGTCCCGCGCCGGCGTTTCCTGCGGAGCTGCAGGCCCAGGTCGCCGCGCGCCGCGCCGGCCTGGACGGCGACTGGCGCGGCCACGGCGCCGGCCGCGTACTGTTCCTGGACGTGACGGCGCTGGAAATTTCCGCCACCGCCGTGCGCGGTCAGCTCGCCGCCGGCCTTTCGCCGCGCTATCTCGTGCCCGATGCCGTGCTCGGCGAAATCCAGCGCCGCGGCTGGTACCGCGGCGGCAGCGGCGCCGGCGACTAGGCCGCCGCAGGCCGGTGGCTGCGGGCGGGCGGGCCACGGCCTATACTCCGCCCCAATCCGCCATCGAGGTAATGCACGCTTGGCCACCAAATCGACGAAGTCCCCGACCGCCACCGAGCCCAAGACCCGTTCCGCCGCGCGCCCGGCCGCCAAGAAAGCCGCCGTCGCCAAGAAAGCGCCGGCTGTGAAGAAAGCCGCCGCGAAGAAGACCGATGCCAAGGCCGTGCCGGCGCGCAAGCCGGCCGCCAAGGCTGCGCCCGCGGGCAAGCCCGCCGCAAGGAAGGCTGCGCCCGCCGCCAAGTCCGCGGCACCTGCCCAGCCCAAGGCGCGCAAGTCGGCCAAGCCGGCCCTGCCCACGGACATCGTCGAGCGCCTGCGCCTGGAAGTGCGCCGTGCGCTGGAAGAACTCAAGGCCAAGGACATCGTCGAGCTGGACGTGCGCGGCAAGACGTCCATCGCCGACTACATCGTCGTCGCCGGCGGCACCTCCAGCCGGCATGTGCGCTCCATCGCCGACGAAGTCATCAAATACTCCAAGAAGGCCGGCATGATCCCGCTGGGCGTGGAAGGCCAGCGCGAGGGCGAATGGGTACTGGTCGACCTCGGCGACATCATCATCCACGTGATGCTGCCGCGCGTGCGCGAGTTCTACGGCCTGGAGCGGCTGTGGTCGGTGGGCGGCGACGAGTCCGCCGAAGCGGCCTACGCCTGATCTACGTACCGCTGCAGCCACGGCAGGTCCCATGCGCGCGCGCCTGATCTCGGTCGGCGAGCGCATGCCGGCCTGGGTCAGCGAAGGCTTCGCCGAATACAGCAAGCGGCTCTCGCGCGAGCTGCCGCTGGAGCTGGTCGAACTGCGCCTGGGCGACCGCGGCAAGGGCCGCGACCTGGCCCGTGCGCTGGAAGACGAAGGCGCGGCCATGCTTGCAGCCATCCCGCGCGGCAGCCACGTCGTCGCCCTGGACGGCCGCGGCAGGACCTGGTCCAGCGAAGATCTCGCCGCCCAGCTGGCCAACTGGCGCATGGCCGGGCGCGACCTGGTATTCCTGATCGGCGGCCCGGACGGCCTGGCCGGCGCTGCGCTGGCGCGGGCAGACCAGCGTTTCTCGCTGGGCGCGCTGACCTTGCCGCACATGCTGGTTCGCCTGATCCTGGCCGAGCAGCTCTACCGCGCGGTCAGCCTGCTCGGCAATCATCCCTATCACCGCGCCTGACGGATCCGATCCCATGCTGTATCTCGCTTCGCAATCGCCACGCCGGCGCCAGCTGCTGGAACAGCTGGGGCTGAACTTCGCCGTGCTCGATGTGGATGTGCCGGAGCAGCGCGAGCCCGGCGAGCCCGCCGCCGATTACGTCAGCCGGGTGGCGCGGGAAAAGGCCGGTGCCGGCCTGCTGCAGGTGGCCGGCGTGCCCGGCGCCGTGGTGCTGGGCGCGGATACCGAAGTGGTGCTGGACGGCGACGTGTTCGGCAAGCCGGCCGACGCGGCGGCGGCGGCAGCCATGCTGCAGCGCCTGCAGGGCCGCAGCCATACGGTGATCTCGCGTGTATGGCTGGTCAGCGCCGGCCGCGAAGAGCAGGCGCAAAGCGATTCCGACGTGCATTTCGCGCCGATGGACGAGGCCGCCATCGCCCGCTATGTCGCCAGCGGCGAGCCCTACGGCCGCGCCGGCGCGTACGCCATCCAGGGCCTGGCCGCGGCACATATCCGCCATCTCAACGGCAGTTACACCGGCGTGATGGGCCTGCCGCTGTTCGAGACGGCGCAGCTGCTGCGCCATTTCGGCCTGCTGGCCTGAGCACCGCGGCTGCGTGCGGCAAGCCGCGGCTGCATCGACAAGTTCACATGGGCGCGGCTATAACCCCGTACCCCAGGTACTGTGGCGCGGTTCAGCCGCCCGCTGACAAGGTAGTCCGGTGAGCGAAGAAATCCTGATCAACGTCACTCCGCGCGAAACCCGCGTCGCCGTCGTCGAAAACGGCATGCTGCAGGAAGTGCATATCGAGCGCGCACAAAAGCGCGGCTACGTCGGAAATATCTACAAGGGCAAGGTGAGCCGGGTCATGCCCGGCATGCAGGCCGCCTTCGTCGAGATCGGCCTGGACCGCGCCGCCTTCCTGCATGCTTCCGACATCGTGCGCGCCGCGCCTTCGCTGGTCGGCGACGCCGCCGAGAGCAGCGCCTCGCCCGGCCCCACGCCGCCCATCCTCGATCTGGTGCGCGAAGGGCATGAACTCGTGGTGCAGGTGGTCAAGGATCCGATCGGCAGCAAGGGCGCGCGCCTGACCACGCACCTGTCGATTCCCTCGCGCTACCTGGTGCTGCTGCCGTATTCGCGCATGGTCGGCGTGTCGGTGCGCATCGAGGACGAGGCCGAGCGCGGACGCCTCAAGGAAATCCTGCAGCAGCTCGGCCGCGACGGCAGCCTGGGCTTCATCGTGCGCACCAATGCCGAAGGCCAGACCCACGAAGCCCTGGCCGAGGACGTGGATTACCTGGGCCGCCTGTGGCAGGCGGTGCAGGAAGGCATCAGCCAGGCCCGCGTCGGCACGCGCATCTACGAGGATCTGCCGCTGTCGCTGCGCGCGCTGCGCGACCTGATGCGGCGCGATATCGAGAAGGTGCGTGTGGATTCGCGCGAGACCTTCGACAAGATCCACAGCTTCGCTCAGCAGTTCATGCCCGACATGGTCGAGCGCATCGAGCACTACCCGGGCGAGCGTCCCATCTTCGACCTGTACGGCGTGGAAGACGAAATCCAGCGCGCCCTGCGCAAGGAAGTGCCGCTGAAATCCGGCGGCTACCTCATCGTCGACCAGACCGAGGCCATGACTACGGTCGACGTCAACACCGGCGCCTTCCTCGGTCACAGGAACCTCGAAGAAACCGTCTACCGCACCAACCTGGAAGCGGCCCAGGCTGCGGCGCGGCAGCTGCGCCTGCGCAATCTCGGCGGCATCATCATCATCGACTTCATCGACATGACCGACGACGAGCACAAGCGCCAGGTGCTGCGTACGCTGGAAAAGGCGCTGCTGCGCGACCATGCCAAGACCACGGTCTACGACATGTCGCCGCTGGGCCTGGTCGAGATGACGCGCAAGCGCACCATGGAGAGCCTGGAGCGCCAGCTGTGCGAGCCCTGTCCCGAATGCGGCGGCCGCGGCAGCCTGAAGACCGCCGAGACCGTCACCTACGAGATCTTCCGCGAGATCACCCGCGCCGTGCGCCAGTTCGACGCGGAGAAGCTGCTGGTGCTGGCCGCGCCGAAAGTGGTCAGCCGCATCCTGGAAGAGGAGTCCGCCGCGGTGGCGGAGCTGGAGGAATTCATCCGCAAGACTATCCGCTTCCAGCCCGAGGAACATTATTCGCAGGAGCAGTTCGATGTGGTCCTGCTCTGAGCGGCGCTGCCGCATTGGCCACAAGGCGGCATTGTTCCTGACCGCAGGACGCTGCGCGTGACACCGTGGCGCCGCCGGCTGCGCCGCCTGCGCATTGCGCTGACCGTCGGCTGCGCCTGCCTGATCATCCTGGCGGCGGTGCTGGTCGGCCTGCTGCGCCTGCTGCTGCCGCAGGTGGGGCTGTATCCGCAGCGCGTGGCGGCGTTCCTGTCGGAACAGTTGCAGCGGCCGGTCAGCGTGGACCAGGTCGAAGGCTACTGGGGCGACGGCGGCCCGCTGCTGCGGCTGGAAGGCGTGCACGTGGCCGCGGCCGATCCGGCTGCGCCGCCGCTGGTGATCCCGCAGGCCGAGCTGGGCCTGGATCTGGGCGCCTGGCTGGGCAGCCACCGGCGCTGGAGCGAGTTCCGCATCCGCGGCCTGGACCTGACCTTGCAGCACCAGGAGAACGGCAGCTGGCAAGTGTCCGGCCTGGTCGGCGGCGATGGCGGCGGCAGCGGCGACAATCCTTTGCTGCTGCTGGGCGCGCTGGTGCTGCGCGACAGCCGCCTGCGCGTGATCGACGCGGCCAATGCCGTCGACATTGCCGTGCAGATCGGCGAACTGCGCCTGCTCAACGATGGCGACGACCACAGTCTGCGCGCGCTGCTGCGCCGCGATGCGGCCGATGCAGGGCGGCTGCTGCTGATGGCGGATTTCAACAGCGCCCGCCGTTCCGGCCAGGTCTATCTCGGCGGCGAGGCGCTGGATCTGGCCGGCCTGAGCCAGGGCCTGGCCTGGCGCGGCCAGCAGCTGCGCGCGGGCAAGGGCCGGCTGCAGCTGTGGGCGCGCCTGGACAACGGCCAGGCCAGCTCGGCGCATGCGTCCTTCGACCTGGCCGGCATCGAGATCACACCGCTCGCGGCCGGCGAGCCGCCGGCGCCCGGCGCCGGCCTGGCCCAGCTTGCCGGCGTGGCGCGCTGGCAGCGCGACGGCGCCGGCTGGAACCTGGACCTGGCCGGGCTGCGCGCCGCCCAGGCCGGCTCCAATGCCGTGCCCACCGCGCTGCAGTTGCGCCGCGACGACGCCGGCTACCGGCTGCAGGCTGAACAAGTGGATCTTTCCACCGTCGCTGCGCTGCTGCCGCTGCTGCCCGAGCAGCGCGGCAGCTGGCCGGCCCGGGCCGGCCTGCAGGGGCAGCTGCGCAACATCCATCTGCGCTATGCGGCGAAGGAGGATTTCGACCTCGACGCGGAGCTGGCCGGGCTGAGCTTCCTCGCCGTGGACAAGGTACCGGGCCTGACCCGCCTCAGCGGCAGTCTCAGCGCCGACGCCGGCGCCCTGGTGCTGGAACTGCCGCCGCAGACGACGACGTTGAATTACCTGCGCAAATTTCGCCAGCCGCTGCCGCTGCAGCGCCTGGCCGGGCGCATCGCCGCGTTTCCGCTGGAGAGCGGCTGGCGCGTGGAGACCGACGCGCTGGACGTGGACGGCCCGGGCTACGCGGTGCAGCTGCGCGGCGGCGTGGAACTGCTGCCCGACGCCGGCAAGCCGGTGCTGGATCTCTACGCCGTCGTGCTGCCCAGCGACGTGCCCGCGGCCAAGCAGTTCTGGCCCATCGGCGACATGGCGCCGCGCGCGATGGAGTGGCTGGACCGCGCCCTGGTCGCCGGCACCATCGTCGGCGGGCGCGCCGCGATCCACTGCGATCTGGATGACTGGCCCATCCGCAATTACGCCGGGCAGTTCAAGGCCCGCGCCGAGATCGAAGGCCTCACCCTCGATTACAACCCGCGCTGGACCCGCGCCGAGAACGTCGCCGTGGCCGCCGAGTTCCTCAATTCCAGCATGAAGGCCGAAGTCAGCACGGGCACGGTGCTGGGCGCGAAAATCGTCCACGCCGCGGCCGACATCCCCAGCTTCAAGGACGCCGTGCTCGCGCTGGATGTGGCGGGCGAGGGCAGCGGCCCGGACCTGGTCGCGATCATCACGGCCTCGCCGCTGGGCACGCGCTTTGCGAGCCAGCTCAAGGGGCTGGAGATCGGCGGCAGTGCGGCGGTGAAGTTCCGCCTGGACCTGCCGCTGTCGCCCAACCGCGACGACAGCACCACGCGCGGCGAGGTCGAACTGCGCGATGCCCGCATCCGCGCGCAGAAATGGGATATCGATTTCGCCCACAGCAGCGGCAGCATCCGCTTCAACGACGGCGGTTTCAGCGCCGGTCCGCTGAGGCTGGAGCACGGCGGCCAGCCGGCCCAGTTCTGGCTCGCCGTCGGCGAGGACGTGGCCGACAAGCGCAACGCCGCCGAGGCGCGCCTGCAGGGCAATTTCCCGCTGGACCTGGTATTCGCCGGCGCCCAGGCGCTCAAGCCCTGGTGGGAGCGCGCCTCGGGCCGTTCCGAATGGACCGCCGACCTGGCGGTGCCGCGCGAGGACGGCCAGCCGACCCGGCTCACCATGCGCTCGGAACTGCGCGGCACTGCGCTGGACCTGCCCGCGCCGCTGGACAAGGCCGCCGGCGATGCCCTGCCGGTGGCGCTGGCCCTGCAACTGCCGGCCGAAGGCAGCCCGCTGACGGTGGAAGTGGCCGATGTGCTGCGCCTGCGCGCGCGCCTGCCGGATGCGCAGCGCGAGTTCGCCGGCAACCTGGCCCTGGGCGAGACCATGCCCGAACACGTGCCCGCCAGCGGCCTGGACGTGAGCGGCCACGGCCGCCGCCTGGACCTGGCTGGCTGGGCGGCGATCGGCCTGGGCGCGGGTGCCGGGCCGGGCCTGCTCAATGCGGTCGACATCCGCGTGGCCAAGGCCAGCCTGGGCAGCCGCGTGCTGGAAGACCTGGGCCTGGTGCTGGCGCGCCAGCCCGACCAGGTCGGCATCAGCTTCAGCGGTGCCCAGGCCCAGGGCACCTTGCAGATTCCGACCAGCGATCTGCTCAAGCGCGGCATCACCGCGCAATTCGAGCACCTGTACTGGCCCGACGCACCGCGCCCGCCCGGCGCGGAGAACGCCGACATGCCCGATCCACTCGACGGCGTAGTGCCCTCGACCATTCCGCCGCTGCACCTGTGGATAGGCGATTTCCGCCTGGGCTCGGCCCATCTGGGCGAAACCCGGCTGGAATCCCTGCCCAGCGGCGAAGGCATGCGCATAGAGCAGTTCGAGACCCATTCGGCCGACATGGACATGCACGTGCGCGGCCAATGGAACGGTGACGGCAAGCGCCACCGTTCCGATATCGACATGGACCTGACCTCGGAAAACATCGGCCGCATGCTCACCGCGCTGGGCTTTTCCGGCCTGTTCGACGGCGGCCAGACCCTGGCCCACCTGGATGCCTACTGGGACGGCTCGCCGGCCTCTTTCGCCCTGGCGCGGCTGGAAGGCAAGCTCAAGCTCAATATCAGCGCCGGCCGCATCCTCGATGTGGAGCCGGGCATGGGCCGCCTGTTCGGCCTGTTCTCGGTGCGCGAGATTCCGCGCCGCCTGGCGCTGGATTTCGGCGACTTCTTCCGCTCCGGCATGAGCTTCACCGCGATCAGCGGCGATTTCGCCCTGGCCGGCGGCAACGCCACCACCAGCAACCTGCTCATCACCAGCCCCGCCGCCGATATCCGCATCCACGGCCGTACCGGCCTGAAAGCGCGCGACTACGACCAGCAGATGGTGGTCACGCCGCGCGTGGGCGGCGCCCTGACCGTCGTCGGCGCCCTGGCCGGCGGCCCCGCCGGCGCCGCCGCCGGCCTGGCCGTGCAGACCCTGTTCAACAAGGCCATCAACCAGGTGACCACGGCGCGCTACCACGTCACCGGCAGCTGGGACAAACCCGAGATCACCCTGGTCTCGCGCGAAGGCGGCCGCCGCGGCAGCACGCCGCGCGGCAGCCCGGCCGAAACGAAGACGGAGCCGGAACTGCACGGGCCGCCCGCAGGCGACGCGCAACCGATACCGCCGCGGCCGAATGATGGCGGCTGAGCGGGGTCTTGCTGTTTCCACCAGCAAGCGGAACGCCTCATGCAAGCCGAAATCGTATATGGCGACCTGCTCGACCAGCCGGTCGAGGTGATCGTCAACGCCTGGAACCGCAACTGGATTCCCTGGTGGCTGCTGCTGCCGCAGGGCGTTTCCGGCGCGATCAAGCGGCGCGCCGGGCTGGGCCCTTTCCGGGAAATCGGCCGTGCCGGTCCCCTTGCGCTGGGCGGCGCCGTCGTGACCGGGGCGGGGCGCCTGCCGCACAAGGCCATCATCCATGTCGCCGGGATCAACCTGCTCTGGCGCGCTTCGCCGCGTTCCATCCAGGATTCCGTGCGTTCGGCCCTTGCGCTGGCCGCGGAGCGTGGTTTCCGTTCCCTCGCGTTTCCGGTGATCGGTGCGGGTTCCGGCGGTTTTGCCGAGGCCGCAGCGCTGGAGCTGATGATCCAGGCGCTGGCCGGGCTGGATCATGCGGTTTGCGTGCGCATCGTCCGCTTTCGCCGCTGACGGGCCTGTCCGGCTTGCCTGGACTTGCCTTGTAGCCTACCGTTCCCGCCCTTATCTCCCCGCCACTGTCCTTTGCGGAATACCTGATGAATTCGATGATCGCGCAAGCGAGCGAACGCCTTTTGCGCCCGGGCGGACTGTCCGTGAACGAGCTGGAGCGCGTGTTTACGCGTCTGATGGGGCCGGGCATCGATGCGGCCGACCTCTACTTCCAGCATGCGCGTTCCGAGCACTGGGTGCTGGAGGACGGCATCGTCAAGGAAGGCAATCATTCCATCGAACAGGGCGTGGGCGTGCGTGCCCTGGCCGGCGAGAAGACCGGCTTCGCCTATTCCGACGAGATCGTGCTGCCGCAGCTGCTGGAAGCCGCGGGCGCGGCGCGCAGCGTGGCGAAGACCGGCGCTGCCGGGGTGGGCCTGCCGCTGGCCCTGGGCGGCGGGCGCAGCCTGTACCGGCCGGTGGACCCCATCGACAGCCTGGACAGCGCCGGCAAGATTGCGCTGCTGCGCGAGATCGACGCCTACACCCGCGCGCAGGATCCGCGCGTGACCCAGGTCATCGTGAGCATTTCCGCCGGCCTGGACACGGTGCTGGTCGCCGCGGCCGACGGCACCCTGGCCGCCGATGTGCGGCCGCTGGTGCGTTTCCATGTGCAGGTCATCGCCGAACAGAACGGCAAGCGCGAAGGCGGCAGCGCCGGCGGCGGCGGCCGCTACGACTATGTGGAACTGCTGGCCGACGACAAGGCGCGCAGCTGGGCACGCGAGGCAGTGCGCCTGGCCCTGGTCAAGCTCGACGCCGTCGACGCTCCTGCCGGCGCCATGCCGGTGGTGCTGGGCCCGGGCTGGCCCGGCGTGCTGCTGCACGAGGCCGTGGGCCACGGCCTGGAAGGCGATTTCAACCGCAAGGGCACCTCGGCGTTCTCCGGCCGCATCGGCCAGCGCGTCGCCGCGCCCGGCGTCACGGTTGTGGACGATGGTACTTTGGCCGGACGCCGCGGTTCGCTCAATGTGGACGACGAGGGCGTGGCCAGCGAATGCACCGTGCTGATCGAGGACGGCATCCTGCGCGGCTACATGCAGGACAAGCTCAACGCGCGCCTGATGGGCGTGCGTCCCACCGGCAACGGCCGGCGCGAATCCTTCGCCCATCTGCCCATGCCGCGCATGACCAATACCTACATGCAGCCCGGCGCGCATGATCCGGCCGAACTCATCGCCTCGGTCAAGCGCGGCCTGTACGCGGTGAATTTCGGCGGCGGCCAGGTCGATATCACCAACGGCCGCTTCACCTTCTCCGCCAGCGAGGCCTACCTGATCGAGGACGGCAGGATCACCCGCCCGGTCAAGGGCGCGACCCTGGTCGGTTCCGGGCCGGAGGTGATGAACCGCATCAGCATGATCGGCAACGACCTGCGCCTGGACGAAGGCGTGGGCGTCTGCGGCAAGGAAGGACAGAGCGTGCCCGTGGGCGTGGGCCAGCCCAGCCTGAAGATCGACAGCATCACCGTGGGCGGCACCGCGGCGTGAAGCGGCTGCGCGCCTATTCCTCTTCCTCGCTGTGCGGCGCCGCCGCGAACAGTTCGCGCAGCTCGCGGAACAGTTCGCGGAAGGCGTGCGGCGGGCGGTTCTCGTGGCGTTCCACCTTGGCCTGGCGCGCCAGCTGGCGCAGGTGCTGGCGATCGGCGGCGGGATACAGCTTGAGTAGTTCGCCCAGCGCCTCGTCGCCCTGGTCGATCAGGCGCTCGCGCCAGTCTTCCAGCCGGTGCAGCTCGGCGGTCTCGCGCCGCGACACCTGGCGGTCGTGGTCGAGTGCGGCCCGCAGCGGCGGCAGTTCGTCCTCGCGCCGGCGCAGGATCTTGGCCAGGTACTGGATCTGCCGCTTGCGCGCGATCTGCTGGGTCACCCGGCGGGTTTTTTCCACTTCGGCGCGCAGGTCTTCGTCCAGCGGCAGATGGTCCAACTGGGCCTCGGTGAGGCTGACCAGGCGCTCAGCCAGCTCGAACACCGCCAGCGCATCGCGCCGGCGCTGGCTGCGGCTGGGGGCGTCGTCCGCGTCGTCATCAAACAATTCGTCGTCGTGTTCGCGCATGAGCGGGCCCGCTGCCGGCAAAGAACGGAAGGATAGGCTGTGAGTACAGAGATCGCCAACAAGGACACCAGCCAGGCCGAGCTGGACCGTCTCGCCGAAGTCGCCGCCGATGTGCTGCGGCGCTGCAAGGCCGCCGGCGCGGATCAGGCCGAAGTGGCCGCCAGCATCGACGTGGGGCTGAATGTCAGCGTGCGCCTGGGCGACGTGGAGACGGTGGAGCACACCCGCGACCGTTCCTTCGGCGTCACCGTGTATTTCGACAAGCGCAAGGGCTCGGCCAGCACTGCCGATCTCAACGCCGATTCCATCGCCAAGACGGTGGAACAGGCCTGCGCCATCGCGCGCTATACCGAGGCCGATCCGGCCTCCGGCCTGGCCGACGCCGCGCGCATGGCGCGCGAGTTCGGCGAATTCGACCTGTGGCATCCCTGGGACATCAGCGTCGAGGACGCCATCGCCCTGGGCCTGGAGATCGAGGACGCCGGCCGCAGCGTGGCCGGCATCAGCAACTCCGAAGGCGCTTCGGTGCAGGCCGGCCAGGCCCTGGCCGTCTACGCCAATTCGCACGGTTTCGTCGGACGTGAGCGCGGCACCCGCCACATGCTGTCGGTGTCGCTGCTGGCCGAGGACGCGGCCGGCATGCAGAGTGCCTACTGGTACGACTCCGTGCGTGCAGCCAGCGATTTCGGGCCGGCCGCCGCGATCGGCCGCAAGGCCGCCGAGCGCGTGCTGTCGCGCCTGGGCGCGCAGACCTTGACCACGCGCCAGTGTCCGGTGCTGTTCGCCTCTGAAGTCGCCCGCGGCCTGATCGGCCACCTGCTCAACGCGGTCAGCGGCGGTGCGCTGTACCGCAAGGCCAGCTTCCTGCTCGACGCCTGCGGCCAGCGCCTGCTGCCCGAATTCGTCGACATCATCGAGGACCCGCATCTGCGCCGCGGCCATGCCTCGGCCTCGTTCGACGCCGAAGGTGTCGCCACCACACGCAGCGCCCTGGTCGAGCGCGGCGTGCTGCAGCGCTACCTGCTGTCGAGCTATTCCGCGCGCATGCTCGGCCTGGAAAGCACCGGCAACGCCGGCGGCATCCACAACCTGCTGGTGCGCGGCGGCGACGATGATTTTCCTGCCTTGCTGAAGAAGATGGGCACCGGCCTGCTGGTCACCGACCTGATGGGGCAGGGCGTCAACACCGTCACCGGCGACTATTCCCGCGGCGCCGCCGGCTACTGGGTGGAAAACGGCGTTATCGCCTATCCGGTGGAGGAAATCACCATCGCGGCCAACCTGCGCGACATGTACGCCAATATCGTCGCGATCGGCAGCGACGTGGACCCGCGCTCGCATGTGCTGACGGGCTCGATCCTGGTGGAGCGCATGACGGTCGCGGGCGCCTGAGGCGCTGGCGACGGGATTGGGTATTCGGGATTTGCCCAGGCAATGGGTACGGGAACAGTACTGCGGGATTTGTAGCGGCTGTTGCAGCCTGCTGCCGCCGATGGGTAATTCCGCACGTCCGTCTTGTGCGCACCCTCATGACCTCCCTGGATCCGCTGTTGCGAATCTCCAATCCCGAATCCCGAATCCCATCGCTTATCATGCGGCCATGAACACTTCCCACGAGCACGACCATGCGGAACACAAGCACGGCGCGCACCGGCACAAGCACGATGCGGCCGCCTTCGTGCGCACCGTGGCCGATGCCTGCGAGCGGCGCGGCCTGCGCCTGACGCCGCTGCGGCTGCGCGTGCTGGAGATGGTTGCGGCCAGCGACAAGCCGGTGAAGGCCTACGATCTGCTCGACCAGCTCAAGGACGAACGCGCCGGCGCGGCCCCGCCCACGGTCTACCGCGCGCTGGATTTCCTGCTGGAAAACAGCTTCATCCACAAGCTGGAATCCATCAACGCCTATGTCTCCTGCCATCACCCGGAAGAAGCGCACCAGGTGCCGTTCCTGATCTGCGACGTCTGCGCCGGCGCCATCGAGATCTGCGACGAACGCGTCGCCGCACTGCTGGCCGGCCAGGCCCAGGAACACGGCTTCAAGCCGCGGGCGCAGACGCTGGAAGTGCACGGCGTGTGCGCGAACTGCGCAAAATAGCTGCGTCATTCAGCGTCCGGCCGGCAGGCCGCGGCGAGGGGCAAACGCGACTGACACTCCGCGCGCAGCACGCCGGTGCGGCGTGCTGCGCGCACTGGCTCAAGGCTGGGCCGGTGTCAGCAGGCTGATGCCGAAAAGCAGCTGGAAATTCTGCGTACAGCCGCCGCACTGCAGGTCGGTGGAGTCATGCCGCAGCTCGACCGACTCGAGCCGGCCGGGGAACCGCGCCGGCAGGCTGAAGGTATCCACGACTTCCTGACCGATGGTCGCGCTGCCGAGCAGCCGCTCCTCGCCGCTGCTGAAGTGGGCTATCACATCGAAGGTCGGCCCCGAGTGCTTGATGCGCAGGCGGTTGTAGCCGGTCAGACTCTGTGCCGGTGTCAGGCGCAGCCAGTAGCTGGCCTTGTCCTCGACGGGCGTCGGCGCGACCTGCGGCAGCGCAAAGAAATTGATGTCGTCCATGCCGTTGTCGCGGGCGAACACGGCGGACTGCCAGGCGTTGTGGGCCGGCAGCGGCGGCAGGCCGGGCTGGACGACGCTGCCGCGGCGGTCGACGCCGTCCTCGTAGTCGGCAAGCTGGCCGTCGCGCATGAGATGGAAGGTCAGCGCGTGCTTGTTGGTGGTGACCGTGCCGTCGCCGAGCACCAGCGCAATTTCCACATCATGGCGTCCCTGGCTCCAGCCCGACAGGTTTATCGGGCTGCCGCTGACCGCACCGTGGTCGATCACCGCCGGCGGATTGACGCGGGTTTCCAGCAACCTGAAGCTGGAGCCGGACGGCATCGCCGCGGTGTTGTGCAGCGTATAGACCAGCTGCGGAGCGGCGCCCGCATCCAGCGTCTGGTCCATCTGCGGTGTGCTGATGTTCACGCGCGCATCGGTCTGGCCGACGAAGATCTGGCCCACGGCGGTGTAGGTCTGTCCGTCGCCGTTGGTGGCGACTACGCGCAGCGGATAGCTCCCCGGCTCGGTGACGCTGACCAGGAAATTCGTCGTGACCTCCTTGGGCAGCTGCAGCGGAGGTTCCGGCGCGAAGTTCTGCGGCTCGCTGGCCTGCTCGCCGATGAAAGCGATGGCCGAGCGGATGCCGCTGGCATGCTCCATCATGGCGCTGATGGTGATCGCGCCGGTGGCCACATGGGCGCGGTCGGCCGGGCTTTCGATGCGCACGCGCGGCGGTGCCGCGGTGCGGCTGCGTGCGCCGCACTGGCCATCCGGATCCGGCGGCCCCATGCACACGTTGACCGTCTGCCACGCATGCCAGTTGGCCGATGAAGGACAGCCGCGCAGCTTCACCAGCAGCGAGCTGGAGGCCGCGTTGTACCAGTATTCGTGCGCGCTGTTGCTGCGCAGGTCGGCCAGGCTGGCGGCTTGCGTCCACTGCGTGGCATGGCCTGAACACTCGAGGCCGGGCACGAACGTGAAATCGGCGGGAACGTCGAGCAGCTCGTGGATCGACGTCTCGTTGGCGAACGCATTCATCAGCCCCAACTGAACATTGTTGCGCGCTATGCCCGCATCGAAACGGTAGGTGTAGCGGTAGTCCGCGTCGGCCATGAACTCGTAGATGAACCGCGTGGGCAAGTGCTGGCTGCTGCCATACTCGCCGTCGCTGCGTTGAACGGTGACATAGGTCGGGCTGGGATAGCGCTCGGTCGCGCCGAGTTTCGTGTCCAGGCTGAAATGCGCGTAGCGGTAAGGGCAGGTGTAGCCGGAAATGCCGTCGCCCGGCGCGCGGCTGCAGTACTTGTCATAGGCCAGCGGGTGATTGGATACCACCGCACGGATCAGACCACCCGTGAAGCTGCCGTCCAGATCGTGGATTACGTCGCCCCACACCGACGGCCCGGCCTCGGGGCTGACGCGGCGGTCCATGTCGATGAAGCGATTGGGCGCGTTGTCGAACGTCAGTCCGCTCACGCGGTTGCTGGCCAGCTTGTGCGCACCGCCGCCGCCGCGGAACACCGACATGGTCGGCCGGTCGTAGTTGACGAAATGCACGCGGTCGAACAGGAAGCCCTGGTCGTAGATCTGCACGGCATGGAAGCGCGAGTCGACGTTGGGCGCGACGCGCGGCGGCGGATTGGCCGAATAGCCGATGAAAACCGAATCCTTGAACTTGGTCGGCGACGGCGCCTGCATGCCGTTGTCGGTGTTGGCAACGATGGCGCGGCGGAACACTGAGTTTTCCACGGACACGGGCTCCGCGCAGGGCCAGATGCCCTGTTCGGTGTCGGTGACCATCAGGCGCTCGATCAGCACGCCCGGTGATTCCAGGCCCTTCAGTCCGCCTCCTTCTTCTTCACAGGTGGAATAGCCCTGGCGGCTGGCGCGCACGCGGTTGTCGCGGAACACGCCGAAGGGTTCGCGGCGGGGATGTATGGTGAATCCGGGGAGCTGCAGGACGAAGGACCATCCTTTCACTTTTTCCTCGGTGTGATACCAGAAACCCGTGCCTTCGGAACCGGCCGCTGCATTGTTCACAAAAGTATTGGTGGGGTTGGAAATCCAGAACACCGCCGGCCCGTTGGACGCGGGCGTTTCGCGATAGTCCGTTTCCAGCGGCAGATCGCCATCCGGCGGCAGCGGACTGGGCCTTGCCGGCCGGCGCGCCCAGATGCCGAGATTGCCGTCGAACACGTTGTCGCGTTCGATGCCGTCCTCGAGAAAATAGCCATGGCCGATGAAGTCGTAGCAGACGTTGCCGGCCACGCGCACCTGGTGCGTGCCGTGTACGGTCACGCAGCGGTTGTAGCTCTCGTACACGCTGCTGTTCTGGATGTACTGGCCCGGTGCCTCGAGTGCGAGGTGCCAGTGGAACGGATAGCGTGCCAGCTTGTTCTTCTGGCCCATGCGCCGCAGTTCCAGGCCCGAGGCGTGGATAGTGCTGCCCTCCATGGTCATCATGTGGCCGCCATAGCCGTCCACGGCGGATCCGGTATCGCCCTGGATGCGGATGTTGCGCGTGAGCAGGCCGACTTCGGCACGCTCGTCCAGGGTCCAGGGCGTGCGTTCGTTGGAGATGCCGTTGCCGGCTGCGTAGTCGGTAGTCGTTCCCAGATGAGTGAAGCGAAGTACGGGCTCGATCTCCAGTGTGCTGCCGCCCGCCAGCACGCTGCTGATGGTGACGACTTCGGCCTCGTTGACCGGCAGGTTGGTGGCAGCGTCGCGGCGCCACACCGTAGGCGCGATGACGATGCGGTCATCCTCGCGCCAGTCGACCGCTGTGGCCAGCTGCAACGTGTCGCTGCCGGCGGACGCGGTGGCGGCAAGCTGTGTCCAGCTAACGCGCTGCTCGCCGTGCAGTTCGATGACGCCGGGTGCCGCGGCGGCGAGGAATTTGTTGCCCATGCCCACACCGGAACCGTTGTCGGTGCCCGGATCGGTGCCGCTCAGGGTCAGCTCGAACTGATGCGTATAGGGATGCGACGGCGCGCCGCAGATCAGCCGCCCGGTGACCAGCACCGATGTGGCGTCCAGGCGGATGTCGCTGTCGGCGCAGTGCAGTTCGCCGTCGATGTTGATGGACTTGAATTTGGGCACCACGGCCGGCGCCACGTCGACGATGATGTTGGCATCCTCGGGAATCAGCACGCGGTCGTCGGCCTGCGGCACCTCGCCTCCGATCCAGGCTGCGCTGTCGGACCAGCGGCGTGCATTGCCTTCGATGGCGTAGAGGTTCACCGCGTCGATCAGCACGGTGTTGTCGGCGCCGTCCAGCGCCTGGAACTGCAGGGTGTTGTTGCCCTGGGAGAGAAGCAGCGCATCGAAGCGGTAGCGGCTGAAGCTGCTGTCGGCGGGCTTGACGATGCCGACCTCGACACCGTTGATGCTGATACGCAGGCGCTGGCTGTTGCCGGGACGCTGCGCGGCATAGAACACCAGCCCATGCCGGCCCGCGGGCACGTTGACGGTCTGGGTGATGGTTGCGCCGGAGCCCTGCAGGAATGCGATCTTCTGCCCTTCCGGCGCGGCGATGCTGGTCCAGGCGCCCGGCGCCGGGTTCACGCCGGCATTGACGAAGGTCCAGCCCGGCCCCGTCGCGTCATGGCCGGCGCCGGTATACGTGGACTGCTCGAAGCCGGCGTTGAGCGTCAGGTTCGTCGCGGCCGGCGCGACCGCGGCGACACGCAGTGTCTGCGCTGCCAGCGGCAGTGGCAGCAGCAACGGCAACAGCAACGGCAACAGCAGCCGGGTGCCGGCCAGGCCGGCGCTGGGGCGTGAATGGGCAGGCATGATGATCCTCATTGCAGGCGGGGAAGGGCAGCTGTGGGCTCACTGCCGCGGTGTAATCGAAAAAGCCTGATGAGCAGGATCAGCTCGTTACTTGCGGCGACTGGTTTAGGATCTGCCTCCCGCGCGTTCGCCGACTGGCGGAACGCATTCGTCCCGTCGGAAATGGAAGCTGCCTTACATGGAGAAGCCCAGGCTTACCTGGCCGCTGCTGGCCGCGCTTGCGGTCTGTCTGCTCAGTCTGATCTTCGTCGTGCTGCAGATAGTGCTGACGCAGCCAGTCGTGCTGCTCCTGCTGGAACCGGTCGCAGGCGGCAGCCTCGGCCAGCGCCTGATGCTGCTGTCGCCGCTGATCGCGCTGTATCTTTTCGCTACGTTTGCCTGGTTCTGCCTGGTACGCATCTTCCTGCGCCGCTCGCGCCAGACGGCGCGCCTGTTTCTGCTGGTGCTGGCGCTGTTGCTTGCCGTGGCGTTCCCGTTCGCCTGGCATGAACTGGGAGTAGGGAGTCTCTGGCTGGCGCTGTGGTTTGCGCTGGTCGTCGCGCTGTTCTTTGCGCAGGGGCGCGGTGAACGGGCCGCGGCGCATTGATTGCTGCGCGGAAAACAAAAAAGCGGAGCACCGACGGCGCTCCGCTATCCGGTAATCCGTGTGGAGGGAACGGAGCCCGGAATCCGCTGAAGGGGGAGAAGCGCCGGTCGGCGTTGCAGCGCCGCCGGCGGGATTGTCGTTGTCAGAAGAACGCGCGCACGCCGAACGCAATCGCGCGGCCGGGCAGGGGCGCCTTGTCCTTGATGTACGAGGTGGCCAGGCGCGCGGTTTGGTTGGTGAGGTTGGTGCCGTCGGCGAAGAATTCCCAGCTGGTGGCGGTGCCGGAATCCAGCGTGTAGCTCAGATGCGCGTTGACCAGGGTGAAGCCGTCGGTCGGGGTTTCGAATGCGGCGGTGCGGTCCTGCTCGAAGTAGCGCACGGCGCCGAGGCTGGCGCGCCAGGCGTCGGCCGACCATTTCAGGTCCACGCCGGCGCGGCCCGGGGCAATGCGCGGCAGGTTGCCGCCGGCATCGAGCTTTGCCCGCACGGTGTCGCCCCAGAGGCGCAGGTCGTAGTGGCCGGATGCGCCTTCGGACAGCTTGAACAGCGCTTCGCCTTCAAAGCCATGGAAGCGCGTATCGGCCTGCGACCACTGGCGCACGGGCAGATCGTCCTCGATCTCGCCGGTGTCGGCGAGGTAGATGTAATCGGTGAAGCGGTTGCTGTAGCCGGAGACCTTCGCGTCAACGAAATCGCTGTGGTAGTGCAGGCCCAGCTCGACCTGGTTGGAGGTTTCCTTGCGCGCGCCGGGCAGGCCGATCTCGAAGGATTCGGTCGCCACGTGCGGGCCGTTGGCGAACAATTCCTCCTCGGCCGGTGCGCGCTGGGCGCGGTCCAGATTGAGGTTGAGGTGCCAGCCTTCGGCCAGCTTGAAGGCCAGGCCGGCGGAGAAACTGGTGGGCGAGAAATCGCGCTTGGGGCCGTCTTCCGGATCGCTGGAGTGGCGGTCCACGCGGGCGCCGAGGTCCAGCTTGAAGCGCTGCCACTCGCGCTGTTCCATCGCGAACAGGCCGTAGCTGCGGGTCAGCGTCTGCGGCACGAAGGCTTCTTCGCCGATGGTGCGGAAATCGCGACGCAGGAACTGCAGGCCGAAGGCGCCGCGCCAGCCGCCGATCTCGCCCTGCACCAGTTCCAGGCGGCCTTCGTTGGCCTGGCTCAGGAACACGGTGCCGATCTCGTCGCCCTCGAATTCGGTATGGCTGTAGTCGGTGTGGCTGAAGCTCAGGCGCGCGGCTTCCAGGGCACCGGCGTCGAGATTGATGCCGCTCTTGAGGTCGTAGCGCGTCTGCGCCAGCTTGAGCGTGACGCCGGCTTCGCCTTCGGCCGGATCGCCGGGTTCGGCGGGATTGCCGTAATGATCGAGGAAGCGCGATACCGCCATGCCGACGAAGCCCGCGTCGCCTATCCACGAGCCGCCGACCGCGCCGGACTTGGTGGTGAGGAAGCTGTTGGCGATCTTGCCGTCGGGGCCGTCGTAGTCGCCGGTGTCGCGGTAGGTGCCGTCGGCGTGCAGCACGAAATTGCCGGCGCCGAGGTCGATGCGCGCCATGCCGGTGCGTTCGTCCGCGGCGTCGTTGCCGCGCAGTTCGGCGCGGCCGGAAAGCGTGCGTTCCGGCAGTTTTTCCGGAATGCGGCCGTCAACCACGTTGACCACGCCGCCGATCGCGCCGGAGCCGTAGAGCAGGGTGGCCGGCCCCTTGAGCACTTCGATCTGGTCGGCCAGGAAGGGCTCGATGGAGACGGCGTGGTCCTGACTGACGGTGGACACATCGCCGGAACTCGCGCCATTGGACAGCACGCCGACGCGGGCGCCGTCCAGGCCGCGGATCACCGGGCGGCCCACGCCGGGGCCGAAATAGGTGGTCTGCACGCCGGGCTGCTTGGCCACGGTCTCGCCCAGGGTGCCGGCCTTGGCATCGTCCAGGGCGGCGCCGGCGAGCACGCTGATCGGCGCGATCACTTCGTCGGCGCTCTGCTTGATCGGCAGGGCGGTGACCTCCACCTGATCCAGCTTGTGGGCTTCCTCGGGCGAATTGCGCTCGCCACCATCGCCGGAGGCCTCGCTGACGGCGGCCGCCTGGGCGCCGGCCGACAACAGGGCCGCTATGGCCAGCGCAAGCAGGGTCTTGTTCATGCACAACTCCGGAGCAGGGGATGCGGGGATTGATCGATATGTTATACTGTATCAATTAACCGGCCGGCAACGTCTGTCGGAAGTCATGCTCTACACTGCCGCCCCCGGATGCCGCCCATGCTGTATGAGGTCGCTGAATTGAGTTCGACCGATCCCTCCGCCAGACCGCCGGCCCAGCCCGGCTCGCGCTTCGGCCGCTTTGCCAACCTGGCCGACCGCTTCGGCGCGACGGCGTCGTTCCTGTGCGCCATCCACTGCGCCCTGCTGCCCTTCGTGATTGCCGTGCTGCCGGCGCTGGGCCTGGCCTTCCTGGCCGACCATGCCATCGAGCGCGGCTTCGTCGTTTTCGCCTGCGTGCTGGCGGCGACCATGCTGCTGCTGGGGTATCGCCGCCACCGGCGCCCCAATGCGCTGCTGCTGCTGTTGCCGGCGGTGCTGTTGCTGCTGGCCGGAGTGATCGTGGATTTCGAGCAGTCGGCCGTGGCCCATGCCTGGCTGGTCAGCACCGGCGGCAGCCTGCTGGCGCTGGCGCATCTGGTGAATCTGCGGCTGTCGCATGTACATGATGCGAACTGCAGCCATGGGTGATTGTGTAACCGCTACCGCGGTTCCTAGCATGCGCCGATTCCCGCCGTACACGTCTATTCGATGATGCATTCAAACCACACCGGCGGTTCCGGCCGCCCTGGCGACGGGCACGCCGCCAGGCCGGGGACGGGCCATGAGCACGGCGCCGGGCACGCGCATGGCGATCACGCCGGTCATGACCACGACCACGATCATGACCACGATCACCGTGCCGCCCACGCCGGCCACAGCCATGCCGAACTCGACGACGAGGCGCGCCGCCACGTAGCCGGCTACAGCGGCGACAAGCGCCGCACGCGCAAGCTGATGCTGGCCTTTGCGCTTACCACGCTGATGATGGTGGCCGAGGCTGTCGGCGGCTGGTTGTCCGGCTCGCTCGCCCTGGTTGCCGATGCGGGGCACATGCTGGTCGATGCGCTGGCCCTGCTGTTCGCCTGGCTGGGCGCGCATTTCGCCCAGCGTCCGGCCGATGCGCGGCGCAGTTTCGGCTATGCGCGGCTGGAGGTGCTGGTCGGCTATACCAACGCGCTGTCCCAGTTCGTGCTGGTGATCTGGATTGTGTACGAGGCGGTCAAGCGCTTCGCCGCGCCCGAGCCCATCCTCTCCGGCATGATGCTGCTGGTGGCGATCATCGGCCTGGGCGTGAACCTGCTGGTGCTGAGCACCCTGGGCGGACACGACCACGACGATCTCAACACCGCCGGTGCGCGCCTGCATGTGATCGGCGACCTGCTCGGTTCGCTCGGCGCGGTCAGCGCGGCGCTGCTGGTGCGCTATTTCGGCTGGCTGTGGGCAGATCCGGCGATTTCCGTGTTCGTTTCGCTGCTGATCCTCAACAGCGCCTGGCGCCTGCTGCGGCGTTCGGCGCATATCCTGCTCGAAGGGGTGCCGGAAGGCGTGGAGATCGCCGCCGTGGTCGAGGGCCTGGGCCAGGATGTGCCCGGCGTGCGCGATGTACACCATGTGCATTTGTGGCAGCTGGCCGGCGGCGTGCGCGTGGCCACCCTGCATGCGCGTCTCAACGACGGCATCGAGCCCGATGCGGCCATCCTGGCGGTGGGCCGCGCCCTGCGCCGGCGCTTCGGCATAGAACACGTGACCGTGCAGCTGGACGGCGTGACCTGCCATGCGCCCGAGTGCGAACCGCCGCGGGAAATCGCGCCGGCGGGCGGCTGCGGCCATTCCCACTGAGGCCGCGGTTTGCGCCGCGCCCGCGCGCTGGTAAGCTACGCGGCCATTGCAAGCAATTCCTGGAGTGATTCGAGATGGGCAAGGGCGACAAGAAGACCCGCAAGGGCAAGACCTATTCCGGCAGCTACGGCAACATCCGTCCGCACGCCATCAAGACCGACGCCGCGAGCAAGAGCGTGGCCAAGTCGGCGGCCAAGAAGGCCGCTCCGGCCGCCAAGAAGCCTGCCGCGAAGAAGCCCGCCGCCTGATCCCCGCGGATCACCGAGCGAAATCAGAAACCCCTGCTCAGGCAGGGGTTTTTTCTTGTCCGCGCACAGGCTGTGCCGGCGCGATCGGGGCGGAGATCCGGCCCGTGCGCCGGTCAGCGCGGAATGCTGCCGAGCAGGAACACCGCGTCGGCCGGCGCCACGGCGGCGGGTTCGGCGGCGTTGCGTGAGCGGTCCACGTTCGTCGCGGACGGTCCGGCCGGGGGATAGGGTTTTGCGGTTTTTTCCTTTACCGATGCAGGCCGGCCCGGCGGCGTTGCGGAATAGCGCAGCGCCGGGTCCAGGCGATGCCGGCGCGGTGCGCCCGGCATGCCAACCCACTGCAATGCGCTGGGTTCGTCGGGATGGCGGCCGTAGAAGCTGGCCGCCGCGCCGGCCCAGGCGCGCGCGGCGCCCAGGGCCATGACGCGGGCGTAGTCCGGGTTTTCCGCGCGCTTGCCGCTGCCGCGCAGCAGGGCGGCGTTCTCCTGCAGCAGGCTCACCCCTTCGCCGAAGACCGGCCAGCCGCGCTCCAGGCATTCGCCGAACAGCTTGCGCACCGCGCGCCGGGCCGGCGCATCGCGCAGGCCTTCGCGCAGCATCCGGGTGCAGTAGACGATGGCGGCATCGGGCAGCCAGCGGAATTCGCGGTAGAGGTTCTCGTACCAGTCCAGCGGCTGGTTGTGCTGCGGATTTGCGCGCAGCAGGTAATAGGCGCCGGCGACCGCGGAAACCGGGTCGGCCAGCTTGGCGGCGAACAGTTGCTGCGCCAGCGCGGCCGAGCCGGCCAGCGTCTTGGCCGAGCGCAGCGCGTCGCGGGCAAGGAATTCCAGCAGGGTTTCCGCTTCGCCGCGGTGGCTGGTGACGACGACCTTGAGCGCGTCGGCGCGCGGATCGTCCGAATCGCGCGGCGTAATCAGCACCCGCGCCGGTCCGCCGCCGGGCAGGGAGATGAAACGCCAGATCACCTTGGAGCCGCCCAGCTGCAGCAGCCAGGCTGCGGCATCCAGTTCCAGATCCAGCTGCCAGGCGGTGTCGTTGCGGTAGGTGGCCTGGGGCTGCAGGGGCTGCAGCGTCCACACGCCGCCGGCGAATTTCCACAACCGCAGCCAGACCTTGTCGAAACGGGCCAGCTCCAGGTCCAGATTCAGGCGGCTGCCATGGCGCAGCAGCGGCGTCTGCGGATTGAGCTTGGGTATGGCCCAGGCCGACCATTCATTGGCGGCGATGCGGCTGTCGCTGAACTCCACGGAGTAGGCTTCCTCGCCGCTGCGCAGGGCGAGGCGCTGGGTCTCGGTGCGGCCGGAGGGCCAGGTCAGGCGCACGAACACCTGTTCCTGGCGGTCGTCGGTCTGCAGCACGGCGGGCTGGTCCACGCTGGCTGCGCCTTCGGCCAGCACGGCGCCTTCGGCATCGAGCAGGCGCACGGGGAAGGTCGGCGTCGCGCTGACTCCGTCCGGGCCCTGGCTCATGCTGGCGTAATTCAGGCGTACCGCGATCTGTTTCATGGTTCGCACCGCAGGGTCAGCGCGTAGGCCGGCGGCATCAGTTCTTCCTCGGCGTGCAGCAGTGCCGGCAGGACGCCGCTCGGGTCCAGCGCGCCCACATCATAGAACCCGCGCGGCAGGTCGACACGGAAAACCTGGTCCAGCAGGCTCTGCGCCACCCGGCCGCCCTTGAGCGATTCCAGGTACAGCTCGTAGCGCGGCCGGTACTGCTGCGGCGCCAGGTCCAGCATCACCCGCACCTGCGGCACGCGGTTCAGGCGCAGCAGGGGCACCGCCGTGCCGCTGACCTGCTGTTCGCTGACCTGGGGGCGGCCGGGGCTGAGCAAGGCTTCGAATTCGAGCAGGCTGCGCACCGCCGTGGCCAGGTTTTCGCCGCTGACATTCCACGAGGCCGAGCCCGCCTCGCGTATCCCGCAATAGCCCGACAGCGCGCCGACCAGCGCCGCGGTGAAGCGCGATACTTGGCCGCCCTGGGGCGCGAAGGCCAGTTCGCCTTCGCCGGTGGCCAGGATCACGGTCTGGGACTGGCGGCTCAGCTTGCGGCTCAGGTCGGCCGCGAGCAGGGCGTGCGGATCGGCGCCCAGGGTCATGGCCACGTCGCGGGAGATCTCGCGGCAGGCGTCGATGAAATAGAACACGCTGCCGGCGATTTCCCGCTCCACCGCGCGCACGGTATTGCTGAAATCGAAGGCGTTGAGCCAGGGCAGGCCGGCGTGGCGACCGAAATCCTCGGCCAGCAGGTAGTGATCGGAAACCTGGATGCCGTGGCCGCAGAAATAGAACACGCCGATGTTGTCGGCATGGCTGCGCAAGCGTTGCAGCCAGCGCTCGAAGGCGTCCTGGATATTGTCGCGCGTGGCGGTATCAACCTGCTGCGCGCCGCCGGGCGTGTCCAGCAGCAGCGGCTGGGCGGAGGAAACCAGGGCTTCCACGCTGGCCAGCGGCGCACCCGCGTTGCTGAAGCCGCTGCCGGCGGCGGCGTCGGCCGGCGCGAAGCACCAGCGCAGGAAATGCTGCAGCGACACCGGCGGCGACTGCAGCTGCTTCAGCCCCAGCGGCCGCGCGGCGAGCCTGCCGTCGCCGCCCAGCAGGTGCGGATAGCGGCCCACGCCTATCGCCAGCACATGGGTGCCCGCCGCCGGCTGCACCTGCTCGAAGATCAGGCTCATGCGGCCTCAGGCCTGGGCCAGGCGCGCGGCCAGACGGCGGTAGAAGCTGGGCCGCTCGAAATAGCCGCCGTGGGCGCCCAGTGCGCTGTAGCCGGTGTCGTAGACGAAGTCGCTGACGCCGGCGACGACCGGTTCCAGCCGGTAGGCCAGCACGTCGTTGGTATCGAACACGTTGAGCCAGCGCCTGACCGCGGCCGGCCGCGCCAGCCGGCCCTGGGGCGGATCCGGCGGCAGCTGGACGTCGCTGGCGAGGTACAGCTTGAGTTCCTCGAACAGGCCGACCTGGGAACCGACCGTGATCAGGCAATCCACGCGCAGCTGCGGTGCGAAATGGCTGAGGATGTCGTACATGATCTCGCCGCCGAAGCTGTGCGCGATCACGATGAGCTTGTCGTCCTGGGCGCTGCGCGCCTGTTCGGCCTGATGCAGGGCGTCGAGCACGACCTGCACTATGGGGCCGTTGCTGCCGTCCTCGTTGCGGCGCCGCGCCAGGTAGGTGAAGGCGTCGCCGATAAATGTGGTCAATGAGGCATTCAGGCTTTTGCGCACCAGCCGCACGGCCAGGCTGGAAGCCTTGTCCGGCACCGCGTGCGCCAGCCGCGACAGGCCCTCCTTGAGCCGGTCCAGGATGCCGCCGGCGCCGAAACGTTCGTCGCCGCCGTCTTCGGCGGCGTAGAGCAGCTGATCGGCGAAATTGCCCGGTGCGGCCTGGGCCAGCCAGGCGGGTCGCGGGTTCTGCTCGGCGTAGCGCGCGCAGGCCAGGTAGGCGCGGGCCAGTTCGCGTGCATCGTTCTCGTCATCGGCGCCTGCTGCGGCGGCGGCGAACAGCAGCTCGACGGCGGCGGGGAAATCGCGCTGTGCGTCGGCGAGGATGTCGCCGCTGAGCGGCGAAGTCGCGAGCAGGCCGGCGACGCGACCCCGGGCCTCGGCTTCGGCATCGCCGCCGAAGGCCTCGAAGCCCGCGCCGGTCTCGGGCAGCACGGCCATGTTCCAGGCGAAGCGCGCGCCGTGCAGGCCCCAGTAAGGGCTGATGAGCGTGAGCTGGTCGGCGCCCAGGCCCAGCTTGGGCGCGACCACCTCGCGCAGGAACCCGTTGCGGCTGAGTGCATTCTCGCGATAGCTGTCGCCGTCGCGGTTGTTGACGCCGTGCACGAAAACGATGGGCATTTGTGAAGCTCGGGATTGGTGATTGGGGATTCGCAAAAGCAGAACTGGCTACTTGTACCAATCCTGCACTCAAATCCCAATCCCGTTGTTACAAATCCCGGAGCTGCATCGCGATTCCCGGCTTTCGTCGAGCCGGGCCGCGTAACTCCCGACGCCGGCTTTTACGAATCCCGAATAACGAATCCTCAATCCCGGCCTTCAGACCAGCCGGCGTCCCGCCGCATACACCCGGCTGGCCGGTGCACCGCCCAGCCAATAGCACAGCTCGGCAGGATGCTGGATATTCCACACCGCCAGATCGGCGCGCAGGCCGCGCACCAGCCGGCCGCGATCGCCCAGGCCCAGGGCGCGGGCGGCGTGCAGGGTGGTGCCGCGCAGGGCTTCTTCCGGGGTCAGGCGGAACAGGGTGCAGGCCATGCTCATGGCCAGGCGCAGCGAGAGCAGGGGCGAGGTGCCGGGGTTGAGGTCGCTGGCCACGGCCATGGCCACGCCGTGTTCGCGCAGGGCGTCTATCGGCGGCAGGCGGGTCTCGCGCAGCACGTGGAAGGCGCCGGGCAGCAGCACGGCGACGGTGCCTGCCTGGGCCATGGCTTTGACGCCGGCGCTGCTGGTGTATTCGATATGGTCGGCGGACAGGCCGTTGAACTCGGCCGCCAGTGCGGCGCCGTGCAGGTCGCTGAGTTGGTCCGCATGCAGCTTCACCGGCAGGCCCAGGCCGCGCGCGGTTTCCAGCACGCGGCGGGTTTCGCTGGGGGTGAAGCCGATCTTCTCGCAGAACGCATCCACCGCATCGACCAGGCCGGCCGCGGCCAGCTGCGGCATCATGTGGATGCATACTTCGTCCACATAGGCCGACTGGCGGCCGGCGAATTCCGGCGGCACCGCGTGCGCGCCCAGGAACGTGGTGCGCACGCCCACGCCCAGTTCATCGCCTATGCGCCGGGCAACTTCGAGCATCTTGCGCTCGCTGGGCAGGTCCAGGCCGTAGCCGGACTTGATCTCGATGGTGGTGACGCCGTCGGCAAGCAGGGCGCGCGCCCGCGGCAGCGACTGGGCCAGTAGTTCGTCGGCGGAGGCGTCGCGCGTCTGCCGCACGCTGGAGACGATGCCACCGCCGGCGCGGGCGATTTCCTCGTAGCTGGCGCCGTTGAGGCGCAATTCGAATTCGACCGCGCGGTCGCCGGCGAAGACGAGGTGGGTGTGGCAGTCGATCAGTCCTGGCGTGACCCAGGCGCCGTGCAACGATTCCACCGTGGCGGCGAGCCGTTCCGGCGCCGCGGGCAGTTCGGCGCGCGGGCCGGCGTAGGCGATCAGGCCGTCTTTCCAGGCGATCGCGGCCTCTTCCATGCGCCCGTAGGGCTGGCCGTTGTCGACCAGGCTGGCGAGGCGGCAATCCAGCAGCAGGCAGTCCCAGTTCGTATCCATGCGCCGATGGTAGCAGCGTCGGCGGCGCGCTCTGTGTCAATGCATTGCTACGCTGCACTTGGCGCGGCCGGGCCAAACCCGCACCATGCGCGCCTGATCCGCCCGCCGGGCTGCGAAAAGGAATACGCGATGACGATTTACCGCGCCGATACGGCCTGGCTGCCGCAGGGATGGGAAGGCGAGGCCGTGCTGGAGGTGCGCGATGGCTGTTTCGCCGCGGTCGATGCCGAGCGCACCGCCGCCGCTGCGCAGCCGCTGGGCCGCTGGGTGCTGCCGGGCATGCCCAACCTGCATTCGCATGCCTTCCAGCGCGCCATGGCCGGCCTGGCCGAGCGCCAGACCCATCCCGAGGACAGCTTCTGGACCTGGCGCGAAACCATGTACGCCTTCGCCGGCCGCGTAGGCCCGGACGAACTGCGCGCGATCGCCGCCCAGCTGTACGTGGAAATGCTTGAGGCCGGCTACACCCAGGTGTGCGAATTCCACTACCTGCACCACCAGCCGGATGCACAGCCCTATGCCGATGCGGCGGCGATGTCGCTGGCGCTGATCGAGGCCGCGCAGGAAACCGGCATAGGCCTGACCCTGCTGCCGACCCTGTACCAGACCGGCGGCTTCGACGGCCGCCCGCTGGCCGAACGCCAGCGCCGCTTCGGCCACGCCACCGACGCCTATCTCGCCCTGGTGCAGCGCCTGCGCGCGCTGGAAGGGCCGAACCTGCGCGTCGGCGTTGCCCTGCATTCGCTGCGCGCGGTGCCGCAGGCGGCGCTGCAGGCCGTGCTGGACAGCGGCCTGGTCGATGCCGCACCCATCCACATCCATATCGCCGAGCAACTGGGCGAAGTGCAGGACTGCCTGGCCCTGCGCAACGCGCGGCCGGTGGAATGGCTGCTGGCCAATGCGCCGGTGGACGCGCGCTGGACCCTGGTCCATGCCACTCATCTGACCGAGCAGGAAACCGCGGCGCTCGCCGCCAGCGGCGCGGTGGCAGGCTTGTGCCCGACTACCGAGGCCAATCTCGGCGACGGCCTGTTTCCGCTCAAGTCCTACCTCGACGCCGGCGGTGTGCTCGGCATCGGTTCGGACAGCCATATCTCGGTCTCGCCGGTGGAAGAATTGCGCTGGCTGGAATACGGCCAGCGCCTGGTCACGCGGCATCGCAACATCGCGGTGTCGGAATCCTCCAGCAGCGTGGGCGAGACGCTGTGGGGCGATGCCCTGTTCGGCGGTGCGCGCGCTGCCGGCCTGGCCCTGGGCGCGCTGGAAGCCGGTGCCCGCGCCGATCTCATCGTGCTCGATGAGAACGCCGCGCAGCTGGCCGGACGCGGCCGCGAGCACCTGCTCGACAGCTGGCTGTTCTCCGGCAACCGCAATCTGGTCAAGGACGTGATGGTCAACGGCCGCTGGTGCGTGCGCGACGGCCGCCATCCCGCGCGCGAGGCGATCGCGGCGCGCTATGCCGCGGCGATTGCGGCGATAGGGGCGGTGTAGCGCGGGCAAGCGTGCGCGGCGCTTGCGTTCAACGCAGCCTGTCGTGGCGGTTTCGCCAGCGTGGCGTTGCGCTTGCGCCGGAGAGCGGCGGCGTGCGCCGGTTGCGCCTGATGCTACGGGCCTGCGTCCGGTCGAAGGCGTTGGGCAGGTTCCACGCGCATGTGCTGCCGCGGAAGTGCGCGGCGGACGTTCCCGGCTGGTGAAATTCCGGGAAATAATTCAACTTTTGTGCGGCCGCGGTTCAGTTCAGTCCGCGGTGCCCGCCGGCTCGTGCACCCGCAGCATGCGCTGCATGGTCTTGCTGCTGCCGTCGTTGCGCGCCGGCCGTATGCCCAGCAGGTGGGCGAGCAGTGGATAGACGTCCACATTGTCGAACTCCGGCACGCGCACGCCGCGGCGGAAGGCCGGGCCGTTGGCCACGAACAGGGCGCGCATTTCCGGCAGCTGATTGTCGTAGCCGTGCTCGCCCAGGGAGAGATCGTCCGGATGGCCGTCCAGCCATTCGGAGTTGGTGATCACCCAACCCTTGGACGCCAGGCAGATGATGGGCGGTACGCGCGGATTGGAGCCATAGCGCAGGCGCTGCGGGATGCGGTTCTTGCGCCAGCACTGCATATGCGGATGGCGCTTGAGCAGCTGGCGGTCGGCGTAGTCCTCCTGGCCCGGGCGCGGCTCGAAGCCGGCGACCACGCCGTAGTTCACCGCGCGCACGTGGTCCAGGTCGACGAGCTGGTCGATCAGGATGATGCGTTCGCGGCTGGCCGCGGCTTGGCCGTGGTCGGACACCACGACCAGGTTGACCTTGTCGCGCAGCCCGCGTGCGGCGAGGCCGTCGAGCAGCGATCCCAGCGCGGTGTCCAGCTGCTGCAGCGCCTCGTCGACCTCGGCCGAGTCGGGGCCGAAATCATGTCCGTTGCGATCGACCTGTTCGAAATACAGGGTGATGAAATGCGGCCGCTGCGCCGCCGGCAGGTCCAGCCAGCCCAGCACCGTGTCCACGCGCGCCTGCGGCGGGAAGTCGGTGTCGAACGGCTTCCAGTAGCTGGGGCGCACGCCGTCTATGGCCACGTCCGAGCCCGGCCAGAACATGGTCGCCGCGCGCACGCCCTGGCGTTCGGCGCCGACCCAGATCGGCTCGCCGCCCCACCAGCGCGGATCGGCCGTGGTGTCGGGCTTCTTGTAGATGAAGGTGTCGTTCTCGCCTTCGCGCTCGATGCGGTTGTGCACTATGCCGTGGTGATCTGGATACAGCCCGGTGACCAGGGTGTAGTGATTCGGAAACGTGAGCGAGGGGAAGGCCGGCCGCATGGACTCGGCCTGCACGCCGCCGGCGGCCAGCGCGGCCAGATGCGGCGTCCTGCCGCGCTGCAGGTAGTCGGCGCGGAAGCCGTCGATGGAAACCAGGATCAGGTATTCGTCCGGCCTGGTATCGGCAGCACGCCGCGGCGCGGTGCCGCAGGCGCCCAGCAGCAACAGGCAGACGAGGAGAGTCAGGCGCAGGCAGTGCGCCGGCAGGAGGAAACGAGGCATGCCCGGAGTATGCCAGTCATTGCACAAACTCATATGTCCTTTTGGTCGGGCTTGCGTTCCAGTGTGCTAGCACAGTGCCACCCGGGGCCGGGCGGGGCCGGCCTATAATCGCGGCTTCCCTCTACGGAGCCGGTCATGAACGCCCCTACCCGCATCGACACGACGCGCGTGATCCGCGCGCCCCGCGGCAACAGCCTGAGCTGCAAGAGCTGGCTGTCCGAGGCGGCCTTCCGCATGCTGCAGAACAACCTCGACCCGGAAGTGGCCGAGAACCCGGCCGAACTGGTCGTCTACGGCGGCATCGGCCGCGCCGCGCGCAACTGGGAATGCTTCGACGCGATCCTGCGTTCGCTGCGCGAACTCAACGACGACGAGACCCTGCTGATCCAGTCCGGCAAGCCGGTCGGCGTCTTCCCCACCCATGCCGACGCGCCGCGCGTGCTGCTGGCCAATTCCAACCTGGTGCCGGCCTGGTCGACCTGGGAACACTTCAACGAGCTGGATCGCAAGGGCCTGATGATGTACGGCCAGATGACGGCCGGCTCGTGGATCTACATTGGCAGCCAGGGCATCGTCCAGGGCACCTACGAAACCTTCGTCGAGATGGGCCGCCAGCACTACGGCGGCAGCCTGCGCGGCAAATGGATACTGACCGCGGGCCTGGGCGGCATGGGCGGCGCCCAGCCGCTGGCGGCCTCGCTGGCCGGCGCCTGCTCGCTCAATATCGAATGCCAGCAGAGCCGCATCGACTTCCGCCTCAAGACGCGCTACGTCGATGAGCAGGCGACCGATCTCGACGACGCCCTGGCGCGCATCGCCAGGTACACCGCCGCCGGCGAGGCCAAGTCGATCGCGCTGCTGGGCAATGCCGCCGATGTGCTGCCTGAACTGGTGCGCCGCGGCGTGCGTCCGGATGCGGTCACCGACCAGACCAGCGCGCACGATCCGGTCAACGGCTATCTGCCCGGCGGCTGGACCGTGGAACAGTGGTTCGAGCGGCGCAAATCCGATCCGGAGGGCACCCGCGATGCCGCCAAGCGCTCGATGAAGGTGCATGTGGAAGCCATGCTGGCCTTCCACGCCCAGGGCATTCCCACCTTCGACTACGGCAACAACATCCGCCAGATGGCCAAGGACGAGGGCTGTGCCAATGCCTTCGATTTCCCCGGCTTCGTGCCGGCCTTCGTGCGGCCGCTGTTCTGCCGCGGCGTGGGGCCGTTCCGCTGGGTCGCGCTGTCGGGGGATCCGGAAGACATCTACAAGACCGATGCCAAGGTCAAGGAGCTGATCCCCGACGACGCCCACCTGCACAACTGGCTGGACATGGCCAGGTCGCGCATCAGTTTCCAGGGCCTGCCGGCGCGCATCTGCTGGGTCGGCCTGGGCCTGCGCCACAAGCTGGGCCTGGCCTTCAACGAGATGGTGCGCAAAGGCGAACTGAAAGCGCCCATCGTGATCGGCCGCGACCATCTGGATTCCGGCTCGGTCGCCAGCCCCAACCGCGAGACCGAAGCCATGCGCGACGGCAGCGATGCGGTGTCGGACTGGCCGCTGCTGAATGCACTGCTCAATACTGCCGGCGGCGCGACCTGGGTCTCGCTGCACCATGGCGGGGGCGTGGGCATGGGCTACAGCCAGCACTCCGGCGTGGTCATCGTTTGCGACG
This sequence comes from Tahibacter harae, assembly GCF_024437735.1. Lineage (GTDB taxonomy): Bacteria > Pseudomonadota > Gammaproteobacteria > Xanthomonadales > Rhodanobacteraceae > Tahibacter > Tahibacter harae. Next base: position 1,369 of record NZ_JANFQO010000009.1, on the reverse strand, counting down.
GCTCCGAAGCGGCCGACCGGCGCCTGGCCCGGGTGCTGTGGAACGATCCCGGCACCGGCGTGATGCGTCACGCGGACGCGGGTTATGCGATCGCGCAGGAATGTGCACGCGAGCAGGGCCTCAAGCTGCCTATGCTGTAAACCCGTCGCGGCGGCAGGGCCGCCGCGCAACACCGCCGCCCGCGGCCGTTGCCGCCCGGGCGGCGATTTTTGGAGGATTTGGCATGATTGGCTATGTAACCCTGGGCGTTGCGGACATGCAGCGCGCGATCGCGTACTACGACGCCTTGCTGGGCGAGCTGGGCGCCAGCCGGACGATGACGTCGGAGCGTTTCACGCTGTGGTCGGTGACCCCGTCCAAGCCCGGCCTGGCCGTGGCGCTGCCCTACGACCAGAAGCCGGCCACCGTCGGCAACGGCTGCATGACCGCGCTGGTGGTGGACAGCCAGGAAAAAGTCGATGCGCTGCACCGCAAGGCGCTGGAACTGGGCGGCACTGACGAAGGGGCCCCGGGGCCGCGCGGCTACGGCTTCTACGGCGGCTATTTCCGCGATCTGGACGGCAACAAGCTCAATTTCTTCACCATGCTGAGCGCTTGAGGCGGCGGGCTTTTCCGGCCGCGGCCGGCTGACTGCGTGCGTTCTCCTATGCGGCGGCGCGCTCCGCGTCCTGCAGGCAATTCGCCAAAATGAAAAACCCCGCCGGTGCGGGGTTTTTCATTGCGCGACTTTTAGCGATTGCCGCCGCGATTGCCGCCGCCGCCGCGATTGCCGCGGTTGCCGCCGGGCGGACGGTTGCCGCCAGCGGGACGATTGCCGCCAGGACGATTGCCGCCCGGACCCGGCCGGTTGCCGCCGCCGGGGCGATTGCCGCCGGGGCGGCCGCCCGGGCCGCCCTTGCGCTCGCCGTAGGGCGAGGCGCCGCGTTCGTTGAAGCCGCCGCGGTTGCCCGAGCGTTCGCCATAGCCCTGGCGTTCGCCGTAACCGGAACGCTCGCCGTAGCCGATGCGGTTGCCATTGGGTTCGGCGCGGTTGCCGAATTCGCCGCCGGGATGGCCGTAGGGCAGGGAAGCGCGGTTGCCGCGCGCGTCGTCGGCGCGGTTGCCGCGATTGCCGCGGTTGTCATTGTTGTCGCTGCCCCAGGGACGCCCGCCGCTTTCGCCACGGCCGCCTTCGCCGCGCGGGCCGCGCGCCGGACCACCGCGGCCCGGGCCGGCACCGCCGCCGGGGCGAGCGCCGCCGCCAGGACGGCCGGTACCGCGGCCGGCGCCGCGGTTGAATTCATCGCCGGCCGACCAGGTACGCGGCATCACCACTTCCTGGCCGGGCGCGGCGCCGCGGCGTGCGGGACGGCGCTGCGGCTTGTCGGTA
>NZ_JANFQO010000008.1 GCF_024437735.1 Tahibacter harae | reverse complement strand
GATCAGCGATTGGATCCAGTTCTATAACACCCGGCGACCGCATCAGGCGCTGGGCATGAAGACACCCGCTGAGGCGTATCGATTAGCGGCGTGACCTGTGCAGAAACCGCTGGGTCATTACAGGTGGGGGCAGGTCACTTCCTTAATCAAATCGTGAGGCAGTTCGAGAAATGAGAAAGGCTAGCGAAAATTTTTTCGAATCCGAGTTGCGCAAATCCTTGCACACTGCAATGGTGCCTGGTCAGATCAAGGAAGTGGGAGATTCATCGGTCTTTTTTGCTCGGCTCATGGATGTCTATCCGGTCAGAGGTTCCAAAATTGACTGGAAAAGCGTTCCCGAATCAATCGAACAAATTGAGGAGGATGACTCCTTGCAAATAGAGCGGTTCCTCGGGTTTTTCGATGAGATCGTTCAGCGTAATGGCTTGACTGGAGAGGTCGTCTATGTGGGCGACAGTGCAACGGACTTTGCACTTCAGGCGCCGTTGAAAATTATGAGAGAAGCTCTCTCTGAATTGCTGGCGATCCCACAACATCACTATTTGATTGGGGGCGAGTCATCTTGGTGTATGTGCTTCACGATGGAAGGAGCTATGGGATTCGGCTTCCGCCCTTGATATCGAGAGTCAAGTTTGGACACTCACATATCAGTTTCAAGTGAGTAAGCCGGTTCCTAGTGCCCGACGGATTGCGGCGAGCTGAGGATGGGCTTTTCGTTCAGTCGAAACTTGGCGGGGAAAGTAGCGGATTCCACCCAATAGGTAGTTTCATCTGTGTTGCGCTACCACTGCCACGGCTCTCGCAGAGCCGTGGCGGTCTATTCCGACAACCAGATTAGTCGAATACCTCGTAGCAGGCGCCGGCCGACACGCGCTGCCAGATCGATCGAGCCTAGGTGTGCGGGTCACTTGGGCTCTCAACAGCTACGGTAGCCACGGACTCGCATTATTGTTGAACGAGTCGCCGCAGCGAGACCCGATGAGGCAGGCGTGCTCAAGATTTGTTGGCATGGAAGATTGGCACGAAGCGACTTTGCCTGGATTGGAACAGCAGGCTGAGTCGCCTCGAAGTCCGAGGGCTCGCCGGTCCCAGTCAGATCCCGCTCCGAAAGAAGTCGAGTCCACATGGGCCTTGGCCCCAATGGATGACTTCACAACGCCCGGACAAAGAAAAAGCCCGAATCTCCCCGGGCTTCTCTGTGACAGCGTTGTCAGTTTCAGGCGGCCGCGTTGCCTACCAGGGTCAACTTTGGACGCGGCGGCGCCGTTGCCGGTAGCGGCAGGGCCGACCATTCGCCTTCGGCTGGGGTCGGGCCCAGCTCGCCGAAGCTTTCCTCGAACCGTTCGAAGCGGCTCTCGGCGGCCCGCGCCACGCTGGCGGGGACGATGCCGGCGCTCAGCAGCTGCTGTACCAGGGCGCGCTGTTCCGGGCCGAATTCCGGATCGCGCAGTGCTTCGTCCAGGGCGTTGACCAGCGCGGCCAGCCAATGGGCGTTGGGCGCGCGCAGGGCGAGGAGCATTTCCTGGGTAGAAAGGGCCATGGCAGTTTCCGACAACGGTCGCTGGGAAGCGGGGATCCGGGACCGTTTAAGCACGATTGATGCCAAGGAGCGGGTTCGGGATTGGAGGTTCGGGATTCGCAAGGGCCAAAAGCCGCCGCGCAGCCTTCTTGCTCCGCGGCAACGATCTTCAGTTTTGACGAATTCGGAATTCCGAACCCGAACCCCTAACCCCGAACCCCGAACCCCTGGCTTCGAAACCCGAATCTTGAAACCCGAACCTCGGGCCTCGGGCCTCGAAACGAAACCCGAATCCCGAATCCCGAACTCCTGGCCCCGAACCCCAGCCCAATCACTCCTTCCGCAACACCACCACCGGCGAAGTCCGCGCAATCCCGCGCGTACCCAGCCAGCCGGCAAAGGCCACCAGGGCCACCGCGGCAAGCACCCCCAGCGCGAACGGCAGCAGCGGCGGCGACCAGGCGATGCGGAATACGCCGCGGCCCAGCGACAGGCCGGCGCTGATTGCGCCGAATGCAGCGATCAGGCCGGCGATCAAGCCGAGCAGGGCGAACTCACCCAGTACCGTCGCCAGCAGTTGCCCGCGGCGCGCGCCCAGCGTACGCAGCAGCGCGGTCTCGAAGCGGCGTTCCTCGGCGCTGACATTCAGCGCCGCCACCAGCACCAGCAGGCCGGCGAGCAGGCTGAAGCCCAGCACGGCCATCACCGCGCTGGTGACCTGGTCGATGATGTCGCGCACGCGGTCGAGGATGGCGTTGATGTCGATCATCGACAGGTTGGGATTGGCACGCGAGATCTCGCGCAGCTGCGGCGTCTGCTGCGCCGGCAGCCAGTAGCTGGCGATGAAACTGTGCGGCAGCTGGGCCGCGCTGGCCGGGTCCAGCAGCACGAAGAAATTGACCCGGAACGAGGTCCAGTCGGCCTCGCGGATATTGACGATGCGTGCTTCCAGCGTGCGTTCGCCCACGGTGAAGCTCAGCGTGTCGCCGAGCTTGAGGCGCAGCATGTCGACCCAGACGCGCTCCACCGACACCTGCGGCTCGGTCGCCTTGCCGTCGAACCAGGCACCTTCCTTGAGCACGTTGGAGTCGGGCAGGGCGTCGCTCCAGGACAGGCGTGTCTCGCCGTTGATCCAGTTGGCGGCGCGGCGGTCGTCGTAGTCCTCCGGCCGCGGCGGCTTGCCGTTGATCGCGACCAGCTTGCCCACGGCCAGCGGCAGCAGGTTCAGGTTCTTTGCGCCCAGCGCCTGCAACTGCTGCTCGACGCTGTTGCGCTGCTCGGGCTGCAGATTGAGCAGGAAATGATTCGGCGTCTGCGGCGGCAGGTCGGCGCGCCAGGCGTTGAGCAGGCCGGGGCCGACCACGGCGAGCAGCAGCAGGGCAGTGAAGCTCAGCGCCAGCGCGGTAGCCTGGATCAGACTGAGGCCGCGGCGGCGCGCCAGGTTGGCCAGGCCGAACCGCAGCGCGCCGGGCAGGCCGCGACCGATGCGGCGCAGTGCCCAGATCAGCAGCAGGCCTATGACCAGGGTCGCCGCGGCCACGCCGAGCAGGCTGCCGCCCAGGGCCGAGGCGATGGTCGCATTGCTGCTCTGGCTCGCGATCAGGCCGAAGGCAACCAGCGGCGGCAGCAGATACAGCAGATCGAAGCGGCGCGGCCGCAGTCCGACCGCGCGCTGGAATACGCGCATGGGCGGCACATCGCGCAGGCGCGCCAGCGGCGGCAGGGCGAAGCCGATCAGCACGGCCAGGCCGACCGCAATCGCTGCGAGCGCCGGTTGCAGGCTGGGCGGCGGCGCCGCGGCCGGCAGCAGATTGCCGGCGTAGCTCAGCACGATCTGTTGCAGGCCCAGGCCCAGCGCAGCGCCGAGCAAACAGGCGGGCAGGCCCAGCATCAGCACGGACAGGCTCAGGCTGGCCAGCACACGCTGCTTGCCCAGGCCCAGCGCACGCAGCAGGGCGACTTCGTCGATCTTGCGTCGCGCATAACGCTGCGCCGCCAGCGCCACGGCGATGCCCGACAGCAGCGCCGACAGCAGCGCCGCCAGGCGCAGGAAGGATTCGCCGCGCTCGAATGCGCTGCGCAGGTTCTGCTGCGCCTCGGCCACGGTGACCAGCTGCGCGCCGTCACTCAGGCGCGGCTTGGCCCAGGCCTGGAAGCGGGCCAGTGCCGCCGGCTCGCCGGCCAGCATCAGCTTGTGCCGCGCGCGGCTGCCCACGCCGAGCAGGCCGCTGGACTGTGCATCTTCCAGCGCCACGATGATGCGCGGGGCCAGCGAGAACAACTGGCCGCCGTCGGGCTGGCGCAGGATCTCGCCGCGTACGGCCAGCGACTTTCCGGCCAGCTCCAGCGCGTCGCCGGTCCTGAGTCCCAGCGCAGTCAGCAGCAGACCGTCGGCATAGACCGTGCCCGCGGCCGGCGCGGTCACATCCTGCTCCGCGCCGTGTTCGTTGCGTATGCGCAGCACGCCGCGCAGCGGATAGGCCGCATCCGTCGCGGTGACCTGGGCCAGCTGGCTCTTGCCGGCGGCAAACACCACGCTGGGAAACTCGGCGCTGCGGTTCATGCGCAGGCCTTCGCGCTGCGCTTGCGCGGCATATTCGGCGCCGACTTCGCGCCGCGCGGCGACACCGAGATCGCCGCCGATCAGCTCGGCCGCGCTGGCGACGATGGCGCGCTCCACGCGCTGGCCCAAGGTGGCCACGGCGGTGAGCGCGGCCACCGCCAGCACCAGCGCCGCGGCCAGGGTGCGCAGCTCGCCGTGGCGGAATTCGCGGCGCAGGGAACGGGCGGAAAAGCGCCAGATATTCATGCGGCCTCTTCCACGCGGCGGCCGCTGTCCAGCCGCACCACATGCTGGCAGCGCTGGGCCAGGCCCAGATCATGTGTGACCAGCACCAGGGTGGTGCCGCGCGCCTGGTTGAGTTCAAACAGCAGGTCGCTGACGGCGCGCCCGGTGCGCGCATCCAGGTTGCCGGTGGGCTCGTCGGCGAACAGCAGCCGCGGTCCGTGCACGAAGGCGCGCGCGATGGCGACGCGCTGCTGCTCGCCGCCGGAAAGCTGGTGCGGATAGTGATGCAGGCGCCTGGCCAGGCCGACCGCGGACAGGGCCTCCTGCGCCGCCTGGCGCGCATCGCCGCCGTCCTCCAGCTCCAGCGGCAGCATCACGTTCTCTTCCGCGGTCAGCGCCGGCAGCAGGTGAAAGCTCTGGAACACGAAGCCGATGCGGCGCCGGCGCAGCGCCGCGCGCGCTTCCTCGTCCAGTTGGTGCAGGGCCTGGCCGTCCAGCACGATCTCGCCGCTGTCGGGATTGTCCAGCCCGGCCAGCAGCCCCAGCAGGGTGGTCTTGCCCGAGCCCGAGGCGCCGACGATGGCCAGCGAATCGCCGGCCGGCACTTCCAGGCTCACCGCGTCCAGTATCTGCAGCCGCCCGTCGGGGCCGAGCACGGCTTTGCTAACATCGCGGGCGGTCAATATCACTTCGGCGGGTTGCGGCATGCGTCGGTTCCTTGAATTGATTTTTCTGTTTGTATCTTTTGTTTCAAATGCGGCAACTCCGGCGGCGCATGCGGCGGCGCCCGCGACCGCACCGGCAGCGACCGTTGCGGCCGAGCCGGCCAGCGCGACCGCCGCCACCGGCAGCGTGCTGGTGCTCGGCGATTCCCTCTCCGCCGCCCACGGCATCGCCCGCGATGCCGGCTGGGTGAACCTGCTGCAGCAACGCCTCGCCGCTGCCGCGCCGGCGCGCAGCGTGGTCAACGCCTCCATCAGCGGCGAAACCACTGCCGGCGGCCTGGCCCGGCTGCCGGCGCTGCTCACGCAGAACAAACCCGCCATCGTGCTGATCGAACTCGGCGCCAACGACGGCCTGCGCGGGCTGCCGCTGAGCGAGATCAGCGCCAATCTGAAACAGATGCTGGAGCTGGTACGTAAAAGCGGTGCGAAAGCCGTCCTGGCTGGTATCGAACTGCCGGTGAACTACGGCCCGCAGTACCGCGACGGACTTCGCGCCATCTATCGGGACTTGGCCGGGGAATTCAATGTGCCCTTGGTCCCGTTCCTGCTTGAAGGCGTGGCGCTGCAGCCCGAGCTGATACAGGACGACGGTCTGCATCCGACGGCGCAGGCGCAGGGGCGGATATTGGAGAATGTCTGGAGCGTGGTGGGGCCGGTGCTGAAGTAGTCATCGCGGATTCGGCACGCTCTGGCGCGAAGCAGGTTCTGCGTGCCGGGCCGGGGACGGTGATGCCTCGGATGCGCCCGTGCGGAACGCGGCGGCTTCCGGCACATGGAGGAATGGGACGGTAGTGCCGACGGCGACGGCAAGCCACGCCGATCCGCCGCGGCCGGCGCATTTTTGTGCTGCCCGCCGGCAGAATCCGACAGGGAACTGCCACGGCCTTCACAACCCCCTCACTCCAGAACCCTCAGTCTTCACAAATGTGAAGACGGCCGGTACGGGAGCGGAGCATGAAGCAGCGCGAGGAGCCGGCAGGGCTGATCCTGCTGATCGAAGACAACCGCGGCATCGCCGAGATGGTCGGCGAATACCTCGAACGCCGCGGCTATGGCATCGACTACGCCACGGACGGGCTGACCGGCCTGCGCCTGGCCACCAACAACAGCTACGACGTCATCGTGCTGGACCTGATGCTGCCGGGCATGGACGGCATAGACCTGTGCCGGCGCCTGCGCAACGAAGCCAAGAAATCCACCCCGGTGCTGATGCTCACCGCACGCGACACGCTGGACGACAAGCTGGTCGGGCTGGATGCCGGCGCCGACGATTACCTGGTCAAGCCCTTCGAGATCCGCGAGCTGGAAGCCCGCGTGCGCGCGCTGATCCGGCGCGACCGCCGCCTGGTCAGCGCCGAGGTGCTCAAGGTCGCCGACCTGGTGCTGGACACGGCCACGCTGCGCCTGACCCGCGCCGGCCAGGAGCTGGTGGTGTCGCCTATTGGCATCAAGCTCCTGACCATACTCATGCGCGAATCGCCGCGCGTGGTCAGCCGGCGCGACATAGAACGGGAGATCTGGGGCGATACGCTGCCCGACTCCGACACCTTGCGTTCGCACCTGTACAACCTGCGCAAGATCATCGACAAGCCGTTCCAGCAGCAATTGCTGCATACCATCCACAGCGCGGGCTATCGCCTGGCCGACCTGGACGCGGAACTGGCTGCGAACAGCCAGGCTTGAGCCGATGCGGCGTCCCGGCGGCATACGGCGCAAGATCTGGGTCGTATTCGTACTGCAGTTGGCGGCGATCAGTTTTGCCACCGTGGTCGGCGTCTACGGCGCCGCCACGGTGCTGGAAGACCTGCTCATCAAGCAGGCGCTCAAGGACGAGGCCTCGCACTATTTCCGCCGCCTGGCGCTGAACCCGCGCGCGGAGCTGCCCGATACCTACAACCTGCATGGCTACCTGGCCGCCGACGAGGCCGCGCGCGCGCATCTGCCGCAGGAACTGCGCGGGCTGGGCCTGGGCTATCACCATGTGCGCCAGGGCGGGCGCGACGATCTGATCTACGTCAGCCAGGATGCCCAGGGCTGGCTGTTCCTGGTGTTCAATCAGGAACAAGTGCACAAATTGGCATTCCTGTTCGGCTTCGTGCCGCTGACCGTGGTGCTGCTGATCATCTACCTCACCACCTGGCTGACGTACCGCGCCTCGCGCCGGGCGCTGTCGCCGGTGGTCGCGCTGGCCAATGTGGTGCGCGACTGGGATCCCAAGCGGCCGGACCTGGAAGCCCTGGACAGCGCCAACCTGCCCGGCGATGCCGACCACGATGCGGAAGTGCTGTCGCGCGCGCTGCACGGCTTCGCCACGCGCATCGAGGAATTCGTCGACCGCGAGCGCAATTTCACCCGCGACGCCAGCCACGAGCTGCGCAGCCCGCTGACCGTAATCAAGGTCGCCGCCGATGTGCTGGAGGAAGAGGAACAGCTCAGCCCCTTCGCACGCCGCTCGGTAGGCCGCATCCGCCTGGCCACGCGCGACATGGAGGCGCTGATCGAAGCCTTCCTGATCCTCGCGCGCGAGGCCGACACCGGCCTGCCCGAAGAGGATTTCCTGATCGGCGAACTGGTCGCCGACGAGCTGGAACAGGTGCGCCCGCTGCTGGAGAACAAGCCGGTGCAGCTGGAGCTGCGCCGCCAGGGCGATTTCTGCCTGCACGCCTCGCCGCGCGTGCTTTCGGTGGTGGTCGGCAACCTGCTGCGCAACGCCTGCCACTACACCGAGCGCGGCCGCGTCGTCGTCACCGTCGGCGGCGATTTCGTGCAGGTGGAGGACACTGGCGTAGGCATGAGCGACGACGAACTGGCCCAGGTGTTCGAGCCTTTCTACCGCGCCCAGCGCAGCCAGCGCGGCGGGCACGGCGTCGGTCTCACCATCGTCAAGCGCCTTTCCGACCGCTTCGGCTGGCCGCTGCAGATCCACAGCGTGCTGGGCGAGGGCACGGTGGCTTCGATCCAGTTTCCATCGGCCACTGCCGCACGCGCGGGAGCGTTGCCCTGCGGCGACGGCACGGACTGAGCTGGCGCAGCCGCCGGCGAAGCGGCGGCCGCTGCCGGTCGCGGTACGATCGGTACGTCGCACGGCGCCGACGAGACGGCGGCGCGGATCGGCAACTATGCTTCAGCCCGGCTGCTGGCTCGAACTGAGCGCCAGGCGCGGCACGGCCAGCCCGGATCACCACCAGCCTGCGACTGGCGCACGGGTGCATGAGCGTACGCCGGTCCAGGGGCTGTGGGCCGCCGCTCGCCGCCGCCGCGGGACGCTACAGCTCGAAGCCGTTGCGGAAGATCAGGTTGCTGTCTGCCGCCAGTCCGAAATTCGCGGTCGCTGAACTGGTCGCCCCGAGCACGACCGGCGTGCCGCCGGTGACGTTGCAGGCGCCCTGGGCGCAGGGCAGGTCGTTCCAGAGTTCGTCCAGCAGGCCGGTGTGGCTGGTGCGCAGGAAATAGCTGCCGGCGCCCAGGCCCGGGTAGCGATAACTGCCGTTATTGCCGATCGCAGCCAGGCCGAGATACTGGCCGCCGGAGCGGTAGACCTCCACATAGCCGTCGGTGACCGGCAGGCCGGTGGCGGTCGCGGTGACCGTGCCGCTGATCTGTGCGGCCGGAGCCAGGGCGAAATTCGCCACCTGCGCGCCGGAGCCCACGAGTATCGGCGTGCCGCCGGTAATCGTGCACACGCCCTGGGCGCAGGGCAGGTCATTCCAGAGTTCGTCGAGCAGGCCGGTATCGTCGGTGCGTACGAAATAGTTGCCGGGGGCCAGGCCGGTCAATGCGTAGGCGCCGTTTGCGCCGATCGACACCAGGTCAAGGAAATTTCCCGCACTGTTGTACAGGTATACCTGACCGTCGGCGACGGGCTGGCCGGTGGCCTGGGCGGTGACCACGCCGTTGATGCTGCCACCGCCGTTGAGCACGAAATTCGCCGTTGCCGTAGTGGTAGTGACGGCGATCGGCGTACCACTGGTCACCGTGCAGTTTCCCTGGGCGCAGGGAATGTCGTTCCACAGTTCATCGGCCAGATTGGTCGAGCCCGTGCGGGCGAAGTAGTTGCCCGGCGCCAGTCCGCTGTAGAGGTAGTTGCCGCTGTTGTCGATGCTGGCCAGGCCGAGGTAGGCGCCGGTCGCCGCGTGGATCTGCACGTAGCCGTCGGTGACGACCTGGCCGCCGCCGCTGCGCGTGACGCTGCCGCCGATGGAACCGCCGCGCTGCAGGCTGAAATTCACCGTCGTCGTTGCGCCGGCGGTGACGGCGATCGCTGTTCCGCTGGTCACGCTGCAGACTTGTTGGGCACAGGGCAGGTCGTTCCAGAGTTCATCGAAAAAGCCGGTGTCGGCGGTGCGGGCGAAATAGTTGCCCGAAGCAAGCCCCGCATAGGCGAACTGGCCGGCATTGTTGATCGACGCCAATCCCAGATAGCTGCCGCTGCTGTTGTAGATCGTGACGTAGCCGTCGCCGATGGGCTGGCCCGTAGCCGTGGCAGTAACGTTTCCGGCGATGACCCCGCCGGCCTCCAGCGCGAAATTCGCCTGCGTGGTGCCGTCGCCAACGACGATGGGCGTGCCGCCGGTGATGCTGCAGGCGCCCTGTGCACAGGGCAGGTTGTTCCACAGCTCGTCGAACAGGCCGGTATCTTCCGTGCGGGCGAAGTAGTTGCCCGGCGCCAGGCCGCCATAGCTGTAGGCGCCGGCATTGTTGATCGCGGCCAGCCCGAGGTAGGTGCCGTTGGCGCGGTAGATGACGACATAGCCGTCGCCGACGGGCTGGCCGCCGACGGTGACGGTTCCGGCAATGCTGCCGGCCACGGCAGGGCCTGCGGCGGCCAGTGCGACCAGCGCGGCAATGGGCTTGGACAAGTTCATGCGAGGCATCCTTGCTGAGGAAAAGGAAGGGTGGGTGCCCGGGACGGCCTTGCGCAAGGGCGCCGCGGCCCGGGAAAGCGTAGCGGTTAACTGTCGGCTTGCGGCCTGTCCTCCCAGTGCCGCGAGCGCTTCCGGCGGCCAGCCGCCAATGGGTGTAGTCCGCTCCGGCCAGATCCCCAGGTCGCCGCGCCGTGTACACCTGTGCAAAACGACGGAAACGCGCAGGTGCGGGGGCAGCGCCGCCCGCCGGGCATCGGCCTTTTGCGGGCGGTGACTCTCCCTCGGCAGCACCTGCGCAGGCTTGAGGCGCGGCGGTGGCCGGTGGGCCGAGCGCAGGCAGGTCCGGCTTGTGAGACGCAGGCGCCGCCAGTACGGTACGGGGCTTGCCGCTGCGGCCGGTCCCAGGAGATTCAGCGATGTCGCTCGCCCTCTACGGTCATCCCTTTTCCTCGTACACGCAGAAAGCCCTGATCGCGCTGTACGAGAACGCCACGCCGTTTGAATTCCGCTGCATAGGCCCGGATACGCCGGAACACGCGGCCGAATGGCTGCGGCGCTGGCCGCTGGCCAAGTTTCCGCTGCTGCTGGACGGCGAGCGCCAGATCGTGGAGACCAGCATCGTCATCGAATACCTGCAAGTGGCCCATCCCGGCCCGGTGCGGCTGATTCCGGCCGATGCGCTGGCCGCGCTGGAGGTGCGCTTCCTCGACCGCTTCTTCGATCTGCATGTGATGAGCGCGGTGCAGTTTGCCGTGGACTGCGCGCTGGGACGCATCCCCGCGCCGCCCGAGCAGGGCCGTGCGCTGGTCGCGGACAGGCTGCAGGGCGCCTACGCCTGGCTGGAAGGCCACCTCGCCGGCAAGACCTGGGCTGCCGGAGACACGTTCAGCCTGGCCGACTGCGCCGCTGCCCCGGCGCTGTTCTACGCCGACTGGACCCACCGCATCGGCGAGGACTTTCCGATGCTGCGCGCCTACCGTGCCCGCCTGCTGGCGCGGCCGTCGTTTGCGCGGGCGATGGAGGAGGCGCGGCCGTATCGGCCGCTGTTTCCGCTGGGGGCGCCGGACAGGGATTGAGGCCGGCGGTGCGCGGCGAATGGCTGCTTGCGGTGGGCTGCTCCGCCCATCTGCATCGATTGCGCTACTGCCGGATGCCGGCGTTCACGCCGCCGGCCTGCCCAGCTCCTGCCATTGCCGGAACGCCAGCAGCAGCCGCGATCCGTCGGGATCGTCGCAGTTGCCTTTGTGTTTGATCTGCCAGCTTGCCGCGAGCGAGGCAACTTTTTCCACCAAGGAAAAAAGTCCCATTATCGCCGTATCGGTCCAGTCTGCGCCCCGGCGGTAATTGACGGAGATCAATTCCGGCGCGTCGAGATAGACGCCCAGCCCGGGCAGCGCCGCACCGTTGGGCGCGTGCAGGGCGTCGTAGCTGACGTGGAACGGGTCGGCGTCGCCAGTCAGCAGCAGCGCGGCGGGGTTCTCGCCGTGGTGGATGTCGAAATCGCGGCCGCGGGCCTGGCACCAGATATGGCCGAGTATGCCGGTTGCCGGCACGGCGCAGGACTGGATCAGCGCATAGGCTTCGGCGGCGAGGGCTTCGCCGCCGAAGTCGATGAAGATATCCGGCAGCGAACCGTCGTCGCCGTGCATCAGCTCGCGCAGGCTGTGCAGGAATGGCAGTTCGGCCGGCGGGTTCGGCACCATGCTATTTTTCCAGCCGGTAATTCAGACCGGCACGGTTCTCCGTCGTCGCGTTCTGCGCCTCCAGCTCCCACATGCGCGAGAGCTTGTAGCGCAGGGTGATGACTTCGCCCGGGGTGAAGATGCCTACGCCGTAGCTCAGATAGAGCTTGGGCGAAAGGTATTTGCCCACGGTCAGCGCGGCGCCGCCGAGGGCGGCGTTGTCGCTGACTGCGGCGTCCACGCCCAGGCGCGCGCCTATGCTCTTGGCGAGCAGGTCGCCGGTGGCCGAGCCCAGCGCCTGGGCGGCGGCGCCGACCAGATCGCCTTCGCCGCTTTTCAGCGCCGACAGCGGACGGCCGGTGATGAGATAGGACAGCGCTTCGGACTGTTCCATGGCCGGTTCGGAATACACCGTCAGGACCGGTACCTGGGCCGTGCCCTGTACGCGCAGGCCGGCGGTGACGTCCTTGAGTTCGCGCACGGCGCGCATGTCCAGGCCGGGGTTGTCGATGGCGGTGCCGGCGAACAGCAAGCGGCCGGTCTGGATCTTGAGATCCTGGCCGTAGGCCTTGTAGGTGCCGCCGACGCGGATCTCGCCGCGGCCCACGGTCTGGCGGCCGGGGCGCTCGACCACGACCAGCTGGCCGTCGAGCTTGCCGTCCAGGCCGAAGCCCTTGAGCTTGACCGCATCGCCCAGGCGCAGGGTGACATCGGCGGTGACCGGCAACGGTTCCTTGCTGTCGACCTTGTCCGCATCGACGACGACCACATCGGGCGAGGTCTTGGCCGCGCCGCCGCCGGGCAGCTTGGTCAGGTCCACGTCGGCTTCGGGCACGACCACTTCGCCGCTGGCCTGCAGGCCGGCGGCGCTGCGCTGCACGCGCAGCCGGGGCGCGATCACCACGTGCGCGGCGGGAATGTCGGCGGCGAGGAAATCCTTGCCTTCGATGCTGATGTCCAGCGGCGCATCGGCGGCGGTGCCGGCGGTGCCCTTGAGATCGATGCGGCCCTTGCCGGAGGCCAGGCCGCCGTTCACCACGATGCGGCCCTGGCTGTCGAGATTCACCGTGATCCGGCCGTCGGCCAGTTTCAGGCCGGCCGCGGGGACTTCCGCGGCGAAGCCGGCCAGCTCGATGTTGCCGCTGAGCGCGGGTGCGGCCACGGTGCCGGCGAAGTCGATGCGGCCGTCCAGGTGGCCCTTGGCGGCGGCGACTTCGGTGGTGAACAGTTCCACAAAGGAAATGCTGCCCAGGGCGAGCTGCACCTGGCCGCTGAGCGCCTGCTCGGCACCGCTGACGGCGACATTGCCGTCGATGCGGCCGCCGTCGGACAGCTGCGCCTGGATGAGCACCTGCTGCGACTGCGGCGACAGGGTCGCGCTCACGGCGAGGTTGGTGTAGTCCAGCAGCGGCCTTTCCGACGTATCCGGATAGGCGATGCGGCCGTTGGCCGAGGCCAGCCGCGCCGCGCCGCTGAGCGCGCCCTGGGGCGTGCGCGCGACATTGCCTTCGCCGTTGATCTCGCCGTCGAGTTTGAAGGTGGCATCCGGCGCGCCGATGGCCGCGAGCATGGCCAGCGGCAGCTTTTCCACCCGGTAGGTGCCCTGCACGCCGCCGTCGGCGGCCTGGCTGCCGGCCAGGCAGATGCGCGCGCTCTGCGCGACCAGGCAGAGATCATTGAGCTTGGCCGCGCCCTGCTGCCAGGACAGCGCGGCGGGCTGGTCGAGGTTCCACTCGGGCTGGTCCTTCAGCGCGAGCTTGAGCTGGTTCAGCGTGCCGGCCCAGTTCTCGCCGTTCAGTGCGCCGCGCAGCTGCAACTGGGTGGACAGCGCAGCGCCGCCGGCGTTGAACACCAGCTCGTGCGATTGCCGGTCGCCCTTGCCGTCCAGGCTGACGCGGTCGAAATGCTGGCCACCCGCATCGACGCCGGTGGCCAGCAGTTCCAGCGAACCGCGCGGCGCGCTGGTGTCGGTCACGTCCAGATTGAGTTCCAGCGAGCTGGCGCGGTTGCCCTGCAGCGCCAGCGCCTGGCCGTCCATGCGGCCGTTCACCGCCAGCGCCGGCCATTGGCCCTTGAGCTTGAACTGGCCGCGCAGGCGGCCCTGGGCTCCGGGCAGGAAATCGCCCAGCGAGGCCAGGGTGAAGCCGATCTGCGCATCGGTAGCGCCCTTGCCGCCGCGGCCCTGCACCGCCAGCGTGCTTTCGCCCGAGGCCAGCGCCAGGGTGCCGTCGATGACCAGTTCCGGCGCGATGGTGAGATCGGCCGTACCGCTGACCGGGCGCTGGCGCAGGGTGCCGTCCAGTTTTTCCATTTTCAGCGTCGTGGTGACGCCCTTGTCGTCGCTGGCGCCGACGCTGGCCAGGGTGAAGTTCAGCGCGCCGGGCCATTCGGCGACGAAAGCGCCGGGATCGAGGCGGTCGGCGACGGCGCGCAGGCTCCAGCCCAGCGCGGGCTTGAGCGTGACATCGCCCTGCAGCACCAGCGAGCCGGCCGGCTTGCCGTTGCGCTGCTGCAGCAGCTGGATCTGCTCCAGGCGGATCTTGTCGGCATTGCCGTCCAACTGCAGGTTCATGTCCACCGGCTGGCCGGGCGGGCCCAGCTGCAGCTTGCCGTCGAGGCCGAACTGCTGCGCATTGCCGTTGAACACCACGTCGCCGCGGCTGTGCAGTTCCTGCCCGGTCAGTCCCGCCGGCAGTTTCACGTCCTGCCAGCTCAGTTCCAGTTTCGCCGCGGCGGCGGCATCGCCCAGCGGCACTTCGCCCTTGAGCGCGAGCAGGCCGGGAATGTTGGGCGAGGTCAGCGCCACGTTCTGCAGCAGCAGGCGCTGCGGCTCCAGCTTGAACTGGGCCGGGGAAATGACGACGCGGTAGTCGTCGATGTCGATGGGGCCGCTGAAACTGCCGCCTTCGCGGCTTATCGTGCCGGCCAGGCTGAAGCCCAGCGACTTCAGCGTACTGTCCTTGAGCACGGCCTTGGGGTCGAAGCGCTCGGCGTTGAGGGTGACGGCGTAGGTGCGCTGGTCCAGCGGCTGGCTGGAGGCTTCGCTCGCCGCCACCGTCGCGGCCAGCGCGACCGGCTGCTGCAACTGCACCTGTACCTGGGGCTGGCGGCCGTCGTTGCTGGCGCTGAGCGTGCCGGCGTAGTCGGTGCCGTCCACCTGCCAGCGGAAGCGCCCGCTGCTGCTGCCGCGGTAGTCGCTGAAGGAGTCGAGGCGGGCGTCGAGATCGACTTCGCCCTGCCTGGCACGCAGGGCCAGTTTCTCCACCGCCAGGCCGCGGCTGGTCCAGCGCGCGACGGCGGCGAAGCTGTCGGCCTCGAACACGGGTTGGGCATCGTGCGTGAGCTGTATGCGCTCCAGCGCGACGCGGTCGACCAGGATATCCAGCGGCGGCTGCAGCGACAGCGGTTCGTCCGACGGCGGCGCGGGCGGCTGGGTGGTGGTGGCGATGCGGATATCCGAAGCCGCGATGTTTTCCACATGGGCAACGTTGCGCAGCAGCGCCAGCGGCGCGATATCGACTTCGAGGCGGCCGATCTGCGCGTCCACGCCGGCGTCGCGCCAGCGCACGTCGGTCAGCACCAGCGGGCCGGCCAGGCGGCCCTGGCTGGCGCCGATGGCGAGCTTGCCTTCGGTCGCGCCCAGGGCGCGGGCGATGGCGAAACGCGCGCCGGACTCGGTGCGCAGCAGCCAGAACAGGCCGACGCAGGCGACCAGCAGCACCAGGGCGAACAGGCCGCCCAGCCATTTCAGCGCGCGCTTCACAGGTCAGGCCCTATCACGAGGTGGATCTGCACGCCGTCCTTGGGCTCGCGCAGCGGCACGCCCAGGTCCAGCCGCAGCATGCCCACCGGCGAGCGCCAGCGCAGGCCCAGGCCGGTGCCGATCTTGGGTTCGTACTTGGTGCCGGAGAAGGCGTCGCCGGCGTCGACGAAGGTGGCTATGCCCCATTTGCTGCGGAAGTAGTACTCGTATTCGGCGCTGGCGGTGAGCAGGTGCTTGCCGCCGATCACGACCGGTTTCTTGGCCGGATCCACGATCAGTTCCGGGCCTATGGTCTGGTAGACATAGCCGCGGATGGAGCGGTCGCCGCCGGCGAAGAAGCGCAGGTCCGGCGGCAGCTGGTCGAACTTGTCCACCCAGCTGGTGCCGACGCTGCCGCGCAGGATCAGGCGCTGGCGCGGCTTGAACGCGCGTATCCATTTCACGTCGCCGCGCAATTGCACGAAGTTGGTGTCCGACAGCACGCCCTCGGCGGCGGCGCGGGCGAGCAGGCTGACCGAGTAGCCGCGGCGCACGAACAGCGGATCGTCGGCGCGCTTGCGGGTCAGGTCCAGCTGCGGATAGAGGATGGTGGAATTGCCGCGGAAGGCGACTTCCTTGCGGTTGCCGATCTCGAAATCGCCGGTCTGCAGGTGGATGCCGGCATTGCGGGTGAAGCCGCGCCACTGGCGCGTCTCGCTGGCAACCAGGGTGGTGGTCCTGGAGCGGGTGGTTTCGGTGTCCTCGTCGCGGAAGTTGACGCCGAAATTGAAGCTGCGGTTGTCCGGGCCGGGCAGCGGGATCTGGTACAGCGCGGTGGCCGAGGTCAGGCGCTGGGCCAGGATCAGTTCGCTCTTGAGCTTGTGCCCGCGCCGGTTCATCCAGCGCCGTTCCAACCCGCCGCGTACGCCGAAGCCGGTATCGGTGCCGACGAAGATGCCGCCGGTGTAGATGCTGCGCTTGGCCGGGGCCAGGTTGACCCGGATCGGCACCACGCCGTCGGCGGCGTTCTCGATATCCGGGTTGACGTCGACGATGGCGAAGTAATCGGCCTCGTTGAGGCGCTGCTGCAGTCCCAGCAATTGTTCCTGTGTATAGAAATCGCCGCGCTGCCAGGGCAGGTAGCGCTGCAGGAATTCGGTGGGGAACTGGGCGCCTTCGAACACGGTTTCGCCGATGCGGTAGCGCTGGCCGGGCTCCCAGGCCAGCTTGACCGCGGCCTTGTGGGTGGAGCGGCTCAGTTCCACGCGGTGCTCGACCAGCTTCGCGTCGAGGAAGCCGTCGGCGAACAGGGCGGCCTGGATCACCGCCTTGCCGCGCTCGTAGGCGGCGTGGTTCATGGGCTGGCCGACCTTGGGCTCGAACGCGCGCAGGGCCTGGCGCACGCTCTTGAGTTCGCGTGCCTCGCCCTGGAGCTTGAGTTCCAGCGTGGCGACCGTGACCGGCTCGCCCGGCGTGACGTTCAGCGTGGCCTGCCAGCCCTGCGGAGTTTCCTTGAGGTCGCCGCTGACGGTTGCGTCGTAGTAGCCGTAGGGCTCCAGCGCCGCGGCGATCTGCGCCGGCGCGCGCTCGTACAGGCGGCGCGCCTGGGCGGCGCTGACGTCGCGGCCGGCGTACTGGTTGAGATCCAGGCCGGCCAGCGCGGCCAGCTTGAGATCGCCTTCGATGCCGCCGACCGTGGTGGTGATCGTGGCGGCCTGTGCGCTGCCGAGCAGGAGCAGGCCCAGGGCCAGCACTCGGGCGATGCAGCGGGCAGGCGGCGTAGGCAGGGTGTCCTTTTCAGGCATGCGACCGATCCGTGCGAACAAGACCGATCTTATAGCAGGGTGGACCCGGCCGCCGCATTACGCGGCTTGCCGGGTGGTGACAATGTTCACTGTCGCGGGCCGCGGCAGGCGCCTGCCGTGCTCAGGCGGCGGGGCGCTGCAGCGCGTACAGATCGGCCTCGGCGCCGACGCGCGCCAGGTGCAGGCGGCGCTCGTAGCGCAGACCCAGCTTGCGCAGCACCTGGGCAGACGCGGCATTGCCCGGCAGCACCAGGCCAATGATGCGCGCCAGCTCCAGCGTCTCGAAGCCATGCCGCAGCACCGCCGCGCCGGCCTCGCTGGCATAGCCGCGGCCCCAGCAGTCGGGCAGGAAACGGTAGCCGATATCGGTTTCGCCGAGTTCGTCCACGTACTTGAGCCCGCACCAGCCGACCAGGCGCCCGTCGCTCTTGTCGATCACGGCCAGGCGGCCGTAGCCGTGGCTGGCGTATTCGGCGTGCAGGCGCTCGCGCAGGCGCTGGCGAACCTGTTCCAGATCCGTCAGCGGGTGCTCGTGCACCTGGGCCAGGATGCGCGGCTCGCTGACCAGGGGCAGGTAGGCCGGCGCATCGTCCACCGTCAGCGGCCGCAGCAGCAGGCGCGGCGTCTCCAGGCTGTCGACTTCTCCGGGCGTGCTCAGCAGCGCGTACACCGGCTGCTCAGAAACTGGCCAGGCGCGGGAACAGGCCGATCAGGCCAACAAAGATCAGATAAAAGGCGACGATGTAGTTGAGCAACTTGGGCCGCAGCAGGATCAGGATGCCGGCGATCAGGGCAACCAGCGGGGCCAGGGCGAAGTGAAGGGTCATCGCGTACTCCTTTGCGCTCAGCGTTGGGCGGCCGGAGTTTAGCGGACGCGCGGGTGAGGGAAGGGTGTTCGCGGCGGCGCAGCCATGGTGGTGCTGGCGCAGTTGTCGCTGTCGCGATGCCGGCAGCCGTTGCTGCAGTACTGGCGCGGGTGCCGCGAATCTGCGGGAAGCTCCCTCTCCCCCGAGCGCGAACGCACTTGGGGGAAGAGGGCCGGGGTGAGGGGGCAGCGATCAGCGCGCCTCGCCGCTGGATCGTCGCCGGATGTTCAACCCGGCTGCACCGCCGCCGCACGACCTGCCTGCGCCCGCCGCCGGGAACCAGCAGCAACGTTCCGCCCCGACGGCGTCCGCCAGCGGCCGGATTGAATCAATCCACGGAATTTCAAAACAACTAGTCCCGCCCGTGTCACTCCAGTGCTAGCCCTGTGCGGCCAACGCCTCCCGCGCCAGCCGCCGCCGGCGCCGGGCCTTCATCACGTAAGGCTCCGCGAACAGCCAGAGGCCGCTGAGCGTAGCCAGGAACAGCCCCAGGGCGCTGCTGGCGAACCAGCCGAACTTGACCCCGTCGCCAAACCAGGAGCCGTCGTGCAGGGCCTCGATGGTGTCCGAGCGGCGCGGTGCGACCTGCAGCACCTTGCCGCTGACCGGATCGAACTGGGCTTCCTGGCCGTTCTTCGCAATCAGCTTGATCAGACCCTTGGATGGACGCAGCTCCAGCCTCTCCACATCGGCCCAGCTGCGCACCTCCAGCGCCGGCTGCGCCTGTGCAGCCCGCAGCAGCAGCGGCCACTCCGCCAGCGGCAGGGCCAGTTCGCGGCGCTGCTCCGGCGGCTGCACCCAGGGCAGGGACTTCTTGAACTGCAGCAGCAGGCCGGTAATCGAGATCAGGGCCATGGGCAGGGCCAGCCACAAGGACAGCCAGTAATGAATCTTGCGGTTGATATAGCCGGCGCGCACGGACCTGTTCCCCTGAGAACGAAGGTCCAACTATGGCATGGGGTGTCGGCGGGGTTCCTCGGTCCAAAGTATGGACTGGTGTGGGTCTGTTGGCTGATTTCCCGGCCGCCGGCCCCGTCGCGCGCGTCCGCAAAAATCATCCGATTTGCGTTGTGCCGTGTATGACGCCTGATTCGCGGCACGGAAATCGCGATCGCGTTGACAGCTGTATCGAGCGGGCTGAATGAAGCTGCGGATTCGTACGAAATATGGAACGCTCGCCTTGCAACGTCCAGCGAACTTGCCGGTGTAGAGCGGGCGATGCGTTCCGTATGCCAGCGCCGGTGCAGCCCTGGTCAGGGCCGCACCGGAAGCCCGGATTCAATCCTCTTCATGCCGCGGCTTGTACGATTCCACCAGCTGCTTCTGTATCTGCGCCGGCACCGCCTCGTAATGGCTGAATTCGATCGCATAGCGGCCGCGGCCGCCGGTCATGGATTTGAGTTCGGTCTGGTAGTCGGTGACTTCAGCCAGGGGCACCTGGGCCTTGATGATGATTTCGCCGCCGCGGGCGGAGTCGGTGCCGTTGATGCGGGCGCGCTTGCCGGCAAGGCCGCCGGTGACGTCGCCCATGTGGTTGTCGGGCACGAACACTTCGAGATTGACCACCGGTTCGAGCAGGGTGGGCCTGGCCTTGGCCACGGCGTCGAGGAAGGCTTTCTTGCCGGCGGCGATGAAGGCGACTTCCTTGGAATCCACCGGATGGTATTTGCCGTCGTACACGGTGACGCGCACGTCCTGCATCTGGTAGCCGGCGATGGCGCCGTGGTCCAGCACCTGGCGCACGCCTTTTTCCACCGCGGGCAGGAACTGGCCGGGGATGGTGCCGCCCTTGACCGCGTCCACGAACTCAAAGCCGGCGCCGCGCTCCAGCGGTTCCACGCGCAGGAACACTTCGCCGAACTGGCCGGCGCCGCCGGTCTGTTTCTTGTGGCGGTGATGGCCTTCCGCGTGCGCGCCTATGGTCTCGCGGTAGGCGATGCGCGGCGGGCGCGATTTGACCTCCACGCCGTAGCGTTCCTTCATGCGCTCCAGCATCAGCTTGAGGTGCAGATCGGACAGGCCGCGCACCACGGTCTCGTTGAGTTCCTTGTTGTGTTCCACGCGGAAACACGGGTCTTCCTCGCCCAGCTTGGCCAGGGCGGTGGCCAGCTTCTGCTCCTGGCCCTTGTGCGCCGGCTCCACCGCAAGGCCGAACATGGGCACGGGGAAGTCCAGCGGTTTCAGGTGAATCTGGTCCTCGTCGTGGGAATCGTGCAGCACGGCGTCGAAATGGATCTCGTCGATCTTGGCCACGGCGGCGATGTCGCCGGGTATGGCCTGGTCGATCTCGACGTGGTCCTTGCCCTTGAGCTTGAACAGGTGGCCGACCTTGAACGGCTTCTTGCCGTCGTCGATGAACAGCTGGGTGTCTTTCTTCACCGTGCCCTGGTAGACGCGGAAGACGCTGAGCTTGCCCACGAACGGGTCGTTGACGATCTTCCACACGTCGGCGATCACGTGCGCGGCCGGGTCGGGCACGGCTTCGATGGGCGCGGCTTCGGCGCCGCTGCCCTTGATGAAGGGCGGCGGATTGCCTTCGCGCGGGTTCGGCGCCAGGCGTTCGACCAGCTCCAGCAATTCCTTCACTCCGGCGCCGGTGCGCGCGGAGACGAAGCAGATCGGCACCAGATGGCCCTCGCGCAGGCATTGCTCGAAGGCATCGTGCAGTTCCTGGCCGGACAGGCCCTGCTCGCCTTCGTCCAGGTAATGTCCCATCACGGTCTCGTTGATCTCGACCACCTGGTCGATGATGCGCTGGTGGGCGGCCTGGACCGTATCGAAATCGGCCACGCCCTCGGGCTTGAAGAAACAGTCCACCACGGCCTTGCCGCCCTGGGAGGGCAGGTTGATCGGCAGGCATTCGGGACCGAAGGTTTCGCGCAGCTGGTCGACCAGCGCGCGGCAATTGCCGCCGTCGATCTTGTTGACGATCAGCAGCCGGCACAGGTTGCGCGCCCTGGCGTATTCCATGAGCCGGTGCGTGGAGTATTCGATGCCATTGTGCGCATTGACCACAATGGCGCAGGTCTCCACCGCGGCCAGGGCCGACAGGGTGGGACCGCGGAATTCGGGGTGTCCGGGCGTATCGATGAGGTTGATATGACATTCGCCGCGGTCGATCGAGGCGACGGCGTCGGCGATGGAGTGCTGGCGTTCCTTCTCCATCGGATCGAAGTCGGACACGGTGGAGCCGCGCTCCACGCTGCCCTGGGTCTGGATCACGCCGCCGGCCTGCAGCAGCGCTTCAAACAGCGTTGTCTTGCCCGCGCTCGCGTGGCCCACGAGCGCGATATTTCGGATGCCATCGGTGGTGTAGGACATGACGTAACCCTCCCAGCGGAACGTGGATGCAGGGCCGTCATGGTCGTCCGCGTAAGGCGCGTTGCCCCGGCGGGCACGGCGGGGCGGGCGGTCATGGCGGGTACGCGGCCGCGACGGGCGTCCGCGCCGGCATAGCCTTGCCCCTAGTCATGCAAGCGTCAAGTTGCGATGCGGTAGAGCGGGCCGGCCTGGCGCGGCCGGCGTCGCGGTTTCATGATGCTTTCATCCGCCTGCAAAATCCGTTTCATCCGGACTGACCACCCTTGCGCCTCTTTTACCTGGAGCGATCGGGATGGCACGCGATATCAAGATGGACCGGCGCGGCTTTCTGCTGCGCGCACTGGCGACCGCGGGCATGCTCAGCATCGGCCCGCGCGCCTTCGCCAGCGTCAACGAGGCGACGCGCGCGGTGCACGGCTGGGACAAGCTGCGCAGCCTCAATCCGCAGCTGATCGACAGCCTGCGCGCGGGGCTGGAGCCGCCGGACGCCAATGGCATCTGCCTGCCGGCGGGCTTCAGCTCGCGCGTGGTCGCGCGCACCGGCGAGGCGCCGGTCAGCGGCGGCAGCTATCTGTGGCACCGCGCGCCGGACGGCGGCGCGACCTATGCCACCGGCGATGGCGGCTGGATCTACGTGAGCAATTCCGAAGTCGGTTCCGGCCAGGGGGGCTGCGGCGCGCTGCGCTTCAATGCTTCCGGCGACGTGGTCGATGCCTATTCCATTCTCAGCGGCACCAGCAGCAACTGCGCCGGCGGCGCGACGCCGTGGAATACCTGGATTTCCTGCGAGGAAACCGATTCCGGCCATTCCTGGGAATGCGATCCCTTCGGCCAGCAACCGGCGGTCAGGCGCAGCGCGCTGGGCACGTTCAAGCACGAGGCCGTCGCGGTCGATCCGCAAGCGCGCCGTGTCTACCTGACCGAGGACCAGTCCAGCGGCCGCTTCTACCGCTTCACGCCGACGGCGTATCCGGATTTCAGCGCCGGCCTGCTCGAAGTGGCCGAGGCTGTCGGCGCCGACGAGAGCGTGCCGCGTCCGGTGACCTGGCATGTGGTGCCCAATCCGAATCCCAATCTTGCCGCCGGCGAAACCGCGACCCGCCTGCAGGTGCCGCAGAGCACCGTGTTCAAGGGCGGCGAGGGCATCTATTTCCACAACGGGCTGGTGTTCTTCACCACCAAGGGTGACAACCGCGTCTATGCCTACGACACGCGCAGCGGCCTGATCGAGATTTTCTACGACGACGCCTGGTTCGCCCAGCCGGAACTCACCGGCGTGGACAACGTGGTGGTCGACGCCAAGGGTTTCGTCTACGTGGCCGAGGACGGCGGCAATCTGCAGATCGTGCTGCTGGGCCCGGAAGGCCAGGTGCTGCCGCTGTTGCAGGTGATGGGCCAGGATGCTTCGGAAATCGCCGGGCCGGCTTTCAGTCCGGACGGCACGCGCCTGTATTTCAGTTCCCAGCGCGGTACCACGGGCTCGTCCAGCGGCGGCATCACCTACGAGATCCGCGGACCGTTCTTCGGCACCGACCTGCTGCTGCAGACCGGCTTCGAGCCGCGCCTGGGCGGCTGAGCAAGCGGCCCGCCGCCGCAGGTTTTGCGGCGGCGGCAACAATAAAACCAGGCCTGCCGCGCGGCAGGCCTGGTGATTGCGCGTCAGCGCGGCGGGTTTACTCGAAGCGGCCGCAGAAGATCGAGCACTCGTCCTCGATGGTGATGGATTCAATCTGGATCATCATGGAGCGCTCGCCGCCCTGGCCGTCGAACACGAACCAGGACGCCTTCTCGAAATGCTCCGGGCCGAAGGTGCGGTTGATGCCGTTGAGTTCGGCCGAGTCGAACAGGTCGCCGCCCGGGTTGAACATCTCGAACTCCATCGCCGTGCCCGGCGTAGCCAGCGGCGTCTCGAACAGATGAATGCCGTCGGAGCGCGGATAGTCGTTGGCGATGCGGCTGAGCGGGCCGGCCGGGGTCTCGATGAGGGTGTCGCTGGCGGCGCCGGCCTGCAGGCGGAAGCTGGCAATGTCGATGGGATAGGCCATGTGCGAGCCGGGATCGATCTCCAGGCCGTCGGGCGTCATGCGGTAGCTCATGACCACCGGCGTTTCCAGCGCGATGCCGGCGAAGGGGCCGTTGGCGATGTCGTTCCAGACGACCTTGCCGCGCGCTTCGAGAATGGCGTCCTGGGCCGGCACGCGGGAGAGTTCGACCACGAACGAATTGATGGCGTTGTTCGGATCCAGGCCCCAGCCGCCGAGGACGCGGCCATCGCCGGAAACCGCAGTCACGCTGTTGAGCCGCCAGCCGGCCGGCACGGTGATGTCGCGCGCGGCGAGGAAGTCGGCCAGCTTGACCATGCCGCTTTCCGGCGTCCATACCACGGCGTGGCGGTCCCAGCCGGCGCCGCTGGCGCCGCCGATGAGGTTGCCGTCGTCGCTGGTGCCGAAGGCGTAGGCGCGGTCGAAGAAGCTGCCGCTGCCGATCATGCCGATGGGCTGCACGCCGGTGGCAGCGGTCCAGCGCCAGGCTTCCTTGCCGTCCACGCCGGCGCCTTCGCCGACGATGACGCTGCCGTCGCGGTTGACGGCCAGGGCTTCACCGACCTGCAGGCCCTTGGCGTCAAGGAATTCGCTGATCGCGCCGTCGACCCATTTCACGCCGCGGCGATAGCCGACGTCGGTGTCGTTCCAGCCGATCACCACATGGCCGTCGCGGCTGATTGCGTTGGCGCGCGCGGCTTCCTGGTCCAGCCGCGGCAGCTCGGTCATGCCGGTGACGGCCTGCCAGTGGAAGGCCACGGGGTCGCCGGCGGCGTTGTAGGCCAGGCCGACCACGCTGCCGTCGTCGGCGCTGTCGTAGCCGGCGCTGAGCATGCCGTCCATGGGCTGGGCGCCGGGCAGGGCGCCGACCAGGATGGGATCGAAGAACTGGGCATTGCTGTAGGCCACGGCCGCGACCAGGTTCTGGTTGGCGTCCGCGGCCTGGCCGACGACGGGCTGGCCCCAGCTGTTCATGCCGTTGATGCTGCTGTAGCCGGCGATCTGGCTGGCGCCGTTGGCGCGGGTCCAGCGGAAGGCGCCTTCGCCCATGTAGCTGCCGGTGCCGATGCGGCCGTGTTCGGACAGGCTGACCAACTGGCTGTTGGGCTGGTCCAGGGAGATGAACGTACCTGCCGCGGAAGCTCCGGACAGACCCAGGCCGATCAGGCCGGCGATAACGGAAACACGCATGACTGGAACCCTCGACGAAACGGGAAGAAGGTCCGCCGGGCGGTGGCGTTGAGGGGAGGCGGGGAGGCGCACCGGCCGGCGGACCGCTGCAGTATTGGCAGTGCAGGCGGGGCTGCTTTCGCGCTCCATGCGGCGGGCTTTCGTTTTCCCTTACTTTTCCATCAACGGATTGAACTTGAAGGAATTATTCCGGTCGCGGCGTGGCGGCAGGCTGTGACGGCGGTCACGTTCGCCGGGCGGCTTCAGCGGATCCGCGGCGGCTGTGGCGGCTGGCTCAGCACCGGTGCGATCGGCCGTTCCCCGGCCAGGCCGCGGGCCTTGCCCAGGGCCTGCTGCCAGGCCGGCAGGTCGCCCTGGGCCCAGTAGGCCCAGACCTGCAGCAGGGCGCAGCCAAAATCGGCATCGGCCCAGCGCGCCACCCGCGCCACCACCGGCGCGGCGGCCTGGGCGTCGCCGGATTCGAGCAGGGCGCCGGCATAGCTCTGCACTACCAGAGCCAGGTCGACCGCGATGCCGCTGCGCTCGGCCTGGCTGAGCAGGCCGGCGTAGCGCTGCCGTGCCGGCTCGCGCCGGCCCTGGGCCCAGTCCAGCTCGGCCGCGGCCAGGTCGGCGTACAGCGGCGCGGCGGTCTCGCCGGACTGGCCGGCCTGGGCGCTGAACTGCGGCAGCAGGGCCAGGGCCTCGTCCGTGCGCTCCAGTGCGCGCAGGGCGCGCAGGCGCAGCAGCCAGAGCTGGGCACGCTCGCGGCCGTACTGCTCCAGCGGCAGGCCCTCCAGCCCGGCGGTGGCCAGGCGCAGGGCCTGGGCGGCGTCGCCGTCGGCCAGGGCCAGCCGCGCCAGCACGGCGTCGGCGCGGGCCTGGGTATCGTTTTCCTGCGGCAGTTCCAGTTCCGGGCGCAGGCCGGCGAGCAGGGCGCGGGCTTCCTGCAGGCGGCCGCACTGGGCCAGCACGTCGGCACGTACCACCGCCATCTGGTGGCGCAGGCGCGGGCTGGCGCTGCGCGAGGCCAGGCTCCACAGCTCGTCGGCGGTCTGGCTGGCGCCGGCGATGTCGAGCATCTCGGCCTGGGCGCGGGCCAGGCCGATCAGGGTGGTGAGCTGTTCGTTGACCGCACCGAAAGCAGCGAAGCGCGCGGCGGCGCGGCGCAGGCCGGCGACGGCCTCGGCGTAGCGCGCGCGTTCCACGTCGAGGATGCCCAGGTTGGCATCGACCCGGGCCACGGCCAGCGCGTCGCCGCCCTGTTCCAGCGCGACCCGGGCCAGGGCGAAGGTGGCCAGGGCATCGTCGAACTGGCGCTGGGCCGCCTGGGTGATGGCCAGGCCGGTATAGGCCTGGCCCAGGGCGCGCTTGTCCTGGCCGGGACGCAGCAGTTCGGCCGCCTCGGCGTGGTAGCGCGCGGCGACGCCCATGCGGTTGCGGCGGATCTCGGCCGAGCCCAGGGCGTTGAGCACACGGCCGCGCAGTACCGCGTCGCGGGCCGGATCCAGCCGCGGCAGCAGGCCGAGCAGGCGCTGTTCCAGGGTTTCGTAATCGCCGGCGCGGAAGTCGATCTGGGCGCGGCGGTAGATCAGCTCGGCATCGTCCGGCGCGGCGGCGACAGCGTCGATCTCGCGCCGGGCCAAGTCCAGGTCATCGGCCAGCATGGCGGCTTCGGCACGCTGCAGGTGTTCCGCGCGCTCGCCGCCGGCCTCGCCGGCAACGGCGGGGCCGGCCAGTTCGGCCAGGGCCAGGCGGGCGGCGTCGAGCACCGCCTCGGCGCTGGCCTCGCCGCGGCGGGTGCGGCCGTCGGCGGCGTAGGCCTCGATGCGCACGTTCCAGCCGGTGCCTTCGCGCCGGGCCTGGCTGGCCAGTACCAGCGGCGCGCCGGTGGCGCGGGCCGCGGCCAGGTCGGCAGCGAGGTGGCGCGGCGCCGGATTGCGTGCGAGCAGGACCAGGGTGGTATCGCTGGGCAGTGTGGCCTGGCCGGCGGCGCGCAGCTGGGAGGCGAGGAAATCCATGCCGCCCAGCCGCACCCAGGACCATTCGGCGCCCTCGTTCACTTCCACCGGCAGGACGATGGCGGCGCTGGCGATGGGGCTGGCGGAGTCGGGGCTGCCGGTCGCACCGCCGGCTGGCATGTCGCCTGCGGTGGCGCGGTCTTCGACGGCGGGCGGCGGCGTGGTCGATCGCCACCAGGCCAGGGCGGCCAGCACGGCCGCCGCCGCGAGGACCAGCCAGGTGAGGCGGCGGGGCTTCGCTGCGGTCGGAATGGCGCCGGGCGGTGTCGCGGTGATTGCGGCTTCTGCCGCGGCCGATGGCGGCGTCGGGTTGGATGGCGTGGCAGCTGCGGACTCGAAGGCCGAGGCGCTGCCGGGGCCGGGCGCGTCGTCATGACGGTTCGCTGCGCTGCGCGCGATGGCCGTAGCGGCTGGCGCAGCGGGCGATGCAGTGGACGGAACGGCGCGCGAAATGGCATCCGCACTGCCGTATGCCGCGCCGGCGGCGGTTGCCGACGATACGGGTACGGACGAAGCGGACGGCGCTGCGGCTGTCGGTGACGGCGCGGAGGGCGCCATTGTCGAGGCCGTCTGCGCTGCAGTCGCTGTAATCGTCTCCGTCGGCAGCACCCAGCGATAGCCGAAGCGCGGCACCGTGCGCACGGCGTGCTGCTCGTTGCCGGTGTCGCCGACGGCGCGGCGCACGCGCAGAATGGTCTGGGCCAGCAAGGTGTCGGATACCTCGGCCTTGCCCCAGACCGCGGCGATCAGCTCGTCGCGGCCGACCGCGCGGTCGCGTCGTTCAACCAGATAGGCCAGGCAGTCGAAGGCGCGCGGCGGCAGCGCCACAAGCCCGCCGCCGCGGTGCAGTTCGCGGGTGGCCGGGTCCAGGCGATAGTCGGCGAAGCGGTAAACAGGGGCTGGCATCCGCCGCAGCGTAGCCTGCCGCGCCGGGCGCGCGCCATGACCCGCACGCCCGCGGCCCGGGATTGCGCGCCGCCGGCGCGCCCTGGCCTGGTCTGCCGCGGCGATAATCGGCGCATGAACCCACAGCGGACTCTGGCCGGCCTGCGCGCCCTGGCCGTGCATGGTGCCGGCGGCGGCGGCTGGGAATGGCTGATCTGGCAGCGTCTGTGGCAGGCCCTGGGCGCGCGCCTGGAAACGCCGGACCTGCAACCGGCCCGCGCCGGCCTGGCCGCGACGGCCCTGGCCGACTACTGCGCCCAGATCGAATGCCAGGCGCAGCAGGCCGCGGCGCCGGTGCTGCTGGGCGCCAGCCTCGGCGGGCTGATCGCGTTGGAAGTGGCCAGTCGTGTGGCCGCGCCGGCCCTGGTGCTGGTCAATCCCCTGCCGCCGGCAGGCGTGCAGCCGCGGCCGCGGTTGCGCCGATACCGCGGCGATATCGTGCCCTGGGGCCGCCAGGCCAGCCTGGAAGGAACTCGCCGCGCGCTGCCGGACGGGGACGACGCCGCAGCCCTCTACGCGCTGCGGCGTTGGCGCGACGAATCGGTGCAGGTGCTCGTGGAGGCCGAACAGCATGCATGCGCCGCGCCGGCCTGTCCCGTGCTGGTGATCGCCGGCGCCGGGGACGGCGACATCGCTCCGGCGGCAAGCCAGGCCCTGGCCCGGCGACTGGATGCGGAATTCATGCTGGTCGGGGACTGCAGCCATATAGGCCCGCTGCTGGGCCGCCGCGCCGCGGCGATCGCCGCCGCGGCCGCCCGCTGGCTTGCGCGGCAATCGTTGCAGGGCGGACACAAGTCCCCCCACAAACTGAATGAATGAAGTCTAAATATATGAATTAACTGGAAATTCAGTCCGCCGCCCCTACCTTGGGAAGCGTCCACACGGGCATGGTGCCCGGAGCAGGAGGCGATATGAAGAAGGTTACTTTCATCACTTTGGCCCTGGCGGCCGGCGTGGCGCTTTCGACTCCGACGGCGTTTGCGCGCCGCGACGACTATGGCCGCTATGAAGTGCGTTACGACTGGGCCACCGTCATCGATGTCGATCCCATCGTCGAGCGCACCCGCCGTCCGGTGACCCGCGACGTCTGCTATGACCAGCCGGTCGACCGCTACGAGCCGGGCTATACCGCCCGCCGCGACCATACCGGTTCCACCCTGCTGGGTGCGGTGATCGGCGGCGCCCTGGGCAACCAGGTCGGCAAGGGCGACGGCCGCAAGGCCGCCACCATCGCCGGTGCGGTGATCGGCGGCGCGGTCGGCAACAATGCCTCGCACCGCCGCGGCGACTACTACGAGACCAGCGGCGGCTATGTGCGCGACTACGAGACCCGCTGCCGTCAGGAAACCGCCTGGCGCGGCGGCCGCGATGTGGTCGGCTACGAGGTCACCTATCGTTATCGCGGCGATATTTTCCACACCACGATGGACCATCACCCGGGCAACCGCCTGCGCGTCCGGGTCGACCGCGGCGTGACGCCGGCGGAATAAACGGGCTCAGGCAGAACCTTGCCGCGGCGGCTTGAAAAGCACCGCCCCCGCCCGACGTAAGAGCACAGGCACAGCGGCATCGGGACGATGCCGTATCGGGACTGACGGGCACCTTCGGGTGCCCGTTTTTTTGCGTGAACGGAACGCATCGGCAGCGTGGCGGACCCGGCCGTGCTAAGCCTTTTTTAATCTCCGCGTACAACCGCATGGCTACACTGCGCGCCCTGCCAGACGCCAGACCGCATGAGCGCCGATCCGCAGCATCCCGGGCACCGACCGCCAGCGCCGACCGTTGACCCCGCCCGGGTTGCGGCGCGGGTGTTGCCGCTGCGCCGTGAGCTGCTGCACGAGCTGCGCTGGCGTCCGCCCGACATCAACTGGCGCCGCGTGGTCATCGCCCTCGCCGCCGCGCTGCTGGCGCATCTGATCCTGATTCTGCTGGTGCGCGATGCAATGAAGCTGAAGCCTTTCGTCGAGGACCGCCGCGGCGTGATCCGGGTCACCCTGATCGAACGCGCGCCGCCGCCGGAAATCGCGGCGCCTGCGCCGCTGGAACTGCCGCCGCTGGCAGTTCCAGCGCCCCAGGGCGGCAGCGCGCGCAATGCGCCCGCCCCCGTGCGGCGCGAGCGCGGCCAGCGCCAGGTTCCCGCCGCCGCGGCGGCGGAGCAGGGCGCCGACGCGGTCATCGCCACGCCGTCGCTGCCCAGCCTGTACAACCCCGACGGCAGCCTGCGCACCGGCGCGGCCGCAGCGCCGGCCGTACAGGCGCGCACGCCGCTGGAAAAGGACAAGGCTGTCGCCGCGGAGATGAGCAGCCGCGGCCACAACGTGATCCGCTGCAAGCGCACGCGCTTCGCCAATGCCTATTCGCCGGACGAAAGCGTGGGCGACAAGGCGGCGCGCAAATACCTCGGCTGGATAGGCCTGTACAACCCGGCCCGGGCCAAGCGCAGCGCAGAGCTGGCGATGGAAGCGCGCGAGAACTGCGATTCGGAAGAATGATCCGCGGCGGTCGCGGCAGGCAGGCGACAGCCGGCCTTCTCCATCAGCCTGGCGACGCCAGCGGCGCCGCGAAGCCGCCCATCCGCCTCAGCATTCGATGACGTTCACCGCCAGCCCGCCGCGGCTGGTTTCCTTGTACTTGTCCTGCATGTCCTTGCCGGTATCGCGCATGGTCTTGATGACCTTGTCCAGCGAGACGCGGTGCTTGCCGTCGCCGCGCAGGGCCATGCGCGAGGCGTTGATCGCCTTGACCGCGCCCATGGCGTTGCGCTCGATGCAGGGAATCTGCACCAGGCCGCCGATGGGGTCGCAGGTCAGGCCGAGGTTGTGTTCCATGCCGATCTCGGCCGCGTTCTCCACCTGGTAGATGGTGCCGCCCAGCGCCGCGGTCAGGCCGCCGGCGGCCATGGAGCAGGCTACGCCGACTTCGCCCTGGCAGCCGACCTCGGCGCCGGAGATCGAGGCGTTCTCCTTGTACAGGATGCCGATGGCGCCGGCGGTGAGCAGGAAGTCGAGGATGCGGTCCTCGTTCGCGCCGGGGCAGAAGCGGTCGAAGTAATGCAGCACCGCCGGCACGATGCCGGCCGCGCCGTTGGTCGGCGCGGTGACGACGCGGCCGCCGGCGGCGTTTTCCTCGTTCACCGCCAGGGCGTAGAGATTGACCCAGTCCAGGATGGTGAGCGGATCCTTCAGCGCGGCCTCGGGCCGGGCCAGCAGTTCGGCCTGCATGGCCGGTGCGCGCCGGGCCACCTTCAGTCCGCCCGGCAGCACGCCGGCCTGGCGCGTGCCGCGCGCGACGCAGGCCTGCATGGCGCGCCAGATGGCGAGCAGGCCGCTGCGGATTTCCGTCTCACTGCGCCAGCACAGTTCATTGGCCAGCATCACGTCGGCGATGCTCTTGCCGGCTTCCTCGCAGCGCTGCAGCAGTTCGTCGCCGCTGTGGAAGGGATAGGGCAGCGGCGTGGTGTCGGGCACGATGCGGTCTTCGGCCGCCTCGTCGTGGTTGACCACGAAGCCGCCGCCGACGGAGTAGTAGTCGCGCGTGGCCAGCACTTCGTCGGCCGCGCCGTAGGCGGTGAAGCGCATGCCGTTGGAGTGGTAGGGCAGCTTCTGCCGCTTGTTGAAGACCAGGTCGCGCTTTTCGTCGAAGTCGATCTCGTGGCGGCCGAGCAGGCGTATGCGCTTGTCGGCGCGGATGCGCTCCAGCGTGCTTTCGATGATGTCCGGATCGATGCGGTCGGGCCATTCGCCCTCGAAGCCGCACAGCACTGCCTTGTCGGTGCCGTGGCCGCGGCCGGTATGGGCGAGCGAGCCGAACAGCTCGCCGCGCACGCGCACCACACGTTCGAGCAGGCCGCGTTCCTCCAGCCAGTGGCTGACGAAGCGCGCCGCCGCACGCATCGGCCCCACCGTGTGCGAGGAAGACGGGCCTATGCCGATCTTGAAGATGTCGAACACGCTGACGGCCATGAAACGATTCCGGCGATGGCGGGGAGCCGATTATTCTACGCGCCCCCGGACCCTGCGGCCTCATGACAATGCGACTTGTACTGTTCCAGCGCGATGAATGCCATTTATGCGATCTCGCCCTGGAGGTGCTGGCGCAGGCGCGCGCGCCGGAGTTCTCCAGCGTGTGGATAGATCACGACAACACGCTGGAAGCGCTCTACGGCGAGCGCGTGCCGGTACTGCGCGACGACGACAGCCGGCGCGAACTGGACTGGCCCTTCGACGCGGCAAAGGTCGCGGCCTGGCTGGCGCAGGCCAACTAACGTTCGTTTGATTTTCGGCCGGCCGCGGCTGCCAGCACTTCCACGCTCACCTCCAGCGCCGCCGCTTCCGCGCGCAGGCGCGGCAGCGCCCGGGCCGCGGCCAGGGCGCATTCATCCGGGCCCCGGGCGGCGCTGAGCTGCAACAGCATCACGGGAGCATCCTCAGGCGGAGCTGCTGCGCAGGCGGGCGAGGATTTCTTCGCGTGCCTCGCGCAGGATGGAATCGCGGTCCAACTGAGCAACGATGTCCTGCACCACGCGCTTGGGGCCGGATTCGCCCCAGGATTTGCCCGCCACCAGATAGCGCTCCGCGGCGCGCCCCACGACCAGGGTCGCATACCAGGCCAGCGCGCCCTGGGCACCGGCGGTGAGCACGGTGGACCAGCCCACGCTGGCCACCTTCAGCGCCGAGGCGACCAGATGCACGCCCCAGATCGCACCCATCAGCGCCACCAGCTGGGCGCAGATAGTGACGATCAGCTGGCCGGTCTCGCGGCGGGTCAGCGGCAGGCCGTATACCTTTCCCAGATGCATCACCAGCGCCGCATCCAGCGCGGCGGCGGCGAGCAGGTCGGCCACCGGCACCGGATTGAGCGCAACCGCGACGCCCTTGGCCAGGCAGTACTGGCGTATCACCTTGTCGGCGACATCGCGGCGCACTTCGGCGATGCGCCGGGCGACCTGGTCGGAAAGGCGCCCGGCGAACAGTCCCGCGTTCAGCGCGGACAAGGTCTTGCCCTCGCGCGCGCAGATCGCCAGCAGGCGTTCGCGCAGCGCGGCCACGTCGGGCTCGCGCGGCTGGCTGCGTTCGCGTTCGTTGCCCAGGGCGTCGACCTCGATCAGGCGCAGCGGCGCCGGACTGGCCGCGCAGGCCAGCACCGCGTCCGCCGGCACCAGGCCGGCGGCGTGTTCGCGCAGGCGCGCGAGCAGGCGTTCGCGTTCGGCCTTGTCGTAGCGGTCGGCCTTGTTCAGCACCAGCAGCAGCGGGCGCTCGGTGCGCGCCAGCGTGGCCAGTGCGTCGCGCTCGCTCTGGGTCATGTCGCCGTCGACGACGAACAGCACCAGATCGCTGATCTCGGCCACTTCAAAGGCGAGCTTCTCGCGCGCCTCGCCGTCGAGTTCGTTGATGCCCGGTGTATCGATCAGATGCAGGCCGGCGCCGCCGGCCTCGGTCCAGCGCTGCTGCACCGCGCCGGTGGTCGTGCCGTGCAGCACGCCGGTGACGAAGGCCGGCTCGCCGAGCAGGGCATTGCCCAGGGCGGATTTGCCCACCGACACGCGCCCGAACACGGCCACATGCAGCTCGCTGCGTTCGAGCTTGTCCAGCAGGGCCTGGATGCGCGCGAATTCCTCGCTGAGTTCGCGCCGCACCGAATCGG
Source organism: Tahibacter harae (assembly GCF_024437735.1). GTDB lineage: Bacteria > Pseudomonadota > Gammaproteobacteria > Xanthomonadales > Rhodanobacteraceae > Tahibacter > Tahibacter harae. The sequence goes on along the minus strand of NZ_JANFQO010000008.1, from coordinate 193,508 downwards.
GCACGGTGGGATCCTGCAGCAACTGGCGCAGCGCGTCGCTGGCCTGCACCTCGGGTGCGGCCGCCGCGGCCGGCACGGCATCGCCGCCGCGCCACCAGCGGGCGAGGGAATTCAGCCAGTCCTGGCTCATGCGGGTCTCAACCGGTTCAGGCCAGCGCTTACTTCAGCACCAGGTGCGAAGTGACCTCGATATCGCCGCTGATCAGGCTGGTGTCGGTCCATTCGCCGGTGCCGACATCGAAGTCCAGGCGCTTGAGCGCCGTCTGCACGTCCAGCGTGGCACCGCTGCCGGCGGGCTTGAAATCCAGCTTGAGCTGCACCGGCCTGGTCTTGTCGCGGATGGTCAGGTTGCCGTCGGCGACCAGCTTGCCGCCTTCCTGGCGCACGGCGCTGCTGACGAAACGGGCCTTGGGGAATTTGGCGTAGTCGAAGAAGGCCGCGCCCTTGAGTTCGCCGTCGTAGTCGGCATTGCCGGTGGTGGTGCTGGTCACGTCGATGTCGACTTCGAGCTTGGCGGCGGCCAGGTTGGCCGGATCCAGCGCGATCTTCGCGTCGAATTTCTGGAACTTGCCGCTGAATTTCTCGCCCTGGTAATTGCCGGCGAAGCCCAGCGTGCTGGAGGGATCTACCGTCCAGTCCTTGGCCTGGGCGGTGCCCGCGAGGGCAAGCAGGGCGACGAGTGCAAGACGCATCAGGATTCTCCTTTATCTGAAGTCGGTGCGGTGACGGCGGCGGGCGCGGCTTCCGCCACGGCGGTTCCGGCCGGCGCCGGGATGGGGGCGGCCTGGCGCCGGCGCAACAGCGGCAGCATGCGCACCAGGGTTTCATCGCGGTCGATCAGGTGATGCTTGAGCGCTCCGCCCACATGCGCGGCCAGCAGCGCGACCAGCAGCCAGAAACCCCATTCGTGCACGAAATGGGCGAAGCTTTTCAGTGCCGGGTCGGCGCCGCCGCTCAGGCTGGGCAGGTTGAAGGCCCAGAACCACTGCAGCGGATAGCCCGAGGCCGAGTTGTACAGCCAGCCCGACAGCGGCAGGGCCAGCATCAGCGCATACAGCAGCCAGTGCGTGAGGTGCGCGGCCCAGGTCTGCCACAGCGGCATGGGCACGTCGCGCGGGCGCCGGTCGAACAGGCGCCAGGACAGGCGCAGCAGCACCAGCGCGAGCACGGTCAGTCCCACGGATTTGTGGATGGCGTATATCTTTATCTTTTGCGGTGAATTGGACAGTCCCGTCATCCACAGGCCGACCAGGCCCAGGACGATGATCAGTACGGCCATCAGCCAGTGGAAGGTGCGCGCCAGCGCGCCCCAGCGGGTGTCATCGCTTTTCAGTGCCATCGTTGCCTTCCTGGTCCTGCGCAGGGGTAGGGGAAGTATCGCCGGCCGGCGGCGAGCCGGGTTCCGCATCCTTGTCGCGCACCGCCGTCACTTCCAGGCGCAGCTGCACTTCGTCGCCGATGGCGCTGAGCACCTTGTCCATGCCGAAGTCGCTGCGCCTGAGCGTGGCGGTGGCAGAGAAGCCGACCGTGCGCTTGAAGGTATAGGGATCGTTGGCGAGCTTGTTGAAGCGGAAGGCGATATCCAGCGGCCGGCGCTGTCCGTGCAGCTCCAGTTCGCCGTGGATCACGCCGCTGTTGCCCTCGCCGCGCTGCACCGAAAGGCTGCGGAACTGCGCCAGCGGCCAGCGCTCGGCGTTGAGATAGCGCCAGGAGCGGACGGTTTCCTCCCACTTGGCGTCGCCGAGGTAAAGGCTGGCCGTGTCGACGCTGGCCGTGACGCGGGCGCTGCTCCAGTCCTTCTCGTCGAACACCAGCGCGCCTTCGCGCAGCTTGAACTGGCCCAGGGAACGGTTGAAGCCCTGGTGGTCGATGCTGAACTGGATCTGCGTATGCACGGTATCCAGACGCCAGCGTGTGTCGTCCGCGGCGGCGGTCAGGCTGGTCAGCGACAGCAGCAGTGGCGGTAGGCGCGGGAGCATGCAGCTAGCTTGGCAGATCGCGGCGACAGGCAGAAGCGGCCGGGAATGAATGGATTGTTGTTTTCGGGGGCGACAATGGTGGGGAACTTTTGGGGTTTGTGGCGGGAAGGGGTGTTTGGGATTGAGGATTAGTGATTCGGGATTAGTGATTCGGGATTCGGGATTCGGGATAGCGACAAAGTGCCAGTCAGGCGAATCTGCCCTCTCCCCCAAGCGAGCTTGGGGGAGAGGGCAAGGCAATTCACCTGTAACCCATGACTCCGGACACCTGTACCCCATGTCCCCGAACGCCCGCTATCCGGCGCCCGCCTACACGAATCCACTCCTTTGTCGACGGTACGAGCAACCCTGCGGACTGGCCTCTCCGCCATGAAGTTCCCGCGCCGCCGCTTCACCGCGGCCGCTCGGCGCCCGTCTCCTCCTCCCGCAATCCCTGCAGGGCCAGCTTCGCCACATACCCGATCCGCGAGCGCGCCTGTTCCGACAACAATCGCTGCAGGCCGGCCTGGGCCTGCTCCTGATCGAAACGGTGCTGCTCCAGCAAGGTCTGGCTGACCGCCCGGCCCAGGCTGTCGAAGATCAGGCCGTAGGCGACGGCATGCAGCACGCCGCCGCCGAGCGTACCCAGGCCGGGAAAAGCCTTGAGCGCGTTGCCGGCGATGGCCAGTATCACCGAGCTGGTGGTGCGCAGCGTCAGTGCGGCCTGACGCAGGAAGGCGTCGAGGTCGATCTGGCGCAGCGGGATATCGTGCAGCGCGGCCAGTTCGCGGATCAGGCTGGTGGCCAGGGCGCCCTGGATCAGCAGATCCGTGCCTGGCGCGACGGCGGCCAGGGCGCCGACGATGGCGCGGCGGGTGTGGCGATCGACGATGGCCTGGGACTCGCGTTCGCGCAGGTTGCGTTCGGCCTGGCCCAGCCGTTCGTCCAGCCGGCCGAGCACGGCGGCGGCGCGGGCCTGTTCCAGCTCGGCCGGGTCGGCGGCGAGGCAGCCGGCCAGGGCCTGCTGCAGCGGCGCGATCTCGGGCTGGGCCTGGCGCGTCACCTGTTCCTGGCGGCCGTCGGGCAGTATGCGCAGGAACTGTTCGCTGCCGCCGGCGCGCACGGCGACGACGCGGTCGGCGCAGTCGGCATAGCGCCGCCGCAGCGCCGCCAGCAGTTCCTCGCGCTGGGCCGTGTCGAACTGGTCGGTCTTGTTCAACACCAGCAGCAGCGGCTTGCCATAGCCGCGCAGCCAGCGCAGTTCGGCGTCCTGGGCGCGGGTCAGGTCGCCGCCGGCGACGTAGATCACGGCATGGGCGCGCAGGGCTTCGTCGCGGGCCAGTTGTTCGCGTTCGCGCGCGCCGACTTCCCGCGTGCCCGGCACATCGGCCAGGATCAGCGCGCGCTCGCCGAGACGGCCTTCGTGATGACTGACCAGGCGCGTGGTGCCGCCGATCACATCGACGTCGATCGCGTCGCGCGCCTGCGGCGCCAGCGCGCGCACCAGGCTGGACTTGCCCGCGCTGATTTCGCCGAACACGGCGACATACGCGGTTTCGCTGCGCGCGCGGCGGTCCAGCTCCTGCAGTTCGGCCTCGAACTGCGCTGTCTCGGCCTGGCGCGACTGCAGCCGTTCCAGGCGCTGCTCCACGCTGGCGCGGTCTACCGGCGGCGAAGGCCGCGGCTTGCGCGGCCGCGGATTGAGCAGGCGCCAGGCCAGCCAGGCGCTGGCGCCGGCGAAGACGGTCACCAGGGCGAGCAGGGCGTAGCGCAGGAAATCCGGCAGGCCGTCGAGTTCGTGCCACAGGCTCAGCGCACTGCGCGTGGCGCCGAACAAAAGCCAGAGCAGGGCCAGGCTGGCCAGTACCACGCCCAAGGCGAGCAGGCGGCGCAGCTGGCGGGGATCGGGTGCGTTCATGCCGCCATGCTAGCAAGGCCGGCCGCGGCCGGCGCGGGCCGCCGGCATCCATGACAAGTCCACCTTTTATACGCGGCGCGGGCTTCTGGCATCATCGGCCGCCTGCGCGCTGGCGCGGCCGCCGGTCCGGCGGGGTTCCGGACCGCCCATCGGGGAGACGCTATGCGGCTGTGCCGCGTGTTGGTCTTGCTGTTGCTGCTGACTGGCGCGCCTGCCGCGGCGGTGCCGCTGGCCGAGACGCCGATGTTCCGCCGCCACGGCGTGGACGACGGCCTGCCGTCATCCACCGTCTACAAGCTGGCGGAGGACCGCGACGGCTTCATCTGGGCCGGCACCCACGACGGCCTGGCGCGCTACGACGGCGTCGCCTTCCGCGTCTGGCGCAATATTCCCGGCGACGATAACTCCATCGCACGCAACGAAGTCTCGGCTCTGTTCGTGGATCAGGCCAACCGCGTCTGGGCCGGCGGCGAGGGCAGCGGCCTGAACGTGCTCGACGCGGCACGCCAGCGTTTCCGCCGCTACCGCCACGACGACAAGGATCCGGCCAGCCTTTCCGCCGACGATGTCTGGGCGATCAGCCAGGACACGAGCGGCGCGATCTGGGTGGGCATGTACGCCGGCGGCCTGGACCGGCTGCGCGCCGACGGCGCGGGCTTCGATCATTTCCGCACCGCCGACGGCGCGGGCCTGGCTTCGGACAATGTCCTCAGCCTGCTCGGTACCGACGACGGCAGCCTGTGGATAGGCAGCGACGCGGGCCTGGCGCGGCGGCGCAAGGATGGAAAAATAGAGAAAGTGCTTTTGCACGGCCAGCCCGGCGCGCCGCAGGTGATGGCGCTGGCCTCCGAGGACGGCCAGGTGCTGGCGACGACCTCGGCCGGCGTCTACCGCATTACCCTGCAGGGTGCGGTGCAGCGGGTCGATCCCGGCGTGGCGCCGCGCATGCTCTACGCCGCCCTGCGCGACAGCAGCGGCGATTACTGGCTGGGCACGCGCCAGGGCGCGGTGCGGCGCAATGCCCAGGGCGGCGAGATCGTCTACCGCGCCCAGCCGCTGATGCCCGGCGGCCTGCCCGGCGAGGACGTGTTCGACCTGCTCGCCGACCGCGAAGGCGGCCTGTGGCTGGCAACCCTGGACGGCGGCGTGGCCTATCTCGCGCCGACCTGGCGCCGCTTCTCGCAATGGCGCGAGGAACCCGGCCGCAGCGACAGCCTTTCGCCGGGGCGCATCCAGGGCCTGACCGCCGGCGCCGAGGATGGCGTCTGGGTAGTCGGTCTGGCCGGCCGGGTGGACCGGGTCGATCTGCACAGCGGCCGCACCGACCGCTGGGGCGAACGCATCGGCGGCGAGGAAAAACGCCGCCGCTCGGTGCTGCAGGACCAGCGCGCGCGGCTCTGGCTGGGCCAGCACCGCGGCATTCGCGTAGTCGATCTGAATGCGGGTTCGGCCCAGGATATCCGCGCCGACGCGACGGCGGCGGATGCCTTGCCGGCCGGTCCCATCGACCAGATGCTGGAACACGGCGGCGCGGTCTGGGCCAGTGCGCGTGGTGCGGGACTGGCGCGCATCGACCCGGCCACGCTGGCGCCGCAGCGTTTCCTGCCCGGCGCCAGCGGCCTGCGCGATGCCGATGTCGAATCCATGCGCGGCGCGCCGGACGGTTCGCTGTGGGTCTCCCATGTGCGCGGCATGGATCGCTACGACAGCGCCGCGGGCCGCTTCGCCGCGGTGACCGGCCTGCCGGAGACGCGCATCCATGCTTTTGCCTTTGCCGCCGACGGCAGCGTCTGGCTGCACCGCTTCGGCGCGCTGGAGCGCTACGCGCCGCGCGGCGCCGCCGGCTATGTGCGCACGCAGCTGATCGACGCTGCGCAGGGCTGGCCGGCGCTGGACGCCGGCGCGCTGGTGCTGGATACGCGCGAGCGCCTGTGGGTGAGCACGCCGCGCGGCCTGTACCGGGTCGATCCGCGCCGCAGCGAAGTGCGCCACTACGCCGCCGAGGCCGGCCTGCAGGGTTCGGAATTCGTCGACCGCAGTCTTTCCCTGCGTGCCGATGGCGTTGCGGTGGCGGCGACCACGGTCGGCGTGGTCGCGTTCGACACCAGCGCCGCCGATCCGCAGCTGCCGCCGCCGCCGCTGCGCCTGACCGGCGTGCGCGTGCGCCGCGGCAGCGGCGAATACGCCTTCGATCCGGCCCAGCCCGTGCTGCTGGCCTGGAACGACCGCGACCTGCGCGTGGAAGCGCGCGCGTTGTCCTACGTCGCGGCCAACCGCTACGAATTCCTGCTGCAGGGCTTCGACAGCAGCTGGATCGCCGGCAGCGACAGCGGCCAGCGCGAACTGGCCCAGCTGCGCACCGGCGACTACCGCCTGCATGTGCGTGCGCATACCGGCTTCGACGACCGCGTCGAGCTGGCCGCGCCGCTGCACGTCGTCGTCGCCGCGCCGCCGTGGGCGCGGCCCTTGGCCTATGTGCTGTACGCGGTGCTGCTGGCGGCGTTCGCGCTGCTCGGCGGGCTGGTCTGGCGCCGCCGCGTTGCGCGCGCGCATGCGCTGGCGCTGGCCTCGCAGCGGCGCGAGCTGGCCGAGCAGGCCAGCGCGGCCAAGTCGCATTTCCTCGCCCACCTCGGCCACGAGATACGCACGCCCATGACCGGCCTGCTGGGCATGGCCGAGCTGCTGCAGCGCACGCCGCTGGAACCGCGCCAGCTCAGCTATGTCGGCGGCATACGCACGTCCGGCGAACACATGCTGCGCCTGGTCAACGACGCGCTGGACCTGGCCCGCGTCGAAGCCGGCCAACTGCGCCTGGAGCAGGCCGCCTTCGATCCCCAGCGCGTACTGCACGACGTGGCCGACGTAGGCCACGCCCTGGCCGCGCGCAAGGGCATAGGCTTCCTGGTGCGCCTGCCGGTGCGGCCGCCGGTCGCGGTGATCGGCGATGCCCAGCGTCTGCGCCAGATATTGCTGAACATCGTGAACAATGCGGTGAAGTTCACCGAGGTCGGCGGCGTGACGCTGGAACTGGCCGCGGCCGAGCCGGGCGAGCAGCGTTTCCGCATCAGCGACACCGGCCCCGGCATGGACACGGCCATGCAGGCACGCCTGTTCCAGCAGTACAGCCAGGATGCGAACGGCCGCAGCAAGGGAGGCAGTGGCCTGGGCCTGGCCATTTCCGGCGAACTGGTCCGGCTCATGGGCGGCCATATCAGCGTGGAAACCGCGCCCGGCCGCGGCAGCACCTTCACCGTGTCGCTGCGCCTGCCGGCCGCTCCCGCCGAGACGCCGCCGGCTCCGGCACCTGCCGCGCCCGCCCCCGCGCTGGACGTGCTGCTGGTCGACGACGATCCCACCGTCGCCCAGGTGCTGACCGAACTGCTGCAGAGCCTGGGCCATACCGTACGCCACGCACCGCAGGCCCTGGCCGCCCTGGCTGAAGTCGCGACGCGCCGGCCGCAGCGGGTGCTGCTGGACCTGGACCTGCCCGACGTGGACGGCTTCCAGCTCGCCCGCCTGCTGCGCGCGCAGGAACAGGAATCCGTGCAGCGACTGCGCATCGTTGCACTGACCGCACGCAGCGACGCGGATGTCGAGGTTCAGGCCAGGGCCGCCGGCATGGACGGCTTTCTGCGCAAACCGGTTACGCGGGCTTTGCTGGCGGCGGAGTTTGGGGATGCTTCAGGTTGTGATTTGTGATTCGGGGTTCGGGGTTCGGGGTTCGGGGTTCGCAGGGAGTGTGCGGCGGAATCCGTTTTTTTTGGCAAGTGAAATTTGCCGATTTTATTCAGGAAAAGCGGAAAGCTCCCTCTCCTCCAAGCTCGCTTGGGGGAGAGGACTGGGGTGAGGGGGCGGCGCCAAATCCCGGCGCAGGATCCAGGTTGTTGCCATAAAAACACCGCGAAGATCTTCCTCGTCGGATCACCAAGCCAACGGCGGCGGCTCCGGCCACGCCGCCACCGGCTTCCAGCAGTCCGGCGCAAATTCCGCACCGCCGGGCGACCGGCGCGAACCCGGCTTTGCGGCGGCGGTCATTCCCGGCGCCGGCTGTTTCCGTGTGCGGCGTGTTCGGGCAGGATCGGCCGTTCGTCCCGCCTCTCATCCTGTCCCTCTACTTTGCGGAGTTGCTGCATGAAGTCCTTGTTCGCCGCCGTGCTGATCGCGTTCTGCGCCGCTGCCCCTGCCCTGGCGGCCGAAGTGCATCTGGGCGAATCCGACCAGGCCGCCGTTCGCGCCGCGGCGCTGGCCTATGCCCGCGGCTGGTACGCCGGCGACGGCGCGCAGATGGCCGGCGTGCTGCACGACAAGCTGGCCAAGCGCGCCTATCTGAAGAACAAGGAGCGCAGGCGCGAACTGTCGGAGCTGGACAAGGCCGGCCTTGTTGCCGGCACCAGGCCGGAAAATGCGCAGCGCTATGCCAAGGCGCCGCGGCGCGCCGAGGTCGAGATCCTCGATGGCTTCGGCAATGTCGCCTCGGTGCGCCTGCAGATGGACGAATGGGTGGACTACATGCACCTGGTGCGCGCCGAGGACGGCGAGTGGCGCATCATCAACGTACTGTGGGAGCTGGGAGAGCCCTGAGTCGGGATCCGATATTCGTATTTGGTTCGAGATCCGGGATTTCTTTACAAATCCCGAATCTCCGATTCCGGATCCCGGCTTCTCAAGCCTGGCTCAGCTCGTGCACGGCCTCGACCAGCGCTGCCACATGCTCGGGCTTCACATCCGGCGTGATGCCGTGGCCCAGGTTGAAGATATGGCCGGGGTTCTTGCCGTGGCTGGCCAGCACGCGGGCGACTTCGCGGCGGATCGCCTCGGGTGAGGCCTGCAGCGCGGCCGGGTCGAGGTTGCCTTGCAGGGCGATATGCGGGCCGACCAGCGCGCGCGCGCTGGACAGGTCCATGGTCCAGTCTACGCCCAGGCCGTTGCAGCCTGTCGCGGCCAGGCCAGGCAGGTGGCCGTTGGCGCCCTTGGAAAACAGGATCACGGGCACCTCGCGGGCGCGCGGATCCGCCTTGAGTTCGGCCACGATCTGGCCCAGGTAGCGCAGCGAGAATTCCTGGAACTGGGCCGGTGCGAGCAGGCCGCCCCAGGTATCGAACACCATCAGCGCCTGGGCGCCGGCGGCGGCCTGGGCGGCGAGATAGCTGGCGACCGAGCGCGCGACGATATCCAGCAGCCGGTGCATCTGCTGCGGCTCGTTCCACAGCATGGCCTTGGGCAGCGGGAAATTCGCCGAGCCTTCGCCCTGCACCATGTAGCAGGCCAGGGTCCAGGGACTGCCGGCGAAGCCGATCAGCGGCACGCGGCCGTCCAGCTCGCGCCGGATCGTGCGCACGGCATCCATGACGTAACGCAGTTCGCCTTCCGGATCGGGCTGGCCGAGGCGGTCTATGTCGGCCGCGCTGCGCACGGGGTTGCGGAACTTGGGGCCTTCGCCTTCGGCGAAATGCAGGCCCAGGCCCATGGCGTCGGGCACGGTGAGGATGTCGGAGAACAGGATGGCCGCATCCAGCGCGAAGCGCCGCAGCGGCTGCAGGGTGACTTCGCAGGCCAGTTCCGGATTGGTGCACAGGGCCATGAAGCTGCCGGCCTGCGCGCGCGTGGCGCGGTATTCCGGCAGATAGCGGCCGGCCTGGCGCATCAGCCATACCGGCGTGCAGTCCACCGGCTCGCAGCGCAGGGCGCGCAGGAAACGATCGTTTTTCATTCGGGCAACCTGGATTGGGGAATTGTCTTGATGTGGACGGCCGGCTGCGCGGTCGCAGATGCCGCAACGGACCCGCCGTGGCCGGCCGGGCCGCCTGGCGCGGGCAGCGCCGCTGCGCCGTCGCGCGGCGGCGGCCGGGCGGGATCATTGTCCGCGCAGCTCCTGCTTCAGCGGCCCGGCGCGGCGTGGCCAGCCGGCGCGCATGGCGCCGACGGCGATGGCTTCGCCGCGGGCGGCGCGCGCGGCATCGACGGTGTCGAAGTCGCCCCAGACGGCCAGATACCAGGGCGCACCGTCGCGGCTCAGCGGCAGCAGATAGATCTCGCCGCGCGTGGGTGCGATGCGGCCGGCCTCGTATTCCACGGCGCTGCGGTCGCTGCCGCTGGCCAGCTCCAGCACGAAGCGGCCGTCGCCCAGGCGGCGGAATTCGGCGCTGCCGCGCAGTACGGTGTTGCCGGCCGGTGCAGCGGCGCTGCTGCTGGACGTGGGGCCGGCGCTTGCAGCCGTGTTGGTGGCCGATGCGGCGGTGGGTGAAGTCGGTGAGGCGGCCGGCGGTGCGGTGGTGGGCTGCGATGCCGTGGCCGCAGACGCGGGTCGGGTCGATCCTGGCTGTGTCGCCGGTGCCGAGGGCGCGGCCGTGGACTGGCCGGACGTGGAATCTGGCGAAGCCGCTGCCGTTGCCGGGCTGGTCCGCGTGGAAGTCGTCGTCGTTGCTGCGGAGTCCTGAGAAGCGGTTTCCGGCCTGGTCGCGGCCGCTCGTGTGTCCGTGCTGGCCTGCGCGTTCGCGGCAGGCTGGGCGGAGGCTGTCGCCGCTTCGGTCGCGCCGGCTGTTGCCGCGGCCTCCGGTGCGTGCCGGCTTGCTGCTGGCGGCGCGGTCGCTGCGCCAGGCGTTGCTGCGCGCGCGGGTGCGGCGGCCGGCGCTGCTGCGGTGGCTTGCGCTGCCGGTGCGGATTCGCCGCGCGCCGGCGTTGCCGCGGCTGTCGACGCCGCAGGCGCCGTCCCTGCCGCTGCCGGTTCGCTGCGCGGCGGACTGCTGTCGCTGTGCGCCTCGCGCGATTCAGGGGCGAGCAGATAGCTGGGTACGCGGCGCGAGCGGGCGTCGTTTGCACTTGCCTGGCTGGCTGTCTTTGCCGGAGCAGTGTGGCCGGTGGCTGCGGCGCCGGAACTGGCGCTTGCGCCGGAGCCGGCTGTGGTGCCGGCGCGCACACTGGAACCGGTGCTGTTGCCGGCGGCGGAGTCCGCGCTCCGCGCCGGCGCACCGGCCCGGGCTGGTGCCGCGGCCGCGGGCTGGGCCGGCAGGCTTTCCACGCGCGTGGCCGGTTCGGCTTCCGCAGGTGCTGCGATGGCTGCCGGCGGCGCGGGATCGTCGGGGATTTCGCTGCTGCTGCGCAGGCGCGGTTCGCGCGGGCGTTCGGCGGCCGCGGCCGGCGGAGCCTCGGCGGAGCTGCAGTCCCAGCCCTGGCCGCTGGCGGCCGGCACGCAGACATGCCGGGTCCCGGGTTCAAAGATGTGTTCGTCCTGCGCCGCCAGCGGAGCGGTCCAGGCCAGTCCCAGGGCCCAGAGCAGCAGCGGCGCGCGGCGCTCAGCGTACATGCGGCGCCTCCAGGCCCTGACTGAAGACCACGCGGAAGCCGCGCTTGACCTGGGCGTCGCGGGCCTGGGCGAAGGCGTTGAGCGCGTCGTCGCGCTCCAGATAGACCTCGCGCTTGCTGCTGCTGCGGCCGCCCTGCTGGCCCCATTCACGGTACAGGGTCCAGCCGCCGAGCAGGTCCTGTTGCAGGATGACTTCGTAGTAGCGCGGAGGCTCCGCGGCGACCGGTTGGGTTTGCATGTAGATGCGCATGGACGCCGATTGTAGCGGCCCTGGCCGCGCCGGTGTCGCACGCGGCGCGGCTTGGGACGGCCTGCAACACCGGCGGATCGCCGTCTCGGCCAGGCAGGGCAGGATTCCGCGGCGTCTGCCCGGCTCCGGCGGCGTCACGCGGCGCCGTTCAGGGCGCGCCTGCGGCAGCGGATGTACTCCAGTGCCGGCCGTGCCGGGCAAGGCTGCGGCGCGCCTGTGCGGTTTCAAGCGTTCGCACGGCGGTTTCAGGCGGCCCGCAGCACCGGCCGTATCGCCGCGTCGGCCACGCCCGGCACGATTTCCGCCGCGCCTATGCCGCGCCAGAGGATCAGGCGCAGATGGCCGCTGAGGTTCTTCTTGTCCAGGTACATCAGGCGCAGCAGTTCCTCGGCGTCGCTGCCGGCGGGCAGGGCGGTGGGCAGGTCCAGCGCCTGCAGCAGCGCGATCAGTGCCTGGGTATCCCGTGAGGGCGCGCGGCCCAACTGCTGCGACAGCTGCGCGGCCAGTACCATGCCTATGGCCACGGCCTCGCCGTGCAGCAGCTGGCCGTAGCCGGAGAAGGTTTCCAGCGCGTGGCCGAAGGTATGGCCGAAGTTGAGCAGGGCGCGCTCGCCTTCCTCGCGCTCGTCGCGGGCGACCACGCCGGCCTTGTGCAGGCAGCTGCGCGCGATGGCCTCGCCCAGCGCGGCGGGTTCGCGCGCGGCCAGCGCGGCGGCGTTGCGCTGCAGCCAGGCGAAGAATTCCGCATCGCCGATAGCGCCGTACTTGACCACTTCGGCCAGGCCGGAGCGGTACTCGCGCGGCGGCAGCGTGGCCAGGGTGTCGGTGTCTATGACCACGCCGCGCGGCTGGTGGAAGGCGCCGACCAGGTTCTTGCCGGCCGGCAGGTTCACGCCGGTCTTGCCGCCGACGGAGGAATCGACCTGGGCGAGCAGGGTGGTGGGGATCTGCAGGAAATCCACACCGCGCATCCAGCAGGCCGCGGCGAAGCCGGCGAGGTCGCCGATGACGCCGCCGCCCAGTGCGATCACGCAGGCGTCGCGGTTGGCCTTGAGCGCGGCCAGCGCATCCAGCACCTCCGCACAGCGCGCCAGCGACTTGTGCTGTTCGCCGTCGGGCAGCACCAGGCTGGCCGAGTGCAGGCCGTCCAGGCCGCGCAGTACCGCGTCGAGATACAGCGGCGCCACGGTCTCGTTGCTGACCACCAGCACGTGGCGGCCGCGGATCACGCTGCGCCAGCGCCCGCTGTCGGCGAGCAGCCCCTGGCCTATCCAGATCGGATAACTGCGCGGACCCAGGACTACGTCGAGCTGCCGGGCCAGGCTCATGCGGCGGCCGGCGCCGGTTCGCGCCGCCATTGCTGCTGCAGGCGCTGGATCAGTTCACTGGCCACGTGGGCCGCATGTTCGTTGTCGGAGATCACGGTGAGATCGGCAATGCTGCGGTAGAGGGGGTTGCGCAGGGCGGCCATCTGCTCCAGCCGCTCGCGCCGGTCCGGCGCGGCCAGCAGCGGCCGCTTGCGGTCGCGGGCGAGGCGGCTGAGCTGGATGTCGACGGCGGTTTCCAGATAGACGATGAAGCCGCGCGCAGCCAGCAGCTCGCGATTGTGCGGATCCAGCACCGCACCGCCGCCGGTGGCCAGGACGATGCCGTCCAGCGCGGTACAGTCGGCCAGCGCAGCACATTCGCGGCGGCGGAAGCCGGCTTCGCCTTCGAGTTCGAAGATCAGCGGAATGGCGGCGCCGGTCTGTTCTTCGATCACATGATCCAGGTCATGGAACGGCAGCTGCAGTTGCTCGGCCAGGCGCCGGCCTATCGTGGTCTTGCCGGCACCCATGGGACCGATCAGGAACAGGTTTGGAGCGGGATTCATGCCCGGATCCTAGCACGCGCCCCGGCGCGGCTTTTGCGTCGGATTGGTTATGAGCGCGGCGTCGCGGCGCCGGGGGGCGGCCGGTGTAAAGACCGCGTCAAGGCGCGGCCCCGCGTTCGCGGGTTGGCCCGCGGCGGGTGCGCGGGCGTAAGCTAGTGCGATTCCAGCCCTCGTGCGTCCGTCATGCTCCGATTCATCGTCATTTTCCTGGCTTCCCTGCTGGTGCTGTTCACGCTCGACGTGCTGACCGTGGTCGAAGTGCACGTCATCAACCCGTTCAACGCGCTGCTGGCGACGATCTCGGCCAGCATCATCGACCTGTTCGGCGGCGATGCGGTAGCCCACGGCAAGGTGATCTACAGCGTCGCTACCGGCCTGGCCGTTTCCATCGAGCGCGTCTGCAACGGCATAGAGGCGGTAATCATCCTGGTCTCGGCCATGCTCGCGTTTCCGGCGCGCTGGTCGCACAAGCTGATCGGCGTGGTGCTGGGCACGCTGGCGATCCAGGCGCTGAACCTGGTGCGCATCATCAGCCTGTACTACCTGCACCAGTGGAATTCGGTCTGGTTCGAGTGGTTCCACAGTTACATCTGGCAGGCGCTGATCGTGCTCGACGCGCTGGTCATGTTCCTGCTGTGGCTGCGCTATCTGCCGCGGCCGCCGGCGCAGGAATCCGCACCGCCGCCGCCGTCGGACGACGATGCGCCGCTGGAGGCGGCGGCGTGAGCGACGCCGGCGCCGTGCTGCTGGCCGGCTGCGGCGATGCGGGCTGCCGCGCCGGGCTGCTGCTGGCGGCGGCCGGGCGGCGCGTCTACGGCCTGCGCCGCAGCGAGGCCGCGCTGCCGGCGCCGCTGCTGCCGCTGCGCGCGGATCTCACCGACGCGGCCAGCCTGCGCAATCTGCCCGACGATATCCGCGACGTGATCTTCCTGCCCGCGCCCGGCCGGCGCGACGAGGCGGCCTATCGCGGCCTGTTCCTGGATGGCCTGGCCAATCTGCTGGATGCGCTGCAGCGGCGCGGCGCGGGCCTGCGCCGGCTGCTGTTCGTATCCTCCAGCGCGGTCTACGGCGAGCATGGCGGCGCCTGGGTGGACGAGGACAGCGAATGCCGTCCGCTGGCCTTCAACGGCCGGCTGCTGCTCGAAGCCGAACGCCGCCTGGCCGGCGCCGGCGTGTCCGCGGTGGTCGCGCGCTGTTCCGGCATCTACGGGCCGGGCCGCACCCGCCTGATCGACCAGGTGGTCAACGGGCAGGCGCGGCGTCCGGCCGGCGCGCCGGAGTTTTCCAATCGTATTCATGTGGATGATGTGGCCGGCGCGCTGGCGCACCTGGTCGGGCTGGCGGAGGTCCAGTCCTGCTATGTGCTCAGCGACGACGAGCCGGTGCCGCTGGATCAGGTGCAGTCCTGGCTGGCGCGGCAGCTGCGCCTGCCGCCGCTGCCGCCGGGCGCGGCCTCCGGCGAGCGCGCCGTCGGCAGCAAGCGCTTGTGCAACCGGCGCCTGCGCGCCAGCGGCTACGAATTGCGCCATGCGGACTTCCGCAGCGGCTATGCGCCGCTGCTGGCCGGACGTTGAGCGCATTTCTGCAGATCGCCGCAGGCGCCGCGGCGGGAAAAATGCCCGCTTGATGCAGGAGGCGGTAACTGTACTCAGGAAAGTGCGGGGGAAAACCCCTACGATTGACGCCATGGCGGTTTTATGAAACGACATGTTGCATTGCGCCATCCGCCACAGTCCGGAGCGCGGTGGCAGTGCTACGGCATGCTGCTACACTGCGGCCTGTGCGGGCAGAAAAAATTTCATGCTTTGCCCCGAGCCGCCCCAAAACAGGGAGTTCGCCATGTCCATAGCCAAGGTGATTGAAGTAAGTTCATCGTCCACCAAAGGTATCGATGACGCCGTGCAGTCCGGACTGTTGAAGGTGGCCACCACCGTCAAGAATGTGAAGGGTGCCTGGGTCAACGACATCAAGGTCGTGACCGAGGACGACGGTCGCGTGCGCGAATGGCGTGTGAACATGCGGGTGAACTTTGTCGTCGAATGAGGAATCGCGAATGGGCCGGTCGCTTGTGCTGGAAGGAGTCGCATGAGCAAGCATGAAGTGGTCATCGGCTTTCTCGAAGATGACGCCGATCAAGCCGAACTGATCTCCCTGTGGCTGGAACGGGCCGGTTACACGCCCCGCGTTTTCCGCAGCGCCAATGAATTCCGCCGCCGGCTGGGCATAGAGGCGGTGGATTTGCTGCTGCTGGACTGGATGCTGCCCGACGCCACCGGGCTGGACGTGCTGGCCTGGATCCGCGGTTCCACCAATGCCGAGCTGCCGGTGATCTTCCTTACCGCCCGCTCCATGGACGAGGACATCGTCAAGGGCCTGGAGAGCGGCGGCGACGATTACGTGGTGAAGCCGCCCAAACAGGCCGAGCTGCTCGCCCGCGTCGCCGCGGTGCTGCGCCGGCGCGGCGTGGACGCGCAGGATTCCACCGACCTGAGCGTGCCGCCCTACCACATCGACCTGATGCGCCGGCGCGTCGCCATCGACGGCCGCGACATCGAGCTGACCCAGCGCGAATTCGATCTGGCGACCTACCTGTTCCGGCGCCAGGGCCGCATAGTCAGCCGCGACGCACTGTTGGAGAATGTCTGGAACATGAGTGCCCAGGTGTCGACCCGCACGGTCGACACGCATGTCAGCCGCCTGCGCAAGAAGCTGGAACTCGGCGGCGAGCATGGCTGGCGCCTCACCGCCGTCTACCAGCATGGGTATCGCCTGGAACAGGCCTGAGCCGACCGGCCTGTTCGCGCAAGGGAGCAAGGCCATGGGCAGCAAGCGTCACCCCGTCGTAGACAACAAGAAACGCAGCGCCGCCGCGGCGGCGCCCGCCGTGACCGCGGCGCCGCGGCCGGCGGCCCAGCCCAGTACCACGGAGTCCAGTGTGAGCGATAAGAAAACCGGCGCCGACAATGCGGCGGACCGCAATGTCGACCAGATCCGCGACATCCTGTTCGGCGGCCAGATGCGCGACTACGAGCGCCGCTTCGTCGAACTCAATGAACGCCTGGAGGCGGATTTCGACGCCCTGCGCCAGGATCAGGAACGCCGCTTCGCCCAGCTGGAAAAACGCCTGGACGAGCAATTTGAAAAACTTTCAAAAGCGCTGCGCCAGGAAGTCAACGACCGCACCGCGGCGGTGGACGATCTGGAAACCCGCCTGGTCCAGGGCGCGCGCACCCAGCGCGGCGAGCTGACCGGCGCGATCGAGGCGCTGGAACAGTCGCAGGCCTCGGCCGAGGAACGCCTGCGCGCCGCGCTGGCCGATCTGGATGCCGCGCTGAAAGACCAGGCCGGCCGCCTGAACCAGTCGCTGAGCCGTTCCCGCGACGAGCTGCGCGCCGACAAGGTCGGCCGCGAAGACCTGGCCGCGCTGATGACCGAGCTGGCCCTGCGCCTCAAGGGCGATTTCGATTTGCCGGGCGCCCGCTGAAGCGGCGGCCGCGGCGCCGTGGACGAGCATGAACGGCTGAAGCAGCTGCTGCTCGGCGAGGAACTCGCCGAGCTGCAGGCGCAGCAGCGCCGCGTCGCCGCGCTGGAAACCGGTGCCGCCGCGCTGCCGGCGCAACTGCCCGAACTGCTGCAGCAGGGCCAGCGCGGCGAGGGCCGCGCGCGGCTGGCGCAGGCGCTGGCCGTGCCGGTGGCCGACGCCCTGGGCACCGCGGTGCAGCAGCAGCGCCAGAGCATCGTCGATGCGCTGTTTCCGGTCATAGGCCCGGCCATACGCAAGGCCATCGCCGAATCCCTGCGCGATTTCACCGATACCTTCAACCGCGCGCTGGAGTCCAGTTTCACCCTGCACGGCCTGCGCTGGCGCCTGGAATCCTGGCGTACCGGCCTGCCGTATGCCGAAGTGGTGCTGCGGCATACGCTGCGCTTCCGCCTGGATCATCTGTTCCTGATCGAGCGCGACAGCGGCCTGGTGCTGATGCGCGAATCCGCCGCCGACCTGGCCGAGCTGGATGCCGACGCCATCGCCGGCATGCTTACCGCCATCGGCGATTTCGTGCGCGATTCGGTTTCCGCCGACGGCGACAGCACGCTGGATTCGGCCAGCGTCGGCGAACACCTGGTCTGGGTGCTGCAGGGGCCGCGCGCCAACCTGGCTGCCTTCCTGCGCGGCGTGCCGCCGCCGGTGCTGCGCAACGAGCTGCGCCGGCGCCTGGAGCTGATCCACGCCGAACTGGAAGACCCGCAGCTGGCCTTGCAGGCCGATGCGCCGCAAGTCGCCGCCGCGGTGCAGCGCAATCTGCGCCTGGACCATATCGAGGCCAGCCTGCGCGCCGAAGCCGTGCAGCAGCGCGCCAGTCCGCGGCGCTGGCCGCTGCTGCTGGTGCTGCTCGCCGCGTGGGCGGCGCTGGCCTGGTGGGGCTGGGGCGAATGGCAGTGGCGCGCGCGCATGGGCGAGGCGGAACGGCTGCTGCAGGCCTGGCCCGGGCTGCATGTGGACGGTATCGCGCATGAGCGCGGCAAGCGCCTGCGCGTACGCGGCCTGATCGACGCCGATGCCCAGCCGCCGCGGGCGGCGCTGGAAGCGCTGCTGCCGGACGGCGTTGCGCTGGAGCTGGATCTGCGCGGCTATGTCTCCGGCGACGATGCTGTGGTGCTGCAGCGCGCCCGGCGCCAGCTGCAGCCGCCGCCGACGGTGCGGCTCAAGGTCCAGTCCGGGCAGTTGCAGTTGCATGGCGATGCGCCGGCGGACTGGGTCGGACAGGCCGTGCGCCAGGCCGGCTGGATCGCCGGCGTGCAGCGCGTGGATGCTGCCGGCCTGCGCGCGCAGGACGACGCCCAGGCGCCGCTGCGCGCCGAATGGGATCAGCTGCTGGCCGCGCTGCCGCAGCAGCGCGTGCATTTCGTGCGCGACCTGGAACTGCGCGATGCGGAGGAACTGCGCGCCCTGCTTGCGACCGCGGCGCGCCTGCGCGAACTCGGCACCGCGCTGCACCGGCCGCTGCATCTGCTGTGCCGCGGTCACAACGACGAACCCGGCAGCAACGCCACCAACCTGGATCTGCGCGCCCGCCGCGCGCGCTGGCTGTGCGAGGAACTGGCCAGGGCCGGCTTCGCTGCCGATACGCTGCGCGCCGCCCCCGGCGCGCCCGACCCCAACCTGCCTACAATCGACGCACGCGCCGCCACCCTGCGGCCGGATACCGCCGCGGCGGAGGAAGAATGACCGAGATCGCACGCAAGGTCTGCATGCTGGGCGACTTCGGCGTCGGCAAGACCAGCCTGGTCGCGCGCTATGTGCGCAACACCTTTTCCGACAAATACCTGACCACGGTCGGGGTCAAGGTGGACAGCCGCCAGCTGCAGCTGGCCGACGGCGCCGGCCTGAAGCTGGTGATCTGGGATATCGCCGGCAAGTCGGTGATCGACGGCGCCAACCAGAGCTACCTGCGCGGCGCCAGCGGGCTGATCCTGGTCGCCGACGGCACGCGCGAAGCCAGCCTGCGCGCCGCACTGGGCCTGCTGATGCAGGCGCGCGAACTGCTGCCGGATCCCGCCTGCGTGCTGCTGGTCAACAAGCTGGACCTGATCGAGCGCTGGGAAGTCGCGCCGGCCACGCTGGCGGAGATCCGCCGCAGCCTGCCGGTGTTCGAGACCAGCGCGTTGAGCGGCGACGGCGTGGAAGCCGCGTTCGCCGCACTGGGGGAGGCGCTGCGCCCATGAACCGTTTCCCCGCGGCGGTGGACAGCTATCTCGACCAGACCCTGCGCGCCCGCGCGCGGCCGCTGCTGCTGAGCTTCGACGCGGACTGGAACCTGGTCGAGGTGCGCGGCGACACTGCCGCCAACGGCCTGGCCGGCGAAGACGCGCGCGGCCTGGTGCAGCAGCTGCAGGATCTGTTCCTGGGCCTGCCGCTGGATCAGAGCCAGGACCTGCCCTTCGTCGAGCTGTCCGACGGCCGCCACGCCCATGTGCACCTGATTCCGGATGGTGAAAATTTCCATCTTTTGCTGCTGGACGCGCGCGACGAGCACCGCCAGACCCAGGTGCAGCAGCAGATGGGCAACGAGGCGGTGCTGGCCGGCATCGAGAAATCCCGCACCCTGGCGCGGCTGCGCCAGATCAAGAGCGAGCTGGAACAGCAGCGTGCGCGGCTGGAAGAAGCCAATGCGCTGAAGAACGCGCTGTTCGCCACGCTGAGCCATGAATTCCGCACGCCGCTGACCTCGATCTTCGGCTACCTGCACCTGCTCGAACGCGGCCTGGAGCCCAACGCCGGCCAGGCGCAGGCCCTGCGCGCGCTGCGGCGCAATGCCAGTCATCTGTTCGCGCTGGCGGAGAACCTGCTCGAATACGGCCGCAGCGAGTCCGGCGAATCCCTGCTCGATCCGGCCCAGCTGGACCTGGCGCAGCTGGTGGCCGACCTGGACGCCATGTTCCAGCCGCTGGCGGCGGAAAAGGGGCTGGCCCTGCTGATCGAAGCCGGCGCGGCGCCGCCGGAGCAGGCCTGGTTCGATCCGGTCAAGCTGCGCCAGGTGGCGATCAACCTGCTGTCCAATGCGCTGCGCTACACCCCGCGCGGCTATGTGAAGGCGCGGCTGGAATGGCGCGACCAGGCGCTGCGGCTGGATGTCGCCGACAGCGGCCTGGGCATAGACCAGGCTTCGCGCGCACGCATCTTCCGCCCGTTCAACCGCGGCGCCCAGCACGGCGGCCGCGGCGCCGGCCTGGGGCTTTCCATCGTCAAGCGCCTGGTCGAGCGCATGGATGGCCGGCTGGAACTCGATTCCACGCCAGGCCAGGGCAGCACCTTCCGCGTCAGCCTGCCGCCGCTGCGCGCCGGCGGCCTGCCGGCGCTGCCGGAAGAGGCGAAGCGGCGCGGCCTCAGCGCGCTGATCGTCGACGACGATCCGGACGTGGCCGGCCTGCTGGAAGTGCTGCTGGACGACCTGGGCGTATCCACGCGCCAGGCCGGCACCGCCGCGGCGGCGCTGGCCGCGGTGGCCGAGGCCGAGCCCGACCTGGTCCTGGTCGACGTGGAGCTGCCCGGCCTTTCCGGCAACGCCGCCGTCTACCAGTTGCGTTCACAAGGCTTCAAAGGGGGCATTGTGACTTTGTCTGCAAATGCCACCGAAGAGGCGCGCCGCGCCGCGCTCGCCGCCGGTGCGGACTACTACCTGACCAAGCCGCTGGATTTCGCCCAGTTCGCCCGCGTGATCCAGCAGGCCGGGCGGCGCGACTGAGTGCGGTCTGCGCCGCGCCGTCATGCGGGCGATGCAGGCATGGGAGCCCGCGCTGCGGCGCCGGAGCCACTGTGCCGTCCCGCAGCGGGGCCAATGCGCGCCGCAGGCGTTTCCGCCGTACGGAAAGGCGGCGCGGCGCATTGTCGCAGTGCTGCGGCAAGGGCGTGACGCGGCGCAATGCGCGGTCTCCTGCGATGGCTATTTGCAGGGCAGGGCACTAGCATTCCGGATCTTTCCGCCGGAGCCTGTCATGCCTATCTGTGCCGCCGCCCTGGATGAATTGCAGCGCCTGCTGAAGGAGGCCGAAGCCAGCGGCGACCGCGAGCCCACGGCCATGAACCTCAGCACGGTCGGCGCCGATGGCCGGCCGCATTCGCGCATCGTGCTGCTCAAGGGCGTGGACGCCGACGGCCTGCGCTTCTTCACCAATTACACCAGCGCCAAGGGCCAGGAACTCGCGGCCAACGCCCAGGTTGCGCTGTGCCTGCACTGGAAGCTGCTGCGCGAAGGCGTGCAGGTGCGCGTGGAGGGCCGCGTGCAGCAGCTCGACGCGGCGGCTTCCGACGCCTACTTTGCCAGCCGTCCGCGCGGCAGCCAGATCGGCGCCTGGGCTTCGCTGCAATCGCAGACCTTGCCGCAGAGCGCCGACTTCGACGCGCGCATCGCCCACTACGAAGCCGAGTTCGCCGGCCGCGACGTACCGCGACCGCCGCACTGGGGCGGCTACCGCGTCGAACCGGACCTGATCGAATTCTGGTACGGCGCGCAGTACCGTCTGCACGAACGCCAGCGCTACGAACTGGTCGACGGCCAGTGGCGCCAGCGCATGCTGTATCCCTGAGCGCGGCCATGTTTCCCAGCCGCATCGTCTGCCTGACCGAGGAACCGACCGAAGTGCTCTATGCCATCGGCGAAGAGCAGCGCATCGTCGGCATCTCCGGCTTCACCGTGCGGCCGGCGCGCGCGCGCAAGGAAAAGCCCAAGGTATCGGCCTTCACCAGCGCCAAGATCGGCGAGATCCTCAAGCTGGAGCCGGATCTGGTCATCGGCTTCTCCGACATCCAGGCGGATATTGCGCGCGACCTGATCAAGGCCGGCGTCGAGGTGTGGATCAGCAATCACCGCTCGGTCGAGGGCATCCTGGGCTATATCCGCCGCCTTGCCGGCATGGTGGGCCGCGCCGAGGCCGGCGACGAACTGGCCCGGCGCGCCGAGGCGCATATCGCCGCGGTGCGCGAGGCCGCCGCACAGCTGCCGCGCCGGCCCCGGGTGTATTTCGAGGAATGGGACGAGCCGCTGATCACCGGCATACGCTGGGTCGGCGAACTGGTGCGCATCGCCGGCGGCGACGACGTGTTTCCCGAACTCACCCGGGAATCGCTGGCGCGCAACCGCATCCTGGCCGATCCGGCCGAAGTGGTGCGGCGCGCGCCGGATCTGATCCTGGGATCCTGGTGCGGCAAGCGCTTCCGTCCCCAGCACGTCGCCGCGCGGCCGGGCTGGGACGCGATTCCCGCCGTGCGTGACGGCGAACTGCACGAGATCAAGTCGCCCCTGATTCTGCAGCCCGGCCCGGCGGCGCTGTTCGACGGCCTGGACGCCATCCATGCACTGGTGCGGCAATGGGCGCAGCGCCATGCCGGCTGATGTCAGGCTTGCGCGCCGGCCTGCGTAATCCTGCACAGTGATTACGGAGCCCGCCATGCGTATTCCTGTCCTGCGCTGCCTTGTATTTTCCGCCGTACTGCTGCCGCTGGCTGCGCAGGCCGAAACCCAGACCTTCAGCGCGCAGATCGGCGGTGCCGAATTCGTCAGCGACGACGACAGCATCAGCCTGGTGCCGGCGGGCAATGCCAGCGGCAGTTTCAGCCTCAGTGCGAGCAGCAAAGGCGCCAGTGCCTGGCCGCCGCCGAAGACACCGGTCGACCGGCTCAGCATCATCTGCGGCGGCCTCGCTGCCGGGCAGCGGCTGAAGCTCGACAGCGGGAACTTCAGCCGCGCCGAGTGCGATGTGCGCTTTTCCAAAGGTGTAAAAACCATGGGCGGCGATCCCGACGCCGAGTACAAGCTGGACAAGCAGCACGCCGGCAATCAGTTCGAGATCGAACGCGCCGAAGGCAAGCGCTACGCCGGCCGCTTCAGTTTCCGCCTGCTCGACGCGGCCGGCCAGGCGCACGACGTCAGCGGCAGCTTCCAGGCCGAGGACCGCCAGCTCTGAAGCGGCCCCGGACGCACTAAAACAAGTGTTTGAAATCTGCGTTTGAGCGCGCTAGAGTCGGCGCGCCGGCGCGTCTCGCCGCCCGGCATACCATCCAATCAACGTTCGTCATGCTGGGAACCTCGCTGCGAGGTCGTCGCCGGTAGTACGAAGTAGCCGCAAGGCTCGCCGAAGACGGGAATCCGCGCGGCAGGAGCAGGAACACAGGACGGGGCCGGCGCGATCGCCGCAAGCCAGGCTTCCCTTGGGAGAGGGAAGTATGATGCGCACTGTCTTCGGACGCCTGCTCGGCGTCCTGCTCTGTCTTTTTGTCGCGGCACCGGTCTGGGCCCAGTCCGGCTATACCCAGACCCGCCACCCCATCGTGCTGGTGCACGGCCTGCTCGGCTTCGACAGCCTGCTCGGCGTATACGACTACTGGTACGGCATTCCTGCACAATTGCGCGCCGGCGGCGCCAAGGTCTATGTGGCCAGCGTCTCGGCGGCCAACTCCAGCACCGTCCGCGGCGAGCAGCTGGTGCGCGACCTGGATCACCTGCGCGCGCTGTACGGACACACGAAGTTCAACCTGATCGGCCACAGCCACGGCGGCCCGACCATACGCTACGTCGCCTCGGTGCGGCCGGACCTGGTCGCTTCGATAACCTCGGTCGGTTCGCCGCACAAGGGCAGCAAGGTGGCCGATGCGCTGGATGCGACGCTGCCGCCGGGTTCGCCGCTGCGCCCGCTGGTGGCCGGTTTCGTCGATGCGCTGGGCGGCTTCCTCGGTTTCCTTTCCGGCAACAGCGATCCGCAGTACGCCCTGGGCGCGCTGGCGTCGCTCAACACGGCCGGCTCCAACACCTTCAATGCGCGCCACCCGCAGGGTATTCCCGCGACCAGCTGCGGCCAGGGCGCGGCCGTGGTCAACGGCGTGCGCTACTACTCCATCGGCGGCACTTCGGTGCTGACCAATGTGTTCGACGCCTCCGACGCGCTGCTCGGCGCCGGCGGCCTGTTCTTCGGCTTCGAGGAAAACGACGGCCTGGTCGGCCGCTGCTCCAGCCATCTCGGCGTGGTGCTGCGCGATGATTACGCCTGGAACCATCTGGACGAAGTGAACCAGGTACTGGCCCTGCGCGGCCTGTTCGCTTCCGACCCGGTCAGCGTGCTGCGCGCGCAGGCCAACCGGCTGAAGTCCGCCGGCCTGTGATCAGGCCGCGTTCGTGACGAAGCGTGCGGCGATGGCAGCGGCAGTCCTGCTCGGACTGCTGCTGCTCGTCTTTTTCTGGCGCCGGCCGCCGGCCTCGGCGCCCGCGACGGCTGCGGCCGGCGTTGCCCAGCGCAGCGAAAGCGCGGCGTCTGCGCCGAAGGCCGCGGCGTCGAATGCGGCCGCGCGCCTGCCGCAGGCCGCGCCCGCGGTGCGCGAGGATTCGCTGCGCGGCACCGAAGTCGACGGCCGGATACGGGTGGACGCTGCCGGCAACCTCGCCGCCGACCGCGAACTGCGCCGCCTGTTCGACTACTTTCTGGCCCGCCTGGGCGAGCGCAACCCCGAACAGATCCGCGCCGACCTGCTGGCCTGGCTGCAGCAGCAGACGGCGCTGAGCGCGAGCGTGCGTGCCGCGGTGCTGCACCTGTTCGACCGCTATGTGGAATTGCAGCGCGCCAGTGCCGCGCTGGGCCGCAGCGGCGATCTGGCGGCCGATCTGGAACGCCTGCGCGAACTGCGCCGGCGCGAACTCGGCGAGGAACTCGCCCGTGCCTGGTTCGGCGAGGAAGAAGACTATGCCGCGCTGACCGCACAGCGCCTGGCCCTGGCGCGCGACACGGGACTGGACGCCGCCACGCGCAGCGCGCGTCTGGCCGAACTCGACGCCCAGCTCGATCCGCAGCAGCGCGAAGTCCGCGCGCAAAGCACCGACTTCCAGCTCGCCCTGGCCCAGACCGCGCAGTTGGACGCGCAGCAGCTGTCCCCGGCCCAGCGCGCACAGCAGCGCAGCGAACTCTGGGGCGAGGCCGCCGCCCAACGCCTGGGCGAACTCGATCAGCAGGAACTGGACTGGAATCTGCGCCTGCGCGCCTATGCCCAGGCCCGCGAACGGCTGCTCGCCGACAGCGCACTGGCGCCTTCGGTGCGCGAGGTGAAATTGCAGAAACTGCTGCAAAGCTTCAGCGAGACAGAGCGCCGGCGAGTGCTGGCACTGGTGGACGAAGGCTTGTTGCCGCGCTAAGTCGGCACAGGCGAATGCACGCGCCAATGAATGCGCGCGCACAGCACTGCCTCGATCATCGCTTCCGGCCTGGCGCCCCGTGCTCGTCCCTCTCGATCATCGCTTCCGCCTGGCCGAGACCAAAGCCTCGGTCGACCTGGGCAATGCAACAGTCTCCCGATGCGCTCACACAAAACCCGGATCGATCCCTCTCCCCCGAGCTTGCTTGGGGAGAGGGCCGGGTGCGGGGCGACGACCAATGCGCCTCGCCGTTGGATTTTCGCCGCAATCTTCAATTCGCGAAGAATGATGCGGAAACCGGGCTCCATTGCGGACTGAAGCGCCGCCCCTCACCCAACCCTCTCCGCCAAGCACGTGAACGCGCTTGGCGGAGAGGGCTTTTCGCGGCGCCCGCGGCCACGTACTGGCCAAGGGCGTGCTGGTGGGCACGTTGACGCGGCCGGCCGAACCGAAACGCCCGTAGTCGTGCACTGATGCGGACGTACCTGCGCGGTCCGCTTTTCAGCCGCCAAGCACTTCCTGTCCCATCTGCGCAATCGTTCCCGCCATCCTTCCCGCCGCCAGCGCCTGCTCATTCGACGCATTGCCCTGCAGCGCGCGCTTCATCACGCCCTGGGCGATCGCGGCCAGGCGGAAGAAGTGGAAGGCGAGGTGGAAGGGCCAGTCGGCGCCGGGATCCAGGCCGGTGGCTTCGCCGAAGCGGGCGAGCAGGGCGGCTTCGGAGGGGATGCCCAGCTCGGCGCGGTCCAGGCCGGCCAGACCGGGCAGCACGGGATTGCGCGGCAGGCGCAGGGCCATGCAGAAATAGCCGAGGTCGGCCAGCGGATGTCCCAGTGTGGACAATTCCCAGTCGACCACGGCCAGCAGTTCGCCCTGTCCGGACCACATCAGATTGTCCAGGCGGAAATCGCCGTGTACCAAGGCGCTGCGGCCGTCGTCCGGCGGTGCGGCGGCGGGCAGGTGCCGGATCAGCGCGTCCATGGCGGCGATGGGCGCGGTCTCGCTGGCGCGGTATTGCTCGCTCCAGCGCGCGATCTGGCGCGCGAAGTAGTTGCCGGGCCTGCCGTAGTCGGCCAGGCCGGCGGCCGCCGTGTCCAGCCGGGCCAGAGCGATCAGGGTATCGACCGCGCCCAGGTAGATCCTGCCGCGCTGTTGCGCATCGAGTTCGGGCAGGGCCGGGTCCCAGTACACCCGGCCGGGCACATGGTCCATGAGATAGAAGGCACTGCCGATCACGGCACTGTCTTCGCACAGCAGCAGCGGCGCTGCCACCGGCACGGCGCTGTGCTGCAAGGCCTGCAGCACGCGGTATTCGCGTTCCACCGCATGTGCCGAGGCGAGCAGCTGGCCCGGCGGTTTGCGCCGCAGCACGCAGCGGCCGGAGGCGGCGTCGAGCTGGTAGGTCGGGTTGGATTGCCCGCCCTTGTACTTGGTCGCCTGCAGTGGGCCGCGGAAGCCGGGCAGATGCTCGGCGAGGTAGCGTTCCAGTGCGGCGAGGTCCAGCGTCTGGCCGTTGCTTGTGCTCATGGCGGGGTGCTCGCGGGCATGCAGCGGTTCAGTACCAGCTGCGCAGGGAACGGTGCGGTTCTTCTTCCAGGTGCGGCAGGTGGCTCCAGCGCGCCAGGTTCCAGGCGCCGCCGTCGTGCACGAATTCGACGATGCCGGAATTGGCCAGGCTGAGGTTGTGGCGGATGGTGGTGGCCTCGTCCAGGTCCAGCAGGGCCTGGGCGCAGCGCGCGATCACGCCGCCGGAGCTGACCACCAGCGCCGTGCCGCTGCCGGCGCGGGCCTGGGCGCGTTCGTGCGCGCGGCGTACGCGGGCGCGGAAGGCGGCCAGGGTCTCGGGCATGGCGTGGTCCAGCACGCCCTGGTCCCAGGCGGCGAAGGCGCGGCCGAGCAGGGCCTGCACCCGGTCCGGTTCGTGGCCGGTCTGCAGGCTGGGCAGGTCCGGATCCTGCGGCGCCCAGGCCACATAGCCGCGCAGCAGGCTTTCGTGATCGAACTCGTTCCAGTCCGCATCGATCTCGGCTGTGGGCAGCGGTTTCTGCAGCGCGTGGGCAGCGGCCTGCAATGCCTGCAAGGTCTGCGCATGGCGCTTCTGCGCGCCGCTGACCACGTGGCTGAACTGCTCCGGCTGCGCGGCCAGCCAGTTGGCCAGCAGCTCGGCCTGGCGCAGGCCGCGCTCGGAAAGCCGGTCGTAGTCGTCGGTGCCGAAGCTGGCCTGGGCGTGGCGGATCAGCAGCAGGCGGGTCGAAGCCGCGGCATTCATGCGTAGGGCAGGTCCGTGCAGTTGTTGTTCGCTGTGGCCGTCAATTCGGCGCGGCCATCGGCTGGCAGGCGTCCATCGGCGTGCGCCGGTCGATACGTCCGTCAGTCGGTAATGTAGTTCTTGCTGAATTTCAGCGCGTAGCTGCGCGCGCTGCCGGCCGGCGTGATGGTCAGGTCGAAGTTCAGCGTGTCGCTGCCGCGCACCGGAAATTCGCCGAGGTAGTAGATCGCGTCGGCTTCGCGGATCTCGCGCAGGACCAGCTCGCTGCGCTGGCCGGCGAGGTTGGCCGCGGTGCCGCGGATGCTGGCCGCGACCGCGACCGGCGTCTGCGTGCCGTCGAGCTTCTGCACGGCAATATTCACCAGGCCCTGCTTGCTGGAACGGCTGAACTTGTACTGCGCCGCGACTTCGGCCGGCAGCATGTCGCTGGACAGCGCGTTGTAATGCACCTGGTAATCGTCGAAGCGCTGGACCTGTTCGGCGCGGCCGCGCGCCGGAAGCAGCATCAGCAGTGTGGCGCCGGCGAGCAGGCCGATCTTGTAGGCGAGTTTCATGGGCGGCTTCCGCAGCAGAATCGGACTGATCTTATCCCGGACCTGCGCTACAGCGGCAGCATGAAGCGGTACAGCGGCCCCAGCAGGTGCTGCAGCGCGAGCAGGATCAGGCGCAGCGCCACCGTCGCGTACAGCGGCGAAAGGTCGAAGGGCAGGCCGCGCGGCGGCAGGCGGCGGAACGGCTGCAGCAGCGGATCGGCCAGGCCGTACAGGGCTTCTACCGCGGGATTGCGCCGGTCCGGCGAGAAAAAGCTGGCCACGGCCGCGAACAGGACCACCCAGAACGCCAGGCCGACCAGGAAATGGACCACGCCGACCGAACTGATGAGCAATATCCAGTCCGCGCGCAGCGGATAGCCGAGGATCAGCAACAGCAGCACGACTTCCAGCAGCAGGATCAGCCATATCGCCAGCAAGGTCGCCAGGCTGAACTGGCGCAGCGCCCGCACCACCTGGCTGAGCGGGCCGATCACCGGGTTGGTGGCCTTGTATACGAATTGGCAGACCGGATTGTTGAAGCGCACCCGGGTCAGCGGCAGCAGCAGGCGCAGGGCGAACACCAGCAGCACCAGGCCGAAGGCGACCTGGATCAGCAGCAGGGCCGCGTCGCGGAAGAATCCCATGGTTCAGTCTCCGGATTTCGCTGCCAGTTCGCGTCCGCGCTGCGTCGCCGCGGCGACCGCGTCGGCGACGACGTCGCGCAGGCCGCGCGCGGCGAAACGGTCCAGCGCGGCCTGGGTGGTGCCGTTGGGCGAGGTCACGCGCTGGCGCAGCTGGGCCGGCGCCTCGCCGTCCTCGCGCAGCATGCGGCCGGCGCCGAGCGCGGTCTGGCAGGCCAGCAGGCGCGCCGCGTCGCGCGGCAGGCCTTCGGCCACAGCGGCGTCTTCCAGGGCTTCCACCAGCAGGAAGAAATAGGCCGGGCCGGAGCCGGAGATCGCGGTGACGATGTCCATTTGCTCCTCGGCCTCGATCCACACAGTGAGGCCCGCCGCGCCGAGGATCTGTTCCGCCCGGGCGCGCTGGGCCGCATCGACGCGGCCGTTCGCGCACAGGCCGCTGGCACCGGCGCCGATCAGCGCCGGCGTGTTCGGCATGCTGCGCACCACGGCCACGCCGCCGCCGCACCAGGCATCGAGCTGGTCCATGCGGATGCCGGCGGCGATGGAAATGAGCAGCGGCCGGTCCGCCTGCAGCACCTCGCGCAGCGATTCGCAGACAGGACGCATCACCTGCGGCTTGACCGCGAGCAGCACCGCCTCGGCGCCGGCGGCGGCGTCGCGGCCGTGCTCGAACACGGCGACGCCGAAGTCCCGTGCCAGGGCCTGGCGCAGGTCGGCATTGGGCTCGGCCACGCGGATGGCCGCTGCGTCATGCCCCTGGCGTACCAGGCCGCCGATCAGGCTGCGCGCCATGTTGCCGCCGCCGACGAAGGCGATGCGCGCGGAGGAAGAAGAGGTCGGATCGTGCATGGGTTCCACAGCCGTGCGGGGAGGGCCGGAGCATAGCCGCTGTCGCGGCCTGCGCGCAGCGGATAAGCCGCCGCGGCGCGGCAGGACGGGGCGGGTTGCGGTGTGGCTGGAGGGTGCGGTTTCGTGCGGGTCGCGCACCGCTGGCGCTGCAGGGCGGTCTCGGCGACGGCGCCGGCAACTGGGCGCAAGCGGCCTGCCTTCGGCCGCGCGTACCGCAGGCCGCTTCGCCCTTGGCCGCCGCCGCGTCAGCGCGCGCCGAACAGCGCCGAGCCTATGCGCACCAGGTTGGCGCCTTCGGCCACGGCCAGTTCAAAATCCTCGCTCATGCCCAGGGACAAGGTATCCACGCCGGGGTAGCCAGCCTGCAACTCGCGGTACAGCGCATGCATGCGGGCGAAGGCCGCGCGGCGCAGGGCCAGGTCCGCGTGCGGCGCCGGTATCGCCATCAGTCCGCGCAGGCGCAGCTGCGGTTCGGCGGCGACGGCCGCGGCCAGGGCCGGCAGCTGCGCCGGCGCGCAGCCGGACTTGGACGCCTCGTCGTCGATATTCACCTGGATCAGCACATTCAGCGGCCCGCGTTCGGCCGGGCGCCAGCGTGCCAGCGGCGCGATCAGCTTGGGCCGGTCCAGGCTTTGCAGCCAGTCGAAATGTTCCGCCACTTCGCGGCATTTGTTCGACTGCAGCGGGCCGATCAGATGCCATTCCAGGTCCAGGCCGGCCAGCTCGCGCTGCTTGGCCAGGGCCTCCTGCACATAGTTCTCGCCGAAGCGGCGCTGGCCCAGCGCGGCCAGTGCGCGCACCGCCGCGGCGGGCTTGGTCTTGCTCACGGCGAGCAGTTCGGCGGGGTGTCCATGCTGCGCCGCAACATGCCGCAGCCGGGCCTGGATCTCAGTAAAGGCAGTTTCGGAAGAACTCATCTCAAGCACGTGCGCCGGCGGAAAATTGGCGAGCTATACTCGACCGGAACCACGCCGGCCAGCGGCGCTTCGATTGCCTTTGGGGGAATACGCATGGATATTGCCGAGCTGCTTGCGTTCTCGGTCAAGAATAAGGCTTCCGACCTGCACTTGTCCGCCGGTCTGCCGCCCATGATCCGCGTCGACGGCGACGTGCGCCGCATCAATATCCCGGCGCTGGACCACAAGCAGATCCACTCGCTGATCTACGACATCATGTCGGACAAGCAGCGCCGCGACTACGAAGAATTCCTCGAAGTCGACTTCTCCTTCGAGATCCCCGGCCTGGCGCGCTTCCGCGTCAACGCCTTCAACCAGAACCGCGGCGCCGGTGCGGTGTTCCGTACCATTCCCTCGGAAGTGCTGAGCCTGGAAGACCTGGGCTGCCCCAAGGTGTTCAAGGACCTGATCGCCCAGCCGCAGGGCCTGATCCTGGTCACCGGGCCCACCGGTTCGGGCAAGTCGACCACGCTCGCGGCGATGGTCGACCACGTCAACAAGAACGAATATGCGCACATTCTTTCGGTCGAGGATCCGATCGAATTCGTGCACACCTCGCAGAAGTGCCTGATCAACCAGCGCGAGGTGCACCGCGACACCCACGGCTTCAACGAGGCGCTGCGCTCGGCCCTGCGCGAAGACCCGGACTACATCCTGGTCGGCGAGTTGCGCGATCTGGAAACCATACGCCTGGCCCTGACCGCCGCGGAAACCGGCCATCTGGTGTTCGCCACGCTGCATACGTCCTCGGCCGCCAAGACCGTGGACCGCATCATCGACGTGTTCCCGGCCGGCGAAAAGCCGATGGTGCGCTCGATGCTGTCCGAATCGCTGCGCGCGGTGATCTCGCAGTCGCTGCTGAAGAAGGTCGGAGGCGGCCGCATCGCGGCGCACGAGATCATGGTCGGCATCCCCGCCATCCGCAACCTGATCCGCGAGGACAAGGTGGCGCAGATGTACTCGTCCATCCAGACCGGCGCGCAGTACGGCATGCAGACCCTGGACCAGTGCCTGCTCGATCTTGTGAAGCGTGGACTGGTTACGCGACAGCAGGCCATCGGCTATGCGAAGAGTAAGGAAATCTTCAAGTAGCGCCGCCGGCGCGGCGGGGCGCAGCGTCCCGTCCGGCGCGCGCCGCGCGCTTGAGGTTTCCCGTACCCCGGTTCACGCGGACGCAACGGCAGACAGCGAGGCAGGCCCCGGCGCCGCATCGCGGCCGGCCCCGGTCCGCTCTTGGAGCAGGCAATGAGCAGCGTAGATTTCACCTCGTTTCTGAAGCTGATGGTGCACAAGAAAGCGTCCGACCTGTTCATCACGGCCGGCGTGGCGCCTTCGATGAAAGTGCACGGCCGCATCAGCCCGATCACGCAGAACCCGCTCACGCCGCAGCAGTCGCGCGACATGGTGCTGAACGTGATGACGCCCTCGCAGCGCGAGGAATTTGAAAAGACCCACGAATGCCAGTTCGCCATCAGCGTGACCGGCGTGGGCCGCTTCCGCGTGTCCTGCTTCTACCAGCGCAACTGCGTCGGCATGGTGCTGCGCCGCATCGAGACCAAGATCCCGACCATCGATGAATTGTCCCTGCCGCCGGTGATCAAGACACTGGCCATGACCAAGCGCGGCATCATCATCTTCGTCGGCGCCACCGGTACCGGTAAGTCGACCTCGCTCGCGGCCATGGTCGGCTACCGCAACCAGAACTCCACCGGCCACATCATCACGATCGAAGACCCGATCGAATACGTGCACAAGCACGAGGGCTGCATCATCACCCAGCGCGAGCTGGGCATCGACACCGATTCCTGGGAAAACGCGCTGAAGAACACCCTGCGTCAGGCGCCGGACGTCATCCTGATCGGCGAAGTGCGCACGCGCGAGACCATGGAACACGCGATCAACTTCTCCGAAACCGGCCATCTCTGCCTGTGCACGCTGCATGCGAACAACGCCAACCAGGCGCTGGACCGCATCATCCACTTCTTCGGCGAAGACCGCCGCGAACAGCTGTTCATGGACCTTTCGCTGAACCTGAAAGGCATCGTCGCGCAGCAGCTGATTCCCACGCCCGACGGCAAGGCGCGCCGCGTCGCCATGGAAGTGATGCTGGGCACGCCGCTGGTGCAGGACTACATCCGCAAGGGCGAGGTGCACAAGCTCAAGGACGTGATGAAGGAGTCCACCAACCTGGGCATGCGCACCTTCGACCAGAGTCTGTTCGAGCTGTACCAGTCCGGCGAGATCAGCTACGAGGATGCCCTGCGCCATGCCGACTCGGCCAACGAAGTGCGCCTGCGCATCAAGCTGGCCCAGGGCGGCGACGCCCACACGCTGAGCCAGGGCCTGGACGGCGTCGAGCTGATGGAAAGCTGAGGAATCTGCGATGAGCACCCAGATCCGCCTGTTCGACAAGCACGACGGCCGCGAAGTGGCGCGCATAGAGCGCAGCGACCTGGATTTCCTGATCGACGTGTTCGAGGAGGAATCCAGCACCGACCGCGATTACTACCTGGACCGCGATTCGCTGGACTACCTGGCCGAGCGCGGCGCCGAGGCCTCGCTGCTGCACGCGCTGCGTGCGGCCCTGGGCGGGCGCGAGGAAATGGAGTTCCGCTGGGCGCCGGCCTGAGCCGCGCTTCTGCTGCATCGGCCTGCCGCCTGTACGCGGCGGGCCTGCCCTGATCCGCTGCACCGGCACGATCACGCCGGCGTGACCGGCGGATTCCAGGCAGTGTCAGCACGGACGGCGGCCGCTTGCCGCCGTCCGCGTCGTTGCACTCAGCGCGTCTGTATGACTTCGACGAAGACCAGGCCCTGATCGGTGGCGGTCAGGCTGAACTCGGCGTGGTCTATCCATTTCTGGTACAGGTCGAACAGCTTTTTCTGGCTGTCCATGTCGGCGCGCTGTTCCTCCGGCAGGAACAGGGCGAACTTCTCCATCATGCTGCCGAACTGGGCGTACAGGCTGCCGCTGAAATAGGTGCGCAGGAATACGACCTTGTTCGCGGCCGGCGCTTCCAGATAGGCGCCGAGGCCGGCTTCCTCGCCGGCGCCGGCGGAAAGCGCCAGCGCGCTGTTGTTCATGGCGGCGAACATCGGCGGCAGCTGCGCCGGCGCCAGGTCCGCCGGCAGGGCGACGGGCTTGCCGTCCGGCATCAGTTTCAGGTCTTTCAGCGGTGCCAGCGCGAGTTGGCCCATGGCCACGGCGCCGGCCGGATTGGTCAGCGCGACCAGCAGCTTGCCGGCGTAGTCCGGCGCTTCCTTGTCGTTCTTGAATTCCAGCTTGCTCAGGCTCACGCGCAGGCCGGTGAGATCGCTGGCCGGCGGCGGGATGGTGGTGTCCAGGCTCTTCTTCAGATTGGCGAAGGCGTCGTTGAGATCGGCCAGGTCGGGGCAGGCGTAGGGCTGGTCGGTGACCGCCTTGGCCTGCTTGAGCCAGAACGCCTTCTGCTTGAGCACCGGCAGGGACAGGCTGAAATCCAGCAGGCCCTCGGCCTTGGCGCCGGTGCCCGGCGCGGCCGTCCAGGCGGCAGTGAAGTCCTTGGCCAGGGCGGCGTCCATGTCCAGCTGCGCATGCAGGGTCATGCGCTTGGTGTCCAGTTCGGTATAGCCCAGGCTGATGCGCGGGAAGCGGCTGGCGATCTGGCCCAGCTCGGTCTTGCATACCGGATCCACCTTCTGCAGCGCATCGCCGGGCAGGGCCTGGGCCAGCTCGCGCCGCACCGGATCGGCTTCATTGGTGTAGAAATCCATCAGGCGGGCAATGTCCACATAGCCGGAGCCCTGCGGGGTGTAGCCGTGGCGCTTGTTCAGCGCGACCAGCACTTCCGGATCCAGCGTCTTGGCCGGGCGGGTGATGCCCAGCAGCTGCTTGCGCAGCTCGTCGCTGATCGCGGCCGGGGCCACGCTCAGCACCAGCTGCCTGCCGCTGACGGCAAACAGCAGCTGCGCCTTTTCCACCGTCAGCGACCAGTAATCCTGGCCGCCGAGAGTGGCCACGGGCAGCTTGGCGCCGGACTTGGCCTCGACCCGGGCGATGGTGGCGCGCAGCGCGTCGGGGTCGGCCAGCTGCAGGCGCAGCACCGGCAGCAGGCCTATGCCGTAGACCGCGGCATGGGTGCTGCCCTTGAAGCCGAGTTTTTCCGGCGTGTTCGCCGCGAGATTCGCGCTGACTTCCTCCAGCACCGCGCGGGCCGCCTTGATCTGCACGCTGTCCTGCGGCTCGGCCTTGTCCAGCATGCGCCGGTACATATCCAGCGAGATCGGCCAGACCTCGCGCGACATGCTGGTCCACTGATCCAGCACCGGCTGCGCCACCGGCTCCAGGTTGGCCATCACATACGGCGTGTCGGCCGGCACGAAAGCCAGCGGCGAATCGGGATCGGGTTTCTTGGTGCAGGCGGCCAGGGCGAGCAGCAGGGCCAGCGGAACCAGGCGTCGTGCAGTGGCGGACATGAGTTTTCCCCAGGGGTTGGCTGCGTTGAACGTCGCGGCGTTCAGGTGTCGAACAATTCGGCCAGCACGGCCATGCGCACGAAGACGCCGTTGCCGACCTGCTCCAGGATGCAGGACTGCGCGCCGTCGGCCACGGCCGACGCGATCTCCACTTCGCGGTTGATCGGCCCCGGATGCAGCACCAGGCAGTCCGGCCGTGCCAGGCGCAGGCGCCGCGCGTCCAGGCCGTAGCGGGCGTAGTACGCCTGTTCCGACGGCACCTGGGCCTGCTGCATGCGCTCTTTCTGCAGGCGCAGCATGATGACCACGTCCACGCCGGCCAGCGCCTGGTCGAAATCTTCCACGATCTCCACGCCGGGCAGTTCTTCCTGCGCCGGCAGCAGGTTGGCGGGGGCGCAGATGCGCAGTGCGCCCACGCCCAGCGCGCGCAGGGCGTGGATATCCGAGCGCGCCACGCGCGAATGCAGGATGTCGCCGCAGATCAGTACGCGCAGGGCGGAAAAATCCGGCCGGTGGCGGCGGATGGTGAAGGCGTCGAGCAGGCCCTGGGTCGGGTGCGCGTTGTTGCCGTCGCCGGCGTTGATCACGCAGGCGCTGCCGCGCACATGGCGGGCGAGGAATTCGGCGGTGCCGTTCTCCTTGTGCCGCACCACGAAGGCATCGCAGTGCATGGCTTCCAGCGTGTGCAAGGTATCGACCAGGCTTTCGCCCTTGCTGGTGGAGGAACTGGCGATATCGAAGTTGATCACGTCGGCGCCCAGGCGCTTGGCGGCCAGGTCGAACGAGGTGCGGGTACGGGTGGAGTTCTCGAAGAACAGGTTGACCACGGTGCGGCCGTGCAGCAGGTCCAGCTTGCGCCGCTGGGAAAACCATTCCGCGCGCAGCGCCTCGGCGCGGTCGAGCAGGCGCGTGATCATGTCGGCGCCCAGGTTTTCCAGGGTGATCAGGTGACGCAGGCGGCGCGGGGTGGAGGCGGAAACGGTCATGAGGGATCGGCAAGCCAGGTTTCGGTAATGACTTCGGCGGCGACGGCGTCGATGTCGGCCGCATGTTTTTTCTTGGCCAGGCCGGCGGCGCGGCGCTGGGCGAAGCGGCGTGCCGCCTCGATGGAGCTGCGCCGCTCGTCGACCAGGTGCAGCGGCAGGCCGCTGCGCTTGTGCAAGGCGGCGGCGAAGGCGCGCGCGCCGCGGCTGGCCTTCTGTTCCTCGCCGTCCAGGGTCAGCGGCAGGCCGACCAGCAGGGCTTCGGGCTGCCATTCGCGTATCCAGGCGTCTATGCGCTCCCAGGCCGGGCCGCTGCCGCCGTTGCCCACGGTGCCCAGCGGACGCGCGGTGCCGGTCAGGCGGTTGCCCAGGGCTACGCCGATCACGCGGCTGCCGTAGTCGAAACCCATCACGTTCATGCCGCTGTTCCGCGCGCGCGCCGGCGCGCTTCACGCATGGCCGGCGTAATCGGTCAGCTGCGCCATGCTGCTGACGCCAAGCAGGGCGGCGGCGGCTTCCCAGCGCGTGTCCAGCGGCGTGGTGAACAGCAGCTGCTCGCGCACGTCGACGGTGAGCCAGGCATTGTCCATCAGTTCCTGTTCCAGCTGGCCCGGGCTCCAGCCCGCATAGCCCAGCGCGACCACGGCATGTTCCGGCCCTTCGCCGGCCGCCATCGCGATCAGGATGTCGCGCGAGGTGGTGACGGAGATGCGCTCGGAAATGCGGAACGAGGATTCCCAGTTGCCGCTGGGCGCATGCAGCACGAAGCCGCGCTCGGGCTGGACCGGGCCGCCGATCAGCACGGGTGCGTCGTTGACCTCGGCGATGTCCGAGGTCAGGTTCATCTGCGCCAGTACGTCGCCGAGGCGGTATTCCGACAGGCGGTTCACCAGCAGGCCCATGGCGCCGTCTTCATTGTGCTGGCAGACGAAGGTGACTCCGCGGGCGAAATTCGGATCGCGCATGGCCGGCATGGCGATCAGCAGCTGATTGGATAGCGAGGCGAAGGTCATGGGGCGGATTGTACCGGCATTCGCGCCGGGGCGACCCGCGTGCCGCAGCATATGTGCCAAGGACAACGGCGTTAGCTGCGGGTGAAGAACCATGGCCGGGGCGGACTCGTCCGCGCTGCGGCCTGGGGCGCCGAGCGCGGCGGCCGGGCGCCTGCGCGCCTGTCCTTGTCTTGCGCGCGCCGCGTTCCTCAGCGGTTGCGCAGCACGTCGCCCGGCAGGAACTGCCAGGTGCGCGTGATGTACAGCTCGTCGATGTCCTCGGCCGTCTTGGGAATCGGCGGGAAGGGCGCGGCCAGCTGGACAATGCGCTGGACCGCGTCGTCGAGCACCTTGTGGCCGGAGCCCTGGATCACGTCCATGCGCTTGACCGTGCCGTCCTTGTTCAGGGTGACGGTCAGCAGCACGTCGCCGTGCAGCTTCTGCCGGCGCGCCTCGTCCGGATAGTTGAGGTTGCCTATGCGCTCTATGCGCGCGGCCCAGCCGGCCAGGTAGGAGGCGTAGGCGTATTCCTTGGTATTGGCAGAGAGGAATTTCTTCTTCGGCCGCTTGGCGTAGGAATCCTTCTGGCGCTGATATTCCTGCGCCAGCTGGGCCATTTCGGCGTTTTTCTCGATCAGTTCCTGCGCCGTGGGCTTGGGCAGTTCCGGCGATTCGGGCGCCTCGCGCGCGGTGGCGACGGCGAATTCGGCCTGCTTCTGTGTCAGCACCTCGGCCGGCGTGGCCGGCGTGGGGCGCGGCGCGCCGGCTTCCAGCGGCCGCGGCGCCACGCCCGGCGTGGGCTTGGGCAGCGGGCTGGACAGCGGATCGGCCGGGCGGCGCGCCTCGTCGCGGTCGCCGCCGCCGGAGTTGTTGGCCTGGGCCAGGAAATCCGCCTTGTCGGCTTTTTCCTTGTTGGTGGACTGAATCAGGATCACGTCCAGCGAGGGCAGGCGCGAGGCCGGCGCCGCATAGGTGAAGGTGATGCCGAGGATCACCACGGCATGCGCGATCAGCGAAAACAGCAGGGTGACGCCGAAGCGGTCGTTGCTGGAGGCGGTGCGGGTCGTGCTCACGCGAGTCGGGCTTCGATGCAGTCGAACAGGGACCCGGCGATGTTAAGGCCGAACTGGGCATCCAGTTCGCGTATGCAGGTGGGAGATGTGACGTTGATCTCGGTCAGCCAGTCGCCGATCACGTCCAGGCCGACGAAGATCATGCCGCGGCGCTTGAGTTCCGGGCCGACCTGGGCGGCGATCCAGCGGTCGCGCTCGCTCAGCGGACGGCCTTCGCCGCGTCCGCCGGCGGCCAGGTTGCCGCGGAAATCGTCGCCCTGGGGAATGCGCGCCAGGGCATAGGGCACCGGCTCGCCGTCGATCAGCAGGATGCGCTTGTCGCCGGCGCTGATCTCAGGCAGGTATTTCTGCGCCAGAGCGAAGGCGCGGCCGTTCAGGGTCAGGGTTTCGAGGATGGAATTCAGGTTGGGGTCGCCGTGGTGCGAGCGGAAGATGCCGCGCCCGCCCATGCCGTCCAGCGGCTTGAGCACGACCTGGCCGTGCTCGGCGACGAAGCGGCGCAGCTCGGCGCGGTCGCGCGCGACCAGGGTGGGGGCGCAGCACTGCGGGAAATGCTGGG
The DNA here is from genome assembly GCF_024437735.1 of Tahibacter harae. GTDB lineage: Bacteria > Pseudomonadota > Gammaproteobacteria > Xanthomonadales > Rhodanobacteraceae > Tahibacter > Tahibacter harae. Next base: position 155,221 of record NZ_JANFQO010000008.1, on the reverse strand, counting down.
TGAACAGTTTTTCGTTGGCGTCGCGCAGGCCGCGCGGGTCGTTCACCACCAGCACGCCGGCCATCTGGGCCAGCTCCAGCACCATGGTGTCGTAGAGGAACTGGGCATCGAAGGGCGGGTCCTTGCGCGCCAGCACCGCGTCAACTTCGGACAAGTCGGTCCAGGCGGCCGTTTCCAGGCTGAACCAGTCGTAGGGATCGTCGCGCACCGTCAGCCGGGCCAGCTGGGCCCAGGCGCGGCCTTCGCGTATGGCCAGGTCGCCCTGGGTGCAGTAATACAAGGTCCAGCCGCGCCGCTGCGCCTCCAGCAGCATGGCGAAGGTGGAGTCCTTTTTTGTCGTGATCGTGGCGATGGGGTCCATCAACACGGCGAGGGAGCGGGCCATGCGGGGGCGGTCCTGGCAGGGTGGGAAGCGGCGTGCGTGCGCACTGCGGGTCCCATCTATACTAGCATCGCGCTACACTGGCGCAGCCGTAGGGGAAGCGTCGCCCGGGCAAGGTTCCTAAGCGACGGCGGCTACTTAGGCGATTAACTTGACATGTTTGCTGACTAGCGGTTAAACAGCGGTAAAGCCCAGCTACAGCGCCCCGTGCAGCGTTGCGGCAAGGCTGCGGACCAACGTCGCAGTGGCAATGGCAAGACTCGTGCATGGGGATTCCCCCGTGCCACAGACTCAGGTGGCTTGGAGGGTACGTGGAAGACGCGACGAAATCGGGCAGTCTCAGCGGCATGAAGGTAATGGTCATCGACGACTCGAAGACCATTCGCCGCACGGCCGAGACGCTGCTGAAGAAGGAGGGCGCCGACGTCGTCACCGCGACCGACGGCTTCGAGGCATTGGCGAAGATCTCCGATCACCAGCCGCACATCATCTTCGTCGACATCATGATGCCGCGGCTGGACGGCTATCAGACCTGCGCGCTGATCAAGAACAACCAGATGTTCAAGGGCACGCCGGTAATCATGCTCTCGTCCAAGGACGGGCTGTTCGACAAGGCCCGCGGCCGCATCGTCGGCTCGGAACAATATCTGACCAAACCGTTTACCCGCGAAGAGCTTCTCGGTGCGATCCGGCGCCACGTGGATCTGAAGGCGTGACGCGGCTGCAGTAGTTGGGGTAACGCCATGGCGCTCACAGGGGGAAGCGATGGCTCACATTTTGATCATTGACGACTCGCCTACCGACATCCGCGTCTTCACGACGCTGCTGGAGAAGGCGGGTCATCGCGTCAGCAGCGCGGGCAATGCCGAGGACGGCATCGTCGCGGTGAAACGCGAACGGCCGGATCTCGTCATCATGGACGTGATCATGCCGGGCATGAACGGCTTCCAGGCGACGCGTACCTTGAGTCGCGACGAAGCCACGGCGCATATTCCGATCCTCATCGTGACCACCAAGTCGATGGAGACGGACCGCGTCTGGGGCCTGCGCCAGGGAGCGAAGGACTTTGTCACCAAACCGGTAAGCGAGAAGGAACTGCTTGCCCGAATCCAGACCCTGTTGCCGAGTTGAGCGTCCATCACATGTCTGCAACGACCGACACGCTGCAACTGACACCGTTCGAAGTGCTCGCCGACTACGAGCGGCGCAGCCTCGCGCACATTGCAGGCATGCCGGAGGAGGTCGAGGCCTCCGGCCTGTGGCGCGGCATCGGCTTCCGCGTCGGCTCGCGCTATCTGGTCAGCAGCATCGCCGAAGTCAACGAAATCCTGACCTTCCCGCAGCTCACCGTCGTGCCGGGCACGCGGCCGTGGCTGCTGGGCGTGGCCAATGTGCGCGGCAACCTGGTGCCGATCATCGACCTGCGCAACTTCGTCGAGAACGAGCGCAGCCAGCTGGCCGATTCCAGCCGCGTGCTCATCATCCGCCAGCACGGCGGCAGCGTCGGACTGCTGGTCGACGAAGTGCTGGGACAACGCAATTTTTCCGACGAACAGCGGGCCGAGGCCGAGGCGGAATCCGACTCGCGCTACGGCCGCTTCGTACCCGAGCGCTATCAATTGGGGGATGTGCTCTGGGGGCTGTTCAGCATGGCGTCGCTGGTACGCACCCCCGAGTTCCTGCAGGCATCGGCGTGATCCCGCGCGCGTCCAGCCACACAAGACGCGGGGCGAACTCATTGGCTGTTGAGGTGAAGGCATGAGCACAACATCGGGGGCCGTCAAGGAACGTGCGTCGGGCACGAACACTTGGCTGATCATTCTTCTGCTGCTGGCGCTGGCCGTCGCGGCAGTCGACTTCTTCCTGCTCAACAAGAAGAACGGCGAGGATCGCCAGGCGGTTGCGCTGACCACGCAGATCCAGGTGTTGTCGCAGTCCATCGCGAAGTACGCCGCGGAATCCGCCGGCGGCAACATCGAGGCCTTCAAGGAACTGGAAGCCACGCGCAACAGCATCGACAAGTACATCCAGGCGCTGAACCGCGGCTCCGCGGCCGCCGGGCTGACCGGCCGCGAATACCTCGGCATGCCGGGCTACGCCAGCGAGGCCATCGTCGAGAAGCAGCTGGGCGAACTGGGCCGCGCCTGGGCCTCGCTCAACACCAACGCCACCAAGATCCTCGGCAACAAGGAACTGGTGCTCAGCTCCGCCGCCACCGCGACGGATTTCTCCGGCCAGATCCCGATTCTCAATTCGCGCATGGACGAGGTGGTCAACATCCTGACCAACCGCGGCGGTTCCACCCAGCAGGTGCTGATCTCCACCCGCCAGATGCTGCTGGCCGACCGCATGATCCGCCGCGTGCAGGAAATCCTGCTCGGCGGCCAGGGCGCCCAGTCCGCCGCCGACGGCTTCTCGCGCGATGCGCGTCTCTACGGCGCGGTGCTCAACGGCCTGATCAACGGCAGCCCGGATTTCAACATCAAGGCGCTGGACAACCCCAACGGCCGCGAAATCCTCACCGACATCTACGCCAAGTGGACCGGCATGGCCGAGCCGGTGCAGAAGATCCTCGATTCCGCCTCCGGCCTGCAGGAAGTCAAGGAAGCCGCCGACAACATCTTCCCGGATTCGCAGACCGTGCTGCTGCGCGCCAACGACGTCGCCACCAAGGTCGGCGAGCTGGCGACCAAGCGCCTGTTCCCGAACGTGTGGTGGGGCCTTGCCGCCGCCGGCCTGCTGCTGCTGCTGCTCGTCGCCCAGGCGCGCGACCAGCGCCGCCGCTACTCGGTCACGGCCGAACTGAACCAGCGCAACCAGGAAGCCATTCTGCGTCTGCTGGACGAAATGGGCTCGCTGGCAGAAGGCGATCTCACGGTGAAGGCAACGGTGACCGAAGACATCACCGGCGCCATCGCCGACTCGGTCAACTTCGCCGTGGAAGCACTGCGCTCCCTGGTGACGACGATTAACGAAACGGCCGTGCAGGTGTCCGCCGCCGCCCAGGAAACCCAGGCCACGGCAATGCACCTCGCAGAGGCCGCGGAACACCAGGCGCAGCAGATCACCTCGGCCTCGGCGGCAATCAACGAAATCGCCGTCTCCATCGACGAAGTCTCGAAGAACTCGGCCGAATCCGCCGACGTGGCGCAGCGCTCGGTGCAGATCGCGTCCAAGGGCGCGGCCATCGTGCGCCAGACGATTCAGGGCATGGACTCGATCCGCGACCAGATCCAGGAGACGTCCAAGCGAATCAAGCGGCTGGGCGAGTCCTCGCAGGAAATCGGTTCGATCGTGGAACTGATTAACGACATCGCGGAACAGACCAACATTCTCGCCTTGAACGCCGCCATCCAGGCGGCCTCCGCCGGTGAAGCGGGCCGCGGCTTCGCGGTCGTGGCCGACGAAGTGCAGCGCCTCGCGGAACGCGCGTCCAACGCGACGAAGCGAATCGAAACGCTGGTGCAGACGATTCAGTCCGACACCAACGAAGCGGTGAGTTCGATGGAACAGACCACCGCGGAAGTGGTGGCCGGTGCCCGCCTGGCCGAGGACGCCGGTCTGGCCCTGGGCGAGATCGAAAAGGTGTCGAACGACCTTGCAGACCTGATTCAGAACATCTCCGAGGCGGCGCGCCAGCAGTCGGCAGCGGCAACCAACATCTCGGCGACCATGAACGTGATTCAGGAAATTACGACGCAGACCTCGCTGGGCGCGAGCCAGACCGCCGAATCGATCGGAAACCTGGCCCAGCTCGCCGCGGACCTGCGCCGTTCGGTTGCGGACTTCAAGCTGCCGACCTGACGGTCGGAAGCTTGCTTGACGGGAGGCATAGCGGCGCGCATGGCCCTCGCGATCGGCAATTGGTCGGCGCTTTCAGCCCTTCCGGGGATGGACGACGCCGAGTTCGCGCGCTGGGCAGACCTGCTCGAACGGCGCACGGGCGTCGTTGTGCCGCCGGCGAGGAAGCCCTTCCTCGTCACTGCGGTGCGCGGACGCATGCGCGAGACCGGCCATCTGCGCTTCGACGACTACTACCGCGACCTGCACCGCGTGCCGGAAGGGGCGATCGAGTGGACCACGCTGGTCGACCGCCTCACCGTGCACGAGACCCATTTCTTCCGCCATCCGCCGTCGTTCGACCTGATCGCCAGCGAATGGCTGCCGCGCCTGGTCAAGAGCGGCAGCCAGGGCGCGCTGCACGCCTGGAGCGTGGGCTGCTCCACCGGCGAGGAGGCATACACCCTGGCCATGGTGCTGGACCGCCATATCAGCGCGCTCAGCGACGCCCGCGTCTACTTCGGCGTGACCGCCACCGACGTGAGCCAGCCGGCGCTGGCGGTGGGCCGCTCGGGCCTGTATCCGCGCAACAAGTTCAATGAAATCCCGGCCGATTACCGCGAGCGCTATGCCGAGGAAATCGACGCCGATTCGTTCCAGGTGCGCGAAAGCCTGCGCAAGCGCGTCGGCTTCGCCCAGTTCAACCTGCTCGACGTGGCGCGTTCGCCGCTCAAGCGGCTCGATCTGATCTTTTGCCAGAATGTATTGATTTACTTTGCACGGGATCGCCGGCGCGAGCTGCTCGCGGCGTTGGCGGGATTGCTCAAGCCCGGCGGCATGCTGGTGCTGGGCGCCGGCGAAGTCACCAGCTTCGCCCATCCCACCCTGAGCCGCGTGCCGCACAAGCAAGCACTCGCCTTCCTGCGCAACCGTTGAGAGAAAAGCGCATGAGACTGCAAGACGACATCGACTTCACCACGCTCAACTGGGTCAAGCAGGAGCTGGACGAGACCCTGAAGCAGGCGCGCCAGGCGCTGGAGGCGTATGTCGACGATCCCGCCGACTCCAGCCTCATGCGCTTCTGCGCGACCTACCTGCACCAGGTGCAGGGCACCCTGCGCATGGTCGAGCTGTACGGCGCCTCGATGGTCGTGGAGGAGATGGAGCGCCTCGCCCAGACCCTGCTCGACGGCGAGATCCGGCAGAAGGACGAAGCCTATTCCGTGCTGATGCGCGGCATCGTGCAGCTGCCCGACTACCTGGAGCGCCTGCAGAGCGGCCACAAGGACATTCCCATCGTCCTGCTGCCGCTGCTCAACGACCTGCGCGCGGTGCGCGGCGAGGAACTGTTCTCCGAAAGCGTGCTGTTCTCGCCGGACCTTGGCCTGCCGCTGCCGGCCGCGGCCAACGGCGCGCCCCAGGCGCTGTCCGAGGGCGAACTCAAGCTCAGCGCCGGCCGTCTGCGCACGGCCTACCAGGTCTCGCTGCTGAAATGGCTGCGTGCGGCCGACCCGCGCGCGGAGACCGACAAGCTCATCGACCTGCTCACCCGCATCCAGGCCATCAGCCACGCGGTGGAACCGCGCCGGGTGTGGTGGATAGGCAGTTCCGTGCTCGAAGGCGTCGGCGTCGGCGCGATCGAGGCCAGCCCGGCGGTGAAGCTGCTGTTCGGCAAGATCGACCGCGAGATCAAGCGCCTGGTCGACAATGGCGAGGCCGCGTTCCAGGCCGCGCCGCCGCGCGAACTGCTGAAGAACCTTCTCTACTACGTCGCCCATGCCAACGGCGATTCGCCGCGCCTGGGCGCCGTGCGCCAGGCCTTCAAGCTGCAGTCGCTGCTGCCCAGCGAGAAGGAACTGGAACACGCCAAGGGCTCGATCTCCGGCCACAACCGCGCACTGCTCGACACCGTTTCCGCGGCGATCAAGGACGACCTGCTGCGCGTCAAGGAAGCGCTGGATATCTTCCTGCGCGCCCAGGGCAACGATCCGGCCGAACTCATGGCCCAGGTCGACGTGCTCGACCGCGTCGGCGACACGCTGGGCATGCTCGGCCTGGGCGTGCCGCGCCGCGTGGTGGTGGAACAGCGCGGCATCGTCGAGGAAATGGCCAACAAGACCCGTTCGCCGGACGAGAGCACCCTGCTCGACGTAGCCGGTGCGCTGCTCTATGTCGAAGCCTCGCTGGACGACCACATCGAACGCCTGGGCGCCGATACGCCGGAAGACACCGGCAGCGGCGGCATGGAACTGCCCAAGGCCGAAGTGCGCAAGATTCTCGACGCGCTGATGAAGGAGGCCACGACCAACCTGGCCCAGGCCAAGAACGACATCGTCGCCTTCATCGAATCGCCCTGGGATCACGCCAAGGTCGAGCAGATACCGCGCCTGCTGGAGGAAGTCTCCGGCGCGCTGCGCATGCTCGATCTGCAGCGTCCGTCCGAACTCATGCACGGCCTGGTGCGCTTCATCGAAGTCGAGCTGATGCGCTGGCGCCGCGTGCCCACGGCCGAGCAGATGGACAAGCTGGCCGACACCATCGCCTCGATCGAGTACTACCTCGAAGCCACCCGCGACCAGCGCGCCGGCCGCGAGAAGATCCTCGACGTCACCCGCGAGAGCCTCGAAGCCCTGGGCTACTGGCCCGTGCCCGAGGACGACGGCGATGCGCCGGAACCGCCGCCGCCGCCGCGTGCGCCGCTGCCGGACACCTCGGCCGGCCCGTCCGCGCCGACCGCCGCGCCGCTGGTCAGCAGCGCGCCCACGCCGCCGCCGGCGTCGCGTGGCGGCAGTGCCTTCAGCCTCGAACTCGAAACGCCGGCCGCGGCGGAGCCGGATCCGGTTGCGGCCGCCGCGGCGCCGCTGGCGCTGGATCCGATCGCTCCCGCCGAAGCGCGCGCGGCGGATCTGTCCATAGGCCAGTTCGTCTCCTTTGCCGAAACCCTGCCCGACGGCCGCGGCCCGGCTCCGCGCCAGGAACTGGATTTCAGCAGCAGCGCCGATTCCGACCTGCCCAGCGTCGAGATGGACCTGGGCAGCGATGTCGACGAATACATCGCCCGCCTGGGCCTGCCGGATGCCGGCGAGCCGGTGGTCGAGGAACTCACCCTGGCCGAGGTGGAACCCGACCAGGCCGAGCAGCCGCGCGAACTCGAAGTCGCGGTGGAGATCGCCCCGGGCCGCGCGCTGGACGACCTTGTCATCGGCGAGGCCTCCGTTGTCGTCGACGAAGCGCAGGACCTCACCGGCCTGCGCCTGACCGAGACCGAACCCACCCAACCGCCGCCGGCCGAAGTGCCGGCCGTCGCCGTCGCGCCGGTGTCGCCGGCGCCCGTGGTTCCGGCCGCGCCGCCGGCGCCGCGCTTCCGCACCATCGAGATCGAGGAAGAGATCGAGGAAGAAGTCGAGGACGACGCCGCGCCCGCCGGCGCCGACGCCAGCTTCCAGGCGGTCGCCTCCGACGATATCGACGAGGAAATCCGCGAAGTCTTCGTCGAGGAAGTGCAGGACGAGATCGAGAATCTCAACGTGCACATGCCGGTGTGGAAGGCCGACCTCAACGACTTCGAACGCCTCAAGCCGGTGCGCCGCTCGTTCCATACGCTCAAGGGCTCCGGCCGCCTGGTCGGCGCGATGGCGCTGGGCGAGTTCAGCTGGAAAGTCGAGAACATGCTCAACCGCGTGCTCGACAAGACCATCCAGCCCAATGTCGCGGTGATCACCCTGGTCGACCAGGCCGTGGCCGCGCTGCCGGAACTGCTGGCGGCGCTGCGCGGCGAAGGTGCGCCCACCTCCGACATCGCTGGCATCATGGCCGTGGCGGACAAGCTCATCGCCGGCGAGGAAGCCTTCCTCGCGCCGGCGCGCAAGCGCACCCGCCTGGTCAAGCGCAAGATCAAGCGCCTGGTCGAAGTGCCGGTGGAGGACGAACCCGTCGCCGCCGCGGCGCCGGAACCTGTAGCTGCGGTTGCCGCCGCCAGCGTGGTCGCCGCGCCGGTGGAACTGACCCGCACGCTGGATATCGAGCGCGAGATCGAATCCGCGCCGCCCGCGAACGAGATCGATGCCGACGCATTGCCGTCGTTCGGCCCGCTGCCGAACATCGATCCGGTGCTGTTCGACATCCTGCGCAGCGAAGTCAGCCAGCACCTCGCCGTGGTCGACGGCTTCGTCGACGGTTCCAGGCACCATCCACAGGTTGCAACCGATACCTTGCTGCGTTCCGTGCATACCCTGCATGGTGCGATCGCGATGGTCGACATCCCGGTGATCAGCCAGGTGCTGGCACCGCTGGAAGGCTATATCAAGCGTCTGCGCGCGCGCGACGCCGCGCCGGAACCCGCCGGCCTGGCCGTGCTGGCCGACGCCAGCACCCTGGTGCGCCATGTGATGCAGTCGCTGGAACGCGGCCAGCTGGAGCTGCCGCACTCGGAAACCCTGATCGAGCGTATCGTCGCCCTGCGCGACGACCTGCCCGAGCCGGAACTGGCGCATACCCTGTACGTACCCAGCGACGACGATTTCGACACGATCGAACTCGGCGGCAGCGCGGCCGCCGCGGATGCCGCGGGTGAGTCCGCGCCGGCGGCCGAGGCGGTCAGTGCGCTGGCCGGGCTGGCGCTGGAATCCAATGTGGAAGACGCCGCGCCCGACGCGGCGGTACAGGAACCGGCCCGCGCCGAAATCACCTTCGACCTGCCGGCCGCGGCCGATGCCGCGCCGCAGGAGTCGTCCGGCGCCGAGTTCACGTTCGACATTCCGGCCGCGTCCGAAGCAGCGCCGCAGCAGCCGACAGGCGCCGAATTCACCTTCGACATTCCGGCCGCGGTCGAGGAAATCTCCCTGGCGGAGCCGGTAGCGGAAACGCTCGATACGCTGGAGCCGGCCTCCATCGAGATCAGCGCCGAACCCGTTTCCGCGCTGGACCTGGATTTCGACGGAGCCGCGGCCCAGGACGACGGCGCCGTCTCCATTCCGCTGGAGGACGAACTCAGCATCGCCCTGGACGGCGATTTCGTCAGCGACATCCCCAGCGCCGCGGTCAGCCCCGGCAATGCCGACGACGCCTCGCTGCAGATCGAGGAACTGTCGCTGGAAGACCTGGCCCAGTTCGATTTCCCCGGCCTCAAGGATGCGGCGGAAACGCCGGACGAATCCGTCAGCCTGAGCCTGGCCGGGCCGGCCCCGGCCGACGATGCGTTGATGCTGGACAGCCTGTTCTCCAGCGACGAGCAGGCCGAGTTCGATGCCATGCTCGCCGGTGTCGCGCCGGCTGAAAGCAGCCCCGTGATCGCCAGCGGCCTGGCCGACATTCCGCTTGCCGGCGGCGCCGATCTTTCCGCCGAAGCCAGCGAACTCGATGCGCTGCTGGCCAGCGCCGCGGCCGAGGAAGCTGCCGAAGCCGCCCGCGCCGCGCAGGAAGCCGCCCGCGCCCGCGCCGAGGCCGAACGCGAAGCCGCCGCCCTGGCCGAAGCCGAAGCGCGCGCCGAGCGCGAACGCGCCGAAGCCGAAGCCCAGGCCGCGCGCGCCGAAGCCGAGGCCGCCGAACAGGCCCGCGCCGAGGCCGCCGCCCGCGCCGAACGCGAACAGGCCGAAGCGCAGGCCCAGGCCGAACGCGCCGCGGCCGAAGCCGCCCAGCGTGCCGCCGCCGAAGCGGCCGAGCGTGCCCGCGCCGAAGCCGCCGCGGCGAGCCAGGCGGCGCAGCGCGATATCGTGCTGCCGCCCATCGCCGAGGATCCGCAGCCGGAAGGCAAGCTCGATCTGCCCGATATGGACGAGGACCTGCTCGAAATCTTCGTGCAGGAAGGCAGCGACATCCTGGATCACTCCGACGGCCTGATCGCGCGCCTGCGCGAAGCGCCGCACGACCGCGACATCGTCACCGGCATACAGCGCGACCTGCACACGCTCAAGGGCGGTGCGCGCATGGCCGGCCTGGCGCCGATCGGCGATCTCTCGCACACCATGGAATCGCTGCTGGAGGCCATTTCCGAAGGCCGCCGCAGCATGGACCGCGCCACGGTCGAATCCTTCGAGCGCGGCTTCGACCGCCTGCACGCCCTGGTCCAGCGCATCGCCAAGCGCCAGGCCATCGCCATGCCGGAGAACGCCATCGCGCGCTTCGAGGCGCTGGTCTCCGGCGACCTGTCCGGTCAGCTCGGCCCGGCCGGGGGCGATGCGTCCGCGGCGCCGGTCGCGGAAGCGCCGGCCGCACCCGCCGCACCGGCGCCGGTGGAAGCCGCGCGCGCACCGGCCAGGCCCGCCGCGCCGGCGCGTCCGGGCGCGCTGCCGCCGGTCGAGGACGACGAGCCGCGTCCGGCCCAGGAAATGATCCGCGTACGTTCGGACCTGCTCGACTCGCTGGTGAACTACGCCGGCGAAGTGTCGATCTATCGCTCGCGCCTGGAACAGCAGGTCACCACCTTCCGTTTCAACCTGGTCGAATTTGAACAGACGGTCGCCCGCCTGCGCGAACAGCTGCGCAAGCTGGAAATGGAAACCGAAGCGCAGATCATCGCGCGCTACCAGCGCGAGCATCACGAACCCGGCGAGACCGTGTTCGATCCGCTGGAACTGGACCGCTTCTCCCAGCTGCAGCAGCTCTCGCGCGCACTCGGCGAGTCCGTGTCGGACCTGGTCTCGATTCAGAACCTGCTCGACGACCTCACGCGCCAGTCGGAAACCCTGCTGCTGCAGCAGTCGCGCGTCAGCTCGGACCTGCAGGAAGGCCTCATGCGCACGCGCATGGTGCCGTTCGATTCGCTGGTGCCCAGCCTGCGCCGCACCGTGCGCCAGGCGGCGCAGGAAATCGGCAAGCGCGCCCAGCTCAAGGTCGAAGGCGCCCAGGGCGAAATGGACCGCAACCTGCTCGAACGCATGAAGGCGCCGTTCGAGCACATGCTGCGCAATGCCCTGGCCCACGGCATCGAATCGCCGGAAGAGCGCTCGCGCAACAACAAGAACCCGGAAGGCACGGTCACCATCCAGGTCAGCCGCGAAGCGACCGAAGTGGTGCTGCGCGTGTCCGACGACGGCCGCGGCATGGACCGCGACGCGATCCGGCGCAAGGCCATCGAACGCGGCCTGCTCAATGCCGAAGCGCAGCTGTCCGACCGCGACCTCTACGCTTTCATCCTGGAAACCGGCTTCTCCACCGCCGAGCAGGTCACCCAGCTCGCCGGCCGCGGCGTCGGCATGGACGTGGTGCACAACGAGATCAAGCAGCTCGGCGGCGGCCTCACCATCGATTCCGAACGCGGCAAGGGCTCAGTCTTCACCATCCGCCTGCCGTTCACCCTGGCGGTCACCCAGGCCATCCTGGTGCGCCTGGGCGAAGCCACCTACGCGATTCCGATGTCCTCGGTGCAGGGCGTGGTGCGCATAGGCCGCGAGGACCTGGAGCGCCGTCTCGCCACGGCCAACCCGGTCTACGCCTACGCCGGTGAAGAATTCCACATCTACGAACTGGCGCAGTTGCTCAACGTGCCGGTGCCGCGCCTGGCCGACGAAGCCCAGGTGCCGCTGCTGATGACCCGCACCGGCGACCAGCGCGCCGCAGTGCGCATCGACGGCGTGGTCGGCTCGCGCGAAGTCGTGGTGAAGTCGGTCGGTCCGCAGATCAGCTCGGTCGCCGGCATCTTCGGCGCCACCATCATGGGCGACGGATCGGTGGTGATGATTCTCGACCTCGCCCCGCTGGTGCGCCGCTACGTCGCCCTGCGCGCGGCCAGCGTCGAAGCCGGCGTGGATATCGCCACGCTCGCGCCGCAACCCGTTGCACCGCCGGTGGAGGAACGCCGCCAGCCGCTGGTCATGGTGGTCGACGACTCCATCACCATGCGCAAGGTCACCACGCGCGTGCTGGAACGCAACGACATGGACGTGATCACGGCGAAGGACGGCCTGGACGCAGTCGAGAAGCTGCAGGACAAGGTGCCCGACCTGATGCTGCTCGACATCGAGATGCCGCGCATGGACGGCTACGAACTCGCCACCTACATGAAGAACGACCCGCGTCTCAGGCTGGTGCCGATCATCATGATCACCTCGCGTACCGGCGAGAAGCACCGCCAGCGCGCGCTGGAAATCGGCGTCGAGCGCTACCTCGGCAAGCCGTACCAGGAAGTCGATCTGCTTCGCAATGTGCAGGAAACCTTGAGGTTGAGCCGTGCCTAAATCTGTCGATCGTGACGAGGCGGTCAGCGTTGCGCTGCTCTATCAGACCAGCCAGCTCGAAGGCCACCTCAAGGATGCGCTGAAAGAGCTGGGCGCCGCCGTCGTCTACGAGGCCCTGACCGCGCAGATGGACCGCGATGCGCTCGAAGGCTCGGGCGCCCATGTCGTCATCGTGAACCTGGATCCGGAGATCGAGTCGCACCTGGACGAGGTCTACGACCTGCTCGACGACGAGCGCTACAACGTCGTGTTCAACGACGCCCAGGTCAGCTCGGAACTGTCCGGCTGGGAACAGGCGCGCTGGTCGCGCCATCTCGCCGCCAAGATCATGGGTCGGCCCGAAGTGGCCGATCCGCCGCGTCCGCCCGGTGCGGAAGCACCGCCGTCGCCGGCACAGAAGATTGCCCGCAGCATTCCCGACGCAGCCCAGCCGCAGCCGCCCAGCGCCACCTTCGCGCCGGACGCCGCGGCCGCCGCGCTGTTCGGCGGCGAGAGCGGCCTGTCCGATGCGCTGGACGCGCTGTTTGCGCCGGAACCGCCGGCGGCCAGATCCGCCGCCGCACCGCCGGCCGCCGCGGCGCCCGCCGCCGGCTTCGGCTTCGATCTGGATGAATTGCTCGGCCCCGCCGCCGCACCGCCGGCTGTCGAGCCGCCGGCTGCCGCGCCGTCCCCGGCGGCCGTGACGCTGGAACTGCCGCAGCCGCCGGCCGCGGCCGCAGCAGCCGCCAAGGCCGACGCCTTCGATTTCGACTTCGATCTCGCTCCGGCACCCGCCGCCCCGGCGGCAAGGGCCGATCTCGACCTGGACCTGGATCTGGATTCGCTCGGCCCGCCGGCACCGGCCGCCGCGGCCAGCAGCGACTTCGGCCTGGATCTGGACCTCGACGCCGCACCGCCGGCGGCGACCAATCCCGAATCGCTGGATTTCGATTTCGACCTCGGCTCGCTGGACCTGCCGCCGCCCTCGGTCACCGCACCGCCGGCGCGCAGCGCAGCGCAGGATGCCGCCGCGGACTTCGGCTTCTCCGAAAGCGACTTCGGCACCGATCCCTTCGGCGGCATCGAGGCGGCACTGGATCCCGGCAGCATCAAGCCGGCGATGGGCGACGACACCGAGCCGGATTTCAGCTTCGGTGCCGAACTCGACGCCATGTTCGGCTCCACCCCGGCCGCACCGCCGGTGCAGGAAGAGAAGCTGGTCGATTTCGACGCCACCTTCGCCGGCGGCGCCGCCTCCGCGGCGGCCGACGAATTCGCCGCCAAGGTGCCGACCGCACGCGAGGCCCAGCCCGCCGCGCCCCGGCGCGAGGCGGCAGCCGAGGGCGGGCGCACGTTCGACCTGTCCAAGTTTTCGCTGGAACCGATCAGCGACGAGGACGCCGCGCCGGCCGCGGACGCGGGCAAACCCGAGGTGGCCAAGGTGCAGAAGGTGTCGGCCGAAGATTTCCTCTCCGGCGGCAACTGGACGCTGGAGGAAGTGGTCGAATCCGATCCGGACGAAGCCGCGCCGGCCGCGCCCGCCGCACCCGCCGTCGACAAGGTCGCCGCCCAGGACTACCTCGCGCCCGAGGGCGGCGATGCGAGCAAGTTCGATTTCGATACCACGCTCAAGCTCGACCTGATCCCGATGGAGGAAGCTGTCGCGCCGCAGGAATCGCGGGCGGACTTCTTCGTCGAGCACCGCCTGGACGGCTCGGCGGTGGCCAAGCCCATCCGCCGCGTGATCGTGCTGGGCGCTTCCATCGGCGGTCCCGAGGCCGTGCGCGAATACCTCGCCGCGTTGCCCGCGCGCTTCCCGGCCCTGTTCGTGCTGGCCCAGCACATGGGCGCGGAGTTCCTCGAACTGATGGCCTCGCAGCTGGCCAAGGCCACGCCGCTGACCGTGCGCGCGCCCGGCCACGGCGATCGCGTCAGCCATGGCGAAGTGCTGGTCGTGCCGACCACGCACCGCCTGCTGGTCGACGCCGACGGCGTGATCCAGCTGGCCCATCTGCCGGAGGCTTCGCCGTACACCCCGTCCATAGACCTGGTGCTGCGCGATATCGCCGACCGCTTCGAGGGCGCCGCCACCGCGATCATCTTCTCCGGCATGGCCCATGACGCCATCGAGGGCGCCAAGCACCTCGCCGGCAAGGGCGGCCAGATCTGGGTGCAGGATCCGGACACCTGCGTCATCAGCTCCATGGTCGACGGCGCCCGCGATGCCGGCATCGTCACCTTCACCGGCTCGCCCGCCGAGCTGGCCAAACAAACCATCGCCGCCATCGGCAAGGCCTGACGACCATGATGGAAACTCCCCGCGAAATCCGTGGCGTACTCATCCCTATCACCAACGGCCGCGTGCTGCTGCCCAATGCGACCGTGGCCGAGGTCATCACCTTTGCCAATGTGGAAAAGATTGCCAATGCGCCGGAGTGGATCCTGGGGCGGCTGTCCTGGCGCGGCTGGCGCCTGCCGCTGTTCTCCTTCGCCATTCTTTCCGGGCTCACCCACGAAGAGGGCTCCACCGGTGCCCGCGTCGCGGTGCTGAAGGCCATTGGCGGCCACGCCAAGATGCCGTTCATCGCAATGCTGACGCAGGGCTTCCCGCGCCTGACCACGGTCAGCCAGGAACTGCTGATTCCGACCGGCGACGAGCATCATCATCCGCAGGGGGTCAGGGCGCAGGTGCTGGTGCGGGATGACCAGGCGGTGATTCCGGACTTGAACCAGATCGAGATGTTGATGGCGGAGGCGCTGGCAGCCTAGGACGGTTGGCCCGGGAGCGCAGTTTATTCGGCGTGTCGGGAGCTTGGGGTGTGGGCTGGGCGTCGTTTGGTGCTTGTTTTTGAAGCAGCGCGCTTAGGGCGCGAGTTGGGCGATGGTGCCCTGGTGAGGCGGCGCACATCCTTGTGCGCAGAAGCGAAGGCAAAAGCAGCGACAGCTGCACGGGCCGCAGCGGCGGGAAAGTCACAGCGTTATTGATTGCTGGTTTCAGGGCCGGAGTTTCGGCTCGTGCCTGATCTGGGCTGAGGTCGATCTGTGCTGAAACCGGAGTGGGCGTGCTGATTTGCGCCGCTGCATCCGGTGGCCGCCGAAATGCCTACGAATCCCCGGCGTCGACCCTCTCTCCCAAGCTTGCTTGGGGGAGGGCTGGGTGAGGGGCGACGCTTCAGTCGCGTGGGATTTCGATGTTCGCCGGCTCTTCGTGTGTTGAAGATTTCGGCGAAAATCCAATGGCGAGGCGGGTTGGTCGTCGCCCCTCACCCCAGCTCTCTCCCCCAAGCGGGCTGGGGGGAGAGGGAGCTTCCGTTTTTTCTCGAACAAATCCGGCAATTCCACTTGCCGGAAGCCCCGGCTTCCGCCGCACAGTCCCTGCGAACCCGAACCCGAACCCGTACCCGTACCGGAACCCAAATCCCCTCAGACAAAATCCCCGGCCACCGTCTGCAGCGCCGCGATCGCCGCCAGCCCGGCAGTTTCGGTGCGCAGGATGCGCGGACCCAGGCGCAGGCCGCGGAAGCCGGCGTTGCGGGCTACGGCGATGTCGTGGTCGGAAAGGCCGCCTTCGGGGCCGATCAACAGCAGGGCGCCGCGGGGCAGGGGGCCGATAGCGCGTGGGCCGGCTTCGGCTTCGGGCAGCAGGGCGAAGCGGGCGTCGGTGTCGGCTTGGGTGAGGCTGGCGCAGTAGTGCATCAGTTTCTGCGGGGCGAGGATTTCCGGCAGCACGTTGCGGCCGCATTGTTCGCAGGCGGAGGCGATGACCTGGGTCCAGTGGGCCAGGCGGCGGCTGCCGCGTTCCTCGTCCAGGCGGACTTCGGTGCGTTCGGTGACGACGGGGACTATGCGCGCGACGCCGAGTTCGGTCGCTTTCTGCAGGATCCAGTCCATCTTTTCGCCGCGGGCCACGCCTTGCACCAGGGTCAGCGGCAGCGGTGATTCGAGCGAGACCTCACGCCGCGCGCCGACTTCGGCGGTGACGCCGCGCTTGGCCAGCGCGGCCAGGCGGGCGTCGTATTCGGCGCCGTCGCCGTTGAACAGGACCAGTGGGTGGCCGGCTTCCAGGCGCAGCACGCGGGCCAGATGTTCGCCGGCCTGTTCCGGCAATTGCAGGACGTCGCCGGCATGCAGCGGAACGGGGACGTGGATGCGGGGAATGCGCATGGGAAAGGAATTTCACGAACGGCCTGCCATTGTCAGTGCGGTCCGGCGGCTTTGGCAAATACGCTGCAGCGGTGCGGTTTCACTGCACGCTGACCAGCTCCGGCGGCGCGGCGGGCTGTGCGGTTACCGGGTTCGATGCGCAGCCGTGCGGGCAGGCATCACGCGGTCGTCGTGCTTCCGTATTGCCGGAAACGAATCCGGTCGCCAGGTCCCCGCAGCAAGCGGAGAAACAGGCTGAATTTCAACGCCTGTCCGGATGAGCGGCAGTCCTGGCCGCGGGTCCGGCTTCAACCTGCCCGCGCCAATCCCTGCAAGGGCGGAATCGCCCGTCCCGTCAATCGTCCCAGCAAAAACGGCCGCTGCGTTGCTGCAGCAGCCGGGAAAAAACGAGTCGGATTTCAATACGGGATTCAGTGCACCGCGGCCGCCGCCGCCGGCCTGGCATGCGCCTGCCTGGCGTCGGCCTGCCCGGCCAGCGCACGCTCCAGCACTGCATCGATCTGCGCGCGCGTGATGGTCTCGCCGTTGCCGGCTTTGTCGGCGAGGTCGAACAGTGCCTCGAAGCGAGGGCGCTCGTCCAGCATATGGGCAAGATCGTATTCGCGCCGCTGCTGCGCCGCATCGGCCCAGGCCTTGCGCACTTCGGCCCAGAAGGCAGCGGTCTTCTGCCAGTAGACGCGGCCGGGTGAAAAATCCACCTTGTCGGTGCGTTCGTAGCTGTTGATGCCGACTTCGCGTACCAGCGCGGTGACCTTGCCGTCGGCGGACAGTTCCAGCTTCTGGTTGTCCTGCTCGTGCATCCAGCCGCCGGGCGTCAAGGTATGGCGGTTGATCGCGCCCAGTACCTGGTAGTCGTTGCGCTTGGTGTATTCGCGCCGCGGCAGGGGACGCCAGGTGAAGTCCGAAGTCCAGGCGTCGATGCCGTTGGCGTGGGTCCAGCGGCCGACGCCGGCGTAGCGCGGCGCGTCATCCACTTCGTAGACCGACTGCGCCCAGGCGCCGCGGGCCTGTTCCGCAGGCACGGCCTGCAGGGCGAAATGCTTGTTGCCGCGGAAGGCCAGGATCTCGCGCGGCTGGTATTGCCAGTCCTGGCGCCAGTGCTTGATGACCATGGCGTCCTTGCCGCTGCCGGCGACCAGGATGTGCTGCAGGGCGATGAAGTCGCCGCGGTCCTCGGCCACGAACACGTATTCATCGCCGCCGGAGCGTTGCGGCGCCTTGGGCTTGTAGCCGGGCTTGAGCGCCAGGGTTTCGTCGAAGGCGAACTTGACGCGGAAATCGCCGACCATAGCCAGAATGCTGCGGCGGTCGCAGTCGAAGGCCTGTTCCGGCGTTGCCGGCGCGTCCTGGCACGGGCGCTGGTAAGCGGCCGGTGCCGGCGTGGCCGGTGCCAGCCCGGTCAGCGCCGGCGCGCGCTTGGTAGCGCCGGCGGCGCAGGCGCTGGTCAGGGCGGCGACCAGCAGTATCGAAAAATGTCGCATTGTAGTTTTCTCCAGTATCTGGCTCAGTCGAAGCTCAGCTTGATGCCGGCGCTGGCGGCGCGGCCGGGGGCGCTGTAGCGGTCGATGGCGGGAATGGCGCCGAGGCTGCGCACGCTGTTCCATTCCCAGTAGCGCTTGTCGGCGATGTTGGTCACGCCCAGGTAGACGGTCAGGTTGTCCAGCGCGGCGTAGTTCAAATAGGCATCGACCACGCCGTAGCCCGGCGCGGCAAAGGCCGTGCCGCTGGCGGCCGGGGCCAGGCGCGTCTTCTCGCGGGCGAAGCTGCCGAGGATCTCGGCGCTCCAGTTTTCCGCCTCGTAAGCCAGGCCGAGCACACCCTTGACCGGCTCTATGCTGCTGAGCGGCACGTTGCGCACACGGTCGTCGCCGCGGGCGCTGGCGACGGCGGCGCGGATCTCGAAGCCTTCCAGCGCTGCGCTGAAATGCCCCAGGCGCAACGCGGCGCCGGCTTCCACGCCGCGGATGTCGACGCGGCCTATGTTCTGCGACTGGAACAGCATCAGCCCGGTGGCGGGATCGGTGCCGACATTGACCAGGGATTCGATGAAGTCGCGATACCGGTTGCGATAGGCCGCGACCGAGGCATAACCGGCGTCGCCGTCCACGCGCAGGCCGACCTCGACGCCGCGGCTGGTCTCGGGCTTGAGATCCGGATTGGGCAGGGCGGTATAGCCGAACTGCAGGTTGGTGAAACCGACATTGATGTCGCTGTAGGGCGGTGCGCGGAAGCCGGTGGTGTACTGGCCGTACAGACGCCAGCGGCCGGCGATGTTCCAGATCGCGGCGAACTTGGGCGAGAAATGGCCGCTGTCCAGCTGCACCGGCTTCACGCCGGGGTTGTCGGCGTTGAACACCGCGTCATTGCGCGGATCGATTTCAAAGCGGTCGTAGCGCAGCGCCGGCACCAAGTGCAGGCGGCCGTCGAGCAGGCGGATGTCGTCCTGGGCGAACACGGCGTAGCGGCGGGTGTCGGTGAGCGGGAAATCGCGCACCGGGAACACGTCGGGCGAGACCACATTGCTGACCGCGCCGGTGGTCAGGTTGCGCTGGAAGCCGTCGCGCTGCTCGCGGATGCGGCCGCCGGCGTATTCCAGGCCGTAGGCCAAGGTGTGCGTGGCGGTGCCGGCGGCGATTTCCTTGTGCGCCAGTGCCTCGACGCCGTTCTCGCGCTGCTCGTACTCGAAGCGGCGGTAGCGGGCGATGGGATTGACCGGCGCGCCGTTGGCGAAGCCGGAGCGGTCCTCGTAGGTGTCCTGGCGGGTTTCGCTGGTCTGCACGTAGGCGCGCCATGCCAGCGTGTCGGCGAAGCCGCCGTCCCAGCGGTATTTCTGGTCGAAGGACAGGCGCGCGCGTTCCTTGCGGTCGTCCGCGTCCAGGCGCGTATACAGCTGCGGCGCACCGCCCACGCTGCGCAGGCCGAGCTGATCCAGCGCATTGGTGAGGGAATCGTTGCGTGCTGCGTCCAGCGTCACGCGGGAGAAATTCTGCGCGTCGCCGTAGACGTACTTGGCCAGCAGCGCGTTGCTGTCGGTTTCCTGCGGATTGGGCCGGGTGCGCATGCTGCCCAATGAATCGCGCTCGCCGCGATTGTCCAGCGCGCGGCCGTCGCGGTGGGTGAGCACGGCGAGGAAGCCGTGTTGGCCGCTTTGCAGCGCGCCGGTAACGCTTTCGGTGGACTGGCGATCGGCGCTGTCGTACAGCGCCTTGATGCCCAGATGCGTGCCGTCGGCACCCCGGGTGTAGTCGACCGGGTCCTTGGTGACGAAGCTGACCACGCCGCCCAGCGCATCCGAGCCCTGCAGGGCCGAAGCCGCGCCGCGCACGATTTCCACGCGCTTGAGCGTGTCCAGATCGACGAAGTCGCGCCCGGCATTGGAAAAGCTGCCGATGGCGAAGGCGTCCGGCGCGCTGACGCCGTCGACTTCGATGCGCACGCGGTTGCCGTCCAGGCCGCGGATGGAGAAGCCGCTGAGGCCGAAGCGCCCGCCGCCGGTCACGCTGATGCCGGGCTCGTAGCGCACCAGGTCGCGCAGATCCTGGTTGAGGCGCCGGTCCATGTCTTCGCGCAGCAGCACGGTGGTTTCGGCGGCGACATCCTTGACCGCCTGGGCGGCCAGCGTGGCCGAGACGATGATGCGTTCGAGCTGGTCGTAGGTTTCCGCGGCGGGGGCGGGCGCCGGCGCGGGAGCGGCCCGGGCGGCGGAAACGGCAAGTGCGCCTGCGATGGCAAGCGAAAGACGGGTAAGCGGCATAGAGCGGTCAGCCTGTGCGTGCGAATGAACGCGGCTGGCAGGCATCCTGGGATGACCGGCTGGCTATGCGGATGGAGAGGTCAAAGTTTCGTTAATGATAATCATTCTTGATTGCGAGTCAAACGGATGTTGGAGCGTGCCAGGCAGCAGATGGCCGCGCCGGTACACAGCGCCGCCTATTCCGTCGCGCGATCGATCCCTGCCGCAGCCACCGCCACCATGGCGTCGATCTGCTCCGGCGTAATCACGTACGGCGGCATGAAATAAACCACATTGCCCAAAGGCCGCAGCAGCATGCCGTGTTCCAGGCCGTGGCGGTACACGCGCAGGCCGCGGCGTTCCTCAGCCGGGTACGGTTCGCGTGTGCGCCTGTCGCGCACCAGCTCCACCGCGGCGATCAGGCCGCACTGGCGCACGTCGGCTATCTGCGGGTGCGCGCGCAGCGGTTCCAGCGTGCGCGCCAGATGGGCGGCCAGTTCGCGGTTGCGCTGCAGTATGGGTTCGTCGCGGAACACGCCCAGGGTGGCCAGCGCCGCGCGGCAGGCCAGGGCGTTGCCGGTATAGCTGTGCGAATGCAGGAAGGCCTTGCCGCTGCGGTATTCGGCGTAGAAGGCGGCGTAGACATCCTGCGTGGTCAGCACCGCCGACAGCGGCAGCATGCCGCCGGTGAGTCCCTTGGACAGGCAGAGAAAATCCGGTGTGATGCCGCCTTGCTCGCAGGCGAACAAGGTGCCGGTGCGGCCGAAGCCGACGGCGATCTCGTCGGCGATCAGATGGACCTCGAATTCGTCGCACAGCGCGCGCAGGCCGCTCAGGTAGTCCGGGTGGTACATGCGCATGCCGGCGGCGCATTGCACCAGCGGCTCTACGATCACTGCGCAGGTCTGCGCGGCGTGTTGTTGCAGCAATTGGCGCAATTCGCCCAGGCGGCGCGCGGCGACGTCGGCCGCGCTTTCGCCGGGTTCGGCTGCGTAGGCGTCGGGCGAGGGCGTGAAGACCGGCTGCAGCAGCAGCGGCGCGTAGGTGTCGCGGTACAGCGCGACATCGGTGACCGACAGCGCACCCAGTGTCTCGCCGTGGTAACTGCCGCTGAGCGCGATGAAGCGCTGCTTGGCGCCGCGGCCCTGGTTGCGCCAGTAGTGGAAACTCATCTTCAGCGCGACTTCGACCGCGGCCGAGCCGTTGTCGGCGTAGAACACGCGCGCCAGCCCCGGCGGCGCGATGCGCAGCAGTTCCTCGGCCAGTTCCAGCGCGGGTTCGTGGGTGAAGCCGGCCAGCATGACGTGGTCCAGCGTATCCAGCTGCTCCTTCAGCGCCGCGACCAGGCGCGGATGGCGGTGGCCGAAGATGTTGGTCCACCAGGAGCTGACCGCATCCAGGTAGCGGCGGCCGTCGGCGTCGTACAGCCACACGCCTTCGGCGCGCACGATCGGCAGCAGCGGCAGGGTTTCGTGGTCGTGCATCTGGGTGCAGGGATGCCAGAGCACGGCGAGGTCGCGCGCGGCCAGCGCGGCGTTGGAGCGGGGCAGGGAGGATGACATGGCTTTGCTATGATCGGCGACGATTTCGTCCCGCCGCAAGCAAAGGCCCCGCATGACCTGCGCCAGAACCGCGTCCCGCCCCACCGCCGCCCTGTCGCGCGGCTTCACCCTGATCGAAGTGCTGGTCGTGGTGGTGATCCTCGCCATCCTCGCCGCCGTGGTGGTGCCGCGGGTGATGGAGCATCCGGGCGAGGCCCGCGTGGCCCGCGCCAAGGCCGACATC
Organism: Tahibacter harae; assembly: GCF_024437735.1. Classification (GTDB taxonomy): domain Bacteria; phylum Pseudomonadota; class Gammaproteobacteria; order Xanthomonadales; family Rhodanobacteraceae; genus Tahibacter; species Tahibacter harae. Next base: position 133,224 of record NZ_JANFQO010000008.1, on the reverse strand, counting down.
CAGGCCATAGGCACGGCACTGAACACCTACAAGCTGGACAACTTCGTCTATCCCGCCACCGAGCAGGGCCTGGAAGCCCTGGTGAGCAAGCCCAGCGGCGCGCCGGAAGCGCCGAACTGGCGCAAGGGCGGTTACCTCGATGGCGTGCCCAAGGATCCCTGGGGCCGTCCCTATCTCTATCTGCAGCCCGGCGCACACGGCGAAATGGACGTCTATACCCTGGGCGCCGACGGCAAGACCGGCGGCGAAGGCGAAGCCGCCGACCTGGGTAACTGGAAGAACTGAACACCATGGCTCCGCGGCGCCGGCCGCCATCGCCGCGCGGCTTCACCCTGATCGAGATTCTGGTCGTGGTGGTGATCCTGGCCGTGCTCGCCGCGGCGGTCAGCATCGCGCTGTCCGGCGCCGGCGGCGAACGCCAGCTGGAGCGCGAGGCGGAACGCCTGCAGGCCCTGCTGGGCTATGCCTGCGAACACGCCGAGATCGGCGGCAAGCCGGTGGGGCTGAGCCTGGTCGAGGACGGGTACCTGTTTGCCCAGCCCGGCCCGCCCAGCCAGGCCAATAGCGAAACCTGGAAAACCTTCGACAAGGGCGAACTGCGCCGGCGCGAATGGCCGCGCAACCTGCGCGCCGAACTCAGCCGCGACGGCCGGCGCGTGGAAATCACGCCGCAGCCGCCGGAGCGGCCGCAGATCGTCTGCTTCGCCTCGGGCGAGCTGACTCCGTTCCGGCTGGAACTGGGCCTGCCCGATCTCAACCTGCGCTGGCGCCTGGAACTGGCCGCCGACGGCAGCGTCACACGGGAGCGGCGCGATGCTTCGCGCTGAATCACGGCGCCGGCCGCGCCGCGCTGCGCCGGCCGAGCGCAGCGGCCGCGGTTTCACCTTGCTCGAAGTGCTGATCGCGCTGGTTGTGCTCAGCCTGGCGCTGACCGCGCTGGTGCATGCGGCCAGCGTCAGCACACGCGATTTCAGCGGCCTGCGCGAGCGCAGCTACGCCGGCTGGATCGCCGCCAACGTGCTCAGCGAGACGCGGCTCAAGGAACGCCTGCCCGAGGCGGGACGCCGCGACGGCCAGCTCAACTACGCCGGCCGGCCCTGGTTCTGGCGGCTGCAGATTTCCACCACGCAGGATGCGCAGATCCGCCGCCTCGACGTGCAGGTCTATACCGACGCCCAGCGCAGCGATCCGGTCGCCCAGCTCAGCGGCTTCACCGGCGACAGCATCGCGCCATGAGGCCGGCGGCGCGCGCGCGGGGCTTCACCCTGGTCGAGGTACTGGTCGCCACGGCGGTGTTCGCGATCATGTCGGCGCTGGCCTGGGGCGGGCTGAACGCGGTGATCCGCGCGCGCGCCGCGCTGGTCGCCGAGCAGCAGGATTTCAGCCGCACCCTGCGCGCCGTCGGCGCGCTGGAGCGCGATCTGCAGGCCGCGGTGGCGCGGCCCGTGCGCGGCAACTACGGCGAAACCCTGCCGGCGCTGCGCGGCGACGGCGATCATCTGGAACTGACCCGGCTGGGCTATGCCAGTCCGCTGATCGAGGCGCGCTCGGCGCTGGAGCGCGTGATCTACCAGCAGGACGGCAAGACCCTCAAGCGCGGCCGTTTCGCCGTGCTCGACCGCGCCGCCGGCAGCCTGCCCGAGTTCAGCGAGCTGCGCGACCGCCTGCGCCGTTTCCAGCTGCGCTACATGGACGCCCAGGGCAACTGGCTGGAAGCCTGGCCGCGCCGCGACGATGCGCCCGAAGCGCTGCCGCGGGCGGTGGAGTTCCGCCTCGACATCGACGGCGTGGGCGAGATCCGCCGCCTGATCGAGCTGCCGTCTTCCGCCGTACAGGCGGCCAACTGATGCGCCGCGCCCAGTCCGGCGTCGCCCTGGTCATCGCCCTGCTGGTGGTGGCGCTGGCCACGGTGCTGATCGCCGGCCTGCTCGACCGCGGCGAACTGGCCGCGGCGCGCACGCGCAACCTGCTGCGCACCGAGCAGGCCGATGCCTATGCGCGCGGCCTGGAGCAATACGCCGCGCGCGTGCTGCTGCGCGACGCCGAACAGGGCGGCGGCGACAACAACAGCGATATCTGGGCCAATCCGCTGCCGCCTACGCCGGTGCCCGGCGGCCGCATCACCGCCCAGCTGCGCGACCAGAACGGCTGCTTCAATCTCAACAACCTGGTCTCCGGCGACAGCAGCCAGCCCGAGTGGCGTGCGCGCTTCAGCCGCCTGCTGACGGCGCTGCGGCTGGATCCGACCCTGACCGAAGTAGTGGTCGACTGGATCGACAAGGACGGCGAGCCCGGCGGCAGCGGCGGCCATGGCAGCGGCGCCGAGGATGGCGTCTACGCCGGCGCGCTGCCGGCCTACCGGGCGGCCAACCGCCAGTTCAGCCATGTCTCCGAGCTGCGCCTGCTGCAGGGCTTCGACAGCCGCGTCTACGCCGCGCTGCAGCCGCATGTGTGCGCGCTGCCGCCGCGCAGCCTGCTCAATGTGAACACCGCCAGCATTCCGGTGCTGCAGTCGCTGGACGCGCGCATCACCGAGGAAATGGCGCGGCGCCTGTGGAACGACGGCCAGGCGCGCTGGAGCAACGTGATGGAGTTCAAGCAGGAGCTGGCCAAGCTGATCCCGCTGCAGCCCACGCTGGACCTGGGCCTGGGCACTGAAAGCGACTACTTCGTCGCCCGCGGCGAGATCGAGCTGGACGGGCTGGTATTCCATCCGACCAGCCTGATCGAGCGCGGCCAGCGCGGCGTGCGGGTGCTGCAGCGGGCGCGTGGGGAGTAGGAGCTGGAATTGGGGATTCGGGATCCGCGACGGCGCGAGCGACGTGGCGCGCTGGTCGGAGCGGTTGTCCCTTGGGGCTGACTCCGGAGTAGTGAGCCTGGAGTGGTGCGCCCGGAGCGGCTGCGCAATCTGTGAGCGCGCCGACATTCCGGCGGCTTGTCGCGAATCCTCAGTCTCGAATCCCCGATCCCACGCCTAGGCTACAATCCCGCGATCCCCTTCGCCCCTGGCCGTATGTCGCAACGTCTGCTGATTCGCCTGCAAACCTCCGGGCGCCATACCTGGCTGGCGCCGGGCGCCAGCGCCGCCACGGCGGGGCTGCCCACCGCCCAGGCACTGGCGCGGGCGCAGCAGGTCATCGTGCTGGTGCCGGCCACCGAAGTGGTGCTGCTGGAGGCGCCGGCGGTCAGCCGCAACCGCGCCCAGCTGATGAAGGCCGTGCCCTACGCGCTGGAAGACCAGCTCGCCCAGCCGGTGGAAGAACTGCATTTCGCCCTGGCCGCGCGCGTGGACGGGCCTACCGTCGGCGTGGCCGCGGTGGCGCGGCGCCGGCTCAAGAGCTGGCTGGAAGAACTGGCCGCGGCCGGCGTCCACCCCGATGTACTGTTTCCCGAATCGCTGGCCCTGCCGTTGGGCCATCTGCTGATCGAAAGCGGCAATGCCCAGTTGCGCCTGGGGCCCTGGCGCGCCGCGGCGATGGAGCCGGACCTGCTGGCCGAATGGCTGGAGTTCGCCGACGACGGCAACCTGCCCGAGATCGAAGTCTTCGATACCCGCTTCCAGCCGCCGCAGGCGCTGCCGCTGGCTCCGCGCGCCTATCACGAGCGCCAGGGCGATGCGCTGGTGCTGCTGGCGCGCGGCCTGGACACGGAGCTGCCGCTGAACCTGCTGCAGGGCGAATACGCCCCGCGCCACCGCAGCGCACCGGCGGCGCGCTGGTGGCGGCTGGCCGCGCTGGCCGGCGCCGGCGTGCTGCTGCTGGCCTTCGCCCAGCTGTTGCTGGAACGCCAGGTGCTGGCCGGCGAGTCGGCGCGGCTGGAGGCAGCCATGCGCAACGTGCTGGTGCAGAGTTTTCCGGAAATGGAAAAAGTCGCGGGCGATCCGCCGGCGCTGATGAAGAGTGCGCTGGCGCGCCTGGGCGGCGGCGAGTCCAGCGGCGGCCTGCTGCGCACCCTGGGTCAGATCGCGCCGGTGCTGGGTTCGACTACGCGCCTGACCACGCGCGGCATGGAATTCCGCAACGGTGTGCTGGAGCTGGCGGTGACTGCGCCCGACGTGCCCACGCTGGATTCTTTGCGCGAACGCCTGGCTACCTTGCCGGGCCTGAAAGTGGAGCTGACGGCGGCCAATCCCGGCCAGAACGGCGTGGACGGGCGCATGCGCCTGAGCGGGGCCACGCCATGATGCGGGCCTGGTGGAATGCGCGCGAGCCGCGCGAACGGCAGGTGCTGCTGATCGGCGGCGTGCTCAGCGCGGTGCTGCTGGTCTGGGCGCTAGTGTGGCATCCGCTGCAGCGCTCGCGCGCCGAGCTGCGCGTGCGGGTGGAATCCCAGCGCAGCGACCTGGAGCAGATGCGCAGCGACGCCGCGCGCGTGGTGCAACTGCGCGGCCAGGGCGCGCGCGCCAAGGTGGAGCGCCAGGGCAAGTCGCTGCTGGCGCTGGCCGACGCCACCGCGCGCGGCGCCCAGCTGGCCAACGAACTGCGCCGCGTGGAGCCGGTCGGCCCCAAGAGCGTGCGCGTGAGCTTTGAAGGCGCGTCCTTCGACGCCGTCGCCGACTGGCTGGAAGGCCTGGCGCGCGATTTCGGCGTGGTCGCGACGGATTTCTCCGCCGACCGCGCCGAGGGCGACGGCCGGGTCAACGCCCGCGTAACACTGGAAGAGCCATGATCGGCGGGTTCGCCGCGCGGCGCGGCCCGGCGCGGGAATTTGCCGGCAATGCGATGATGTTGCCGAATCCACAAACCGGCAAATGGGTAGCGTGCATGCTGTCTGCGCGCCGCACCGCCGCAGCCCCGGCGCCCGACACGAATCCCCAATCCTCCATCCCGAATTTCCCATGAAACTGCTACGCCGCCTGTTCCTGCTGCTGCTCGTCCTCGCTGCCATCGGCGGCATAGTCGCCTGGACCTTGCCGGCCGACCTGGCCTTGCGCTGGTTCAAGCCCGACCTGGGGCCGCTGCAGCTGTCCGGTGTGTCCGGCACGGTGTGGAAGGGACGCGCCGCCTCGGTGTCGGCCTTCAATACATCGCTGGGCGCGCTGGATTGGTCGGTGCAGAAGACGCCGCTGCTGCTGCGCCAGGTTGCCGCGCGCGTGGGCCTGAGCGGCGGCGCGATCCGCGTGGACGGCGATCTCACCCGCGACAGCGACGGCAGCGTGCTGGTGCGCGCGATGGACTTCGCCTTCCCGGCCGAGCTGGCCGCACCGGCGCTGGATATTCCCTCGCTCAAGCTGCACGGCCGCATCGAAGGCCGCCTGGACGAGGCGCGGCTTGCCGCCGGCTGGGTCAGCGGCGCGCGTGGCACGGCGCGCTGGCGCGAGGCGGCGGTCAGCGGCGAGGCCGAGGCGCGCCTGGGCGAGATGATCGCTGAATTCGCCTCCCAGCCCGACGGCAGCATCGCCGGCACGGTCAAGGACGACGGCAGCAGCAATCTGGAGATCGCCGGCCAGTTCACCGTGCAGTCCGGCCAGTTCAACGCCACCGCGCGCCTGGTCGCGCGCAACAACGATCCGCAGGTCACCGAGGCGCTGCGCTATATCGGCGAGATCCAGCCCGACGGCAGCAGCCTGCTCAAGATCCACGGCCAGCTGTTCAAGCTGTTCTGAGGTCGCTACCACCATGCAGCCCAGCCCCGAGTTCCTCGACCACGCGCTGAGCATCGCCCGCGCCGCGGCCGAAGCCGCCGCCGGCGTGATCCGGCGCTATTACCACGCCGGCTTTGAAGTCGAGATCAAGTCCGACCAGACGCCGGTCACCGTCGCCGACCGCGAAGCCGAGGCGGCAATCAAGCAGGTGCTGCGCGCCGCCTTCCCCGATCACGCTTACTACGGCGAAGAGGAAGGCCGCGAAGGCGACAGCGAATTTCTCTGGCTGATCGATCCCATCGACGGCACCAAGAGCTTCGTGCGCGGCTATCCGTTCTTCTCCACCCAGATCGCGCTGATGTACCGCGACGAACTGGTGCTGGGCGTATCCCATGCCAGCGAATACGGCGAACTGGCCTGGGCCCGCCGCGGCGGCGGCGCCTGGCTCGACGGCACGCGCCTGCAGGTCTCCGGTGCCGCGGATTTCACGCCGCAGACGGCGATTTCCTTCGGCAACGTCAAGACGCTGAGCCGCGATGCGCGCTGGCAGGCGCTGGCCGGTATGGTGCAGCGCTGCGGCCGTACGCGCGGCTACGGCGATTTCCTGCACTACCACCTGCTGGCGCGCGGCAGCATCGACCTGGTGATCGAGTCGGATCTGAATATTCTGGATATTGCGCCGCTGGTGGTGATCCTGCGCGAGGCCGGCGCGGCGGTCACGGATCTGGACGGCTGCGACATAGGGCTTGCGACGACATCCTTGCTGGCCGGGCCGGCGGAGCTGCAGGCGCGGGCGTTGCGTGAGTTTCGTGTTGCGTTGCAAGGCTGAGATGGTTGCGAGGCTGAAGGCTGAAGGCTAGAAGGCTGAGATGGCTGGAATGCTGCGATGGCCGGAATGCTGCGATGGTTGCGAGGCTCGAAGGCTGAAGGCTCGAATGCTTGAATGCTTGAATGCTTGAATGCTGAGATGGCTGGAAGGCGATCTCGCGATTGATTTTGCGGGCCGCCCAAAAAGCCTTCTCCCCCAAGCGAGCTTGGGGGAGAGGGGAGCTTCCCGCTTTTTCTCGAAGAAATCCGGCAAATCTCACTTGCCGGAAACTCCGGATTCCGCCGCACACTCCCTGCGAATCCCGAATCCCGAATCCCGAATCCCGAATCCCGAATCCCGAATCCCGAATCCCGAATCCCGAATCCCGAATCCCGAATCCCGGCCACTCAGTACGGATCGGCAATTCCCAGCCCGGCCAGCGCCTTGCGCTCCAGCGCCTCCATGCGCTCGGCTTCCGCGTCGGCCATGTGGTCGTAGCCCAGCAGATGCAGTACGCCGTGTACGGTCATATGCGCGTAGTGGCTGCGCAGCGGCTTGCCCTGTTCGGCGGCTTCGCGAGCAACTACGGGGGCGCAGATGATCAGGTCGCCCAGCAGCGGCAGGCGCAGGCCGGGCGGCAGGTCGGCGGGGAAGGACAGCACATTGGTGGCGTAGTCGCGGCCGCGATAGTGATGGTTGAGTTCGCGGCCTTCGGCGGCGTCGACGAGGCGGATGGCCAGTTCGCTGGCGCGGCGCCGGCGCGCGACCTGCAGCGCGGCCTGCACCCAGCGCTGGAAACTGTCGCTGCGCGGAATGCCGGCGGCGGGAAGGCCGGGCGCGCGGCTCAAATGCAGGGACAGGTCCATCAGCGTTCGAAGCCGTCGGCGAACAGGCTGGCGGGGCAGCTGGTCTGCACGAAGGTCACCCGGTTGGCGCTGGATTCGGGAATCGCGATCTGGCCGCTGCGCGCGCCGAAATCGATATCCGCCGGTGCGGTCAGCGCGCCGCCTTCGGCAACCGGCGCGGAGGCCAGCGTGAACGGCGGATCGAAGCGGCGCAGACAGCCGCCGCCGCCGGGGCAGCTCCAGGCAGCGACGTAGAGCGAGCCGTTGCAGTCCAGCGCGATGCCGTCGATGTTGCTGTAGCCGGTGACATTGATCAGCGTCGTCGGCGTGCCGCCGGCGACGAGGTCGTAGCTGAGCACGCGGGCCGAGCCCCAGGTCGCGATCAGCAGGCGCTGGCCGATGCGGTCGTAGACCAAGCCGTTGGGCGTAGGTGTCAAGGTGGTCAGCACCGACTGTACCGGCGCGGCGATATCGCTGACGTCGACCTGGACGATCTTCGGACTGGAGCTGAAGTCGCTGATATACAGCTTGCTCACGCCATCTGAAGTGATGCCGTTGAGAAAGCTGGCATTGGCAATCTGCAGGTTGACCACGCGCGCCGCGCTGTCGATGTCGTAGCCGCGCAGGAAGCCCGAATCGAGCACGTAGAGCACACCGCCGAGCAGTTCGATGCCGTAGGGCGAGTTCGGATCGCTGGTGAACAGGCTGAGCGTGCCGGCCCCGTCGCGGGCGAGGATGTTGCCGCCGCTGGTGTTGCTGATGAGCAGGCGGCCGCTGCGCGGATGGAATTCCACGCTTTCCGGGCTGCTCAGGGTCTGCGCCGGGGCCGTGCCGGCGGCGCAGACAAGCAGGGCGGCGATCCACGACTTCATGCGGAGGGACTCCCGGATTTGTCGGCGTGCTTCTCGTAGGCGCGCACGATCTTCTGCACCAGCGGATGGCGCACCACGTCGTTGGCGGTGAAGAACGAGAAACTGATGCCGGACACTTCGCGCAGTACCTCGATCGCGTCGCGCAGGCCGGAGCGCACCTGCTTGGGCAGGTCGATCTGGGTCACGTCGCCGGTGACCACGGCGACCGAGCCGAAGCCGATGCGGGTGAGGAACATCTTCATCTGTTCCACCGTGGTGTTCTGCGCTTCGTCCAGGATCACGAACGAATCGTTGAGCGTGCGGCCGCGCATGTAGGCCAGCGGTGCAATCTCGATCACGTTGCGCTCGATCAGCTTGGCGACCTTCTCGAAGCCCAGCATCTCGTACAGCGCGTCGTACAGCGGGCGCAGGTAGGGGTCGACTTTCTGGGTCAGGTCGCCGGGCAGGAAGCCCAGTTTCTCGCCGGCCTCCACCGCCGGACGCACCAGGATGATGCGCTGCACGCGGTTGTCTTCCAGCGCATCGACCGCGCTGGCCACGGCGAGGTAGGTTTTGCCGGTGCCGGCCGGGCCTATGCCGAAATTGATGTCATGTGTGGCGATGGCGTGCAGATAGCGCGCCTGGTTGGGGCCGCGGCCCTTGATGGTGCCGCGCTTGACCCGGATCACCACATCCTGGGCGCCGGCCGCGGCGGCCTCGTCCAGTGCGGCGACGTTGGATTCCTGCAGGAACAGGTTGATGCGGTGGGCATCCAGCACCTCGTCCTCGGTCGCGGCGTAGAGCTGGCGCAGCAGACGCGCGGCGGCGGCGACATGGCTTTCCTCGCCGCTGACGCGGAAGATGTTGCCGCGGTTGTCCACAGTCACGCCCAGGCGCAGTTCGATCTGGCGCAGGTGTTCGTTGAACGGGCCGGACAGGTTGGCCAGGCGCTCGGTCTGGTCCGGTTCCAGGGTGAAATCGAGATGGGTATGGGGCATAGGGCGGGCAGGGTAGCGCCAGCTTCCGCCGCTTGCCAGCAACGGCGGCAGGACACTGTGCAGGGCGCACGGATGCGGCGCGGTGTCCGGCGGCATAATCGGCGCGGCATCCGCGTACGGCGGACTTTTCCGGGAGAGATGGCCATGCACTGGACTGCCGCGGTGTCGATCGCGATTGCCGGGCTCTGCGCCGGTGCGGCCCAGGCCCGGCTGGTGCCGGTGGGCGACGTGGCCGGGCTGCGCGCGGCACTGCTCGCTGTGCAACCCGGCGACGATATCGTGCTCGCGCCCGGTACCTATGCGCTGGATTCCAACCTGAACTGCAGCGTCAACGGCACCGCCGCGCAGCCCATCCGCCTGCGCGCCGCCGCGCCGCGCAGCGTGCTGCTGCGCTTCGCCCCCGGCGGCATTGCCGAAGGCTTCCGCGTCAGCGGCGCGTACTGGACCTTGGAAAGCCTGGACATCGAAGGCGCCTGCGCCACGGATTCCAACTGCGAGCACGCCATCCACCTGTTCGGCAATGCGGAATTCTTCACCTTGCGCGACAGCGTGCTGCGCGATTTCAACGCCCAGCTCAAGGCCAACGGCGTGCAGTCCGGCGCGGCCTATGTCTACCCGGACGATGCGCTGATCGAATACAACCTGTTCTACGACAGCCGTGCGCGCAATACCGCCAATCCGGTGACCAAGCTGGACGTGGTCGGCGGGCGGCGCTGGATCGTGCGCGGCAATACCTTCCGCGATTTCCAGAAAGGCGGCGGCGACACGATCAGCTATGCCGCCTTCCTCAAGGGCAATTCCCGCGATGGTCTGTTCGAGCGCAACCTGGTGCGCTGCAGCCAGCAGTTTTCCGGCGGCGTACGGCTGGGGCTTTCCTTCGGCGGCGGCGGTACTTCGCCGAATTCCATCTGCGAGGATGGTTCCTGCACGCCGGAGCACCAGAACGGCGTCATGCGCAACAACCTGGTGATGTCCTGCAACGATGTCGGCATCTATCTGAACAAGGCGGCCAACACGCGCCTGCTGCACAACACCTTGTACGCGACTACTGGCATCGATGTGCGCTTCGCCGCATCGACCGCGGAGATACGCAACAACCTGCTGGCCGGCGCGATCCGCCTGCGCGACGGCGGCAGCAGCACCAATGCGGGCAACCTCGCCGGCGTCAGCCCGGCGAATTTCAGCGCCTGGTTCCAGGCGCCGGCGGCGGCGGATTTCCGCCTGCTCGACGGTGCGGCTTTCGTTGACCTGGGCGTGGCGGAACCGCAGGTGACGAACGATTTCTGCACGAACCTGCGCCATGACGGCCTGCCGGACGTGGGCGCAGTGGAATACGACGCCCAGGCCGGCTGCGAAACCACAGCCGGCGGCGGCCTGCCGCTGCGCCTGTTCCGCGACGGTTTCGACGGCTGAGGCGTGCGCCGCGGGCCGTCGCGGCCCCGCGGCGCAGCGGCGCAGCGGCTTACTCAGAAACGGAACTCGGTATTCACGCTGACCGTGTCGGCGCCGAAGTCGAAGCCGTTCTTGCCGGCGCGGTAACGGTCGTAGTTCAGGCCCACGCCGAAGCGTTCGCTGAAGTCGTAGCCGACACCGACGCCGGCGTACCAGTCGTTGCCGTTGAACTTCGCGTTGCGTGGATTGTTGGAAAGGTCCACATCGGCCTTCCAGTGGAATACGCCGGCACGGGCCGACAGATACCAGTTCGGATTGAGGTTGAAATGGCCGTTGACGCCGGCGGTCCAGCCCTTGAGATCGATGCCCGAATACGCGCCCATGTTGCTGCGGCCGGCGCCGGCATCGGAGCTGCCCAGGTCGATGTAGCCGCCTTCCAGGCCGAAGGCGCCCCAGCGATAGCCGCCGTTGATGCCCAGCGCGGTGTCCTTGCCCGAGCTGTCGAAATCCGAGCGGCCGAAGCGGCCGTCGACGAAGAAGCCGTCGGCCCGCGCGCTGGAGGAATAGGCCGCGGCCGCGGCGATGGTCAGCGCCGCTGCCGTCACGAAGATCTTGTTCATCGCGTTTCCTGTTTTTGTGCTGTGGGAATGCCGCGGCGGGGCGCGCTCCCGCCGGGCTGCGCGACTATCGGCAAATCGAGCTGAACCAAGCACCGGGGAAATACTGAACGATTTGGGGCGCGTTCATTCCTGTCCGCCGTGCGTTGCGGGCGGACAGGAAGGAAGTCACGGGTGCTTGTTGTAGGTGTCGCCGCGGCGCCCGGGGATTCACTGGAATCCGTTGGCGAAGATGGCATCGGCGCTGCGTTCGTCTGCACCGATGTCGTTCGCGCCGCTGCGGTTCTGGCGGTCGAAATCGTCGCTGACCTGGGCCAGGGTCTGGCCGGCGTCGATGGCGGGACTGGCGGCCGGCAGATGGCCGTCCGCGCTGAGGCTGAGCGGCGTCTCGAAGCTCTGCGCGTCGCCGCCCAGCGCGCTGCGCCATTGCGCGAGCGTGCCGCCGCTGCCCAGCGGGCTGCCGGGACGGCGGTCGAAGAAATTGCACGCGCCGGCGGTGTTGAAGAACGCATTGTGATTAGTGCCGGGACTGCCGCTGAGGCCGGACAGACCGCCCAGTTCCGCCGAATAGCGTATGCCCACGCAGTCGCGCCCGTTCTGGATGACGAGGTTGTTGCGCACCAGCGCATTGCTGTTCGGCGGCCGGCCGGCTTCGGGCTCGTAGTCCTGGAAGGTCACGCCGTAGTACAGCGCGGCGTGGCCGGACAGGGCCGTGTTGATGAGGGTGTTGTTGGCGACAACCGCGTCGCGCGAGGCATACAGGCCTATGCCGGCATAGTTGGTATTGCGGATGATGTTGTTGCGCACGATGCCGCGCACGGCTTCGTAGTAGCCGGGATTGGCGGCGATGTCGAAGAATTCGGGACTGGTGTCGAAGCCGACCAGGATGCCGGCCTCGCCGGCGTTCTCGATGCGGTTGCGCTGCACGAGCGCGTCCGCCGCGCCGCCCTTGAAGTACACGCCGGTGGTGGCGGTGTCGTGGATGTAGTTGTCCTCCACCAGCATGTTGGCGCCATTGACGTTGTCTATGCCTTCGGCGTTCTTTTCCTCCGGCGGCGTGCCGGGCGGATAGCTGGCGCCGGAGGCGTAGATCTCGTTGCGCCGTATGGTCACGTTGTTGCACTTGGGCGTGATCTTGATGACATCGCGGCCGCTGCCGTGCAGTCGGGAATCCTCGATGATGACGTTGGAAGCGCCAGTCAGACTCTCGCCGCCGGGCCGGTACCAGTCGGTCTGCAGGAATACCGCGTAGTAGTAGCCGCCGCTGATTTCCAGGCGCGACAGGCGGCTGCCGGACGCTTCCGGATCGATCTGTACGCAGACCGTGTCGGGCACGTTGATGGGGCAGCGGATATGCGCCCATTCGCCGGGATGGCTGCGCAGGGTCAGCGGAATGCGCAGGCGCACTTCGGTTTCGTCGTACACATTGTTGCCAGCCGGGCCGCGCAGGGTAATGGTGTCGCCGGGCTGGGCGATGGCATTGGCCGGATCGACGACATGGGTGACGGTGCGGAACGGCTGGCCGATGGAGCCGGTACCGCTGCTGTCGCTGCCGCTGGTGGAGACGAACCATTCGGCCGCCTGCAACGGCGGCAACGCACTCAGCAGCACGATGGCGAGCGAGACACGGCGAAGATTGGGCAGGGACATGGGCAGGGACCGTAGCGTGGACAGGTGGCGGCGGACCGGCGCGGCGGCCGGCGTGTGCCAGCGCGTACGCCAAACGCCGCGCACGCCTGACACCACGCGCGGCGGCACAGGCCGGGGCCAGCACTGGAGGCGCGGAAACGTCGACTCGCGCACAGCCGCTGCGCAAATCGCGCCAAGGGCCGGCCGGCAGCGGGCTGCTAGACTGCCGGCGGCCGCGGGGAGCGGCACGGGGGAGCCATGGCGCCGCAGGAATTCGAGGTCACCCAGCTGCTGCGGCAATGGCAGGACGGCGATGCGGCGGCGCTGGAATCGCTGCTGCCGCTGGTGTACGACGAATTGCGCCGCATCGCCGCGCACGAGCTGCGCGTGAACCGCGGCCACGAGACCCTGCAGCCCACCGCGCTGATCAACGACGTGTTCGTGCGCCTGCTCGGCACCGGCAGCCTGGACATCGCCAACCGCAAGCACCTGTTCACCACCGCGGCCAAGCTGATGCGCCAGGTGCTGATCGACCGCGCCCGCGCCCAGCTGCGCGACAAGCGCGGCGGCGGGCAGTGGCAGCGCGCCGAGTTCACCGAGGCCCTGGCGCTGCCGCTGGAGCAGAGCACCGACCTGCCTGCGCTGGATCAGGCATTGACCGCGCTGGCCGGGCTGGATGCGCGCATGGCCGAGATCGTGGAGCTGCGCTATTTCGTCGGCCTGGAAGTGAGCGAGGTCGCCGTGCTGCTGGGCGTGGACGAGCGCACCGTCTACCGCGACTGGGCCATGGCCCGCGCCTGGCTGCGCCAGTATCTGGGCGAGTGAAAAACACGTCAGTTCCCGCGCCGTTGCGACGTAGGCATAGCCGATGCCAGAACTCCCTCACGCCGCCATGAACGCCGCCGAATTCGGCGCCTTGCGCGAGGCTTTCCATGCCGCGGTCGAGCTGGAAGCACCGGCGCGCGCGCAGTATCTGCACCAGCTGGCGGCGCGCGACGCCGGTCTGCATAAGGCGGTCTGCGAACTGCTGCAGCGTGTCGATGCCGACGATCTGCACGGCGGCGGGCGCGGGCGCGCGCCGGCCGTGGTAGGTCCGTTCCGGCTGCTGCAGCCGCTGGGCAGCGGCGGCATGGGCGAGGTATTCCTGGCCGAGCGCATCGACGGCGGCTTCGAGCAGCGCGTGGCGCTGAAGCTGGTGCGCGCGGGCGCGCTGTCGGCCCAGCTCACGCGGCGCTTCCTGGCGGAGCGGCAGATTCTGGCGCGGCTGGAACATCCGCATATCGCGCGGCTGCTCGACGGCGGCGTCAGCGAGGAAGGGCGCCCCTGGCTGGCGATGGAATACGTCGCCGGCGTGCACATCGCCGAGCATGTGCGCCGCGCCGGCCTGGATGTGCGTGCGCGCGTCGCGCTGGTGGCGCGCGTGGCCGCGGCGGTGGCCTATGCCCAGCGCAATCTCATCGTGCACCGGGACATCAAGCCGGCCAACATCCTCGTCGGTGCCGACGGCGAGCCCAAGCTGCTGGATTTCGGCATCGCCAAATTGCTCGACGACGGCGAGGCCGATCAGACCCGCACCGCCTGGCGCGCGCTGACCACGCGCTATGCCGCGCCGGAACAGATTGCCGGCGAACGCACCACCACGGCGACCGACGTCTACGCTCTGGGCCTGCTGCTGTTTGAACTGCTGGCGCAGGCTTCGCCGTATGCCGCGGCCGAGGCTGGCCAGACCGACTGGACTTCCGCCATCCTGCGCGATGCGCCGCGCAGCCTGCTGCAGGCCTGCCGCGCGGACTACGCCGCGGTGCAGCGGCGAACGCTCGGCGGCAGCCTGGAGCGCATCGTGCAGAAGGCGCTGGCCAAGGCGCCGGCCCAGCGCCATGCCGGCGCGGCCGCCTTCAGCGACGACCTGGACGACTGGCTGGCCGGCCGGCCGCTGCGCAGCGGCATCGACGGCGCGCGTGCGCAGACGCGCCTGCTGCTGGCGCGCTACCGCTGGCCGCTGATCGCGCTGACGGCGAGCATGCTGGCCCTGGGCGCGGGCGCGTTGGTTGCCCTGGGCGAGGCGCGCGAAGCGGCGCAGCAGGCGCGTATCGCGCAGTCGCACCGCGACGCCATGCTCGGCGTGCTTGGCGCGGCCAATCCGCATCACTACGCCGGACGCGATCCGCATGCGAGCGAGTTCCTGCTGCACGCAGCGCAGGACCTGCAGCGCGACCACGCCGATGACCCGGCCCTGTTGCAGCGCGCGCTGAGCGAGATCGGCCACGGCCTGATCAATCTGGGCAAGCCGCAGGCGGCCGAACCCGTGCTGCGCGCGGCGGTCGCGGCGCTGGAGCGCGATGCCAGCGCGGGCACCGCCGGCAAGCTGGGCAGCTATCGCCTGCTCGCGGCGGTGCAGGACCGCCCCGCCGATGCGGCCAATCTGCGCGTGACTGCCGCCCGCATCGAGGCGCTGGCCGCCCGCGGCGACGTGGATGCGGCAGCGGCGCTGGATGCCTTGGGCGCAGTAGGCGGGTCGCTGTCTCGCCTGGGCGAATTCGCCGCGGCCGATGCGCTGTTCGCGCGCGGCGACCAGCTGCTGGCGGCTGCACCGCTGCGCCCCGGCGGCGGCGAGAACTTCTGGCGCCAGCGCGGCTGGAGCGCATTGCGCGCCTTCGATCTGCCGCGCGCCCGCGCTGCGCTGGAGCGCGCCGAGGCCGCCATCGCCGCCGCGCCGGCGGATTTCTCGCCCATGCGCCGCGCCGAAGGCGAGTTGCTGCTGGCGGAGACTGCGCTGGCGCTGGGCGATGCTGCCGCGGCGCAGCGTCACCTGGACGCGGCGCGCCCGGTCTATCTGGCGGAATACGCTCCCGGCCATGCCGAGCGTGCGGTGTTCGAGCTGCACCAGGCGCGTCTGCACCTGCTGCGCGGCGAGATCGTGGACGCGGCGCCGTTGGCGCAGAACGTCGCCAGCGTGCTGCTCACGGACAATGCGGCGCCGAACAAGGAGCTGCTGCTGTTGCAGCTGGTGCGCGCGCAGATCGCCGCGGCGCAGGGGCAGTGCAATGCCGCGGCGGAATCGCTGGCTGCGGCCGCGGCGCTGCTGGCGCAACTGCAGCCGGCGCTGCCGCGGGAGCGCGCACTGAGCGACGCGGCCAGGCGCAATATCGCCAGTTCAGGGTGTCGCGGTTGAAGCGCGGGGACTGGTTTTCGGGGAGGAGGATTCGTTGCCAGGCACGCCAATGCCTGGGGCTGCGAATCCCGCCCCTCAGACCGCAACGCGCCCGCGCAGCGAATTCGCCATCGCCTCGGTGATGACCACGTCGACGAACTGGCCGGTCATGCGCGGGTCGCCGGGGAAGTTCACGTAGCGCATGTTCTCGGTGCGCCCGGTCATCTCGTTCGGATTCTTGCGGCTGGGGCCTTCCACCAGCACGCTCTGGCGCGTGCCTACCATGGCCTGGCTGATGCGGTTGGCATGGGCGGTGACGGCGGCCTGCAGGCGCTGCAGGCGGTCGTGCTTGGCCTGCGCCGGAGTGTCGTCGTCCAGGTTGGCCGCCGGCGTGCCGGGGCGCTTGGAATAGATGAAGCTGAAGCTCTGGTCGAAGCCCACGTCCTCGATCAGTTTCATGGTCTTGTCGAAATCGGCGTCGGTCTCGCCGGGGAAGCCGACGATGAAATCGGAAGAAATGGAGATGTCCGGCCGCACCGCGCGCAGCTTGCGGATCTTCTGCTTGAACTCCAGCGCGGTATAGCCGCGCTTCATCGCCGCCAGCACGCGGTCGGAGCCGGCCTGCACCGGCAGGTGCAGATAGTTGGCGAGCTTGGGCACGCTGGCATAGGCCTCCACCAGCGAATCGGAGAATTCCAGCGGATGCGAGGTGGTGAAACGGATGCGGCCTATGCCGTCGAGCTGGGCGATGGCGTGGATCAGCAGGGCCAGGTCGGCCACGCTGCCGTCGTGCATGGGGCCGCGGTAGGCATTGACGTTCTGGCCCAGCAGGTTCACTTCGCGCACGCCCTGGTCGGCCAGGGCGGCGACTTCGGCGATCACGTCGTCGAACGGGCGGCTGACTTCATCGCCGCGGGTATACGGCACCACGCAAAAGGTGCAGTACTTGGAACAGCCTTCCATGATGGAGACGAAGGCGCAGGGGCCTTCGGCGCGGGGCTCGGGCAGCTTGTCGAATTTCTCGATCTCGGGGAAGGAGATGTCGACCTGGGGCCGGCCGGTACGGCGCTTGGCCTCGATCATCTCGGGCAGGCGGTGCAGGGTCTGCGGGCCGAACACAAGATCGACGAAGGGCGCGCGCTTGACGATGGCTTCGCCTTCCTGCGAGGCGACGCAGCCGCCGACGCCGATGACGACATTGCCGTTGGCCTTCTTCAGCTCGCGCCAGCGGCCCAGCTGGGAGAACACTTTCTCCTGCGCCTTCTCGCGGATGGAGCAGGTGTTGATCAGGATGACGTCGGCCTCGGCCTCGTTTTCCGTCAGCTCCAGGCCGTGGGCGGCGCCCAGTACGTCGGCCATCTTGGACGAGTCGTACTCGTTCATCTGGCAACCGTGGGTCTTTATGAACAGCTTGCCGGCCATGGGCGGGAACCAAAAAAGCGAATGGACTCGATAGTTTACGCGCGATTCCTGGGCCTTTCCAGGGGCCGGGGAACCGCGACCCGACGAAGTGGTCTTGGAATTTCACCTTTCCTGTCAGAAACTTGGGCCAATGAGTTGGGGAATCCATGAAGTCACGCCTTAGCCATCGCCATGTCCGCTGGCTGGCCCTGCTGCTGTTAGCAGGGCTGGGTTCGCCCGCGTTCGCGGGCAGTCTGTACCGCTGCAGCGGCAACAATGGCGAACTGGCGTACACCAACAAGCCGGCCGGCTACCGCAATTGCGTGCAGGTGGCGAGCTATGCCGAGACCAAGGCCAAGCCGGTGACCGAGGCCACCGCGCCGGATATCAGCAAGCCCACGTTCTCGGTCGAATCGGCCAAGGCTGCACCGCAGCCGGGCCAGTGGCAGTACAGCGAAGGCAATGCCACCGCCACGCCGCCGGCGAGTCCGGCGCCGGCGGCGCCTGAAGTGGCCAAGGCCGAACCGTCCAAGGTGCTGCGCGGTGCGGTATACAAGATCAACAAGCGCAACGGCATCACCGAGTACACGAATATCCGGCCGCAGGGCAGGAACTACCAGGTGCTGTTCACCTACATCTCGACCTGCTTCGCCTGCGACGTGCATTCCAAGGTCAATTTCTCGCTGACCAAGCTCAATCGCGAAGCCTTTCGCGCGGAAATCGCCGCGGCCGCGCTGGAGTTCGGCGTCGATGAATCGCTGCTGCGCGCGGTGGTGCACGCGGAGTCGGCGTTCAATCCCAATGCCCTGTCCAAGAAGGGCGCCCAGGGCCTGATGCAGCTGATGCCGGGCACTGCCGACGATCTCGGCGTGAGCAATCCCTTCGACGCCACCCAGAACATCCGCGGCGGCGCCCAGTACCTGGCCATGCAGCTGAAGAACTTCCAGGGCAACGAGAAGCTGGCCATGGCCGCCTACAACGCCGGCCCGGCCAATGTGACCAAATACGGCGGCGTGCCGCCGTTCGACGAGACCCAGGTCTACGTCACGCGCGTATCCACCCTGCGCGACCGGTACCGCGACACCGCCGCCAACTGAAACCGCCGTACACCGGCTGCGGCCCCTGCGGTGTTTTGTCGCAGGGGCCGCGCCGTCGAGGCGCCAGTCAGTCCGTGACGATCAGCCCGTGGGGATCGGCACGCCGCGGTTGAGCACCGGCCGCTGGATCAGTTCCGCATCCGCCTCGAAGGCGATGCCGGCGCGCAGGCCGGTCACGTGTACGCGGGTGCCCGGCGCCAGTGCGGCCTCGCGCTTGCGCAGTTCCAGCGGATCATCGATTTCCTCGCCGTTGAAGCTCAGCAGCACATCGCCGACCTGCAGCCCGGCCCGCGCTGCGGGGCTCTGCGGATAGATCGCCAGCACCTGGGCGCCGCGCGCCATGCTGGCCAGGTTGGCATCGGCCTGGATGGGCATGCGGCCGTATTCCACCCCCAGCCAGCCGCGCACCACCATGCCTTTCTCCACGATCTGGTCCAGCACGCCCTTGGCTGTGGCCACCGGGATGGCGAAGCCGATGCCTTCGGCGATCTGGCGCTGGGGCACGTTGGCCGTGTTGATGCCGACCAGCTCGCCGCGGGCGTTGACCAGGGCGCCGCCGGAATTGCCGGAGTTGATCGCGGCGTCGGTCTGGATGAAATCCTCGTAGGCCCATTGGTCGAGCTGGCGGTCGATCGCGCTGGCAATGCCCATGGTCACGGTCTTGCCCAGGCCTATGGGATTGCCTATGGCGAGCACCACATCGCCGACATTCACCGGCGGGGCCTCGTCCAGCTTCATGCTGGGCAGGTCGCTGGCTTCTATCTTGAGCACGGCCAGGTCGGTGTCCTCGTCGCCGCCGACCAGGCGCGCGGTGGCGATGCGGCCGTCGTAGAGCAGTACCTGGATGTCATTGGAACGGGCGATTACGTGGTTGTTGGTCAGCACATAGCCGTCTGCGCTGACGATCACGCCCGAGCCCAGGCTCTGCTCGCGGCGATAGGCCGGCGGACCTACGCTGACCCCGCCGAACATGCGCTGGGTGACCGGATCCACCGAGATCAGGCGGCGCTGGGAGGCGATCACCTTATTGGCGTATATGTTGACCACCGCCGGCGCGGCGCGGGCGACCGCGTCCGCATAGGAGACCGGGCCGCTGCCCAGGCCGGCGCCGGCCGGCGCCGGTGCTGCCGCGGGCAGGGGCGCCGGCATCGGCTCCGCCTGGCCGCGCAGGCGTGCGGGCACATCCGGCCAGAGGCGGGTGACGACGAAGGCGATAGCCAGGCCGAGTACGGCAAACTGCAGGACGAAGGCAAGCGTCCGTAACGCTGGTTTCATGACCGGTCCAAGGGGGATGCACGAGTGCTTTGCAACGTGCCTTAGCGGGCGGCAGGTTTGATTGTGCGCTGCCGGTTCAGTCGCTAAACTAACACGATTTTTGGGGCCAGCCGTCACGCAGGCCGGTGATCCGGCAGCAGTTTCGACTTCGGTTCAGCGCAGCGGCAGCGGGTGCGGCGGCTTTTCGCGTCGCCCGTCGCGGCGGCGCCGGCACCGCGGCGTAGCGTATATGGCGGCCCCGAACGTATTCCCAAGTATTGAACCGGAGATCCGGATGGCGAACGAAGGCGTCAATCATGGCCGCCGTCGGTTCCTCACGGCCACGACAGCAGTCGTCGGCGGTGCAGGGGCCCTGGCAGCGGCAGTGCCATTCATCAAGACCTGGCTGCCCAGCGCCAAGGCGAAGACCGCCGGTGCTCCGGTGCAGCAGGACATCAGCAAGATCGAAGTCGGTCAAATGGTCATCACCGAATGGCGCGGCCAGCCGGTGTGGATCGTGCGCCGCTCGCAGGCGCAGCTGGATGCGCTGCCTTCGCTGAACTCGCGCCTGCGCGATCCGGATTCCAAGAACGAGGATCAGCAGCCCAAGTTCGCGCAGAACACCGAGCGCTCGCTGAAGAAGGAATGGCTGGTCATGGTCGGCGTGTGCACCCATCTGGGCTGCTCGCCGAAATTCCATGGCGAGATCAAGCCCGAGCCGTTCGACGCGGAATGGAAGGGCGGCTTCTTCTGCCCCTGCCACAAGTCGCGCTTCGACATGGCCGGCCGCGTGTTCGACGGCGTGCCTGCGCCGACCAACCTCAAGGTGCCGCCGTACCGCTTCGCCGATGACAAGACGCTGATCATCGGCGTGATGCCGGAAGGAGCCGCGTGATGCAGAACCGTATCAACGCCGCCGTCGCCGGCCTGCAGGACTGGTTCAATTACCGCGCCAAGGCTTTCGGTCCCATGTACCGCAAGCACATGTCGGAGTACTGGGCGCCGAAGAATTTCAATATCTGGTACTACTTCGGCTCGCTCGCGCTGGTCGTGCTGGTCAACCAGATCCTCACCGGCATCTTCCTCACCATGCATTTCAAGCCCAGCGCCGCGGAATTCGCGCCGGGCATCTCGCAGGCGTTCGCCTCGGTCGAACTGACCATCATGCGCGACGTGGAGTGGGGCTGGCTGATCCGCTACATGCACTCCACCGGTGCGTCGGCGTTCTTCATCGTGGTCTACCTGCACATGTTCCGCGGCCTGCTGTACGGCTCGGCGCAGAAGCCGCGCGAGCTGGTCTGGCTGCTCGGCATGCTGATCTATCTGGTGCTGATGGCCGAGGCCTTCATGGGCTACGTGCTGCCCTGGGGCCAGATGTCGTTCTGGGGCGCCAAGGTGATCATCTCGCTGTTCGGTGCCATCCCGATGATCGGCGACTCGCTGGTCGAGTGGATCATGGGCGACTACCTGCCCGCCGACGCCACCCTCAACCGCTTCTTCGCCCTGCACGTGATCGCGCTGCCGCTGGTGCTGCTGCTGCTGGTCGTGTTGCATCTGGCCGCGCTGCACGAAGTCGGTTCCAACAATCCCGAAGGCGTGGACATCAAGAAGGTGAAGGATGCCAGCGGCAAGCCGCTGGACGGCATCGCCTTCCACCCGTACTACACGGTCAAGGACCTGTTCGGCGTCGGCTTCTTCCTGACCATCTGCGCCTTCGTGCTGTTCTTCGAGCCGACCTTCGCCGGCTGGTTCCTCGAGCACGACAACTTCGTCGCGGCGAACAAGCTGGTCACGCCGGAGCACATCAAGCCGGTGTGGTACTACACGCCGTACTACGCCATGTTGCGCGTGGTGCCGGACAAGCTGCTCGGCGTGCTGGTCATGTTCGGCGCGATCATCGTGCTGTTCTTCGTGCCGTGGCTGGACCGCAGCCCGGTCAAGTCCTACCGCTACCGCGGCTGGATCTCCAAGATCGCGCTCGCCCTGTTCGCGCTGTCCTTCATCTGGCTGGGCAAAATCGGCGCCGGTCCGGGCACCGATCCGATCGAGACCGTCATCGGCCGCGTGCTGACCTTCATCTACTTCGCGTTCTTCATCACCATGCCGATATGGTCGAAGATCGATTCCACCAAGCCTGTACCGGAGCGGGTGCCCGCGCATGATTAAGAACGCCATGACCAAGCTGGGTCTCACGCTGGCCGTAGCGTTGACCACTCTCGCGCCAGCCGCCCTGGCCAGCAGCGGAGGCGGCAAGTTGCCGGCGGCCAACACCCGTCCCGACAACATTGCTTCCGTGCAGCGCGGCGCCAAGCTGTTCTTCAACTATTGCGTCGGCTGCCATTCGCTGCAGTTCATGCGCTACTCGCGCATCGGCGAGGATCTGGGCCTCACCGAGGAACAGGTCATGGGCAACCTGAACTTCACCGGCGCCAAGTACGGCGAGACCATCGTCTCGTCCATGCCGGCGGCCGATGCCGAGCGCTGGTTCGGCAAGGCGCCGCCGGACCTGTCGCTGGAAGCCCGCTCCAAGGGCCCGGACTGGATCTACAACTACCTGAAGTCGTTCTACGTCGACCACTCGCGTCCGCTGGGCTGGAACAACACGGTATTCCCGGGCGCTTCCATGCCGAACGTGCTATGGGAGATGCAGGGTGTGCAGCACGCCAAGATGAGCGCGGCGCACGACGGCGGTGAAGCCCATGTCGAGGGCCTGGAGCTGAAGACCCCGGGCACGCAGACCGCGGCCCAGTTCGACGAGACCGTGCGCGACCTGACCGCCTTCCTGCAGTACGTCGGCGAGCCCGCCGCGCTGCAGCGCACCAAGCTCGGCGCCTGGGTGGTGCTGTACCTGGCCTTCTTCACCTTCCTGGCCTGGCTGCTCAAGAAGGAATACTGGAAGGACGTGCACTGAATGCCGGGCGGCGGCGGGCCTGCAGGCTCCGCCGCCCGCTCCCCGGGCGGCTAGGCGAACGTCTGGTCGCGTAGTAGATTCGGCGCAGGCGGACGCGGGGAGCGTCCGCCGCACCGTGTCAGGGGAGAGGCATGGCCTTGAGCACCCGTTCGCGCACGATTCTGACGCTGTATTCCGCCCGCGATTGCGTCCACTGCCATCGCGTCCGCCTGATCCTGGCGGCCAAGGGCGTGAGCTACGAGCTGATCCTGGTCGACCCGGCGCGGCCGCCGGAAGACCTGATCGACCTCAACCCCACCCACAGCCTGCCGACCCTGGTCGATCGCGACCTGGTGCTGTACGAGACCACGGTGGTGGCGGAATACCTGGACGAGCGCTATCCCCATCCACCGCTGATGCCCATAGATCCCCTGTCGCGCGCGCGACTGCGCCTGGCCATAGTGCGCATGGAGCGCGACTGGCTGCCGCTGGTGGAGCAGTGCGCCGGCAGCGGCAAGAATTCCGAGGCCGCGCGCAAGCGCCTGCGCGACGCCCTGCTGAGCGCGCTGCCCCTGTTCAAGGCAGCGAAGTTCTTTCTGAATCCCGAGCTGAGCCTGGCAGACTGTGCCCTGGTGCCGCTGATCTGGCGCCTGCCCAGTCTGGGCGTGAGCCTGCCGCGGGAGGCGCACGCGATCACCGACTACGGCGAACGCATCTTCCGCAATCCGGGCTTTACCCGCAGCCTGACTTCCGACGAGAAACTGTTGCGTGACTGACAAAGAAGCCGGTGCCGCCGGCATGACCTCCAAGCGCCCCTATCTGGTGCGCGCCATCCACGAATGGATCAGCGACAACGGCCTGACGCCGTACCTGCTGGTCGATGCGGCGTGGCCGGGCGTGCTGGTGCCGCCGCAGGCGGCCAAGGACGGCCGTGTCGTGCTCAACATCGCCATGCGCGCGGTGGCCGGGCTGGAGCTGGGCAAGGACTGGATCCATTTCAACGCCCGCTTCGGCGGCGTCAGCCAGCGCGTCGAAGTGCCGCTGGGTGCGGTGCTGGCGATCTACGCCCAGGAAAACGGCCAGGGCATGATGTTCCCGGCCGACGACGCACCGCCGGCTCCGCCGGCACCGCCCGGCGGCGGCAGCGATGCGGAGACGCCGGCGCGCAAGGGGGGGCATTTGCGGGTCATCAAGTGAGTTTGAGGCTGGTCTGGCTGCTGGGTTGCCCTCCTTGCCACCCGCGGCCGAGCCGGCTGTCGAGAATATTCCGACCAGCCGCCTGGTCGCTTTCGTCGGCCGCCTGGAAAGTATTGCCGAGGACAAGACCGCCCCCTGTGCCGGCGATTCCTCCTGCGTGATGATGGACGCGGTCTACGACGCCAGCTACACCGTGCTGGTCCCGTTGCAGGGGCGCATCGAGCAGGAGGCGATCCGTTTCCGGATTTTCGATCACTCCGGTTTTCCGAGGTTCGCGCAGCATCGTCACGCGCTGCTGTTCGTCCTCATGACGGACAAGGCGGCTGTGCTGGTCAAATACCAGGGATTTGAAATGCAGCCGCTGGCCCAGGGCGGCTGGGGCAGCTGCGGAAATCCCGACGGCCGTGCCGCGCTGGAACCACAGCCGCTCCAGTTTGCGCCGGATGTGTATTTCGGCTCGGTTTCCGGCCTTGCTGATGCTGCTGTAGCCGAGGAATTCGAGCCTGAGTATTTCGACATCCGCGACCGACGGGCCTACTGCCGCAAAGGTGTCACGGCGCAGGCTTTGGCCGAGGCGCTGTATCCCAGGCTGCTGCAGGCGTTGCGCGCGACGCAGGTCGACGGCGCGGAATGAGCGTTTCAGTGCAGGCGTGAAACCGGCGGCACGGCTACCGGCGGCACCACGCCGGCCAGGGCCGGATCGTCGGCGCGCAGCGGCAGGCTGAAGTTCTCCAGCCGGCCGCCTTCGAAATACAGGCTGCCGCGGTGGCGGTCCGCGCCGTTGGTGCTGACTTCAAAACTGTACTGGCGCCGCAGCGCCAGGCCGCCGCCGCGCTTGCGCACCAGGGCCAGGCGGCGCAGGCCGACGGATTGATCCAGCAACTGCACGCCGGCGCGGGCACAGAGCTGGCGGCTGGCGCGCACGGCGAGGTCCCGGGCGCGCAGGGAGTATTGCCAGAACAGGGCGCAGGCACTGACGACGATGAACAGCAGCATGGATTCGATCATCGCCGCAGTGTGGTGACGCCGCGGCGGAAACTCAACCGCCGGCCGCGGCGGTGGAATCCGATTCCCGGGGTTCGCCGCGCACTGCGGCCAGGTCCGGCGGCGAGTTGCGCGGCGGATGGCGCGCCTCCGGTGCGTGCCGCATCGAAACGCGCCGCGCGGTTCAGCTTCGGCCGCGCCGCCTGCGCTGCGGCGGACGCGAACCGCTGCGCACCAATGATGCGGCACCGTCGACGCACAAGCCCCGTCACTGTCCTTACAATGTCGCTCCGGCGCTGTCGGCAAGTACAGGGGAGTGCGTAGGCCGTGATCGAAATACCGGGTTACCAGATCAAGCGCGAGATCGGCCAGGGTGGCATGGCCAGCGTGCATCTCGCGGTGCAGACTTCGCTGGAGCGCCAGGTTGCGCTCAAGGTGATGTCGCCGGCGCTGGCCGCGGACCC
This sequence comes from Tahibacter harae, assembly GCF_024437735.1. GTDB lineage: Bacteria > Pseudomonadota > Gammaproteobacteria > Xanthomonadales > Rhodanobacteraceae > Tahibacter > Tahibacter harae. Next base: position 108,062 of record NZ_JANFQO010000008.1, on the reverse strand, counting down.
GACCTTCACCCGCCGCTTCCTGCAGGAGGCGCGCACCCTCGCTTCGCTGGCCCATGCCAACATCGTGCAGGTGTTCGATGTCGGCGTGACGCCGAGCCAGCTGCATTACTTCTCCATGCAGTACCTGCCCGGCGGCGATTTCGTCGCGCGCGCCCAGCGCGGCCTGGACGAAGCCGAACTCAAGCGTGTACTCATCGGCGTGTCGCGCGCCCTGGCCTATGCGCACGAGCGCGGCTACGTGCACCGCGACGTGGCGCCGGGCAACATCCTGTTCGATTCGGCCGACAACCCGGTGCTGACCGATTTCGGCATCGCCCTGGCTGCCAGCCAGTCCACCCGCATCACCAGCACGGGCTTCTCGGTCGGCACCAGCCACTACATGAGCCCGGAACAGGCGCGCGGCGGCGACGTCGATGCGCGTTCGGACTTGTACAGCCTGGGCGTGCTGGCCTGGTATGGCCTTACCGGCAAGCCGCCCTACGACGGCGCCGACGGCTTCGCCGTGGCCTATGCGCATGTGTTTGAAGCCATCCCGCGGCTGCCGCCGGAGCAGGCGCACTGGCAGGAGCTGATCGACCGCTGCCTGGCCAAGGATCCCAAGGACCGCTACCACGACGCCAACGCGGTGCTGGCGGCGGTCGAGGCCGTGCCCGTGGCCGCCGCGCGCGGCCGCAACGGCGAGGCCGCAGCACCGGCCGAGGCCGTGCCCACGGTCGCGCTGAGCCGGCCGGAAACCCCCAAGCCCGCCGCCAAGGCCGCCGCGGCCAAGCCGGCCGCGAAGGCGCCCTCGCCGATACGTCCGATCCCGGCCAAGCCGGCCACGCCCAAGCCCGGTGCGGAAGCCGCCGCGGCGCGGCGCGGCGGCCTGCTGTGGCTGGGCGTGGCCGCTGTCGTACTGGCCCTGGCCGGTGCGGGCGGCTATTTCTGGCTGTCCGGCAAGGATGCGCCGGCGACGGCGGAAGCGCCGCCGGCCGGTACGGCGGTAGCCAGTACGCCGGCCAGTACTGCGCCGGCGAACCCGCCGGCTGCTGCGCCGGCACCGCCGCCCGCGACAGCCGAATCCGCTCCGGCGCCGACGGAGCCGTCCGCTGCCGTGGCCGCTGCACCGTCCGAAGCACCGGCCAGTACGCCGGCCGACCCGCTGGCGCCGCCCGTGGCGGATCCGGCGGCCGCGCCGCCGGCCGATCCCCTGGCCCTGACCGCCGGCACCGAGCCCGCGGCCGGCGAATCCGGCACGGAGGCAGTGCCCGTGGCCAGCGGCCCCACGCCGCTGCTGATGGACGACGGCACGCCGGGCAACCTGGCCGATGTGCCGACGGTGGAAGACCCGGTCGCGAAGCTGGTGCGCCTGGCCAAGGCCGACCTGGCCGCGCAGCGCTACACCACGCCGCCGAACGCCAACGCGCTGGACCGTTTCCGCCTGGCCCTGCGCATAGACGCCAAAGACAAGGGCGCCAAGCAGGGCATCAGCGATACCGCGCGCGCCTACTACAACCTGGGCAACAAGGCCCAGGCCAGCGGCGACCTGGCCACGATGCGCACCCAGTTCGACAAGGCGCTGGAAATCGCCGCGCTGATCCCGGAAGCCAAGCCGGTGGCCGACGAGGTCGCCAAGCGCCGCAGCGTGCTGGCCGGTCCGCTGCTGGAGGAAGCGCGCCGCGCCGCCGCCGACTGGGACAAGGCCGCCGCCAAGACCGCCTACGACAAGGCGCTGGCGCTGGATCCGAACAATGCCGCAGCCCAGGAAGGCCTGCGCAAGCTGCCCTCGATAGGCGCGCCCGGCTTCGTATTCCGCGACCGCATGGGCGAGGCCCAGGGCCCGGAAATGGTCGTGCTGCCCGGCGGGCGCATCGCCGTGGGCCGCTTCGAGGTCACCCGCGGCGAATTCGCGCGCTACTGGAGCAACGGCGGTTCCGGCGCGGCCAAGGAAGTGTCCTGCCGCGACCGCGAATCGGTGTTCCGCAGCTCCAAGAAGCGCGGCTGGCAGAACCCGGACATCAGCCAGGACGACTCGCACCCGGTGGTCTGCGTCAGCTTCGACCAGGCCAGCGGCTACGTGCGCTGGCTGTCGCAGCGCAGCGGCAAGACCTATCGCCTGATGAGCTCGGCCGAATTCGACAGCCTGGTGCGCGAAGCCCGCGGCAATGCCTGCACCGCCGCGAACCTGGCCGACGCCCAGTTCAACAAGGCTTTCGACACCCGCTCCGGCGCCAGCTGCGACGACGGCTTCGCCGGCAGCGCGCCGGTGGGGCGCTACGGCGCCACCGCCAGCGGCGTGTTCGATATCGACGGCAATGTGCGCGAATGGGTGTCGGAACGCCGTGCCCGCGGCCGCAGCTGGCTGTCGCCGCCGGACAAGGAGCAGCCCGGCGCCAGCGAGAGCGTAGGCGCCGACGTGGCGCTGAACAGCCTGGGTTTCCGCGTGGTGCGCGAACTGGGGCAGTAAGCCGAGCCGAAGAAGCCGGCGTGGCGGATTTCCGCTGCGCCCGCTGCCGGGCTAGCGATTTCCGCGTTGGCGCTGGCCGCTCGCGGCAGGCAAGCGCCGGCGCGGCCGGGTTTGCCATGCGCGGCGGCCGCGCTGCACACCGTCCGCCTGAGCCTGGCTGTCCGCTGCAGCGCCAAGGCTTGCGCCCGGTACTAGGGCCGCAGTTCCGCGCGACAGCCTTGCCGATCCTTGAACGCCGCCACGTTTGCCCTGAGCCGGCGCCGGCTGCGGTTGCGAGTGACTTGCTTCGGACCTGTGTTCGCTCTGTCTAGCCTGGTCCGTTTGCAGCTTCGCTTGCGCGCTGCAATACGCGCCGCCTAAGCTGTCGGCGATAGCGCGTCCCGGGACGGGGACGGGTACTGGACACACGATCAAGGGGCTGGATCGAATGAAGCTTATTTTTCCGAACGGTGAGCACGAACCGGTAAACCTCGGCGAGGGCATCACTGCGATAGGCACGGCGGCCGATTGCCCCATCGTCCTGGCTGCGCCCGGCATTGCAATGCGTCATGCCGAGATCCATCTGCGCAACGGACAGGCCCTGGTGCGCGTGCCGGATCCGCGCAATACGGTGGTGCTGAACGGCCGCCAGGTCACCTCCGACACGGCGCTCAAGCCCGGCGACCTGCTGTTGTTCGCCAAGATCGGCTGCCAGGTCATGGCCGCGCAGGAAAAGCCCGCTCCCGCCCAGCCGGCGCGCCCGGCCTCGGCCAGCGACGACAACGACGGCCGCACCCGCATCCGCCAGGCCCTGCCCAAGTTCATGCTGCGCGGCGTCTCGGGCTCGACCTTCGGCAAGACCTACGCCCTGGTCGGCACCATGACCATAGGCCGCCAGCAGGATTGCGACATCGCCCTGCCCGGCGACGAGATCTCCCGCCACCACGCCCGCGTGCAGGTGCTGCCCGACGGGGTGATGGTCGAGGACATGGGCTCGGCCAACGGCACCTTCATCAACGACAAGCGCGTGCACAGCGGCGTGCTCAAGCCCGGCGAGGAGCTGCGCTTGGACACGGTGCGCTTCCTGCTGATGTCGCCCGGCATGGAAACCGCCAAGCCTAACCCGCAGCCCGCGGCCGCGGCCGCGCCGGCCAAGTCCGGTCCCGGCGCCGGCGTGTGGATAGCGATTGGCGTGATCGTGCTGGTGGCGGCCGTGGCCGGCGCCAAATTCGCCGGGCTGTTCTGAGGCCGGGGCCGTTGCCCGGGATCGGGAATTCGCAAGTTCGCAGGTTCGGCACTCGGTTGCGGAATCCGCTTTTGCCAATCCCCGGTCCCCGATCCCTAATCCCGGCTTTCCAGCGCCACGCGCATGGAAAGATCCACCGCGCGCACATGCTTGGTCAATGCGCCGACCGAGATGAAATCCACGCCGGTCGCGGCGATGGCGGCGAGGCGGGGCAGGCTGACGCCGCCGGAGACTTCGATCTGGGCGCGGCCGGCGACTTCGGCCACGGCACGGCCTAGATCGGCGTCGGAGAATTCGTCCAGCATCACCCGGTCCACGCCGGCGGCCAGGGCCTGGTGCAGTTCCTCGAAATTCTCCACTTCCACTTCGAGCAGCAGTTCGGGATGACTGGCGCGCGCCGCGGCCACCGCGGCGGCGAGCGAGCCGGCGGCGGCGATGTGGTTTTCCTTGATCAGGATGGCGTCGAACAGGCCGATGCGGTGATTGCTGCCGCCGCCGCAGCGCACGGCGTATTTCTGCGCCAGGCGCAGGCCGGGAATGGTCTTGCGCGTGTCCAGGATACGCGTGCGCGTGCCGGCCACGGCGGCCGCATGGGCCGCGGTGACGGTGGCGGTGGCCGACAGGGTCTGCACGAAGTTCAGCGCGCAGCGCTCAGCCGAAACCAGGGCGCGCGCATTGCCGCGCAGTTCGACGAAACGCTGGTTGGGATGCACCGGATCGCCGTCGGTGGCGAACCAGGTGATCCGCACCTGCGGGTCCAGCTCGCGGAAACAGGCCTCGAACCAGGCCTGGCCGCAGAGCACGGCGGCTTCGCGCGTGATCACGTAGGCCGAGGCCTGGGCCTGGGGCGGCAGCAGTTCGGCAGTGGCGTCGCCGCTGCCCAGGTCTTCGGCCAGGGCGCGGCGCACGTCGGCCAGGATCAGCGCCGCGGACGGCGGATCGAATCGCATGGAAACCTTTCCTCGTTCAGCCGGCGCTGGCCGCCGGCGCGGCGGGCGCCACTGCCTTGGCCGCGTGCGTGGTCTTGAGCCGCTCGACGATCGCATCCAGCGCGCGGTCGAACAGCGGCACTTCCTCCAGCACGGTGACGCGGTTCTCGGCCAGGTCGCTGGCCAGCTGGGCCAGGGTACGGTCGGCCACCTTCAGGCCCTTGCGGTTCACGAACAGGTATTTGGAACTGATCGGGCTGATCCAGGACAGCTTGGCGCGCTCCTTGGCGCCGTGCTCGTCCAGGAACTCGATCCAGGTGCCGACCTTGAGTTCACGCACCGCGGTGATCCAACGTTCGTCCAGGGCCTCGGCCGGGGCGGGCGCGGGTTCTTCCTCGGCGATCGCGCTCATCACGCTCTCGCCGGCTTCCTGCGAGGCGGGCGGCAGCGGATCGGTCAGTTCCAGCGTCGGCGCCTCGGTCACCGCGGTCGGCGCGGCCGGCTGCAGCAGGGCCTGGTACAGCGTGTTCAGCTGCTGCATCAGGCGGCGCACATCGGTCTCGTCGAAGGCGACGGTGGCCAGGCCGTGGCGCAGGGTCTTTTCCAGCTGCGGCAGCACCGCGGTCAGGCGTTCGCGCTCGGCGGCGTTCTGCTTGGGCTGCACGCTCCAGATCAGCTCGTCGGCAAAGCGCAGCGCATGGCGCCATTCGTCCGAAGCGTCGCCCTGGCGCAGCAGCACCAGCACCAGATAATTCGCCCAGGGCCGCGACAGCAGGTTGCGGATCATGTCCGGCATGGGCCGGTTCTCGATCCGCAGCATGATCTCGCGCGCGGCGGTGCGGCGCGCATCGAGCAGCTTCTCGCGGCCGCGGGTAGCTTCGCTGGCGCGCTGTTCGGCCAGTTCGGCACGGCGCTTGTTGGTTTCGGCGAAGGTTTCGAAATCCACGCGCAGGCGGTCGAAGATGCCCAGGTCGTCCTCGAAATCCTTGAGCAGGGATTCGACGATCTCCTTCACCTTGTCGTACAGGCGGCGGTCGCGGTCGGATTCCTCCGACCAGCCCACGCAGGCCTGGGCCAGGCTGTCCAGCAGCACGCGCGCGGGATGGGTGCGGCGCGCGAACAGGTGCTTGTCGAGCAGGGCGACCTTGAGGAAGGGAATCTGCAGGCGGCCGAGCATGGCCTGCATCTGCGCCGGCAGGTTGCGGTCCTGCAGGATGTATTCGAACAGCATGCCGACGAGGTCGATGGTGTCCTCGTCGGCGCCGGAGACATTGGCGCCGTTCTCGCCGCGCAGCTTGCCGGCCTGGCCCAGCAGTTCTTCCTTCACGCGCAGGGCGACCTGGGCGGATTCCGCCGCGCTCTGCGCGCTCAGCGACTGGTTCTGCAGTATGGACAGGGCCGACAGCAGTTCCGTCGGGTTCAGCGGTACCACGTTGGGGTTGTACGTCGCCGGCACATAGCCGGCGGCGTCGCCTTCGCCGCTGCGACGGGTCGACAGCAGGGCGCGCAGCGAGTTGTACAAATTGGCTTGCAGCTCCGCCGCGGCGGCGTCCACCGGCAGGTAGCCGGCGGCGGTCTCGGTCTGCTCCAGGCCGGGGATGGCCGGTGCCTCGCCCGGGCGGGGCGGCGGCGGCGCCGGGCTGCCGGGGCGCCGCGCCACGGAGGCGCGCATCTGCGGCAGTACGCCGGCATGGACCAGCAGCGCGTTGAGTTCGTCGTAGAACTGGTCCAGGCCGCCCATGACGTAGCGGTCGAACAGCTTGTAGATGATCAGGCGCACCGGCAGCGCGACTTCCAGCTCGCCGCCGGCGATGCGGAAGGCCTGGCCTACGGCTGCGGGGCCCACCGGGCTGTTGGTGTCCTCGACGCGCTGGTTGCTGATATGCGACAGGCGCTGGTTGATCGCGAACAGCGCGCGCTGCAGGCGGTTCTCGGTCTTGGCGACCATGCTGGCCACGGCCAGGGATTCTTCCAGCTCGGTTTCCTCCACCAGCGACAGGGACAGCTCGCCGCTGGCGTTCTCCGGCTTGGCCACGATGCCGCGGCCGGCGGCGAAATCGACGAACTGGCGCGCCAGCTGTTCCTGGAAGCGCGCCTCGATCTGCTGGCGCTTCTTGCGCACTTCGCGCATGCCGTCGAAATACTGTGCCTGCACCGCGTTGTTGTCGGCCTTGCTGGCCAGGTCGAACAGCGCGTCGTCGGCGTTTTCGAACAAGGTGGTGGCCAGTGCGGTCAGGCGCTTGAGCGCGTGCACGCGCACCTGGGCCAGCGCCTCGGCCGGTTTCTCGCCCAGGCTGGCGGCGGTGCTGCGCTGGTTCAGGTCAACCACTTTGGGATTGTTGTCGTTGGCGCTCATGGTCCGCATGGATGGGTCGTCTCGGCGGTACGGCGTATACGCCTCAGCATTGAAAACCTGTCGCGCTGCGAACGTGACGGGTTTCGCATTTTTGCTCAGGCCGGAAAGCCTGCCAGCTGGGTCGTGCCAATGGCTTCGTCGGCGAGCATCACCGGGATGTCGTCCTCGATCCGGTAGATCACCTTGCCGTCCGCAGTCAGCAGACCCGCAGCAAGCGGCGTGCCTACCGCGGCGCCGGCCACGGTCAGTACCGACCCCTGGCGTATCGAAGCGTTCAATGCCTCCAGCTGGTTGCGGCTGAGCAGGCTCACCGGAGCCTTGCTGACCGGGCAGCAGAGGATGTCCAACAGGCGCTTGTCCATGGCGCGCGTCCCTAGAGGATTTGCCTCTACAATACCGTTTTTGACCAGGGCCGACCAATGAGCATGGCGAGCGGCAGCGAGCCTCTGATAGGCGTGGTGATGGGATCGCGCTCCGATTGGGAAACGATGCAGCACGCCGCCGACACGCTGACCCGGCTGGGCGTGCCGCACGAAGTGCAGGTGGTCTCCGCCCACCGCACGCCGGACCTGCTGTTCCAGTATGCCGAAACCGCCGCCGCGCGCGGCCTGCGCGCGATCATCGCCGGCGCCGGCGGCGCCGCCCACCTGCCGGGCATGCTCGCGGCCAAGACCAGCGTTCCCGTGCTCGGCGTGCCGGTGCAGTCGCACGCGCTCAACGGCATGGACTCCCTGCTTTCCATCGTGCAGATGCCGGCCGGCATTCCCGTGGCGACGTTCGCCATAGGCCGCGCCGGCGCCGTCAACACGGCCCTGTTCGCTGCCGCCCTGCTGCAGGCCACGCACCCCGAAATCGGCCGCGCCCTGACCGAATTCCGCAGCAGCCAGACCGAGACCGTGCTCGCCAACCCGGACCCGCGCCAGCCATGACTACCGTAGGCATCCTGGGCGGCGGCCAGCTCGCCCGCATGCTGGCCCTGGCCGGCGCGCCGCTGGGCGTGCGTTTCCTCGTCGTCGACAGCCTGGCCGATGCCTGCGCCAGCCAGGTGGCGCCGCTGCTGCAGGCGGACTGGCGCGATTTCGACGCGCTGGAACGCTTCGCCGGCCGCATCGACGTGGCCACCTTTGATTTCGAGAATGTGCCGGCCGAGACCGCCCAATGGCTGACCGAGCACACCGCCGTCTATCCCAATCCGCGCGCGCTGGCCGTGTCGCAGGACCGCCTGGCCGAGAAAACCCTGTTCCGCGAGATCGGCCTGGGCACGCCGGCCTTCGCCGCCGTCGACAGCCGCGAGGATCTGGCGCGGGCGCTGGAAACCATCGGCTTTCCGGCCGTGCTCAAGACCCGCCGCCTGGGTTATGACGGCAAGGGCCAGTTCCGCCTGCGCTCGGCCGGCGATATCGACGCCGCCTGGGCCGCGCTGGGGCCGGCGCCGCTGATCCTGGAAGCCTTCGTGCCGTTCGAGCGCGAGCTGTCGGTGATCGCGGTGCGTTCGCGCGAGGGCGAGTTCCGCGCCTATCCGCTGACCCAGAACTGGCATGCGGACGGCATTCTCTCCATGAGCCTGGCGCCTGCGCCGGATTCGGCCGCGCTGGCCGACGAAGCCTATGCCCTGGCCCGGCGCATCGCCGAGAAGCTCGATTACGTCGGCACCTTCGCGCTGGAACTGTTCGTGCACCAGGGCCGCCTGCTCGGCAACGAGATGGCGCCGCGGGTGCACAACTCCGGCCACTGGACCATCGAAGGCGCGCCCTGCAGCCAGTTCGAGAATCATGTGCGCGCCGTGCTCGGCCTGCCGCTGGGCGACACCACGGCGCTGGGCGTGAACGTGATGTTCAACTGGATAGGCGAGCTGCCCGAATCCGCGCCGGTGCTGGCCGAGCCGCGCGCGCACTGGCATGACTACGGCAAGGCCCCGCGCGCCGGGCGCAAGGTCGGCCATGCGACGCTGTGCGCCTTCACCGCCGAGGAAATGCGCGACCGGCTGGCCCGGGTCGCCTGGGCGCTGGGGCGCGAGGATCAGGCGGCTCCGGTACTGCGCGCCCTGGGCTAGCGCCAGCGCCGGACTGAAGCAGGGCGTTTCCGCGCAGCGGGTGTGCGCATGGGCGCGGCGCAGGCGAGAAACGGTTTCTGCGGCCGACGGCACCGCGATCCGCCGCGGGCGGCTTTCCGCGCCGTAGCCCGCGGCTTCCGTCCTGTCGCGCATCGCCGCGATGCCCGCTGGCTCGAATCCCCGTCGCGCAGCCGCGATCTGTTCGCGATTGCCGGCTTGCGCTGCCGCTGCTGCGCGGCGGGAACACGCTAGCGGCCCTCGATATACGCCGCCAACCCTTCCGCCAGCGCAGCAAATGTTGCCGCACAACGGGCGCTGCCGCGCAGGTCTTCGTGCATGGCGATCCAGGTATCGAGATTCAGCGCGAACTGCTGCGGCAGCACGCGCACCAGGCGCCGGTCCCGGGCCGCCAGCCGCACCTGGCAGAAGCCGATGCCGTAGCCGGCGCGGATCGCCGCCAGTTGGGCCAGGTCGCTGTCGGCGCGGAACGCCAGATCGGCACGGGCGAAGGCTTGGTATTCCTGCTGCACGCGGCGGATGAAGGCGTTTTCTCGGTCGAAGCCGATCAGGGTGTGTTGCGCCAGCTCCTGCAGCGACGCGGGCGTGCCATGGTGGGCGAGATACTGCTCGTGCGCATGCAGGCCCAGTTCCACGCCGCCGACGCGGCGGGCCATCAGTGCGTCCTGTGCCGGCCGGAACATGCGTACGGCGATGTCGGCTTCGCGGTGCAGCAGATCGTCGGCCCGGTTGGACAGCATCAGTTCCAGGCTCAGTCCGGGATGCTGCGCGCGCAGTGCAGCCAGTATCGGCGGCAGCACTTCGACACCGATCACCTCGCTGGCCGTGACCCGCACAACGCCGCGTACGCCGGCGGCCTGGCCGCTGGCGGCGCGGCGCAGGGCGGCGGCGGTAGCGGCCAGGCCGGCCGCGTAGGGACGCAGTTCCTGCGCCGCGTCAGTGGCGGCGAAGCCGTCGTAGGAGCGGGTGAACAGCTTCAGGCCCAGCGCGGTTTCCAGGCTGTCGATATGGCGGCCTATGGTCGGCTGGGTCAGCCCCAGCGCGCGGGCCGCGGCCGACAGCGACCCCGTTTCCAGTACCTGCAGGAAGCTGCGGTACCACTCCCAGTTCGGTTCGATTTCGGCCATGGGTATTCGGATTCTTATAGCGGCTAAGCGATTCTAGACAATTTTCTTTCGCCGCCGGCCCCGACACACTGCAGTCACCGGCGGCCGCCGATTCCCGAATCGCTTTACCGCATATCAACCCGGAGTACCGCCATGTCCAAGATCGCTCTGTTCGGCGCCGCCGGCGCCATAGGCCAAAGCATTGCCGCCGCCCTCGGCGCCCAGGGCCGTGCCTACCGCGTCGTCGGCCGCAACCAGGATTCCCTGCGCAAGGCCTTCGGCCGCGATCCGCTTGCCGAAATCGTCGGCTGGGATCCGGATTCGCCGGAATCGGTGATCGCTGCCGCCCGCGGCGTCGACACCCTGGTCTACATGGTCGGCGTGAACTACTGGCAGTTCGAGCTGCATCCGCAGCTGATGCGCAAGACTTTGGAAGGCGCCATCGCCGCGGGCGTAACGCGCATCGTGCTGATCGGCACCGTCTACCCCTACGGCCGCGCCCGCGGCAATCCGGTACGCGAAGACCATCCGCGCGAGCCGCATACCTTCAAGGGCCGTATGCGCAAGGAACAGGAAGACCTGCTGCTGCAGGCCCATGCCGCCGGCCGCATCCAGGCAACGGTGCTGCGCCTGCCGGATTTCTACGGCCCCGGCGTGGAAGCCAGCCTGCTGCACCGCGCCGCTGTGGCGGCGGTCAACGGCGGCGCGGCCGATCTGATCGGGCCCCTGGACCGCCCGCATGAATTCGTGTTCGTGCCGGATGTGGGGCCCGTGGTCGCGCGGCTGGCCGGAACGCCGGCGGCGTTCGGCCGGATCTGGCATCTGGCCGGGGCCGGCGTCACCACGCAGGAGGCGCTGGTCGCGGAAATGGAACGCCAGAGCGGCCGTCCGCTCCGGCGGCGCGTCGCCGGCAAGACCCTGTTGCGCCTGCTCGGCCTGTTCAAGCCTTTCCTGCGCGAATTCGTCGAAATGCACTACCTGCTGACCGATCCGCTGATCCTGGACGACTCGGCCCTGCAGGCGCTGATCGGCCCCATCCGCAAGACGCCATACGCGGAAGGCGTGCGGCAGATGCTGGCGGCGGTGCCCGGGCGGGTCGGCCGGGTGCCGGTCCTGGCCTGAGCATGTGCCGAAGCGCACTGGGCGAATCGACGCCGCCGGCCGTGTTCTGCTGATCCGCCGCGCAACAAAAAAGCCGCCCGAGGGCGGCTTTTTTGTTGCGCGGCTTGGCCGGCTCAGGCCATCTGCGATTCGACGAAATCCCAGTTGACCAGGTTCCAGAACGCCTCGACGTACTTGGCGCGGGCGTTGCGGTAGTCGATGTAGTAGGCGTGCTCCCACACGTCGCAGGTGAGCAGGGCCTTGTCCGAGCCGGTCAGCGGCGTGGCGGCGTTGGAGGTGCTGACCAGGGCGACGCTGCCGTCGGCGCGCTGCACCAGCCAGGCCCAACCCGAACCGAAGGTGGTCAGCGCAGTATTGGTGAACTGCTCCTTGAACGCGGCAAAGGAACCGAACGCGGCGTTGATCGCCTCGGCCAGCTTGCCGCCGGGTTCGCCGCCGCCGGCGGGCTTGAGGCAGTTCCAGTAGAAAGTGTGGTTCCAGACCTGCGCGGCGTTGTTGAACATGCCGCCGCTGGACTTCCTGATGATCTCTTCCAGCGACAGGTTCTCGAACTCCGTGCCCTTGATCTGGTTGTTCAGATTGGTCACGTAGGTCTGGTGATGCTTGCCGTAGTGGAAGTCGATGGTCTCGGCCGAGATATGCGGCGCCAGCGCGTCGCGGGCATAGGGCAGGGGGGGCAGTTCAATCGCCATGAGGCTGTTCCTTGCGGGTGGGCTGGGGATCCGGATTATAGGTAGCTCCGTGGCGGCTGTGCGAAATGGTTTCAAGCCCAATGGCATAAGCCGCGGCCCGGCGGGCGCGGCACTGCCGGGGATGCGCTGATACAATCGGCGGTCTCGCGCATCGCGCCAGCCGTGTTCCAGGTGTTTCCGTGGACGTACTCGAACGCATCAAGACCCTTGTCGAAGGCAGCCCCATCGTGTTGTTCATGAAGGGCACGCCGCAGTTTCCCATGTGCGGGTTCTCCAGCCGCACGGCCCAGGCGCTGAAGACCGTCAATGCCGAGTACACCTCGGTCAACGTGCTGGAAGACCCGGAGATCCGCGCCAATCTGCCGCGCTATTCCAACTGGCCGACCTTCCCGCAGCTGTTCATCAACGGCGAGCTGATCGGCGGCTGCGACATCACCCTGGAGCTGTACGAATCCGGCGAACTTGAGCGCATCGTGCGCGAGACGCGGAAATCCTGATGGCGACCCTGCCGCCGGACTGGACGCCGGCTCCCGCCGCGCTCAAGGGCCGTACCGTTCTGATCACCGGCGCCACCGGCGGACTGGGCCGGGCCAGCGCCCTGGCCTGTGCCGAGGCCGGCGCGACGGTGATCCTGCTCGGCCGCAAGGTGTCGGCGCTGGAGAAGCTGTACGACGAGATCGAGGCCCTGGGCGGGCCGGCGCCGGCGATCTATCCGCTCAATCTCGAAGGCGCCACGCCGGCCGACTATGAGGAACTGGCTGCCACGGTCGAGCGCGAATTCGGCGGCCTGGACGGCCTGGTTCACGCTGCCGCCCATTTCGCCGGGCTGCAGCCGCTGCGCGAGTTCAAGCCCGAGGAATGGATGCGCGTGCTGCAGGTCAACCTCAACGGCCCCTTCCTGCTGACCCAGGCCCTGTTGCCGCTGCTGCAGCAGTCGGCCGATGCCAGTGTCGTATTCGTGCAGGACGATCCGGCGCGCGGCTCAAAATCGTTCTGGGGCGCCTATGGCGTGGCCAAGGCGGCGCTGGGCGCGCTGGCCGGAATACTGCACGACGAGACCGACAGTTCCAGCGTACGCATAACCACCCTGCTGCCGCCGCCGATGCGCACGGCCTTGCGCCGCATGGCCTACTTCGGCGAGAACACGCTGGAGCGGCCGGAGCCGGCCGAGTTCGCCGCGGCGATGGTTTATCTGCTGGGCGCCGAGGGCGCGGCAGCCCGCGGTCAAGTGCTGGACCTGCGCACGACACATTGATGCGGAACGGAAGCGGTGCAACGCGGCGCCGGCAGCGGCCGGTGTGGTTTCCAGACAAGATACCGGTTTGACGGTGTCACGGGAGAAGGCCGAAGCGGCAGGCGCCGGCCGGTCATCAGGTCGAAAGGGGAGTCGCGATGGACAGCCAGATGAGCACGGTGTCGGCCGGCATCCTGCTTTTCCTGATCATGGATCCGCTGGGCAACATCCCGGTGTTCCTCAGCCTGCTCAAGGGCGTGGCGCCGGAGCGCCGCCGCCGCGTGCTGCTGCGGGAGCTGCTGATCGCCCTGGTAGTGCTGTTCGCCTTCCTGCTCGGCGGCCAGTACATACTCAAGCTGCTGCAGCTCAAGCAGGAGTCGGTCAGCATCGCCGGCGGCATCATCCTGTTCCTGATCGGCGTGAAGATGGTGTTCCCGCCCAAGGAAGGCGGCATCTTCGGCGATACCAACGGCGGCGAGCCCTTCATCGTACCCATGGCCATTCCCGGCGTGGCCGGACCCTCGGCCATGGCTGCCCTGCTGCTGCTGACCAACACCCAGCCCGGCAAGCTGCCGCAGTGGGCGCTGGCCCTGTTCGCGGCCTGGTTCGCCACCGCGGTGATCCTGTGGTCGTCCACTTACCTCTACCGCCTGCTCGGCGAAAGTGTGCTGACCGCGCTGGAGCGGCTGATGGGCATGCTCCTGATTGCCCTGTCGGTGCAGATGCTGCTCGACGGCATCGGCAAATACCTGCGCGCGGTGCCCGCCTGAACCTTCGGTCGCGGGTCGAATAGAGGCTCGATTCAAACGCCTGTAACATCGCCCCCGGAGCATTGCCCGGTCCGTAGGGGAGAAGCGTCGTGATCAGCGTCGAACGCAGCCTGTATGCGAAATTTCCCTGGCTGGCCCAGGGGGCTGCGCGCCATCTGTCCAAGCCCATGGTCGGGTTGCTGCGCAAGGTCGTGTGCGAGAGCGAGATCAACGCCACGCTCGCCGCGCTGGAAGGCTATACCGGCTTCGAGTTCATCGAGCACGCGCTGGAGCGCTTCGACCTCAGCCACAGCGTGGCCAATACCGACCGCGAGAACATCCCGGTGGACGGTCCGGTGGTGATCGTGGCCAACCATCCGCTGGGCGCGCTGGACGCACTCAGCCTGCTGCAGCTGATCGGCAGCGTGCGCCGCGACGTGCGCATCCTGGCCAACGATGTGCTGATGCACCTCAAGCCGCTGCGTTCCCTGCTGCTGCCGGTGAACGTGTTCGGCGGCGACGAGACCGCACCCGGCGGCATGCGCGAGGCCTATCGCGCACTGGAAGAAGGGCAGGCCCTGATCGTATTCCCCTCCGGCGAAGTCTCGCGCATGCGCCCCAACGGCGTGCGCGACGGGCGCTGGTCGCCGGGCTTCCTGCGCCTGGCGCGCAAGACCCAGGCGCCGGTGCTGCCGGTGCATATCGCCGCGCACAATTCGCCGCTGTTCTACGGCGTGTCCATGCTGGCCAAGCCGCTGGCCGCGCTGCTGCTGGCGCGCGAGATGTTTGGCGCCAAGCACATGCGCATAGGCTTCACCATAGGCCAGATGATTCCGCCACAGGCGCTGGAACGCGAAGGCGCCACCCTGCTGCAGCTGGCCAAGGCCATGCGCCGGCATGTCTATCAGCTGGCCTCGCGCCGGCCCAATGTCTTCACCACTTCAACCGCGATCGCCCATCCCGAACCGCCGCAGGCGGTGCGCAAGGCGCTCAAGGAACGCGCCGAGGTGCTGGGCGCGACCACCGACGGCAAGCGCATCCTGCTGCTGGATGCGCGCCCGGACTGCCCGGTGATGCGCGAGATCGGCCGCCTGCGCGAGCTGGCCTTCCGCCGCGTCGGCGAAGGCACCGGCAATCGCCGCGACCTGGACCGCTTCGATGCGCACTACCGCCATATCGTGCTGTGGGACGAGGAATCGCTGAGTGTGGTCGGCGCCTATCGTTTGGGCGAAGCCGGCCGCATCCTGCGCGAGCAGGGCATGCAGGGCCTGTACTCGGCCAGCCTGTTCGACTACGCCCCGGCGGCGGCGGAATTCCTGCAGGACGCGGTCGAGCTGGGCCGCAGCTTCATCCAGCCGGCCTACTGGGGCTCGCGCAGCCTGGATTACCTCTGGCAGGGCATAGGCGCTTACCTGCGCAAGCGGCCGGAGGTGCGCTACCTGTTCGGGCCGGTCAGCCTCTCGGCCAGCCTGCCGTTGCCGGTGCGCGAGCTGATCGTGCACACCCACGGGCGCTTCTTCGCCGATCCGGAACAGCTCGCCACGGCGCGCAATCCGTTCCAGATCTCGCCGGCGGTCGCGCGCGAGGCCGACGCTGCGCTGGAAGGCAAGGACGCCAAGGCCGCGCTGTCCCTGCTCAAGCAGCAGCTGGCGGTGTCCGACCAGGCCATTCCCACCCTGTACCGCCAGTACGTGGACCTGTGCGAGCCCGACGGCGTGCGTTTCCTCGCCTTCGGCGTGGACCCGCAGTTCGGCGGCTGCGTCGACGGCCTGATCCGGCTGGACCTGACCCGCCTCAAGCCCGCCAAGCGCGCGCGATACCTCAGCGAATCCACTGCGTCAAGCGAATAAGTCCGTGAGGCTTTGCCAATCTGTCATCTATTGCTGTTAAACTGCCGTTAACGGATTCGCCAGCGCACGGACTCGCCGGGTCGGGATCCTGGGGAAGGTAAGAAAATCCAAGGTTGAGCGGCTGCCGCGCACGACGATGGGACCATCGCCGCGCGGTTTTCGTTTGGCCAATGACTGTAACAATTGCACGCAACCCAAGGGTGAAACGATGAACAAGCGACTCCGTGTCAGAGTCCTCCCGCTGATGCTCGCCTCGCTGCTGGCGTCCTCGCCGAGCTTTGCGCAGAACACGTCGGCGGCGATGTCCGGCCGCATCACCGACTCCGCCGGCAATCCCGTCGCCGGCGCGACTGTCGAAATCGTCCATGTTCCCTCGAATACGACCAAGACGGTCACGACCGACGCCGAAGGCCGGTTCGTGGCGCGCGGCCTGCGCGTCGGCGGTCCCTTCCTGGTCGATGCCGAGAAGAGCGGCCTGGCCAAGGCCGAACGCGGCGACGTGTACCTGAAGCTGGCCGAAGACACGACCGTCGATCTCACCCTGGGTGCCGACACCGCGCAGCTGGAAGCCGTCGAAGTCACCGCCACCGCGCTGTCGACCACCTTCCTGGCCGACAACAAGGGCCTGTCCACCAACGTCACCAACCAGCAGATCCAGGCTTTCCCGTCGATCTCGCGCTCGATCCAGGACTACGTCCGCATCGACCCGCGCATCGTGCAGACCGACAAGGAACGCGGCGAGATCTCCGCCGTCGGCCAGAACTCGCGCTACAACAACATCAAGATCGACGCGGTCTCGACCAACGACGAATACGGCCTGGAATCCACCGGCCTGCCGTCGCAGAGCGGCAGCCAGCCGATCTCGATTGATACGATCGAAGAATTCAACATTTCCACCGCCAACTACGACGTGACCAACTCGCGCGCCGTGGGCGCATCGATCAACGCCGTCACCAAGAGCGGTACCAACGAATTCAAGGGCTCGCTGTACTACACCTACCGCGACCCGGACATGATCGGCGAGAACGAAGCCGGCACCAAGTTCACCGGCTTCGGCAAGCAGACCACCAAGGGCTTCACCCTGGGCGGTCCCATCCTCAAGGACACGCTGTTCTTCTTCCTGAACTACGAAGAATTCGAGCGCACCAAGGTTGCGCCGGACGTCGGCGTGCGCGGTTCGGGCGCCACCAACGAAGCGGGCATCACCCAGGGCCAGATCGACGACATCGTGCGCATCGCGCGCGACAAGTGGGGCTTCAACGCCGGCTCGCTGAATCCCTCGGGCGACCTGAGCGACAAGAAGTATCTGGCCAAGTTCGACTGGAACATCAACGACTATCACCGCGCCAGCTTCCGCTACAACAAGACCGAATCCTCGGTGCCGGTGCTGGAGCGACTGACCGGCGGCCAGGTATCGCTGTCGTCCTGGTGGTATGACAAGCAGTATGACTTCGAGAACTACGCGCTGAACCTGTACAACGACTGGAGCGAGAACTTCTCCTCCGAAGCGTCGGTGTCCTGGAGCAACTACACCAACGAATCGCTGCGCAACTCCAACCTGCCGGCCATCGCGATCGCCGTCGCCGGCCTCGACGGCGCGGCCAACACCACCGTGTTCCTCGGTTCCGAGCGTTCGCGCCAGGCCAACTCGCTGGAAGTCAAGACCGCCAATGCGTTCTGGGCCGGCACCTGGTTTGTCGGCGACAACGAAGTGAAGTTCGGCTTCGACTACAAGAAGAACGACACCTTCAACCTGTTCCTGCAGGACTTCTACGGCAACTACGCTTTCGCCAGCATCGCCGACTTCGAGGCGGGCCGCTATTCGGCGCTGCCGTCCGGCTATACCGGCGGCCTGCTGTCGGGCCAGACCGGCTACCAGCTGAACTATCCGGTCGACGGCGACGCGAAGAATGCTGCCGCCGACTGGGCGCTGGAGCAGTGGGGCTTCTTCGCGCAGAACACCTGGCAGGTCACCAACAACCTGTCCTGGCAGATCGGCCTGCGTCTGGACCGCTTCTCAACCGATGACTTCCCGCTGTACAACGCCCGCGTCGAGCCGACGTTCAACTACCCGAACAACAGCACGGTCAACGGCCTGAAGACCTGGCAGCCGCGCACCAGCTTCAACTACACCTTCGACACCGAGCGCCCGACCCAGCTGCGCGGCGGCATCGGCCTGTTCCAGGGCGGCAACCCGGGCGTGTGGCTGTCCAACTCGTACAGCAACAACGGCCTGCTGTTCTCCACCTACCGCGCCAATACCGGTACGGACTTCTCGCCGGATCCGTTCAACCAGCCGCGTCCGGCCGGTGCGCCGGTGCTGCAGACCATCTCCCTGATCACGCCGAACTTCCACGCCCCGTCGGTCTGGAAGAGTTCGCTGGCGTTCGACCACGAGCTGCCGTGGATGGGCCTGGTCGCGTCGGCCGAATACATCTACCTCGACGTGCGTGACGGCGTGCAGTTCAACCATCTGAACCTGGGACCGTCCACCGGCGTGCTGCCGGACGGTCGTGCCGCGTACTGGAACAACATCAACGCCGGTACCGGTTCGCGTGCACGCAGCAACCGCAGCTTTGCCGACGTGGTGGTGATGCGCAACACCCACCAGGGCAAGGCCAGCAACCTGACCCTGTCGCTGGAGAAGCCGTTCTCCAACAACTGGGCCGGCCGCATCGGCTACTCCTACGGCAATTCGACCGAAACCAACGTCGGCTCGTCCTCGGTCGCCCTGTCGAACTGGAACTCGCTGGCCATCTACAACGCCAACGAAGACGTGGCCGCCACCGCCGCCTCGGAAATCCAGCAGCGCTTCAGCGCCGTGCTGTCCTGGCGCAAGGCGTTCTTCGGCGATTACAACACCATGGTGTCGGCGTTCTACGAAGGCCGCGCCGGCCGTCCGTACAGCTACACCTTCTCCAATGACGCCAACGGCGACGGCAACGCGGGGAACGACCTGTTCTACGTGCCGCTGGATGCCAACGACGTCATCATCGCGGATCCGACCCAGGCGGCGAACTTCTGGAACTACATCCAGAGCAACGAGTTCCTCAACGGCAACCGTGGCAAGGTGGTCAGCCGCAACAGCGCCCGCGGCAAGTGGATCAACCAGATCGACCTGCGTTTCTCGCAGGAAGTGCCGGGTATCTTCAAGGGCAACAAGGGTGAACTCTGGGTCGACATCCTGAACTTCACCAACATGCTCAACAAGAAGTGGGGTCACATCGAGGAAGCGCCGTTCAACTCCAACGGCGGCCAGCGCCTGGGCGTGGCGGAATTCGGCGGCGTGGACGCGGCCACCGGCAAGTACATCTACCGCTACCCGCGCGCGGCGCAGAGCTTCGTCACCAAGGACAACACTGGCGAATCCCGCTGGGCGGTCCAGGTCGGCCTGCGTTATTCGTTCTAAACCGCTTGCTTGTCCCGATTGACGGACGAAAAAAACCCCGGCAGAAATGCCGGGGTTTTTGTTTGGATCAGAGTTGCCAGGGCATGGGTGGGCGACCGCAAGTTTGCATGTATGGTTCTTGCGTGAAGTAATCGTACCCTTGGCTGTGCGCGTAGCCTTCGCTAAGTGTGTTGTCGGAATAGACGACGAAGATCCACTTGCTTCCGTACCAGCCGGCGAAGTTGGAGTCTCCGCTCAGCCAGCCGTGGACGATTTCCCAGTTCGCGTAGTTGTATCGGTCCTGCGACGAAGACCAGCAGGTGGCGTAATAGGGATTGTTGGACGTCTTGGGGACATGAATGTAGGTAATTTCGGGGTCTGGCGGGGTGACGCCGTCCCGAAGATCGGGTACGTTCGGCCATCCGCCGCTGCCACACTGCACATTGTAGGGGTTGATGTTGCAGCTGCATTCCGGAATGCCCGGATACCACTGGCAAAGTTCCGGCAGGCCGCTGGGCTGTGCCCATACGTTGCCGCCAATCGAAAAAGCCGCGATGGCCGCGATGGCTGCGAAGCGCACTGCAATGTTTCGCAATTTCATGCTAGGTCCCTCTGGGTGCGTGTTTCGTCATTGGCCCTTGGTTTGAGGGGGATCGACGCGGTTTGGCTTTTTAAGCCAACGATGCTGTGTCGATTAGCCCCGAGACGAATTGTGATTCCGATGGTGCTCAGAGGCTGAGACTGGCCGGAGCTGGCGGATCGGTAGCGCCAGGTGAGGTTTCGCCTGGCGGCCGGCAACTTGACCTCGGTCCATCCTTCCGGAATGCTAGTGATCCTGCTCTTTGCCTTTGGCGACGCGGGGCACGGCGCCCTGCAAAATCCGATGTCGGTGCTGCAACGGCTGTTGCCGCGCCGGCGTGCGCCACGTCGATCTGCGGGGCATTCCGCAGCATCTCACCCGATGGAATTTCATGAGCCCTGACAGCAAGTCCCCCTCCCGTCCAGCCACCGTCTCCGCACGCATCTCGCCTGCGGCCGGGCTGGATGTGCTCTCGCGCAACGAAGTCACCCGCCTGCGCGACGCTTCCCAGCGCGGCGTGCGCGCGTTGCTGCGCCGCTGCGCGCTGGCGGTGCTGACCCAGGGCGTGGAAACCGACGACGCCCGCGCGCTGCTGGACCGCTATCCGGATTTTGACATCCAGGTGCTGCAGCAGGACCGCGGCATCAAGATCGAGCTGACCCACGCACCGGCCCAGGCTTTCGTCGACGGCCGCATCATCCGTGGCGTCAACGAGCTGCTGTTTGCCGTGGTTCGCGACATTGTATACGTTGCAACGCAGATGGAGGCCGACGGCTTCGACCTGGAAGACTCCGCCGGCATCACCCACGCGGTATTCGAGATCCTGCGCAACGCGCGCGTGCTGCGCCCGCATAACGATCCCAACCTGGTGGTGTGCTGGGGCGGCCATTCGATTCCGCGCAACGAATACGAATACACCAAGCAGGTCGGCTATCAGCTTGGCCTGCGCGGCCTGGACATCGTCACGGGCTGCGGCCCGGGCGCAATGAAGGGCCCGATGAAGGGCGCGATCATCGGCCACGGCAAGCAGCGGCGCAAAAACAACCGCTACATCGGCATCACCGAGCCGGGCATCATCGCCGCTGAGTCGCCGAACCCGTCGGTCAACCACCTCATCATCATGCCGGACATCGAGAAGCGCCTGGAGGCCTTCGTCCGCGTCGGCCACGGCATCATCGTGTTCCCGGGCGGCGTGGGCACGGCGGAGGAAATCCTCTACATGCTCGGCATCCTGCTGCATCCCGACAATGCCGGCATCCCGTTCCCCTTCATCTTCACCGGTCCGCGCGAATCGGCCGCATATTTCGAGCAGATCGACCGTTTTCTGCGCCTGACCCTGGGCGACGAGGTGGCCAAGCGCTACCACATCGTGATCGAGGATCCGGCCGAAGTCGCCAAGCTCATGGTCAAGGGCATAGACAAAGTGCGCGACTACCGCCTCGACACCAAGGATGCGTTCTTCTTCAACTGGGCGCTGCGCATACCGCATGAGCTGCAGGTGCCGTTCAAGCCCACCCACGAGAACATGGCCGGCCTCAAGCTCAACCGCGACCAGCCGACCTACCGCCTCGCTGCCGATCTGCGCCGGGCTTTCTCCGGCATCGTCGCCGGCAACGTCAAGGAAGACGGCATCCGCGCGATCGAACAGTTCGGCCTGTTCGAGATTCACGGCGAGCCGGACATGATGCGCGCCCTGGACGCGCTGCTGCAGAGCTTCGTGGCCCAGCACCGCATGAAGCTGCCCGGCGGCAGCGCCTACAAACCGTGCTACCGCGTGATCGTGGATTGAGCCCGGCATTCCAATCGCGAATAAGCGCGAAAAAGGCTTGACGAGGCCCGGGCGTATCGGCAAAATCCCGCGCCTCAAACATTCCCCGATAGCTCAGTCGGTAGAGCAAGTGACTGTTAATCACTGGGTCGGCGGTTCGAGTCCGTCTCGGGGAGCCATATAAAACAACGGCCTGCAGAAATGCAGGCCGTTGTCTTTTGTCACTATCGCAAGCTGTGGTCACTACCGACCATGGCCGCGTGTCGTGTACTTATTTATTTTTCGCTATTGCAGCCCAGTGCGGCTCAATTCAATCTGGCGCCGGGCTCCGCGCTCTCCAGCCAAGCAAGCAACAATCTGGCTTCGGTATCGCCAGGGTGCCGCGCCAGGTGCTCACGGATGATCTGCGCCAGCTCCGCGCACGTCGCGCCGGCCGGGATAGCGGGAAATTCGATGGCGTCCATGGATGCATGCTATGCCCGGGCGACGGCCGCCGCTCAGAACGCCGCGCTATGTCGGGCGGCCTGCTGGTGCTGGTCAATAGGCATCGTCAGCCAGCGGCGTGCCGAACAGGGCCCGGTCACTTGCTGCGGTGTCAGCCACCCGGCGGGTGTAGACCTTCATCCCTGGGGGGCGCAAAAAGCCTTTGGCCTCGGCTGGCGCGCAGGCGAGCCACCGCAGCCGGTCTTCTGCGCGCACCACGATTGGGATGCTCGAACCGTCGTACGGGCTGTGGCTCACGCTGCAGCAGAACACGCCGAAGGTTGTCACCGGTCCGGCCCGGTCAACATGGACCACGCTATACAGGCCAGCGAACATAAGCGGGCTCGTTTCGGGCTGGCAGACCAGAACGCCGCCGGCGGCGGGGCCGACCCACCCCGAGGCTAAGACCAGGCAGCGCTGCGCCGGCTTCGACGCCGACCACAGATCCCCGGTGATGTTTGATTCCGGCGCAAGCAACGCATCGAGTGTTGCGTGCCGTTTGGCCAGCTGGCGTCGCTCGCCCGATGTCGCCCACTTCGGCACCAGCCCCCAGACCGCTGAGCACAGGTCCACCCCAACGGACGTGGGAATGACGATCCGGGCGCGGCCCAGCGGCTTCACGACACGCTTTACGGGAGGCTGCATGAACGCGCTCACGGCGTCCCAGAGCCGGATCTGTTTGCGGGGATCGGTGGCGACTGGCGGGTCTACCCAGTACGAAATCATGGCGGCGAGTACGTACAAATGTACGGGTCGCGGATCCTACACCCGGTGCCCGGCGCTCGCCAGCGGCGTATGCTGATTGCCACAAAGCTGAACGGATGAGTCCGGCATGTGCTACTCGGCGATGGTGTGGCAGAGCTACACGCGATACGTCTCGGCGTTCGGCGCGGAGCTGTCGATCAAGGACTTCGTCCGCATCTACATGCAGCGGGACTCCGGCCAGAAAATCGCCATCCCCCGCGCGATGGACGAGGCCTTCGCCCGCCCGCGCTCCGCAGAAGAATTCGAGATCTTGAGCTGCATCAATCGGTTTCGCACCCGGGCAGGGGAGGAAGCGGCGGCCGAGCTGGCGGAACAGACCGCGCGCCTGGCTGGCGCCCAGCAGCGACTGGCGCTGAAGGAAACAAAGAAGGACAGGAACGAGATCCGGATCGCCAGCAACAAGATCTCCAAGGCCCGGTTCGACCTGGAAGACCTTGCGCGGAGGGAGTCAATGCCCCGCGACAGCAGGATATTTCCGCAGTACTTCGCCCCCGTTTTGGTCTCCGATGGCGGCCGGCGCATCGTGCGCCCGATGCGCTATCTGCTCCGGCCGGCAGGCTTCCCGGCGTCGTTCGACCGCACAAACAGCGGCTCATTCAACGCGCGGCGTGACAACCTGCAGCGGTTTTGGCGGGGCCAGTTCTCGCACACGCATTGCGTCGTGGCAGCACAGAAATTCTACGAATGGGTCGAGCGCGCCGGCGCCGACGGCAGCATGCGCAAGGTCGAGATCGAGTTCGACCCGGAGGGCCTGGACACGATGTATGCCGCGGGCCTCTGGTCGCGCTGGCACGGGCCAGACGGCGAGATCCTGGACTCTTTCGCGCTCGTGACCGACGAGCCGCCGGCCGAGGTCCTCGCCGCCGGCCACGACCGCTGCATCGTCCCGCTGCGGCTGGAAAACATCGACGCTTGGCTCAACCCGACGCCGGGAGACTATGCGCCGCTGCAGGCTATCCTCGACGATAGGGAGCGCCCCTTTTACGAGCACAGGGAGGCAGCATGATGAACACGTGGCAGACCGAAATCGCGAACGCCGTGCAGCATCTCATCGGCCCGGACAACTGGGAACGCTACAGCGCCCTGGGTTACAGGGGCATGGCTGACGAGCCTGCGCTGGCCGAATGGCGCTCCCAGCTGCTGCAGGTCGGGGAAGACGACGAGATTGAGCGCGAGCCGACGCCGCAGGGCCTGGCCCGCTACCCGGAAACCGGCGGACGCTACCGCGACTACGCATGCACGTGCGCCGATACCTGCGCGAAAGTTTGCAAGGGCGCGTGTGGCTGCGCGGCCTGCAGGGAGGCATGGGTGGAGTGGGATGGTGCTGGCCGGACCGAGTACCCGTAGCCATCCCACTACACGTACTGCGTGATACCAGGCAGATCCGGCGCAGAGTCCACGATGCGGCCCGACTGCACAAACACGCCGGCGGCCGGCGCCCAGGTCTGGCCGGGCAGCGCCCGGGCCAGAATTGTTGCGCCGTCGGCCGTGGCCACGGCATAGCTGCCGTCGCCGTGGGAGATAAGGATGTTGCCCTTGATCAGCAGCGGATCCGGCAGCAGGCCAGCCAGGTTGGTCCAAAGTCTAGTCTTCATCGCTGATGTGCCGCTCCAGTTCCACGGTCTGATAGACGGTCAGCAGCCCGGTTGTGCTGTCGACGGACACGTCGATTGCGCAGGAGACGGCCAAGCCGCGCCAGGCACCGCCCTCCACGAACTCGACCAGGGCCAGCGGTTGCACCAAGCCCGGCTTGTCGGTCTCCGCCGCAGCGAATAGCGGCATGCGGGCGGACACCGAATGCACCACCCCTCGCCCGCCAAGCACGTTTCGGCCGCGCTCACGCGCTACGTCGTGCTGCGTGATCAGCGCATCCACCACCTGCTGCTCGCGGACGTCGCCAGCGCTTCCGGTGCGGATGACCGGATCGCTGACCCCCTGCTGTTTGCCGCTGACCAGGACGTAGTTGTACAGCGGCCGCGAACTGGTGCGCAGACTGTCGCTTACCACTACGTCGGCCGGAATGTATGCGTCCGGCGCGGCTCCAGCCCATTCCCACGGCGACACCGGGTAGCGCGGACGCACGCGCAGCACCAGGTCCCATGGATGGCTCAGCACGATTGCGCCAGCGGCCGCAGCGATCTCGCGCACAGCGCCGAGTGGGGTCTGCGCGTCGTAGCTCCACGTGCCGCCCGGGACCAGCCAGGACAGAATGCCCCAGTCAACGGAAAAGCCCGTCAAGTCTACTTCCTCGTCGGCGAGCTGCTGGGCCAGCCGATCCGCCGCCTGCAGCTTCCCGCGCGCGGGCGCGTACGGCGCATCGAGCAGGCCCGTCCGGCTTCGGCCGCTGACGCTCACGCGCGACGAGTTGAACTGGCGCTGGCGATCAGGTGTATCGACGATGGCGGTCCACACGTACCCGTTTACCGCAATTTCGATTTCGCGCGGGCCATCAGCGCCCGGCACCAGCAGCGACATTTGCGACGGGTCGGCCAGCTGCAGACTGAAGCGCCACACGGGATCCTCTACGCTGCTGCTGATAGATATTCCCGACACGGCAATTGCGGTGCGCTCGGGCAGGCGCACTACTCCCGCGGTATTGATCACGACATAGGTCCTCTGGCGCGGCCATGCGAGCGGGCACGCCGCGCGGCCGATCGGCACCGGCACCGCGTCGCCCGGAAACTCGACGGCGGGGCAGGCGAAATTGATGGCGACGGCGTCGCCGGCCGGCGGCCGGTACGCCCAGGCCGGCGGCTCCTCGGGCGGGACGACGCCAGGGCCGTGCACAACCCAGCGCACGGGCTGCGCATAGCGCCAGGGCAGATCCCAGTAGCGCGTTTTCACCGGGGCCGCGAGCCAGGGAACGACGACAGCCTGCCCCTGGCGCGGCGGCATACCCCAAGGCAGCCCTGCAGCAGCAGCGCCGCGGGGCGGCGTGCGCCACGGCAGCCCAGCGCCCACGCTCAGCGCCGGCGGCAGGGCCCAGGCCGCGCCCATGGCGGCCTGGCGCGTCGGAATCACGCTCCAGGGCAGCGCCAGCGGCGGCGACGGCAAGCGCCCTGCACGGCCCCAGGCTGCGCCGGCAGCGTGCCGGACGGCCGGGACTACCGCCCAGGGCAAGCGGCGGCAGACACAGGCCGCCGGCGCCTCGCTCCAGGTCGCGCACACGGCGCGCGCACGGCGCGGCGCGGCGGCGTTGACCAGGCGCAGGCCCCGGGCGCGCGCGGGCGCTTGGCCCCAGCGCAGTGCGGCCGCGCTGCCGGTGTACCGGACCGGCGCGGGGATCGGCGGCGCGGGGTCGGCGAGTGCCAGCGCGACAATGTCGCCGGGAGGGGCCGCGTAGACACCCTTCAGCTCGATGGCAACGGCGTCGCCGGCAGGGACTACATAGGGCATGGCCGGCAGCTGCTCAGGTGAAAGTGGCGGCGCAGGCAATATCCGCGGCGTGGCCAGTCGCGCCGGTCACGCGCAGGGTCCAGCTGTAGCTGCCCGCTGTCGTGCTGCCCGCGGCAACAAGCGCGCGGCTACTGATCGAGAACGTGATGCCGGGCGGCGCAGCACCGGCGGCGACGGAAACCGCGAGAGGATGCAGTCCTCCGGCCACAGCGATCGAGCCCGCGAGCGTGTTCGTCGGATCGTCTGCAGTCAGCGCGCCAGTCAGCGTGATCGCATACGGGACCGGCGTCACACGCGAAACGATCACGTCATTGTATACATTGCCGTAGTCGCGCCCTATCAAGTCGTACTGCTCGCCGGTGCGCAGTCCGCGGAAAAGATAGGTGCCGTCGCTGGCGGAGCGGGTCGCCGCGACCACGGCGCGCGAATCGCGGTGCCGCAACTCGACCTCGCGCGCAGCCGCTGCGCCGTTGACGGTGACGAGGCCAGGTGGAACGCCAGCGATGTAGCCGGGGCCGCTGAAATTGCCGTGCGCGGCCGCGAATGTCGTGAGTACGCGGGCCATAGTTCACCACGCCAGTGCGGTTTCTACCGCGATAGTGCCAACGTTGCTGTTGTTGCCCGCGCCCGAGCTGCAGGCCTGCAACAGCATCAGCTGCGAGCCGGCCGGCAGGCCAGAGGCCGAGGATTGCAGCGTGCCGCTGGCAACGCTGCGCAGATCGTTCAGGCACGAATACACGCCACGCAACCGGCCGCGGATCATGCCTTCGGCGCAGACCAGCAGCGGCGTGAAATAGCGCTCGCCAGACCCGGGTGACGTCGCAGACGTGCACGGCGCACCAGCACCACCGCTTGCGCCGGAGAGCGGATTCACGGACCCTCGACCGAACACCGGCAGTCCAGCCTGCACCGACCCGGCGGAAACGCCAGCGTGCGCGCGCATGATCGACAGCCCGCGCGACTGCGCCGTCGTCGTCGGCGAGAGCAGTGTTTCAGCGGCGCCGGTTGCAACGCGGGATGCGTTCGATCCGCTCGACCAGACCGAGGCTTGATACAGGACATAGCTTCGATAATTGTCGCCGGGCACTTCGCTGGCGAGATCTCCGAAGCTGTGAAACCCCTGCGAAAACCCGCCGTCCGCACTGACCCAGAGGTGGCAGGAGATCTCATCGGCGATGATGCGCCACGCCCGGGCGGTGCTGGTCGCGGTGTCGGATTTGAGGATCCATCCGCCGCTCGGATACAGCGTCGCATCCGGCATGATGTCGCTGCCAACGCCGGTGTCGACATCGCTCATGCTCACGTAGCCCTTCAGCACCGCTTCGCGCGCACCAGCCGCGGTGCCGCCGGTGTCGTCGATGCGGAAGTAGTGGCCCGTGCCACCAGCGGCAACCGAGTTCCGGAATGCGCGCTTATTCGTCGCGGTGAATGCGAGTGTCCAGCCTGCTGCGGTCTTCGCAGTTCCGCCGCTGCCGTAGGCGACGCCGCCAACGCCGACGAGGCAGGCCTCCAGCAGTGCCGCGAGGGATCCTACTTGCCCGGTGAGTACCGGCGCGCTGGTGTCCGTGCTTTGAAAAACTCGCGTCGTTGTCATCAGTGTGCGTTCCCAAATGCCTGGATCCGGACCGAGTCGGTCAGCTCGGTGATCTCGCCCTGTAGCGTCGTGCGGGCGGCCCAGATCGGTTTTGTTGCGCTGACTGTGTTGAATCGCAGCACATTGCCGGCGGCCCAACCGCCGCCCCAGCCATCCGCGTCGATCGTGAAATACGGCGTGCCAGTGACCGGGTTGACCGGCGCGATGTCGCCCGTGATGCTCACGCCGGACAGGACCTGGCCAGCGGTCTCCCCGATCACGTTGACTGTCGTCGGTGCCGTGAAAACCACAGCCCAACGCTGGTCGATCGCGGCGCGGTTGTTGACGGCAATCGGGTAGACCGCATCGTTGTAGCTAGCCGCCGCGGGTGCGCCGGCGACCACGTCCAGCCACTGGCCGGGCACATAGGTCTGCTGATCGAAAAGACCGGTGTAGCGCGCCTGCATATCGCCGACAGCGATCGCCGACGAAACCATCGTGCCGGCCGGAAAATCGCGCGCGAGCGGCGCCTGCAGGCCAAGCTCGCCGGTGATCTGGACATCGGAGCACTGGACCGCCTGCTCGATGCGGTCGCGAATGATCGCTGGAAGCGTGTACGCGGAAAGGTTGAGCGGGTCCGACCAGGTGAGCGTGCCCGCGGTCAGATCGATGTCGTACCAGGTGTCGACGATGGGCGTTCCGGCGCTGTCGAAAACCTCAATCGTTCCGATCTGCTCGCGGCCCAGGTCTTCAGTTGCGCCCGCGACCGGCGTGGCGACGGAAGTGACTTGCGTGTGATGGATCACCAGCACGCCGCCCGCCTGGTACGCGGGCACGCGGCCATCGAGCGGAAGGCGCACTGGGTCAATGCCGATGATTGCAGGATCTGCGGGGATTGAGCGGTATACAACGGTGCCAATGTAGACACTGCTCGGATCGACCTGGCGCGGTTTCCAGATCTGGCCGCCCACGACATACGCCGCGTCGTACCAGGGCTCGCCTTCGTTGCCGGCCGCGGTGACCAGCCCGCCGAAACTGAGCTGCACGACGCCGGTTTCCCAGTCAACGACGCCCTTCAGCTGCGAGCCGGTGATGATGCCGTTGATGTCGGCGCTGCCAGTCAGTAGTACGCCATCCATTGTCGTCGCGCGGACGGTGAAAGACCCGGCACGCAGCGGCGCGCCAGGCGTGCGAAACATCATGTTCGACACGCCCGATTCGAAATAGCGCGTCAGCAGCGAGCGAATCGAGACGACGTTGCTGGAGCCGGCCCCAATTGCCGTGATCGTCGCGGTGTTGCTGCTGTAGTCGTAACTGCCGCCCACGGTGCCGGCGTTGGTCAGCGGCGAAACGTCGTAGACCAGGCTGCCACCGCGGTCGACATACTCGCGGCCGCGGAAAGTGAATCGCACGCTGCCGGGCACTGCAGGGCCTGCCGCGCCATCGCCGAGGTAGACGCGGATCGCAGGCAGCGAGTGGCCCTCACTGGTGCTGACCACGGCGGTGCCGGCCTCGATGTAGCGCACCACGATCGGCGTTCCGGTCGCGAACTTGCAGCCGACGTCAGCAAGGGTGCTGGTGCGCGCGTAGATGCCGGTACCGCCGGTGGCCGTGTTCTGCGCGCGGCCGAACTGAGGCAGGTACGCAGGCACGTCGGCTTCGACCGTGATCACGCATTCGCCGTCGCCGTAGTCGATGCTGCCCGTCCCCGGCGCAAGCGTGTGTATCCAGCCGCCGACGCCGTCGTCACCGATCGCAACATTGATGGCGCGCCCCAGGCCGACCAGCGTCGGATTCGCTTCGTACGAAACATTCCACTGCGCGCCGACCGTGCCAGGCTGCGGCGGATGCGCGAGCGTGAACGTGACAGCCCCGCCGGAAGGCGACGGCGTGAAGGTCTCGATATGCACGCCGCCGCCGTCGGCGTAGTCGTAGCTGTACGTGATCTGCGCATCCGGAAACGCGGTCAGCGAGAAATCGACGATAGACGTGTTGTGCTCGATGCTTCCGCTGGCGTCACCGCTGATCACGCCCGCGGCATTGGCCGTGGCCGACTTTGCAACGCCGCCTGTGGTCCAGCCCATGATGAGCGTGCCGGGCATGCACCCCTGGTGATCGAGCTGCTGGCGGTACCGCGGCGTGGGGACGGTGATTTCGCCCGAGCTGTTGCGCGCGCGGTTATCGGTGCCCCAGGACACGATCAGCGCAGAATCGACATCCGGAAGCGCGCCCAGCGTTGCAGCGATAGAGCCCGTCGCCGCGTTGTAGGTAGCGCTGCCTTCGCCGGTGCCGCCGGTGAGCAGGCCTGCGCCGTTGTCACTGAGCCGGATCCAGCGCCCCAGGGCGCGATAGTCCCAGTAGATAGTGCCTGGCGCTGGAAAATTCGGCAGCTGCTGGACGTAGGAAATCTGGCGGTTCGCGGCGGTGATCGGCACGGCCAGGCTGAAACCCTGCTCAGCAACCGCGCCGGCAGGCGTCGCCGTGACAGTGGCCGCGCCGCTATAGCCAACATCGCGCGCGACCGAAAACCCACCGCTTTCGTAATCGGCCGTGCCGCTCCAGCCGGTATCCGACGGGTTCACCGCGACGATACCGCCGCTGCCGTCGTCGCGCAGCGCCACCGCGCCGATGGAGATGTTCAGGCTGCGCCGCATGTACGGCGAGCCGAGGTAGCGCACCACTTCGACGCCAGCGGCGCCCGTCATCGTGCCCGCGTAGGTCAGCGAGTCGAGCGCGCCCGAGCGCACCAGGGCCACCGTGGGCATGCCGGCCCGCACGTCCGTCAGCGGCGTTTCCGCCTGGGAGCTGGGCACCAGCGAGATATACGGCGTGGCGATCTGGATAGTCAGATCGCCCTCGTCCGCCGGCGCCGCCAGCGGCATCACCGTGTAGTAGCGCGCGGCGTTCGCGACCTGGGTGCGACGAATGCGCGTGGGCGGCGGATTCACGCCAGTGAGCCGCGCGGGATCTTCCTGGCCGACGAACGCCTGGCCCAGCGGCGTCGTGATCGTGATGAGCAGCACGTCGCGGCGGAACTCGCCCTGCGCATCCTCGAAAGTTACCGTCTGCCGGCTCGCCACTTCCTGCACCCGCACGAACTGCTGCGCCGGCGTGTAGCCGGCCGCCTCTACTGACAGGCACAGCACGTCACCGATGTCCGGCGATGCGATTTCCGACCGGCAATACACCTGGATCGTGGTCTGTCCGGCGAGGTGGAGACCGTAGAGGGTGAACTGCGATTTGGTGCCTTGCGTGCGGTACGCCTCGACATAGCCGCGTGCGGCTGCGCGCTCGTCGTCCGGGTCCGCGGTGTCGAACAGCGAGACATGTACGAGCGGGTCGTCCGGCGGGTCGGTCAGAAAGATGAAGGCGCCGAGATAGGCGTCCGTGTT
Source organism: Tahibacter harae (assembly GCF_024437735.1). Classification (GTDB taxonomy): domain Bacteria; phylum Pseudomonadota; class Gammaproteobacteria; order Xanthomonadales; family Rhodanobacteraceae; genus Tahibacter; species Tahibacter harae. Next base: position 76,937 of record NZ_JANFQO010000008.1, on the reverse strand, counting down.
CGCGGTGTGGACCTGGAAAAAGAACTTCCGCAGCGACACGCGACCCAGGATCGCGTCCAAGTTGCTCCGATCCGGGAATACGTTGTTAATCGCGTTGTCGATGATCTCCACCGACGTGATCCGCCCGCCGCCGTCGGCGAAGTCGGTCATGCGTTCCGCTTGGAAAAACTTCAGGTCCGTTGCAATGATGGCCACGTTTTATACCTGTATGAGGTTGATCGTGCAGAAGTAGTAATCGCCCGGCTCGGCGGGTTCGACGTGTTTCAGCGGCTCGGCGCGCACCGCTGGGTTCTCCCGCCGGAACATCACCGGGAACGTCCTGCCGTCGGCGAGAGTCAGCGTGTAGATCGCGCCAGGCACCGCAGCGAGCACGCGCAGCGCGTCGACCTGGGCGCGCGTGAGAGGGGCAAAACCGATGTCACCTTCGAGGCGGCCTTGCAGCGTGATTAATCGGCCCGACTGCCGCGCGCTGGCTTGGACCACCAGCGCGCCCGTGAGCGTGTAGGTTTCTTCCTGGCCGACCAGGTCGGAACCTGCCGCGTACTCGTCGATCCACTGCAGATCTGGCGGCAGGTCCGTGACCGTGCTGATGGATATGAAGTCAGGCACTGGTCAGCCTCCGTTGCGGCTGCGGCGCAGTTCGTCGACTACGACGCCCGCCATGTACTGGCGCAGGCCTGTAGACTGGAACATCGCCTGGATCTGCTGTTCGGTGAAGTTTCCCGCGCCCTCGAAGCGGTGGACGAACTCGACGCGGGTCACCCCGCCGGCGCCGCCGCTGCTGCTGGCCTGCTGTTCTCGCTGCTTCTGGCGCTGGTCTTCCAGCTCCTGCTGCTTGCGCTGCCGGTTCTGCTCCAGCTGCTGCTGCTCGCGCGCGATCTGCTGCAGCTGCTCGTCGCCCAGGTAGTTGAATTGCTGCCGCAGCGCGGCAACGCGCTGGGCCATTTCGTCGTACTGCAGATTCTGCTGCTGCAGTGATTCCAGCAGCTCCTGGGCCTGGCGCTGCTGCTCGGCGCCCACGGTGAACGTGATGCGGTCCAGGCCCTGCGCGTTGGTCGCCGCATCCGCGAAGGCCTTGGACATGCCCAGCGTGATCTCGGTGGCCTGCGCGCCGGCGCGGGATACCTTGTCCAGCCCTTCCGCAGCGCCGTCCGCGCTGTCTCCGAGCTTGGATGCGCTGCCCGCCGCGTCATCGGCGGCTTGCTCAAGGTCGCTCAGCGCCTCCGCGGCCCGGCCCGCGCCGGCCGCCACGTCCGTTCCTGCCTGCTGGCCTGCCGCTCCGACATCGCCAAGCGCATCGCGCAGGCCCAGGGCCGCGGCCTTCGCCCGCAACTGCGCCTCGACCTGCTGGCGCGCGGCTGCTGTGCTGTTGGCGACCGCAGCGCGCGCTGCCTCCGCGTAGGCCATGAACGCAGCGCGCACGTCTTCCTGGGCGTACTTGCCCTTGCGGGCGCCGTCGACCACGGCCAGGTAGAAGCGCTCCGCGCTATCGCGCGCCAGGGCCAGTTCGGCCTGGGTCTTGATGCCGAATTTCGCGAACTGGTCGGCCAGCGGATCAGCCTGCGCCGCAATCTCGCGCAAGCGCAAGGACAGCGCCGTGGCCGCGTCCTTCGCCTGGTCGATGCCGACCTTGCCCTGCTCACCGGCGGCCTTGATCGCCGCGCCCAGCGCCTCAGCCTCCTGTTTCGTGGTGGCCTTTTCCAGGGCGGCATTGAATGCCGTGGTGATCTGCTGGCTGGATGCCTGCGCATTCTCCGTGACGGCCTGGAACGTCGCGATCATGTCGCGGCCGCTCTCGGTGAACGCAAAGCCCATCTTGCCGGCGTCGACGCCCAGCCTGGCCATGGCCACGGCAAGCGCGCTGTTCATCAGCAGCGCCAGCTCCTTTGCGCCGCCCCCAGCGGCCTGAAAGGCCTTCTCGGCGCGGAGCTGGAACAGGCGCAGCTGCTCGCCGCTCAGCTTCTCCAGCGCCGCGCCCAGCTCGCTCTCCAGCGCCGCCCGGGCGTCCCGCGCACGCGGGCCGACTACCAGCAGGGTATCGACCACGTCTTTCACGCCCTTGGGCGTGCCCAGGTCAACCTGGTCGAAAATGCCCGACAGGGCCGCGGCGGCACTCTTGCCGGTCGCAATGGCCGCTTCGAGGTCGGCGGCTATCTTGCGCGAGAACTCACCAGCGCCGGCAGCGCCGGAGCTGTTCACTGTAGACAGCGCGGCGTTCGCTTCACCTACGGCAACCACCAGCTCACGGAGGCGCGCGGTGAGCTTGGCCGCTCCCTGCGCGTCGCCAAGCTCGTTGGCCCTTACCCGGAGCGCACCGAGTTCACGATACGCATTCTGCAGGCCAACTATGTAGGCCTGGATTTGCGTCTTTGTCATCCGGCCGACCGCTTCCGCGGTCTGGATCTGGATGTCCCCGGCGCCCTTGAACGCGGCTGCAGTAGCGCGCGCCTGGGACTGCAGGGCTTCGCGCTGGGCCTTCAATTCTTCCTGCTGCCGGCGCAGCTTTTCTTGGACGTCGAAGTACTCCTGCGTGACCGATACCAATTTCTCGATCTGCCCCAGGGTGAAGTCGGCAGCGGCAGTGATTGCCGCGAACATCAGCGGCCCTTTCACCAGGCCGCGCAACGAAGCACCGAACTTGCCGGCCGCGCTGGTAGCGCCAGCTGCGCCCGCGGCGGCATCGCCAAAGCCCTTGGTGATACCAGACAGTACGCTGGTCACCACGCTGGCGCCCTTGAACACCAGGTACGCACGCGCCAGCAGCAGGATCTGCTCGCCGTAGTCTTTGACGAAGCCGACCACACCAGCGATGGCCTGGCCAGTTCCGACGATGCCGTCGGAAATCGACTGCGCGAGCCGCGCGAGCTGGCCGGAAGCGGCCATGTCGGCGATGTACTTATTCAGCGCGACCAGCTGCCCTTTGAGGTAATCCAGGGTGCCGCTGTTGGACACCTGGGTGAAAAACTCGCGGATGCGGCCAGTGAGCTGCTGGAACTGCCCGGACAGCGTGCCGGCGTTGCGCGCGGCCGCACCGGTGTTCATCTTGTCGATTTCGGCCAGCAGGCCGGAAATTTCCTTGCGGCCGAGCTTCCCGGCCTCGCTGAGTTTCTGCAGCTCGGCCACACTCTTGCCGGTGGAGCGCACCAGCGCCTCCCACACCGGCACGCCGCGCTCGACCAGCTGCAGGATTTCCTCGCCCTGCAGTTTCTGCTTCGCCCAGGCCTGGCCGACGGCCAGGATCTTTCCGTCCAGATCCTCCATGCTGCCGCCCGCGGCGGCGTTCTGATTGACCAGCGCACGCAGCGACCCGGCGAGCGGGTCCAGGCCGAAATTCTTCAGCTTCGCAGCGGACTTCTGTGTCGCGTCGAGCGCCAGGCCATTGGCGGCCGCGAACTTGTTCAGCTCGGCCAGCGCGGCATTGCCGGCGGCAGCCGAACCGTACATTTGCGTGAATTGGTTGCGGGTGCGCTCGGCCTGGTCGCCGAGCAATGCAATGTCTTTGACGCCTTCGGCCGCCCCGCGCAGTGTGAGCCCGGCGAATACGCCAGCGATGGCGCCGCGCAGGCGCTGGAATATGCCAGTGCTGGCCGCAGCCTTGTCGCTGGTCTTGGACAGCTCAGCGCCGTAGCTGCGCACGGCCGCGACGGACTGCGCCGCAGCTGCGCGCACCGCGCCCTGCGATTGCGCCAGCTTGTCCAGGCTGATGCCGGCGCCGCGGATCACGTTCTCGGCGCGCTTCAGCTCTGCGGTCTGCCGCCCCTGCGCGTCCGTCAGGCGCGCGACTTCGATGCGCGCCTTGGCGAGATCAGTTTGGAGCTTCTTCGTCGGCGAGAGGGTGTTGTTGAATTCTTCCTCCAGCGCGGCGGCGCGGCGCTGCGCGAGAAAGAGCTTGTCCCCGGTCTCCTGCAGCTGCGCCGACAGGCCGGCAAAGCCGCTGACAGCCCTGTCCAGGCGCGTCGCGCGATCCAGCTGATCCATCAGCGCTGCCGCTTTCGGGTCAGCGGCTTCAGCCGCCTTGCCGACGACGTCGAAGGCGTCGCCAGTCGCTTTGACCTTCTCGGTCCCTTCGACTTCAGCAACAAACCGGATGCGTTCGTCGTTCTTGTTTGCCATCGCTCACAACCTCGCGAGCTGTCGGCGGATCTCGCTCGACAGGATCTTTTGTGCAAAATTTCGGAGGCGCTCTTGTCGCGCCGGATTGCGCAGGATTTGCGCCACGCTGGGGCCGTAGATGGACTTGATCGGCTGGCGCCGCTCGCCCTTGTAGTTGCCCTTCTGCATCACGCGCTTCGGGCGGCTCACGTCGCGCTCGAAAACGTGCTTGTTGTCACTCAGGCCCAGGGCAATGAATGCGTGCCGCAAGACGGCCGGGCCGCGGGCATGCGTAACGGTCACGGTCACGCCAGTTGCGCGGCTCGCCTTCGCACTGAACTGCAATAGGCCTGTTCCGCGGTGGTAACCGGTCAGCGTCACGACATTGCCGTCGCGGCGCACGCCCGAGCTTTCGCGAACTCGCGCCGCCTTGATGTTGTGCGTTTCCAGCGCATCCCGGACGAACTCGGGAACGATGCGGCGCGCCAGCGTGGCCGCTGCCAGTTCTTCGGCCTGCGCCAGCTTCTGCGCCGTGGACTTGAAGCGCTTGCCGGCCCGATAGGCGCCGCGTGCGTCTATCTGAAAGGCCATATTTCACCCACAAAAAAACCCCGCCGGAGCGGGGTCTGTCGATTCTCAGTTGTGCGCTCGCTTTGCCGCTGGAGGGCTTACAAGTTTGCGCTCGGCTGATTGTCAGCCGGCCATCGTTCCTTGAACAGGTCGCATCTTGTCGCCGCCGCCCATTGGCCGAACTGCCCGAGCTGCCCAGGCGCGGCGTAAGGTCCGCGCCAACCCTTCACGCCCGGCGGATTTCGATATAGGTCACCGACTTCATTCGGCGGCTCGCCCACATCCAGAGCATATGAGTCGCAGGCATTTCTCGCTGCGACGAATTGCTGCCGCAGTGGGCGAGCCGCGTTCATTGCATCTGTTGCCGCCGTGGTCTGAGGATATTTTTTCCCTATCGCCTCAAAGGCTTCGAGCGCGACGAACATGCGCCCTTCGTTCTGTACAGCCTGCGCAGCGGTGAGCGCTCGCCGTGCGTCTTCTTCCGACTTGTCGCACCCGGCCAGCGCCAGGGCGATACCGAACACAATCAGCAACCGCATACCCACCTCCGCCTGGAAAGGTGGACTACGCTACGCCGACGCGGGCCGGTGTCAACCCGGCCCGCGTCGGCGGCGGCTTAGGCCGAGGCCTTGTACGTGACGAAGACGTACGGCGAGGTGAAGCCCAGCGTGATCTCGCAGGGGCCGGTCAGCGTGCACTGGATCGGGTCACTGGAGAGCCAGTCGATTTCACCGTCCACGGTGAGTTTGGCCTGGGGCACGGTCATTTCGCCGTTCTCGCCGCTCACCCGGTCTTCCATGTCGCCGGTTATGTAGAACTTCTTGGACGGCGTGGCGCCGCCAATGATCGTGGTCGAAACGTGCGCAGCGTAGCTGTAGGTCGCCTTGATCGTGCTGCTGGCGGTGATCAGGCTGCCAGCGGGGATGATCAGCTGGCCGCGGCGGCGGTCGATGACGTAATCGTCGTCGACATCGTAGGTGACGCTGGCGTCCTCGTTGGTGATCGTCACCGCGGCATTGGTCAGCATGCGGTGCGCGAGCTGCACCGGCACGTCCAGGTTTGCCGGCAGCACCACGGAAACCGCGGTGGCGGTGCCGGCGCTCACGATGGCGGTGCTGCTGGAGCCGAACAGCATGCGCGCCAGGATCAGCGGCGGCAGCTCCAACAGGGTCGTGGACAGCGTCGTAGTGCCCGGCTTCGTGTCCGTGTAGAACGGCTGATTGTAGGGCGCGCCGCGGCGCTTGCTCACCAGGCTGACTTCGCCGCCATCCGTGTAGGTGAAGGTGAACGAGTCGGTTTCGACCGGCTGATTGCCGGAGATGTCGGTGGGCTCGGGGATGACGGGGAGGCGGTCGCCGTTGGACTGCACTTCCCAGAAACGGATGTCGCCGGCGAATTGCCGGACTGCAGGCGTGGTCATAGGGTTACCTCAGGGTGTTGCGGGAGGGAGGGTTGCAGTCAGCCCCACCGTGGCGGTGGCTTGGCCGATGACGGAGTTGACGTAGCGCTGGTCGTCGAAAATGAGGCGCTGGGTCTGGTCCACGCTGATGGTGCGGACGCCCGGCAGGCGGTCGCGCAGCGGCGTGCGCAGCGCCCGCACGATGTCATCGCGGCCGCGGCGAGCCAGGTTTGCGGGGCGCCGGTTGGTGCCGCCGCAGGGCACGACGAACTCGATAACGACGGTCATGCTGCTGTTCACCGTGCGCGTGCCTTCGCTGCTCACGGTGACGGCGGTTTCGGTCAGCACCACATAGGCATCGGCCGTGTTGGCCGGTCGCTGGGTGGGCTCGGTCGAAATGTCGCCGGCGCCCAGATCCGTGTAATAGCCGCGGGCCGTGGTGATCTGCTGCAGCATCTCGACGATGAGCTGCAGGGCCTGCTCGCAAAGCGGTTCGGTCGGATCAGCCACGGCGCACCGCCCATGTGCTCAGCGAGCCATCGTTGTTGGTCTCCGAATCGTTGATCCAGGTTTCGCCGTCGAGCACCAGCACGCCGTCAACTGCCGGCACCACGTCGGCGAGGAAGTATTCGATGGTCACGACGTCGACCACCTGCTGCTGGTACTCGCCTACCGTGCTCTGCGAGCGGTTGATGTAGACGCGCGCGTCCGTGCTGGTGTCAGCGCCCGGCGCGGTGTACTGGCCGGTGCCGGCGCCCATGCCGCGGTGGGCAAAGCGCGAATGGTGCCGCTCGTCGAAACGGGCAGCAAAAGCGGTGGATGCGGGCATGGGTTGGCTCCAGGCGGCCGGCGCTGGCCGGCCGCCCGATAGGTGGTTATGCGGTCAGGGTCGCGTTGCCCGGGGTGAGCATCACAGTGCAGGTGGTTTCCGTGTTCGTGCCGGGAAGCACGGCCACTACGGCCCCCAGCAGATCGCCCGTGGCGGGCGTGGCCGCGCTGTCGTCGAAGGCGCCGGCGCCGCTGTTTGCGCTCACGTCCCACAGCAGCTTTTCGCCGGCCACGAACACCGCCGCCGAGACCTTGGGCGCGGTGAATACGCGGCCGGGCGTGCAGTCCACGCTGCCGGTCGCGTTGGTGGCGATGTCGACGAGCGCGACGCCGATGGTGTGCCCGACCTTGATGACTTGGCCCGACACGACGTTCGCGCCGCTGACGTTGGTCCAGGCGATGATGCCGCCGTCCTGTACGAGATTCTTTGCCATTTTCGGTTCTCCAGAAACGACGAGGCCCGCTCAAGGCGGGCCACTCGTCGCATTGCATGGTGGTTTCGGCGCCGGTTACCAGGTCACCTTGTGCGCGCCGCGGAAGCCCACGGCGGCGACGCCGTAGTCGTGGCGGATCTTCCAGGTCACACCGTCCTGTTCGAATCCCTCCTTCATTTCCGAGTACGGCGTCTGCTGGCCATTGAGGAAGCCCACTTCCAGCACGGCACTGATGCGCGGGTCGGCGAACAGGTACCACTGATTGCCAGTCAGGCGCGGCGACTCGACCACCTTCTGCACGAGCCCGCGGCTCTTGTTCGGGTAGTTCTGCTTGTTGCTCTGGTCGATGTCGTACTGCGCCTCGTTGACGACCTTGGCCTGGCCGGCGAGCGACACCGGGCCCAGCCAGATCGCCGGGCTGACGCTGATGTAGTCGGTGCCGCCGACGTTGCGCTGCACCGCCATGGCCTGGCGCGCGGCGTCGAAGCCGGCAACCGTGGGCGCGGCGCCGGAGGCGTTGAGGTTCGCGTGGCCGCCGGGCGTGGTGTTCGCGGTCGCGTTGAACAGCGCGCCACCATCGCCGGTGTTGGGGTTGCTCAGCAGCAGCGAGAAAACATCGTCCTCGACGGTTCGGCCCGCGCCCTGGCCCATTTCGCGGGTCAGGCCGATGAAGGCGCCCAGGTCATCGTTGATGATCATCTGGCGGCTGATGCTCAGCAGCTTTCCCTTCGTCTTCGCGACGATGCTTTCGCGCTCGGCATCCGAGAGCGTGCCGTAGGTGAACAGACCGTTTTCTTTTACTTCGGCGAGGTTGCCGAAGCTGCCCATCCGGTAACGATAGTGGGGGCGGAAGTCGCTGAGGCTGCCGATGGCGCAGAACTCACGCCAGACGAACGGAATGGACAGGTAGGCAGCGTCCATCGTCTTGTGCATCACGTTCTGCATGACGATCGGGAAATCGCTGGTGCTGTGCGCAACCGCGCGCGCCGCGATCTCGGTGTTTGTCATGCCACGGGGGCTGATGCCGCGCTGCTGCAGGCATTCGCGGGCGACGTCCAGGAGCGACATGCCGCGGTAGTTGTTGCCGTCCAGCTCCTTGACGTCGATGCGCTCGCCGCCGCGGTGCAGCAGCCACGCCGTGGCGGCGGCGCGCTGCTTGTCCTGCTGGTCGACCGGGATACGCATCGACGGCAGGTAGGTCGGCTGGCGCGCGGCCATCGCTTCGAGCGCTTTCGCGCGAATGGCGTCGATGGTGTCGGCGCCGGCCAGGGCTTCGCGCAGGAACTGCTCGCCCAGGTCGTGGCGCGCGACCAGGGCCTGGATCTCGGCGGTGCGCGCACGCTCGGCGGCCACGGCCGCGCGGGCCGCTTCCGCGGCGACGGCAGTCACATCCGGCTGCGGTGCCGGCGGATTCTGCACGGGGTTCGGCATTTTCGTTTCCTCGATGGTGGTCACGATGTAACGACGGTGCGGCGTGGCGTCGTCGGACCGGCCGACTCCTACGCTCTCGTCCGCCGGGAGCGGGACGAATGAAATTTCCAGGGGGCGCCAGCTGGTGACGCGGTATTCGTCGGGCCCGTCCTTGTTCTGCTTGACGAGGGTGCGCTCGGAGATGGTGTAACCGACGCTGACATTGCGGACGATGCCGTCTTCGATATCCGTGAGCAGGCTGTCAGCGTCCTCGCGCTGCGAAATGCGAACGTCGGCGAGGCAGCGCGAGCCCTCGATCCAGGCCTTTTCGACCACGCCCACCATGCTGCTGCGCGACCAGCGATCATGGCCCCACAGCGCCGGCGCATTGCCGCTGTCGATGAACGAGAGGTCAACCTCGTCGTCTTTGTGGCCGAGGCGCTCCAGCCACGCCTCGTCCCACCAGTTGTAGCGCGGCACGAGCGCATCCTCGCTGGAGAACGACAGTCGCACCGTTCGGGTTTCGCGGTTCACCGCCGACGCATCGACCGCGACGGCGCGCGCAAGCGGCGGGCCCTCGACCCGCTGCCGCTGGTTGAGCTGTGGCATTGCTGTTTCTCCTATGCGGCCTTGGCGGCGGCGGCGGGGCGCGACTTCGCGCGCGTGGTGACGCGCCGCTTGCTGCGGGCGCCGGATTTCGAGGCCTTGGCCGTGCCGTTGCGCGGGTCGCTGTCGAGCTTCAGGCCGAGCTTGTCGAGCACGGCGTTCGTCGCGGCGTACTCATCGAGAAGCTCGTCGGCGTCCTCGCCCAGCTCGCGCAGCGCGGCCGGCAGCGTAGTCAATCCCGCACGGATCGCTGCAACGATCGCGGCAATCTCCTTGCCCGGGTCGATCATCTCGCGCCGCGGCATGCCGTGGTCGGCGATGAGGTCGCGCACGGCCATGCCGGTCATTGCCAGGGCTTCGCCGAACCACGCGACGACAGGGTCGAGCAGCTGCGGCGCCAGCGTGAGCCACTGCCACTGCGTGATGTTCCGGCCCATGTCGATATTGCCCATGCGGCCAGAGCTGAAATTGACCCGCGTCAGGTCGCCTGTCAGGGCGGCGTAGGTGATGCCATAGGTCATGGCAATGCGCAGCAGGTAGTGCCGCAGCATCGGGTTGATATCGCTCGCCGGTGGCGGCGTGTTGAACGCGATCTTCTGGCCCGGGCGCAGGTAATCGAAGCGCCCCGGCTGGAAGGCCTCGGACATCGCTGGCTGATTCTGGCCCTGCGGTGCCTGCGGGTTTTCGTCGTAGATGACGCCGACCTGGCAGTTGGCGATCTTCTGGCGGAACAGGAACGCGTCCTCGCAGTCGTCCATGTCGCGGACGGTGACGATATTCGCCGCCCCCCACGGCACGCCGCGCACCTGCTCCGGCCGATCCTGACGGAAGATGTGTAGGATATCGGCCGCGGCGACGAACTCGGACGCCGCCGCGACACCGATCAGGTCGCCCGGATGCTCCGGAAACAGCCAGTAGCCGATACGCTGACCCCAGGCATTGAACTGCACGCCCTGCACGATGCGGCCGCTGTCGAGCAGTTCCGTCTTGCTGTGGTCGAGACGGTCTGGCTCCAGCACCTGCAGCTGCATCGGAATCGCGAAGCCGTCTTCCGGTCGGCGCCAGCGACGTCGAATCAGGCACTCGCCGGCTTCGAACACCGTGCCCCAGATCAGGGCTTGCAGGCCGTACCAGTTGTGGCGGCCGTCGGCGTCGCAGGCGGTGCTGTTTGCCCATGCGTTCCAGCGCTTCTGGGCGGTCTTGTTGGCGCGCAGCTTCGACGTGATGCCATGCCCGATCGTGTGCGCGACCACGGCCTGCTTGGCGCGCAGTACCCAGCCGTTGTTGCGCACCAGGTCGCGGTGTCGGTCGCGCAGTTTCGGCAGGGCCAGCTGCAGCTCGGCGTTGGCGCTGGTGCTGCGCGTGAGCCAGCTGTCGGTGCGGCGGCCATGGGCCGCGCCCTCATAGCGGCGCACCTGGTCGAGCTGGAGGCGATGGCGCGCACGCGCGAGGCCGGCCGCGGGCGACACCCACGAAATAATCTGGTCGAGCAGGTTCATCCCAGGCCCTTGCTGTGCGTCGCGTAGCCCACGGAGCGGCCGTTGTTGGCGCCGACCAGGCCCAGTTCAGCGCGGATGCGATCGCGCAGGCGGATTAGCGCATCCAGGCTCTGGAAGGTTTCCTCGCGGTCGCCGTGGCGCACTTTGAGTGTGCCGCTGGCGATCGCGACTTCCAGTGCTTCGAGCTGGTCGGTGGTAAAGCTCATCGGTGCCCCATCAGATACGGGGCCGGGCGCCGCGCAGGCGGCTCCGGCGGTGGCGGTGGCGGCGCGTCATGCGCTCGCACATCCGGATTTTCATCCCAGGACCTGGCCCACGGCGGCGGGTCGCGCCAGAACTCATCGCGATCGGCGCCGAGGCGAAGAATCGCGATCTCGCACATCACGCCGAGGTCGATTGCCTCGTTGGGCGGCTTGCCTTCCACGCGCTCCCAGCGCCTCGCTGTGCGCGTTTCCGCGGCGAACTCGCGGTAGTAGGAATCCGGCAGCCAGTTCGGGAAGTGGTAGAACCCGGGGCCCGGCGTGCTGCGCAGCACGTCGTTCAGCACGGTGTCTTTCAGCGTGGTCACGTTGACCATCAGCACCGGCACGTCGCCGATTGCGCCGCTGAAGCGGTCGGCGCGATCACTCGCGTCCGGATACCGCTCCTCGATTGTCTTCGCGTTCTCGCGCTCGGCGCCCTTGTAGAGGCGGAAGCGCGTGAACAGGTCGCCGTTGTCCGGGTTGGAGCGCAACCAACGAAAAAATTCGTATGCGCGAGCGGTTACGCCGGCCTTGCCGCCCGAGTCGCAGATCGTGAAGCGCACGGGCATCGTGCGGCCGCTGCCGTCGCCGAGCGGGTATCTCCGCGCCGCGACCTTGTCCTTGATGCGGTGCCAATCCTCGCTGTACAGCGCCGGGTCGATGGGGTGGTACTTCTGCACCCCGTCGACAATCTCCAGCGGTCGCCGCGATGTCTTGATCGGGAAGCGATCGACAATCCAGCGCTCGCGGCCTGGGCCGATACCGACGATCTGCACATCGAACCGCGGCTGTTTACCGGCTTGCACATCGACCTGCGCCAGCAGGAATCGGGCGCCCGGCGGTACCGCGTGTTTTGGCAGCGCCTCCGCGCGCTTTTTCAGCTCGCTGTCTTTCGCGCGCTTGCGCGCCGCGAGGGGCAGATAGACGCGGCCCTGGTCAAGATTCACTGTGGATTTGATGTCCACTTCCGACCCGGTCCTCAGATACGACTGCACTGCGACCGCGTACTTCTCGAGGATGTTGGGCCATGCTGCATAGCAGGCGGCCACGCACGACAGCTGATAGCTGTCGATGTCGGTTTCGATTTCCTCGCCCTGGATCTCGTTGTCCTCGTCCAGGGCGCAGCCGTCCGGCACCCAAACCGACGCTTTGTTGAGCTGCCGCTTCCAGCGCTCCTCAATCGGCACGCCACAGCCGTGGTTGCGGCAGACGACCTTCGAGAACTTCTTCGCCCAGGTGCGCGGCTCGACGCCGGCCAGGTCGTCGGTCAGTTGATCCAGCGGCGGCAGGCAGAACATCACGTGGATGTCCGGATGGAGCTGCAGAGGCCGATGGCATTCCGGGCAGCGCCAGTACAGCCAGTTTCGCGTGCCGCTGTTGTACAGCGCGGTGATGCCTGTTGCCGGCGGTGCCATGTGCGGAAAGCCCGGCGGAGGCTCCCAGCTGGCGTCGCGGTACTCGCGGCGCACAGAGGATTCAACCACCACTTTGCCGGCCGACAGGTACGTCTGTGTGCGCATTGCGGCCAGTTGGTACAACGTGCCTTCGCCGTCAATATCGTCGTCGGCCAAGTCGTATTCGGTGATCGCCACGTACTGAAAATCGCGGGCGGACAGCTGCGCGCCGGACGGCCAGCCGATTGACAGCACATCCCCAGCGCGCCAGATCTTGTCGAAAGTATTGTCGTCCTGCTTGCGCGGCGACAGCCTGCTGCGCAACTCCGGGGAAGCCTGGATGATCCGGTCCAGCCGAATCTTGCTGTAGTAGCGCGCCAGGTCCTGGCTGGCGTGCACCAGCAACTGGTCGCCCGGCGCATAGACGCGGTTGCGCGCGGTCCAGCCGTCGATCAGCGCCGCGGACTTGCTGCAGCGGCCAGGGCCGGCAAAGACCACCGCCTTGCGCCGGCGCGAAGCCAGGGCATCGCACGGCTTGCGCATGTACGGCGACAGCTCGCCGTCGTAACGACCCGAAGCGGTATGCAGCACCTCGCATACTGCGTCGAATACGCTGATATCGGCCGGTGGCGCATACATGGGGGCTGTCTCGACCCGAAGGTCACGAGCGGATGCGTACATCGTCGTCCTCGCCCGCCTCAAAGTCGCCGATGGCAGCCGCCAGATCTTCGCCAAGGCGACGCACCAAGCGCTCCAGCGCCTCGGTGTACTCCGGTGGGCACCGCGTATCGCGCTCGAAGGTGTCCGCCAGCGTCCGGTGAAATCGCGATACGGTCTTGGCCACGAATGCCAACTCGTCCTTGGCCTGGGGCGCCAGCACAAGCTGTCCACACTCGGCCAAGAACCTCAGCCGCTCGTTCTCGGCTTGGTAATGCGCCTTCCGATCCGTCGGCGTCATCTTCAATGGGTCGAGGTGGCCGTCCTCCCCCGAATCATCCGGCCGCGCGTACAGGGCCGGGATTACGTCCCGCAGCCGATACACCGGGTGGCCGGCCCGCCGTGCCGCCGGCTTCACACCGTAGGCCGCGATGCGCTTTCGCAGGGCATCCCGGTCCATTCCCAGCTCGTCGGCCAGGCGGCGGAGAGAGAACGACATCACGCCGTCGGCCAGATGCGTCACTTCACCCATAAATCCGCCAGTCCCGCCAGTATCTAGCCCTTGTCCCGCTTAGATTTCAGCCTTGTGGTGGTGGCGGCCTAGAAATCCGAAAAAACTGTCGAAACCCGCGAGTCGTTGCCCCCGTGGTTGGGGGGCGCCTGGGGAGGACCCGCGCCCCCCTGGTGTTGCTGCGACGCAACATGGCAGATTGCCTGGTCGGTGGAGCGGTCAGGGCGCGTCGGGCGTGTGCAGATCGGCGAGACCGGACTTGTCAGCGTTGCAGCTGTGTAGCGCCGGCGCCCAGCCCACGCCTATCCATCCTGCGAGGTCTCGATACGTCGTACCGGCCGAGGAGGAATCGGGGTCGGTGCCGTCAGCGCTGACGGTGCGGGCGCGTACTGCAGCACCGGCACCAGCACGGACTGGGTTGGCGTCGGCGCCAGCCTGGCCAAAGGCCGCGACATCGAGCACCCGGATAACAGCAGCAGGGACAGGCTGATCAGCACACCGGTCAGCAGAGAGTTCATACGCATGGGCCAGCTCCTGCTGGGTGGATGTAAGGGCGCGCTCGGCCTGGGCCCGGGCGCGTTCGCGCTCGCCCAGGATGGCCTGGGTCAGCGTGTCCATGGCCGTGCGCGTGCCGATGCAGCGATTCAGCCCCTGCTCGAATGCCTGAGCCCTGCCCTCTGCATCAGCGGCCTGGGTGTAGCGCACAGCAGCGGCGGCGTGCGCCTGCATCAGCGACACAGACAGCGCCTGGCGCGCGCTGATGTCGCCGGCGGCGCGGGCATCGGCAACAGCGCCCGCGTGCCAGTGCCAGGCCCACAGCGCCACAGCCGCAGCCAGGTAGACAGGCAGGGGCACAGCACGCAGCAAGCGCCAGGTGCCACCGAGCAGCGAACCGAGCATGGCGCCCATGGTCAGCTGTCCTTCTTGCGGTTGAGGTAGTTGCCGGCATAGGCCATCAGCCCCTCGGCGCCCACATGCGCGCATAAGCTGGCCAGGCCATAGATCGCCGGCGGCGGCAGGTCCGTCCACAGTGCCAGGGCAACGCCGGAGATCAGGGCTGTGGTGCCGCCCACCAGGGAGCGCCCGACGAGCGCGCGCCAGGTAATGGGCTCTGCCGTGACCAACAACTTGCTCAACGCAACAGCGACGCCGACGGCGATCATGCCGAGCAGGGTCTGATCGTGCTGGCTCATGGCGTGGTGGTTTCCGTGTTTCATGCCGACACCCTCGTCAGCCAATGGGTCAGTTAGCCAGTGCGCGCTCTGCGCGCTCCCAGCGCGCAATGCGATCGTCCAGGCCGTTGTTCCCGCCGTTGATCCGGCGGACGATGCCGGCGAAGTCGCCGGCGTCAGCGAGTGCGGCCATGCCGTGGATGCGCCAGAACCAGCCCGCACTGCGTGCTGCAGGGGCTTCCAGCTCCAGCAATTCCGGTTGCGCTGCAAGGTCGAGTCCGAGCGCGCTGCCGCAGCGCATGTGGTTCGTGCGGCCCGTGACCTGGATCAGGCCGTGGCCTGCAAAGCGGCGGCCGTCGCCGGGCTCGGTATTGCCCAGCAGCCACGCGAGGCGATTACGCGCAAAGGCCTTTTCGCGGGCTTGCTCCGCCGTCGCCGGCCATGGCTGTTCGAAGTCGCGCTCGTAGCGCAGCTGTTGCGGCGTTGGTCCCCACAGCTCGCGCGTGTGGCGGAAGCCGCCGGACTCGTGCCCGATGTTGGCCAGCCACATAGTGAAATGCCGCGGATTCAGGATGCCGAATTCGACCGCGGCCAGCGACACCGGGCCGACCCAGCGCAACGCAGTCGCGTTCGAGCACCCCGTGGCACGGGCGAAGGTTGCGACGTCCATATCAGCGGCCAGTGCGCCAGTACAGAACGCTGGCAGTTGCGGCGGCGAGCAAGGCGCCGGCCATCCACAGCTGCCAGTCGGCGATGCTCACGCGCCACGGCTCCGGGCCCTCAGCTCGGCGCCGACGCGACGGCAGTAGGCGTCGAAATCGGGCCACGACTGCGCGCGAACGGACAGCACCGTCACTCCGCCGCCGATGACATCGGCCAGGCGCTGGCGGCCGAGGATGTAGCCGCCGAAGGGGCGGCCTTCGACCGGTCCCTGTTCGACTTCGAACGCGCGCGGTGAGACGTTGCAGCGGTTCAGGAGCTCCGTCTCGGCCACGGTGCCGCCCTGCTGGAACACGAGCGGCGGCGCACTGGTGCCGGCGATCGAGCCGTCGGCGTTGCAGTAGGTGTTGCGGTACACGCGGGCGCGCTGCACGTCGGACAGCTTCTCGGAGAGGGCGCCATTCAGCTGGAGATTGACCAGGAACCAGGTACTGGCCCCGAATGCCTCCACAGACGCCGCGGTCTGCACGACGCCGTCGCGGAACGCGGTGATCGGCGCGGCCCCGGCGGGCGGCCCCGAAACCGCGGTGCCCGTGGGCGCGTCCGCCGCGGCCAGCTGATCGCGCAGGCGGAAGCCCAGCAGCGGCCATATCTTGGTCTCAGCGCTGCGGCGCGCGGCGAGGCGACCGACTTCGGGATCGAAGTTCGCCGGGCTGGCGCATGCGCTCTCGCCGGTGACCGTGAATCCGTTGTCCAGCACCAGTACGCAGAACGTGAGGCGGTTCAGCGACTCGGCGCGGCCAGCGGGGCGCGTGCCAAGTTCCGAGGCACCCATGACGCCGTCGGCGGCGGTGAAATAGAACTCGCTCTTGATGGAGGCCTGCACGTCGGCCGGCGTGACGCGCGGCGCAGACAGGCCCTTGGCCGCGATGGCGGCCTGAATCGGATCGTTCATGACTTCCTCGTGCGACAAAAGACACGGCTGTGCGGCGGCGCTTGCGCCCGCGGCTCCGAGATGGGAGGCCGGCGCCTGTCGGCGCAGTCAAAGCTGAAGGTGGTCCGACGGCCGGCCAGAAACGAAAAAACCCGGCCGGGGCCGGGTTTCAGTGACAGCTATCGAGCGTGATGGATCTTACACAGTTTCTGTGCGCACACAAGGAGCATTGCGGCGTGCGGCGGCGCCCGGCCATGGGTAGGATGCTCACAACAAAGGGGGTGTTATGAAAGTGTTTATTTCGTGGTCGGGGGCGCGGAGCAAGGCAGTCGCTGAGCTGCTGTCCGATTGGATCAGCTGTGTGCTTCAGAACTGCAGGCCATGGATATCAACACGCGACATTGATCGCGGCTCGCTGTGGTTCAGCGAAATTCACGATCAGTTGAAGGACACATCTATCGGTGTGGTGGTGTTGACGATGGAAAACCGTGAGCGGCCGTGGATTCTCTTCGAGGCCGGTGCGCTCGCGAAAGGTCTATCAACATCTCGCGTTTGCACGCTGCTGGTTGACCTGGAGGCCAAGGACATCCAAGACCCACTTGCGCAGTTCAATCATACGGTGCCGAACCGCGAAGGCATGAAAAATCTGGTGTTCACGCTCAATGCGGCGCTTGGAGAGAACAGGCTTCGTGACCGCACAGTCACGGATGTGTTTGACACCTATTGGCCGCAATTCGAACACAGCTTTGCGGAGGCCCTTAAGGAAAACAAGCCAGGAAAAGCGCCCCCTTTGCGCCAGCAAGGTGATGTGTTGAACGAGATTCTCGAGGTGACGCGCGCGCTAAGTAACCGCATGCGCGAGCTTGAGTTGCAAACAATGCCGGGTATTGGTGAGATCGGCCCAAATCTCAAACTGCATAGTAAAAGACTGGACCGATGGGCCAAGTCGCCTGCGGGTTCGAACGCTGACGGACAAAAGCTCTTTTTTGACGCAAATGGCAGGAAGTATTACATCCAGCACGGGTTATGGCGCGACGTTAGTTCTGAAGGTGAAGATGGTAAGCCAGAGGGCGGGATAGAACAGCTCTGAGTCACGCGGCTCTTGATATCTGCGCCAGCGACCCCGCCACCCGCTGAAAACCTAGGTCGTGGTAGGCGTAGTACTGCCGCGGCCCCATCTCCAGGCCCGTGAGCAAGCGCGCCGTCTCCAGGCGCTCGACGCGCTGCCGGCCGGTACCGCAGTAGAAGGCCCTGAGCACGGAAGCGAGCAGGGGCGCGTCCAGGGCTATGCCGTGGACAATGTCCTCGATCTGCATTTCCGTCGGCGGAATCAACAGCGGCCGCCAGCCGGTCGGCCTCGGCGGCATCTCGCCCTTGTGCTCGATCAGGACCTGCAGCATGTCCTTCGACTTGTGGCCCAGGATTTCGGCGTCGCGGTGCAGGGCAAATTCCCGGCCCCAGGCATCCAGGCGCCGGCGGACGTAGGCGTCGAATAGGCTGACCTGGGTCATGCCGCCACCGCGAGTTCGTTGAAGGCGATGCCGACGTCTTCGCGCAGCTGCTCCAGCGCGACGACCTTGGTGTAAGCGCCGACCAGGACCGCGGCCGTGACGCATTCGCGGGGCTTGCCCAGCTTCAGCTGCAGGCCATGCGAGGTATCGAGCAGGTAGATCTCGCGCGGCTGCCTGGGGTCGCGCTGCAGGCGCTGCCAGGCGTCGTCGATCATGTCCTGGTCCAGGCGACGCCGGCCGGTCCCGGCCATCGGGGTTTTCACACGACGATGGAATGCTTGCCCCATTACGCGGCCTCCTCAGACTGCTCGATCTCGATGGTGATGCGCACCGCCAGGGGGCGGCCGCGGGCTTGTTCGTAGCGCCAGTGGTAGCGGCTGTCGCGGTCGTCGATACCGACGGCGTCGGCGATGCCGTCGCGGACGTGTTTCAGCGCGCCCTGCAGGTTGTCGCTGTCGAGCGCGCGCGGGCCGACCCGCACCAGCGTCACCTGTAGCGGCATCTCCAGCGGCTGACCGCCCCGGGCCGTGATCGCGCGCTCCAGCGCCCGGGCAGCCTCCTGCCGCTGTTTCTTGGCCCGGCGCTGGCGCTCCCGCCAATGGGTGTGGGTGTTGGCTTCGCTCACGGTTTCGATGGGGAGCTCGAGCTCGATCACGCCCGCGCCTCCCGCCAGGCCCTGCGCGCGGCCTGGACCAGGTCGTGGGCCAGTGCCGCGGCTTCGCCGGCGGCCGTGCGCACGGCTTCGTAGACGAGGACGAATTCGCGCGCCAGCTGCTGGATGAGCTCGCGCATGTTCAGACCACCAGCGCCAGGTGGTCGCTGGCCCGGGTCACGGCGACATAAAGGGCCCGGTTGTAGCTGAAGTCGTCCTGGATGCGGTGGATGTCGCTGAGGTCGATCAGCGCCGTATGCAGGGTGCTGCCCTGGCTCTTGTGAACGGTCATGGCGTAGATGTGGCGCAGCGGCGCGAATGCGTTCTTGAGCGCCCACGCCTGCTTGATGAGATCGCGCCGGCGCTCGTCCTTCGCGGCATCGCGTTGCAGCGCCAGTTCGCCTTTCAGTTGGGCGGCTTCGCTGAACAGCTGCGAGATCTGGCGCTGCAGCTGGTCCTGGCTGTCGGCGTACCAGCACACGACCTTCGCCCCGGTTTCGCGTTCGAGGATGAGCGCCCAAGCCTGGATTTGCGGGTAGTACGGGTGGTTGGCGCGCTCGATCGACAGCACCGTGCATTCTTCGCTGTTGAACAGGGTTTGGCGCGGCGCCCGTGCAGGATCGGCGCCGACGCCGTGCATGCGCGCGTCGTGGCTCTCCTGCAGCATCACGATCTCGCCGGCGGCGAAGGGCGTGGCCGTGCCATGCAGGGCGGCATGGATTTCGTGGTTGTAGTCGACCACGGCCTGGTTGCGGAACGCGAGGATACGGGTGTCGTGGCCGTCGCGGATGTCGTACAGCGCCCACGACAGCAGCGTATCCCGGCCACCGCCGACATAGCAGGCGTTCGACGGCGCCGGCGGGCAGCCCTCGGCCAGCTCCATGTGCGGCATACGCTGCCCGCGCTCGATCGCGCGCCGGATCGACAGCGACAGCCCGATGATGGGGTTGTCACGGGCTTGGCGGACGACGTCCGTGAGCACGGCCTTGTGCTGGACGCGGGTGAATGTCGGCGAGCTGTCGGCGTTGGCGCGGCGGCCATCCACCGGCGGCAGCTGCGCGGGATCGCCAACGAACAGGATCCGTGTCCCCGACGCCGCCGCGCTCTGCATGAGCCGGTTGAAGAGTTCGTCGCCGAGCATGCTGCATTCGTCGACCACGATCAGGGAGAAGTCGCGGACCCGGTTCTCGCCCTCGGGGCGGCATTCGTGGGTGCCGTCGTCGCGCTCTTTCATGCGCAGGCCCATGAAGCTGTGGATGCTGCCGAAGTCAACGCCGACGATTTCGCCGGCGGCCTCGATCTTTTCCCGGAGCACGGCCACGGCCTTGTTGGTCGGCGCCGCCACGCCAATGGCCTGGCGCGCGGCGAGCTCGCGCACGATGGCGGCGACGAGGAAGGTCTTGCCGGTGCCGGCGTACCCCTCGAGCGTCATCACCAGCGCGTCGTGGGCGCCGTTGGCGAAGCCGGTGATGGCGGTGTACGCGGCCTGTTGTTGGGCTGTCAGCTGCATTTTCGTGGTCTCTGAAATGGTAGAGAAATTCCTCTACTGTCTCTCTCTACCGCTTTTGTGACGTAAGCTTTTGACGGCGTTGAAAAACAGGGAAACGGTAGAGTGGTAGACCTATAGGGGTTTTTTCATCTTTTCCCTATAGGAGGTCTCTACCTCTACCGTAGTGGGTGAAAAACGAAAAAATTCAGTGCGTTGCGCGGTAGAGAAAGTGGTAGAGAGCGCCTCTACCGTCTCTACCATTTGCGGGTGTGCGCAGGCGCTCATGCCGTCACCACCAGTGTTTTCTTCACGAACTTCGCCGCGACCAGCGTTTTCTTGCGCTCGCCTTCCTTCGTGATCTCGACGAGGTCGCCGTCGTCGAGCAGGCCATCTATGAGCTTGGCCCGCTTCTCGTTGTCGCGGATGGCGCGGTACGCCCAGCAGAAGTTGGGTAGCTTCGCGCGGGGGATGCCTTCACCGCGGCGCGCGGCAATAGCCGCAATTACCTTCTGCGCGACGTCGATCTTTCCGTCCTCGTTGCCGAGGGTGTCGTAGCGTTCGAGCCAGGCCCTGAGTGCGGCGACGGTGTAGCTGCAGGCCCAGGCCAGGATCTCGCGCGACGCCAGTGGGCTTGCGGGATCGGCCCAGGCGCCCAGGGCGGTAGCGATGCGCTTGGCCTGGGCTTGCGCGGCCAGGACCAGGGGCGCGTGCGCAGGGGTGTCGCTGACGCCGGCGATCGCCGCCGCATACTCGTCGAAGGCGGTGGCGAACCGGACCCGGATCAGGTTGGGCCGACTGCAGGGCTGCTGGCCGTAGATCTCGGCCTGGCTGTAGCTGCCGGGCCGATGCTCGAGGCGGCGCACGCGGCGGAAGGCATCGACCAGTGCCGCGGGCGCGCCTTCGTTGGTCGGTGTCCCCGACAGCCGCTCCTGCGTCTCGGCGACGATCGGGAGCTGGTACTGCAGTAGGCCCCGGCACAGCTCCCCGCGCTGCAGCAGCGCCCCCATCTGCTCGAAGGTGCTGATCAGCACCGTCGTCAGCGCCGGCGAGTGAATGACCAGCTGCTCGTCGGTGGACTGGGGGCGCAGGCCGGCTTCGGCGGCGCTGTCGAGGTAGATGTTGCTGCCGACGTAGGCGTCGGCCATCACGGCGAAGGTCTGGTCCAGCACGCCCGAGGGCTGCCGCTTCGCGAACTGCGCGAGGTGGCCGAAATCGTTCACGACGTGGATGCACGCCGGCGCCTTGAACAGGGCGCTGTAGATGTTGCTGGGCGCGTTGGCGCGGGTGCCGCGCTGCATGCGCTGGCAGCCGCAGTCCTCGAGCAAGCGCGCGATGGCGTCGCGGACGTAGTTGCTCAGGATCGCGGATTCTGTGACGACGCCCAGGCAGAGATGGGCGGGGCTGCCGTCGTCGCCGACATAGACCCGGCTCGCGGCCAGGCCGGTGACGGCGAGCACGGTCTGCCGCGTCACATCCGGATGCGTGAGCCCGTACCGGCGCCGGATCCAGGCCGCGGCCTCCTCAAGGATGGGAACCGGGAAGGGATCGCGCTGGGCCTGGCCCTGCGCGGGTTCGACGATCTCGATGCGTGGCGTGGCGTTGCAGTAGGCGATCGCGGCTTCCGCGCGCTCGTCAAATTGCTGCGCCTTCGCCGATGCGGGGTTGACCCAGCCCGCGGCCTGCGCCAGCGCGAAGATGGTCTGCAGCTGCACGCCGTTGGCTTTGTTGCTGAAGCTGTTCCAGACCCTGCGCTGGTCGGCGGCATTGAACTTTTCCGACAGCTGCGACCACTCCGTCCAGATCGCGAATGCGTTTTGGGCGCCGGTGCTGTGCAAGGCCATGCCCACCGTCAACCAGGTGTCGCGGCTGTCGCCGTCGACGAAGGCGAGGGCGCTGCGCAGCTCCAGGTGCTGCTGGGGCGGGATGAGGCCGACGGCGACCACGGGTGCGGCCTGGGCCAGGCCCTGGGCTGAAACCATCCACGCCGGCGCCGGCGCGCAGGCTGCGCCATCCAGGGGGCTGCTGCTCGCTTCCCAGGCGTAGTGGTTGCCGCTGATGTGCCGCGACGGCTCGACGACGATGTAGGCGCCGTCGCCGCGCTTGAGGTCAACGCCTTTCCCCAGCTTGCCCGGGTAGTGGGCGCCGGCCGCGGCGGCGTAGACGTGGTGGGTGCCACCGCCGCCAGTGATCGCGAGCCAGGTGTCGGGTAGGCGGCCATGCTGCGCCTCCAGCATCTCCAGCGCTATGTCGCCGCCGTTTCGCGGGTCGGTGTCGACGACGACGAAACCGCCGAGGGCGAGGCCGATGTTGGCCTGCGGCCACGCCTCCCACCAGGCAGCGACCGCGGCGGCGTCGGTGCTGGCGTCTTTGACGCCGTTGACCGTGAGCGGGTGCTTGGCCGGGCTACGGCAGTCGCTGTCGGCGCAGCTGCAGCCCAGGGCGGTGCCGGCGGCCACGACCCAGTGCAGCGGAAACACGGCGAGCCCGCGCGCGGCATAGGCGGCGGCGTACTCGGCCAGCGTGCGCGGCGATTCCGTCACGCGCCACCGTCGAGCTGCAGCGCGGGCGCGGGGTCGCCGACCACGCGCAGGTGAAAGCCGTCCCAGGTGACGGTGCGCGCGGTCTGTACGCCGCCGCTCTGCTGCTGCACGATGGCATCGATCGCGACAAAGTCGGCGCGATGCAGGGAAATGGCATCAGGCAAGGCCCGCCCCCCCTTGATCATGTACGCCTTCATCTTGTCGAACTGCTGCAGGACCTGCGTCACCCGCTTCGGCAGGGTGTAGGCGGAAAGCGCGGCGCTGGTCACGCGCGCCGGCGGTGCCTGGTTCGTGGTCGTCATGGGTTCACCCGGCCGCTCAGGGCCTCGCTCAGGACGCGCGAGCGCATGCGCTCGGCCTCCAGTTTTTCTTCGAGCTCGCGGATGCGGCGCTCGTTTTCGGATTCGCGCTTGCGCACCGTGCTGATGTCGTAGCCGCGCATGTGCAGCATCCACAGCAGCGGCACGTCGTTGCCGACCCTGTCCAGGAACAGCGACAGCCGCTCCCACTTGATGCCTTCTTGGCCGGACTTGATCCGCGACCACTGGCCCTTGTCCATGCAGGCATTGGCGCTTTCTTGCTTGTCGAAGTCGAAGCCTGCGATTTCGGCGGCCAAGCCGATGGCGTCGCCGAAACTGCGCTTTCGCGCGATCTCGTCGACCGAGACTTTTCCGAGTGGCAGCGAGGGTTGCGCAACAGGACTCATGGGCGTTGTGTTTGGTTGAGAGGTGTAAATCGGTAAAAAAAGGGGCGGCAGGCTGCCGCCCCAATGGGCCCCACGGTCACAACGAAATGAAGAATCCCAGCGCGCAGAGACAGGCACCGACGACCATGCCGCCGGCGAAGACGGCCGCGGCTTCGACGCGGGTGTATACGGGGTCGGAACAGGAGGGCGGTTCCGGCGGCAGCAACACCATCGCGCCGGGGCCCGGACTTTGTGGAGAAGGCGGATCTCCGGCATGCTGCGGGGCGCCAGCCACCACAACATCCGGAGACCCGCCATGTACCAAAGCGTCGTTATTCCATGGCTTGCTCGCGACGACTACGACGCTATGCGGAGCCTGCTGCCGAGACGAAGCTGGCAGGCCACCTACGACCTTTGGCTCGCTCAGGCCACCCGGGCTGCAGAGAAGGCGGCAAAGCAAGGCGCTGTCGTCCGGAAGATCGAGGTTCGCCCAGGCGAATTCGCCGCATGGCTCAGTCGGCCCGGATGGCTCAGTCGGCCCGGCGTGGCAATCAAGGCCAATCCCCTGCTCGCCTACGCAATGGAGATTGCCCATCGCGTCCACGCCCAGGGGCAGCCGCACTGAAATAGCCATGTCACGCCGCCTCTTGCTTGGGGCGGCGGTCGGTGCAGCGCGCGCGGTGCAGGGCATCGAGCCGCAGCGCCGCATTCCCCTTGGGCTGTTTCGTCCGCCCCTGGCGGATCTCGGAAACCGCTGAGGTGGAATGGCCAATCGCGGTCGCGATGGCTTCCAGTGTCATCCCTGCGGCGCAGAGATCTTCAACGATGGTTGACCAGTTCGTTTCCATGCCGATCAGACTACAGAATACTGTAGCTGGCAGTCAACAGCATTCTGTTACTGACGGCTGTAATGCTCGTGGCATGACGAGCATCGGCGAACGAGTCCGGGCGGAGCGGAAGCTGCAGGGCATGTCCCGGCAGGACCTCGCGCGCGCTACCGGCATGGGTTACAGCACCTTAGCGGAGCTGGAAAACGGGCGGATGCGCTCCACTACAAAGCTTCACGCCATCGCGGATGCGCTCGCCGTTTCGGCGGCCTGGCTCGAGACCGGGCGAGGCACGAAGCGGGTTGACGCGGCCGAGTTCCTGGCGTCGCAGCTGACGAGATTTGACGACGCCACGATGGCACAGGCAATCGACTTGCTCTACCAGATCGCCGACCACCGCCCTGACGATCACCGCTTTGCGCGGCTTACCTGGCCAATGATCCAAGTCGCCGCGAAGGCTGTCGCGCGCGCGGCGGCCGGCGAATCCCAGCGCAAGATCATTGCTGACATGTTGGCAGAAATTGATCAGGGGGTTTGACCATGCTCGACCAGGTAGCGTTGAAGTCGCTGGCGATTGAACTTGCGTCGGCGATGCCGCCGGCTCCGGCGCGCGAAGAACAAGATTTCCCACGACTTGACCAGTCGCCACGGGCCAGGGCGCTTCGGCGCATTTCCGAGATTGTCAAGACGCGAGGCTGGGAGGCGGCAGTGACGCGCGCGCTCGACCAGCACGGCGCAACATGCGTTGCGGACCTATCTGACGAAGCCGTGTACCAGCTTCGTGACCGCGTAGAACGGTATGAAGACTGCGCCGAAACCTGTTGCGATCCCGACGACGCGCTGCCCGCGCGGTAGGAAAAATGGCCGCCCGTGACGGGGCGGCCATTTTTCGAGCGAAAATTACAGAATACTGTTGACAGTCAATTACAGTATTCAGTAGTCTCTGCCCCGGGCCGCCGGATTCCCGGCAACAGGGGCGAAAGATGGAAGGCATCCAGACTAACCGTGAGCTCTTTCAGCAAGAGCTGGCGCGTCAGTACACCGCGCTTTTCGCAGTTGACCCAGACTACATTGCTGCGCGGAAGCGCCACACGCCCGAAGGCCTTGCTCAGTTGATGACTGCCGGCCTTGAGCGCGGCAGCGCCGACAAGTCTGGGCGGGGCGTGCGCAATACCTGCTCGGTTCTCGGGATCAAGCACACCTACAAGGCAATCTCTGCGTACATGGCGGGCGATTGCCAGGCGGCCCGCGCATGACCGCCGTCACCCCCGCCCAGCGCGGCCGCACCGCGGCCGCCCGCAACCAGATCCTCTACCGCGCCTGGGCCTGTGAGCAGGCGCTCGCTGCCGCCGCGCGCCGGCCGAGTGGCCGCCTCGGGCTCTCCGAATTAGCGCTGCTCGGCGCAGCCGCCCGCCACTCTGCGCTCGCATTCGAGCTGGCACCGGAAGCGGTGTCGAAGGCGGTGCGCTCGTGACCCATCGCAGTATGAGGGCCAGTCCCCGCACGATTCGAGCGACGATCATCGGCCACGCGGTCGGCGTCGAAGTGCTGCTGGTGCGCGCCTCCGACGCGGCAAGCGCCGCCGAGCGCGGGCAGTGCCTGCAGCGCGCCGAGCGCCGCGCCGAATCTGCCCTCTCCTGGGCGAGGCTGCTGAGCGCTCCTGTTGGCCAGGGCGGTGCCGCATGACGCCCCGCGCCTTCTACCTGCTCACGGCCTTGCTGGCGCTGCTACCGGCTGCGGCCGTGGCAATCGGGGCTATGTCGCCGACCACGGTAGCCGTGATCGTTCGCGCGGCACTCTACCTTTCCGGTGGCGTGTTGCTTGTCATGATCGCTGTCGATATCGCGCTCCGGTCTTGGGCGTGGCCTGCGCGGCGCCGCCCTACACCCAAGCTGCCCTTCCGCCCCCTGCGGGCAGCGCCGCCGCTGCGCAAGTCGCTGCGCCAGCGCGCGGTCGCCCGGCTCGGCCTGGTGCTGCTGGAGCGGGTGATGGTGCGGCGCCCGGCCGATGTCGTCATCGGCGGCGCGGCCGCGCCCTACCTGAAGCGCTGGTTCCTGATCCCGCGCAACCGCTGGTTCAACATCTACCTGCACCTGTTCCTGCGCAGCGACGACGACAGGGCATTGCACGATCACCCGTGGCTGAACTGCTCGCTGCTGCTGCAGGGCCAGTACACCGAGCACACCATCGCCGCCGGCGGCGTCCACCATCGCGCGCTTCGTCTCGCCGGCGACGTCGTCGTGCGCCGGGCCAAATCCGCGCACCGCATTGAGCTGCACGCCGGCAGCTGCATCACCCTGTTTTTCACCGGGCCCGTGCGCCGCGGCTGGGGGTTCCACTGCCCTCAGCGGTGGGTGCCGTGGCGCGACTTCACCTCCGCCGACGGCCGCGAAGTCGGCCGCGGCTGCGACCAGTAGGAGGCCGCATGTTCAACGTCGTGCACATTTTCCAGAAGCTGCTGCGCAGACCGGAACGGGTTCCGACTCAGCAGCAGATCCATGCCCGGGTGCGGGCCCGGCTCACCGGCCGCCGCAATCGTTTGTTGGTCACCGGGGAGCGCCTGGCCATTGCCCAGGCCAAGGCCTGGCGCTGGGTCTGCGCCGGCCTCGACGCCCACCAAGCCGTTGCCCGCGCCGTGGCCTGGGCAACCTGCGCCACCGACCCCTTCCCGCCGCCCGGCTGCGCCGCAGCCGCCTAACCCAACCCAACCGGAACCCGCCATGGCTATTTCACTCGCCAGCATTTCCCGCAGCGTCCGCAACTCGCTGCCGCCGCGCGTCGTCATCCACGGCGAAGGCGGCGTCGGCAAAACCACCTTCGCCGCCAACGCCTATCGCCCCATTTTCCTCCCCTTCGAAGACGGGCTCGCCGGCCTCGAAGTCGACAGCTTCCCGCAGATCACGGCCTACGCCGATGCCGTCGCCGCCATCAACAGCCTCCGCGCCGAAGCGCACGAATACGGCACCGTCGTCGTCGACAGTCTCGATTGGCTGGAGCCGCTGATCTGGCAGAAGGTCGCCATCGACAACGGCAAGCGCTCTATCGAAGACATCCCCTACGGCAAGGGCTATGTCGAGGCGGCGCCGCTCTGGCGCGAGATCCTCGACGGCCTCAATGCGCTGCGCACCGAGCGCGGCATGGCCGTGATCCTGATCGCGCACAGCGAAATCAAGCGCTTCGAAGCGCCCGACTCCGAGCCCTACGACCGCTACCAGATCAAGCTGCACAAGACCGCCGGCGCGCTGGTGCGGGAGTGGGCCGACATCATCGGCTTCGCGCACCACGAAACCGCGATCAAGAAAGAGAACACCGGCTTCAACAACCAGCGCGCGCGCGGCATCGCCACCGGCCGCCGGCTCCTGCGCGTCGTGGAGACGCCGGCATGCGTGGCCAAGAACCGCTACAGCCTGCCCGAAACCCTCGAGCTCACCTGGCCGGCACTGCTGGCGGCGATGTCGCCGCAGCCGCAGGCCGCCTAACTCAGCCCCCAGCACGGACACCCGACAATGGCAAACATTGGATTTTTTGACCCGAGCACGGTCCCGCCCCAGCAGGACTTCACGCCCATCCCCGCCGGCGAATACGTCGCGCAGATCGTCGACAGCGAAATGAAGGCGACGAAGACCAACAACGGCCAGTACCTGAATCTGACGTACTCGGTCCTCGACGGCCCCTACAAGGGCCGCCTGCTGTGGACGCGGCTGAACCTGGACAACCCCAGTGCGCAGACGGTTCAGATCGCGCAGCAGCAGCTTGCCGCGATCCTGCACGCCGTCGGCCTCGGCCCGATCAACGACAGCGCGCAGCTGCACCATAAACCGCACCTGATCCGCGTCGAGTTCGTCCCGGCCGGCAGGGACCGCAAGGGCAACATCCGCGAGCGCGACAGCAACGAAATCCGCGGCTGGAAGAAGCTCGAGGGTCAGGCGCCGGCGGGTGCGGGCGCGCAGGCGCAGCAGCAGATGCCGCTGCAGCATCAGCAGCCCACCCAGAACCAGGTTCCGCAGCAGCAGCCCCCGCAGCCCGCAGTCTCCGCCGGCGGCCGCCCCGCCTGGGCGCGCTGACGCTTTCGGCGGCGTCGCGCAAGGATCAGCGTTCCCCCTGTCGCTGACTTGGCGCGGCGCCGCCACCCCTTCATCCAACGAGGATTTGCCATGAAACGCGGAAGAAAGACCGCGGCGGGAGCCGCTGCGCCTGAAATTCAGCCGGCACCGCCGGCTACATCCCTGGTCCTGCGCTGTTGTAGCGCGGAGCTGCGCAGTCACGGTGGCTTCCAGTGGCCCGACCGGATCGGCGCGCTGGTCGAAGCACCGGACTGGTCCCCGCGCGAGGTCTGCGGCTTTGGTCTGCACGGTTGGTTGCACGGCGCCGGCGATCACTCCGTCGCCGATCACGCCGGCAGCGCCGATGCCAAATGGCTGGTGCTCGAAGTCGTCAGTAGCGAAATCGTGATGCTGGGCGGCAAGTGCAAGTTCCCGCGCTGCACGGTGCGCTTCATCGGTGATCGCGGATCTGCTGCGGCGTATCTGATCGAGCACGAACCCCAAGCCAAGGCCGTCGCGGTCATCGGTGCTGTTGCGTGCGATGAATCGGACCAGGCCACAGTTCTGGTGGGCGCTCTCGGCACCGCCACGGCCGGCTACCGCGGCACCGCCACGGCCGGCTACCGCGGCACCGCCACGGCCGGCAACTACGGCACCGCCACGGCCGGCGAGAGCGGCACCGCCACGGCCGGCTACCGCGGCACCGCCACGGCCGGCAACTACGGCACCGCCACGGCCGGCTACCGCGGCACCGCCACGGCCGGCAACTACGGCACCGCCACGGCCGGCGAGAGCGGCACCGCCACGGCCGGCGAGAGCGGAGAGCTTCGCATCCAGTGGCTGGACGAAAAAGCCAAGCGCTACCGCACCGCCATCGCTTACGTCGGCGAAGACGGGATCAAGCCCGACACCAAGTACCGCCTCGACGACAACCACAAATTCGTGGAGGTGGAGTCGTGATTACCTCACTTGCGGCCAATGAAATTTTCGTCTTCGGTTCGAACCTGGCCGGCCACCACGCCGGCGGCGCCGCGCGCCAGGCTGCGGAATGCTTCGGCGCGACCGATGGCGTCGGCGAAGGCATGACCGGGCACTGCTACGCATTCCCGACCCTCGGGCACCAGCTCGAACGACTGCCGCTGCAGCAGCTCGAGGCATCGCGTGACCGCCTCTACAGCTGCTGCCACAATCATCCGCAGTTGCGGTTTCTGTTGACCAAGGTCGGTTGCGGTATCGCCGGCTACGCGGAGCAGGCAATGCAGGATCTCTTTCAGGATCCGCCGCGCAACCTGGTGCTGCCGCACGACTGGCAGCAGGCGCAGGCCGCGTAATGGCGCTACTGCCCGCCATCCCTGCGCCGGACCCCACGCTCGACGCCGTCGACCGCGCCGTCGAAGCGCGCCAAGCCGCGGAGAAGCCGCGGCCGTACCTTGGTATGTCCGCAATCGGCGAGCCTTGTTCGCGGCGGCTCTGGTACGGCTTCCGCTGGGCGGTGCAGCAGCAGTTCCCGGCGGGGACGCTGTACAAGTTCGAGGACGGGCACCGAACCGAGGACCTGGTCGCGGCGCGGCTGCGGCTGGTGCCGGGCCTGACCCTGCACACGATCGATCCCAGCACGGGCCGGCAGATCGGCTACACCGATCACGGCGGCCACTTCCGTGGCCACATGGACGGCGCCGTGCTGGGACTCCTGCAAGCGCCCAAGACCTGGCACGTGTGGGAGTGCAAGGCCACCAACGACGAGAAGCAGGGGCTGCTGCTGAAGCTCAAGGCCGAAGGCGAGAAAGCTGCGCTTGCGGCCTGGGATCCGATTTACTGGGCCCAGGCCGTCGTCTACATGCACTACAGCGGCATGGATCGCCACTACCTCACCTGCACCACGCCAGGTGGGCGCAGCACCATCAGTGTTCGCACCGATGCCGATGCCGATGCCGCGAAGCGCTTGGCGGAAAAGGCGCTTCGGATCATCGTGGCGTCGACGCCGCCGGAGCGGATCTCGGAAGACCCGGAGTGGTACCAGTGCGGCTGGTGCCCGGCGCATGCCATTTGCCACGGCGGCAAGCTCCCGAACGTGAGCTGCAGGACCTGCGCGCATGCCACGCCCGAACTCGATGGCGACGGCCGCTGGACCTGCGCGCTGTGGCGCAGCGACATCCCAGGTGAGGCCCAGCACCTGGGATGCGACGGCCATCGCTACATTCCGGCGCTGGTAGTGTTCGCCGAAGCCGTCGATGCCGATGCGGCGGCGAACTGGATCGAATACCGCCTGCCGGACGGCCGGACCTTTCTCAATGGTGATCCTGGCGCCCTGGGTCCGCGCGCGTACACCAGCGCGGAGCTGCGCGCGATTGATCCAGCATTGATCGGCGACGACTTCGTAGATGCCGCCCGGACGGAGCTCGGCGCGCAGGTGGTTGCATGAAGCCGCGCCCGAATCATCCCAAAGCCTGGGCCGCGAAAGATCGCGACCTGGTGCTGAAGCACTTCGCTGACACGCCAACAGCGGAGCTCGCGCGCCGGCTCGGCCGGCCCGCATACCAGGTCAGCCAATGCGCCGCGCGCATGGGCCTGAAGAAGTCGGCGGCATACCTCGCAAGCCCGGCCGCGTGCCGACTGCGCCGTGGCGACGGCACCGGATCTGCAACCCGATTTCGGCCCGGTCAGGAGCCGTGGAACACCGGCAAGAAAGGGTGGCAAGCCGGCGGCCGCAGCGTCCAGACCCAGTTCAAGCCCGGCCACCGCAGCGGCCGCGCCGCCGCGATTTACCAGCCGGTCGGCGCCGAGCGCATCAGCAAGGACGGCATTCGTCAGCGCAAGGTAAACGACGACATGCCATTCCAGGGGCGCTGGAAAGCCGTCCACGCGATCAACTGGGAGGCCGCGAACGGCCCCATCCCGAAGGGTTACCTCGTCGTCTTTCGCGACGGCAACCGCGACAACGTCGCGCTGGAGAACCTGGAGCTGATCTCGCGCAGCGAAAACCTGCGCCGCAACTCCCTGCACCGATTCCCGAAAGAGCTGGTTTCGCTATGTCAGCTCAAGGGTGCCGTCACCCGTCAACTCAACAAACGAGCCCGGAAATGAAGAACAAAATCGAAGACCTGCGCAACCACCTGTTCGAGATGCTGGAGCAGGTGAAGGACAAGGATACCGACGTCGATCTCGACCGCATGCGCCTGGGCACCGACATTGCACAGACCATCATCAACAGCGCCAAAGTCGAGGTCGATTTCCTGAAAGTCGCCGGCGGCGGCAAAGGCAGCGGCTTCATTCCCGAGGAGCCGAAGACGCTGCCGTCGGCGGGGCAACCTGGCGCGCAGCCTCGCGCAGCAGGCCGGGGCTGATCGATGCAGCTGCGCCCCTACCAGCGCGAAGCCATCGACAGCGCCTGGAAGTATCTGCGTGCCTGCGACGGAAACCCCTGCCTAGTCCTGCCTGTCGGCGCCGGCAAGACCATCGTGATGGCGGAGCTGATCCGCGAGGCCATCACCGCGTTCCCGGGCACGCGCATCGCCGTTGTCGCGCACGTTCGGGAGCTGGTGGCGCAGAACGCGGACAAGCTGCGCCGGCATTGGCCTGAGGCAAAAATCGGGATCTACAGCGCCAGCCTGAACCGGCGAGACCGCTTCGAGCCCGTGACCTTCGCGAGCATCCAGTCCGTGTACGACAAAGCCATGCAGCTCGGGCGCTTCGACCTGGTGCTGGTGGATGAGGCGCACCGGATACCGCTGCGAAGCGAGGGCATGTATCGCACGTTTCTGGAGGGCTGCCAGCGCGCGAACCCGGCCGTGCGCGTGATCGGGCTCACGGCGACGCCGTACCGGCTCGGCGCTGGCATGGTCTGTGGACCCGACTACATCCTCAACGACGTTGCCTACGAAGCTCGAATCGCCGATCTGATCCGTGACGGCTTCCTGTCGCCACTGGTCAGCAAAGGCGGGGCGGCCCGGGCAGATCTCAGCGGTGTCCCCATCCGCAACAACGAATACGCGGCGAAGCAGCTGGAGCAGGCGTCGCGCGCGCCCGGCATCGTCGAGGCCGCATGTGACGAAATCGTCCGCTACTGTAGCGACCGCCGGGCATGGGTGTTGTTCTGCGCCGGCGTCAGCCATGCCAACGACGTTGCGGCGGAGCTGGTGCGCCGCGGCGTGGCCGCCGCAGTCGTGGAAGGCGACATGCCAGCCACGCGCCGGGACAGGGCCATCGAGGATTTTCAGCAGGGGAGGCTGCGCGCGCTGGTCAATGTCAATGTCCTGTGCGAGGGCTTCGATGCGCCGCACGTGGACGCGGTGGTGATGCTGCGGTCGACCAAGTCGGCCGGTCTATACGTCCAGCAGGTCGGCCGCGGCACGCGACTCTGCGACGGCAAAGCCAACTGCTTGGTGCTGGACTTCGCCGGCAACATCGCCGAGCACGGCCCGGTCGACAGCATCACCGTCAGGGCGCCGCGCAAGGCCGGCGACAAAGCCGAAGTCGAGGGCGCGCCCACGAAAGAGTGCCCGCAGTGCCAGGCCATCGTCGTCATCCAGGTCCGCACCTGCAGCTGCGGCTACCTCTGGCCATTCGAAGCCTCGCCGCGGCACGACGCCACCGCCACCGACGCCGAGATCCTGTCGGGCGCCGTCGCCGCAAACAAGCACGCCGTGACGGCGATCCACTATGCGCGGCACGAGAAGCCGGGATCGGTACCGAGCCTGCGCGTGACCTATTCCTGCGGGCTCCGCCTGTTTCGGGAATGGATCTGCCTTGAGCACGGTGGGCTGCCGCGCGGCAAAGCCGTGGCGTGGTGGACGCGGCGCCTGGCGGGCGAAGTGCCGACCTCGATCGACCGCGCGCTGGCGCTCGCACCGCAGCTGGCCCGCCCCACCCACATCTTCGTCGCCGAGCGCGGCAAGTATCCGGAGATCACCAGCCATGAATTCGATCACGCCAGGCCGTAAAGCGGACTGGCTCGAAACCCTGCGCCGCGCCGCGGCGATCGTCGAGGCGCTGCCGGTGGAGCGGCCGTGCCGACTCTGCGACAGCTTCGACAATGGCAGCTGCCGGCGCTGGAGTGCGGAGATACCGGCCGCTGCCCAGGGGCAGGGCTGCGACGCCTTTGAAGACGCGGTTCCATTCTGAGGTGGACGCCATGGACGAGTCGCTGTGGCTCACTGAAGAGCAACTGGCAGAGTTCACCGGCTACCGCTGGCGTGCGAAGCAGCAGCAGGCCCTGGCCGAGATGGGTGTGGCCTTCGCCGTAAATCCCCGCGGCCGCATCCTGGTGCGGCACGACGCCGTTGGCGGCGGCAAGCCCGTGCGCTCCAAGAAGGTGGAGCCGAACTGGGGCGCCATCCACAAGGGAGCTGCGTGATGGGCAGGCGTCGCAAGAGCCTCAAGCACTTGCCGCCGCGTATGCGGCTCCGGCACGGCAGCTACTTCTACGACGACAAGCGCGCCGGCGCAGGGCGGGGCTGGATCAACCTCGGCAGGGACTATGGCCTGGCCCTGGTGAAGTGGGCGGAGCTGGAGGGCCGGCCGCGGGATCAGCCGCGCACCGTCGCGCATGCGATCGGCCACTACCTTGAGACCGAGGGTAAAGCCCTGGCCGCGTCCACGCGTGAGGGCTACGCCCGCGGCGCCGCACGCTTGATCGCAGTCTTCGGCGCCATGGACCTGTCCGACCTCGAGCCGGCGGCGGTCTACCGCTACCTGCGCGAGCACGGAAACGTCCAGGCCAATCGCGATGTGGCGCTGTTGTCCGTCGTCTACAAGTGGGCGAGGGCGTGGGGCTGGCACCGTGGCGAAAATCCATGCGCGAAGGTGCCGCGCAACAAAGAGAAGCCGCGAGAGCGGTACGTGACAGACGAAGAGCTATCGCGCTTGCTCGACCATGCGGGCAACGCCATGGTGCGGCTGATCATCGAGCTGGCCTACCTCATCGGTCAGCGACAGGGCGACGTGCTCGATATCCGCGTCGAAGATATTGACGACGCCGATGGCGTTTTTATCCAGCAAGGCAAGACCGGCAAGCAGCAGCTGTTTGAGTGGTCGCCGGCGACGAAGCGCGTGGTAGAGCAGGCGCTAGCCATCGGCCGACGCGGAAAGCGTGTGTTTCTGTTCGAGTCGAACAGGGGCGAGCGCTACACTGGCGGCGGATTCCGCACGCTGTGGCGCCGCATAAAACTCGCCGCCGGCCTCCCCGATGTCCAGTTTCGCGACCTGCGCGCGAAAACAGCCAGCGACGACGAGTTCGGTGCACAGCACCGGCTAGGACACCAGGACGGACGGGTGACAAAGCGTCACTACATACGTCGGGCGTCGCAGGTCAAGCCAATTCGTTAAGCGATTTGCGCGAACGCCTGTTCCATGGGCGTAAGGGTCTTGATATATGCAGCTGGCACCAGCTCTTTGACGCGATTTGCGGCGCGAAGAGCGTTGTGGTAGCTGGCGTAGCCCTCGCCTGAAGTTGCAATCTTTTCGCCGTTGCCGGCGACGAGGCGCCACCGCCATTGCTTCGCGCTCTTATCCCTGAATATCTCGAAATGCGGTTGTCGCAAGACTGGTCTTGTGACAATCGGCCGAGTTAACGAAGTGATTCTAACGTGCATGATTTTGATCACTATCCGGCGCCGCCCGGGCCGGGAAGATAGAGGCGGCGCCGGCACCCTACGCCTATTAGTGACCTTGCTGCAATGGCTGATAATCCACTAGAATCAATGCTCTTGGCGGCTCATATGTAGAGTCTGTTAATCACTGGGTCGGCGGTTCGAGTCCGTCTCGGGGAGCCAAATGCGAAACGGCCTGCAGCGATGCAGGCCGTTTTTCTTTTCGACGCATTGTTGTGCCGGGATTCTCTTCGCAGCCGTCGCGCAGAACCTGAAACTCAGCGGCAGATTGCAAATGCATCGCTTGCGGCAAGCGTCTGCAATGAGTCGCCAAGCGAACGAAATAGCCGTGCTTTCCGGCGACGAGATCCTCGTGGATTTGTCCGCTCGTTCGCTGCGCGCAATGGCCGGAACTTCCCGTTTCCTTCGCTTCCGGCGAAAGGATGCTGGAGCTGCGGTCTCCGGGAATGCGAAATTCGATACCAGTGATCTCGTATTCCGTTGCCGTTTCCTGCGGGCGGTGCTGTTGCTTTGCAGTGAGGGGCTATCGCCTGGCATGGGGTGCGAATATCTGTGCTGAATCGCGCAACGGGGCGTATGCCGGATGCGCAATACCGCCGCGTGATGGCCGTACCTGTCTGGCGGAAAACAGCGTCGGCAGCCCACCGCCTTCCCAAGTCACCACCGGCGCCGCTGCGCATTCCCTTGCAGCAGAAACGGCGGCGCCGGCAGTGCGGGTTTGCCTGGTGTGAAGCCCGGCTCGCCGCTTTCCGTACGGCGCGGGCGGGCGGTGGAACGTTCAGGCCGCGCTCGGCAGCCGCCGGCGTTCCTCGCGGATCAGGGTTTCGTTGATGCGGATGAATTCGCGCAGCAGATCGTCGCCGGGATTGCTGGCGAGTTCGGCGCGGGCGCAGCGCACATAGGTTTCCAGCCGCTGGATGGTGCGTATGTCGGCCAGGGTCTTGCGGGCAGCGGCTTGCATGGGGCGTTCTCCGGGTTCTCGGTGGCCACGGCGCTCTGCAGCGCGCCGGCCGTTGGCTCCCTCGGTCATGGGGCTTATTCGTCCCGTCAGCGTTACGGGCTTCCCTGTGCCCGCCGCGTGCCCACGTCCTCGGAGCGGGCACAGATTGCCCCGCGCCGGTTCCGCGCGATACCGGAAATCACCGCGCGAACGCCTGGGAAATTTCCTAGATCTGCCGCGGTGGCCGGGAGCGCTGCGCGCAGGTGTGGTTGGGGCGTTGTTTCCTGCG
Organism: Tahibacter harae; assembly: GCF_024437735.1. GTDB lineage: Bacteria > Pseudomonadota > Gammaproteobacteria > Xanthomonadales > Rhodanobacteraceae > Tahibacter > Tahibacter harae. The sequence goes on along the minus strand of NZ_JANFQO010000008.1, from coordinate 40,945 downwards.
TCGTTCGTGGCGTGCCGTCGTAGCCGTCCTTGCCACGCTGTCGTGGCGTTCGTTCCGTGGGGGGGCTGCCGGTGCTGTCCTGCGGGCCTGTGACGCGGCACGCAGGACGTTCCGGGAAAGGCGCGTGCCTGCGCCAGGCTGCAGGTCCGGCGCTCGACGGCGACGGCCGCAGTTGCGGCGGCCGGGCCGTGTCCGTGCGGCGTATCTGCTCGTGGCGTCGCTCAGGACCCTCCGTGATAGCTGGGCGCGGCACAGGCGGCTGCCGCCTGTTCCGGAGTCGCCCTGCCGCTCCGGGCGCGGCCGGCGTTGTTGAGCACGATGGTGCGCGCATAGGCGGCGCCGCGCCGGCCGCACAGAGTCAATGTGAGGTTGGTGCCTTCGGCGGTGCCGTCGGGACGGTAGCGCACGCGCTGGCGGCCGTTGCTGCTGACCACGCGCAGGCTGTCGTCGTGGCCGCCCTGCAGCAGCAGGGATTCGTCCGGATCGTATTCGGCGTTGCGGTTGCGGTCCTCGAACATGATCCAGCCGCGGTGCCAGTGCGAGGAAACCACGCAGTTCCCGGCCTCGGCCGGGCAGACGACGACATTGTTGCTGCGGCTCACCGCGTTGCCGCGGGCGTGGGCCAGCGTGGTCATCCATTGGTTGACGCCGCTGCTGAGCTGGGTGCGCGCCAGCGCGTCGCCGAGCGCAGGCAGGCCCAGGCAGACCAGGGTGGCCGCGATAATCAGGACAAAAAGCAGCTCAAGCAGGCTGAAACCGTGCGGGCGGGCAGAGCAGGGCATGGCGGTATCCGTCAGGTCAGGGGAGTACAGCCTAGAAATCCGGCCGCGCCGGCGGCAGCGGCATTTTTCCCGCATTGCGCTAGGACAAATCCGATTCCGGCCTGGGCTTGATCGCAGCCGCGGGGCTCCCACCTATACTCGCTGCTCTGCGGAGGATCCCATGTCTGACCGATTCGAATTGGTATCGCCCTACCGCCCCTCCGGCGACCAGCCCACGGCGATCGCGCGCCTGACCGAAGGTTTCGAGGCCGGCCTGGCGCACCAGACCCTGCTCGGCGTCACCGGCTCGGGCAAGACGTATACGATTGCCAATGTGGTGCAGCAGATCCAGAAACCCACCCTGGTGCTGGCGCCGAACAAGACCCTGGCCGCCCAGCTCTACGGCGAGTTCAAGGAGTTCTTCCCGCACAACTCGGTGGAATACTTCGTCAGCTATTACGACTACTACCAGCCCGAGGCCTATGTGCCGTCGAGCGACACGTACATAGAGAAAGATTCCTCGATCAACGACCACATCGAACAGATGCGCCTGTCCGCGACCAAGGCGCTGCTGTCGCGCCGCGATGCGCTGATCGTGGCGACGGTGTCGGCGATCTATGGCCTGGGCGATCCGGACCAGTACCTCAAGATGCGCATGCACCTGATGCGCGGCGAACATACCGATCAGCGCGAACTGATCCGCCACCTCACCGAGCTGCAGTACACGCGCAACGATTTCGAGCTCAAGCGCGGCACCTACCGCGTGCGCGGCGAGGTGATCGACGTGTTCCCGGCCGAAAGCGAGATGGAGGCGCTGCGCATCGAGCTGTTCGACGGCGATATCGAGACTCTGTCCATCTTCGATCCGCTCACCGGCGCGGTGTTGCGCAAGGTGCCGCGCTTCACCGTCTATCCCAAGACTCACTACGCCACCACGCGCGAAAGCGTGCTGCACGCGGTGGAGACCATCAAGGAAGAGCTGCGCGAGCGGCTGGACCAGCTGTACAAGGCGAACAAGCTGGTCGAGGCGCAGCGCCTGCAGCAGCGCACCCAGTTCGATCTGGAGATGCTGGTGGAGATCGGCTACTGCCAGGGCATCGAAAACTATTCACGCCACCTTACCCGCAGCCTGCCCGGCGATCCGCCGCCGACCCTGTTCGACTACCTGCCGCCGGATGCGCTGCTGGTGGTAGACGAATCCCATGTCACCGTGCCGCAACTGGGCGGCATGTACAAGGGCGACCGCTCGCGCAAGGAAACCCTGGTGGAATACGGCTTCCGCCTGCCCTCGGCGCTGGACAACCGCCCGCTGCGCTTCGCCGAATGGGAAGCGCGCGCGCCGCGCTCGATCTTCGTCTCGGCCACGCCGGCGGACTACGAGCTGGAAAAGTCCCAGGGCAGCGTGGTCGAGCTGCTGGTGCGCCCCACCGGCCTGGTCGATCCGGAAGTCGAGGTGCGCCCGGTCGCGACCCAGGTCGACGATCTGCTCGGCGAGGCGCGCCTGCGCATCGCCCAGGGCGACCGCGTGCTGGTCACCACGCTGACCAAGCGCATGGCCGAGAACCTTACCGAATACCTGGCCGACCACGGCATCCGCGTGCGCTACCTGCACTCGGACATCGAGACCGTCGAGCGCGTGGAAATCATCCGCGACCTGCGCCTGGGCGTGTTCGACGTGCTGGTCGGTATCAACCTGCTGCGCGAAGGCCTGGACATGCCTGAGGTCTCGCTGGTGGCGATCCTGGATGCGGACAAGGAAGGCTTCCTGCGTTCCGAGCGTTCGCTGGTGCAGACCATAGGCCGCGCTGCGCGCCATCTGCGCGGCAAGGCCATCCTGTACGCGGACAAGATCACCGATTCCATGAAGGCGGCCATGGAGGAGACCGAGCGCCGCCGCAACAAGCAGATCGCCTACAACCAGGAGCACGGCATCACGCCGCGCTCGGTAGTGCGCAAGATCTCCGACATCCTCGAAGGCGCGCGTTCGGATGCGGCCGACAAGGGCCGCGGCAAGGGCAAGGGCGCCAAGGCCGAGCGCAAGGTGGCCGAGACTGCGGCGGACTACAGCCTGCTCTCGCCGGAACAGATCGCCGCGCGCATCAAGAAGCTTGAGGCGCAGATGTTCAAGCACGCGCAGGATCTGGAGTTCGAGGAGGCCGCGCGGGTGCGCGATGAAATCCACAAGTTGCGCAGCGAAGGACTGATCGGTTCCTGAGCGGCCTGGTTCTCGCGGTTGCGGTGCGGGAGCGGCCTGGCGATGACGTGCTGTGCGCTCAGGCTGGCCGCTGGTTGCGCGGCGAAGGTCCTACCGGTTCCCGGGCTGCCGTGTCCGCGTAGCCGCAGCGCGGGGCCGCGCTGCGGAAGCCGCGCTCAGCCCGGCCGCGCTTCGCTCCGCCGGCGCAGGATCAGGGCGAGGTTTTCCTGCAGCGCCGGATGGCCCGGCAGAAGCCGCAGCGCTTCGCGCAGCAACCCTTCGGCGCGCTCGACATTGCCGGCCTGCAGGTTGGCCATGCCAGCCAGGTTGAGTGCGTTGATGTCGCCGGGCTGCTGCTGCAGCGCACGTTCCAGCGCATGGCAGGCAGCGGCCGTCTCGCCGCGCTTGAGCAACTGCTGTCCGGTCAGCAGCAGCGCGCCGGGTTCGCTGGCCCAGCGGTCGAACTGGCCGGCCCATTTCCGCGTCAGCGCCTCGTTCAGTTCGGCACGCCGGGCGGTGCCGCTGTTGGCGCCGTGGCCCAGGCCGGATTCGCCTTCGTGCGCGTGCCAGATGCTGGTTTCCTCATCCACGAACAGCAGGCTGCTGCGGCTGGCGCAGTGGATGAAGAAATCGTAGTCCTCGTAGATGCTGAAGCGGGTGTCGAAGCGCAGGCCTTCGTCGACCAGGCTGCGATGGAACAGTGTGCCGTTGGGCGTGCTGAGGTTTTCGTAGTAGTAGCGCAGCGGATGGCCGGGCACGCCGCAATGGCCGGTGATGTTGCCGGCCGCGTCGACCACGCTGGTGCGGGCGTAGATCACGCGCTGGTCGGGCCGGCGTTCGGCGCCGAGCAGGGTGGACAGGTGCTGCGGCAGCAGCTCGTCGTCATCGTCGAGGAAATTCAGCCATTCGCCGCGGGCGGATTCCAGCGCCAGGTTGGCCGCCTCCGCGCGCGGCAGGCGCGCATCGGGATCGGGCTTTATCAGGCGCAGCGACCGGCCGTTCACCTGGTCGGGCAGGGCGCCGTGGCGCTGACCGCAGGCGGCGACGACGACGATTTCGAGATTGGGCCAGGTCTGTGCCGCGGCGGACGCGATCGCACGCCGCAGAACCGGCCGCTCCATGCTGCGGATCAGGATGGATACCAGCGGCGGGCTTGCACTGGCCATGGCGGCTATTGCACCTCGCAAACGAAAGCTCAGCAACAAAAACGGCGCGAACCTGTGCAGGCCGCGCCGTTTCTGGTTTCAATTTGGTGGGCGCGACAGGGATCGAACCTGTGACCCCTACCATGTCAAGGTAGTGCTCTACCGCTGAGCTACGCGCCCGGTGAAGGGGCGCGAAATATAGCGGACTCACAGCGGCAGTACAAGCCTCGGATGCAGCCGGGTTGCCGGGCCGCCGGCTTTGTCGCCGCCGCGGAGATGCAGTGTCGCGTTCGCGGCCGCTGACGTCCGCCGCCGCGCGGCATAGAGTGCGTGCTGTTGCCCGCGCGACCGCCGCCCCGGGGTGCGGCGCGCGGCGGCCGCTGCATCCGTAGCTTTCATCGCCACAGCCAAGGAGAATGCCGTGAGCCAGTTCCGTATCGCCGTGATCGTCGGCAGCCTGCGCAAGGATTCGTTCAACAAGAAGCTGGCCCAGGCGCTGGTGCGCCTGATGCCGGCGGAATTCAGTGCGGAATTTTCGCGCATAGACGATCTGCCGCTGTACAACCAGGATGACGACGCCAACCAGGCCGAGCCGGTGAAGCGGCTCAAGCGCGAGATCGCCGCTGCCCAGGGCGTGCTGTTCGTCACTGCCGAATACAACCGCTCGATTCCCGGCGTGCTCAAGAACGCGCTGGACCATGCCTCGCGTCCTTATGGCCAGAGCGCCTGGGCCGGCAAGCCGGCCGGCGTGATCGGCGTTTCCGTCGGCGCCATAGGCACGGCGCTGGCGCAGCAGCATCTGCGCAATGTACTGGCTTATCTGGACATGCCGACGCTGGGCCAGCCCGAAGCCTTCATCCATGCCAAGGACGGCCTGTTCGACGCCGACGGCAACATCGGCGCCGGCAGCCGCGATTTCGTGCAGGGCTGGCTCAACCGCTATCTGGACTGGGTGCGCAAGCAGAACGCCTGATTGGCCGCGCCGGTGCGTCGCGGGAGCCGTGCAGCGGCCGGTTCCCGCAGCCGTATCAGGGCTTCTGGAAATGCTTGACCTGGGCCTTGCCGTACTCCGACAGGAACGGCTGGGCCTGGGCATAGGGCAGGATCACGTCCTCGCCCGCGCAGGCGCTGAGCACATGCGGCGCCTGCGGCGTGAAGGCCAGGCCGCTGCTGCGCGGCCAGAGCGCATTGGGAGTGAAGGCGATGGCCTCCAGGCATTCGCGCATATGCTCGTCCGGTGCGGTGCCGCCGGCGTAGATCTTGCGCAGGCGCTGGTCCAGCGCGGAGTCGGCGGCGATGTCGCCGGCGTATTCGGCTGCCAGCCACTTCTCCATCTTTTCCACCTTGCCTTCGGCCAGGTTGAAGGTCTGCCCGCCGTAGCCCCAGAACGGATGCGCGCCGCCGCAATAGCCGCCCTCGTTGCTGGTGACGACGAGAAAGGTATCGTTCCATTCGACGATCTCGCTGCTCAGCGAGTATTCGTAGCCGTGATCCTCGCCGCGCTGCAGACGGCCGTCGCTGAGGCAGTCGGCGGCGCTTTCCAGCGTGTCCAGGTGGCGCTGCCACAGCAGCTCGTTGACGGCGGCAATGCCCGGTTGCTCGCCCTTGAGGCGGAAGGTCTTGAGTTCCGTGCCGCGCTCGCCGCTGATTTCCTCGTAGGCGCGGCCCTGGAAGCGGGCGGACTGCAGCAGCTGGCTGCGCGCGCCCTGGCGGCGCTGGGCGTGATAGCTCGCAGCGGGCGTGGCCTTGAGTTCCAGGCTGCGGCTGCCGTCGGGCGAACGCCAGCGGCCGCTCAGGCTGCCGGCGCTGCATTCCAGCGTCAGGCGGCCGGTGACTGCATCCTTGCCGTCTTTTTCCAGCCATTCGCCGCCGTCGCCGGGGGCGCGTTCCAGCACCAGTTCGGTCCAGTTCGCGCCATAGTAATAACGGCCCTTGAGCGCCTGCCCGTCCTCCAGCCCGTTGATGGTGCGGAATTCCAGCGAGATCCGGCTTTTGCCCAGCGTGCCGTTCCAGGCCCGTTCCAGGCAGTCTTCGGCATGCAGCGCGGGTGCGGCGAAGATGGCGGCGAGGATGGGCAGGCTGAGGCTGAGTTTCATGGGTGTGCATCCGGCACGGGAGGGCCAGGCAGTCTAGCAATTGTGGCGGACGCCGCCGGTGACAGCGCGTCTACGCCTGAGCCCGCTGCAGCGTAATTCTCTGCGCGATGGCGGAGACTGTCCGTGCCCGCAAACGGCGCATCCGGGCCGCGATGCTGCGTCGGCCCAGGGATTAGTGCAAATCTAATTCTCTGGACCGATAAGAATTAATTCGCAGGGCTGATGATATTCGGTGGCGGATGTAGGCAAGCTCGACCCCTTGGGTTTAACGATTGTCTAACGAGGGGGCAGCATGCGTTCTTCTGCACTACTGAGCGCGATCCTTTTCGCGCTGGCCACGCCGGCGTTCGCCGAGACCGCGCTGGAAACCGAGGCGGATGCCAAGGTCGAGACCGGCGCAAGCGCCGAAGCCGCCGCGACCCCAGACGGAAGCGGGGAACAGCCGCTGGAGCAGATCCAGGTCACCGCCACGCGCGCGGCCCGGTCGAACTTCGATGTCGCCGCAGCGGTGAGCGTCGTCGGCGAGGACGAGATCCGCGAGAAGACCGTCATCACCATTGCCGACTACCTGCGCGCCCAGCCCGGCGCCTTCATCCAGTCGACCACGCCGGGCCAGGCCATTCCCATCATCCGCGGCCTCAAGGGCTCGGAAGTGCTGCACATGGTCGACGGCTTCCGCATGAACACGGCCTTCTTCCGCAACTCGCCCAACCAGTATTTCGCGCTGGCCGATGCGCAGAACGTGCAGCAGATCGAGCTGGTGCGCGGTGCCCAGTCCAGCCTCTACGGTTCCGACGCCATGGGCGGCGTGGTGCAGATCCTCACGCCGGAAGAGCGCTTCCAGGGCGACAGCTGGGACGGCCGCGGCCGCTTCAAGGCGCAGTACAGCAGCGGCGACCTGTCCAGCCTGGGCCGCATCGCCGGCGCGGTGGGCAAGGACGGCATCTCCTTCTCGGGCGGCATCACGGTGCAGGACGTGGGCCTGCGCAAACTCGGCGACGATGGCCAGCGCGTGCCGTATACCGAGTTCAGCTCCTGGGCGGCCGATGCCAAGCTGCTGTGGAGCCCGACGCCGGGCCACGAGCTGATGCTGTCGGCGGCCTATCTCAAGCAGCCCAAGACGCCGCGCGTGGACGAGCTGATTACCAGCTTCCACCAGACCCGGCCCAATTCGGTCGAGTTCTATTTCCAGCCGCAGGACCGCCTGTTCGTGCAGGCGCGCTACGTGATCGAGCAGGACGGCGGCTGGTTCGACCGCGCCGAATTCCACGCCGGCTACCAGAAGATCAATGACGATCGCCGCTCGCGCGAATTCGGCACTGCCAACCGCGAGCTGGAGGAAAATTCCAGCACCCTGCGCGGCGTTACCGCCACCTTCAACAAGGAAGTCGGCAATCACGCCTTCGTCTATGGCGCCGAAGCCTATTACGACACCATCGACAGCTTCCGCCAGCGCCTCAACCTCAACACCAACGTGGTCAGCGCGCGGCCGCCGCGCTTCCCCGACGGCTCCACCATGGACAGCTACGCCCTATTCGTGAATGACAGCATCACGCTTGGATCGCAGTGGCAGCTGGACCTGGGCGCGCGCTATTCCAGCTTCGACATCGAGCTGTCGCCCAACGCCGCCGGTACCGGCGTGAAGCTGAGCCCGGACGATTTCACCGGCAACGCCGGCCTGACCTTCAAAGCCACTGACACCGTGCACGTGGTCGGCAATGTCGGCCGCGGCTTCCGCGCGCCGAACATCTTCGACCTCGGCGTGTTCGGCAGCCGCCCCAGCAATCGCTGGGCCGTGCCCAATACCGATCTCAAGCCGGAAACCGTCATCACCTACGACCTGGGCCTGAAATGGGACAACCCGGGCTGGCAGGCCGAAGCCTTCGTGTGGAAATCCGACTACAAGGACAAGATCACCTCGGTGGAAACCGGCGAACTGACCGACTCCGGCGCCATCATCGTGACCAACCGCAATGTCACCGAGCTGGACCTGTGGGGCGTGGAAGCCGGCGCGCGCTGGTATCTGAGCGAAGAAAGCCAGTTCTACGGCGTGCTCAACTACACCCGCGGCGACGAAACCTATGCCGGCGACACCTACGATGCCGACCGCGTGCCGCCGCTGAGCGGCCGCCTGGGCTGGCTGCAGAAGCTCAGCCCGGTGCTGGAGCTGGACGTGAATGCGCTCTATGCCGCGCGCCAGGATCGTCTGAGCCCGCGCGACCTGACCGACCCGCGCGTGAACCCGGAAGGCACGGCCGGCTGGAACACCTGGAATGCGCGCCTGAGCTATGAGTTCGCGCCGGCCTCGACCCTGGCCCTGCACCTGGACAACATCGCCGACCGGCGCTACCGCGAGCACGGCTCGGGCCTGGACGAGATGGGGCGCAGTGCCAGCGTGGTGCTGGACTGGAACTTCTGAGCGGAGATTCGGGATTGGGCGGAGTCGCCCGGGCCTGATTGCCTGCCGTGCGCCCTGACCGCCGCCGGGACATTGTCCCGGCGGCGGTTCGCGGTTCAAGGCTTATGGTTCCGCGTGCCAGCGTGCCGTTGCTGCCATGCGCCAACCAGCGGCTGGAAAAGCCCCGTCCTTGCGGTCCGGCGTCCGGATACCGTCAAATCCGGAATCGCTAATCCCGAACGGCGCGTTGACACGCGCCGCTTCCGTGCTCTAGTTTCCGGCTGCCGCATTGCGCTTGTGCGATGCATCAAAACGACAAGGTGGCCCGCGCCAACGCGCCGGTCTAGGGTGTGACATGAGCACGCGAACTTTCTTCGATTCCTGAAATTCCCGCGCAGAGCCACCCCAGGAAAGGGCGCTCGGCGCCCTTTTTTATTGGCCGCGGCCCCGACGTTGTGCCGCGGCGGCAAGAGAACAAATCCATGATCAACATTACGCTACCCGACGGCAGCCAGCGTGCGTTCGACCATCCCGTGACGGTACAGGACGTGGCTGCTTCTATCGGCCCCGGCCTGGCCAAGTCCGCCCTGGCCGGCAAGGTCGACGGCAAGCTAGTCGATACCAGCTACCGCATCGAGGCCGACGCCGGACTGGAAATCGTCACGGAAAAACACCCTGACGCGCTGGAAGTGATCCGCCACTCCACCGCCCACCTGCTGGCCCAGGCCACGCAGCGCCTGTTCCCCGACACCCAGGTCACGATAGGCCCGGTGATCGACAACGGCTTCTACTACGACTTCGCGCGCAAGACGCCCTTTACGCCGGACGATCTGGAGAAGATCGAGGCGGAGATGAAGAAGATCGCCGCCGAAGGCGTGCCGGTGTCGCGCTCGCTGATGCAGCGCGATGAGGCGGTCGATTTCTTCAAGGGCAAGGGCGAGAACTACAAGGCCGAGATCATCGCCTCGATTCCGGCCAACGAAGAACTCTCGCTGTATTCACAGGGCGAGTTCATCGACCTGTGCCGCGGCCCGCACGTGCCCAACACGAACAAGCTCAAGGCCTTCAAGCTGATGAAGGTGGCCGGCGCGTACTGGCGCGGCGATGCCAAGAACGAGATGCTGCAGCGTGTCTACGGCACGGCCTGGCTCAACGAGAAGGACCTCAAGGCCTATCTGGTGCAGCTGGAGGAAGCCGAGAAGCGCGACCATCGCAAGATCGGCAAGGCGCTGGACCTGTTCCATCTGCAGGAAGAGGCGCCCGGCCTGGTGTTCTGGCATCCCAAGGGCTGGTCGCTGTGGCAGGTGATCGAGCAGTACATGCGCAAGGTCTACCGCGCCAGCGGCTACCAGGAAGTGCGCTGCCCGCAGATCCTGGACCAGACCCTGTGGCAGAAGACGGGCCACTGGGAAAACTACCGCGAGAACATGTTCACGACGGGCTCGGAGAACCGCGACTACGCGCTCAAGCCGATGAACTGCCCCGGCCACGTGCAGATCTACAACCACGGCCTGCATTCCTACAAGGAACTGCCGATCCGCTACGGCGAGTTCGGCGCCTGCCACCGCAACGAGCCCTCCGGCGCCCTGCACGGCATCATGCGCGTGCGTGGGTTCACCCAGGACGACGGTCACATCTTCTGCATGGAATCGCAGATCGAGGCCGAGGTGACGGCATTCCACCGCCAGGCGATGCAGGTCTACGCCGATTTCGGCTTCGCCGATATCGCGCTGAAGATCGCTCTGCGTCCGGAAAAGCGCATCGGTTCCGACGAGGTCTGGGACAAGGCCGAGGAAACCCTGCGTTCGGCCCTGCGCGCCAGCGGTGTGGAATGGCAGGAGCTTCCCGGCGAGGGCGCCTTCTACGGTCCCAAGATCGAGTACCACATGCGCGACTCCATCGGCCGCGCCTGGCAGGTCGGTACCATGCAGGTCGATTTCTCCATGCCCGGCCGCCTCGGCGCCGAGTACGTAGGCGAGGATTCGGCCCGGCATACGCCGGTCATGCTGCACCGTGCCATCGTCGGTTCGCTGGAGCGTTTCATCGGCGTGCTGATCGAGCACCATGCCGGCAATTTCCCGGCCTGGCTGGCGCCGGTGCAGGCGGTGGTCATGAATATCACCGACGCCCAGGCGGATGCTGTCGCGGCCGCCGTGCAAACCCTTGTCGCGCAAGGTTTCCGGGTAGAGGCGGATTTGCGCAACGAGAAGATCGGCTATAAAATCCGCGAGCACACGCTGCAGAAAGTTCCGTATCTCCTCGTGATCGGTGATCGCGAAAAGGAGAACGGGGCTGTTTCTGTGCGTATCCGCTCGGGCGAAGACCTCGGTTCGATGACCGTCGAACAGTTCGCCGAACGGTTAAAGGGCGAGCAAATCAGAAACTAAGTCTCTGATTTCTCAAATGATTTTGATTCTTGGAGGACGCGCGTATCGCCGCCACTGCTGAAAAAGCCAATCGCCGCAACCACGAGATCCGCGTCCCGCGGGTCCGCGTGATCGGCGCAGACGGGGAACAGGTCGGAGTCCTGTCGCGCGACGAGGCGTTGCGCATGGCACAGGATCTGGAACTGGATCTGGTCGAGATCCAGCCCAATGCCGATCCGCCGGTCTGCCGCATCATGGACTTCGGCAAGTTCAAGTTCGAGATGCAGAAGAAGGCCCACGCGGCCAAGAAGAAGCAGAAACAGGTCGAGATCAAGGAACTCAAGTTCCGCCCGACCACCGACGACGGCGACTACGAGGTCAAGATGCGCAACATGAAGCGCTTCCTGGCCGAGGGCGACAAGGTCAAGGTCGTTATCCGCTTCAAGGGCCGCGAAATGGCACATGTGGAACTCGGCGAGGCGATGGTCAAGCGCATCGCGGCCGAGATCGCCGAGGAAGCCGTGGTCGAGCAGTGGCCGCGCCTCGAAGGGCGCCTGATGGTCATGATGGTCGCCCCCAAGAAGAAGCAATGATCGCGCTGCGGCGCGGTTGAAAGAATTCCCCGGCGCGGCCTGCGCCGGGGTTTTGTGGAACCCGCCCGCGCATGCGCGGGCTTATCAGCCGATTCGAGCAGGACGGAAAGAGTGGCTGCGTGCCACCGCTCGGGTCAGTAACGAAAATCCAGACGGAGCAGTTTCATGCCCAAGATGAAAACCAACCGGGCCGCTGCAAAGCGGTTCCGCAAGACGGCGTCCGGCAAGTTCAAGTGCGGCCACGCCTTCAAGAGCCACATCCTCACCAAGAAGTCGACCAAGCGTAAGCGCAACCTGCGCGGCACGAACCATGTTCGCGCCGAGGACGCAGGCCGCGTGGCACGCATGCTGCCGTATCTCTGAGTGGAGGATTGAACAATGGCACGAGTTAAGAAAGGTGTAACGGCGCGTCGTCGCCACAAGAAGATCATCGCCAAGGCGAAGGGCTACTACAACGCCCGCCGCAAGGTATTCCGCGTAGCCAAGCAGGCCGTCACCAAGGCCCACCAGTACGCCTACATCGGCCGCAAGCAGCGCAAGCGCCAGTTCCGCGCGCTGTGGATCGTGCGCATCAACGCCGGTGCGCGCCAGTTCGGCCTGTCCTACAGCCGCCTGATGAACGGCCTGAAGAAGGCCAACATCACTGTCGACCGCAAGGTGCTGGCCGACATCGCGGTGCACGACATCGCGGCGTTTGGTGCGCTGGCTGAGAAGGCGAAGACCGCCCTGGCCGCGTAACAGCAGCGCGACACCATAGGCGGCGCCGTCCGGTGCCGCCGGCTGCAAGCGGGGAGCGCGGGCGATCAGGCCTTCGCTCCCTTTTTTATTTGCACGAAAAGTTGTTTGCCGCGCCGATCCGCGCCATGTTCTGCTGGCGGCGGGAGGAGGGCAGCGCCGCCGGCCCGCCGGGCCGCGGCTTGAAAGCATGGCTTAAGTATTTTTTGTGGGGTTTGCATGGACGAGTTGCAGACGCAGGTCGACGAATCGCTGGCACGCATAGCCGAAGCCGCGTCGATCGACCAACTGGAAAGCCTGCGCGTGGGCCTGCTCGGCAAGAGCGGCCTGGTGACCGAGCAGCTCAAGGCGCTGGGCAAGCTCGCGCCGGAGCAGCGCAAGCTCGCCGGCGAGCGCGTCAACCGCGCCAAGGAAAGCCTGCAGGAAGCGATCAACACGCGCCGCGGCGTTCTGGAAGAAGCCGCCTTCGCCGAGCGCCTGGCCAACGAGCGCATCGACGTCAGCCTGCCCGGCCGCGTCGCCGACCTGGGCTCCGTGCATCCGGTCTCGCGCACGCTGGCGCGCATCACCGACATCTTCCAGCGCCTGGGCTACCAGGTCGCCGAGGGGCCGGAGATCGAGGACGACCACCATAACTTCGAGGCATTGAACTTCCCGCCGCATCATCCGGCGCGGGCAATGCACGACACCTTCTATTTCCCCGACGGCCGCCTGCTGCGCACGCATACCTCGCCAGTGCAGATCCGCGCCATGAGCGGGCAGGTGCCGCCGATCCGCGTGATCGCGCCGGGCAAGGTCTACCGCAGCGACTCGGACCAGACCCATACGCCCATGTTCCATCAGGTCGAAGGCCTGCTGGTGGACGAGACCTCCAGCTTCGCCGACCTCAAGGGCACTCTGGCCGAATTCGTGCGCGCCTTCTTCGAGCGCGATTTCGAGATGCGCTTCCGCCCCAGCTATTTCCCCTTCACCGAACCGTCGGCGGAAGTCGACATCCGCTGGGACCAGGAAGACGGCAGCGAGCGCTGGCTGGAAGTGCTGGGCTGCGGCATGGTGCATCCCAATGTACTGCGCAACTGCGGCATAGATCCGGAGCGCTACACCGGCTTTGCCTTCGGCCTGGGCGTGGAGCGCTTCGCCATGTTGCGCTACGGCGTCAAGGATCTGCGCCAGTTCTTCGAGAACGACCTGCGCTTCCTGCGCCAGTTCGCCTGATCCGGCCGGCCGCCGCGGCGGCATGTCCCACTCTCCAATTCTGCCGATTGCCGACAAATGAAATTCAGCGAAAACTGGCTGCGCGACCTGGTCGACCCGGCCGCCGATAGAGCCGAACTGTGCCACCGCCTGACCATGGCCGGGCTGGAAGTCGAAGGCGTGGAAGTGCTGGGCGAAGGCCTGGCCGGTGTCCGCGTCGGTGAGATCGTGGCCTGCGAAAAGCATCCGAATGCCGACAAGCTGCTCGTCTGCAGCGTTTCCGTCGGCGCGGGCGAGCCGCTGCAGATTGTCTGCGGCGCGCCGAATGCGCGCCTGGGCCTGAAAGCGCCGGTCGCCACCATAGGCGCAGTGCTGCCCAATGGCCTTGCGATCAAGCAGGCCGCGCTGCGCGGCGTCGATTCCTTCGGCATGCTGTGCTCGGCCAAGGAATTGGGCCTGGATGCCGATGCTTCGGGCCTGATGGAACTGCCGGCCGATGCGCCGGTCGGCGCCGCGCTGGCGGACTATCTCGCGCTGCCCGACGCCAGCATCGAACTCAAGATGACGCCGAACCGGCCCGATTGTCTGGGTCTGCGCGGCCTGGCCTACGACGTGGCCGCGCTGTTCGGCGCGCCGCTGCGCGAGGTCAGCGCAGATGCAGCAGAGCTGCGCAGCGAAGCCGTGCGCAGCGTCGAACTGGCCGCGCCGGCCGATTGTCCGCGCTATCTCGGCCGAGTGGTCGAAGGTGTGGATCCCACGGCGCCCTCGCCGCTGTGGCTGAAAGAGCGCCTGCGCCGCGCCGGCCTGCGTCCGATCAGCGCCGTGGTCGACATCACCGCTTATGTGATGCTGGAACTCGGCCAGCCCATGCACGCCTTCGACAACGACAGGCTCGACGGCGGCATCCGCGTGCGCCGCGCCGCGGCCGGCGAGAAGCTGGCCCTGCTCGACGGCAGCGAAGTGCAGCTGGATGCGCAGTTCCTCGTCATCGCCGACGCCGCGCGCGCCGTGGCCCTGGCCGGCATCATGGGCGGGCTGGATTCGCGCGTCACCGATGCGACCACGAATGTGTTCCTGGAAAGCGCGCATTTTGCACCGCCGGCCATCATGGGCCGCGCGCGCAAGCTGGGCATGCACACCGATGCTTCGCACCGCTTCGAGCGCGGTGTCGATCCGGAGCTGCCGCGCGCTGCGTTGGAACGAGCCACGGCGCTGCTGCTGCAGATCGCCGGCGGCCGTGCCGGTCCGGTGGTCGAGGCGGTCGCCGCCGGACACCTGCCGCAGCGCGGCGCCGTCGTGCTGCGCCGCGCGCGCCTGGCGCGCGTGCTGGGTATGGAAGTGGCCGATGCGGAAGTCGAGCGCATCCTGCGCGCGCTGGGCATGCAGGTGGAAAGCGCCGCCGGCGGCTGGTCGGTGACGCCGCCCTCGCGCCGCTTCGATATCGAGATCGAGGAAGACCTGATCGAGGAAGTCGTGCGCGTGCATGGCTATGAGCGGGTGCCCACGCGTTCGCCCAGCGGCCAGCTGCGCCTGGGTCTGCCGCCCGAGGTGCAGGTGCCGGCCGACCGCCTGCGCGCCCAACTGGTCGCGCGCGGCTACAACGAGGCGGTCTGCTACAGCTTCGTCGCCAAGGACTGGCTGCAGCGCTGGTCGCGCCTGGACGGCAGCGTTGCCCTGGCCAACCCGCTCAGCGCCGACCTGGCGGTGATGCGCACCTCGCTGCTGCCCGGCCTGGTCGAGGCGCTCAAGCACAACCTCAACCGCCAGCAGGAACGGGTGCGCCTGTTCGAGATCGCGCGTGTGTTCGCCGCAGGCGGGCAGGGGCCGGTGGAGACCCGCCGCATCGCCGCGGTCGCCTGCGGCCGGGCGCTGCCCGAGCACTGGGGCGGCGACAAGCGCTCGATCGATTATTTCGACCTCAAGGCCGACCTGGAGACCTTGGCCGGCCTGTCCAGCAGTCTGGCCAGCCTGGAATTCCACCCAGCCGGGCGCCCGGACTTCCACCCAGGCCGCAGCGCGGAAGTGCTCATGGCCGGTCGATCGCTGGGCTTCATAGGCGCCCTGCACCCGCGTCTGCTCAAGGCGCTGGATCTGGACCAGGATGTCTATGCCTTCGAGCTGGACCTGGATGGGCTCGCCGCTGGTCGGCTGCCTGCGGCCGTCGAGCTGTCGCGTTTCCCCCAGGTGCGCCGCGATATCGCCGTCGTGCTGCCCGAGAGCGTCTCTTGGACTCAGGTGGAAAGCGTGCTGCGGCGTATTGATCCGGGCGTGTTGCGTGAACTTGTGGTATTTGATCGCTACAGTGGAACCGGCCTAGGTTCCGGTCTAAAGAGCCTCGCTATTGGCTTGATTTTGCAGGACAGTTACCGCACTCTTACGGATCAGGATGCAGACCATTTCGTGGCTTCGGCCTTGGCTGCCCTGGAACGCGAATGCGGCGGAAGATTGCGGGGGTAGCATGGCGCTGACCAAGGCGGAAATGGCTGAGCGACTGTTCCTGGACGTAGGCCTCAACAAGCGCGAGGCCAAGGAATTCGTCGATGCGTTCTTCGATGTAGTGCGTGAGGCTCTGGAAAAAGGGGAGCAGGTGAAATTGTCGGGTTTCGGCAATTTCGATCTGCGCAAGAAGAATCAGCGTCCCGGGCGCAATCCCAAGACCGGCGAGGAGATCCCGATCTCCGCGCGGCGTGTGGTTACGTTCCGGCCGGGTCAGAAGCTGAAGGTCAGAGTCGAGGCCTATGCTGGATCAGGGCAGCAATAGCGAGCTCCCGGTAATCCCGGCCAAGCGCTACTTCACCATCGGTGAAGTCAGCGAACTGTGCGGCGTGAAGCCGCACGTGCTGCGCTACTGGGAACAGGAGTTCACCAATCTCAAGCCGGTCAAGCGGCGCGGCAATCGCCGGTATTATCAGCGCCACGACGTGCTGATGATCCGGCAGATCCGTTCGCTGCTGTACGACCAGGGCTTCACCATCACCGGCGCGCGCCAGCGCCTGGATGGCCAGCAGCAGCGCAATGAAGTCAGCATGTCCAGCCAGATCGTGCGCCAGGTGCGCATGGAACTGGAGGAAGTGCTGCAGATACTGCGGCGCTGAGTGGTGTTGTGATTTTGCCGGTCGGTGCGGCGTTTCTGGCCGCGGCGGCTGGTTGTGTTTCTGGTATCTGCAATTCGGTTCTGCTGCATTGCGG
Source organism: Tahibacter harae (assembly GCF_024437735.1). GTDB lineage: Bacteria > Pseudomonadota > Gammaproteobacteria > Xanthomonadales > Rhodanobacteraceae > Tahibacter > Tahibacter harae. The sequence continues at coordinate 24,274 of NZ_JANFQO010000008.1, read as the reverse complement.
TTATCTGGCCGGCGTCTGCTATACTCGCCGGCTCTTGCATCGCCGATCACCGCGTCGGGGCGTAGCGCAGCCTGGTAGCGCATCTGCCTGGGGGGCAGAGGGTCGTGGGTTCAAATCCCGCCGTCCCGACCAATTTCTGGTGATGCAGGCCAATGAGTTAGGCGGATCGCTGCAACGGCGAAACTGAAACGCCTCATTATTCCTCACTGTTTCCTCTCTGGCGCTTGAGTCGCAGACTTGGCGTGGCTGGCGTTTTTCTTTGATTTTTCTTGTCCCTACTGGGTTCAGGCCGGCTTGGGTGACGTTTGTTGTCCCAATTGGGTCTTCTAGCGGCTCTCGCGGTTTGTGGGTGTCTTGAGCTGGGTGGCGACGGTGTTTGATTCGAGCGGGTTGGTGCGCCTTCGGCGCGGAGTTGGTTGATTTAGAAGCGGTTTCGTCCGCTTGCGGCGGCCGACCTACTTTTTTTGCTTGTGCAAAAGAAGTAGGCAAAGAAAACACACCCCAGAAGCCGCGGCCTACGGGCATCCTGCCCTTCGGCTTCGCGAGGCGGCTACGGGGTCGCGAAGGGCCATCCTGGCTCTGCGCACGACTCGCGTCCATCCCTGGACGCTACCCGCGCTGCGCGCGGGCTGATCCTGCGCCGCCTCGCCGCGGCTTATGGGGCCGCGGTAAGGCGGCGCACATCCTTGTGCGCAGGAGAGCACAGCCACAGCCACAGCCACAGCCACAGCAGGGCAGAGCCCGAGCACCATCACGAGCAACGGCAACGGCAACGGCAACGGCAACGGCAGCCACGGTTCCGCAAGCGGCGACCGAATCGGGATCGGAAGCGGCGTTCGAGGCAGTATTCGAGGCGGCATTCCAAGGGCGCCCAAAGCGGCAAACGGCAAAAGCAGCGCCCGGTTCGAGCAGAGCTTGGGAGCGAGGGCGCCGCCTCGATGGGCTGCAGGAGCCGCGAATCCGCCTTCTCCAGCCGCCGAAGCCCCGACGTCGCCGCCCTCGGGGCCTGTCTCAGGCACTTTTCAGCCCGCTTCGATACGTTGCAGAAATGCGCCTTGTCGCCCAGGAGGCCGCTTTCCAGCACCGCCGCTGCGTTTCTGCTTGTCCGGACAGTTTGCCGAACTCTCCGTGCAAGCTGTTGATTTTCGGTGACCTCGCCGAGATTTCGCCGAAACCTCGCCGCCCGATGTTGCGGATTTCGCCGCGAACTCGCCCGCCACTCGGGACTCGCTGGGCGGCGCTTCCTAGTGTCGGCCCATCACCACGAGGAGGGCGTGACATGAACTGTGTGCACTGGCGGCATGAAGGCAACGCGGCGTTTCCATCCTGGCGTGACCGGGAGGATTACCTGGAACGGTTCGGTCCGCGTGCCCTGGTCTGGGTAGGCGATTTGCGCGAACTGCATGCCTGGGGCTGGAGTCCGCCGGCGCTGTGCATCGCCCTGCGCGGGCGGGTGCATGTGGACAACCGCGGCTGTGGTGTGGAGCTGGGCGCCGCCGATGTGCTGCTCACCGAGGGCGGCAATGGTCTGCGCATGGAACCGGCCGGGGCCGGCGAGGCCCGCGTCGCCGTGCTCTGGCTGGCGCCGGCGACCCTGCGCGGCCGTGCCAGCGTGGATCCGCTGCCGGCATTCTTCGCCCAGGACGGCGAGCTGGCCACGGCCCTGGGCCGGCTGGCCCAGTCCACCCAGGACCTGTCCGTAGACACCCATGCGGCGCTGGACCAGGTACTCAACCTGCTGGCCCGGCGTCAGCAGGAAATGGCCCAACTGCTGGCCAACTGCCCCGGCCGCAGCGAGCGCCACCGGCGCCAGCTGTATGCGCGCCTGCTGCGTGCCAAGCACGTGATCGACCATGGCCAGGCCGTGCCGCTGGACCTGGCTGCGCTGGCCCAGGTCGCCAGCCTGTCGCCCTCGCACTTCCTGCGCCTGTTCCACCGTGTGTTCGGCGCCTCGCCGCACCGCTATCTGGTGCAGCAGCGCATGCTGCGCGCGCGCCGCATGGTGGTAGAGACCAGCGTGCCTATTGGTACCATCGCCCAGCGCATGGGCTTCATCAATCGCTGTGCCTTTGCCCGCCTGTTCAAGCAGCAGTTCGGCACGCCGGCGACGCGGTTGCGGCGCATGGCGCTGATGCAGGCGCGGGCCAGCGTGACGCGGGCCTTCGGCCTGGCCAATGGCGGCGCGCGAATCGCGTACAGTCACCAGCCGGAGGCGGCATGATCGGACAGGTGGGGCAGATGAAGAAGCGTGTCGGCGGCGCGGTTGCCGGGTTGGGCTGGAAGAGCGGGCTGGCCGTGCTGCTGCTGGCCTGGAGCGGGTTCGCGGCGGCGGTGGATCCGCGCGTGGCGCAGGATTCGCGCCAGGCGTTCAAATCCTTCGCCCAGCCGCTGGTCGGCAGCTGGGACTGCAGCCTGCGCAGCTGGGACGACCGTTTCCGCGAGCGCATGGTGGAGACGCCGCAGAAACGGCGCTTCGAATGGGTGCTGCGCGGCAATTTCCTGCAGGAAACCGTGCACGCGGTGCTGCGCGGCGGCGATACCGTCCATGTCGGCATCAACCTGCTCAGCGTCGATCCGGAAACCATGCACATACTCGGCAGCGGCTTTGACGCGGTGACGCCGGACCGGCGCATGCTGCTGGACGCGGAGCTGGCGCCGGATCTGCGCCATCTCAGCGGCAAGGTGCAGATGCGTCCTGGCAAGGAAGGGGCCGAGGCCGACCAGCGCTTCGACTGGCAGTGGACCGACACCGACCGCACCCGCTCGCGCCTGTACTCGCGCGATTCCAATGGCCGCGAATTCCTCAACCACGAACTGATCTGCAAGCGCGCCGCGGACGCCGCCGCCGGCAGCGGGGAGTGAAATCCGCACAGCCGGGCGGCCGCGGGCTAAACTCGCCGGATCGCCACCAACGGATGTGTCCATGAACTCGCCCAGGCTGCCGCGCCGCACGCTGTATCCGGAAATCGAACCCTACGACAGCGGCAGGCTGCAGGTTTCCGAGCTGCACAATGTCTACTATGAGCAGTGTGGAAATCCGCAAGGCAAGCCCGTGGTTTTCCTGCACGGCGGCCCGGGCGCCGGCTGCAACGCAAATTCGCGCCGCTTCTTCGATCCGGCGCACTACCGCATCATCCTGTTCGACCAGCGCGGCTGCGGCCGCTCCACGCCGCATGCGGAGCTGCGCGAGAACACCACCTGGCACCTGGTCGCGGACATAGAACGCCTGCGCGAACACCTGGGCGTGGAACGCTGGCAGGTGTTCGGCGGTTCCTGGGGTTCGACTCTGGCCCTGGCCTATGCCCAGACCCATCCCGGGCGCGTCACCGAACTGGTCCTGCGCGGCATCTTCATGCTGCGGCGCTGGGAGCTGGAGTGGTTCTACCAGAAGGGGTGCGACGCGATCTTCCCGGATGTGTGGGAGTCGTACCTGGCGGCGATTCCTGAAGCGGAACGCGGCGATCTGATGAGCGCCTATTACCGCCGCCTGACCAGCAGCGATCCGGCCGTGCGCAGCGCGGCGGCGCGGGCCTGGGCGGTGTGGGAGGGCGCAACCAGTTTCCTGTATCAGGATCCTTCGCATATCGCCGCCACCGGCGAGGACCAGTTCGCCCTGGCCTTCGCCCGCATCGAATGCCATTACTTCGTGCACGGCGGCTTTTTCGATCACGACGACCAGCTGCTGCGCAACGCCTCGCGCCTGCGCGGCATTCCCGCGGTGATCGTACAGGGGCGCTACGACGTGGTCTGTCCGGCGCGCTCGGCCTGGGATCTGCACCGCGCCTGGCCCGAGGCGGAACTGCGCATCGTCGCCGACGCCGGCCATTCGGCGATGGAGCCGGGCATCAGCCACGAACTGATCGAGGCCACCGACCGCTTCCGCTGAGCGCGCATGTTGCAGCCCTTGCGGGTAAGCCGGGGCGGCGGCGGCGCGGTCGTGTATTCGGCACTCCCGGTACTGTCGGCAGTTGACCGCCGCGCGGTCAGTGCCGACAGTGTCGTCGTGGTGCGGGACTTGTCGCCGGCTGTGTCCGGTGGCCGGGTTCCGCGCCGCGGGCGCCGGGCGGACGGCCGTGCGGCGCCTGCCGGACACAACTGAGACTGAAGCCGGGGATTTGGGTGAGCGCCAACGTTCGCGTGTTGCGACCACAGGAACAGACACGATTTGCACGCCTCGGCGACTGGCTCGTCGATCTGGCCAGCAATCGCCTGTTGCGCGGCGACCGCGAGCTGCGCCCCACGCCCAAGGCGATGGCGGTACTGCGCCAGCTGATGCTGGCCAACGGTGCGCCGCAGACCCGCGCCGAACTGCTGGATACGGTCTGGCGCGACGCCTATCCCACCGATGACGTGCTCACCCACGCCATCACCGAGCTGCGCCGCGCGATCGAGGAAGATCCCAAGCTGCCGCGGCATATCGAGACCATACCCAAGGTCGGCTATCGCCTGCTGACGCCGGTGGAGTGGCTGGAACAGCTGCCCAGTCCGGCCGGCGAAGCCGCAGCCGAGGCGGCCGGCGTGGAAGCGCCGCGCGCGGCGGAGCCGCCGCGGCGGCCCATGGCCATGCTGATCGTGTCCGGCGCCATCGTCGTGTTGCTGGCCCTGCTCGCCGTGTTCGGCCGCGCGCCGCCGCCGTCGCCGCTGGATCTGCGCAATCCAGTGTTCGCCGTCAACAACCTGCCGCAGCGCCCGGTCACGGCCGAGCCGGACAGTGAAACATTCCCGAATATTTCGCCCGACGGCACCTCGGTCGCCTACAGCGCGCGCTACCCCGGCGACGAGGGCATGCATATCTATCTGCGCGGCCTGTCCGGCTCGCCGCCGATACGCCTGAGCCGCAGCGACGCGGGCGAGGAAACCTATCCGGTGTGGTCGCCCGACGGCACCCAGATCGCCTTCGTGCGCCTGCAGGGCGAGCAATGCCGAATCGTCGTCGTCGCCGCCCTCGGCGGCCGCGAGCGCGAGGCCGCCGCCTGCGAGCCGTTCTTCATCGACTATTTCGACTGGAGCCGCGACGGCCGCTCCCTGCTGATCTCGCGCCGCCGCGCCGATGCCGACGGCAAGACGCCGATGGACGGGCCCAAGACCCTGCACCGGCTGGCGCTGGAAGACGGCCAGGTCACGCCGCTGGAATACCTGCGCGATCCCAACCAGCCCGACATACAGCCGCGCGTCTCGCCCGACGGCCGCCGCATCGCCTTCCGCCGCGGCGCCGTGCCGTACAGCGATCTGTACGTGATGGCCAGCGAAGGCGGGGCGCCGCGCCAGCTCACTCGCCTGCGCGCGCGCATCCGCGGCTACGACTGGCTCACCGACAATCGCCACATCCTGCTTTCCTCCGATCACGGCGGCACGCAGGGGCTGTATCTGCTGGATACCGAATCCGGCGAGCTGGCCAACCTCGGCATCGCCGGCGGCAGCTATCCCGCTGCCAGCCGCGGCCGTGCGCTGGCCGTGTTCCAGCAGGATTCCGCCGACGTCAATCTGCAGAGCTTCCGCTTCGACGCCGCGGTGGATGCGGCCGGCGAGGGCATAGCCTCATCCACGCGCAGCGAATCCTGGCCGGCGTTCGCGCCGAACGACGACCGCCTGGTGTTCGTCTCCAACCGCGGCGGCGATTCGCAGCTGTGGCTGTCCGAACCTGGCGCGCGCACCTCCTACCAGATCACTCACCACAAGAACGTCGAACTCAGCGCGCCGAACTGGTCGCCGGACGGCCGCCGCGTGGTTTACGTCGCGCGCGGCGGCGGGCAGAGCCGGCTGTTCTCGGTAGAGGTGGATTCCGGCCAGACGCGCCAGGAAAGCGATGCCGGCGACAACGTGCGCTACGGCACCTACGCCGCCGACGGCCGCAGCCTGTTCTACATCTCCGACCGCGACGGCGCCTGGCATATCTGGCAGCGCGACCTGGCCAAGCGCAGCAGCCGGCGCCTGTCCGATGCCACTGCCTACAGCCTCAGCGATGGCGTCGGTAATGGAAAACTGTATTTTGCCAATATGGGGGAAGGCGGCCTGTATGCGCTGGACCTGGCCAGCGGCAAGCAGGAGCGCGTCAGCGGCGCGGTGCAGTTCTGGAACATGAACGCCTGGCGCGCCGATCCCACCGGCCTGTACTACCTGCAGTCCGGCGAAAACATGAAGCCGCAGCTGTTCCGCCAGGATTGGGACGGCAGCGCGCCGCGCCTGCTGCGCACGGTGGAGTGGGCCGTGGCCGAAGGCGGCCTGACCCTGGACCGCCTGGCTTCCCGTGCCGTGCTGCCGGTGGTCGCGCGCGACGATACCGATGTGATCCTGCTCGACCTGGGAGAGTTGGTGCAGTAGCGCGGCGGGTTGTATCTCGCAGCGACAGAGGGAATCGCAGGTACGGCGCGCCGTCGATGGTGACCGTGGACGGTTCGTGCGGCGCCAATGCGGCCCGTCGCGCGCTGCGCGGTTCCGCCGGGCGCCAGCTTCTGTGTGCGGATCAGCGCGCCGCCGGCGCCTGCAGCGGCGCCGCCGCACTGGCGCGCATTCCCATCAGGCGATCAGCCAATGCGGTATGCGGGGTGCGGCAGTCAGCCCGATGTCAAGGACAGGCGCGGTGACGCGGGGAACGGTTTGCATCCTTCAACGCAGCATCATCCCCGATGCTGTCCGCCCTGCGGACTTGGCGATGGCCTGTGCCGTGGCGCATGTACAGCAACATCGCGCCACAAGTGCTCCGCTGACGCCACACTGGACATGCGTGCAACCTGGTCTGCGCGAGAAAAACCGGGTCGCACAGTGCAGGCGCATCCTGGCCGTCCTCCGATACGCGGCAATCAGCGCTGCGCGACGGAAACTCGGAAGCCCGCTGCATGCTTGTTTATTTCTGTCCGGTTGCGCCCCGGCGCGGTTCGTCCTCGACGATCACCGCTTCCGTGCTGGGCTCTTCGGATACCTCGGCTTCATCCAGCGCATCCAGATTGATGCGCTTGACCGCCTCGGCCATGCCCTTGATGAAGAGGAAGTTCACCGAGCCGCCGATTACCGAGGCAAACAGCGGCACCACGCGCGCGGCGGTGGAAATGGTCATCTTGGTCAGGATGGCGGTGGCGACGTTCACCAGCATCTGCCGCGTCAGGATCACGCCGACTTCCACGCCGAGCGAAATCGCGACGATCTTCATGAAATCCTCGAAGCTCAGCGCCTCGTAGCGGCCGCGGCGTGCATAGATCACGGCCAACGTCACGCGGAACTGCTGCGTCACGGTGTTGAGCACGTCCACCGGCAGGCCGACCACCGCGGTGAAGGCGCCGCCGAGGCCGGTCACCGCGCCGGTGACCGCCGCCAGCGAGGCGCACTCGGTGATGAACTTGTCCAGCCCCTTGGCATCGACGCCGGCCTTGATGCTGTCGTGTTCGATATGGCTGTAGATCTTGTGCAGGGCGTCGCTGAGGTAGTCGTGCAGCATGGCAGGTCCTTCGGGCGGCAGGGCGCCATTGAAGACCAGGTGCCTGCCCGGTGCAAGCGCCCGCGGGGCAACAGGACGGCCGGCGCCCCCCTTGATCGCGGCTTGCCGCGATGGCGCCACGCGCTATCGTTGCGGCCCTATGGCCAAGTCATCATTTCCGCGTTTCCTCGTCCCGCTGAGCACCGCACTCGCGCTTGCCGCACAAGCCGCCGCTGCCGCGGAAACCTGCGCGCCGCAGGTCCTGCGCGAGGCCGCCGCGAAGCTGGCCGCGCCGGGCGCCGTGCTGCAGAAGGCGCTAGCGGCCGCGGAGCCGGATCCCGACCTTGCTCCGCCGCTGCGTCAGGCCCTCGGCCGTCTCAAGCCCGCGGTGGCGGAGCTGGTCGATGCGCACCTGCGCTGTATGCCGGCCGGACAGGCGCCGGACCTTGCGGTCCTGGCCGCGACCCTGCACACAGCCGCGAATGGTGTTGACGTCGGCAAAGGCAACGGCAATGGCAACAGCGATGCCGCCGGCGAAAACACGCTCTTCCGTTTCGAGCCCGCCTTCATCGCCGAAGCCGGCTGGCTCGCCGTCGTCGCCGGTATCGGCATTCCCTGCGGCTCGGATGCGCAGCTGCTGCTCTACGCGCCGCGCGGCGGGCGCTGGCAGCGCCTGCTGCGCTGGGCCAGCGCGGACTATGCGCGCATCGACGGCGCCTGGGAGGCGCTGCAATACCGCGTCTCGCCGCGCGATGCGCAAGGACGCCGCTTCGTAGCCGTCAGCCATATCCGCCCCTGGTGCAGTTCGGCCTGGTCCAGCATCGACTACAGCGTGCTGCGCCCGGCCGCCGACAGCGAAAAGCCGCAGCTACTGCTACAGGGCAGCGACAGCCTGTGGTGGGGCGGCGAGGATTTCGGCCGGCTCAGTGTCGATGCGCGTCACTTCGAGCTGCGCTTCCACGCGGCCAGCATCGACAGCGGCGTACACAGCCGCGAATTCATCCGCCGCTACGACCTCGGCGGCGCCAAGCCGCGCCGGGTGGCGCCTGTCGCCGCCACGCCGCGGGATTTTGTGGACGAGTGGATAGTTTCCGATTGGGCCGAGGTGCGGCAGTGGTCCGCCGTGCCGCTGGATGCATTGCAGTCACGGCATGAGATGTTGCACGCCCTGCGCCAGCACTACGCGCCGTTTGAATTCGGCGCCAGCAGCGTCTGCGACGGCGGTGCCGCCACGCAGGTGGAACTGCGCAGCGGCGGAGACGAAGCCGCACTGTTCTTTCGCGTGGAGGGCGCCGCCGCGGCGGACTACCGCCTGAGCGGCATTTCCGGCGCGCCGGATCCGGAGTGCACCGCAACAGCGGCGCCGGAATGAGGCGGTAGCGCATCCGGTGTGCGGGTGGGCGGCGCGCAGCACCGCTGGCGCCGTGTGGCCCGCCGCGACCGAAGCTGCGCCGCGGCGGTGCCCTAGCGTGTGGCGATGGCGCCGGCGTCTTCTACGCTGCCGTCAGTTCGTGCCGGATTCGTTGGAACTGCCGCTGGCGGCCGATGAACCGGCGGCCCCCGGCGCTTTCGCCTGCGCCCCCTGGCCCAGCAGCGAATCCGCTCCGGGCGCGCCTTGCGGCTTCACCGTCAGCCGGTTCTGCACGTCCTTCACGCCGCTGCAGCGGTCGGCAATATCTTCGGCGCGGTGCTTGAGCCTGCGCGTGTCCACGCTGCCGCTCAGCGTGACCACGCCATCGCTGACCTCGACCAGGATGTCGCCGGCGTCGATGGCTTCGTCGTCGGCCAGCTGCTCGCTCACGTCCTCGCGGATGCGTTCGTCCGAGCGCGCGTAGTTTTTCGGGCCGCGGCCGCGCTGGCTTGTACGGGATGGATCCTCGTAAAGGCTGCCGCTGCGGTCACCTGCGCGGCTGAGCGGCAGCTCGTCGAAATCGCCGACGCTGCCGCCGTAGGCATCGATCGCATCGCCGTCCTCGTGTCCGTAGGCGTGGGCGCCGGCCTGGGCGTATGGCCCTGCGGCGTCATAACGCCGGCCGCTGTAGCGGCTGCTGTCGTAGCGTTCGTGCTGTGCCGCGCTGTGCCAGTCGGCGCGATGGCGCAGATCGCGGGTGTCGCCGCGGCCGGCAGAAAGAATATTGCGGCCGTAGCGGCGGAATTCGTCGCCGTAGCCATAGTGCGCGATGCGCTGTTCGCTCAGGTGCGGCGAGCCATAGGCCGGACTGGGATAGGGCGCGGATTCGTCCTGATCGCGCTCGCCGCCGTGCCAGGAGGATTCCGCCGGTTCGTCGTATTGATGCCAGGCGCTGCGCCGGGGCGAAGGCGGGTGCTGATGCCAGGCACTATGGCCGGTGTCGGGCGGATCGCGGCGATAGGCGCCGCGCTGGAAATCGCCGGGATAGCGCTGATATCCCTCGGCATATTGCGGATAGTCCTCGGAACCGGCGTAGCGGTTTTCGTCCTCGCGGCCGTGGTAGTACCCGCTGCGGTTTTCCTCGTCGCGCTCGCCGTAGGTATCCGGATGGCTGCGGCCGGAACGCGCGGCGCGCTCCACATCGTATCGTTGCATGGCGTTGACTCCAGTAAGGACAGGGTCGGCGGCGGTGGGCCAGGACAGATGGAGCAAGACATATGCCACGACGGAGCCGTGGTCATGTCCAATATGAATATAAAAATTTATAAGTTACTAAATTTCTTTATAGTCATGGCATGAGCGCGACAAAGCCAGCCCGCGCGCCGCGAACGGGCTCTGGCACAGGCATGGCATGCAACGTGCTGCTTCGTTCATCGTTGTCTTTCGCGCGCGCGGCGGACGCCGCAGCTGTCATTGCGGCCTGCATAGGCCAGGTCGATCGTGCGGATGGCCCTGCGCGCCGGTCGCGATCGTGCAGTCACGCACGGACCCGCAGCCGGCGCGCGCACAAAGCAGCGAATCGCGCCAGCCGGCGCCGTCATGCCGTCGTCATTTCCAGGAGCCCGCCATGAACGCTGAATCGCAGTCCCTCTGGATGGAGCAGCCTCTGCCGCCGCTGGCTACCACCGGCGGCCGCCCTGATGCGGCCCAGGTCTGCGTGATCGGCGCCGGCATCGCCGGTGTGTCGATTGCGCTCAGGCTGGCCGAGGCCGGCCGCCAGGTGTTGCTGATCGACCGCGACGGTCTGGGCGCCGGCGAGACCGCGCGCACCAGCGCGCATCTGGCCAGCGCACTGGATGACCGTTACTACCGGCTCGAACACTGGCACGGCAAGGATGGCGCGGCGCTCGCTGCGCAAAGCCATGCAGCGGCTGTGGACCTGATCGAGGAATGGTCGCGCCGCTACGCCATCGACTGCGATTTCGAGCGCATTCCCGGCTACCTGCTGCCGGCGCCGGGGGCCGATGTGCAGGAGCTGGAACGTGAATACGAAGCCGCGCTGCGCGCCGGGCTCGACGTGACCCGGCTGGAAGCGGGGCTGGCGGCGCTGCCGGCCTGGGGCCCGGTATTGCGTTTTGCCGGCCAGGCCCGGTTCCATCCGCTGAAATACCTGCTCGGCCTGTACACGGCCGCGCTCGCTGCCGGTGTGCGTTTCATGCGCGCCGAGGCCGGCGATGTGGAAGACGGCGAGCAGCCGCGCGTGCTGCTCGCGGACGGCGGCCTGATCCAGGCCGAGTCCGTCGTCGTCGCCAGCAATGTGCCTTTCCACCGGCGCGTGGCCCTGCATACCAAGCAGGCGGCGTATCGCAGCTATATGCTGGCCGGACTGATTCCCGCCGGCCGCATGCCCGATGCGCTGATCTGGGACACCGCCGACCCGTATCGCTATCTGCGCCTGCAGCCGGCCGGCGACGGCAAGGACTGGCTGCTGATCGGCGGCTGCGATCACAAGACCGGCCAGGCGCCGGCGCGCGATCCGCTGGAGGAACTGCGCGAATGGGCCGGCGAGTACTGTAAGGAACTGGAAAATATTCAATACGCCTGGTCCGGACAGATCATAGAGCCGGTGGACGGCCTGGCCTTCATCGGCCGCGATCCCGGCGCGCGCAATGTCTACGTGGTCAGCGGCGACTCCGGCAACGGCCTGACCCACGCGACCCTGGCCGCTCCGCTGATTACCGCCCTGATCGTGGACGGCGAACATCCCTGGGCCGCGCTGTACGACCCGGCGCGCAAGCGTCTTACCGGCGATTGGCTGGAGGAGAACGCCAACGTCGCGCTGCAATACCGCGACTGGCTGGCTGCCGGCGACAGCAACGATGTTGCGGCGCTGCCGCCTGGCCAGGGCGCAGTGATCCGCCATGGCCTGCATCGCTTTGCCCTGTACCGCAACGAGGACGGCAGCCTGAGCGCACTGTCGGCGCGCTGCCCGCACCTGGGCTGCGCAGTGCGCTGGAATGCACTGGAACGCAGCTGGGACTGTCCCTGCCACGGCTCGCGTTTTGCCGCGGCGGACGGCCATGTGCTGAATGGGCCGGCGCGCTCAGGGCTGGAACCGCTGGCCGGCGAGCGCATCGATGGGGTGAGCAGCGCCGCCTGAGCGGCGGCGTGCGTGTCGTGCCGCAGGCCCGGAAACACGTAGGGCGGCAGTCGTATCAGGGCGCGTGCTCCCGCGCGTGCGAGGTGAATTGCGGCTTGCGCTTGAATGCCCTCGGGACGCGAGTTACGTGGAATGCCCTGGCGCAACAACGCGGCGGCACACGCGGCCGCGACCGGACCGCGCCGCGCAGGAACGGCCATTCGCCGTTCGGCACCCGGCGTTCAATGCACCCAGGCCACCCGCTCGCGCTGCTGTTCCAGGCGTGTCGCGTCCAGCGCCATCTCGACCTCGCTGGTTTCCTGGTCGGGCGGCAGCACCGCGGGCAGGCCCAGCGACTCTATCCACAGCTCCCGCGTCCAGCCCTTGGTGCAATACAGCCGGCGCGATTCCTCCTGCTGCACCTGTTCGTGCGCGGCGCGCAGTACGTGGGCCAGTTCGCCCTTGCTCGCCTGCGCGACCAGGCCTATCAGTTCCCAGTTGAGTTGCGCCTTGGTCCCGGCCAGCACCACGCATTCGGCGGCGGTGATCTGCGCCGCGACGGGATCGCCGGCGAGGTAGGTGAGTTCGATCGCCCGCACCAGGGACTTGCCCTGGAATGCGGCGATCTGGCGGCCCATGGTCTGGGTTTCCGGATCCAGGCCCAGCCGGCGGAAGGCATCAAGCAGCACGTCGCGGTGCAGGCGCGTGTGCGCGAGGCAGGTTTCCCATTCCTCGTGCAGATCTTCATTCATCGCACAGGGCAGGGCGGCGGAATAGATCCTGATAGCGCCCAGTTCGGTTTCCAGTGCCTGATAAAGCAGTTCCTGCGTGTGCAGGGCTTCGGGAAATTTCTTGCTCATGACAGTCTCTTGCGGAAAAGTGGCAATTGCCGCGGCTGGTGATTGCGGCAGGAACGTGTGTCTGACCGGACCCGGCGACTCCACCTTGGGCGCAAGTCGCATGCCATCCGCTGGACCCTGCTGCGCCGCGGGGGATACGGCGACGGCTGCTGCGATATGCACGAAAGGCCAGCATCGTGCCTGTCGATTTGCACGGTCTGGAAATTGGGGATTTATGAATTTTTACGCGAAGCGGTACGGAATCGCTGTGTCTGCCTGGTCCTGCAGCATCCGCGCCGCTGCGATGCCGTGTGCAGGCAGACGCGGCAGATCGGCTTGCCCGGCTGCACCCGTCAGCGGCCTCTGCGCGAGCGTGCGGCCGGGCCCGGCAAGGTCTGCTCCAGGTCGTACAGTTCGCGCCACGGATCCCGGCGGCGGCTGCGGATCTTGCGCAGCGCGTTGCGCAGCGTATAGGCGTCACTGCTGCGCAGCCGCGCCAGCTCCGACCATTCCAGCGGCATGGCCACCGGCGCGCCGGCGCGCGCGCGCAGCGAGTAGGAGGCCACCGACGTCGCGCCGCGCGCATTGCGCAGCCAGTCGACGAAGATGCGGCCTTCGCGCTGCTGCTTGCTGGCGACGCTGACGAAGGATTCGGGCCGCTCCGCCGCCAGCGTGTCGGCCAGATCCTCGGCGAAGCGCTTGGCCTGGGCCCAGCCCACCGGCGGCGACAACGGCACCACCACATGCAGGCCCTTGCCGCCGGAAGTGCGCAGGAAGGATGTCAGTCCCACGCCCTGCAGCACTTCGCGCACGGTGCGTGCGGCCGCCTTCACCTTGGCCCAGCCCACCGATTCGTGCGGATCCAGGTCGAATACCAGGCGGTCTGCATGGGCCTGATCCTGCGCCAGCGCGCCCCAGGGGTGGAATTCGAGCACGTTCATCTGCACCAGCTGCAGCAGGCCGGTCACGTCGTCGACGGCGATATAGGCCTGCACGCCCTGCTTTTCGCGCACGGCGACCGGGCGCACATGATCGCCCCAGCCGCGTCCCGCATGCTTCTGGAAAAAGCAGGTGCCGGCCGCGCCGTCGGGGCAGCGCAGCACGGACAGCGGCCTGCCGGCGATGTCCTGCAGCAGCAGCGGCGCCACGGCGCTGTAGTAGTCGGCCACGTCCTGCTTGGTCAGGCCGCTGCCGGGGAATACCTCGCGTTCGGGATGGGTGAGGCGCACGTCGGCACCGGCTGCCACATCGGCCGCGGAGGTGGCTTTTGTGCCGGTTTTTGCGCGTGATCGGCTTTTGCTGGTTTCCACGACATCCCCTTTTCCCGACAGCAGTTCCTGCGGCGACTTGTCCTCGCGCAGTGCTTTCAGCGCCGGCTGCCGCAGCAGGCCCTGGCGGCCCAGACCCTGGTGATAGACCTCGATGACCAGCTCGGGCCTGACCCAGACGGCCTCGTCGCGCTCGCGCCTTTCCAGCAGGCTGGTATCGACGACCGGCTCTGCGCGGCGCAGCGGCTGCAGCTTGTGCAGCAGGTTGCGCAGCAGCTCGTCGCTGAAGCCGGTGCCGACACGGCCCGCATAGACCAGGCCGTCGGCGCCTGGCCGCGCCAGCAGCAGCGCGCCCAGGCCGATGCGGCTGCGCTTGGGCGGGGTATAGCCGATGACGATGAACTCGTCCGACGCACGGCTCTTGAGCTTGATCCAGTCGCCGTTGCGCTCGCCGCGGTACGGGCTGTCCACGCGCTTGCTGATGATGCCTTCAAGGCCGGAGCGTACCGCCTGCGCAAGCACCGCGGGGCCGGCGCCTATGTGATGGGCGGAATAGCGCAGCAGCGGATGCGGATGCGCTTCCAGTATCTGCTGCAGCCGGTGCTTGCGCTGCAGCAGCGGCACCTCGCGCAGCGAGCGGCCGTTGCAATAGGGCAGGTCGAACAGCATCAGCGCTACCGGCACGTTCTTCTTTTCCAGCGACAGGCGCGCCTGCAGATCGTTGAAGTCGTCGCGGCCTTCATTCAGCGCAACCAGTTCGCCGTCGAACTGGGCCGACGTCAGCCCCAGCGTGCCCAGCGCCGCGGCAAGTTCGGGCAGGCGCGCCGTCCAGTCCAGGCCGTTGCGCGACCATAGTGTGGCCTTGCCCGCACGCACGGTGGCGAGCAGGCGATAGCCGTCCCATTTGGCCTCGTGCAGCCAGTCGTCGCCCGCTGGTGCCGTGGTTTCCAGGCGGCACAGCTGCGGTGCGAACGGCCCGGGATCCAGGGCTTCGCGCTTGCCTTCGGCGCCATTCGTTTTCTTCGCCGCTGCGCGCGCCGTTCCCTTGCGTGCGGACTTCGCCGCGCGCGGCCTGGCGGCAGGCTTGCCGCGGTCGGCGGTGAAATCATCCGCCTCGCTCTTGCCGGCGTAGGCGTCCTGGTGCTTGATCAGCAGCCACTGCGGCTTGGGCGCGTCGCGGCGCGTGCGCACCAGTACCCAGGAGCCGCGCAGAATGTTGCCGTGCAGGGTGAATTTCAGCTCGCCCCTGGCCAGGGACTGGCGCACATTGCCTTCCGCCTCCCAGGTGCCGTGGTCGAAGATGTCCACGTGGCCGGCGCCGTAGTTGCCTTCGGGGATATCGCCTTCAAAGCCGGCATAGGAAATCGGGTGGTCCTCGACCTGGATCGCCATGCGCTTGACCTTTGGGTCGAAGCTCGGGCCCTTGGGCACGGCCCAGCTTTTCAGGCTGCCGGCGTATTCCAGGCGCAGGTCGTAGTGGCGGCGGCGCGCATGGTGCAGATGCACGACGAAGATATGGCTGCCGGCCTCGCCGCCGGCGGCGGGTTCGGGCGTGGAGCGGAAATTGCGCTTGCGCTTGTATTCGCTCAGGGGCATGGATCGCACTCTCGTGATCGAAGCGGGATCAGCCTGCATTCCTGTGGACGATCGCCGCCGCGGCGTTGCAACGGCTGTCCTGTCGGTTGCCGCGGTTTCACGAGCCGCGGCGCCGGCCGCCCGCCGCGCGGGTCTTCTTGCGCGCCGCGGTCTTGGTGGTGGTCGGTGCGCGCTTGCTGCCGGCGGCGAGGCTTTGCTTGAGCAGCGAGACAAAATCGACCACGTTGGTCGCGGTTTCTTCCGCCTCTTCCTCGGCGGCGGATTCCACGGCGATGCCCTTCTTGCCCTTGACCCGCTCCGCGATCACCTTCTGCAGGCGCTCGCGGAATTCGTCGCGGTAGTCGTCCGGCTTCCACTCGCTGGCCAGCGCATCGACCAGTTTCTCTGCCATGGCCAGCTCGCTCTTGCTGACCCGGTGGGCGGACGAGGGAAAGGTATATTCGTCCGGCGAGACGACTTCGGCCGGGTAGCGCAGCAGGTTCATCAGCAGCGCATCGCCGCGCGGCATCACCGCGCACAGATGCTCGCGGGTGCGGATGACGACGCGGCCTATGCCGATGCGGCCGGATTTTTCCAGCGTCTGGCGCAGCAGCACATAGCCTTTTTCCGCGCGCTTGCCCGGCAGCAGGTAGTAGGGTTTCTCGAAATATTCCGGGCCTATCGCGGCGGCGTCGACGAAGGTTTCCAGGTCTATGGTCTCATGGCTTTCCGGCGCGGCCGACCGGATCACGTCCGGCTCCAGCACGACGTAGCTGCCCTTGCGGTACTCGTAGGCTTTGACGATGTCCTTCCACGGCACTTCGTGGCCGGTCTCGCTGTTGACCCGCTCATAGCGGATCGGCTTCTTGTTGCGCGCATCCAGCATGCGGAAATGCAGATCGACGCTGCGTTCGCCGTTCATCACCGCCACCGGGATATTGAGCAGGCCGAACGACAGCGTTCCGTTCCAGATCGGGCGTGCCATGAGCTTCTCCTGGTTCGTCCAGGAGCGGCGTGAAATTCCCTGCCGCTCCGGCGCGGCGCCGTGGACGCTGGTCGCAGCGATCACGCCTCGCGCACTCCTCGGTGCAGCAGGCTGCGCCGATGATCTGTCTCATGCAAGCGGCGCGCCGTGTGATCGCGGCTACCGGCAGCGCCCTGCGCAGTCATCGCTGTCTTGCGTGCAGCGACGGCAGTGGCACAGTCCAGTCCGGCTTTTCCCGGCCAGGTTGACGCCGGCCGCCGAGGGATCCGTGTCGTGCGGAATCCGCTGCGCCTTCGGGACCGTCCGTGCAGGCTGCAAGGAAAGCGTTCCGGTCCCGCCTGGCCGCGGCAACGCACGGAGGGCGCGGTGACGCCGCGGTGCGCATCCAGCCGGCGGCGGAGGCGGGGCTGTCTTGCGGCATTTGCGACAAAATCCGCGGCGACGCGCTGCTGACTGCGCTGCGCGTCGCCGCCACAGATTTCCCGGCATGGCGCTTGCTGTTTCCGCTCCACCGTTGTCGTCAAAGGAAGATGCTCGCCATGAAGATCAAGACCCTCACATTGCTGGGCCTGGCCATGCTGGGAATCGGTTCCGCCCTGTCCGCCGCGGCGGCGGAAACCCTTTCAACGTCGGATGCGGATTTCCTGCGCAAGGCGGCCGTTGCCGGCATGGCGGAAGTCGAACAGAGCAAGGCCGCGGTACAGCTTTCCAGCAACGAGAAGATCAAGGCCTTCGCCCAGATGATGATCACCGATCATGGCAAGGCCAATGACGAACTCAGCGCCCTGGCCAAGAAGAACGGCTGGACGGTACCGGCCGAACTCGACAGCGATGCGCAGAAGAAAGTCGGCGACGTGCGCAATGCCGGCGCCCAGGTCGACACGGTCTATGCGCGCAACATGGTCAAGGATCACGACGAAGCGGTCGCGCTGTTCAGCAATGCGGCCACCAACGTTACTGCGCCGTCGCTGCGCAGTTTTGCCCAGGAAAAGCTGCCGACGTTGCAGCAGCACAGCAAGAAGGCGAAGGAACTGCCTGGCGCGGCCAAGTGAGCTGACGCCGGCGGCGCGGGGCGCGGCGATGGCCGCCGTGTCCTGCGCCTGCATGGACGAAGATGCGCGGGTCCGCCGCTGCGTTCGCGGCCGAACGGATCGCGGCGCAGGGCAGGAAGCGATGGATGCATTCCACGATGGATCTCAAGAGCGGCTATCCGTTCTGGGCGGTGAAAAACGGCCTGCTGCGCACCTTTCCGCGGCTGGAGCAGGATCTGCGCTGCGATATCGCGGTGATCGGCGGCGGCATTACCGGCGCGCTGATCGCGCACGAGTTCGCCGCGCACGATCATGAAGTGATCGTGCTTGACGGCCGCGATATTGCCTGGGGCAGCACGGCGGCAAGCACGGCGCTGCTGCAGTACGAGATCGACACGCATCTGCTCGACCTCGCGCAGCGCTACGGCGAGCCGGCCGCGGCGCTGGCCTACCGTTCCTGCGCCGCGGGTGTGGAGCAGATCGGCGAGCTGGCGCGCCAGTTCGGCGGTTTCGGCTTCGCGCAGATGAAAAGCCTGTACTACGCCAGCACGGATGATGCGGCGGCCGGGCTGCGTGCGGAGTACGAAGCACGCCGCCGGCTGGGCCTGGATGTGCGCTGGCTGAGGAAGAGCGCGATCGCTGCGCATTACGGACTGTTCGCCGCCGGCGCGATCTTGAGCCGGCCTGCGGCGCGCTTCGATCCGTACCGCGCGACACACCGGTTGCTGGGGCGTCTGAAGGGCCGCGTCTATGCCCGTACCCGCGTGGAGCGCATGGAGCCGGGCCGGCGCAGTGTGTTGTTGCATACGGCGCGGGGCGTGCTGCGCGCAGGCCACGTCGTGGTCGCCGGCGGCTATGAAAGCCAGGGCTGGCTGTCGGCGCGCGTGGCGCGCAATCGCAGCAGCTATGCCTTTGCGACCGAGCCCATGGCGCGTGCGCAGCTGGGGCCGTTGCGCGACACGCTGGTCTGGGAAACGGCGCGGCCGTATATCTATCTGCGTTCCAGCGACGATGGCCGCCTGCTGGTCGGCGGCGAGGATGATGCGATCGACATTCCGGCCCGGCGCGACGCGCGCCTGACGCGCAAGACCGGGACCTTGCTGCGCAAGGCTGCGTTGCTGTTTCCGCAGATACCGTTTGAACCGGCCTACAGCTGGGCCGGCACCTTTGCCGAGACCCGCGACGGCCTGCCTTATTTCGGCGCACATGAAGAAACCGGTCCGCGCGTGCTCTACGCGATGGCTTACGGCGGCAACGGCATCACCTATTCCGTGCTGGGCGCAGGGCTACTGCGTGCGACGGTGGAGCGGCGCAGGCATGCCTTGGCCGGGCTCTTCGGCTTCGGCCGGCATGCCGGGTGAAGCCCGGCGCGAGTTTGCTGCTGTCGCGGCGGATGATCCGTCGGAGCGGCGTTCCATCCGGCGGTTGCGTTCGCTGACAGAAGCGGCGCGACGTTCTGCGTATCACTCCTGCAGCTGGCGCAGGTCCCGCACGAAGGCCGCGTAGGCTTCCGCACGCTCGGCCGCATCGCGCAGCCGCAGCAGATACGAGGGGTGCACCGTGGCCAGGCCGCGCGCGCCGCCCGGCAGATCGCGCCAGGTACCACGCTGCTTGAGCAGGCGGAAGCTGCGGCCGAAGATGGCCTGGGCCGCCATCGCGCCCAGGCAGACGATGCGCGCGGGTTGCACGCGCAGCAGCTCTGCATCCAGCCAGAAGCGGCAGGCGGCCTGTTCGGCCGCGTTCGCCCGCGCATGCAGACGCCGCTTGCCGCGCAGCTGATATTTGAAATGCTTGACCACATTGGTGACGTAGACCTGGGCACGGTCCACGCCGGCCTCGGCCAGCGCGCGGTCCAGCAATTCGCTGGCCGGACCGACGAAGGGGTGTCCTGCCAGGTCCTCCTGATTGCCCGGCGACTCCCCGATCAGCATGATCCGGGCGTTTTCCGGCCCTTCGCCGAATACGGTCTGCGTGGCCGGCTGCCACAGCGGGCAGGCTTTGCAGGTACGGGCAGCGGCGCGCAATCTGGCGATGGACGGTGGTGCTGGCGCAGCTTTGGCGGACGCTCGCGGCATGGTGGTTCCCCGGTATGCGTTTCCGCTGGAGCATGGGGCCCAGTGCAAGGCTTGCAACAGCACAAGTGCAGCTTTTGCCGCAATGTATTCAGCGCCGGTTGCCGCTGCGGCAGGATGCGGCCTCGGCCTATGGCTGACGTCGGGGCGGGCGCCTTGGTGCAGGGGCTTGGAGAAGCGGCGATCCTTGTCGGACAGGTCCGGTTCCGATGTCGCGCCGACATCGTCTCCGCCTTTGCGGTCACGCTGAGGCTGGCTGGCGATGCAAGAGAGTTATGCAACCACCGCGCCTTGGCAGTGATTCGGCGCTCCCCGACTCGCCATGGATGTTCGCTGCTGCGTCACCGCCCGTGCCAGCCGGGCTGATCGAGAATCGGCAAATTCCGGATGGTTGCGGGCAGACGGGCGGGTCCATGCCGGCCCTGGCGCTCGCCGCATCGGACCTCCAGCCCCGGGCGGAAGATGGATTTGCGCAGACCAGGGCAAAGGCTATGTCCAGCGCGGCCAAGCGTGCCGGCGGGCGATCTGCGCAAAGCCGGCGAGGCGCGTCCGATTTCGCCGCAAGAGAGGCATGCTAATAATTTAATTTTATTAAATGGTAAGAAACGTGGAGAAGCCTGCCTAGGCAGCCGGCTCCGCGTTTCATACCTTGGTCTATGCGCGCACGATGACCAATAGCCTATGCGCAAAGTCCCGCAGCCCTTACCATTGCGGTTGCGTTGCAACCGTTGAAGGCCAGGGGGGAAATTCATGGAAAGATTCGATGATCTGCAGCAGAGCTACGGCCGCTGCCTGCGCCAGAAAGACTTCATCGAGCGGTTTTATCAGATATTTCTCGACAGCCACCCGGAAGTCGCGGCCATGTTCGCGAAAACCGATTTCAACACGCAGCGTTTCGCCCTGCGCCGCGGCATCAGCGTCGCCATCGAGCACGCCAACGGCAGCCGCCTCGCCGAGCGCACCATGAACGAAATGGCCGATGCGCATGCGCGCAAGGGCCGCGTGCCGGTGCGCCCGTCGCTTTACGTGCACTGGGTGGACAGCCTGATCAAGGCCGTCGGCGAGACCGATCCCCAGGCCAACCCGGCACTGCTGCAGCGCTGGCGCCTGGGCATGGACAAGGTTGTCGCGCACTTCACGGCGCATTACTGAGCGGTGCAAGGTTCGCCTGGCCGTGCCGTTTTGCCGTCACGGCCGCTGTACTTCGATTGCCAGAGCTTTCTCGACGGGAAAATCCATGCGGCCGCTGACGCTTGCATGGATGAAATTTCCAGTGAGATTGGGTGCGCCACTTTCATGGTGTTCCCGAAGTTGAGTCCTGGGCGCGAGTCCGCTGCAATCGACTTTCGGCGCGCAGGACTGTGGCCTCCGATTCGCGGGCGAGGCGGGAAATCGCGCCCATGCCTTGGGCGTCCGCGATGTCACTCACTCAAAGCCGTTCGCAAACACCTCGTCGGTATACAACTGGAACGAACCCAGATCGCAGCCGCTGCCGGGGCGCGGGATGCCGCGCTGGTCGATGGTCACCGCGTTGCCTGCGGTATCGGTGCAGCTGCCGGTGGCGTGCGCCGGGCTCGATGTGGTTATTGCCATCGTAAAGGGGGCATTCGCCGAGCCATTGGCGGCAAGTGCGCCGAGTGTGGGATCGGTCGTGATCCAGCCGGCCGGCAGTGCGTCGGCGCCGTTCACCGCGGCGGAAGTCATGATCAGATTTTTCGGCGCACCGCTGCCGTTGACCACGCCGGCGCTGGCGACATTGGCGCTGCCATTCGCCACCGTGGCGGGTTTGTCGCTGACCAGATCGCGGCCGCCGCTGCTGTTCGACAGGATGCTGTTGCTCAGGCGCACGCTGGCCGTCCTGCTGCCTGAGGTGGCAGCAGCGTTGTAGCCCAGGCTGTAGATCGCGCCGCCATCGGCACTGCCGGCGCTGGCGCCCGAACCCGCCGACACGGTGTTGCCGGCCAGGGTCGAGAAGGCGATCGACACGGTGCCATTGAGATTGAAAATCGCGCCGCCGTAGCCGCTGCCGCCGTTGCCGCTGCTACTGCCGCCACCGGCAGCCGTGTTCGCGGTCAGGGTGGAGTTGAGCAAAGCCAGCCTGCCGGCGTGATTGAAAACCGCCCCACCGAAGCCGGCGCCACCGCCGCTGTTGCCGGAGGGATCGCTGTTGCCGCCGCCGAAGCCGCCGACGCTGACGGCGATGAAGGCCGCCACCGCCGGCGCCACCGCCGAAGCCACCACCGCCGCCGCCGGCGAACGAGGTGCCACTGTAGCCGCCGCCACCACCGCCACCGACGCCGCCTCCGCCGCCGGCGATATCCGAGCTGCTGCCGACGCTGGAGTTGCGGCTGCCGCCGCCACCGTTGCCGAAGCCGCCGCCGGCGCCGAAGTAGCCACTAGGCTCGGTATAGCCGCTGGCGCCGCCAAAGCCGCTGCCGCCGATGCCACCGTAGGCCGAACTGCTGCCGTAGCCGCTGAAGCCGCCGCCACCACTGCCGTCGCCGCCGCTGCCGCTGCCGGGAGAACCGCGAACGACGTGGCCGGGGACGTCTTCGTAGCCGCCGCCGAAGCCGCCGCCGCCAGTGTATGTCCCTCCCGCAACGCCGCCGTGGGATGGGCTGACGGGTTGCGCACCGGAGCTTGTCTGGCCATGGGGTACGGTGCCGCCCATGCCGCCGCCGTTTAGGCTGTTCGCATCCGCGCCCAGACCGCCGCCGCCATCGCCGTTGCCGCTGCTGCCGCCGCCGGCGCCGCCGCCCGTGGCGCTGTTGCTGTTCAAGGTTACCGACGCCAGATCCAGGCTGCCCTGGTTGTAGATCGCCCCGCCCATGCCCGCGCCACCACCACTGCCGCTGCCGCCCAGTTGCCGGCCGCCGGTCAGGGTGAGATTGCGCAGGGTCAGATGCCCCGGCCCCGGCGTGTTGTAGCCGGGCGTGGCGCTGTTCGCTGCGTCGGCGCCGACGAAGAAGAAGCGCAGAGGTGCCGCAACGGCGGCGGCCAGCAGCGTGACGCCGTGACCTTCGATGGTGATGTCGCTGGCGATCGGCGGCAGCGCATTCGGGCCGTACCAGAAGTTGTCGGGCGTATTCCAGCTCAGCGTCTGTCCCGCGAGCGCGGCCAGGTCCAGCGTATTGGGGCCGGGCAGGGCGCCAGTGCAGGCGCTCACCGTCGTGCCGTTCGCGATGGCGCTGTCACTGGTCGCCGAGTAGCGCAGTGGCTCGATGGTACTGGCGCCCGGCGGCGTGCTGCCGTACGGGTGTGTGGTATCGCCGGGATTGTTGGCCCGATTCGCCGCATGAATCGCCTGCGCCAGCGTGCAGGTGCCCGCGCCGGCCGTCACATTGCCGTCGGTGACAGCGACCGTGCCCGCCCGCGCCACGCCGGCGACGGTGGACAGCAGCGTGGTCAGGAACGCGATGGCGGTTCTGCAAGCGGCCATGAATGGATCACCCCTGTGAGTACGCATGCAGGCAAGGCGGCGCTGTGCAACCTGTCCGCGAGCCGGCATGAACACCGCGTTGATCCGGCTTTGGCGGGAAGTATAGGGAGCGCCGATCGCGACCAATTGCCTGAGCGTCTCAGCGATTGAGGCACGGGATTGTCGCGTTGTTGTGACTTGGATGGGATGATGAGCGTGCTGTTCGTGGCGACACCAGCGATCACACCGGCAGGAAGGAGACATGGCGATTCACTATCAGACGATCAATCTGCGCGACCTCTCGGAATGGGCAAATACTGGCATCAGGCGTGCCGCGATGTTCATGGGGCTCGGCATCAATGCCGCACTCGACCCCGAATTTCGCAAGTACCAACTGACGCAGGTTTCTCGACTTCAAGTTATCGATCCGAATCTAGCTGAGGATCGCATCGCAGGAGCAAAGCAGCAGTTTAAGATCTGGATCGAGGCAGCTGGCTTTCGTGAACTCGCCGAAACCTATACTAGCTTCCTAGACCAAGTCTTTGTCGCTCTCCAGATGATTTTGGCATCCCGCGTGCAGGACGATGTGCCCCTAATCAAGAAGCGCTGCGACAAATTCACCAAGATCTCGCTCAAAGAAAAGCTCGACAAGATCGGGGCTATCGTCGGAACGCCATCGAAATATAGCGTGTATCTTCTGAGTCTCCAGTCGGCGCGGAATTGCCTCGTTCACCGCATGGGAAGGGTGGGCGTCGAAGATCTCGATGACCAAGGCGAGCTCGTCGTCAGTTGGCTCGGCCCTGATCCAGGCAGCGCTCAGACAGTTCCAGGTTTGCTGAAGAACGCGGCCACACTCACTGTCGTCGAACGGAAGATCGTTTTCCGGAAAGGCGATCAGATGATGCTATCGGCTGCGCAGATCGCTGAAATCTGCATCTTCTATCAGCAAGCCGCAAATGAAACGTGTGCAGGGATTGGGACCTATTCTGTCGCCAACGGCGTACAGAGCTCGTGGATCGATTCCGGCAGCTGCCCTACATCGATTCACACTGAATAGCATGGTTCTGTACTGACCCAGTGAAAACCTGCTCAGGTGTAACCTTACCCAAGGAGACACCCCATGAGTGCAGTGATGGAAGAAGACATCAAGCGTTGGACGGCGCGGCGCAAGTCAGCGCTGGTGCT
>NZ_JANFQO010000079.1 GCF_024437735.1 Tahibacter harae | reverse complement strand
CATTCATTGCGAAGCCCCGCTGAGCCTGAGCAAGGACGACGGCAGCACGATCTATGCGCCGGGCGGCGGCGGCACCTACACACTGATCCTCAGCAATGCCGGCCCGTCGACGGCCACCGGCGTCATCCTCGACGACACGCTGCCGACAGGCGCAACGCTGTCCGCGGCAGCGACCTGCACTGCACAAGGCAGCGCCAGCTGCGGCACGCTGACCGGCGCCAGCGGCGCGACCAGCGTGGCACTCAGTGGCGCGACGGTACCGGCCGGTATCGCCAATCGCCTGCAGCTCACGATTCCGGTGGCGTATGCGTCCACACTGACCGCGGCCACGCTGACCAATACCGCGACGGCCGATGCGGCCGTCTCCGATCCGGTCAGCGCCAGCGATACCAACACGCGCTACAACCGCGCGCCGGTCGCCGATGCCCAATCGCTGTCGCTGGAGCAGGGCGGCAGTGCCGCCGTCACCCTCAGCGGCAGCGATGCCGACAATGACCCGCTGAGCTTCCGCGTCACCACGCCGCCGCAGCACGGCAGCCTGAGCGGCACGCCGCCGGCGCTGACCTATACGCCGGCATCGACCTTCAGCGGCAGCGACAGCTTCGCCTACGTCGCCAACGATAGCCTGCTCGATTCCACGCCGGCCACGGTGTCGATCACCGTCACGGCGGCCAATCGCGCGCCGACCGTCACGTCCACCGCGATCACGACCGCGACCGCCGGCAGCGCCTACCGCTACGACGTGGAAGCGACCGACCCCGACAACGACACACTGACCTATTCACTGCTCAATCCGCCGTCCGGCGTCAGCATCGACAGCAGCACCGGCGTCATCAGCTGGACCCCGACCACGCAGCAGATCGGTACGCACACGATGGCGATCCGCGTCAGTGACGGCCACGGCGGCACCGGCGCGCAGGATTTCACCCTGACCGTCAGCAGCGCGAATCACGCGCCGGAGATCACCTCGACCGCGATCACCACGGCCAGCGTCGGCACGCCCTACAGCTACGACGTCGACGCCACCGACGCCGACAACGACACGCTGACCTATACGCTGAGCAA
>NZ_JANFQO010000078.1 GCF_024437735.1 Tahibacter harae | reverse complement strand
CGGAGTCGCAAGACAGACAGAGGAATCTCACAAACGAGGACTAGACCAACCCAGACAAAATGGTGAAAGTCGGTATCAATGGATTCGGCCGCATTGGTCGTCTGGTGACCCGTGCTGCTTTCCACTCCAAGAAGGTTGAGATTGTGGCCATCAATGATCCTTTCATCGACCTGGATTACATGGTCTACATGTTCAAGTATGACTCTACCCACGGCCGCTTCCATGGTGAGGTCAAGGCTGAGGGTGGAAAGCTCGTCATCGATGGACATAAAATCACAGTCTTCCACGAGAGGGACCCCACCAACATTAAATGGGGTGATGCTGGTGCCCATTATGTGGTTGAGTCCACTGGTGTCTTCACCACCATTGAGAAGGCCTCTGCTCACTTGAAGGGTGGTGCCAAGAGGGTCATCATCTCTGCACCCAGCGCTGATGCTCCCATGTTTGTCATGGGTGTCAACCACGAGAAGTACGACAAGTCCCTCCATATTGTCAGCAACGCTTCCTGCACAACCAACTGCCTGGCTCCCCTGGCTAAGGTCATCAATGACAACTTTGGCATCGTTGAGGGTCTGATGAGCACCGTTCATGCCATCACTGCCACCCAGAAGACTGTGGATGGCCCCTCCGGCAAGCTGTGGAGGGACGGCCGTGGCGCCAGCCAGAACATCATCCCTGCTTCAACTGGTGCTGCCAAAGCTGTCGGCAAGGTTATCCCCGAGCTCAATGGCAAGTTGACTGGCATGGCCTTCCGTGTCCCCACCCCCAACGTGTCAGTGGTCGACCTGACAGTCCGTCTGGAGAAACCTGCCAAATACGACGACATCAAGAAGGTTGTGAAGGCCGCTGCTGATGGACCCATGAAGGGCATTCTGGGATACACAGAGCACCAGGTTGTCTCCACAGACTTCAATGGCGACGTTCGCTCCTCCATCTTTGATGCTGGCGCTGGCATCGCCCTCAACGACCACTTTGTCAAGCTGGTCACATGGTACGACAATGAGTTCGGCTACAGCAACCGTGTCTGCGACCTGATGGCCCACATGGCCACCAAGGAGTAAACCAGTCAG
>NZ_JANFQO010000077.1 GCF_024437735.1 Tahibacter harae | reverse complement strand
TGCCAAGGCGGCACTCAGCAGCCAGGGCGTGCTGCTGCTCAACGAGATGAGCACGGGCGGCGGCCTGTTCACCCACCTGACCTTCGGCCTGACCAAGGGCTGGTGGCTGTTCGAGGACGAGGCCATCCGCATCCCGGGTTCTCCGGCGGTATGGCCGGCAACCTGGCAGCGCGTGCTGCAGCAGGAAGGCTTCCACGGTGTGGGTTTCCCGGCGGAGGAAGCGCACGGGCTCGGCCAGACCATCATCGTTGCGCAGAGTGACGGAGTGGTGCGGCAGGGGCGGGCGGCCGCGGCGGCTCCCGCTGCGCCGGCCAAGTCTGCGGCTGCAGTACCGGCGCCCGCGGCGCCGGCCGCGCCGGCACCCGCCGGCCCAGCCCGCGTCAGCGAGCAGGACCTGCAAGCCCACGTGCATCGCCACGTGGTCGGCTGCCTGGCGTCCTCGCTGCGGGTCGATCCGTCTGCGATCGATGCCGATGAATCCTTCGCCGACTACGGCCTGGATTCCATTCTCGGCGTGCGTACCGCCAGCGAGATCAGCCAGGCCCTGGGCGTGGAACTCACGACCACCAGCCTGTTCGACTATCCGACCGTGACCAAGCTGGTCGGGCACATCCTGCGCGAGAACCGCACGGTGCTGCTGGCCCAGCTCGGCGCGGACGCGGCGAGTGCCAGCGCCGCGGCAGCGGCTCCCGCGGCGCAGCCAGCCGCGGTGCCCGCCGTCGCGCCCGCGGTTGCCGCGGCCGCACCCGCTGCCGCGCCGCCCAGCCGCGAGCACCGCGAAGCGCAGCTGCGCCAGACCATCGTGAAAGAACTCGCCGCCGCGCTGCGCGTGGATCCGGCCGTGATCGACATTGACGAAGCCTTCGTCGAATACGGCCTGGATTCCATCATGGGCGTGCGCCTGGCCAGCGACATCAACCAGGCCCTGGGCATAGAACTCACCACGACCAGCCTGTTCGACTACCCCAGCGTGAGCAAGCTCGCGCAGCACATCGCCGCGACCTATGCCGCGGCGGCGCCGGCGGCCAGCGCGCCGGCCGCAGCGCCGGCCGCACCGGCCGCGCCTGCGGCGGCCGTGTCGCACCGTTTCAGCGTCAGCGCGCCGGCTGCCGGCAGCGGCACCGCGCCGGTGCCGCC
>NZ_JANFQO010000076.1 GCF_024437735.1 Tahibacter harae | reverse complement strand
GGGGAGAGCAACTGTCTTGCCCCTCACGCCGAAACAAGCGTTTAGACGGCCGCCAGCGCAGATAGCTCGTCGCGCACACGCGCATTGAGAATGATCAATAGCTTTCGCATGCAGGCCACCAGCCGAACCTTGGCGGGCTTGCCCGCGGCACGCAGTCGTTCGTAAAACGCCTTGATTGACGGTTCCCAGCGCACGGCAACCACGGTTGCCATGTACAGCACGCACCGTACGCTGCGGCGGCCTCCGCTCGTTCGTCGGTAGCCGCGGCGGTTGCCGCTGTCGTCGTTGAGGGGGGCAACGCCCACGAGCTTGGCAATCGCTTTGCCGTCCAGTTGGCCCAGCTCCGGCAGCTCGGCCAGCAGGGTGGCTTTCACTACGGGCCCTGTGCCCTTGACGCTGCTCAACGCCTTGGGCGTGTGCGCCTGGATTTGCGTACGAATCTCGCGCTCCAGCCCCTGCTTCTGCTTGGCCAGCGTGCTCAGCAACATCTCCATCTGCTTGCGCAGCGCGGGGATGTTCATGCACGCCAGTCGCTGCTTCTCCTGCTGCATCAGCTCCACCACCTGGCGTCGCCGCTGGACCCATTCGCGCAATTGCACCCGCCAGGGCTCTGGCGGCTCATAGCTGCGCAGCGTTTCGCCCAGTACCCCCACCATTCGCGCCAGCACCCGCGCGTCCACCGCGTCGGTCTTGGCCAAGCGATTCATCGCCTTGGCAAAATCCCTCGCCTGACGCGGATTTACCCGGCACACCCACACCTGCCTGGTCCACAGCCGCTCCAGCACTGCTTGCTCGTAGCCGCCCGTGGCCTCCACCAGCACCCGCACGGACCGGCGCTTCAACCATTTCAACAACGCCGCTATCCCAGGGGCATCATTCGGGAAGCGCTGGACCGCTTCCTGTCCGTCTATCGCGACATCCAACCAGGCTTTGCTGACATCGATTCCGACTCCCAACATGACCGTTCTCCCGCTACTCTCTGGGTGTCGAGAGCCTCACGATCGGCCCTGCCTTATCGGTGCGAACGATATTCGGGCAACTGTTCGGGCGCTTCGTGAGTTCCGGCATGCGGCTCCAGGCTCTCCCTCGGTTGCTCACCAGGGGCTTTACGGGCGCGCATGCCGGCTCTCGACGCCTAGAGTACGGGGGCGGCGAGACATAAGGGCT
>NZ_JANFQO010000075.1 GCF_024437735.1 Tahibacter harae | reverse complement strand
TGGCCTGGGCGTCGTAGCGCCAGGCTTCGCCGCGCGTGGCCTGCGTGGGTGCGGTCGAGGTGAAGGCGGGCGGACGGTTGGCCGCGCCGACGTCGATGCTGAAGCTCTGCTCGTCAGTGCCGCTGTGGCCGTCGCTGACCAGGATGGTGATCGTCTGCGAACCGGCCTGGTTGGCGGCGGGCGTCCAGCTGATTGCGCCGGTGGCGGTGTCGATGGACATGCCGCTGGGCGGATTGCTCAGCGTATAGGTCAGCGTGTCGTTGTCGGCGTCGGTAGCGTCGACGTCGTAGCTGTAGGGCGTGCCGACGCTGGCCGTGGTGATCGCGGTCGAGGTGATCTCCGGCGCGTGATTCGCGCTGCTGACGGTCAGGGTGAAGTCCTGCGCACCGGTGCCGCCATGGCCGTCACTGACGCGGATCGCCATCGTGTGCGTACCGATCTGCTGCGTGGTCGGGGTCCAGCTGATGACGCCGGTGCTGCTGTCGATGCTGACGCCCGACGGCGGATTGAGCAGTGAATAGGTCAGCGTGTCGTTGTCGGGGTCGGTCGCTTCCACGTCGTAGCGGTAGGCGCTGCCGGCGGTCGCGGTCGTGATCGCGGTGGACGTGACGGACGGCGCGCGATTGGCCGCCGTGACGGTGATCGACACCGTGGCCGGCGTGGAATCGAGCAGGCTGTCATTGGCGACGTAGGCGAAGCTGTCGCTGCCGCTGAAGGCCGATGCCGGCGTATAGGTCAGCGCCGGCGCCGTGCCGCTCAGGCTGCCGTGCTGCGGCGGCGTGGTGATGCGGAAGCTCAGCGGGTCATTGTCGGCATCGCTGCCGCTCAGGGTGACGGCGGCACTGCCACCCTGCTCCAGCGACAGCGATTGGGCATCGGCGACCGGCGCGCGGTTGTAGCGCGTGTTGATATCGCTGGCGCTGACCGGATCGGAGACGGCGGCATCGGCCGTCGCGGTATTGGTCAGCGTGGCCGCGGTCAGCGTGGCGGCGTAGGAAACCGGAATCGTGAGCTGCAGGCGGTTGGCCATGCCGGCCGGCACGGTCGCACCGCTGAGCGAAACGCTGCTGGCGCCGCCGGCGCCGCTCAGCGTGCCGCAACTGGCACTGCCTTGCGCGGTGCACGTCGCCGCGGCCGACAGCGTGGCGCCCGTGGGCAGCGTGTCCGTCAGCGTCACGCCGGTGGCCGTCGACGGGCCGGCATTGCTGAGGATCAGTGTGTAGGTGCCGCCGCCGCCCGGCGCATAGATCGTGCTGCCGTCGTCCTTGCTCAGG
>NZ_JANFQO010000074.1 GCF_024437735.1 Tahibacter harae | reverse complement strand
TGAACCGCCCCGGCTTTCCCGGAGGCTCTTTCCCTTGAGAGGATAGAGCGATGAGAAAGTCAGACAAGTTTTCGGACGAGGTGCGGGAGCGGGCTGTTCGGATGGTGCTGGAGCACCAGGCCGAGTACGACTCGCAATGGGCGGCGATCGAGTCGATCAGCGGGAAGTTCGGGTGTACGTCCGAGACGCTGCGTCGCTGGGTTCGGCAGGCGGAGCGCGATCAGGGCAAGCGACCTGGCCCGACGACGGCGGAGCAGGCGCGGATCAAGGAACTGGAGCGAGAGCTTCGTGAGCTTCGGCAAGCCAATGAGATTCTGCGCAAGGCGAGCGCGTATTTTGCCCAGGCGGAGCTCGACCGCCGGTCCAAGTCATGACGGCGTTCATCGACGAACACCGCGACGCCTACGGAGTCGAGCCGATCTGCAAGGTGCTGCCGATCGCTCCGTCGACGTACTACGCGCAGGCGGCGCGTCAGGCTGATCCGGAGCTTCGCTCGAACCGATCGTGGCGTGACGATGCGCTGTGCGGCGAGATCCGCCGGATCTGGGACGAGAACAAGCAGGTCTACGGCGTGCGCAAGGTGTGGCACCAGCTGCTGCGCGAGGGCTTTGGCGTGGCGCGCTGCACGGTAGCGCGGCTGATGAAGCGACTGGGGCTGGCTGGTGTGGTGCGCGGCAAAGTGATCAAGACCACGCATAGCAACAAGGCTGCGCCGTGTCCGCGCGACCAGGTGAACCGGCAATTCCGGGCTGAGCGTCCGAACCTGCTGTGGGTATCGGACTTTACCTACGTATCGACGTGGCAGGGATTCGTCTACGTGGCTTTCGTCATCGACGTATTTGCGCGGCGGATCGTGGGCTGGAAAGTATCCAGTTCGGCTCGCACCGACTTTGTGCTCGATGCTCTGGAGCAGGCACTGCATGCACGTCGACCAACCGAAGGCGGCCTGATTCATCACTCTGATCGTGGCGTCCAGTACGTCTCGATCCGCTACACCGAACGACTGGCCCAAGCGGGCGTAGAACCGTCCGTTGGCAGTGTCGGCGACTCCTACGACAACGCGCTGGCCGAATCGATCAATGGGTTGTACAAAGCCGAAGTGATTCACCGACGTTCCTGGGCCAACCGCGAAGCGGTCGAACTGGCAACACTCGAATGGGTCGACTGGTTCAACAACACCCGATTGCTGGGGCCGATCGGCAACATCCCGCCGGCAGAAGCTGAGGCGGCCTACTATCGGCAAATCCGTGAGCTCGCCATGGCGGCGTGACTCACACCAATGAGTCTCCGGG
>NZ_JANFQO010000073.1 GCF_024437735.1 Tahibacter harae | reverse complement strand
GGATCGGGCAGTATGGTGCGTGTCAGTCGGCCGGCCAGGTCGTAGACGTAGCGGGTCTCGCGGCCCAGGGGATCGCGGCTCAGCGCACGCCGGCCGGTGCCGTCGTATTCGGACGTCATCACCTGGTCCAGCGCGTTCTTCACCGTGACCTGGCGGCCTGCATCGTCGTAGGTATACGTGGTTGGCTGGTTGCGCTCGTCCCAGCTCGTCTTGAGCTGGCCGGCCTTGTCGTATTCCTGCCGGCTGCGCGCGTTGTCCGTATCCCCGCCGGTGTCATCCGGATGGATGGTCTCGATCAGGCGGTTGGCCGCGTCATACACCATCCTGGTCTTGCTGCCGAACACGTCGCGCTGCTCGATCACATTGCCTTCGGCGTCGTAGACCGTGCTCTCCTTGACGGAGAGGTTGCCGTTGAAGATCGTGCTCTCCAGGCGGCCGTCCGGCGTGTACGTGTAGTCGCGGCGCTGCAGGCCGGTCTGTTCGTACAGCAGCTGGCCCTTCTCGTAGTAGCGCGTGGTGATCACGCCGTCCGGTGCAACGGTCTTCACCGCATTGCCGGCCGCATCGTACTCGTTGACCGTGACCAGCTCTTCCACCTGGCCATTGATGAGGCGCCGGCGGGTTTCCTTGAGTACGCGGCCCATGGTGTCGTATTCACGCAGGGTCGTGTTGTTGCGTGTATCGGTCTCCTGAGTCAGGTTGCCGTAGCGGTCGTACTCGAAGCTGCGGCGCTTGCCGTTCGCGTCGATCAGCGTCTTGAGATTGCCGGTATTGCCGCAGGTCAGTCCGGCGCACAGGTCCAAGGCATAGACCGTGGTATTGCCCAGCGCATCCACCGACGAGGTCAGGAAGCCGGTTTCCTCCACACCGTTCTTCTTCCAGTAGTGATTGGTCAGCACCACGCGGTTCTGCGCATCGGTTTCGGTTTTGAGCTGGTTGTAGCGGCCGTAGGTGCGCGTGACCGTCTCGCCGGCCGGGTTGGTTTCCGTTAACACATTCCCACGCGCATCAAACGTGCGTGTAGTCGTGCGATTGAGCGGATCCGTCGTCGTCAGTTCGTTGCCATTCGTGTCATACGTATGCAGCGTCTGTTCGTTCAGCGCATTGGTCTCGCTGAGCACCCAGCCGTTGTCGTCATAGACATAGGTGGTCGTATGGCCGCGCCGGTTCTTCACCTGCTCCACCTGGCCGGCGATGTCGTGGGTGTACTCGATGCGCTTGTCGTTCGCATCGACGCTGGCGACCAGACGGCCGTCCGCGTCGTATTCGTAGCGCGCGACGCGCGTGTTGCGCGGATCGTGGATGGTTTCCAGGTAGTGCGGCCA
>NZ_JANFQO010000072.1 GCF_024437735.1 Tahibacter harae | reverse complement strand
GGGAATGGAGGCAGAACTTTTTTTCCCGAATCTCCTTTAGCTACAGCAACAACCCAAAGAAAAGTTTTTTTTTCCAACTTTCCTTTCTACCAAGATGCTTTAAAAGTGTTACTGTCAATAGCGGAGACAGTTACATAGGCATTGTCTAGGAGGACATGGCTTTTTCTGTGGTGACTCAATAATGGTGGGAAGATGGTGGAAAGGGAAATGGTGAGTGTCCATGCTTAATAAGCGTGATTAGCCACAAACAGTGACTGTCCACCGGCAGCGCTTGTTCCACTAGTCACATATTTGCCCACGCAGGCCTGGCTGTTAGCCAGAGCTCTCTTGATGAACTCCTCCTGGCAAGCCTTTCCATTCTCCTTCTTGCCACCCCAGGCTTTGAGGGCAGAGGCCTGCAGGGCACGGCCGTATGAGAAGGTCAGGGCCCAGGGCCTGTGCAGAGGGCACTGGTTCATGGCGTTCAGGTTGACGGAGGCTTCCTCCTCACTCTGGCCACCAGACAGGAAGGTAATGCCAGGGACTGCAGGGGGCACAGTGCGGCGCAGAGCAGTCACAGTTGCCATGGCAATCTCCTGGTTGCTGTACTTGTGTGAGCAGGAGTGTCCAGCGGTAACCATGTTGGGCTTGAGCAGGGTGCCCTCCAGGTAGACATGGTGGTCAGACAAAGCCTTGTAGACAGCAGCCAGGACCTTCTCAGTAACGTACTGGCAGCGCTTCAGGTCGTGGTCACCATCAGGGAGAATCTCAGGCTCCACGATGGGGACGATGCCGTGCATCTGGCAGATGCTGGCATAGCGAGCCAGGACGTTGGCGTTCTCGATGATGGCCAGTCTTGAGGGGGTGGTGGGGGTGATCTTCAGCACACAGCGCCACTTGGCAAAGTCAGCACCATCCTTCTTGTACTGGGCGCAACGCTCATACAGTCCATCAAGACCCTGGGTGGTTGTCTCGCCGTTGGTTCCGGCCAGGGGGACAACACCTTTGTCGACCTTAATGCCCACAACCATGCCTCTCTCTTTGAGGTGCTGGGGGAAGGGCTTGCCACCATCGGTCTTCTGGTACATGGTCTCATGGAAGAGAATTACGCCACCAATGCAAGGGGCGACGCGGTCATCTGCGGTGAAGAGGAGCTGGCGGTACAGCCTCCTGTTCTCCTCAGTGTTCTCAGCATTGATGCTCTGGAAGCGCTTGGCCACGCTGCCGGTGGACTCGTCTGCGGCGAGGATTCCCTTGCCGGGAGCGACAATCCTATGAGCAATATCGCTGAGCTCCTTCTTCTGCTCAGGAGTGAGGAAGGGGTATGCGTGAGGCATCCTGACTCTTTGAGTTTAGGAGGAGAGCTGAGAGAAGAGAGAGGGAGGGAGAAGATCCGGC
>NZ_JANFQO010000071.1 GCF_024437735.1 Tahibacter harae | reverse complement strand
CCGCGCAGGTTCGGCTGCGCCAGCCAGCCGTGCTTCGCCGCTTCCCAGTCCAGCCAGGCATCGGCTTCCACCCGCTGCACCACGCGGTAGCCCTCGCCCTCGCGCACCAGGTAACCCTGCAGCTCCAGCAGCCGCACGCTCTCGGCCAGCCAGCGGCCGAACTGCGGATCCAGCCGCGTCTTGAGCGCCTCCAGCGTGAACGTTGCCGGTGTCCACAGACACAAACTGTCCATTTGTACAAACAGCAGCCGCGCCAGCTCCGTCTCCAGCAGGCGCAGGCCGGTATCGGCTTCCGCCGGCGGCAGCGCCGGCGCGGCGATGCGCCGGGCCAGTTCGCGCTGCACCGCGGCCAGGTCCTGCTGCGGCGCCGGGCCGTAGACCTGCAACGCCGTGCCGCCGTCGGCCGCGTCCGGCGCGCGTGCGCGGCTGAGCTTCAGGTACGCCACCTGGTCCAGCGGACCGGACAACAGCTGCTCCAGCGCCTGCAGCGCCTCCTCCGGCTCGATCGAGCCGAAGCCCAGCAGCGCCATGCGGTCGCGGTAGAAGTCCGACGAGACGATGCCGACGCTGCCCCAGTACCCCCAGTTGACCACCTTGACCGCACACGGCCAGGCCTGCCGCAGCTGCTGCGCATAGGCATCGCTGAAGGTGCAGCCGGCCGCGTAATTGCTCTGCCCCGGCGCCTTGCTGAAGCTCTGCAGCGAGGAGAAGAACAGCACGAAGTCCAGCGCTTCGCCGCCGAACGCGCGCGCCAGCTGCACGCTGGCATCGACCTTGGCCGCCAGGCTGGCGCGGAAGCGCGCCTCGTCCATCTGCGCCAGGCTCTGGTCGGCCAGCACGATGGCCGAATGGACCAGACCGTGGATCGCGCCGTAGCGCGCGCGGATCTGCGCACAGGCCGCCGCCAGCGCCGCCGCGTCGGTCGCATCCGCCTGCAGGTACAGCGGGGCCGGACCGTGCTGGCCCAGCCGTGCGATCTTCGCCGCGATCGCGGCATCCGCCGCCCGCCGGCCCAGCCAGACCACCTGCGCGCGGTAGCGTGTAATCAGGTATTCGCTGTACACCTCGCCGATGCCGCCCGCACCGCCCAGCAGCACGTAGACGCCGCCGTCGCGATAGCGCGTCGGCCGCGCCGGGCCCCATTGCGCTGCCAGCAATTGCGAACGGTAGAACTCGCCCGCCCGGTACAGCCAGGCATCGCCCTGGGCATCGGCCGGCAGGCGCAGCAGCGCCGCCAGCCCGGTTTCATCCAGCGTATCGGTATCCAGCAGGCGCACGCGCCACTGCGCATATTCCTTGGCCAGCGAACCGACCAGGCCATGCACGCTCGCATCGGCGGGATTGATCGCCTCACCGTCGCCGAGGCTCAGCGCCCGCTGCGTCACCACGCTCAG
>NZ_JANFQO010000070.1 GCF_024437735.1 Tahibacter harae | reverse complement strand
ATCATTGCTCCTCCCGAGAGGAAGTACTCCGTCTGGATCGGTGGCTCCATCCTGGCTTCCCTGTCCACCTTCCAGCAGATGTGGATCTCCAAGCAGGAGTACGATGAGGCTGGCCCCAGCATTGTCCACAGGAAGTGCTTCTAAATCCTCCATCTTCTTCTCCAGCTTCTCCATCATCTCCATCACTTTCACCACCAGCTATATGGGGATCAATCGAGGAGGGGGATCAACCTCTGCGGCACAGCAACACTCTGCTGTCAATGGACTGTCTGTCTGCGCTGTTGACATTCATATGCATTTTTTATCCTCTTAAAATGTGCATATTTTGTGGCTGTCTGTTGTCTGTGTTAAACGGAGAAAGGCTGTGAAAAACCACCACTGAACCATGCACCCAC
>NZ_JANFQO010000007.1 GCF_024437735.1 Tahibacter harae | reverse complement strand
ACACTCCCTGCGAATCCCGAATCCCGAATCCCGAATCCCGAATCCCGAATCCCGAATCCCGAATCCCGAATCCCGAATCCCGAATCCCGAATCCCGAATCCCGAATCCCGAATCCCGAATCCCTGCGCCGTGCGCGTCCGGCTGCACGCTTGCGCAAGCGGCTGCAGACGCGACAGGCACTGCCAGCGGCAGACGAAGGCTAGAAACTGGTACAAGCCCGCTGCTTGAGCCGCATCACCGCCTCCTGCCGGAAGCGTGTCTTGTAGGCCTGGGCGATGGCCAGGATCGAGGCCTCGCTGGCCGCGTCGTCCGGGTGGACCAGGGTCAGCACGTAAGAAGATTCGTGCACCAGGCTGCCGTCGTTGCCGCGCCACTGGCCGGCGGCGGAAACCACGCTGAGGCCCTGGGGAAAGCGCGGCGTGACTTCCTCGCTGAGGAAGGCCTGCCATTGCTCCGGCGTGACCTGGCCCTGGGGCATGGCGGTGCCGAAGAACAGTTCATCCGCGATCAATGCCTGCTGCGCCGGCGCGCAGGAAAGGTGCGGCGCGGTGGCGCAGGCGGTCAGGCTCAGTGCGGCGAAGGCGAGGGCGGCGGGGCGCGGCAGATTCATGGTGGCAGGCATGGGCTTGGGATGGCGGCAGATTAGCAACAATGGCACCGTGCCCGGCCCTGCAGGCGGACTGCCGGCGCGTTTCCGCGGCGTGTTTCCGCGCCAGCCGCGGCGCCCCGATGAGCGGCGCTGTTGTGTCCGCCTGATGCCTGCACCGGGTAGGGGCAGGGGGCAGGGCGCCGCCGGAGCCCGGCCGCCACCGCGGCGGGCTCCGCACCCGGCCGCCGCCGGGCGCGGATGGCCGCGCCGGTGGCCCGCGGCGCGCAGCCAATAGTTGCAGAATCCACATAGCAGCCCGCGCAGCGAGTACACATCTTTCCCGTTTCGTCGTACCTTCGCTCTCGTATGGTGGCGACCGGGATCGACGACGGGATCGACGATGGGCCAGGAATTTACCGGGCGGCCGCTGGAGATCCTGCTGGTTGAGGACAACCCCGGCGATGTGCGCCTGACAGTGGAGATGCTCAAGCAGGCCAAGCTGCTGAACCGGCTGAGCGTGGCCACCGACGGCGAGCAAGCGCTGGCCATGCTGCAGCGCACCGACGCCTATGCGCACCAGCCGCTGCCGGACCTGATCCTGCTCGATCTCAACCTGCCCGGCCTGGACGGGCGCGAGCTGCTGGAGCGCATCCGCGACGATTCCACCCTGTCGCGCATTCCCGTCGTGGTGCTGACCCAGTCCGGTGCCGACGCCGATATCCGCCGCGCCTACGACGCCTACGCCAGCTGCTACATCCGCAAGCCCGTGGACCTGGATCAGTTCCTCGGCGTGATGCAGAGCATCGGCCATTTCTGGCTCAGCGTGGTCACCCTGCCGGCGGGCTCCGGCGCGCGGCCGGATGCGATGCCGGTGCTGCTGGTGGAGGACGAGCCCGGCGATGCGCGCCTGGTGCAGGAACTGCTGCACGAAGCCGATCCGCGCTACCTGCTGCATGTGGTCGGCAGCCTGGCCGAGGCGCAGCAGCAGCTCGGCCGCCACCGCTACGCCGCCGTGCTGCTGGACCTGGGCCTGCCCGATTCGC
Source organism: Tahibacter harae (assembly GCF_024437735.1). GTDB lineage: Bacteria > Pseudomonadota > Gammaproteobacteria > Xanthomonadales > Rhodanobacteraceae > Tahibacter > Tahibacter harae. The sequence continues at coordinate 234,060 of NZ_JANFQO010000007.1, read as the reverse complement.
AAGGGCTGCAAACCCTGCGCGCCGTGCTGCAGACCGCCGGCCCCATGCCGCTGGTGGTGATGAGCGGCCGCGACGACGAGAACCTGGCTCTGCGCGCGATCCAGCTCGGCGCACAGGATTACGTGGTCAAGGGGCGCGGCGACGGCGAACACCTGGCGCGCGCGCTGCGCTACGCGATCGAACGCAAGCTGGTGCAGGAACACCTGGAGTTCGTCGCCAGCCACGATGCCGTCACCGGCCTGCCCAACCGGCGCCGTTTCCTCGATACCCTGCGCCAGCTGATGCCGCCGCTGCTGCGCCGCGGCGGCGAAGTGGCGGTGCTGGTGGTGACGCTGACCGGCATGGGCGCGGTCAACCAGAGCCTGGGGCATGACGTGGGCGATCTGGCGCTCAAGGCCGCGGTCGGGCGCATGCAGCGGCTGATGCCCGAAGGCACGGTGCTGGCCTGCACCGGCAACACCGAATTCGCCCTGGCCTGCATAGAACGCGATGCGATGAGCCAGGCCTCGCTGCTGGCCGAACAGCTGCTCGATGCACTGCGCCAGCCCTACCGGGTGGGCGAGCATGAGTTCTATCTGGGCGGCCTGATCGGGCTGGGCCTGGCGCCGGTTGACGCGGACGAGTCCGCCGCCCTGCTCAAATGTGCCGAGACCGCGATGTACCAGGCCGGCCAGCGCGGCATCAGCGGCATCGACTTCTACTCCACCGACCTCAACCGCCTGCTGCAGGAACGCCTCGCCCTGGAGCGCGAACTGCGCCATGCCCTGGTGCGCGACGAGCTGGAACTGGAATTCCAGCCCATCGTCGATGCGCAGGGCCAGGTGGTCAGCGCCGAGGCGCTGCTGCGCTGGAATCATCCGCGCCGCGGCCGGCTGGGGCCGGACCAGTTCCTGCCGCTGGCCGAACAGTCCGAGCTGATCCTGAGCCTAGGCCAGTGGGTGCTGCACAAGGCCCTGGCCGTCGCGGTGACCTGGGCCGAGTGCCGGCCGGATCCGCCCAGCGTCGCGGTGAATGTCTCCGCGCGCCAGCTCGACGCCGGCAATCTCTACGGCGAAGTGCAGCGCGCGCTGCAGAGCAGCGGCCTGCTGCCGGCGCGGCTGGAGCTGGAGCTGACCGAATCGGTGATGCAGCGCGCCGAATCGCGTGCGACCTTGTCGGCCCTGCGCGAGCTGGGCATCTGCATCGCCATCGACGATTTCGGCACCGGCTTCAGCTCGCTGAGTTATCTGAAAGCCTTTCCGGTCGACATCATCAAGATCGACCGCAGCTTCGTCACCGATGCCACCACCGATTCCCGCGATGCGGTGATCGTGCGCGCCATCATCGCGATGGCGCACATCCTGGGCATAGACGTGGTCGCCGAAGGCGTGGAAAGCCCGCGCCACCAGACGGTGCTGCGCAAGCTGGGCTGCAACCGGCTGCAGGGCTACCACGTGGGCCGGCCCGAGACCGCAGAGCAGTTCCAGGCGCGCCTGCGCGCGCCGGATGCCACAACCGGAGGCGACCATGCCTAGTCCGCTGCTTCGCGGCCGCGTCCGCGGCGTCCCGGCGCGGTCCTGCCGACAGGGTGTTGCTTTTTTCACATATAAATGTTGCGGCGGTGCAGGGTGAGTCCCGCGGCCGTGCCAGGGCAGGGCGGGCGTTGGATCCTCGCCGGTGCCGCTGCCACCTGCGCCTGCGCGCTGGTTGGCATGGCACTGAAGCTGGCCGGCCTGCGCGAATTCGCGCCGAGCTGGCCGGCGGCGCTGTGCCTGTTGCTGCTGGGCGCGGCGATCTGGCTGGAATACCGCGGCCGTTACCGGCTGGTGGCGCTGCTTTGTCTGCCGCCGGTGCTGGCCAGCCTGATCGTGCTCGTGCTGCAGCTGCCGCTGCGCCAGGCCAGCCTTTCGGCGCAGATGGCCTGGCTGGGCGAACTGCCCGGCAACAGCGCGGCCGGCATACTCGCCGCGGCGCTGGCCCTGCTGCTGGGCGCGCGGGCGCGCCTGCACCGGCCCTGGTATGTGGCGGTGATCGTCCTCGCCGCCTGCGCCGTGGCGGTCGGCGCCTTCGGCCTGTTCGGCCAGCTGGCCGGCATAGCGCCGGCGGTGGGCTGGGCTTCGCCCAACAGCGTATCCCTGCTCAGCGGCGCGGGTCTGCTGTTCTGCGGCGGCAGCGTGCTGCTGCTGCGCGCGCTGGGCGGCGGCGATGGCGAGGAAGCCGCGGTGGTCGACAGCGGCCTGCCGCCGGCGCTGCTGGTTTTCGCCATCGCCCTGGGCGCGACCATGCTGGCCTGGCGTGCCAGCGCCGCAGGGGTGGAGAGCGCGCAGTTGCAGCGCTTCGACGTGCAGGCCAGCCGCCTGGCCGCGGCGCTGCGCCTGAGTCTGCTGCGCTACATCGACGTGCTGCGCGGCGCGCAGGGGCTGTTCGCCGCCTCCGACAGCGTCGAAGCCTACGAATGGCGGCGCTACTGGGACCGCATGGACCTGGAGACGCGCTATCCCGGCGTGAACGGCGTCGGCTACGCGCCGCGCATCGCCGCGGACCAGCGCGCCGACTACGAAGCCCGGATCGCCGCGCTGATCCGCCCGGGCCTGCGCATCCGGCCCGAGGGCGAGCGCGAGGTCTACTACCCGCTGACCTACATCGAACCGCTGCGCGGCGCCAACCTCACGGCCGCGGCGCTGGATCTGGGCACCGATGCGGTGCTGCGCCCGGCACTGGAACAGGCCCTGGGGCGCGACGAGGCGGTGCTGAGCGGCAAAATGGAATTCGCTTCCGATGCCGCAACGCCGGCCGCCGCCGGCTTCTACGTATTCGTGCCGCTGCGCCTGGGCAAGCGCGACGAGGACCAGGCCGCGCGTACCCTGGGCGTGGCCTTCTTCCAGCTGCAGGCCGCACAGTGGCTGCAGTCGGTGGACGACGAACATCGCGCCGGCCTGGCCCTGCAGCTGTACGACGGCGCCGGCGCGGAGCCTGCGCGCCTGCTTCACGCCGATCCCGTGCCGGAAGGGCCGCGGACCCTGCGCCACAGCGAAGTGCTGTCGCTGGGCGGGCGCGAATGGACGCTGCAGGTGCAGGCGCGGCCGGACTATCTGCGCGCGAATGCTTCGGTGCTGCCGCTGTGGGTGCTGCTGGCCGGGCTGTTCTGCAGCCTGCTGCTGTTCGCCATCGCCTGGCTGCTGGCCGGCCGCCGCGCCCGGGCCGAACGCTTGGCCGTGCAGATGACCGCCGAACTGCGGCGCAGCCAGCAGGCCTTCCGTGCTCTGGCCGATACCGCCAACGACGCCATCATCGCCGCCGGCGCGGACGGCCGCATCCGCTACGTCAATCCGGCCGCGGAACGCTGCTTCGGCTACGCGCCGGCGGCCATGCTGGGCGAGCCGGTCACCTGCATCATGCCGGAACGCTACCGCGAGGCCCATCTGGCCGGGATGCAGCACTACCTGGACGGCGCGCCGGCGCGGATCATCGGCCGCACCGTAGAGCTGTCCGGCCTGCGCAGCGACGGCAGTGAATTTCCGTTGGAGATTTCAATTGCCGGCTGGAACGCCGGCGACGGAACCAACTTCACCGCCATCCTGCGCGACATCAGCCGGCGCCGCGAGACCGAGCAGATGCTGGAAACCCAGCGCGAGGAGCTGGCCCGCTCCAACGCCGACCTGGAGCAGTTCGCCTACGTCGCCTCGCACGACCTGCAGGAACCGCTGCGCATGGTCGCCAGCTACGTGCAGCTGCTGGCGCGCCGCTACAAGGGCAAGCTGGACCAGGACGCCGACGATTTCATCGGCTTCGCCGTCGACGGCGCCCTGCGCATGCAGCGCCTGATCGACGACCTGCTGGCCTATTCGCGCATCGCCACGCGCGCCGAGCCCGGCCGCGAGATCGCCGCGGCCGAGTGCGTGGCCGCGGCACAGCGCAACCTCGCCGTGCGGGTGCGCGAGACCGGTGCGGTGATCGAATACGGCGAGCTGCCGCTGCTGCGCATGGATCCTTCGCAGCTGGCCCAGCTGTTCCAGAACCTGCTCGGCAACGCGCTGAAATTCTGCACCGAGGGCACGCCGCGGGTGCGCATCAGCGCCGAGCGCGAGGACGCCTTCTGGCATTTCCGCGTCGCCGACAACGGCATAGGCATAGATCCGCAGTATGCCGAACGCATCTTCGTGATCTTCCAGCGCCTGCACCCGCGCCAGCAGTACGCCGGCACCGGCATAGGCCTGGCCATCTGCAAGAAGATCGTCGAGCGCGCCGGCGGCCGCATCTGGGTGGAATCCATGCCCGGCGCCGGCGCCACCTTCCATTTCACCCTGCCAGTACTGGAGCCCGCGGCATGAGCGAGATGTTCGACACGGTACGACCGGTGGAAATCCTGCTGGTCGAAGACAACGAAGGCGATGTGCGCCTGACCCGCGAAGCCCTGCGCGAGGGCCACCTGCGCAACCGCCTGCACGTGGTCCAGGACGGCGAACGTGCACTGGATTTCCTGTTCCGCCGCGGCGACTATGCCGGCGCGCCGCGGCCCGACCTGATTCTGCTCGACCTCAACCTGCCGCGCCGCGACGGCCGTGAAGTGCTGGCTGAGATCAAGTCCGATCCCTCGCTCAAGCGCATACCCGTCGTGGTGCTGACCACCTCGCGTGCCGAGGAAGACCTGGCCCGCAGCTACGACCTGCACGCGAACTGCTTCATCACCAAGCCGGTGGACTTCGATCAGTTCATACAGGTGGTGAAGACCATAGAGAGCTTCTGGTTCACGATCGTGGTGCTGCCGCCGGTGTAGCTGCCGGCAGCGGGACTGGAGATTGGGGATTGGGGATTTGTGGAATGCGGCGCAGCTTCGTTGCTGGTCAGAAAGCGCCAGGTTGCGTCGCCCACTCCCGGCGAATCCCTGATCCCGGATCCCGGCTTGACCGCTTTCCCCCCCAATCCTTGCCGCTTCTGCCCTCGCTGGCAAAGCCCGTGCAGCCAAAACTGCGCAGGCTCCGCGCGGCTGTGCCGCGGCGGGGGCCGCGCGGCGACAGGGGGCCGCGGCGGAATGACCGGCGCGGGTCCGCGCCGGCTGCGCACATCCATCCGAGCAGTCGTTGTCCTTTCCCTGGAGGCAGTGACATGAGCAAGCGCAATTCCCTGGCCGTACTGATCGCCGGCCTGGCCGTCGCCGCGCCGGTGCTGGCCGAGCCCGGCGATTACACCTTCTGGCAGACCCTGGCCAACCTGGTCACGCCGCCGCGGGCGGACAATCCGGTGACGCCGGCGCAGCGCCTGGGGCAGTACCCGCTGCTGTCGAATCCGGCGGGCTTTGCCGACGGCTTCCGCCCCGGCGCCTACAGCGAGTGGCAGACCATACAGCTGGCACCGCAGACCGGCGCGGTCTGCGGTAACGGCTCGCCGTACAAATTCTTCGTCAACCGCGTTGCCGGCACGCGCAACACCATTGTCTACATGGAAGGCGGCGGCGCCTGCTGGGACTACGCCAGCTGTACCGGCCAGACCGGCGTGCGCGGCGCGCGCAATCCCAACGGCATTCCCGACGACTACATGGCGCTGATGAATCCGGGCGCTAGCCTGGTCAGCCCGTTCGTGACCCGGGTCAGTCCGTTCGATGCGGTGAAGACGCAGAACTGGAACATGGTCTATGTGCCGTATTGCACCGGCGACATCTACAGCGGCGACAAGGTCGCGGTTTATCCCGATCCCAGCAATGCCAATCCGCCGCTGGTCTGGCATCACAACGGCGTGCGCAATACCCGCGCGGTGGTGGCCTGGCTGAAGGACAATCTGCCGCGGCCGACGCAGATGCTGGCCACCGGCTGCAGCGCCGGCGGCGCCGGCAGCCTGACCAATTATCCGGCCGTGCGCCGCGATCTCGCGCCGGACCGCGGCTATCTGATCGACGATTCCGGTCCGATCTTCTCCTCGCCCGCGGGCGGCGACCCGGCACAGTATCCGTCGGTGCCGCTGACCAGCCTGATCCGCAGCGCCTGGGGTCTGGACCTGCCCGGCGGCCCGGTTTCCTTCCTCGCCGCCAACTTGCCGCTGCTGAGCACGGGCAATCTGGGCAGCTTGTACAGCGCGCTGTCCGCGCGTTTTCCGGCGGATCGTCTCGGCCATACGCATTTCTGGAAAGACCTGAATTATTCCGGCTATTCGTACGAACGCTTCTATCCGGAAATCGGCAACGCGCCGGACCAGGCGACCAAGGAAGCGCTGGTGCACGCGAAATGGGCCGTCGATACCCAGCGCCTGCGCGGCACCCTGGACGGGCTGGCCAATTTCGGCGGCTATTTCCCGCAGTATCGCGCGCTCAACGAAAGCCATTGCACCACCATCGTCGATTTCAAGAACGGCGATGTGCAGGAGCGCAACCTGCAGCTGAAGAACTTCATCGACAGCGTGCTGGACGGTTCGGGTGCCGTGCTGGATGCGAGCGAAGCCAGCGACGCGGCGGACCGGGCCAAGCCGTTCAATCTGCTGTATTGGACGGTCGATCAGCTGTTGTAGTACGTGTGGTCGACGCGGTGGCCGGCGTGGTCCGGCCACCGCGTCGACAGGCATGCCGCAAACGTGGATTTTCCGCGGCGGTGACGCGGAAATCGGTGAAGCAGCGGCGGTTTTTTCACTGTGCGGTAGGTCCCGGCCGCGGCCCGGAATCCGGGCGGCGCAGAATGGACTGGCCGCGGTTGGTGCCGGTTGTCTTCGGAGTGGAGCATGCGTTACGCAAAACGCCTGATTGCACTGCTGAGCGTGCTGCTGGCGGTATCGGTGCTGATGCTGATACTGCGCGGCAACGGGCGGGGCGCCGCGACTGCACGGCTTGCGGCACCGCCGACAGCTGTTGCCGCACCGCCGCCAAAGACGGCCGCCGCCACGGCAGAAGCGACAGGTGCGGTCGCCGCAGTGCGGGTGGAGCCCGGCCTGTTGCAGACTCCGCAAGCCCTGGCCTATTTCGAGCGCGAAGCCTTCGAACAGCAGGCCCGCCGCTTCTTCGACACGGCGGCGCAGCTCGATCCCGCCGCGCGCGAACGCGAAGCGGCCGGCCTGGAGCAGGCCGTCGACCGCTACGAAGCTGCGCGCCAGCTTTCCGCCGGCGAAGCCATGAACCTGCGCCTGGGCCTGATTCAGGCCACCGTCGCCGACGAGGTCGAGCGCGGCGCGCGCCAGGCCGAACTCATCGCCCGCTACCGGCAGGACGGCGCGCGGCGCGAAGCCCAGTTCATGCAGCAGCAGGCCGCCGATGCGGCTTTTGCCGACTACAAGCGGCGCGAGGCGCAGATCGTGACCGAAGTGATGGCGCTGCCGCAGATTCCCGACGGGCTGACGCGCGAGGAGTATCTGCGGCGGCGGCTGCAGCGTGAACGGGAGCGGGCGGCGGGACAGCCCTGAACGGCGGCGTAGCGGATGGATTGCCGGTGCAGGGCCGGACGGGCTCCGTTGCGATGCTCAGGTCCAGACCAGTTGCCAGATTGCCTGTTCTTCGCCGGCCGCCGGTGCATTCGCCGCCGGCGGCTGCGGCAGTCCTTTCACCTGTCCCGCCGCACCGAGTTCGCGCCGCCATTCGGCCACGATTTCCGCGGGCGCCGACGTGACGATGACGACGCGCTCGGCCACCACCCATTCGTCGTCGGAATCGTAGGCCCATTCTGCATCGGCGGCTTCGACCAGGACGTGGCTGACGTCGGCGCGCGCGGCGATATCGCGCAGGCGCGCGTGCAGTACCTGTATGCCGGGATGGGGGCCGGAAATCTGCGGCCCGAGGCTGCGGTCGTCGTCGTTGCCCTCGAAGAACTCGGCCAGGCTGAGCAGCGGCCGTGCGCCGCTGCCGCGCGGGTGTGCGGCGCTGAAGCCGTGGCCTTCCAGCTGCTGCAGCAGGGCGGCGCGGCGTTGCAGATCCATGCGGGGCTCCGGTTCGGGAAGTCAGTGCGCAGTGTGCCGTATTGCGCAGGCGCCGGGCGTGGCGGATTTGTGGTTCCGCGTAGCCTGCGGCAGCGGCAAACGTGGGCGCCGCGCCGGCTCGGGCGGCGCTATCGCCGCGGGCGCGGAATCGCACCGCCCGGAAGGGCAGCCTGGCGCAGTGCGGCGGCTCAGGCGGCGGTGCCGACCGCAGCGGACCTGCGCCTGTGCGAAGGTTTGCGCCGGGTGCCTGAAAGCGCCGTGACGACGCTGCGCAAGGGGCTGCACTGGTCCGGCATGTCCCCGCGCCAGGCGCGGGGACACGCCGTTGGACAAGGACGGCTTCGGCCCCGCCTTTGTCCTCGAAACGCAGCCGGGCCAGCATGTTCCGCGGCCCGGAGCGGTGGAAGCCGGCAAGTCCACCAGGGGCGCGGGCGGAAATTCCCCCAGATCGGCGCTGTACGCCAATGTCCACAAGGAGCGCGTGTTTTTTGGGGGAAATTCCGATTTGCCGGCGCCGTGATCCGGAGTAAAGTTGTTTTCTAGTATACGGTTTGCATTTGTCCTTCAGCCGGACGCGACAGTACCGGCGGCTGATGCAGCTGCGCCGCCATGCCGGGCAGCTGCGAGGAGCGGCGCATGAATCCCCGCGCGCAGCGTTGTACAAGCGAACTGATCCGTCTGGTCCTGGTCTGCGCCACGGTCTGGTTGAGTCTGGCGCTGCCGCAGGTGGCGGCCCAGGCCGGCGTGCAGATCAGCCTGCATCTGGATGCCGATTCGGTGGAACTGATCCGCGCGCTGCGGCGCGCCCAGGGCCTGGATCCGCCCGATGCGGAAGCCGACCGGCGTGTCGCGGCGCTGCTGGGGCGCCGGCAGGCGGAGAGGCGGCAATCGCCGCAATCGCGGACGATGCCAATACCGGCGGCCCCGGCACCCGCGGCGGAACTTGCGACGACCATGCTCACGGAAGCGGCAGGCGCTGCCGATGCTTCGCTGGAGACGGCGCCGGCCGCGGTGCCGGTGGACCCGCCGCGCGATGCGGCGACTTCAGCGGCGCAGGATCAACCCTCGCGGCGGCCCAGGCCGTAGCCGCCGACCGGCGTGATCGTGGTCGCATTGCCGAAGCTCGCGATCAGCGGCCTGGCCTTGGCTATGGCCTGCTGCACAGCGGGCAGCGACAGCGAGGCCCTGTGGCTGGCTTCATCGGTCCAGACTTCGGTGATCCAGATGGCATCCGCATCGGCGGGATCGGTGGCGACGACGTAGCTCAGGCAGCCGGGCATGTCGTCGGTGCAGTCCAGCAGCAGTTCGACCAGGGCATCGCGCTGGCCGGCGACGGCGGTGAATTTTCCGATCAGTCCGTACATGGCGGGCTCCGCGGCTGTGGCAAAGAGCATCTATCTTGGCGTGGGCGGCATGGCGCTTTCAATCGGGCGGCAGCGTGTAAGTGCCGCCGTCACGGTCGTCGGTGCGTGGACCGCATTCTGTCCGCCAACGCAGGGAGGCCGCGTATCCGCCCCGCTGCTGTCGGTTGCCGCTGGCGGCGCCGGGTCGATATTCTCGCCTTTTCCATCTTGCCGCCGGAGCTGCCATGTCCCCGCTGCTGCCCGCCGAACTGGCCTGGTACGTGACCGGGCGTTTCTACGCCGCCGAGAAGAGCGGCGCCATCGCCGACTACGGCTATTTCCTGCATCTGGGCGGTATCGCCGCGCCGCTGTTCGCGGCGGCGCCGGCGGAGTCCAGCGCCCATTTCACCTTCGCCGCCGAGCCGTTCCAGGCTGCCCGGCTCAGCAACGGCGGCCTGCAGCTGGGGCTGGATCCGGCCGGCAGTTTCTCGGTATTCCTGCAGCGCCGGCCGGCCGGCGATTTCGACGATCCGGCCAGCTTCGCCCGCGGCGAATGCATAGGCCGCTTCCGCCGCACCAGCCTGGTCGTGGGTACGACGGTGACCGGCGCGGCCGGGCAGGCGCTGATTACCTCGAATGTGTTCTCCGCCCGCCTCACCGAAAGCACGCCGTTTGAATTCGGCGGCCAGCGCTACGATCTGGCCCGCATGCTTGGTGCCGGCGTGACCCAGTTCGGCACGGCCGACGGACAGGCGATCATGCCGGCACCGGCCGGCTATGCGCTGGTGCTGCCGTTCACGGGTTCGGCGCTGGCGCTGGGGCGCGACGGCGGCTGAGCCGGCCGTTCCGGCGGTTGCGCGCATCGGCATCGCGGCGCGGCATTGCGGCGGGCACACACGTCTGCGCGTGCACGGCTTCGGCGGATGTTTGCCTATGGTTGCCCTTGCCTGCGCCGCCGATGCGAGCCTGTGCCGCGGCGTTGTGTTGACGGGAAACTCCTGACGTTTTCCGTCGCCGCCTGACAGCCGGCCGATGGCGCGCTGCAGCAGGAAATCCCGCACGGCGCCGCCGTGGCGCGCATCCGTCGCGGTTGCGCCGCGCCAGCGATTGCGGGAATGGAAACTGCAGGGTGCAGCGCCTGCCGCCGCGCCGCAGATCCGGTGCCTGCGCGGCGACACCGATTGCGCAACAGCGGCAACCGCCGCGGCCTGTTTCCCGCCGCCGCTGCCGCTAAGATCGAACCTGCCGGCGGCGGGCTGTGCGGAGCAGTACGATGGCATATTCGTCAGCGTGGAATGATCCACAACGCGACAACGAGAATTTTTTCTTTGCGCTGGAGCCGGACCTGGATGCCCGCGCCGGCATGGTCGACCGGCTCGACCGTCTGCTGCGCGAACGCGGCCTGACAGGCCGGCCGGTCAAGTTCTGCAACCTGCATGCGGCGCTGTGCGCAGCGGGCCGCGCCGAGCGCCTGCGCGAGCCGCTGCCGCAGGCGCTGCAGCGCGCGGCGGAATCGGTGCGCGGCGCGGCGATCGGGGTCGAGTTCGACCGTATCGCCAGCCTGCGCCTGGGCGGCAGCCAGCATGTACTGGCGCTGCGCGCTTCGCCGGAGAGCCAGAGCGTGCTGCGCTTCCTGCGCCTGGCCGTGGCCGGCGCGCAGTATGCGCAGGGGTTGTACCTGCCCGGCGCTTCGCGCTTTGACGCGCATGTGAGCCTTTGCCATACCAGCCAACCGCTGGCCGGCGAAGCCGTGCTGGAACCGGTGCGCTGGCATGCGCAGGAATTCGTGCTGATCCGCAGCGTGCCGGGCCGCGGCGTGCACGAGGTAATTGGACGTTGGCCGCTGCGCGCCAGCTGAGGGCGGGATCAGTCGCGCCGCGGCGGAACGGTTTTCAGGCGCGGCCCGGCGCGGCGGCGCGGGTCGGTTGGCGCAGCAGCTGCCATGCCTGGTGCGGCAGCGGCGAATGGGCGATGTCCTGCGGCGTGGTGTTCTTGCCGCTGACGCCGGGCATGAGCTGCATGCCCGCACTGGCATAGCAGTGCTGTACAAGGGCCGAGCAATACAGCGAACCTTCGCGCGCGAGCAGGTTCTCGCGCTCGCGCAGGCTGGGCCGGGCCAGGGCGAACAGGGTGCCCACGATCTCGCGCAGGGAATAGCGCGTGGCATCGGCGAGCAGGTCCAATGCGGCAGCCAGCACGCGGCGGCTGGCCGCGGCATCCAGGCCGAAATCCAGCACGGCAAGATTGGGCCATTCGGCCGCGTCGAAGTATTTGGCCAGGCGGTTCTCCTGCGCGCCGAGGCGCACCTGCTTGTGGCGCAGGTCCAGATCGGACTCCAGCACCCAGCAATGCCCGTCACTGCGCTGCTCGCCGAACAGGAAGGCATGCGACCAGGCGCTGTCGGCCGCATCCGCGGTAATCAGACGCTGCGCCTTGCGTATGCCGCGGTCGATCAGCGCACTGCCGCCGGCCAGGCCTATGCGCGCGGGCGCCGCGTGGGCATGGAGGAAGTCGGCGTTGCTTTGCTGCGGATCGGCCAGTATCGGCGCCATGGAATACCCCTGCGGAATGCCGGCGCGATTGTGCCGGGCTGCCGGCCTGTGCGAAAGCGCCGGCCGTTCCGGCGCTGGATCCGGTGCAATGCCCACATGACTGCATCGGCCCCCGGATCGCGAATCCCTCATCCCAAATCGCGAATCCTCTAGACTGCCGCTTTTCTCGGGAGCAGCCCATGTCCGCCTTCATCGCCCTGCTGCGCGCCGTCAATGTCGGCGGCACCGGCAAGCTCGCCATGAGCGATCTCAAGGCCCTGTGCGAAGCCGCCGGCTTCGCCAAGGTGCAGACCTATATCGCCAGCGGCAATGTGGTGTTCACCAGTCCGCGCCCGGCGGCCGCGGTGCAGAAGGCGCTGGCCGCCGCGCTGGCCGAATACGCCGGCAAGCCGGTGGGCGTGCTGGTGCGCACGGCGGCGGAGATGGCGGCAGTGCTGGCCGACAATCCGTTTCCCAAGGCCGCGCCCAACCGCTGCGTCGCGATCTTTCTCGATACGCCGCCCGCACCCGGCTGCCTTGCCGCGGCCAGCCACGTCAACGGCGAGGAGATGGCCCTGGGCAAGCGCGAGATCTACGTGCACTACGGCGAGGGCATGGCCGATTCCAAGCTGCGCATTCCGGCCGCGGCCGCCGGCACTGCGCGCAATATGAACACGGTGGCGAAGCTGGCGCAGATGGCGGCGGCGCTGTAGTTGCGCCGGACCGGGTGCTTGCACTGCGGCAGCGGCGGCGCTTACCGTGGCGCGTCCGCAGCGGAGTCCCGCCATGTCCGAAGCCAAGACCAAGCCCACTGCGCTGCCACTGGAGACCTTCCTCGCCGGCATAGCCGATCCGGAACGCCGCGCCGACTGCGCTGCCATCGCCGCGCTGATGCAGGCGGCGAGCGGCGAGCCCGCCGTGCTCTGGGGCAGCATCATCGGCTTCGGCAGCTACCGCTACCGCTACGAAAGCGGCCGCGAAGGCGACTGGCCGCTGGTGAGCTTCGCACCGCGCAAGGGCGACATCAGTCTCTACCTTGCCGCGGACTATCCGCGCCGTGCCGCACAGCTGGCGCGCCTGGGCCGGCACAAGACCGGCAAGGCCTGCGTGTATATCCGCCGTCTGGCCGACATCGACCAGGGCGTGCTGCGCGAGATGATCGAGGATTCGATCCAGGCCCACGCCGCGCAGCGCACGCATTGCTGAAGCTGGCGCGGGTTGCGCAGAACGTATCGGCGTGTGTGGTGCGGCGGATCCGGGCGCGGCGCGGATTCGACAGTGCGCTGCCGCGTGCAGCCGCAGCAGCGATTCTGAGGCCGGCAGGTTTTGCAGAATGCTGCCGATGCGCGTGCTGCGGCGTCGCCTGGACCATGCGGCGCGCCGTTACATTGCGCGCTGCCGACACGCCGGCAAACCGCGCAGCATGCGCCTGCATCCGCGCTATGGCACCGCGTCGGGCACGCGGCGCAGCGCGCCGGCGGTCGCGTCGTAGTGCAATTGCAGCGTCTGCTCGCGCGTCAGCGTCTCCGCTTCGCCGCTGTCGGGATTGCCGCCCGGACGCAGTACGTCGTAGCGCAGCGTAAGCGTGATCGCCACGCCGGTGGCAGCCGGCTTCCAGGCGACCTTGCCCAGTTCCGCGCCGACCACGCCGTCGGGTTCGGCGATGGCCAGGCTGGCGACCTGATAGCGCGTGCGGCCCACTGCCGCGGGCGGCTGGGCCGGGCGGAACACGTAGATCGCCAGGCCGGCCGTGCCGGTGCGGCCTATGGCCAGCATGCCCAGACTGCCGTCGGCGAAATCGTGGCGCTGTACGCTTTCCTCGATCACGCCGGAATCGGAGAACAGCAGCTGGCGTATGGCCTCGGCATCGCCGGGGGCGCCATCGACTTCTTCCAGCGACGTCGCGCTTTCATCGCCCGTGCTGGTCGCGGGTTCATCGCTGGCGGAACTGTTCACCGCGGCGGCATCCAGTGGCGCGGTCGCACCGCCTGGGTCCAGCGCGATATGGCCCTCATCGTCGATCTGGAAGGCGGCGCGGTAGTCCGCGCCGGGTGCCGCTTCGCGGCCGCCGCTCTCCTGCAGGCTGAACTGGTTGGGACTGCGCAGATCCATGCTGCGCCGGTAGCGCACGCCGTCGGCACCGACCAGCAACTGTTCGCGCAGGCGGCCCTGGGCATCGCTGGTGAACAGCAGATCGTAGCGGCCGCCTTCCAGGGCCAGGCCGGTGTCTATGCGCAGCAGCCAGGCGCTGGCGGACGGCCCCTGGCTGATGCGCAGCAGCTGCACGCGCTCGTGCCGGAGTTTTTCCCAGCGCAGCGCCGCGTCTTCGCCGTGGGCGGCCTGGATCGGCGCATAGGCCGGATCGTAGTGTTGCGGCGTGGCGAACGGCTGGCCGGCGAGTAGTTCGTCCAGACAGCGCAGGCCGCTGGCATCCAGCGGCGTCGCGGCGAATTCCTGCGCCTGCAGCGAGGCGGCCGGCGCGATCAGCGGCGCGGCCGGCAGGTTGACCAGGCAACCCGGCGGCCGGCCGGCGGACGCCGGTGCGGCGGGCGGTGCGGTGCGCTCGCAGGCGCCCAGCGCCAGCAGCAGCGGAATGACGGGCAGGCGGCGCAACGGCATCGGCAACTCCTGTAACGGGGCGACTGCTCCGGTGTGCAGTCCACAGCCGCCGAGCTTAGCCTGAGCTGAAGTCGTTGCGGCGTGTAGCGCGCCCTGCGTTACCCTAGGCGCTTCCGGTCGCCGCGGCGACGCCGCTGCCTTGTCGCTTCCGATGCACGATCCTGCCTTGCAGGCGCTGAGCTTGCCTTTGCTCGATCCCGCTCTGCCGCTGCCGGCGCGGCCGCGCGTGCTGCTGCTGCGCGGCCGCGCCGGCGCGGGACTGGATGCGCTGCGCGCGGCGCGGCCGGATCTGCAATTGACCGCCGAGCAGGGCTTCCGCCCGTTCGCCGCGGCGCTGGAGGCGCAGGGCTGGAACACCACCACAAGCGCCGCTGGCGAATTCGACGCCGTGCTTGTGCTGCCGCCGCGCCAGCGCAGCGAAGTGCGCGGCCTGCTGGTGCGTGCACTGGAACACGCGGCGGACGATGCGCTGATTGTGGCCAGCGCCGCCAACAACGAAGGTGCGGGTGCCCTGCAGACGGACGTTGAGCGCCTGTTTGGCACGGCGCACAGCCTGTCGAAACACAAATGCCGCGTGCTCTGGCTGCGCCGCGGCGAGGCGCGCGTCGATGCGGCGCTGGCGCGGCAATGGCAGGCCGAGGACGCGCCCCAGCCCATCGCCGGCGGGCGTTTCCTCAGCCGCCCCGGCGTGTTCGCCTGGGACCGCATAGACACCGCTTCGGCGCTGCTCGCGGCGCGGCTGCCGGCCGATCTGGCCGGGCAGGGGGCCGATCTCGGCGCCGGCTACGGCTATCTTTCCTGCGAGGTGATGCAGCGTTGTGAACAGGTGACGTCCCTGCATCTGTACGAGGCCGAGCTGCGCGCGCTGGAACTGGCGCGGCTGAATCTGCAGCGCGCCGCGGCGCAATTGGGGCGCGCGCCGCCGGCGCTGGAATTCCGCTGGCATGACGTGGCCCTGGGGCTGGATGCACAGTTCGATTTCGTCGTGACCAATCCGCCGTTCCACCAGGGCCGCGCCGACCTGCCCGAGCTGGGCCAGGCCTTCGTGCGCGCCGCGGCGCGTGCGCTGCGGCCGGCGGGACGCCTGCTGCTGGTGGCCAATCGCCATCTGCCTTACGAGCAGACCCTGGCCGCACATTTTTCCAGTGTCGCCGTGCTCGCCGACGAGCAGGGTTTCAAAGTCATCCACGCCCGGGAACCGCGCCCATGAAGCTGCTGCGCCATATCGCCAACCTCGGCTACGGCAGCCGGCGCGAAGTCGCCGCCTGGTTCCGCGACGGACGCATCTGCGATGCCCAGGGCCAGGTGCTGGACGAGGACGCGCGCATCGCGCCGGAGCTGGTGCGTTTCGATGGCGAGCCGCTGGATCCGCCGCCGGGCCTGGTGCTGATGCTGCACAAGCCCGTGGGCTATACCTGCTCGACCAAGGATCCCGGCCGCCTGGTCTACGACCTGCTGCCGCGCCGCTACCGCTACCGCGATCCGCTGCTCTCGCCGGTGGGACGGCTGGACCGCGACACCTCCGGCCTGCTGCTGTTCACCGACGACGGCGGCCTGCTGCACCGGATCATTTCGCCCAGGTCCCAGGTGCCCAAGCAGTACGAAGTCACCCTGGCGCAGGATCTGCGCGGCGACGAGGCCGCCCTGTTCGCCAGCGGCAGCCTCTTGCTCGAAGCGGAGAAGACGCCGCTGCTGCCGGCGGAAATGGACGTGCTGGGACCACGCCAGGCGCGCCTGACCCTGCACGAAGGCCGCTACCACCAGGTGCGGCGCATGTTCGCCGCGACCGGCAATCATGTGGTGGCGTTGCACCGGTCCCAGGTCGGCGAGCTGGCGCTGGACGGGCTGGAAGCCGGCCAGTGGCGCGCGCTGGATGCCGCCGGCGTGGCCCGGGTATTTGCTGCGGCGCGTTGAATTCCCGGCGCGGATTTCAGCCCGCAGTTTCCGCGGCCACGCCCTTGTCCGTCACCACGCGCCGGGCCAGCCGGGCTTCGCGGTGGGCGATGTAGATATTGCTGGTGACGATGACGGCGGCGCCCACGCCGGTCCAGATGTCCAGCCGTTCATTGAACAGGAAATAGCCGAACAGGATCACCACCGGCAGCTGCAGGAAGCTCAGCGGCGTCAGCGCAGAGACTTCGCCCAGCTTGAGCGCGCGCGTCCACAGCAGATGTGCCACCGTGCCGAAGCCGCCGGCCAGTATCACCCACAGCCAGGATTCCGCATTCGGCCACTGCCAGTACGGGATCGCCGCGGGCAGGGACAGCAGCACCCACAGGCCCGTGGTGATCAGCACGATGGCATCCGGATGCTCGGTGCGCGACAGGAACTTGATGCTGATGGCGACTGTGCCGCTCATGGCGGCGGCGAGCAGCGCAACCAGGCTGGCGGTGCTGAAATCCGCCGCGCCCGGCCGCACAATCACCAGCACGCCGATGAAGCCGATCAGCACCGCACTCCAGCGCCGCAGCCGCACCACTTCGCCCAGGAACAGCACCGCGCCTATGGTCACGAACAGCGGCGTGGAATACGACAGCGAGATGGCCTGGGCCAGCGGCAGATGCACCACCGCCCAGAAGCCGGCCAGCATGGAAACTATGCCGATGCAGCAGCGCAGCACGTAGAAGCCCATCTTGTTCGTGCGCAGCAGCGCAGGGCCGTGGCGCAGCAGCAGCGGCAGGGCGAAGACAAATCCGAACAGGCTGCGGAAAAACGCGATCTCGAATGCGTGCAGCTGCCTGGAGGCGAGGCGGATGGTGACCGTCATGAAGCCGAACAGCACCGCGCTCGCGACCATCAGCAGGGCGGCCTTGACCAGCGGAGATGAAGCGGCCGGCGCCGCTTCGGCAGGTGCGTTCACGGCACTACCGTGGCGAAATGAAGGGTCAAGCCTATGCCGCGCCGGCCGCCGGCGACAGGGCCAAAGGTCGGGGGCGGGGCGGGGCCACGGCGGCAACAGCCGCATGCTGCGGCGCGGTTTGACAAGGCGACGGCGGATCGGCTCTAGTGCGGAAAATCCGCGGAGTTTCCGAATATGAAAATTCCTGCCTCGCCCGTGCAGGCTGGCCGGCGCCGCCTGCTGCAAGCCCTGGCTGCCGCCGCCGCGGCTGGCGCCACCGGCCTGGGGCCCGTCCTGGCCGCTCCTGCGGCAGCGGCCTTCGACACGCACCGCTATTCGGCCCGGGCGCGGCGCATCGTCGAGCGCAGCCTGGTCATCGACATGCTCGCACCGCTGCGGCTGGATCTGGACGAAAGCTATTACGCGCACACGCTGTCGCCGCAGGAAATCGCCGCCTTCCGCGCCAGCCGCATCACCGGCATGCACAACGCCTTCGGCATCGGCGGCGAGGACGCGCATGCCCAGGTGCTGCGCTACATGACCGGCTGGTACAACTTCGCCGCGCGCCATTCCGAGCTGTTCACCCTGGTCGGCAAGGCCGCCGACATCGACCACGCGCGCGAGCAGGGCAAGATCGCCGTAATCATGGGCGTGCAGAACGCCGAGCATTTCCGCACGGTGGAAGACGTCAAGACCTTCCACACCCTGGGCCTGCGCTGCGCGCAGCTCACCTACAACAGCCAGAACCTGCTCGGCTCGGGCTCGACCGAGCGCGTCGACGGCGGCCTCAGCGACTATGGCCTGTCCATCGTCGCTGCGATGAACGAACAGCGCCTGCTGGTCGATGTCTCCCATTGCGGCGACCGCACCACGCTGGATGCGATCGAGGCGTCCAAGGGGCCCATCGCGATCACCCATTCCAACTGCCGCGCGCTCAACGACCATCCGCGCCTGAAGACTGACGAGGCCATACGCAAGCTGGCCGCCAAGGGCGGCGTCATGGGTATCACCGGCGTGCGCAATTTCGTGCGCGGCAGCGAGCCGACCACAGTCGATCACATCGTTGATCACATCGACCATGTCGCCAGGCTGGTTGGCATCGAGCACGTCGGCGTCGGCTCCGACGCGGATCTGTATGGCTACGACGACATGCCGCCGGAACAGCTCAAGGCGCTGCGCGGCGGCTACAAGAGCAGCTACGCCTTCCGCGACAAGCTCGATACCGATGGCTTCGATCATCCACTCAAGACCTACGACTTGGCCGAGGCGCTGATCCGGCGCGGCTACAGCGATGCGAACATCGCGGCGGTGCTGGGCGGCAATTTCCGCCGCCTGCTGGGCGAAGTCTGGGGCTGAAACCGGCTGGCTGAACCAGCGGACACGAATCTGTCCGCATTGCCGTCCACCCGTCGCCGCGCTGCGCGCGGTTTCCGTTGTGCAGAAAGCGCCGGCGCGCCGGAGCTGTGCGCCAGTGCAAGATTTGCACACCCTGCGCCGGCGTAGAGTCGCCGCCGGGACAGCGAAGGGACAGACAGATGAAGGACTCGGCACGGCGGGCGGTCGCGGCGTTGCTGCTGGCCGGATTTGCGGCGGGCGCGCCGGCGCAGACGGCCAGCCACAGGCCCGATGCCCTGCTCGCGCACGGTTTCGAGAATGCGGCGCAAGGGCCGCGGCGCGATGCCGATGCGGCGCGCTTCCTGGCCCAGGCCACCTTCGGTCCCAGCACGGAGGCCATCGCCCAGTTGCGCGCGCAGGGCTACGAGAACTGGCTGCAGCAGCAGTTCGCCGCGCCGATCGCGCGCAGCGAGCCCTATCTGGACTGGGTCGGACGGCCGCCGGCCAACAACGATGTCACCGACGACGCGCGCCTTGAAATCTGGGCGATCAATTCAGTGGGGCTGCCCGATCCCAGCCGCGGCATGGCCGTGCCCACCGATGCGCTGCGCCAGCGCGTGGCCTATGCGCTGAGCCAGATCTTCGTCGTCTCCAATGTCAACGGCACGCTGAACTATCAGCCCTGGGCCCTGGCCAGCTACCAGGACATGCTGGCCGAACACGCCTTCGGCAATTTCTCCGATCTGCTGCACGCGGTGACCCTGCATCCGGCCATGGGCATCTACCTCAGCATGATCCAGAACCAGAAGGCGGACGAGGAACAGAACATCCATCCCGACGAGAACTTCGCCCGCGAGGTGCTGCAGCTGTTCTCGGTGGGTCTGGTGATGCTCGACAGCGACGGCAGCCCAGTACTGCAGAACGGTGCGCCGATACCGACCTACAACCAGAATACGGTGCGCGGCTTCGCTGCGGTATTCACCGGCTGGAACTGGAACAACACCGGCTGCGGCGAGGAAACCTTCACCTGCTGCGACGAGGAAACGTACTTCTGGTGTGGCCCCAGCAACCGCGACGAGCCGCCCTGGCAGCTGCCGATGCAGCCGGTGGAGGCCTATCACGACAACACCTCGCCCAAGCAGCTGCTGAACTACAGCGGCGTCGCGCTGGCCAACGGCGTGCTGCCGCCCGCCGGCGCCCAGGCCGAGCTGGACGCAGCGCTGGACAATATCTTCCGCCATCCCAACGTCGGCCCGTTCCTCGCCCGGCGCCTGATCCAGAACCTGGTCACCAGCAATCCCAGCCCGGCGTATATCCGGCGCGTCGCACAGGCCTTCGCTGACAACGGCCAGGGCGTGCGCGGCGACATGAAGGCGGTGATCCGCGCCGTGCTGCTGGACGTGGAAGCGCGCTACGGCCAGTGGCAGCAGCCCGAGCGCTTCGGCAAGCTGCGCGAGCCGCTGCTGAAATTCACCCATCTGTGGCGCGCGATGGAAGCGCGCTCCGGCGACGGCCGCATCGGCAACCTGAGCACCTGGCCGTACCTGGAGGAACGCATAGGCCAGGCGCCGCTGCGCTCGCCGACGGTGTTCAATTTCTTCAAGCCCGACTACAGCCGCCCGGGCGAGATCCGCAGCGCCGGCTTGCGCAGCCCGGAATTCCAGATTCTTTCCGACAGCCTGGCCGTGGGCACGCCGAACCGGCTGTTCTACGAAGTGTTCTGCTACTACACCGGCAGCGACCGCTGCTGGGACAGCGATGCGCCGGATACGCTGCAGCTCAACCTGGCGCGCGATGCGCCGCTGGCGGCGAGCGATCCCGGCGCGCTGCTGGACCGCTACAGCCTGCTGTTCCTTTCCGGGCAAATGTCGCCGTTCATGCGCGCAACCTTGCTCGCCCAGCTGCAGCAGCTCACGCAGCAGGACTACGGCAATTCGCTGGGCCGGGTGCGGGTGCAGAACGCGCTGTACCTGATCCTCAACTCGCCCGAATACTCCATCCAGAAATGAGGCCTGCCCGTGAACACGAACCGGCGTGATTTCCTGCGCAGAAGCCTGGCCGCCGCCCTGGGCGGTGCCGCGTTGTATTCGGCCCTGGGCAGCCTGCGCGTGGTCGCCGCGGCGGCCAACGGCCGGCGCTACACCTTCGGCGACTACAAGGCGCTGGTGTGCATTTTCCTGAGCGGCGGCAACGACAGCTTCAATACCGTAGTGCCTTACAGCACGGCGGAATACTCGGCGTATCTGGCCGCCCGCAATGGCCTGGCTACGGCCGGCGGCCTGGCTCTGGCCCAGTCCGCGGTGCAGGCGCAGAACCTGGATGCACTGGCCCTGGCGCCGGGCCTGCCCGGCGGTCCGCCCAGCGACGGCGGCAGCTACGGCCTGCATCCCTCGGCAGCGCCGCTGCGCGCACTGTTCACTGCGGGAAAAATGGCAGTTGTCGCAAATGTTGGAACGCTGCGCCAGCCCACCACTCAGGCCCAATACCAGGCCGGCAGCGTGCCGCTGCCGCCGCAGCTGTTCTCCCACGACGACCAGAGCATCTGCTGGCAGACCGCCCGCCCCGACGATGCCAATGCCGACGGCTGGGGCGGACGCATCGCCGACATCCTCTACGGCGCCAACACCGGCCTCGCGCCGATGAGCATTTCGCTGGCCAACGAGAACCGCTTCCTGCGCGCGGCCGTGGTCAGCCCGTATGCGATGGATGCCTCGGGCGTGGAGAAGATGAGCTACCTCGGCGACGGCGCCGAATCCTGGATCATGGGCGACAACCCCGGCGGCGCCGCGGCCTACCGGGCGCTGATCGCCGAAGGCACCCAGGCGCACATACTGGAACGCGCCTATGCCCAGGCCGCCGGCGCGGCCATCGACAATTACGAAATCGTCAGCGCGGCGCTGGATGCCGCGCCGCCGCTGGCCACCGTATTCCCCGAAACCGACCTCGGCGCGCAGCTGCAGATGGTCGCGCGCCTGATCGGCGTGCGTGGCGCGCTGGGCATGAGCCGGCAGGTGTTCTATGTCTCCGTTGGCGACTACGACACTCATGACGGCCAGATCGATACGCACGCGGACAATCTCGCCCAGCTGGCCCAGGCGCTGGTGGCGTTCCAGGCCGCCATGGACGAACTCAGCGTGGCCAACCAGGTGACCACGTTCACGGCGTCGGACTTCGGCCGCTCGCTGGCGGTCAACGGCGACGGTACCGACCACGGCTGGGGCGGCCATCATTTCGTGCTCGGCGGCGCCGTGCGCGGGCGGCGCTTTTACGGCCGCATGCCTTCGCTGCTGGCGGACGCCAACCCCGACGACACCGGCCACGGCCAGATCATCCCTACCACCTCGGTAGACCAGTACGCGGCCACGCTGGCGAGCTGGTTCGGCGTGGGCGCCAGCGATATCGCCGACATCTTTCCCAATCTGCACCGCTTCGACGCGGCCAATCTGCGTTTTCTGGGGTGAGCGCGGTGGATGCAGTCGTACGCGGCGCAGCCGGCTGCCGGCGCGTGGTGGCGACGGCGCTGACGACGCTGTTCGCGATTTCGGCGCCGGTCGCGGCCCAGGCGCGCACGTTTGAAGTGATCGCCAATCCCGACATGACTTTTACTCCAGCCGCGCTGACCATCTACCAGTACGACCGCGTCGTGTTCCGCAACGGCGGCGGCCTGCACAATGTCGTCGCCGACGACAACAGCTTCCGCTGCGCAGTCAACTGCAACACCAACACCGCCCCCAGCGCCCTGGCCTGGAGCGCCGGCGTGCAGTTCAGGCGGCCGGGCAGCTACGGCTATTTCTGCGAACAGCATGGCGATACCACATCGGGGATGCGCGGTTTGATCGTGGTGATAGACCGGGTATTCGTTGATGGGTTTGATGTCGTGCAGTGATGGCTGGGGTTGGGCCGGCGGGTTTGTCGGTGTTGGCGACAGGGTGGCGCGGGTGTTGGGCGGCTGGTATTGCGGGGCATGAGCGACGCGTGCTGTGAGTGCTGAGCGGGATCGTTCCAGTATCGCGCAGCTGGGCGGTTGTGCGTCGGGCGGCGACAGTGTTCCGGCCTGCGCGCGGCCGATGTGGTGTAGCGGAGAAGCATCGGCGCGGGAAGAAAGCCCTCTCCCCCAAGCTCGCTTGGGGGAGAGGGTTGGGTGAGGGGGCGGCGCATCGGTTGCGAGAAATTCCGGTTTTCGCCGGCGCTTCGCGTGTTGAAGATTTTGGCGAAAATCCAAAGGGTGGGGCGCGTTGATCGTTGCCCCCTCACCCCAGCCCTCTCCCCCAAGCGGGCTTGGGGGAGAGGGAGCTTTCCGCTTTTTCTCGAAGAAATCCGGCAAATTTCGCTTGCCAAAAACCTCGGATTCCTCCGCACACTCCCTGCGAATCCCGAATCCCGAATCCCGAATCCCGAATCCCGAATCCCGAATCCCGAATCCCGAATCCCGAATCCCGAATCCCGAATCCCGAATCCCGAATCCCGAAATTGCTTATCGGCAAAAGCAAGAATTCATGCAATTTGCGTTCGAGAATTAGCCGGAAACCAAAAGCACCAGGCTTCTGTTCCGCTACGCATTGCATTTAATTTTGTGAAGCGATCGGCGCCAGCCTCGCTTCAAAAATCCGTTTGCCACCAGTCGCGGTGCTAGTGTAAAAATCAACTCGCAGCGCCGCCGCGGAACGTGGTGTTCGCGTGCCGTGCGGCAGCGGCAGCAGGCTTGCCGCCTCCAGACTTGCGCAAGACCGGAACCATCGGCAGACCGGCCCCTCGGCCGGCCGCCGCTGGCGTGCATTCGTGGCTGTTCCTCCGACGAGGTGCCGCATGTGCTTCAAGCCTGTCCTGGCCGTCGTGTTGCTTTTGAACCTGGGCGCCTGCGCATCCACGCCGCCGGTGCCGCGGGCGGCGGAGACCGTGGCCGGGCCGGTGTCATCGCCGCCGCCGGTGCCGCCGCAGGATCCCTACGAAAACGCGGCCACCGCGCCCGGCTGGAACTATCCGGAGGACGAGCACTGGGATCCGGCCTGCCGGTCCACCAGCTACCAGCAATCGCCGATCGATTTTCGCGGCGTATCGGCTACACCGTGGAACGCATCCTATGTCGTCACCCAGGCGACGCTGGATCCGTATGAACGCAACGTGGTCTTCATGCCCACGCCCGGGCCTGCGGTGCTGTTCAATCCCGAAGTGGGCAGCCGGTCGCGGCGGCGCACGTTCACGCCGGCTGGATTCCATTTCCACAACGGCGGCGAGCATCGGGTGCAGGAGGCGGCGCTGCTGGAGTTGCATATCAAGGCTACCGATGCCGCGGGCAGCGTCGCCGTGTTCGCGCTGCAATGGATGGCCGGCGGCGGCGCCGATCCCACGCTGGGTGCCGCCATCGCATCCCTGGGCACGCAGCCGGGCGAACCCCGCGCCCTGGATATGAGCCGGCTGCTGCACCGCTTCGGCGAGGAGCCGTTCTACAGCTACCTCGGCTCGCTGACCACGCCGCCATGCACGGGCGATATCCGCTGGTTCGTGCTCAAGAATCCGCTACGCGCCAGCATGGCGCAGATCAACCAACTGCGCGCCGGCCTGGTCGCCAAGGGTGTTTCGGCGCACAACGTGCGCACCACCAGGCCGCTGATGTCGCCGCAGCCCGAGATTTTCCTGGTCGAACCGCGCGAGTCTCTGCCTTAAGGGCCGGAATTCGGGATGGGCAAGCGCCGGCTTCGCGTCGCTGCTGCGAGTCCCGAATCCCCACTCACGAAGTCCGACCCCTGACCGCTTCCCGGCAGATACGCTCTATCTCATCCGGATCCGCCGGCTTGACCAGGTGGTAGTCGATGCCCGCTTCGCGCGTGCGGCGGCGGTCTTCGGCCTGGCCCCAGCCGGTGAGGGCGATCAGCACGGCGGTGTCGCCGCCGGGCAGGGCGCGGATCCGCATGGCCAGTTCCAGGCCGTTGAGCTTGGGCATGCCCACGTCCAGGAACATGATGTCCGGCGCAAAGCCGCTGAATTCGGTCAGGGCGATTTCCGGATCGTAGACGGTGTGCACCACGTGGCCGGAAAGATCCAGCAGCATGGCGAGGGTATTGGCCGCGTCGCGGTTGTCGTCGACGATCAGGATGCGCCGGCTGCCGGTGGCCGGCGCGGCGGCGCCGGCAGCGGCGGATGCCGGTGCCCGTGCGGCTTCCGTTGCAACGGCGGATGCGGTCGCGGAATCCGGTATGGCCTGGCCGGAAGACGCTTCAGCGCCTGCGCTGCGGTCTGTCGCACCTGCGTCCCGCGCGTCCTGCGGCCGGCTGCGGCTCACCGGCAGTATCACCTCGAAGCAGGAGCCATGGCCTTCGCCTTCGCTGTGCGCGACCACGCTGCCGCCGTGCATCTGCACCAGGCGGCGCACCAGGGTCAGGCCTATGCCCAGGCCGCCCTGGGAGCGTTCCAGCGAGGTGTCCACCTGCACGAACAGGTCGAACACTTCCTCCAGCCGCGACGGCGGAATGCCTATGCCGCTGTCGCGCACGCTGATGACGATATCGTCGCCGCGCAGCTGCGTGCCCAGCACGATGCGGCCGCCGGGCAAGGTGTATTTGGCGGCATTGTTCAGGAGATTGCCGAATACCTGGGTCAGGCGCTGGGCGTCGCCGTCGACCAGCACCGGCCCGGCGTCCAGCTCCAGGCTCAGGCGGTGCTGCAGCGCATCCAGGTGCGGCCGTGTGGTTTCCACCGCGGTGGTCAGCAGCGGCTCCAGCGCGGTCAGCTCGCGGCGCAGTTCGATGCGGCCGTGGGTGATGCGCGATACATCGAGCAGGTCGTCCACCAGGCGCACCAGCTGGCGCAGCTGGCGATCCATCACGTCCAGCGCGTGGCGCGCCGCGGGGCTGGCGGTTTCCTTCTGCATCAGCTCGACCGCGCTGTAGATCGGCGCGAGCGGGTTGCGCAGCTCGTGGGCGAGGGTGGCGAGGAATTCGTCCTTGCGCCGGTCGGCCTGGCGCAGCTTCTCGGCCAGTTGCTGCAGCTGGGTTTCGGCGCGGCGGCGCTCGGTTACTTCGGCTTCGAGCTGGGCATTGCTGAGGCTCAGCTCCGCGTTGGCCAGGGCCAGGGTGCGCGACAGCGCCTCGTATTCCTCCGCGCGCTCGGTCTGCAGCGCCAGGTTGACCTTGACCAGGCTCGCATTCTCGCCGGCCAGGGCGCGGCGCTTGCGGTACAGTTCCACAAGTACCGCGACCTTGCTGCGCAGGATGTCCGGCACCAGCGGTACCTGCACATAGTCGATTGCGCCCAGGCGGTAGCCCTGCAGGCGGTCCAGGTCGCCCACATGCACGCCGGTGACGAAGATGATGGGCGTGTTCTCGAAGCGCGGATGCTGGTGGATCAGCTCGGCCGTCTCGAAGCCATCCATGCCGGGCATGCTGACATCGAGCAGGATCACCGCGTACTCGGCTTCCATCAGGCGGCGCAGTGCATCCTCGCCGGAATGCGCCTTGACCAGGTTCTCGCCCAGCTGGGCCAGCACGGCCTCGTAGCTGAGCAGGCGCGAAGGCTGGTCGTCGACCAGCAGGATGTTCACTTTGTCCGCGGGCATCTGCATGGCGGGGCTCAGCGGTGCAGCCACTGGCGCAGCACCGACAGCAGCTGGTCGGTGTTGACGGGTTTGGCCAGGTAGTCGGAGGCGCCGGCTTCCAGGCATTTCTCGCGGTCGCCCTTCATCGCCTTGGCGGTCAGCGCGATGATGGGCAGGCTGCGGAACTGCGCATCCTCGCGGATCGCGCGCGTGGTTTCGTAGCCGTCCATCTCCGGCATCATGATGTCCATGAGCACCAGGGCGATATCGTTGCCGCCCTGCAGGCGGGCGATGGCTTCCTGGCCGGTGGACGCGGTGATCACGTTGAGCCCGTGGCGTTCCAGCACGCTGGACAGGGCGAAGATATTGCGTACGTCGTCGTCCACCACCAGCACCTGCTTGCCGATCAGGGCCTCGTCGGTGTCGTGCAGGTGTTCGAGCATGCGCCGCTTGCCCGGCGGCAGGTCGGCGATGACGCGGTGCAGGAACAGCGCGGTCTCGTCGAACAGGCGCTCGGGCGATTGCGCGCCCTTGATCACCACGCTCTTGGCCGCTTTCTTCAGCAGTTTGTTCTCCGCATCGCTGAGTTCCTTGCCGGTGAACACGACGATGGGCACGTCGGCCAGTGCGCTGTCGCCGTGGATGTCGGCGAGCAGGTCGAAGCCGGACATGTCCGGCAGGCGCAGGTCCAGCACGATGCAGTCGAAGCTCTCGCTGCGCAGCGCGGCCAGTGCGGCATGGCCGTTGTCCACGCTGACGATTTCCACGTCGTCGTGGGCGACCAGTTCCACGATGCTGAAGCGTTCGGCGTCGTTGTCCTCGACCACCAGCAGGCGCTTGGGCCGCGGCGCGACGAAGTTCTTGATCCGCTCCAGCGCGGCCTTGAGCCCTTCGGTGGTGACCGGCTTGTTGATGAAGGAGAACGCGCCGCGTTCCAGGCCCTGCTGGCGCTCGTCCTCGATGGTGACCACCTGTACCGGGATATGCCGCGTGCTGGAATCCTGCTTGAGCCGGCTCAGCACGGTCCAGCCCAGCATGTCGGGCAGGAAGATGTCGAGCGAGATCGCCGTGGGCAGGTGCTTGCGCGCCAGGGTGATGGCCTCGGTGCCACGCATGGCGACCAGGCCCTTGAAGCCGTGTTCGCGCGCCAGGTCCAGCATCACCTTGGCGTAGTGCGGATCGTCCTCGACGATGAGCAGTACGCGGTCGCCGGGTTGCAGTTCGGCGCGGTCGTCGGCCACTTCCTCGTTGCGCGGGGCGGGCAGGGCGGGCTGGGGGGCGCCGGCGCGGCCGCGCTGGTCGTCGCCGCTGGTCGCGCCCACGTAATGCAGCGGCAGATACAGCGTGAAGGTGCTGCCGACGCCGACCGTGCTGCTCAGGCGGATCTCGCCGCCGAGCAGGTTGGCCAGTTCGCGGCTGATGGCCAGGCCCAGGCCGGTGCCGCCGTATTTGCGCGAAGTGCCCGCATCGGCCTGCTGGAAGGCTTCGAAGATGATGCGCTGTTTTTCCAGCGGTATGCCTATGCCCGAATCGGTGACCGAGAAAGCCACCACCATTGGCGCGCGGCTGAGCACCGGGTGATCGGTGGACCAGCCGGTCGGCGCGACACCGGCGGCGAAGGTGATCACGCCCTGGTCGGTGAACTTGAAGGCGTTGGAGAGCAGGTTCTTCAGCACCTGCAGCAGGCGCTTGGGATCGGTGGTGATGGTGCTGCCCAGGGCCGGATCCAGGCGCGTGACAAAGCCCAGCCGGCGCCGTTCCGCCTCGTGGGCGAAGTTGCGCTCGACCATGTCGCGCAACTGGGCGAAGGCGAGTTCCTCCACTTCCACCGTGACCGTGCCCGATTCGATCTTGGAAAGATCCAGGATGTCGCTGATCAGGTTGAGCAGGTCGGTGCCGGCGGCATGGATGGTGCTGGCGAATTCCACCTGCTTGGGCGAGAGATTGCCGGGCACGTTGTCGGCCAGCTGCTGGCCCAGGATCAGGATGCTGTTGAGCGGCGTGCGCAGCTCGTGCGACATGTTGGCGAGGAATTCGGACTTGTAGCGCGAGGTCAGCGCCAGTTCCGCGGCCTTTTCCTCCAGCGCGCGGCGGGCCTGCTCGATCTCGCGGTTCTTGCGCTCCACCTCGGCATTCTGCTGCGCCAGCAGCTTGGCCTTGAGGCCCAGTTCCTCGTTGGTCTGCTGCAGCTCCTTCTGCTGGGTCTGCAGCTCGCCGGCCAGCTGTTGCGACTGGGCCAGCAGGCCTTCGGTGCGCATGGTGGCTTCGATGGTGTTGAGCACGATGCCGATACTGCCGGTGAGCTGCTCCAGGAAGGCCAGGTGCGACGGCGTGAATTCGCCCAGGCTGGCCAGTTCGATCACCGCCTTGACCTGGTCCTCGAACAGCACCGGAATCACGATCACGCTGCGCGGCGCGGCCTTGACCAGGCCGGAGGAAATCTGGATCTGCGTGGCGGGAATCTCGGTCAGCAGCAGGCGCCGGCGCAGTTCGGCGCACTGGCCGACCAGGCTTTCGCCGAGGCGGAAACGGCGCGGCGCGGCCTCGCCGCCGTCGTCGGCATAGCCGTAGATCTGCTGCAGGTAGGCATCGCCGCCGCTGCCTTCCATCACGTACATCACGCCCTGCTGCGCTTCCACCAGCGGCGCCAGTTCCGACATCAGGGTGCGCGCCACGGTGAGCAGGTTGCGCTGGCCCTGCATCATGCCGGAGAAGCGCGCGAGGTTGGTCTTGAGCCAGTCCTGTTCGGTGTTGCGCTCGGTGGTGGCGCGCAGGTTGCCGATCATGGCGTTGATATTGTCTTTCAGCTCGGCCACCTCGCCGCGTGCATCGACCTGGATGGAGCGGGTGAGGTTGCCCTGGGTCACCGAGGTCGCCACTTCGGCGATGGCGCGCACCTGGGTGGTGAGATTGGCCGCGAGCAGGTTGACGTTGGCGGTGAGGTCGCGCCAGGTGCCGGCGGCGCCGGGCACTGCGGCCTGGCCGCCGAGGCGGCCTTCCACGCCGACTTCGCGTGCGACCGTGGTTACCTGTTCGGCGAAGATGGCCAGCGTATTGGTCATGCTGTTGATGGTGTCGGCCAGCGCAGCGACTTCGCCCTTGGCTTCCACCGCCAGCTTCTGGCGCAGGTCGCCGTTGGCCACCGCGGTCACCACCTTGACGATGCCGCGCACCTGGTCGGTAAGGTTGGCCGCCATCACGTTGACGTTGTCGGTGAGATCCTTCCAGGTGCCGGCCACGCCGGGCACCGCGGCCTGGCCGCCGAGCTTGCCTTCGGTACCGACCTCGCGCGCCACGCGCGTGACTTCGGCGGCGAAGCCGTTGAGCTGGTCGACCATGGTGTTGATGGTGTTCTTCAGCTCCAGGATCTCGCCCTTCACATCCACCGCGATCTTGCGCGAGAGATCGCCGCGCGCCACGGCGGTCGCCACCTCGGCGATGTTGCGCACCTGGTTGGTGAGGTTGGACGCCATGGAGTTGACGTTGTCGGTAAGGTCCTTCCAGGTGCCGGCCACGCCGGGCACCGTGGCCTGGCCGCCGAGCTTGCCTTCGGTGCCGACTTCGCGCGCCACGCGCGTGACTTCGGCGGCGAAGCCGTTGAGCTGGTCGACCATGGTGTTGATGGTGTTCTTCAGCTCCAGGATTTCACCGCGCACATCCACCGCGATCTTGCGCGAGAGATCGCCGCGCGCCACCGCCGTTGTCACCTCGGCGATATTGCGCACCTGGCCGGTGAGGTTGGAGGCCATGGAGTTGACGTTGTCGGTGAGGTCCTTCCACACGCCGGAAACGTCTTTCACATCGGCCTGGCCGCCGAGCTTGCCTTCGGTGCCGACTTCGCGCGCGACGCGCGTCACTTCGGCGGCGAAGCCGTTGAGCTGGTCCACCATGGTGTTGATGGTGTTCTTGAGTTCGAGGATTTCGCCCTTCACATCCACCGCGATCTTGCGCGACAGGTCGCCGCGCGCCACCGCCGTCGTCACCTCGGCGATGTTGCGCACCTGCACCGTCAGGTTGGTGGCCATGGCATTGACCGAGTCGGTGAGGTCCTTCCAGGTGCCGGCCACGCCGGGCACCGTGGCCTGGCCGCCAAGCTTGCCTTCGGTGCCGACCTCGCGCGCGACGCGCGTGACTTCGGCGGCGAAGCCGTTGAGCTGGTCCACCATCGTGTTGATGGTGTCCTTGAGTTCGAGGATCTCGCCCTTCACGTCCACCGCGATCTTGCGCGACAGATCGCCGCGCGCCACCGCCGTCGTCACCTCGGCGATATTGCGCACCTGGGCGGTGAGATTGGAGGCCATGGAGTTGACGTTGTCGGTGAGGTCCTTCCAGGTGCCGGCCACGCCGGGCACCTGGGCCTGGCCGCCGAGCTTGCCTTCGGTGCCGACTTCGCGCGCCACGCGCGTCACCTCCGAGGCGAAGGAACGCAGCTGCTCGATCATGGTGTTCAGCGTTTCCTTGAGATCGAGGATCTCGCCGCGCACGTCCACCGTGATCTTGCGCGACAGGTCGCCGCTGGCGATGGCCGTGGCTACCTCGGCGATGTTGCGCACCTGGCCGGTGAGGTTGGAGGCCATGGAGTTCACGTTGTCGGTGAGATCCTTCCACACGCCGGACACGCCCTTGACCTGGGCCTGGCCGCCGAGCTTGCCTTCGGTGCCGACTTCGCGCGCCACGCGCGTGACTTCGGCGGCGAAGCCATTGAGCTGGTCTACCATGGTGTTGATGGTGTTCTTCAGTTCCAGGATCTCGCCCTTCACGTCCACCGTGATCTTGCGCGACAGATCGCCGCGCGCCACCGCCGTCGTCACCTCGGCGATGTTGCGCACCTGCGAAGTGAGATTGGTGGCCATGGCATTGACCGAGTCCGTGAGGTCCTTCCAGGTGCCGGCCACGCCGGGCACGATGGCCTGACCGCCGAGCTTGCCATCCGTGCCCACTTCGCGCGCCACGCGGGTGACTTCGGAGGCGAAGCCGCGCAACTGGTCCACCATGGTGTTGATGGCTTCCTTGAGCTGCAGGATCTCGCCGCGCACGTCCACCGTGATCTTGCGCGACAGGTCGCCGCTGGCCACGGCGATGGTCACCTCGGCGATATTGCGCACCTGTGCAGTGAGGTTGGAGGCCATCTGGTTGACCGATTCGGTCAGCTCCTTCCACACGCCGGACACGCCCTTGACCTGGGCCTGGCCGCCGAGCTTGCCCGCCGTGCCGACTTCGCGCGACACGCGCGTCACCTCCGAGCTGAATACGCCCATCTGCTCGATCATGGCGTTGACGATGCCGGCCGAGCGCAGGAATTCGCCCTGCAGCGGGCGGCCTTCGATTTCCAGGTCGATGGTCTTGGTCAGGTCGCCGCGGGCCACCGCGGAAATGGCGCGGGTCATGCGTTCGGTGGGCCAGAGCAAGTCGTCGCAGAGCGTGTTCACCGACTGCTCCATCGCGCCCCAGGCGCCGCGGCGGCTGGCGCCGGCGACGCGCTCGCGGGTCTGGCCGCGTTTGCCCACTGCATCGCCGACGCGGGCCAGTTCCTCGGCCAGGCGATGGTTGTTGAGCATGATCTCGTTGATGGTGTCGGCGAGCTTGCCTTCCAGCCCGTCCCAGTTGCCCGGCAGGCGCTGGCTGAAATCGCCGTCGCGCACGGCCTGCAGCACGCGTAGCAGCTCCGGCAGGGCATTGGCGGTGGAGGCAGGCGGCGGAACGGGCGCAGTGAGGCCGGGAACGTTGGGTGCGGTCATGCGGCGAGGCTCCCAAGAACAGTGATGGCGGCGGAACGGCCGGCTATGCACAGCGTACACAGTGGCGCAGGCATAGTGCGCGGGCGCGGCCGGCTGGTCATGCGGCCGAGAATATATAGTTTGTCGCGATGGGAACGTCATGTCCCGTCGCAGTCGCAACGGGGAAGCGCATGCACGTCAACGCAATCCATGCTCACGGCTGCTCCGCGGCTGCCGGCGGCGTCGCCGTCGTACCCGCCTGGCTGAACCATCTCGCCCACGATCTGCGCGGCCCGCTGTCGCCGCTGGCCAACGCGCTGGCCCTGCTGCGCTCCGGCCGTCTGGATGCTTCGCAGCAGGCGGAAACCTGCAGCCTGGCCCAGCAGCAGCTGGACGCGCTCAGCCAGCTGCTGGACGACACCGCCGACCTGCTGGCGGCGAAGCCGCGCAGCAGCGCGCCGGTGGAAATCGGCAGCTTGTTCGACATGGTGAAAGTGCGCATTTCACGCCGTCTTTACGCGGGTAACGCGGCGCTGGAAATCACGCCGCCGCCGGTGCCGCTGGAAGTGCACGGCGATATGTGCGGGCTGGTGCGGCTGCTGGTCGGCCTGCTGCTGCGCAGCAGCGCGATTGCAGGTGTGGGCTGCCGCCTGCAGCTGCAGATCCAGATACCGGATGCCGCATCCGGGTCGATCCCGGACCCGGCCTGGCACGAACGCGCGGCATCGGCACAGGCTGCGCAAGCGGCGCCGGTGCCGAGTGTGTCGGCGCTGCCGGTCGAGGCCGGTCCGCGCATCGTCATCGGTGTGCACGGCGATGCCCCGCAGATTGCCGAACACCTGGCCGCCTTTGCCGCCACCCTCACCGCTTCTTCACAAATCCACGTTGCCGACGCGGCCCTGGCGCGCATCGTGGCCGCGCATGGACTGCTGCTGCGCGCGGCGCCGGACGAGGGCGGCGGCAGCCTGGTGCTGGAGTGGCCGCGGGATTGAATGCGGCAGTCCGGCGCGGCGGTTTTTCCGCGCCGGCACGGCACATCGCGTCATGGACGAAGGCGGCGCCGCTCAAGCTACTCGCGGCGGCTGCGTGGATGGCGGTGGAGCTGGCAGAATCGCCCCATGCCCGCGTCCGGCCAGCCCATTCCCTGCGTAAAGCCCCAGGTCGATCCCGCCGATCGCTCGCAGTTGCAGATGGCCGGCGGTGTGCTCTACGTGTTTGCGCTGCTGTGGACGGGCATGAGCACGCTCGCTTTCTGGGCGGCTTTCGCCGGCGGCGCGGAACCGCCGGAAGCCGGCGGCATCGCCGCCATGCTGCTCTTCTTCGTCTGCGGCCTGGGGCTGCTGCTCTGCGGCGCGCTGCTCAAGCGCCGCGTGCGGCTGGATGACCGGCGCCGCAGCCGGCTGGCCGGCAGCGGGCTGCGCATCCCGGCGCGACACTGCCGCGTTGTCACCGAATCCATCGTGCGCAACCGGCGCCGGCGCGACGAGTATCGCGTAGTCCTGCTGTTCACGGCTCCGGACGGGCGCGACTACGAGGCCTGGTCCGATCGCCGTATCGCCGATCCGGCGCCGCAGCTGGTGCTGGAACGCCTGCGCGTGCTGCTCGATGCGGAGCAGGCGCCGATGAGTATGGTGGCGGAGGACAGCCTGGCGTTGCCGTAGTGCCGGAATCCTGCCGCAGCCGCGGCATCGCTCGGCCGGATCGGCGGCGGGCCGGGGCAGCGTGTCCCGCACGCCGTGATGGCGTCCCGCGGCCGATGCTTCCAGCAACGCGCCTTGCCGCCGGCCGGTTCGCCGCATCGGGCTTGCAGCATCAGCAGTGCCGGCAGCAGCGCAGGATCGGCCAGCGTTTCGGCAGCGGTGAGTACGCCGATGCGCCAATTCATTATCAGCCGCGACATGCGATGGGGAATCAGCCCGGACGGCGAGATAGCTCAAGCCGGCGTGTCAGAACACCGCCTCGCGCCGCGTCAGCACGCGGTCGATCAACCCCCACTCCAGCGCCTCCTGCGCCGTCATGAAACGGTCCCGGTCCAGCGTGCGTTCCACGTCTTCATAGCTGCGGCCGCAGTGTTCGGCGTACAGGCGGGTTATCAGCTGCTTGGTCTTGCGCATTTCCTCGGCGTGGATCAGCAGGTCCGAAGCTTGGCCCTGGTAGCCGCCCAGCGGCTGGTGTACGTGGATGCTGGCATTGGGCAGGGCGGCGCGGTGGCCGGGTTCGCCGGCCATGAGCAGGAAGGAACCCATGGAGCGGGCCGTGCCCAGGCAGAGCGTATGCACGGGCGGTTTGATATAGCGCAGGGTGTCGTAGATGGCCAGGCCGCTGCTGATTACGCCGCCGGGTGAATTGATGTAGAGATGTATGGGCAGGTCGGGGTTTTCAGCTTCGAGAAACAGCAGCTGTGCGCAGATCAGTGTGGCGATGCCGTCGTTGACTTCGCCGCAGAGGAAGATCACGCGCTCGCGCAACAGGCGCGAGTAGATGTCGAAGGAACGTTCGCCGCGGGCGGATTGTTCGATGACCATGGGGACTAGCAAGGCGGCGGACATGGCGGACTCCGGGTGTCGGGTGGATGGAGAGGCGTGCGCCGGCGCTGCCCGGCGCGGGTGCGCGGGCTCGTGGCCGGGAAAGCGGCGTGCCGTGTGTGCAAGGCCGCGCCAGGGGCCTGATGCCGGGCGGCAGATCAGGTCGGCAGCAGCCGCTGCTTTGATTGGCGCATCGGCCGGATTCCAGTGTTTGCTGAACGCCGGACCGGGTCGTTCGGTGATGCTGTGGCCGCGCGCCCGGGCGCGTCCGTCAAACTGCGTGCGGTGTGCCATTTCGTCGGCATTGCAGCAACTGGCGTTGCCGCAAGTCCGGTCTCATTTTGCGCTGCGGCCGCACGGATACACAGGCCGCCGCCGCGCAAGCGCTACAGTCGCCGATGCCGGCGCTGCCGGGGTTTGCACTATGAACCTTGCTGCATCATGCCGCGCAAAGAACCGCGTAATTGCCGTCGTTCGCCGCCAGACGCGGATCGCTTACCCGGTGCACGATGCGCAATACGGTGCCGCCGCGCGCGTGCGGCCGTACCTGCAAGGTGACGGTGCTTTCGAGAAACGGCGGCTCGTCGTCGCGCAGCCGGTATTGCACTTCCTCGCCGGGACGCGCGGCGACGGCTTCGGCTTGCGCCAGTGCCGGCGACGGCAGCCATTGTTCGCGCAGTTGCGGAATGCTGATCGCGCGCCAGACTTTTTCCGGCGGTGCGTCCAGGCGGTATTCGAACACCAGGCTGGCGCCGTTGTCTTCGCTGTCGTGCTCGCTCATTGGTCCATGTCCTTCAGCAGGGCCTTGAGCGCATCGACGCGCGCGGGCCAGTAGGTGCGGTATTTGGCCAGCCAGCGGATCAGCAGCAGCAGGCCTTGCGGCTCGACTTCGTAATGGACGTAGCGGCCCTGGCGCTCCTCGCGCACCAGGCCGGCCTCGCGCAGCACGGACAGGTGCTGCGACATGGCGGACTGGCTGATTTCCATGCCCTCGCGCAGCGCGGTGGCATTGCGCCCGCCGCCGGCCAGCTTGTCGAAGATGGCGCGGCGGGTGGGATCGGACAGGGCCTTGAAGATGATGTTCTCCGTCATGGCCACATATAAGCATCGGCTTATTTGTTTTGCAAGCGGAGAATGGGGACGGCGGTGGCGGGCGCCGGGAATCCGGCCTGAATTGGGAGGGCGGCTTGCGCGGATCAATTGCCGCTCCAGCTTCGCGAGCGCACCGATCCAGCGCGGAGCTGTGCCGGCGGGCAGCCGTCGCTATCGTGTCTTTTGCCGAAGGGCGGGGCGTTACGGTCGCCGCCCGGTCGATTCGCGTTGTGGAAGATTAAAAAAACCGGTGCCCACCTCCCTGTAGGGCACCGGCAACGGAGGATTCACGCGATGCCTGCGTTCAGCGCTTGGCCACGGCCGCCGGCTGCGGCGCGGGCTGGCGTTCGTACACGATCTTTTCGCTGCCGCCGTTGCAGCTGCCGACGGTCCTGCGCGGGTCCTGGCTGTCCTTGGCGATGATTTCCAGGGTGTAGTGCTGCACGCCCTTGGCATCCAGGCCGGCGGCGATCTCGGTCTTGAGTTCCTCGCAGGGCTTGCGCGCCCAGGCAGTGGCCGTGCTCAGGAACAGGGCGATGGCGACGAGGGTCAGGACGGTCTTCACGGCGGTCTCCAGGTTGGGGTTGCGCGTCTGTTCGCGTGGAGCCAGCTTCGCGCCGGGCGCTGGCCGGGATCGGGGCGAGTTATGGCAATGTGCCGGCAGGGAAGGCCGGAACGGGGACGGTGGCGGCGCGATGGGCTGGTTCGTGTATCTGATCGAATGCCGCGGCGGCAGCATCTACACCGGTATCGCTATCGACGTCGCGGCGCGCTACGCGGCGCATGCGGCGGGCAAGGGCGCGCGCTATACACGGGCGCGGCCGCCGCAGCGGCTGCTGGCGGTGTTCGCCATGGCGGACAAGTCGGCGGCGCTGCGCGAGGAACTCCGCATCAAGCGGCTGGCGCCGGCGGCCAAGCGGGCGCTGGCGGCGACGGCCACTCTGCCGGCGGAATTGGCCGGCGGCTGAGTTTTTCGCGTCTCTTCCTTGATTTTCCTGGAATTAATTTTGGCGAGGCCGGCTTTTGCGCGGACCCGTGACTTCCGACCGATACGCTAGTATCAACTTCACACTATCGTTCACCTGAACCTATGCTCTGGTGAACGGCAGATGGAAGATATTCATACCCATCGCAGGAAATTCGAGCGCGAACTCAGCGCCGGCACCGTCTCCCTGGTGCTGCTCGCTGTGCTGGTGCGCTCGGCCGAGCCGCTGTACGGCTACCAGATCGCCAAGCTGCTGGAACGCGACGGCGACGGCGTGCTGATCGGCAAGCAAAGCGCGCTGTATCCGGTACTGCGCAACCTGTGCGCGGCCGGGCTGCTGGACAGCGAAGTGGAACCATCCGTATCCGGGCCGCCACGGCGCTATTACCGCGCCACCGACCTGGGCAAAACCGTGCTGCGCGAATGGCAGGCCGCCTGGTCGGCCACGCGCACTTTCGTCGACAGTGTGATCGGGGGACAAAGCTCATGAACCGGCCTATGCCGCGCAGCATCAACGAATACCTGGAACAACTGCGCGAGGCGCTGCGCGGGCAGGATCCGGCGCTGATCCAGGACGCGCTGTACGACGCCGAAGACCATCTGCGCGCCGAGTTCGCCGAGAACCCGGGCATACCCGCCGAGGAACTCCTGGCACGCATCGCCGGCAGCTACGGCGACCCGGACGAGGTGGCCGAGATCTACCGCGACAAGGAAATCGTGGTGAATCAGGCGCTGCGGCCGCCGCTGCCGCCGGCGCCGCGCTCGGCGCTGGCGCGCTTCTTCGGCGTGGCGGCCGATCCGCGTGCCTGGGCGGCGATGTTCTACATGCTGCTGGCCCTGCCCACCGGCATCTTCTATTTCACCTGGACCGTGACCGGCCTGTCGCTGAGCCTGGGCCTGGGCATACTGATCTTCGGCCTGCCGCTGGCCCTGCTGTTCCTGGCTTCCACGCGCGTGCTGTCGCTGGTGGAAGGCCGCATCGTCGAGGTGATGCTAGGCGAGCGCATGCCGCGGCGGCCGCAGTATGCGCAGCGCGACCAGCCGCTGCTGGAACGGGTCAAAGGCATGTTCACCGATCCGCGCACCTGGAGCACGATGTTCTACATGGTGCTGATGCTGCCGCTGGGCATCATCTATTTCACCGTGCTGATTACGGTGCTGAGCCTGGGCCTGGGCCTGGCGCTGAATCCGCTGATCTATCCCTTCACCGGCCTGGGCCTGATCAATTTCGACGACCAGGTCTACATGGCGCCGCTGTGGCTGCAGCCGTTCCAGGTGCTGTTCGGCATCGCGCTGCTGTTCGGCCTGATGCACCTGGCCCGCGGCGTGGGCAGGCTGCAGGGGGCGATTGCCAAGCAGCTCCTGGTGCAGGCGGGGTGAGCGGCCGGGATTGGTGATTCAGTATCGGGATGGGGCGGAATCGCCGGGCGGGATAGCGGCGTCGCCGCGCCACGTGTAGCGAGGGATGTATTCCACAGCCCGGCAGGCTTGGACTGCCGGGCTTTTTTGTGCGCGAAGAAAATTTCCCGCGGCGTGTCGATTCCGCCCGCCCTGGCTCGACGCCTCAGCAGAACCGGCAGCACACTGCCGCCGCCAGCGAGAGGACAGCCGTCATGCGTTGCCTGATCATCGTCAAAGCCACCGCCGGCACCGAAGCCGGCGTGAAGCCCGATCCCGAAACCACCCGCATGCTTGCGGAGATGGGCAAGTACAACGAGGCGCTGGCCGAGGCCGGCATCCTGCTGGCCGCAGAGGGCCTGCATCCCAGTTCGCGCGGCGTGCGCGTGCATTTCTCCGGTGCGCAGCGCACGGTTGTCGACGGACCCTTCGCCGAAACCAAGGAGCTGGTCGCCGGCTTCTGGCTGTGGCAGATACGTTCGCTGGAAGAAGCGGTCGAGTGGGTGCGGCGCTGCCCCAACCCCACCGGCGCGATGGGCGAAATCGAGATTCGCCCGGTGTTCGAGGCCGAGGATTTCGGCGCCGCGCTCGCCCCGGCGCTGCGCGAGCAGGAGGAAGACCGGCGCGCCGCGCCCGCCACGCGCCATTGACGCCGCTGCCCGTTGCCCGGAAGCCGCTGCGCACGCGCGCTCCCGTTCAGAAAAAAATTTCCGGCGGCCTGTCGATTCCACACTCCCTGGCTCGACGCTTCAGCAGAATCAGCCGCCAACCAGCACAACCACCACCAGCCACCCGTGACAGGAGAACCACCATGCGTTGCATGATCATTGTCAAAGCCTCGCGCGAGACCGAAGCCGGCGAAATGCCCAGCGAAGAACTGCTCACCGAGATGGGCAAGTACAACGAGGAACTGGTCAAGGCCGGCATCATGCTGGCCGGCGAAGGCCTGCATCCCAGCTCCCGCGGCGCGCGCGTGCGCTTCTCCGGCAGCCAGCGCAGCGTCGTCGACGGTCCGTTTGCCGAAACCAAGGAACTGATCGCCGGTTTCTGGCTGTGGCAAGTGCGTTCGATGGAAGAGGCCATCGAATGGGTCAAGCGCTGCCCCAATCCCACCGGCGCGGAAAGCGAAATCGAGATTCGCCAGGTGTTCGAGGCCGACGACTTCGGCGCCGAGTTCACGCCGGAGCTGCGCGAACAGGAAGAGCGCCTGCGCGCCGAGATCGCCGCGCGCCAGTGAGCGCCGGCGCAGCCCGCGGCTGCGATGCCGCGGGCTGCGATTGAAGAAATTATCGTCGATTTCAAGGCCGCACCTGGGGAAGACCATGCTCAAGTACATCCTGCTCGCCGTTGTACTGGCCCTGGCCGCCGTGCTGATCGCCGCGGCGTTCCGGCCCGACACCTTCCGCGTCGAACGCGCCATCCGGATCAACGCGCCCGCCGACCGCATCTATCCGCTGATCGACGACTTCCACCGCTGGACGGCCTGGTCGCCCTGGGAAAAGCGCGATCCCGCGCTCAAGCGCGACTACAGCGGCGCGGCCAGCGGCAAGGGCGCGGTCTACGCCTGGGAAGGCAACAAGGACGTGGGCCAGGGGCGCATGGAAATCCTCGAAGCCGTGCCGCCGTCGCGCATCGTCATCAAGCTGGATTTCCTCAAGCCCTTCGAGGCGCACAATACCGCCGAATTCACCTTGCAGCCCGTCGCCGGCGGCAGCGAACTGCGCTGGGCCATGCACGGTCCGCAGCCGTATCTGTTCAAGCTGATGAACCTGCTGTTCGACATGGACAAGATGGTGGGCAAGGATTTCGAGGCCGGCCTCGCCAGCATCAAGGCGATTGCCGAACAGTAGGCGGCGCGGCGCCGGCCTGCCAATGTCCACCCACCTGCACGACACGGAGAGCACGCATGAGCACGGCTTCGCATACCGCCATCGCCACGGTCTGGCGCATGGAGTCCACGCGCCTGATCGGCGGGCTGATGCGCCTGGTGCGCGACCTCAGCCTGGCCGAGGACCTGGCCCAGGACGCCCTGGTCGCCGCACTGGAGCAATGGCCGCAGAGCGGCGTGCCGCAGAACCCCGGCGCCTGGCTGATGACGGCGGCCAAGCACCGCGCCATAGACCGCCTGCGGCGTACTGACATGGCCACGCGCAAGTACGACGAACTGGGCCAGGAACAGGAACTGCGCGAACTGCTGCAGGCTTCCCTGGCCGACGAGCAGCTGGACGATCCGGTCGGCGACGACGTGCTGCGCCTGATCTTCATTGCCTGCCATCCGGTGCTGTCGGCCGATGCGCGCGCGGCGCTGACCCTGCGCCTGATCGGCGGCCTGAGCACGGACGAGATCGCGCGCGCCTTCCTGCAGCCCGAGCCCACGATCGCGCAGCGCATCGTACGGGCGAAACGCAGCCTCAGCGCTGCGCGCGTGCCGTTTGAAGTACCGGCGGCGGCGGAGCTGAAGGAGCGCCTGGCCTCGGTGCTGGGCGTGATCTACCTGGTATTCAACGAAGGTTATTCCGCCACCGCCGGCGACGACTGGATGCGGCCGCAGCTGTGCGAGGAGGCGTTGCGGCTGGGGCGCATACTTGCCGCGCTGATGCCGCGCGAAGCGGAGGTGCAGGGACTGCTCGCGCTGATGGAAATACAGGCCTCGCGCCTGCCCGCGCGCACCGGTGCCGATGGCGAGCCCGTGCTGCTGCTGGAACAGGACCGTTCGCGCTGGGACCGGCTGCTGATCCGCCGCGGCCTGGCTGCGCTGGAGCGGGCGGAGAAACTCGGCGGCAGCCTGGGCCCGTATGCACTGCAAGCGGCGATCGCGGCCTGCCATGCGCGTGCGCTGCGCGCCGAGGACACCGACTGGCTGCGCATTGCCGCGCTGTACGACGCGCTGGCGGAGCTGTCGCCCTCGCCGGTGATCGAACTCAACCGCGCGGTGGCGATCGCGATGGCCTTCGGCCCTGAAGCCGGCCTTGCCGCCGCCGACGAACTGCGCGACGAGCCGGCCCTGGCCAACTACCACCTGCTGCCCAGCGTGCGCGGCGACCTGCTCGCCAAGCTGGGCCGCCGTGCCGAAGCCGCGGTG
The DNA here is from genome assembly GCF_024437735.1 of Tahibacter harae. Classification (GTDB taxonomy): domain Bacteria; phylum Pseudomonadota; class Gammaproteobacteria; order Xanthomonadales; family Rhodanobacteraceae; genus Tahibacter; species Tahibacter harae. The sequence continues at coordinate 193,194 of NZ_JANFQO010000007.1, read as the reverse complement.
GAGTTCCAGCGCGCCGCGGCGATGACACGCAACACGCGCGAACAGGCTTTCCTGCGCCGGCGCGCGCTGGAGTGCAGCGACGCGGGCGGCCATGCCTGAGCCGGCGGCCGCCATGTTCCGCGCGGAGATTCTGCCGGGCTTTTTCCTATGCCGCCGCCGCGGCGTGGTCCTGGACAGCAGCGCTGCCGCGCCGGGCAGGCGCGGCCACGGCGGATAGAACGAGCAGCCCGGAACCCGCAGCGCCAGCCTTACGGCGTTTGTCCATGTTTCGTGGGTTCTGGCTGTGCCGGTTCCGCTTCCTGGGCAATTCGGCGGCGTTTTCTCCGCTGCACGGCGTTCGTGCCGCTGGCGCGATGTCGCGGATTCGATTCCCGCGCCGCGCGCCGCACTGTGTTGCGCGCCCTGCGCCGGCCGGGGCGGGCAGGGCCCGCGCCGCGGAGAAACCGCCGCGCTTTTCCGTAAGATGAACGCGCGCCGCTACCAGCCGGCGGCGCCTGGGGCCGGCGGAGACAGGGCAGCGATGAAGGTTTCCGACTATCAGCGGCGCAAGGACGCTTTCTTTGAATTGCTCGACCTGGACGAGGCCGCGCGCGCCCGGCGGCTGGCCGCGTGGCAGGCCGTCGATGCGGCACTGGCGGCTGATCTATGCAGCCAGCTTGCGGCGGCCGGACAGCCGCTGGCGCTGCTGGATCAGCCCGGCGATGCCGCGCTGCCGCCGACCATCGACCACTACCGCCTGCTGCGCGAGCTGGGCCGCGGCGGCATGGGGCGCGTGTGGCTGGCCGAACGCAAGCTGGGCGATGCCGTGCAGCGTGTTGCGCTGAAGCAGATCCTGCCGGGCGCCTGGACGGCGGAGGACCGCCGCCGCTTCGAGCGCGAGCGGCGCATTCTTGCCGGACTGGCGCATCCCAACATCGCCGCGCTGGTGGACGGTGGTACGGATGCCGGCGGCGCACCGTACCTCGCCACGCTGTACATCGACGGCGTGCGCCTGGACAGCTACGCCGCCGACACCAACTGCGGCGTGGCGGCGCGCGTGCAGCTTGTCGCCAAGGTCGCGGCGGCGGTGGCGCATGCGCATCGCCACATGGTCGTCCATCGCGATCTGAAGCCGGCCAATATCCTGGTCGGTGCCGATGGCGAACCCAAGCTGCTCGATTTCGGCATCGCGCGGCTGCTTGGCGAGGAAGCGCTGACGCTGACCAACAGCGGCCGCATGACCCTGCGCTATGCCGCGCCCGAGCAGGTGCGCGGCATCGACGCCGGCGGCGTGGCCATCGATGTCTATGCGCTGGGCGTGCTGCTGTACGAACTGCTGGCCGGCGTTTCGCCCTACGGCAACGCGCACGATCCCTCGGTGCTGCTGGGGGCGATCCTCGACGAATCCGCGCCGCCGCCGCCGTCGCGCCGTAGCGTCCTGGCCGGCGTCGACGCCGATCTCGACGCCATCACGCTGTGCGCCCTGCGCAAGCGGCCGCAGGACCGCTATGCCAGCGCCGAGGCGCTGGCGGCGGATCTCACGCGCTGGCTGCGGCGCGAACCCGTCGATGCCCGCCGCGGCGAACGCGGCTACCGGCTGCGCAACTTCCTGCGCCGGCGCTGGCCGTGGCTGGCGGCGGCCGCCGGCCTGGCCGCCGCCGCCGCCTGGCATTCGTATACGCTGGACCGGCAGCTGCGCGAAGCACAGCGCGAGCGCGACAACGCGCAGGCGCTGGCGGACTATTTCACCGAACTGTTCAAAGAAGTGCGGCCGGCGGAAACCGAGCGCGGCGACGTTTCGGCGCGCGAGCTGCTGGAGCGCAGCGTGCAGAAACTGGGCAGCGACGACCGGCGCGCCCCGGCCACGCGCGCGGCGCTGCTGCTCGCTGCCAATGGCGCACTGATGTACCTGGGCCGGAACCGCGACGCGGCCGCGGCCACGGACCGGGCCATAGCCCTGCTGCAGGCCATGCCGCAACCGGACGCGCTGATGCTGTCGCGCGCCTATGCCGAGCGCGCATCGAACGACTACAAGCTGGGCGACCTGTCCGGGGCGCGCCGGCATATCGCCCGCGCCCTGGAACTGGTGGAAGGCGAGGACGCGCCGGATCATCTGCTCAGCGCGCAGCAGCAGGCCGCCGTCTATGCCGACGATGCCGGCGAAAGCGAGCTTGCCCGCGCCGGCTACGAGCGCGTCGCGGCGATTGCCGCCACGCGCCTACACACGTTGCGGGGCCTGCGCAGCTATCTCGCGGCGCAGTCCAACCTCGCCGTGGCCGACCTGCGCGTGGATGTGCCGCGGGCCGAGCGGCGGCTGCGCGAGGCGCTGCACCTGGCCGAGGCACAGGCGTTCGGCGAGCCCGAGCTGTTGCTGCCGCTGAAGGGCTACCTGGCGCGCGCCCTGGTCAACCAGCGCAAGCTGGACGAGGCGCGGCCGCTGCACGCCCAGGTGCTGCGCGAAGCACGCGCCTTCTACGGCAAGGAAGACCAGTGGCTGGGCGTGCTGACCTATCACTACGCCACGCTGGCGCTGCTCGACGGCCGCAGCGAGGAGGCCATACGCCTGCTGGACGAACGCATCGCGCGGGGCGAGGCCGGGTCCGGCGAACACGCCGATCTGTGGAACGACCGCGCGCTGCGCGGCACGGCGGCGCTGATGCACGGCGACTGGCAGGATGCGATCGATCGCCTGCAGGCCGTGGCGGCCTGGCGCCAGCAGCAGGGCCGCGGCGAAGGACCGGCGGCGCGCTTCGGCCTGGCGCAGATCGCCTACGCGCGCTGCCGCCGCGACGGCACCGCAACCGCCCGCGCGCAACTGCGCGAAGCGCTGGCGCGCAATCAAGGCTGGAGCGGCTGGGCCGCCTGGCTGGCGCCGGAACTGGGCGCCGCCTGCGAGGCCGCGTCCGGCGCGCAGCCCGCGCGCTGAAGACCGCTCCCCCCTGCCGCAACGCCGCAGAAAGGCGTTGCCCTCGTCTGCACGGCGGCCGTGCCGTTTGCAGCAGGCGGGTGCGTTCGCGCGTGCAGGAAGATCCTGCGCCGGCTGTGCTCGCGGTCCGGTGTGCCGCCTGTTTTCGCGGCACGCTGTTGCGATACGGCGCTTAACTATTTGTACAAGTAAAACTGTATTGCCGCGTGATGGATGCGCGCGTCCCGCAGCGGAGGATTCCGCGCCATTTTGCGTATGGCGACGGGAAGGCCGCAATCCGCGCGGCCGGAATGCAGACGATGAGCAAACGATGGCGAAGCGCCGCGGCCGTGCTGCCGGCGCCGTCCAGCGGGCTGGAGCCTGACTGCCTGTTCGCCGACGGCCTGGAGGCGTGAGCGGCGCTGCAGTCGCAACAGGCTGAACTCCCGCCTTGTCCGCACGGAATCCGTTCCAAACAGCCGGTCTTTTCGCAGCCGGCACCACCGCCGCCGCCGCTCCCGGCCGTCCCGCATTGCCGGCAGGCGCAGCGTGCCGGCAGCCGGCTGCGTATTTCCACTGATATTACTTATCTGAAAATGGGTGATGGAGATGATTAGTCAATTGTCATCGGGACTTTGCGCTCTGCTGCTGGCGGCGGCGCTGCCGGCGGCCGCGGCCGACAACGCGGTCATGGATGCCGATTTCGGCCGGAACGGTTTCGTGCGTGTCGATTCGGCCCAGGGCGACACCGCGCAGGACCGCGCGGTCGGCATCTGCCCCGGTCCCGCCGGCAGCCAGGTGCTGGTCGGCGTGCGTGCGGAATCGGGCATGCTGACCCTCGCGCGGCTGCTGCCCGATGGATCGCTGGACGCGAGCTACGGTGTGCAGGGGCGCGTCGAATATCCGATCGCAACTCCTTCCGGCGCACCGCCGCGCAATCTGTGCCTGGGCGACGGCCGCCTGGATCTGGCCTATACGACACCTGCGGGCAAGATCGAACTGCTGCGCATCGCCGCCAGCGGACAGCCGGACGCGGCCTTTGGCAGCGGCGGGCGCGTGGGCATTGATCCGGCGGCCTTGCCAGGCAGCAATTCCGGCTTCATGACCCTGCGCGGCGCGGACCGCGGCACGGGCGGCGAAATTCTGCTGAGCGGCGAACTGGGCGGCAGCGGTATCGGCGACGGCCGGGCCGCACTGATCCGCGTCAACGCCAACGGTACGCTGCGCGATTCGCGCCTGCTCAGCGGCGGAACGCACGCCTACGGCGGCTACATCGCCGCAGCCGGCTATGCGCCGAACGGCGATCTGTGGATTGCCGGCATCAGCCGGCAGGATGCCGGCGGCAATGCGGGCTGGTGCTTCACCTGGTTCCGCCAGGTGCTGGACGGCGTGAACCTTGCCGGGGATGCGGTCGAGCTGGGACCTGTCGGGCCGTGGGTTTATTCCGTGCACGGCGGACGCATGGTGAGGCCCGGCGTCATGGCGCTGGGCATGCATCTGTATGCGAGCGCCGGCGGCGTGAAGGTGCCGCGCCTGCAGATCCTGCGCGCGACGGACAGCCACGAGGTGGAGCTGCCGCTGATCGCGGGATATGGCGAGATGGCGGGCAGTGCGCTCAACCTCGTCGTCATGGCCGGCGGCGAACGTGTGATGTACGCCGCTTCGCTGAGCGGCGCCGATGGCATCTACCTGGCGCGGGTGAATGTCGGCAGCGACAGCACTGGCGACGGCCTCGACGCGGCCTTCGGGCGCAACGGTGCCACCGTGGTTGCCATGCCGGGACAGCCGCCGGGCTGCGATGCTGCGGATGTGCCCATGCAGTGGTTCGCACGCCTGAGCCTGTGGGACGACCAGCCGGTATTCGTGGGCACCGTCGCGGCGGATTGCCAGGCCGCGAGCGCGCGGGATCTGCTGGTCGGCCGTATTTCCCGGGTGACGGATCGGATCTTTCGCGGCGACTTCGGTCCTTGAGCGCCGTTGAAGCGGCGTGCCGTTTTTTCGCGGCCGATCCCCTGGCGCCGGGCCGGCGGCCGCTGCGGCCATGTATTTGCTGCGTGGCGGCCGGCCGAACGCTGTATCGGGCCGCCAGCCGCGCGCCTGCATTTCCCGTCGGGCGGCGGTGCGGCTTGTTTCTGTTTCGACGCGGCTTGCGTGGCGGGTTTGCATGCAGACGCGCGTGACGCTGGTGCAGGCTGCGCCCTTCCGGACCGGCGGACGATGTGATCCGGGCGATTTGCCGGATCAGGCGGACGGGGTGTTTCCAGCTGGCGCGGGCGGCCGATAGATCTTGAGCGTTTTCCACAATTGGATGGCCAGCTCCACCGCCGATTGGCGATACACGCCGCGCAGCTGGATTTCCAGGATCACGCCGCCTTCGGCCAGCACCAGCAGGCGCGGCTGGGCGGCTTCGCCGTAGGCCACATTGGTTTCGGCCACCTTGTCGAAGGCGAGGATGTCCGCGCCGCCGTAGGTGTTGCCGGCTTCGGCCAGGATCAGGCGCAAGGTCTGCGCCAGCGGCAGGCGCGTGCGCGCGGCGGCGGCTTCGGTATACAGCTGTACTTCTATCTGCGGCGCATGCTGCGCATCGTCTACGGCGCGGAATTGGCAGCTGCCGGCCAGCGGCGGCCGCACCTGGCCGGGCAGGGCCAGCGGTTCGGCGATCAGCGTGGCGACGGCCGGCCCGGCCAGCGCGCAGACATCCAGTTGCAGCGTGCCGGCGTGGCGGTGGCCGCAGCCGGCCAGCAGCGGCAGCAAGGCGAAGGCGGCGAGGCGCAGTTGGCGCCGTCGCAGACCCGGCGGCCTGCGGCAACGGCCGGCGCGCGACGGTCCCTTATGCGGCCGGGTGGAGCGGGCGGCCGCCGCGGCCGTTGCAGCGGACGGCAAATCCTGCGGCGCGTCGCGGTCCGCATCCGCCTGCCCGGGCGCAGCCGCTCGCTGCAGGCCGCCCAGCAGCGGCAGCGCCGGCGGCGCGGTGCCGTGCGCGGCCAGGCGTCGCGCCAGTTCGCCCAGATGCCGCGCCGGCACGCCCGGATAGCGGTGATGTTCGTGGTGATACAGCATGTTGAAGCTGAGCCGCGCCAGCAGCCTGCTGCGGCTGCTGCGCGCGCGGCCCGGGTCCCGCGCGCAGCCGCGATGCACGCTCCAGATGCCGACCAGCGGCACCGCCGCATTGGCGCACAGCAGACAGAAGGCAATCCATTGCAGCGCGGCGCTGCCGCTGCTCCAGACCAAGCACTGCACCAGCGCGATGGCCAGCAGTTCGCGCCGCATCCAGCGGCGCTGGCGCGGCGTGCCGCGGCGCCAGGTATGCCAATGGATCTGCAGCGGATACAGCGGACTGCGCAGCATGGCGGCGGCCAGGCCCAGATGGCTGATGCGGCCTTCCAGATCGTCCTCGGCCAGGCAGTGGCGGTGATGGTGCAGATGCGTGTGTTCGATCGCGTGCAGCGCCCCGCCCAGCAGCACGCTGAGCAGGAACAGCAGGCGATCGTTGCCGGCCGGGCTCAGGCCGAGATTGCGGTGGTAGCCGTCATGGGTCAGGCGCAGGCCCGCGGTGAAGAACAGCGCAGTCGCCACGGCGCCGGCCGCGAACCAGCCGCACTGCGCGAATGCCAGCGCGAGGATCAGCCAGGGCAGCGGCAGCAGCAGTTCGGCCGCGCGCTGGGCCGGGGTCAGGCCGGCGAGGTCGCGCCAGTGCAGCAGGGACGCCTCAGCCATGGCGGCGCTCCCGGCGGCGCCGGGCCAGGCCCGGACGGTGGCGGGTGAACAGCCGGTACAGCATTTCCAGCGGACGCTGCAGCCAGGCAAGCCGCTGCAGCGCCGCGGCCAGATGGCGCCAGCCCGGCAGCCGCTCCCACAGCTGCAGGTGCGCGGCCAGGCCGATATGCAGCCGGCCCTGGGCGTCGCGCACATGCAGCAGGGCCAGGGCGGCGTCGAGGCCGAAATCCTGGCCGGCCAGGGCGGCGGGATCGGTGGCGAGGTCGCGCCAGACGATGGGCGCATCCGGCGCGCGGCGGCGATGACTGGCAACTTCGCGCCGGCAGACCGGGCAGTAGCTGTCGAAAAAGACCGTGATGGGCGGCAGGGCGGACATGGCGGGGCTCGTCGTGGAGGGACGGGGCCAGCCTGCGCGGGCGGCGGCGCCGGCGCTTCCGCAATGACAAAAGCGGAACAGGTTTTTTCGCTAGTGACGAAACCGTTTGTTTTTCAGTGCTTTGCCAATTTCCGAAAAGATAATTCCGCAAGCTTGCGGCTTTCCGGCCGGGCTTGGGCGAGGGCATCTGATGGCCAGTGCGCCCGCGGCGCCGGGCCTGGACGCTGCGATCAGGGCGATTGTTCACCGCCGCGCTTGCGGAACCGGCCCGGCACCTCGCCGGTGATCTCGCGGAAGGCGGCGTAAAAATTCGACTGCGAGGTGAAGCCCACAGCCAGGCCGACGGACAGCACCGAGGCCTCCGGTTCGGCCAGCAGCATGTGTTTGGCCGCCTCGACCCGGTGCTCGCGGATATGCCGCGAGAAGCCCACGCCGTAGCTGGAGTTGATCAGCTCCGACAACTGGTGCGGCGTCAGCTCCAGCTGCTGCGCCAGGCTGGCCAGGCTGAGGTTCTCGTCGCAATAGACCTTTTCCTCGCGCAGCAGCCGCTGCAGCCGGGCCAGCACCTGTTCCCTGTCGATACGGCCCAGGGTGGAAATGGCATAGGCGCTGCGCACGGCCTCCGCGGCGCGCGCGAGCAGGTCGGGGAAGCGCAGCAGGAGGTAGACGATCAGCCAGAAGGCCAGGCCGATCAGCAGGGCGTAGCCGAGGAAGAAGTTCCGCTCGCTGTGCAGCGGCGCGGTCAGGCCCAGCACCAGTATGGCCAGGGCGATCAGCGCGAACACGGCGAAGGCGGCGGCCTCCAGCCGGAAATGCCGGCGCTGTGCGCGCAGTGCGTGCACCAGCCGCCACAGCAGCAGCGCGTGCAGTGCGCCGAACGCGAACGCCAGCGGTATCGCCACCGCTGCCGGCAGCAGCCAGGCCAGCACCACCGGCGCGAAATGCAGCAGGCGCAGCGGATTGCTCGCCGCCGGCGGCTGCAACACGCCAAGGAAGAACAGGTAGAAGGCCGGATCGACCAGGTACAGCAGGCTGGCGTAATAGCGCGCCTGGAATAGCGCTCCGCCGTGCAGCAGATAGTCGCCGTGCAGCCATTGCAGGCAGGCCAGGCCGGCCAGCAGTACGACGGCGGCCAGGCGCGACAGCCAGCTCTGCTCCGGCGGCCCGTAGCCGGCCAGGTTGGCGCCCAGCAGCAGGACCGCGCTGGCGATGGAGAAGCCGATAAGGATCAGGGTGAGGCTGGTCAACATCGGAGCCGGGCCGAGGTGGGGCAGTGGGCAGCATCGGGGAGTGAAGGCGATGGGGCAAGGGTATTGGGGGGACTGGCAGGTTGGCCTGAGCGGTCGGTTGGTCGGGTGGGGATTTGTGGGTGTCCCGGAGTGCTCGGGACGCGACTTTCTGGAGCGGAAGGCGGGCCGGTCGGGGCTAATGGTCGAAGGTGTCGCGGTTCGCTCGATTTGTGGGTGTCCTGATCTAGCGCTGATCTAGCGGGGAAACAGGCTTGAGTCAGCCAAGCAGGCGGTTTGTGGGTGTCCTGATATGCCCTAGAGGGCTGATTTGCCTAGGGATGGGACTTTCTGAATCGGAAGACGGACCGGCTCGCGATGGTTGGTGGTTGTCTCGAATCATTCCTCCCGCCAAGCCGGTCGATCCGGTTTCTTCAGGTTTCTCGATTTCTGGCACGGGTGTTTGATGGATGGCGGGCTCGTACGTCCAACAGCCTGGGGCCGCTTCGCCGCGTTTCATTCATTGGGTGTCCTGATTCGTTGTCTCCTGATTCGTTGGGTGTCCGGACTTAGGGAAGGAGCCAGCAAGTGGGTGTCCCGATCCTCAGCAGGACGCCCGTCCGCGCCACGCGATCGCTATTACGCTGGGAGTGCAGGCGCCCCGGCGACAGTAGAGACAGTCCATCAGACAGTAACGGGGGGGATTTATGCGATTTGCAGTGATTGCTTTTGTGTTGCTTTACGCCGGCCTGGCCGGTGCGGATACAGGTTCTTCGAGTTCGACCGTTCGGCTCGGGAGCAAGGTGATTTCCGCGGGGGATACCGAAAAGCGGGTGATGGATGCGGGCGGCGAGCCGTCCAGGCGCAGGGCGGTGATAGGACGAAACGGCGCCCAGATAGGCGAGGACTGGATCTATTCCACCGGTCCCAGCAGCTACATCATCGTCCGCTTCAATGGCGAGGGGATGGTGATCGGCGTACGCGGTTTCACAGATCGGTAGAGGATGAATCCGCGTGGGGCGGCCGCAGTCGCGGCCATCGCTGCGACATGATCCACGCGCCGGCCATGTCGATCCGCAGTGCCCTGGTTCGACGCTCCTGCAAGCCGCGGCCCCAGGCGTCTATCCTGCGGCCGCGGCTTCACCGTCCGTTCCCACCCTGCCCGAGGATTTGCGCCATGAACCTGCATCCCTGCCTGTTCGGCCTGCTGGCCTTTGCCGTCACCCTGCCGGCCTACGCTGCGCCGGAGAAGTACGTGATCGACCCGGAGCACACCTATCCCAGCCTGGAAATGCCGCATATGGGACTTTCCACCTGGCGCGGCAAGTTCAACCGCAGCCGCGGCGAGATCAGCCTGGACCTGGCGGCCCACAAGGGTTCGGTCAAGGTCGAGGTCGATACCGACAGCATCGATTTCGGCCTGGATTCCATGCACGAACACGCTGTCACCGCGGATTGGCTGAATACTGCCCGGTTCCCGGTCATGACCTATGCCGGCGAACTGCGTTTCGAAGGCGACAAGCCGGTGGAAGTCGACGGCAAGCTCACGCTGCGCGGCGTGACCAAGCCGCTGAAGCTCAAGATCAACAGCCTCACCTGCACCGAACATTTCTACTACAAGAAGCCGGTCTGCGGCGCCGATGCACAGGCCACGCTGGACCGGGCCGACTGGGGCATGAGCCAGTACGCCGACAACGGCATGGGCCGCATCCTGGTGCGCATACAGGTCGAGGCGTTCAAGGATGCGCTGCCGGCACCGCCGGCGGCGAAGAAAGACTGATGCGGTACTGACGCCCGCGCAGCCGGCGACTGCTTTGCAGCGGCAGCCGGCATGCGCAGGCAGTTCAGAGAATTGCGTTCAGCGCCTCGCTCAGGCGCTCCACGCCGACAATTTCCATTTCTCCAATTCTTGCCTTCTTCGGTGCGTTCGCCTTGGGCACCACGGCCTTGAGGAAACCGTGCGTGGCGGCTTCCTTGAGCCGTTCCTCGCCGTTGGGCACGGGGCGGATCTCGCCGGACAGGCCGACTTCGCCGAAGGCGACCAGCTTGTCGGGCAGGGCGCGGTCGCGAAAGCTGGAGAGAATGGCGAACAGGATGGGCAGGTCGGCGGCGGTTTCCTGTACGCGGATGCCGCCGACTACGTTGACGAACACGTCCTGATCGTAGACCGCTGCGCCGCCGTGGCGGTGCAATACCGCCAGCAGCATCGCCAGGCGGTTCTGTTCCAGGCCCAGGGCGACGCGGCGCGGATTGGCCAGCGGCGACTGATCGACCAGGGCCTGCACTTCCACCAGCAGCGGCCGCGTGCCTTCGCGCGTGACCATGACCGCGCTGCCCGGCGTGGGGCCGGCGTGGGCGGAGAGGAAGATGGCGGAAGGATTGGGCACTTCGCGCAGGCCTTTTTCCGACATGGCGAATACGCCGAGTTCGTTGACTGCGCCGAAGCGGTTCTTGAACGCCCGCAGCACGCGGAAGCGGCTGCCGGATTCGCCTTCGAAATACAGCACGGCGTCGACCATATGTTCCAGCACGCGCGGGCCGGCGATGCCGCCCTCCTTGGTCACGTGGCCGACCAGGAACACGCTGATGCCGGATTCCTTGGCGAAGCGCGTGAGCCGCGCCGCCGATTCGCGCACCTGGCTGACCGACCCGGGCGCTGCGGTCAGCAGTTCCGTCCAGATGGTCTGGATGGAATCGATGATCAGCACCTTGGGCTTGTGCGCGGCGGCGTGTTCGACGATGCGTTCCACGCAGGTCTCGGCCAGCGCGCGCAGCGGCGCCAGAGGCAGCCCCAGGCGCTGGGCGCGCGCCGCGACCTGGGCCAGGGATTCTTCGCCGGTGACGTAGAGGCCGTTGAGGCGTTCGCCCAGGGCGCCGAGCATCTGCAGCAGCAAGGTGGATTTGCCTATGCCCGGATCGCCGCCGATCAGCACCACCGAGCCTTCGACCAGGCCGCCGCCGAGCACGCGATCCAGCTCGCCTATGCCGATCGACGTGCGCGCCTCCACGGTCTGCGCCACCGCATCCAGCGACAGCACGCGCGGTGCGGTGGCGTCGCCGGCGTAGCCGCTGCGGCGCGCCGCGGCCGGGGCATTCTTCGCCGCCGGGCTGAGCACGATTTCGCTGAGCGAGTTCCAGGCGCCGCAGTCGGCGCATTGCCCCTGCCATTTGCTGTGTTCACTGCCGCATTCGTTGCAGACGTAGGCGGTCTTGGCCTTGGCCATGGGCGGTCCTGATAGCTGTGGCGAGGGGATAGCGTCGCCGAGGCGGCGGCGCGGACGCAAACGGCGCGCAGGATGGCTGCGGCGGATCGCAGATGGCGAGACTGACGTTCTGGCCGCGGCTGCCATTGGCCCGCGGAGGTCGGCGCGCGCGCAACCCGGTCTTCAACGAACAGCATGCGCTTGCTCAGGCCGCGGATCAGGTCGCAGCTGATCGCGCCGGCGCGACCGGGTACTTCTTCCGCCGCCGGGCTGCGGCCCCACAGCCGCACGCGGCCGCCACTGTGCGCGGGCCTCAGTCCTCGACGACCAGTACGCGCTTGGTCACGCCGCAGCTGATCGCGGCGGCGCGACCGGATACTTCTTCCACCGCCGGGCTGCGGCCCACAGCCGCACGCGGCCAGCGCAGTACACGGGTCTCAGTCCTCGACGAACAGCACGCGCTTGGTCATGCCGCAGGTCAGGTCGTAGCTGATCGTGCCCGCGCGTCCGGCGATTTCTTCCACCGCCAGACCGCGGCCCCACAGCAATACGCGGTCGCCGATGCGTGCCGACGGCGCGTTGCGCAGATCCAGGGTGATCAGATCCATGGACACGCGGCCTATGATTTCGGCGCGTTCGCCGCCGATCAGCACCGGCGTACCGCTGGCCGCGCTGCGCGGATAACCGTCGCCGTAACCGATGGCGATGACGCCCATGGTCATGTCCTCGGGGCATTCCCAGGTGCCGGCATAGCCGACGCACTCGCCGCGGCGCAGCGGGTTTATCGCGATCAGGCGTGTGCTCAGGCTCATGGCCGGTGCGAAACCCAGTTCGCTGCCGCTCGTGCCGGCGACCACCGACAGTCCGTACAGCAGGCCGCCGGCGCGCACCCAGTCGCCGCGCGCGGCCGGCCAGCCCAGGATGGCGGCGGAATTGGCCAGGCAGCGCGGGCCGGGCAGGGCAGCGGTGACGGCGTTGAAACGCGCGATCTGCGCCGCGGTGGCGCCGTTGTCGAATTCGTCGGACGCGGCGAAATGCGTCATCAGCACGATTTCGTCTTCCACCGAGCCCACCGCCCGCAGGCGTGCATGGGCGGCCTGCGCGGCTTCGGGCGCGAAGCCCAGCCGGTGCATGCCGGTATCGAGCTTGAGCCAGACCGCGAGCGGGCGCGGATCTGTGTCGGCCTCCAGCCATTCGATCTGGCTGGGATGATGGATCACCGCATCCAGGCGCAGACGGCGCATTTCGGCCAGATCATTCGCCTCGTCCGGCCCCGACAGCACCACGATGCGCTGCGCATGTCCCGCCGCCCGCAGACGCTGCCCGTCGGCAATCGCCGCGACACCGAAGGCATCGGCATCGGCCAGCGCCCGCGCCACACGTTCCAGGCCATGGCCGTAACCATCGGCCTTGACCACCGCCATCACCTTGGCGCCGGCGCTGAGCGCACGGATGCGGGCGAGGTTGGCACGCAGGGCGTCGAGGTGGATGGTGGCTACGGTGGTGCGGCTCATGAGGGTCGATTCGGGATTTGGGACCTGGTATCCGGGATTCGAAGTTCGGGGTTCGGTTCGGGATTCGAGGTTCGGGATTCGAGGTTCGGGATTCGAGGTTCGGGATTCGAGGTTCGGGATTCGAGGTTCGGGATTCGAGGTTCGGGATTCGAGGTTCGGGATTCGAGTGGGCGCTTGGGGTTCGGGGCTGGAGATTCGGAGCGCTCCCTCTCCCCCAAGCTTGCTTGGGGGAGAGGGTTGGGGTGAGGGGGCGACGCCGGAATCAGCAGTCACACAAGATTTTCGCCGCGATCTTCAAAATGCAGCTTTGCGTGAAAACCTGGGCGGAGCGGTGAGCTGAAGCGTTGCCCCCTCACCCACCCCTCTCCTCCAATCGGAGAGGGCTTTTCCGGCGCGGATCCTTGTCCAGGCACGAAATCGGCAGGCTCAAGTCAATCCGGAGTGCGGTCGCCGGAAATTTGTCAAAAAAGACTGAAACTATAAAAATATCCATTGCGTATTCCGGGGCTCTGCCAACCCCGGGCCCTAATCACCAATCCTGCCTCACTCATACGACCCGAGATAATTATCCGAAGCATGATTCTCAAACTTCGTATACTGCCCAAGGAAGGTCAGCTTCACACTCCCGGTAGGTCCGGAACGCTGCTTGCCGATGATGATTTCCGCCAGTCCCTTGTCCGGTGAATCCTGGTTGTAGTAATCGTCGCGGTAAATGAACATGATCATGTCCGCGTCCTGCTCGATAGCGCCGGATTCGCGCAGGTCGGCCATGACCGGGCGCTTGTCCTGGCGCTGTTCCAGCGAGCGGTTGAGCTGGGACAAGGCGATCACCGGCACATGCAGCTCCTTGGCCAGCGCCTTCAGGCTGCGCGAGATTTCTGAAATTTCGGTGGCACGATTCTCCTTGTTCCCGGGCACCTGCATCAGTTGCAGGTAGTCGATCACGATGAGGCAGAGGTCGTGCTCGCGCTTGAGGCGGCGGCAGCGCGCGCGCAGTTCCGAGGGCGACAGCGCGGGGGTGTCGTCAATGAAGATCTTGGCTTCGGACAGCAGGGTGATCGCGCTGGTCACGCGCGGCCATTCCTCTTCCTGAATGTCGCCGTTGCGCAAATGCTGCTGGTTGATACGGCCCACCGAGGAGATCAGACGGAAGGCCAGCTGCGAGGCGGACATTTCCATCGAGAACACGGCTACCGCGCGCTTGGTCTTCATCGCGGCGTATTCGGCCATGTTGAGGGAGAACGCGGTCTTGCCCATGGCCGGGCGCGCGGCGACGATGATGAGGTCCGAAGGCTGCAGACCGGCGGTGAGTTCGTCCAGGTCGGTGAAGCCGGTGGGAATGCCGGTGACCGTGCCGCGGTTCTCGAAGCGGTGGTGCAGGATGGCGAAGGCGTCCTTCACCGCGGTGCGCATGGGCACGAAGCCGCTGCGGCCGCGTGCGCCGGTCTCGGCGATGCGGAACACGCGCTGCTCGGCGCTTTCGAGGATTTCCTGGGTGCTGCGGCCTTCCGGCGCGAAGCCGTCGCTGGCGATCTCGGTGCCGGCGTCGATGAGCTGGCGCAGCACCGACTTCTCGCGCACGATGTCGCAGTAGGCCGCGATATTGGCCGCGCTGGGCGTGGTATTGGCCAGCTGCAGGATATAGGCGGTGCCGCCGACCAGGTCGGCCAGGCCCTGGGATTCGAACCATTCGCCCAGCGTCACCGCATCGCAGGGCATGCTCTTGTTGGACAGCTCGGTGATCGCGCGGAAGATCACGCGATGGTCCTTGCGGTAGAAATCTTCCTCGGTGAGACGGTCGGCGACCTTGTCCCAGGCCTCCGGCGACAGCATCAGTCCGCCCAGCACGGCCTGTTCGGCGTCGACGGAATGCGGCGGTACGCGCAGGGCGTCCATGCTGCGCGCGGCAGCGGGTTTGCGATCGGGCGTGGCGGCCATTGAATTCTCGCGGCGAGCGACTGGCACGGCTTCCGATGATGCGAAGCGCCGTCCCATCTGTCGAGACAACAAGCTGTGGGTAAGTTGTGCAGCGGCGTGTATGGCGTTCAGCGGTCTGCGCGGCGCGGCGCGGACGGCGTTCACTGCCGCATCCGTTCCCCGCGTAAAGCTCCGGCCGGCACCGGGACCGTTTTCCGGCCGGCCTGCCTGCACGCGCCTGCCCTCAAAACGAACGGGCGCCCTGGGGCGCCCGTCCGGGTACTTCAGTGTGCTGCGGGGCTGGAACGGCCATGCCGTCCGGCGCCGCGCACGATCAGGCGGCGGTGACGACGACCTTGACCGTGGTGTGTACGTCGGCGTGCAGGTGGACCTGCACTTCGAATTCGCCGATGTGGCGCAGCGGGCCTTCGCCCATGACCACTTCCGACTTTTCCAGCGGCTTGCCGGCGGCGGTGAAGGCTTCGGCGATGTCGCGCGGGCCGACCGAGCCGAACAGCTTGCCTTCCGGGCTTGCGTTCGCGCTGAGGGTGACGCTGGCGCCTTCCAGGGTGGCCTTGCGCGCTTCGGCGCCGGACAGGATCTGGTTGGCCTTGGCTTCAAACTCGGCGCGGCGCTGTTCGAACTGGGCGACGTTGTCGGCGGTGGCCGGCACGGCCTTGCCAGTCGGGACCAGGTAGTTGCGGCCGTAGCCCGGCTTGACCTTGACCTTGTCGCCCAGCACGCCGAGGTTCTTCACTTTCTGCAGCAGGATCAGTTCCATGGGATTCTCCGATTCGTTAGCACCCGGCGCCGTTGCCTGGCCTTGCGGCCGCTGACGGCAGGATTGCGGCGGTGCGGATGCAGCGGTGGCTGTCCGAATCGCGATGTCGCTAAACGTCGCGAAACTGTGGTTGAAGCCCTCTCCCCCCACGCGCCGCAGGCGCGTGGGGGGAGGGTTGGGTGAGGGGCGGCGCGTCCGTTGCTTCGCCGCCGGGTTTTCGCGTGACAGCTCGCGATGCGGGCCGGTGGCGAAAATCGAACTTCGATGCGGGTTGGGCGTTGCCCCCTCACCCCGACCCTCTCCCCCAAGCGAGCTTGGGGGGCGAGGGGGTATTGCGTCTCATGGGCGGGGATGCCGCCGACGAGAGGGATAGCATCCGGAAACCGGACGCCATCGCAAAAGGCTCAGTGGTTGTCGCAGTACGGCAGCAGCGACAGGAAGCGGGCGCGCTGGATGGCGACGCCGAGCTGGCGCTGGTACTTGGCCTTGGTGCCGGTGATGCGGCTGGGGACGATCTTGCCGGTCTCGCCGATGTACTGGCGCAGGGTGTTCAGATCCTTGTAGTCGATCTCGACCGTGCCTTCGGCGGTGAAGCGGCAGAACTTCTTGCGACGGAAAAACTTGGACATGGTGGGCTCCTGGCTCAGGCCGCTTCGGAATCGCTGGATTCGGCATTACCGCCGAAACCGCCTTCATCGTCATCGCGACGGCGGCGGTCGCCCGCCTTCTCGTCCTTGGACTTCATGATGAAGGACTGCTCGGTGACGGCTTCGTCGCGCACCAGGATCAGGTGGCGCAGCACGGCATCGTTGAAGCGGAAGCCCGATTCGAGTTCGTTCAGCACGGTCTGGCTGCACTCGATGTTCATCAGAACGTAATGGGCCTTGGCCAGGTTCTGGATCGGGAACGCCAGCTGGCGGCGGCCCCAGTCTTCCAGACGGTGGATGGCGCCCTTGTCGCCTTCGATCAGCGTCTTGTAACGCTCGATCATGGCGGGCACCTGTTCGCTCTGGTCCGGGTGGACCAGGAACACGATTTCATAATGACGCATGGAAACTCCTTGTGGATGGCACCGGACGGATGCCCGGCGCAGCCTCCCGTCCATGTCACGTCTGCAGTGACGGCATGCGGTGAGGCAAGGCCCCCGGCACCGGACGGCGCACGGAGTCGCGGATTCTAGCGGGGCCGGAACGCTGCTGGCAAGTCGTTGAAGCCAAAGGGCCGCCGCTGCCGGGTGCGGTGGCGATGGCGGCCCGATGGCGCCAGCGGCCATTTTTGGGCACAGTTCAGCCAGCCGCTTCCGCAGCCTCGGGGGCCGCAGTGACGTCCGGGCGGGGGCCGGGACGGCGCGGCGGCGGCCGGTGCGGCTTCCCAGCAGACGTTCGTCCATCGCCATCAGGAACCGGATTCCATGAAGACGTCGAATTTCCGTGCCCGCCGCGGGCTGCAACTGGGCGGCCTCGCCGCCGCCATCCTGCTTGCCCTGCCGGTCCAGGCCCGGGCCGAGGATGCCGAACAGCGCGAGGAGGAAGCCCGCCGCGGCGGCGAGGCCGCCGCGCTGGAGACGGTCACCGTCACCGCCCAGCGCCGGGTGGAGAACATCCAGGACGTGCCCATGGCGATTACCGCCGTGGAGGCCGAGAAGCTCGAAGTGCTGGGTTCCGGCGGCGACGACATCCGCTTCCTGGCCGGACGCCTGCCCAGCCTGAACATCGAATCCTCCTTCGGCCGTGCCTTCCCGCGCTTCTACATCCGCGGCCTGGGCAATACCGACTTCGACCTCAACGCCTCCCAGCCGGTATCGCTGGTCTACGACGGCGTGGTGCAGGAAAACCCCATCCTCAAGGGCTTTCCCATCTTCGACCTGGACCAGGTGGAAATGGCCCGCGGCCCTCAGGGCACCTTGTTCGGGCGCAACTCGCCGGCCGGCGTCATCAAGTTCGAGTCGGCCCGGCCGGAACAGGAGTTCGGCGGCTTCGGCCGGGTCAGCTACGGCCGCTACGGCAGCATCAATCTTTCCGGCGCAGTCACCGGCGGCCTGAGCGAGAGCACCTCGGCGCGCCTGTCGGTGCTGCACCAGCGTCGCGACGACTGGGTCGACAACACCCGCAACGGCCCCGGCGACGATCTGGAAGGCTACCGCGAGAGCGCCGCGCGCCTGCAGTTCCTGCACGCGCCCAGCGACGAGTTCGATGCGCTGCTGAACCTGCACGCGCGCAAGCTCGACGGCACGGCGCGCCTGTTCCGCGCCAATATCATCCAGCCGGGCACGAACGACCTGGTGCCAGGCTTCCGCCGCGACCAGGTCAGCATCGACGGCGTCAATTCGCAGGATCTCAAGCAGTTCGGCGCCAACCTGCGCCTGCGCTGGGACCTGGGCAGCACCACGCTGCATTCGATCACCGGCTATGAAACCGTGGATTCCTACAGCCGCGGCGATATCGACGGCGGCTACGGCGCGGTATTCCTGGGCGAGGGCAACTACGGCCCCGGCCTGATCCCGTTCCCGGCCGAATCCGCCGACGGTCTGCCCAAGCACCGCCAGCTCAGCCAGGAATTCCGCATCGAATCCAACGAATGGGGCCGCTTCGACTGGCAGGCCGGCGTATTCGGCTTCGATGAATCCATCGACGTCGACACCTTCAGCTACGACACCCTGGCCCCGGGCCAGCCGCAGAACGGCTATGCCACGCAGAGCCAGGACAACGAAGCCTGGGCCGTGTTCGCCTCGGCCGATTTCGACCTGACCGAACGCCTCAAGCTGCGCGGCGGCCTGCGCTACAGCGACGACCAGAAGGAATTCACCGCGGCGCGCGTGCAGGGGCCGTTCGGTCCGCCGATCGCGCCCATCCGCATCAGCCCCAGCGATACCGACGTGAGCTGGGACCTCAGCGCGGTCTACCAGGCCAGCGAGGCGGTGAACCTGTACGGCCGCGTCGCGCGCGGCTTCCGCGCCCCCAGCGTGCAGGGCCGCCTGATGTTCGCCGACGCAACCCTGCCCAGCGACGAGCTGGTGACGGTGGCCGAATCCGAAACCGTGCTGTCCTGGGAAGGCGGCCTCAAGGCGCAACTGCTGGAAAACCGCCTGCGCCTGGGCCTGGCCCTGTACCACTACACCATCGACGATCCGCAGCTCACCGCAGTCGGCGGCAATGCCAACATCGCGCGTCTGGTGAATGCGGACAAGGCGGTGGGCCGCGGCGTGGAACTGGATCTGGAAGCCCTGCTCGGCGACCACCTGCTCGTCACCGCCGGCGCCAGCTTCAACGACACCGAGATCCAGGACCGCGACCTCACCGTGTTCAAGTGCGGCGCGCCCTGCACCGTGCTGGATCCCGCCGGCAGCGTGGCCGGCACCGTGCGCATCGACGGCAATCCGCTGCCGCAGGCGCCCAAGCATGTCTACAACGTGACGGCGCGCTACGGCATTCCGCTGGAAAGCGGCGAATTCTACATCTATACCGATTGGGCGTATCGCAGCAAGGTGAACTTCTTCCTGTACGAATCGGTGGAGTTCACCGGCAAGCCGCTGCTCGAAGGCGGTCTGCGCCTGGGCTACAACTGGCACTACGGCGATTACGAGGTCGCCCTGTTCGGGCGCAACATCACCGACCGCGAAGTCATCGTCGGCGGGCTGGATTTCAACAACCTGGTCGGCTTCCTCAACGAGCCGCGCACCTGGGGCCTGGAATTCAGCGCGCGCTTCTGATGCAAAAAAGCCCCGGCGCGTCGCCGCGCCGGGGCTGCCGTTTCACCCGGCGGGACGGCGCAATGCCGTCCCGTGCCGTTTTTCAGGCCATGAAGCCCAGGTTGCCGCTGGCGAAGTTCGGCAGGTTGGGGAAGATGGCGTTGAGGTCGTTGGTATTGGTCACGCCCATCCAGCGCGCCAGGGTCGCGGCGACCTGGTCCACGCTGGTGGACGGAATGGTCTGGCCGCGGCTGAAACTGATCGCGTTGTTGAGCGCCTGGTCGGGGAAGCTGCCGTAGAGGCGGCCGCCGTTGACCGCACCGCCCATCACCATCTGCACGCCGCCCCAAGCATGGTCGGAACCGTTGCCGTTGGAACTGAGCGTGCGCGCGAATTCGCTCATGGTGAAGGTAGTTACCTCGTTGCGCGCGCCGATCTCGCCCAGCGCGGCCCAGAACGCGCCCAGCGCCTGCGAGACGCGGTTGAGCAGGGCGCCATGGCCGTTGGTGGCGGTGGACATCAGGTTGTCGTGCAGGTCGAAGCCGCCGAAGCGCACGTAGAAGATCTGGCGCTTGTGGCGGATCTGGCCGCTGTCCTCGCGCGAAATCTTGATCATGCGCGCGACCATCTTGAGCTGGTCGGCCAGGGAGTTGCCCGAGGGGAAGACCGTGGTCACATTGCCCGAGCCGTCGGCGGCGGTCAGGGCGGAGTTGATCAGGTCGTACAGATCGCGCCCGCGCTTGAAGGTGCGGGCGTATTCCCGGGTCAGCAGCGACGGATTGGCCGTGTCGGCCAGCAGCAGGTCCAGCGCGCCGGCGCGCTGGGAGCCGAACTGGCCGCCGGTGCTGCTGCTGGAATTGTAGATATTGGAAAGACCGGTCAGGCCGCTGGAGGACATCTGGTAGGGGAAGGTATCCAGACCGACCTCGAAGCGGTTGGAGCCCGCCAGCGAGATGCACGGTGACAGGGCCTGGTTGATGTTGTCCAGGCGCACGCGGTCGGCGACCAGGCCGCCCCAGCCCTCGTTGGCGAAGCTGGTGCGCGCCAGGTGCCAGAGATTTTCCTGGTCGTTGTGCGAGTACAGCTGCGGCGGGCGCAGCGAAGGCGTGGCGTTGTACTCGGTCTTGGTGATGGGGCGTACCAGGGTGCCGCAGTTGGCGATGAAGGCGAGCTTGTTTTCGCGGTAGATGTTCGCGACGTCGCTCATGCCGGTCGGGTAGTTGGCATTGCCCGGGTTCACCGCGTACTGGCCGCTGCCGGCCGCGTCGGTGATCTGGAACTGGCTGGTCAGCAGCGCCCGGTCTATGCCCAGGCCGGCTGCGTTGGTGGTGGCGTTGTAGATGCCGCCGCGCGCCGTGGCGTAGACGCCGTGGCGGGCCGTGTCATAGGGCAGCAGCATGTTCCAGGAATCGTTGCCGCCGGCGAGATAGACGCAGACCAGTGCGCGGTAATCCTGCACCGGCGCCCGGGTGGCGGCCACGGCCGAGCCCATCAGCTTGAGCTGGGGCAGCAGAGCCGAAGCGCCGCCGGCGCACAGCGTGGTGCCCAGGGCCTTGAGGAACTGCCGGCGGTTGTGTTCGGACTGTTTCATCGCGGCATTCCTCAGCGTTGCGTGGCGAATTCGGGCGACATGGCGGTGAGCTGCAGCAGCGAGCGGGCCTTCTCGCTGGGCGTGGCGCCGTTCATGAAACTCAGCATGCTGGTCAGCGTGCTGCGCATGTTGGCCGACATCGAGCCGTACAGCATTTTCTGGTTGACCTCTTCCACCATCGCCGCCGGCGAGGATGACAGCGCGGCCAGCGCGCCGACGTCGATCAGCGGCCGGTCGGCCGGCGGATTGGGCATGCCGACGTAGTACTGGAAGGTGTAGTCCTCCAGGCTGTTGGAAATGGAGTAGGTCGTGGTTTCGTTGATGATCTGCATTTCCGGCGCGAACTGGTTGGCGTCGGCCAGCGGGCCCGGCGGCTGGTAGTCAGGTTCGTAGAAATTGAACACCGTGGGCGCGCCCAGCGGACGCTGCGCGTACGAGGCGATGGGATTGGTCATGCCCATGCGGATCTCGCCGTAGGCGGTGGGCGCCGGCAGCTGGAACGGCCAGGCGCGCAGCACCGCGGTGAGGCGCAGCAGCGGCTCGCGCAGCTTGCCGAAGCTGGCCGGCGGATTGGTGTTGCGCGCCTCGGGGTCGAGCAGGATCTGGCGGATCACCGCGCCCAGGTCGCCGCGCTCGCCGTCGCCGTTGTTGTTGAACTTCTGCGCCACGCGGGTGATGTAGGCCGGCGAGGGGTTGCTGGTGGTGAAGCGCTGGATCAGCTGGCGCGCGATGAACGGCGCAGTGTTGGCGTGCGAGGCCAGCAGGTTGAGGCCGTCGCGCACATCGTTGGCGCAACTCTGCCCGGCCGGGATGGTGGTATTGCCCACGACCGTCTTGGCAGTGACGTCGTGTTCGCTGGCCACGCAGGACATGGGCAGGTAGGTGTTGGTGCCGCCGAAGATATTGGTGCCGGCGTTGTTGTAGCCGAAGCCGGTGAACACCTTGGCGTAGTTGGTGATGGTGCTCTGGTCGTAGGTCGGCACCAGCTGGCCGCCGTTGAGCAGGTAGGAGCCGTCGATGTTGCGCTCGTACAGGCCGATGGAGAACAGCTGCATCACCTCGCGCGCGTAGTTTTCGTCCGGCTCGCGGCCGGTGCCGGCCTTGCGGTTGCGGAAATGGCTGAGGTACTTGCCCATGGACGGGTTGTAGGTCACCTCGTCCAGCAGGGTGCGGTAGGGGCCGAAGGCGTTGCGCGCGAGCAGGTCCCAGTACTCGCTCATCTGGATGGGCTCGCCGCTGAGGCTGCCGTTGTCGGAGATCACGAAGATCTGCGACAGCGCATAGGCGGCGCGCTGGCGCAGCTGGTCGGGCCCGGTCGCGGCGGTGTGGAACCAGCGGCTCATGCGCTGGTTCTGGCCGATGTTGTCGCTGGTGCCGACCATGGCCGCGGCGATGGCTTCCATGTGCGGCCGCGCCGCGGTCATGGCGATCAGGTTCATCTGCCGGTCTATCCAGCCCGAATAGCCGAGCAGGCGTACCTCGGCGATATCGGCGGCATTCGGGCCGAAGGTGGCCTGGGTCAGGAAGCGGGCGGCTTCGGCATCGCTGGCCGGTCGGTCGGTCGGCGTGTCGAAACCATTCTTGAGGAAGGTACGGGCGTGGGCCGCGCTGGCGGCGAACACGCTGAGGACGGCGCAGGCAAGGGCTGCGCCGCAACGGCTGGTCAGGCGAGACATGTTGGATTTCCCCGGATCTGGCGATGCCAACATTAACGCGCCGTCGGCGTCTGTCGCGTGACCGCCCGCACAGTCGTCATGAAACGCCGCTGAACGGTAGGGGTTAGGCTGCCGTGTGGCGGCCCAGGGATTCGGGATGTGTGATTCGGTGTTGGAAGCGGGATGGGAAAGGGGATTCGGGATGCCTGATTGGCGATTCGGAGGCATGCCCGGCGGCGCGTACCCTCCTGCGGCTGTACCTCGACGGGGTTTTCTTGCCCGGAGCCGCGTTCTTGCGAATCCCGAATCCCCGAATCCCCCGCTGTAGCGCCGCAACGCGGCGCTACATGCGAAACACGCCGTAGCGCTGCGGCTCGATCGGCGCGTTCAGGCTGGCCGAAATCGCCAGGCCCAGGACGCGGCGGGTGTCGGCCGGATCGATCACGCCGTCGTCCCACAGGCGCGCGCTGGCGTAGTAGGGATGGCCCTGGCGCTCGTACTGGGCGCGGATGGGCGCCTTGAAGGCTTCCTCTTCCGCGCCGCTCCATTGTGTGCCGGCGGCTTCCAGGCCGTCGCGGCGTACCGTGGCCAGCACCGAGGCGGCCTGCTCGCCGCCCATCACGCTGATGCGCGCATTGGGCCACATCCACAGGAAGCGCGGCTGGTAGCCGCGGCCGCACATGGCGTAATTGCCGGCGCCGAAGCTGCCGCCGATGATGACGGTGAACTTGGGCACGTGGGAGCAGGCCACCGCGGTCACCATCTTGGCGCCGTCCTTGGCGATGCCGGCGTTCTCGTATTTGCGCCCGACCATGAAGCCGGTGATGTTCTGCAGGAATACCAGAGGAATGTTGCGCTGGTTGCACAGCTCGATGAAGTGCGCGCCCTTGAGCGCGGATTCGGCGAACAGGATGCCGTTATTGGCGACGATGCCGACCGGATAGCCGTGGATATGGGCGAAGCCGCAGACCAGGGTCTTGCCGTAGCGCGCCTTGAATTCCTGGAATTCCGAACCGTCGACGATGCGCGCGATGATCTCGCGGATGTCGAAGGGCCGGCGCGTATCGGCCGGGACTATGCCGTAGAGGTCCTGCGCCGGATAGGCCGGTTCGCGCGGCGGCGCCACCGCCACCGGCAGCTCCTTGCGCCGGTTCAGATGGCGCAGCACGTCGCGGGCGATGGCCAGGGCGTGGGCGTCGTTCTCGGCGAAATGGTCGGCCACCCCGGAAACCGCGGTATGCACTTCGGCGCCGCCGAGGGATTCGGCGTCCACCACCTCGCCGGTGGCGGCTTTCACCAGCGGCGGGCCGCCGAGGAAGATGGTGCCCTGTTCCTTGACGATGATGGTCTCGTCGCACATGGCCGGCACGTAGGCGCCGCCGGCGGTGCAGGAGCCCATGACCACGGCGATCTGCGCCAGGCCCAGGCCGCTGAGCCGCGCCTGGTTGTAGAAGATGCGGCCGAAGTGTTCCTTGTCCGGGAAGACTTCATCCTGCAGCGGCAGGAAGGCGCCGCCGGAGTCGACCAGGTAGACGCAGGGCAGGCGGTTCTCCAGCGCGATTTCCTGCGCGCGCAGGTGCTTTTTCACCGTCATCGGGAAATACGTGCCGCCCTTGACCGTGGCGTCGTTGGCGACGACGACGATTTCCTGGCCGTGCACCCGGCCTATGCCGGTGATGACGCCGGCACAGGGCGCCGCGTCGTCGTACATGCCGTGGGCGGCCAGCGAGGACAGTTCCAGGAAGGGCGAACCCGGGTCGAGCAGGGCGCGGATGCGTTCCCGCGGCAGCAGCTTGCCGCGCTCGGTGTGCTTGTTGCGTGCCTTCTCGCCGCCGCCCAGGGCGGCCTTGGCCATCTGCGCCTTGAGATCCTCCACCGCGGCGCGCAGCTGCTGCGCATTGGTCTGGAATTCCGGGCTGCGGGTGTCGATGGTCGATTCGATGACGGTCATGCGCGCGCACCAGGCTTTGGCAAAGGCGCGCATGAAAACATAGCGCGCCGGGGTTTGGGAAATGCGCGCGCCGGCGCTGGTCTGCCGCTGCCGCAGTCGCCGGCGTAGGGTGCGCCGGCGGCGGCCCGCCGGGTCAGGGCAAATGCCGGCCCTCGTCGTCCAGCGCCTGCCGGCGCACCATCCTGTTATAGCCGAACCCGTCGACCAGCCAGGCCTGCAGCAGGCCGCCGCAGAGCACGGCCGGAAGGAAGGGGCCGCTGTCGGACCAAGGCCAGTTGCAGCGTCAGCGCACCGCGACGGCAGCGCGCGCGGGATGCACAGCCGACCAGGCCCCGGGCCGCGGCGTGTTCATGTGGCCAGTCCCAGCTTCACCCCGAAGCTGACGGCGCAGAGCAGCACCGACAGCAACAGCACGTGGATGAAGCGCCGTTCCCAGTGCGACTGCGCGGCTTGCTTGCGCCGGGCCAGGCGGTCGCCCAGCCAGAGCAGGCCCAGCGTGCCGCCGGCGCCGGCGCCGAGCCACAGCGGGCCGCGCGGTTCCCACAGCAGCAGGGCCATGGCCAGCAGCAGGCCGGCCGGCAGCAGCGAGATCATCCCGCTGAAGCCGAACAGCAGCAGCGCCAGCACGGCCATCAGCAGCGCCGAGGCGCCGTTGCCGAGCAGGTGATCGGCGAGCAGGCCGAGCGCGGTGATGCCGAGCAGCAGCGGCAGCGCACGCGCAGGCTTCAGCCAGGGCTCGACATAGCGTTCGAGCTGGCGTTCGCGCCAGTGCAGGAAACGCTGCCAGATTTTTTCCCGGAAATGCAGGAAGGCCAGCTGGGCGCCGACATAGCCCACCAGCACCAGCAGCACGGAAAACACGCTCAGCGACAGCGTGAGCATGTGTTCCGGCAGGCGGGGGCTGCCGACCTGCAAATCATGATCCAGCCCGACGATGACGAGCAGGATCAGCCAGAGCGCACCGCCGTAGGCGAATATGCGCAGCGCAGCGAGCAGGAAGCGGGTCCAGTTCGGCGCCACGTTGGGATGGACGCTGCGCCAGAAATCCAGCAGTTCCGGTCCGAAAACATGGAACAGCGCGCGGCCGCCGTAGCGTTCGGCGTAGGCGTACAGCAGGTTGTTGACCTTGAGCACGTGGCGGCCGGAGAAGGCTTCGCGCAGGGCGGGCCGCCGGCCGCGGCGGGAATGCAGCTGCCGCAGCAGATAGTTCTCTTCCTTCGGCCCCGCGCTTTCGGCCTGCAGCTTCTGTGCGGAACGCAGATGCGCCTGGAACTCGGCCTGGGCGAAGGATTCGTGCAGGGCGTTTTCCACGGCCTGCCACTGCGCGCCGCTGATGCCCTGCGCGGCCAGGCGGCGGGGGAAGCTCAGATCGCGCCAGCCGAACTCGCTGCCGGCGCGCTGCAGCACGAACATGCCGGGCTGGGCGCCGGCGGCGATGCGGCGCAACAGCTCCAGCTCCACCGCATCGCGCCGGGTGAAGTTCATCAGTTCCGGGCAGCGCGCGAACCAGCGCTCGACCAGGGTTTCGTCGTTGCCGTCGAGCTGCAGCAGCTCGTCCACGACGGCCGCGGGCTCGCGCATCACCGGCGGGACAATGTCCACCGGCAGAAATTTTCCAATTCTTTCCGCATTGACCGGATGCGGTGGCGCCGGCGGCGGATCGCTGTCGATGAGCGGCGGCGGCGCGGCCCCCGGCGGATCGCCGTTGACGCGGTGCGGCGCCGGCGGCGGTGCGTCCTCCAGATGAAACGGCGGCGGTCGCGGCCCGGGCTGCGACGGCGCCGGCGGCTCGTCGAGGACGGTGATGGGTTCCGCGTCTACGCCAGCCGCCGCTGCGTGCGGCGGCGGCGCAGCAGTCCGCGTCTGCGCCGCGCGCCGGCGCGCCGCGGCGGCCTGTTCCGGCGTCTCGGCCGGCAGCGCCGTCGTCGGCGCGGTTTCGTCCGCAGGCGCCGCCGCGGAAGGTTCCGCCGCGGAGGCCTGCCCGGCCTCGCGCTGCTGCGCCAGGCGCAGGCAGATCTCGTAGGCCGCGCGCAGCTGCTGGAAGCCCTGGGGGTTGTCCTCGGGCCGGTTGAGCTTGAGCAGCTGGCTGTAGCGCCGCTTGACCTCGCGCACGCTGGCGTCCGGCGGCAGTTCCAGGCAGAGCCAGAACCAGGGCGGGCTCACGGCGCGACAGCTCCGGCCGCGGCGCCGCGCGGGCGATCGCGGCGGAGAGAGCCGCCGCCGGTGCGCTGCGGCCGCCTCACGGCTGCAGCGGCGACGAATCGCCTTCGAGCTGGTCCAGCAGCGTGCCCAGATACTCGCGCGCGGCCTCGATGCGCGGCGGCAGCTGGGTTTCCAGCGCGGCCTTGAACTCCAGCAGGCGCACGCCGATCTCGTGGCGCGCCGCGGCGGTGTGTTCCTCGTAGACGCGGGCGGCGCGGGCGAGCAGGGCGATATTGCCCTGCAGCTCGCGCGGGTGGATCTTGATTTCGGCCAGTTCGCGCAGGCGCCGTTCGATTTCCTGCGGCGACAGCAGGCCGGGGTTCTGCTCGATCACCAGCTGGTGTTCGGCGCCGGTGGCCAGCACCTTGGCCTGCACTTCGAGCAGGCCGTTGACGTCGTAGGTGAAGCGCACGTCGACCGGGTTCTCCGCCGAGCGCCGCGGCGGCAGCGGCAGTTCCATCTTGCCGAGGAAGATGTTGTGGGCGACTTCGGGCGATTCGCCCTGGTAGACCTGCAGCACCAGCGCCTTCTGGAAATCCGCCATCGGGTTGTAGCGTTCGACGCGGCTGGCCGGGATCACGGTATTGCGTTCGATGATGGGCGAGAACAGGCCGTGGTGGACGTGCTGGTTCTGGTCGGTGTGGGAGATCTCGATGCCCAGCGTATACGGGCAGACATCGGTCATCACCACTTCGCGGAAGGCCTGGTCGCGCGATTTCATGCCGGCCATGACGCAGGCGCCCAGGGCGACGGTCTGGTCCGGCTGCACATGGCGCAGCGGCAGGCGGCCGAACAGGCGCGTGACCAGGCGGCTGATCATGGGCATGCGCGAGGCGCCGCCGACGAGGACGATCTGGTCCAGATCCTGCGCGCGCGTGTTGGAGTCGCGCAGGGCGCGCTCGATCGGCGCGCGCATGCGCGCCAGCAGCGTCTGCGCCAGGTTCTCGAAGCGCGCTTCGCTGATCTGCCAGGGCACGACCGCGTCGTCGAACTGCAGGTTGACGCTGACTTCGGCGTGCTGGCTGAGCTGGCATTTGACCCGCTCCAGGCGCGCGCGGATGCCGGCGCGCGTGGCCGCGGACAGGCTCTTGGGATCGCGCCGCAGGTCGCGCAGCGCGGCGTCGACCAGCACCTCGACGAAATCCTCGCCGCCGAGGAAGTTGTCGCCGGCGCTGGCATGCACTTCCATCACGCCTTCAAAGGATTCCAGCAGCGACACGTCGAAGGTGCCGCCGCCCAGGTCCAGCACCAGGAACTTGGATTCGTCCTGCTGCTCCTGCAGGCCGTAGGCCAGCGCGGCGGCGGTGGGTTCGTTGATCAGCCGCTCCACCCGCACGCCGGCGATCTGCGCCGCGTTGCGCGTGGCCTTGCGCTGGGCGTCGCTGAAATACGCCGGCACGCTGACCACGGCTTCGTGCGGCAGTTCGCCGGTATGTGCCTTGACGTCGGCAAGCAGGGATTTCAGCACCAGCGCGGACAGCTCTTCCGGGCGGAAGCTGCGCCGGCCCAGGCGGGTCTCCCGCGCGCTGCCCATGTAGCGCTTGAACGCGGCCACGGTGCGGTCGGGCTTGAGCGCCAGCTGCTCCTGCGCGGCGCGGCCGACCAGTACCTCGCCGTCGTCGGTGACCCCGACCACCGACGGCGTCAGCAACTCGCCCAGGACATTGGGAATCAGCCGCGCGCCGTCCGCGCTCCACAGGCCGATCAGCGAATGGGTGGTGCCTAGGTCTATGCCTACGATCATGGGCGTCGTGTTTCCCCCGGGGGCGTGACTGCAATCAACGCGCCGCGAAACGCAAACCGGCCGCGTGCGCGGCCGGTTTGCGGGTACGGCGGAACGGGCCTGGAATCAGTCTTTCTTGACCGCTTCCTTGGCGGCTTCCTTGGCTTCCACGGCGGTCTCTTTGACTTCCTGGCCGACCGCCTTGGCACCTTCCTTGATGTCGTGGCCCACGGCCTTGGCGCCTTCCTTGATCTCGTGGCCGATATCCTTGGCGCCTTCCTTGAGTTCATGGCCCGCGGC
The DNA here is from genome assembly GCF_024437735.1 of Tahibacter harae. GTDB lineage: Bacteria > Pseudomonadota > Gammaproteobacteria > Xanthomonadales > Rhodanobacteraceae > Tahibacter > Tahibacter harae. Next base: position 164,466 of record NZ_JANFQO010000007.1, on the reverse strand, counting down.
CTTGGCGCCGGCCAGGGCGTCCTGGGCGCCTTCCTTGATCGCGGAGCCGGCTTCGTTGCCGGCCGTGCTGATCTGGTCGGCGGCCTTGGCGGTGGCCTCCTTCACTTCGCCGGCGGCCTGCTCGACCTTCTGCTGCGCGGTCGCGGTGGCCTCGGCGGCGGATTTCCTGGCTTCCTCGATCTTCTGCGCCGCGGCCTTGGCCGCGTCGTCGGCGCGCTGCTGCGCGGCCTGCTGGCTCTGGTCGCTGCAGGCGGCCAGGGCGGCGAGCAGGGCGAAACTCAATACGGTGCGAACGGCTTGCATGATCGTCTCCCTCAGGTGCAGGAACGGTGGGCGTTTGCGGGCGGCCGGCAGCTCCCCGCGCCGGCCGCCGCCATTGTCCGCTTTTGCACGGCGGCATGGAGCACGCCGCCGGGCGCGATACACAAGTTCAATCGTGGAACTCAGACCAGCTCGACCGCGATCGCGGTGGCTTCGCCGCCGCCGATGCACAGCGAGGCCACGCCGCGCTTGAGGCCGCGGTTCTTCAGCGCGTGGATCAGGGTCACCACCAGGCGCGCACCGCTGGCGCCGATGGGATGGCCCAGGGCGCAGGCGCCGCCGTTGACATTGAGCTTGTCGTGGGGGATGCCCAGCTCGCGCATCGGCGCCATGGCGACGACGGCGAAGGCTTCGTTGACCTCGAACAGGTCGACATCGGCCACGCTCCAGCCGATCTTCTTCAGCAGGTTGTCGATGGCGCTGACCGGCGCGGTGGTGAACCACTGCGGTTCCTGCGCGTGGGTGGCGTGGCCGACGATGCGGGCCAGCGGCGTGAGGCCGCGGCGGGCGGCTTCTTCGGCGCTCATCAGCACCGTGGCGGCGGCGCCGTCGGAGATGCTGGAGGAACTGGCCGCGGTAATGGTGCCGTTTTCCTTGCGGAAGGCGGGCTTGAGCGCGGGGATCTTGGAGACGTCGCACTTGGCCGGCTGCTCGTCGGTGGAATATTCCACTTCGCCCTTGCGCCCGGCGACCTTGACCGGGACGATCTCGCCGGCGAAGGCGCCGCTGGCCTGGGCGGCCAGCGCGCGGCGCACGGTCTCGGCAGCGTAGGCGTCCTGCTCTTCGCGGGTGAAGTGGTACTTGTCGGCACACAGCTCGCCGAACACGCCCATGGCCTTGCCGTCGTAGGGATTGGTCAGGCCGTCCCAGGCCATGTGGTCGACGGCTTCAAAATTGCCGTAGCGGTTGCCGCTGCGCGAGTTGGGGATCAGGTGCGGCGCATTGGTCATGGATTCCATGCCGCCGGCCACGGCGACGGCGGTGGAGCCGGCCTTGATCGCATCGTGCGCCTGCATGATGGCCTTCATGCCCGAGCCGCAGACCTTGTTGATGGTGGTGCAGGCGGTGGCGGTGGGCAGGCCGGCGGCGAGGGCGGCCTGGCGGGCCGGCGCCTGGCCCAGGTTGGCGGGCAGCACGCAGCCCATGATCACTTCGTTGACGTCGCCGACGGCGACGCCGGCATGTTCCAGCGCGGCCTTGATCGCGGCGGCGCCCAGGGTCGGCGTGGGCACGCCGCTGAACTGGCCCAGGAAGGAACCGATGGCGGTGCGCTTGGCGCCGACGATGACGATATCGGACATGGAACTCTCCGCGTAGCGTAGTAGGGGGCTGGACGTAGCGGCGCCAGGGCGCCGAACCGCCCGATTATGCGCGGCCTGTTGCGCTGCGGCAATTCGCATAACGGCCATGGCGTGGCGGATCTCGCTTGTGCGGCCGGGTGGGCGCAGTTAGCCTCGGCGCATGCGTGTCAGGGGAAACTCACGCGTTCTCGCCGGCGGGTCTGCAGTGGCTCGCGCTGCTCTGTTTTTGCTCCTTTTTTGCCTGGCCGGCCTGTGTCTGGCCGAGCCGGCGCCGCGCGGCCTGGCGCCGGGCGTGGAGGACGTGCGCTTCCGTACGTTCAGTGTGGGCGAAGGCCTGTCCCAGGCCACCGCGCGGGCGCTGGCACAGGACAGCAGCGGCTTCGTCTGGATCGGCACCCAGGACGGGCTTAATCGCTTCGACGGCAGCCGCTTCAAGGTCTATCGCCACGACCGCGCCGATCCCTGGTCGCTGGCGCAGAACCACGTCTGGGCGATACAGCCCGACAGCGGCGGCGACCTGTGGATAGCAACCCAGGGCGGTGGTCTCAGCCGCTACGACGCGGCGCTGGACCGCTTCGAGAACTTCGCCGCCGATCCGGCACGCCCCGACGCACTGGCCGCCAACCACGTGACCGCGCTGCTGCTGGATACGCAGCAGCGCCTGTGGGTGGCCAGCGTCGCCGGCCGCCTGCAATGGCTGGACCGCGCCACACGGCGCTTCCACGACGCGCCGCTGGGCGAACTGCCCGAGCTGCGCATGGTGCGCAGCCTGCTGCAGGCGCGCGACGGCAGCCTGTGGATAGGCACGCACCAGGGCCTGCTGCACGTGGATGCCGCGGCGCGCACGCGCCTGCCGCTGCCGCCGGTGGCGGCGCAAATGGAGATCTATGCCCTGGCCGAGGCCGCCGACGGCAGCATCTGGGTCGGCAGCGCCGAATCCGGACTGCTGCAGCTGGCCGCCGACGGCCGCCTGCTGCGCCATTTCCGCCACGATCCGGCCGCGGCCGAAGGCGCCAGCCTGCCCGACGACGCCGTGCGCGGCCTGCTGCCCGATGCCGACGGCGGGCTGTGGATCACCAGCCCCAACCGCGGCCTGGGCCACTACGATCCGGCCGGCGAGCGCTTCACCTTGTACGCCCACGATGCGGCGCGCGACTACACCGTCGCGGCCAACCGCCTGTGGAGTCTGCTGCGCGAGCGCAGCGGCCTGCTGCTGGTGGGATCCTGGGTCAACGGCCTCAGCGTGCACGATCCGCGCACGCGCGCCTTCATCCGCGTGGACGCAGTGCCCAACGAGCCGCGCGCGCTGCCGGCACGCTCGGTGCTCAGCGTGCATGCGGACGCCGACGGCACGCTCTGGGCCGGCCTGACCGAAGGCGGCGGACTGGTGCATCTGGATCTGCAGCGCGGCGTGCTGCAGCGCTATGTCAACGACCCGGCCGACGCGGGTTCGCTGTCGCACAATTTCGTGCAGTCGGTGATCCGCGCCAGCGACGGCAGCCTGTGGGTGGCGACCATGGGCGGCGGCCTGAACCGGCTGCGGCCGGGCAGTACGCGCTTTGAGCGCTACCGCCACGACCCGGCCGACGCGGGCAGCCTGGCCGCGGATTCGCTGATCTTCGTCTACGAGGACAAGGCCGGCACCTTGTGGGTGGGCACCCAGGACCACGGCCTGGATGAACTCTGCCGCGGCTGCACGCGCTTCCGCCATCACGTCTCCGACCCGGCCGATCCGGCCAGCCTGGCCGGCGACACCTTGAACGCCGTGTTCGAGACGCGCGCCGGCGAATTCTTCCTCGCCTACCGCTCGGCCGGCCTGGGCCGGCTGGACCGCGCCAGCGGCCGCGCCGAACTGCTGCGCACGCGCGGCGAAGAAGGGGCTTCGCTGGGCAACGATTCGATCTCGACCATCGCCGAGGACAGCCGCGGCCGGCTCTGGTTCGGCGTACAGGGCGGCGGTGCGGCGCTGCAGACCGGCCTGCTCAACGGCCAGCCCCAGTTCCGCCTGTTCGGCACGCGCCAGGGCCTGGCCGCCGACGCGGTCGGCGAGATTGCCGAGGACCGCGCCGGCAACATCTGGCTCAGCACCACCGTCGGCATCAGCCGGCTGGAGCCGGAGAGCGGGCGCATCACCAACTTCGGCGAGCGCGACGGCACCTTGTCGCGCGGCTACTGGATCGGTTCCATGGCGGTGCTGCCGGACGGCCGCCTGGCCTTCGGCGGCCTGGACGGCCTGAGCATCGTCGATCCGGCGGCGATACGCCCGGCGCCGGTGCCCGCGCCCCTGGTCACGGGCCTGGCGCTCAACAACGAACCCGTGCCGCTGCGCTGGCGCGAACCCGGCTCGCCGCTGCGCGGCAGCCTGCTGCGCGGCGGCATCGTGGAACTTGCGTATTCCGATGACAATGTCACGTTTGAATTCACCGCGCCGGATTTCTCCGCCGCCGAATCGCTGCGCTATTCCTACCGCCTGGAAGGCCACGACGCGCGCTGGATCGAGACCGATCACCTGCGCCGCTTCGCCACCTATACCGACCTGCCGGCCGGCGACTACCGCTTCCGCGTGCGCGCGCGCCGCGACGGCGGGGACTGGGTGGACCAGCAGGGCGGCATCGCAGTGACGGTGCAGCCGGCGCCTTGGGCGTCGCCGCTGGCCTATCTGGCCTATCTGCTGGCGGGCGCCGCCGGCGTTCTGCTGCTGAGCCTGCGCCTGCGCGCGCAGCGGCGCCGGCGCGAGGCGGTACAGGAGCGCATCCAGCTCAGCGAGGAACGCCTCAAGCTTGCCCTCACCGGCAGCGGCAGCGAGCTGTGGGACATAGACCTGCCCAGCGGCCGCATGCACCGGGAAAACCGCCTGGAACACGTGGCCGCCACCTTTGAAGCCGCCGACCAGACCATCGGCGCCTACCGCCCCTTCGTGCATCCGGACGACCTGCCGCGCTTCGAGGACGCCATGCGCGTACACCTGCGCGGCGACAGCAGCGTGTTCGAGGCCAGCTACCGCACGCCGGATCATTCCGGCGAATGGGTCTGGCTGCTGACCCGCGGCCGCGTGGTCGACCGCGCCGGCGACGGCCGCGCCCTGCGCATGACCGGCATCACCCAGGACATCAACGCGCTCAAGCGCGCCGAGGAAGCGCTGCGCGCGCTCAACGAGGAACTGGAACTGCGCGTGGAACGGCGCACCTCCGACCTGCGCGCGGCCAACCTGGAACTGCAGCACGCGCTGGACAAGCTGACGCTGACCCAGCGCCAGCTGCTGGAATCGGAGAAGCTGGCCTCGCTGGGCGGCCTGGTCGCCGGCATCGCGCATGAGATCAACACGCCGCTGGGCATAGGCGTGACCGCGGCCTCGCACCTGGCCGAGGAAGCCCAGCGCCTGGCGCGGCGCCTGCGCGAGGACAAGCTCAGCCGCGCCGAACTGGACCAGTTCCAGCACATCGCCAGCGAAAGCGCCAGCATGATCCTGCGCAACCTGCAGCGCGCCGACCGACTGGTGAAAAGCTTCAAGCAAGTCGCGGTGGACCAGTCTGCGGAAGATCGCCGCGTGGTCGAGCTGGGCGCCAGCGTCAACGAGATCCTCACCGCATTGGGCCCCCTGCTGCGCAAGACGCCGCACCGGGTCGAGCTGGACTGCCCCGCGCCGGTAGTGTGCGAGACCGCGCCCGGCGCGCTGTACCAGATCATCACCAACCTGGTGACGAATTCGCTGACCCACGGCTTCGCCGACCAGCGCGCCGGTACCATCCGCCTGGGCATACGCCGCAGCGGCGAGGACATCGGCATCGACTACCGGGACGACGGCGTGGGCATGGACGAAGTCACCCGCGCGCGCGTCTTCGATCCCTTCTTCACCACCCGGCGCGGCCGCGGCGGCTCGGGCCTGGGCATGCACATCGTCTACAACCTGGTCACCCAGTCGCTGGGCGGCACGATAAGCGTGGAAAGCGCGCCGGGCGAGGGCATACAGGTATTGATCCGTTTCGCCGGAGCGCGCCATGGCACGGACTGAGACCGCATTGCGCGGACTGGCCCGGCTGCTGCTTGCCGCACTGTGCGCGCTGCTGCCGCTGCCGCCTGCGGCGGCGGCCAGCATCGAGCCCGACGCCGTGCGCTTCCAGAACTACGACGTGGCCCAGGGCCTGTCCCATGGCCGCGTGCGCGCCATCGCGCAGGACCGTGCCGGACATATCTGGATCGCCACGCGCGACGGCCTCAATCGCTTCGACGGGCGCAGCTTCCGCGTCTACCGCCACGACCGCGCCGATCCGCACAGCCTGCCGGACAACGTGGTCATGAGCCTGGCCACCACCGCCGACGGCAGCCTGTGGCTGGGCACCGCCGGCGCTGGACTGGCGCGCTACGACGCCGAGCGCGACCGCTTCGTCAGCTACCGCGCCGGCCCGGCGACGCAGCTGGCCGGCGATTACATCCGCACCCTGCATGCGGATCCTTCCGGTGACCTGTGGGTCGGCAGCTTCGGCGTGGCGGTGCAGCGCTTCGATCCGCAGCGCGGCGTGGCGCGCGATCTCAGCCTGGGCCGGCCGCCGCCGCTGCAGCGTGTGCACCGCGTGATCAACGCACCCGACGGCAGCGTGCTGTTCGTCGCGGTAACCAATGTGCTGCGCTGGGATCTGCACTCGGAGGTGCTGAAGCCGCTGCTGCCGGAACAGGTCGACGGCATCACGCCGAACACGGAATGGGCGCTGCTGGACCGCGACAGCCAGCTCTGGGTGGGCCTGCTCGACGGCGGCCTGCTGCGGGTGAGCCTGGACGGCCGCGTGCTGGCGCATTACCGCGCCGGCGCCGGCGGCGCGTTGCGTTCCGGCGAGGTGCGCGGCCTGCTGCAGACCCGCGCCGGCGAGATCTGGATAGGCACCAGCGGCGGCGTGGCGCGCTATGACCGCGCCAGCGACCGCTTCATCGAGATCCGCCACGACGACTCGGATCCGACCAGCCCGCCGGCCGATGTCTATGCGCTGTTCGAGGACCGCGACGGCCTGATCTGGGGCGGCAGCTCCGGCCAGGGCATAGGCGTGCACGATCCGGCCAGCGAGGCGGTCACGGTCTACCACCGCCGCAGCACCGATCCGAACAGCCTGCCCGGCAGTGCGGTGCAGGCCGTGCTCGCCGCGCCCGACGGCAGCCTGTGGATAGGCCTGGCCCGCGACGGCGGCCTGGTGCATTTCCGTCCCGGCCAGGGTGTGCTGGCGCATTACCGCCACGATGCGGACGACCCGGCCAGCCTGGCCAGCAACGCGGTCTCGGCGCTGGCGCTGGCGCGCGACGGCGCGCTCTGGGTGGGCCTGGATGCGCACGGCGTGGACCGGCTGGAGCCCGGTGCGCGCGGCTTCCGCCACTTCCGCCGCACCGCCGCGGATGCCCGCGCGGTGCCGGGCAATCTGATCAACGAGCTGTACGTCGATGCGGACGACACCTTGTGGGTGGGCAGCGACGGCGGCGGGCTGGGCAGCCTTTGCGGCAAATGCACCGAATTCACCAATTACACCTTGCCGGCCGACGACGGCTTCGACCTGTCCGTCGCCACCGTCACCAGTATTGCCGAGACGCCGGACCGGGCGATCTGGTTCGGCCTGTTCGGCGGCGGCGTGGCGCGCCTGGACGGCGACCGGCGCAGTCTGCGCCGCTACGCCGGCAGCCGCACGCCCGGCGCCGGGCCGGGCAGCGACGTGGTGCGTTCGCTGCTGGCCACGCGCGACGGCGGCCTGTGGCTGGGCAGCAGCGCCGGGCTGGACCGGGTGTACTACGACGCGGCGCAGGCGCGGGCGCGCTTCGAGCCGCAGCGCTGGCCGGCCGACGAGGGCTCGCGCAACCTGGTCTGCATGACCGGGGACGGTGCCGGCCGGCTCTGGCTGGGCGCCACCGACGGCCTGCTGCGGCTGGATCCGGCCGACGGCCAGGGCGCGCGACGCATCGGTCTGCTCAATGCGCTGGACCGGCGCGGCTATTCCAGCAACGCCTGCCGCTACCGCAATGGCCAGGTCTATCTCGGCAGCCCGGCCGGGCTGGTGGTGTTCGCCCCCGAGCGGCTGCCGCCGGCGCCGGACATAGGTCCGCTGGTGCTCAACGAACTGCTGCTGTTCAACCAGCCGGTGCGGCCGCAGCCGGATGCGGCCGATGCGGTACTGCAGCGCACCCTGGCCCATACCGAACGCCTGCGCCTGAATCATGCCCAGAGCGTGTTCGGCTTCGATTTCGCCGCGCTGGACTACCGCGCCGGCGCGCGCGTGAATTACCGCTACCGCCTGGACGGCCTGCATCCGGACTGGATCCCGGTATTGCCCGACCAGCACAGCGTGACCTTCTCCGGCGTACCCGCCGGTTCCTACCGTTTCCGCGTGCAGGCCCTGCGCGAAGGCGGCACGCCGCGGGAAACCAGTATCGCGGTAGATATCACGCCGGCGCCGTGGCGCTCCAACTGGGCCTATGCCGGCTACGGCCTGCTGGTGCTGCTGGGCCTGTTCGCGCTGATGCGGCGCAACCAGCGCCGCCTGGCCTATGCGCGCCACGTGGCGGCGACCATACAGCGCAGCGAGGAAGCCCTGCGCAAGCTCAACGACGAGCTGGAAATGCGCGTGCTGCTGCGCACCGAGGACGTCAGCCGCAGCAACCGCGAACTGCAGGCCACGCTGGATCAATTGCGCAACGCCCAGCACCAGCTGGTCGAGGCGGAGAAGCTGGCTTCGCTGGGCAGCCTGGTCGCCGGCATCGCGCACGAGATCAACACGCCGCTGGGCGTTTGCCTGACCGCGGCCTCGCACCTGCAGCAGCAGTCCGCGCTGCTGCGCACGCGGCTGGCCTCGGGCGAGCTGCGCCGCTCGGAGCTGCTGGAGTTCCAGCAGGCCGCCTGCGAAGGCAGCGACATGATCCTGCGCAACCTGCAGCGCGCCGACCGCCTGGTGCGCAGCTTCAAGCAGACCGCGGTGGACCAGTCCACCGACGAGTGGCGCCGCTTCGATCTGGAACAGTCCGTACGCGATACGCTGACCATGCTGGGGCCGGTGCTGCGCACTACGCCGTACCGGCTGGAGATCGTCTGCGCCGAGCCGGTGCAGGTGCATTCCTCGCCGGGCGCGCTGTACCAGATCGTCAGCAACCTGGTGCTCAACGCGATGCAGCATGCGTTTGCCGCCGGTGCCGCCGGCACCATCCGCATCGAGATCGGCGCGGCCGCGGGCCAGATCCGGCTCAGCGTCGGCGACGACGGCCGCGGCATGGACGAGGCCGAGCGGCTGCGCGTGTTCGAGCCGTTCTTCACCACGCGCCGCGGCGAAGGCGGCAGCGGCCTGGGCCTGCATATCGTCTACAACCTGGTCACCCAGGTGCTGCACGGACACATCAGCTGCAGCTCCGCACCGGGGCAGGGCACGCGCTTCGACATTGTCTGGGAGCCGGGCTGAGACGGCGTTCCGCCCCTGTCCGGAAGTGCGCGCCGAAGCCGCGCAGCGGGCTAGCCTGCGGCGGCGTTGCGTTGGCGTCCGGCACGGAGCGGTGCCCGCGCCGGCGCTTCAGTCCGGCAGCTGTCGGCGCAGGCCCAGCACCTGGTCCCAGTTGGCGAACAGCAGGTCGACCAGGCCCGGATCGAACTTGACGCCGCGCTGTTCGGCGATGAAGGCGCGGATCCCGGCCTCGGGCCAGGCTTCCTTGTAACAGCGCCGGCTGCCCAGGGCATCGAACACGTCGGCCAGCGCGGTGATGCGGCCGGCGATGGGAATGTCGCCGCCGGCCAGTCCGTGCGGATAGCCGCTGCCGTCCCAGTTCTCGTGGTGACTGATGGCGATGTCGGCGGCCAGGCGGAACACCGGCCGGCGCGAGCCGCCGAGCAGGCGCGCGCCGATCTCGGCATGCGTGCGCATGACCTGGGTTTCCTCTGCCGTATGCGCGCCGGGCTTGTTGAGGATGGCGTCGGGTATGCCGATCTTGCCGATGTCGTGCAGCGGTGCGGCGTACTTGAGCAGTTCGCAGGTCGTGTCGTCCAGGCCGTGCAGGCGGCCCAGCATCGCCGCCAGCATGCCGACCCGGCGCACATGGTTGGCGGTTTCCTGCGAGCGCGATTCGGCCGCGCCGGCCAGCAGGTAGACCATGTCCAGCTGACTGTCGAACAGTTCCTGGTTCAGGTGCAGGTTCTCGAATGCGATCGCCACGTTGCTGCAGAACACCTGCATCAGGCGCTGGCCGATCTCATCCAGCTCGCCGCTCTCGCCGACGTAGAGCAGGGCCTCGGAGGCATGGCTGTCGGCGAAATGCAGCACGTAATGGCCGTCGCCGAACACGTGCTGCTTGCGCAGGAAGGCCTGGTGCAGCGACTGCACTATCGCATCGGGCAGTTTTTCCTCGGCATTGCCCGCCAGGTGGCGGCTGTATTCGCCGCTGGCGGCGATGACCTGGAAATGCTCGGGCAGGGCGCCGTTGGGATGGCTGATGCGGCAGCACAGGGCGCCGCTCTCGGCACCGACCAGCTCGGCCAGCTGGGCCAGCACGGTGGAGGCGAACTGCTGCGGCTGCTGGTGCGAGAAGACCTGGGTGGAGGCGCGGATCACCTGCTCCAGCCCGCGCCGGTTGGCCTCGATGGTGCGCATGTCGCGGTAGGCGCGCAGGGCCGCATACAGCGTGGTGGCGAGCTTCTGCGCGGTAAGCTCGGTCTTTTCCTTGTAATCGTTGATGTCGTAGGCGGCGATGACTTCGTGCTCGGGCGCCTGGCCGGGCTGGCCGGTGCGCAGCACGATGCGCACGAACTGGTTGCCCAGGCGCTGGCGGATGGTGCGGACCAGGTCCAGGCCGGCCTGCTCGGACTCCATCACCACATCCAGCAGCACGACGGCGGCGTCGTCGTGGCGCGACAGCAGTTCCTCGGCCTCGCGGCTGGAATAGGCGCTGATCAGTTCCAGCGGCCGTTCGGCGAAGCGGAAATTGCCCAGCACCAGCCGGGTGACGTTATGCACCTCGGGCTCGTCGTCGACGATCAAGATTTTCCACGGCGGCAAGGCCCTGATGGGCTCCGCGGCAAATTCGAGCCGGTCGTCCAGCACTCCCATGCGGCCCCTCCCGCAGTGAGTCCGGCCCAGTCTAACCCGTTTGCGCGGGCAGGTGACGCCTGGCCGCGCCGAAACCTGCGGCCGCCGCGCCAATCCGCATGGCAGCAACACCGGGCGGGCGTCCCCGGCGCCGCGGCGCCGGGGACGGCGGCTTCAGGATTTGCCGTGGAACAGCTCGCGGCCGATCAGCATGCGGCGGATTTCGTTGGTACCTGCGCCGATTTCGTAAAGCTTTGCATCGCGCAGCAGGCGGCCGGTGGGGAATTCGTTGATATAGCCGTTGCCACCCAGGGCCTGGATCGCCTCCAGGGTCACCTTGACTGCGTTCTGCGAGGCGTTGAGCAGGCAGGAGGCCGGGTCTATGCGCGACTTGGTGCCGCGGTCGAAATCCTGCGCCACCATGTAGGCGAAGGCGCGCGAAGACTGCAGCGCGGTGTACATGTCGGCGATCTTGGCCTGCATGATGCCGAAGGTGCCTATGGGCGCGTTGAACTGCTTGCGCTCGCGCGCGTAGGGCAGGGTGATGTCCAGCGCCGCCTGCATCAGGCCTATGGGGCCGCCGGACAGCACCAGGCGCTCCGTATCCAGGCCGCTCATCAGCACGCGCACGCCTTCGTTGACCTGGCCGACGATGTTCTCGGCCGGAATCTCGCAGTCCTCGAACACCAGCTCGCAGGTGTTGGAACCGCGCATGCCGAGCTTGTCCAGCTTCTGCGCCGTGGAGAAGCCCTTCATGCCCTTCTCGACGATGAAGGCGGTCATGCAGCGCGAACCGGCCACGCGCGGCGCGGTGCGCATGTAGACCAGCAGCACGTCGGCGTCGGGGCCGTTGGTGATCCACATCTTGGAGCCGTTGGCGATCCAGCGGTCGCCCTTGAGTTCGGCCCGGCAGGTCATGGAACCGACCACGTCGGAACCGGCGCCCGGCTCGCTCATGGCCAGCGCGCCGACCAGTTCGCCGCTGCACAGGCCGGGAATGTACTTTTTCCTTTGTTCCTCATTGCCGTTGTGGAACAGGTTCTGCACGCACAGGTTGGAGTGCGCACCGTAGGACAGGCCGACCGAGCCCGAGGCGCGCGAGATTTCCTCCATCGCCACCAGGTGGGCAAGGAAGCCCAGCTCCGAACCGCCGTATTCGCCCGGGACGGTGACGCCGAGCAGCCCCATCTCGCCGAACTTGCGCCACAGATCCGCCGGGAACAGGTTTTCCCGGTCGATATGGTCGGCGCGCGGGGCGATTTCCTTCTCCGCAAATTGACGTACCGATTCGCGCAGGAGGTCGAGGTCTTCACCGAGGGGGAAAGGACGCATGCGGATAACCAGGTTGAGGGCGCAGCCGCCGATTCTAGCGCCCGCCGCCGCCGGCCGGGAGGGCGGTTGGGGCTGCGCGGCCCGTTTCCATCTGTTCAAACGGCATGCGATGGCGTATAGATGAGCCCGCAGCCCGCGTCCGCCCTCATCGGCGGGCGCGGGCTTTGCTGTTTGCGGGGCACTGGTACGCCAGGCGGAGCGCACGCCGGCCTGCCGGCGCAGCCGCGCACAGCCTGTGCCGTTGCCGTGCGGGTGGCTGGCGACCCGTGCGGAACGATTGCATCCACCGCCGTGTCAGTGCCCACCACCTGCATTTCAGACCATCCTCCATCAGCCACCCATGTCTCCTCTTTCCTCCCAGGCCCGGCAGTCCGTCGACATGGACGCCGAACGCTTCCGCACGGCCGATCCGTTCCGCCACGTCGTCATCGACAACTTCCTGGACCCTGCTTTCTGCCAGCAGCTGCTGGCGGATTTCCCGCGCTTTGAAGACCGCTACGCGCTCAATGAAATGGGCGAGGTCGGAGGCAAGGCCGTGCGCATGCAGGTACGCGATCTGTCGCCGGCCTACCGCCGGCTGGACGATTTCATCCAGACCCCGGAATTCCTGCGCTACGTCGCCCAGGTCACCGGCATCGCCGACCTGCACTACGACGCCGAATACGTCGGCGGCGGCACCCACGAGAACCGCCACGGGCAGAGCCTGGACGCCCATGTCGACTTCAACTACCACCCCGGCACCAACCTGCACCGCCGGCTCAACCTGATCGTTTACCTGAATCCGGAATGGGAGCAGGACTGGGGCGGGGCGCTGCAGCTGTTCTCCGATCCCTGGGACAGCGCCGGCAACCGCACCACGCCGGTGCTGCCGCTGTTCAATCGCGCGGTGATCTTCGAGACCAACGAACGCAGCTGGCACGGCTTCGAGGCGATACGCCTGCCCGAGGACAAGCGCCACCTGTCGCGCAAGTCGTTCGCGATCTATCTGTACACGCGGCAGCGCCCGGCCGAGGAAGCCGCGCCGCCGCACGGCACCATCTACGTGCCCGAAGCCATGCCCGAGGACTGGCAGGAAGGCCGCAACCTCAGCCGTGCCGACCTGCAACTGCTGGCGCGCCGCTTCACCCGCCTGCGCGGCCAGCTGCGCTACCAGTACAGCCGCGAACAGCGCGACGGCGCGCAGACCCTGGCGCTGCAGCAGACCGTGGCCGAATGGCGCGGCGCCTGGCGCCTGCCGCTGCAGGGCTACGCGCTGCAGCCGTCCGCACCCAGCGGCATCTGGGCCGACCAGTGGGTGTCGCCGGTCCTGCGCATGAGCTTCGTGCCGCGGCGCAAGCTGCGCGGCATCGAACTGGACCTGTGGACGCCGCCGCAGCTGCCGCAGGCGCAGACTCTCAACATCGACATCGACGGCCGTCGCTGGAACCACCGTGTGGAACGCGGTGCCCGCTCGCGCCTGAACATCGACCTGCGCTGCGCGGCCGACCAGCCGGTGAACCTGAGCATCAGCGCCGACACGCATTTCGTGCCGGCGGCCGATGGCGCGTCAGGGGATGACCGGACGCTGGCGTGGATGTTGCGGGAGATCAGTTTGAGGCATTGAGTCGGGAGGCGGGATTCGGGTTCGGGGTTTGGAATTCGGGATTCGGATTCGATGGCGTGTTCGAGCCGGGAATTCGGAGCGAATGCGTCGCCCGACCTTGGGTTCGCGACAGCCAGAACCGCCGGACCATCGAGTAAAAGCTGCAAACTCCCTCTACCCCGAGTTTGCTCGGGGGAGGGCTCAGGCACGGTCGCCTTCGACATGGCCGTCCCGGCACCGCCGTCTTCAGCACAATCGCCTCACCACGCCCACAACAAAAAACGCCGCGCAATGCGCGGCGTTTTCGTATCAAGCAACAGCGTCCGGATCCGCCGCAGCAAACCGGCTCGCCACAGCAAGCCGGCCACCGCAGCGCAGGCTCACTGCCCGCGCATACGTCCCAGGAAGCGCGTCTGCTGGTTGCCCATGTGCGGCAGCTTGATCTTGCCGATGGCGGTGATGCGTTCCTCGGCCATGCGGTCGGCGGCCTTGTAGGTGGGGATGCCGTCGCGCTTGGCGATCTGGAAGATCTTGCCCAGGTTGTAGTAGATCGTGCGCATCATGCGCATGGCGCGCTCGCGGTTGTAGCCGTCGATTTCCAGCGACACGTTCATCAGGCCGCCGGCGTTCACGGCGTAGTCCGGCGCGTACAGGATGCCGCGCGCTTCCACTTCGTCGCCGATGGCGTCGTTGGCCAGCTGGTTGTTGGCCGCGCCGCAGATCACCTTGCACTTCAGGCGCGGCAGCGTCTTCTCGTTCACCGTGCCGCCCAGGGCGCAGGGCGAATAGATGTCGGCCGGCACGTCGTAGATCTCGTCCAGGGCGACCGCTTCGCAGCCGAACTCGTCGACGCAGCGGCGCACGGCTTCCTGGTTGATGTCGGTGACCCACACCTTGGCGCCCTGTTCGCGCAGCAGCTTGACGAATTCCATGCCGACATGGCCCACGCCCTGCACGGCGTAGCTGTACTTGCCCACGTCCTCGTTGCCGAACTTGACGTTGAGGGCGGCCATCAGGCCCTGCAGCGTGCCGAAGGCGGTGAACGGCGAGGGGTCGCCCGAGCCGCCGTGCACCTGGTGCACGCCGGTGACGAATTCGGTTTCCTTGAGCACGTATTCCATGTCGTTGACGTCGATGCCGACGTCCTCGGCCGTGATGTAGCGGCCGTTGAGCGAATTGATGAAGCGGCCGAAGGCGCGGAACAGCGCTTCGGACTTGTCCTTGGACGGATCGCCGATGATGACCGCCTTGCCGCCGCCCAGGTTGATGCCGGACACAGCCGCCTTGTAGGTCATGCCGCGCGACAGGCGCAGCACGTCGTTGAGTGCCTCCTGCTCGGTCTTGTAGGCCCACATGCGGGTGCCGCCCAGGGCCGGGCCGAGGACCGTGTTGTGGATCGCGATGATGGCCTTCAGGCCCGCGTCCTTGTTATGGCAGAAAACGACCTGCTCGTGGCCCGTCTGAGCGAGGGTTTCAAAGATCATCGACGTACTACTCCGTCTGTTGACGCTGGATCTGCGCGTCCGGGTGTGCGCCGGCAGGCGCGTAACGAGGCGAAGTCCAGGCCTTAAGTGTCTGATTAGGGTGACAAACGCACCAACGCCCGCAGAGAGGGGCGGGCGTTGGTGGCGCGTAGTGTAGCCCTGTGGGCGGGTGGGTGGAACGCTCTAGCCGCGGGCGGCGCGCAAAACCGCAGCGGCGGCACCGCACAGGCGCAGACGGCGCCGGCGCGGCGGCCTGTTCCGGCGGCGGCGCGGCGGAAAAGGCGGCGCGGATTCAGTGGATCATGAACAGCTTGGGGCCGTCTTTCTTGCCCGGGTTCCTGGCCTCGCCGACGATGCGCACGGTGATGTCGTCCACCCAGACCGTGCCTTCGTCGTCGAGCAGCAGGCCCAGCTGCAGGCCCTGCACGCCGTAGGGTACGTCTATCTTCATCTTTATTGTCTTCCACTTGTCCAGCGTGCCGGTGACGGTCTCGCCGCGCACCTGCTCGCCGGCCAGGCCGCCGTTGCGCAGGGTCAGGTTCAGGAACGGGTAGAAGCCTTTGGCGCCCAGGTCCTTGCTGCGCACCTGCAGGGTCACTTCCACCGCCTTGGCCAGCAGCGGGCCGGCCGGGATGGTCTGGTCCAGGGCGCCGTAGACCTGCTCGCCCTTGCGCCGCAGGCGGAAGCTGCGCTTGCCCCTGGCCGCGACATCGTTGACCACGTCGAACTCGAACACGTTCTCGCCGGCATGCATGCTCTTGCGCCAGCCCGGGATGCTCTTGCCTTGCGGCGCTTCCTCGAAGCCGGGATTGACAAAGGCCACGTCCCGGGCCGGCGCCTTGGCCGCCTCCTTGGTCGTCTCCCTGGCGGCGGCGCAGGGAAGGCTGGCGAGCAGACCGGCCAACAGGACAATCCTATGCAGCATGACGACTCCGGCACTCAGGGCAAACCTGCATCATAGTGGCTGCCGCACCGCTTTGCCGAGTCCGGGGCCGGCTGCAGACGGGGCCGATTGGTCCGGACAACCGGCCGGCAGGGCCGGCCCCGCCGCGGGCTACAATCCGCACTCTGCCGCCATCTTCCGAGCCGGGACTCCCCATGAGCACACCAGCCAAACTCGTAGCGACCCAGGATGCGGCGGCCGCGGCCGCGCCTCTGCGTTTCGTCACCGCAGCCAGCCTGTTCGACGGCCACGATGCGGCAATCAACATCATGCGCCGACTGATCCAGGGCCAGGGCGCGGAAGTGATCCACCTCGGCCACAACCGCTCGGTGGAGGACGTGGTCCGCGCCGCGCTGCAGGAAGATGCCGACGCGATCGCGCTGAGTTCCTACCAGGGCGGCCACGTCGAATATTTCAAATACATGGTCGACATGCTGCGCGAACGCGGCGCCGGCCATGTGCGCGTGTTCGGCGGCGGCGGCGGCACCATCACGCCGGAGGAGATCGCCGAACTGCAGGCCTACGGCGTGGAGCGCATCTACCACCCCAACGACGGCATGCACATGGGCCTGGTGGCCATGATCGAGGACGTGGTGCGGCGCGCCTCCGGCGCGCGGGATTCGGGATCGGGGATCCGGGACTCGCAGAAGCAGGCGCCGTCCATCGACGACGAGATCGGCATAGGCCGCATGCTCAGCGCGATCGAGAACGACGCCTTCAGCGAAGCCGAGCTTGCCGCGCTGCGCAAACAGTGGGCGCACCCGCGTTCCTCCGAATCCCCGATCCCCAATCTCGACTCCCGCGGCGCCACGCCGGTGATCGGCATTACCGGCACCGGCGGCGCCGGCAAGTCCTCGGTCACCGACGAACTGCTCAACCGCTTCCTGGCCAGCTTCCCCGCCATGCGCATCGCGGTGATCTCGGTGGATCCGACCCGGCGCCGCACCGGCGGCGCCCTGCTGGGCGACCGCATCCGCATGAATTCGCTGCGCAGCCGCAACGTCTACATGCGCTCCATGGCCACGCGCCGCCAGCACGTGGCGACCAATGCCGTGCTCAAGGACTGCATCGCCTTCCTCAAGAGCCTGGGCTACGACCTCGTCATCGTCGAGACCGCCGGCATTGGCCAGTCCGATTCGGAAATCGTCGACCTGGTCGATTTCCCCATGTACGTGATGACCAGCGATTTCGGCGCGCCCAGCCAGCTGGAAAAGATCGACATGCTGGATTTCGCCGAACTGGTCGTGCTGAACAAGTTCGACAAGCGCG
Organism: Tahibacter harae; assembly: GCF_024437735.1. Classification (GTDB taxonomy): domain Bacteria; phylum Pseudomonadota; class Gammaproteobacteria; order Xanthomonadales; family Rhodanobacteraceae; genus Tahibacter; species Tahibacter harae. Next base: position 147,199 of record NZ_JANFQO010000007.1, on the reverse strand, counting down.
GCGCCGAGGACGCCCTGCGCGACGTGCGCAAGCAGTGGAAGCGCAACCGCACTGCGTTCCAGATGAAAGACGAGGATGTGCCGGTATATCCGACCATCGCCTCGCAGTTCAACGATCCCGGCATCAGCTGGATGTTCGTCAACCTGTGCCGCCTGCTGCGGCAGAAGCTCGGCGCCGGTTCCGCAGCGGCGGCGCGCTGCGATTTCCAGCCGCAGCTGGATACCAGCCTGAAGGAGCCGCGGGCGACCGTGCTGATTCCCGGTGCGCGCGTGCGCTACCTGGCCGAGATCGCCGAGCAGGGCCGCGGCATCAACCGCCAGATCGAGACCCAGGCCGATATCGCCAACCGCGCCCAGGCGCTGTGGACGGCGCTGCAGGAACTCGGCGACACCGCGCTGCCGGCGGCGCTGGGCCTCTACGACGAAGCCCAGCTGCAGCAGGATCCGGCCGCGACCGTGCCGCTGCCGTTGCGCCGGCGCTACAACGACGCGGTGCAGGCGCTGTCCTCGGAAAGCCTGCGCCTGTTGCGCGAATGGCCGGCCCGGCTGAAGTCGGTGACCGACGAGGTCAATGAATACAAGGTGCGCGACAAGGTCATCCGCGTCGACAATTACCGCGAATCGCTGAGCCACCAGAAAATCCCCAAGATCGCCGCACCGCGCTACAGGAGCTGGGGCGAACTGCTGGTATTCCTGCAGAAAGAGAATCTTCCCGGCTACTACCCGTATACCGGCGGCGTGTATCCGTACCGCCGCACCGGCGAGGACCCGATCCGCATGTTCGCCGGCGAGGGCACGCCGGAGCGCACCAACCGCCGTTTCCATTACCTGAGCGTGGGCCTGCCGGCGGCGCGCCTGTCCACCGCGTTCGACTCGGTCACGCTGTATGGCGAAGACCCGGCCGTACGTCCGGATATCTACGGCAAGATCGGCAATTCCGGCGTCAACATCGCCACGCTGGATGACATGAAGAAGCTGTATTCCGGCTTCGACCTGTGCGCGCCGACGACGTCGGTATCCATGACCATCAACGGTCCGGCGCCGATCATCCTCGCCCTGTTCATGAACACCGCCATCGACCAGCAGGTGGAGAAATACCTGCGCGAGGACGCCGCGCGCTGGCAGCAGGCCAGCGACACTATCGCCGCGCTCTACGCCGGCAAGCCGCGGCCGCAGTACGGCGGCATGCTGCCCGAGGGCAACGACGGCCTGGGTCTGGGCCTGCTCGGCGTCACCGGCGACCAGGTCGTCGACGCGGAAACCTATGCCCGCATCAAGGCGCAGACCCTGGCCACGGTGCGCGGCACGGTGCAGGCCGACATCCTCAAGGAAGACCAGGCGCAGAACACCTGCATCTTCTCCACCGAGTTCGCCCTGCGCATGATGGGCGATATCCAGCAGTACTTCGTTGAAAAGAACGTACGCAATTTCTACTCGGTGTCGATCTCCGGCTACCACATCGCCGAGGCCGGCGCGAACCCGATCAGCCAGCTCGCCTTCACCCTGAGCAACGGCTTCACCATCGTCGAGTATTACCTCGCCCGCGGCATGAAGATCGACGACTTCGCGCCCAACCTGTCGTTCTTCTTCTCCAACGGCATGGATCCGGAATACACCGTGATCGGCCGCGTCGCGCGCCGCATATGGGCGCGCGCCATGCGCGAGCGCTACGGCGCGGATCCGCGCAGCCAGATGATGAAGTACCACATCCAGACCTCCGGCCGCTCGCTGCACGCGCAGGAAATCCAGTTCAACGATATCCGCACCACCTTGCAGGCGCTGTACGCGCTGTTCGACAACTGCAACAGCCTGCATACCAACGCCTACGATGAAGCCATCACCACGCCGACCGAGGAAAGCGTACGCCGCGCGGTCGCGATCCAGATGATCATCAACAAGGAGCTGGGGCTGAACTTCAACGAAAACCCCTGGCAGGGCAGCTTCGCGGTGGAATACCTCACCGACATGGTCGAGGAAGCCGTGTACAGGGAATTCGAGGCCATCAGCGAACGCGGCGGCGTGCTCGGCGCCATGGACACCATGTACCAGCGCGGCAAGATCCAGGAAGAAAGCCTGTACTACGAGCACAAGAAGCACGACGGCAGCCTGCCGCTGATCGGCGTCAACACCTTCCTGCCCAAGGACCACGGCGGCGATATCGTCACCGAGATCGAACTGATCCGCTCCACCGAAGCCGAGAAGGGCCAGCAGATCGACAACGTCGCCGGCTACCAGCGCGCCCGCAACGGCCAGGCCGAGGCCGGTCTCAAGCCGCTGCAGGCCGCCGCCCGCGAGCGCCGCAACGTGTTCGAGAGCCTGATGGATGCGGTCAAGACCCACAGCCTGGGGCAGATCAGCCATGCGCTGTATGAGGTGGGTGGGGAGTATCGGCGCAATATGTGATGACGGCAGCCTGAGCCATGGCACGCCTGTCGGAGCAGTTGCGCGAAGCGTTGCAGGCGTTCCATGTCTGCACCAGGCCGCCGGCCTTGATCGGCGGTCTGGCGCTGTCCGCGCACAAGGTAGTGCGCGCGACGCGCGATCTGGATTTCCTGGCCGCTGCGGCGGATGCGGAACGTCTGCATCAGGTCTTGCTTGCGCTCGGCTATGTCTGCATCTACCGCACGGAAGATGTCGCCAACTATCGCCGTGGCGAAGAAGGCCTGGATCTGCTGTTTGCGCGGCGTCCGCATTCGGAACGCCTGCTGTCGGGCGCCCAGGTACGGGATACGGTGCTGGGGCAGCTGCATGTCGTCAGCGCCGAAGGACTGATAGGTTTCAAGCTCCAGGCCCTGGCCAACAACCCCGCCCGATTGCAGGATCTGGAAGATATCCGCGATCTGCTGCGGCTGGGACGGGATTCACTGGACATGGCGCAGGTGAGCGAATATTTCGCGCTGTTCGGCCGTGAGCAGCTGCTGCACGAATTGCTCGATGGGCCAGCCGAGCATGAGTGATCGCGACAGCAAATATCCCCTGCTCGCCGAAGGCGGCATGCCCTATCGCGTAATACCGCAGGGCGATCCCCTCGAAGCCTTCTTCGACCTGATGGAAGTGGTGGAAATGCTCTGCCCGCAATGGCCGCCGCGCGAGCCGCTGCGCGGAACGGATTTTCGCCTCTGAGGCGAGGCATCATAGGCCTCCTCTGTTCGTCATCCGATCCGCATGAGCCCGCAATCCGGCCTGTTCGATTCCGCCCCGCCCGAACCCACCGACCGCCTGTTTTTCGCGCTGTTTCCCGATGCCGCCACGGCCATGCGCATACGCGCGCTGGCGGAGGATTTCTGCCGCCGCAACGGCCTGGCCGGCAAGCTGCTGGAGCCGGAGCGGCTGCATATCACGCTGTTCCATGTGGGCGATTGGGCCGGGCTGCCGGCGGATACGGTGCAGGCCGCCCAAACTGCCGCGGCGCGGCTGCGCGCGGCGCCGTTCGAATTGAGCCTGGACCAGGTCATGAGCTTCAGCCCGCACCGCCCGCGTCCGCCGCTGGTACTCAAGGCCGGCGGCGGCAATGCGGCGCTGCACGCCATGCGCGCGGCACTCGGGCGCGAGCTGGCCAAGGCCGGGCTGGGCCGCTGTGTCACGGCCTCGTTCGAGCCCCATGTCACGCTGAGCTATCCGCCGCAGGGCGCCGTCACCGAAGCGGTGCAGCCGATCCGCTGGACGGCCGGGGAATTCGTATTGGTGCACAGCCTGCTCGGCAAAACCGTGCATATCCCGCTCAACCGCTGGCCGCTGCAGGCCTGAGCATGTCCGGCGTCGTCCTGGTTCGCGCCGATGCGCACAAGCGGCAGCTGGCCGATAGCCGGCACGGTTCGTTCCTCGTCCATGCGCGCGGCGATTGCCGGACAGGACAGCGGTGTGGACGCGGACGAAGCGGGCGCCGGAACACACAGCGCCGGCACTCGGAGAAATAGGTTGGTTGCCGCGGAGTAAACGGCGCACCGTGGGTTCAGGCCAGGCGCCGCGCCGGATCGTCCGTCGCAATCAGTGCATGGTGCAGCGCCACCGCGGCATTGACCCCGTCGGCTGCGGCCAGGGTGATATTGCTGCGCGCCAGCGCCGCGTCGCCGGCGGCGTAGACGCCGGCGATGCTGGTCTGTTTCTGCGCATCGGTCTGCAGGATGCTGCCCTGCGGCGTGCTCTCCAGTGCGCACCCGAGCAGGCCGGGCAGGGCGCCGCGCGGATTGGTCTGCACGGCGACGAACAGCGCGCGCAGCGGCACCCGGCGGCCGTCTGCGAGATGCAGGCCGGACAGCTGCCGTCCTTGGCCTTCGGCGCGCCGTACCGGCACGGTTTCCAGCGCGATGCGGCGGCGCGTGAGCTGGGCGCGCTGTTCCGCGTCGATCACGTCGGCGCCTTGGGTGAACAGGGTGACTTCACCCCAGTCGGCGATCAGCTGCGCATGCAGGGCGGCGTGCGGCGTCGCATTGAGTACGCCTATCGCGCCGCCGCCGATTTCGTAGCCGTGGCAATACGGACAGTGCAGCACGCTTGCGCCCCAGCATTCGGCCAGGCCGGGGATGTCCGGCAGCGTGTCGGTCACACCGCTGGCGAGCAGCAGCTTGCGGCTGCGCCATGCAGTGCCGTCGGCGGCATGCAGACGGAAATCGCCGTCGCTGCCGCAAGCGGCGGTGACTTCCTGCGCCAGCCAGCTCACGCCGGGGTAGGCGGCGAGCTGGGCCCGCGCTGCGGCCAGGATCTCGTGGCCGGGTCGGCCGTCCTGGGCCAGTACGCCGTGGGCGTGGCGGGCAACGTGGTTGCGCGGCGCGCCGGCGTCGGCGATCAGGATGCGGCGGCGCGCGCGCGCCAGGATCAGGCCGGCGGCCAGGCCGGCGTAGCTGCCGCCGACGATAAGGGCGTCATACGGAGTCATGGCGAATTTCCTCGTCGGGTGCAGCGCCGCCGCTGCCGGCTTAAAGAACTTGTCAGGTTACATATTAGGATCGCTCGCCGATCCTACGCAACAGTGGAAGTTACATATTGCGGCGGCGTCTTTTGCTAAGGTGCGCCGTCCGTCCCGGTTCCGGTTTCCGCATGAAAAACGACAGCCGCCTTTCGCGCATGCTGCATGTGCTGATCCACATGGACCAGCTCGCCGGCGCGGCCACGTCCGAGCAGATCGCGCAGATGCTGTCGACCAATCCGGTAGTGGTGCGGCGCACCCTGGCCGGCCTGCGCGAACAGGGCTATGTGCGCTCGCTCAAAGGCCCCGGCGGCGGCTGGAGCCTGGCGCGCAAGCTGGAGGAAATCAGCCTGGCCGACATCCACCGCGCGCTGGATTCGCCGCGCCTGTTTGCCATCAGCGCTACCGTGGACCACGCCGGCTGCCTGGTCGAGCAGGCGGTCAACGCCGCCCTGAGCAGCGCCTTCGACGAGGCCGAGCAGGCCCTGCTGGCACGCCTGGACAGCATCAGCCTGGCCGATGTGGCGCGCGATTTCGCCCGGCGTGCGCGGCGCAAGTCGGCGCGGCCCTGAGGCAGCGGCCGGCGGCGCCTGTTCTGCGCTGCAATTGAATCGTTCGTTGAATTTTCAGTTGGCGGCGCGGCGCGGCGTTGCGCCGCGGTCCGCGCCTCGCCCTCATCCCGTCCCCGGAAGATCGCCCGGATGGCGGAAACTGCGCCGAAAATCTCGAAGCGGCCTGCGGCGCCGGCTTCGACGAAGAGCGCACACCGGGACGCAGACAGCGCGGCACGCCGCCCCTCGCTGCGGCAGACACGCAGCGCCGTCTTTCCGCTACATTCAGCGCGCCCACTCAAGGCGGACCCGCGAGGCCGTAGCCGTGCGCAGCTTCATCACCCTGATCGAGCTTCACGGCTTGCCGCTGGTATTCCTCTGCGTATTGCTGGAGCAGGGCGGGCTGCCGCTGCCGGCCTATCCGGTGCTGCTGGTGGCCGCGGCGCTGAGTGCGGCCACGCTGGGCGGCCCGCTGCAGGTGCTGGCGGTCGCGGCCGTGGCGGCGTTGCTGGCCGATCTGGCCTGGTATCTGGCCGGGCGGCGCTACGGTTCGCGTGTGCTGCGCACGGTGTGCCGCTTGTCGCTGTCGCCGGATTCCTGCGTGCGTCAGACGCAGAGCCTGTATACGCGCTGGGGCGCGCCCAGCCTGAGCTTCGCCAAGTTCGTGCCGGGTTTTGCCTCGCTCGCCACCGCGCTGGCCGGTTCCACGCGCACGCCGCTGGGCAGCTTCCTCCTGTTCGACGGCATGGGCGCGCTGCTGTGGGCCGGTGTGGCCGTGCTGCTGGGCGTCACCTTCCGCAACGCCATCGACGAAGTCGTGGGCGTGATCGCCGATCTGGGCCGCTGGGGCACCTTGCTGGTGCTGTCCCTGCTTGCGGTCTACGTGCTGACGCGCTGGTGGAAGCGCCGTCTGCTGCTGCGCGAGTTGCGCATGGCACGCATAGGCGTGGCCGAGCTGGCGGCGCTGCTGGCGGGGCCCGCGCCGCCGCTGGTGCTGGATGTGCGTCCGCCAGAACAGCAGCGCAGCGGCCGCATTCCCGGCGCCGTGCCGGTGGATCTGGATGCCTGCGATGCGCCGGCCGGGCTGGCGGCGGGGCGCGAAGTCGTCATCTATTGCGCCTGTCCCAACGAAGCGTCCGCGGCGGTGGTCGCGCGCCGGCTGCAGCGCCAGGGGCTGGCGCGGGTAAGGCCGCTGTACGGCGGCATAGACGCCTGGATCGCCGCCGGCCAGCGGCTGGAGAGCTGAGCCCGGCGCCGAGCAGGCGTTGCAGCGCCGGCGGCGCGGCTTGGAGCAGCGGCGCGGCCCTGGCCGAAAGCGTGGACCTGCCACCCGAGGCAGCGCCGGCTTCAGCGTGCGCTGCGCCGTGAATGCGGCGACCGCCAACGGCACGCTGCTGAGCAATACGGCCGGCAGCGCCGCGCCCGGCGGCGTCAGCGATCCGGACAGCAGCAGCCCGGTACTCCCTCTGCTCCAAGCGCGCCTGGTGAGAGGGCCGGGGCTACGGGCGACGATCAACGCACCTATAAGTCCGGATTCTTGCCGGAATATTCAACACGCGCAGGGCCGGCAAAAATCGGGCTCGTCCGCGGACTGACGTGCGGCCCCCAACCAGCCCTCTCTCCCAGGCGCGTAATGCGCTTGCGAGAGAGGGTTTTTTCAGGCGCACGATCAACGGTTTCAGATTTCACTGAAACCCATCGTCAAACAACCGGTCATTCCCCACCTGTATCGTCCAGGTGCGGCTGTGCGTCAGCAGATCGCCGGCCATGGCCGGCTGCACCAGTGCGGTCTGGTCGGTCACACGCAGTTCCAGGGTGCGTGTCGCCGGTGTCGGCGTGAGCTGCTGGAAGGTATAGCTTTCCGTGGTTGCGACCGGATTGCCGTCCAGATACCACTGTAGGCCGATATTGCCGACGCTGGGCCGCAGCAGGGCGGCGCCGAAGCTGCGCTGTGTGCCCTGGGCGTAGTGCACGGGCGCCGCCGCCGGCGGGTATTCGCTGCCGGGTTCGATCAGATCGATGCCGCCGGCCGGGACGCCGAAGCCGCCGCGGTAGAGCTTGCGCACATATTCCTGGCGGCATACGGCGCAGAAATTCGCGCCCAGCGCATTCATCAGGCACTGGTTTTCAGTGGGGCGGTACATGCCGGCGCTGAGGTAGCGCGCACCGGCGAACAGTCCCAGGCCGGCGGTGCCGGCCGGCGTCGGGATCTGTATGCCGGGCGTGAACCAGGAACGCCACTTCACCAGGCTGGCATTGGTCTGGTTGGTGACATTGGCCTCGCAGCCGGGATTCACGCCGAGATCGCTGCAGGCCGGAAAGCCGGGGTAGGGCGTGGTGTATTCGTCGGCCAGGCCGGTGAAGCTGTGGCCGAATTCGTGGATCACGATGCTGGGCGCGAGCGCATGCGCCGACAGTACGGCGAAGCTGCCGCCGGCGCCGCCGTAGACCGGGTCGTTGACGGTGACCAGGATCTTGTCCCAGTCCGGAAAACCCACCGCCGCGGCGAACACCTTGCTGCTGTTGGCGAACAGGGTGCGGTGGATCTGCGCAGTGCAGAAGGTGGAATCCAGCGCCGTGCTGACGAAGGTGCCGGCGCGCGGATCGGTCTGCGCGGCGGGATCGGCGCAGCAGCTGGTGCTGGTGCAGCCGGCCTGGTAGGGCGGATGGTCCGCACCGGACTGGCTGGAGGCGACGAAGCCCGGCTGCCAGTTCACGAAGCTCGCGTATTCCTTGTAGGGCGACACATTGAACATGGCCGTGTGCAGCGCGTTCGCATGCGTAGCGAAGGTGGTCTGTTCGGCTGCGGTATAGCCGTCGCCGATGAGCAGCACATCCAGGCGGTTGCCTGAATTGGCCGCGGCGGTGCTGCTGCCGCTGCGCTGCGCCTGAAGCAGGCGTGCCGGCTGCACGGATGCCAGCGGCAGGGTGGACGCTGTGGCGGCGAGTTGGCCGAGATCGAAGCGCTGTAGCTGGCGGTCGCCGACCAGTTCCAGCGTGTCGGCCTGGGCCAGCGGCAGGCGCAGGACGAAGGCGCGGTGCGGATCCTCCGCCGACAGGTGCTGCAGCGCGGTTTCGCCGGCGTTGCCGTGCTCCACGCGCAGTTGCCGCGGCACCCGGATCTCGCCGCCGCCGGCGGCTTCGCCCTTGCGCAGGCCTTGCCACAGGAAGCGGTCGGTGCCGCTGTTGCCGCTGCCGCCGTCGAGTGTCGCGGCACGCGCGGCGCCGTCTGCCAGTTCCACCTGGGCATAGAACACGGCCTGGGCGCGATCCTGTGAATCCAGCGCGAACACGATGTAGTGGGCCGGTTCCGCCAGAACCGGCGCACAGCTGCAAAGCGCCGCCATGCCCAGGCCGCGCCGCCAGAGTTTCCGCATGCTGATTTCCCCTCGCAGATGGCCGGAAACGCGGGTTCCTGCCCGTTTTCCGGTCGGACGGCGCAAGCAGTGGGTGCGCCTTTCCGGTACGCCGCGCGGGAGCGGATTGCCGGGCGATCCCTCCGTGGATCGCGCCGGCAGGCTGCCTGATCGCAGCCTGCCGGGGCGTTGCGCCATGCGAAGAGGCTAGCCGGCCGCGGCGGCGGCCGGCTAGGGAAATACCGCTATTTTGCGGGACAAATCGGCAGTATCGGCGGCCGCGGCTGGGCGGCCGCGCGGATCAGTAGCGGTATTCCAGCTCCACCCCGTACAGGCGCGGCGGGCTGATGGTGGCGTAGGTGGTGCCGAATACGTCGGTGGTGTAATTGCCGACGTTTTCCACATAGCGCTTGTCGAACAGGTTGGTGGCGAAGGCGGCGAGGCGGAAATGATCGCTGGCATCGTTCCAGCCTACGCGCAGGTCGGTGCGCTGCTGCGCCTCGCCCACGTCGAAGTTGGGACTGATGCTGCAGTCGCCCTGCAGCTGCGAATCGGCGTTGCAGCGGCTCTTGCCACGGTAGGAATGACGCAGCGAGACGACGATGTCGCCGGCGGAGTCCAGGTCCCAGCGGTACTGCCCGCCCAGCGAGAACGACAGGTAGGGTTCGCCGGTGGCCTGGCCGGAGAGATCCGCACCGCTGGGCGCGATCTTGTCCTTGTAGGTGGCGTTGATGTAGGCGATGTTGGCATCCAGGCTGAACGCCTTGCTCGGCTGCCATTGCAGGCCGGCGTCGATGCCCCAGGCTTTCTCGTCGCTGGTGTCGACCAGGTAGCGCGGCACGCCGCTGCCGTCGTCGTTGGGATCCAGGCGTATGGCCTGGCGGTCCGAATACACGTAGTGGTAGACCGAGGCATTCCACTGCAGGTTGTGCTCGGGTACTGCCTGCTTGATGCCGGTTTCCAGGTTCCACACGTCTTCGTTGTCGAACTTGGCACCGATATCCAGGCTGTTGTAACCGCCGGCCTTGTAGCCCTTGGCCAGCGAGGCGAACAGCATGGTGTCAGGCGTGGGGTGGAAATCGAACACGAAGCGCGGGCTGAGATCGCTCCAGCTGTCGTTGTCGCGCACGCGCCGGCCTTCCACGGCGCCGTTGGCGAAGACGAAATCGCCGCTGGCCACGGCCAGGGCGAACAGGGCCTGTTCCTGCAGTTCCGGCGGCAGCTGCGCGATCAGCGGTTCGATCTGGGCGAGGGTCGCATCCAGCGTGGGCGCGCTGCGCGGGCCGTTGAGCCAGCTGAACTTCTTCTCGTCGCGGGTATAGCGCAGGCCGAAGGTAAAGTTGCTGCGGTCGCTGATCTTCCAGATGGTGTCGCCGAACAGGGCCCAGGCGCGCGAATCGGCCGTGTTGTTCATCTCTTCGCGCCAGCGGTGGTCGAGCAGGCTGAGTGGCACGTCGAAGGAGTTCAGCACGCCGGTGAAGAAGCCGAACAAGGTGCCATCGGGCGTGGGCGCCAGGCCGGTGGTGCGGATCAGCGTGTCCAGACTGTCGGTGAACACGTTGACCTGCGAAGTCTGCTCGGCCTTCTCGCGGTAGTAGCTCGCGCCGGCGACCCAGTTCAGCCGGCCGGTGTCGCCGGAGAACTTGAACTCCTGGTAGAAGCTGCGGTTGTTCTCGATATTGGCCGTGTCCAGGTACAGGTAGCGCCGGTTGGTGCCGTCTTCGTCCTCGCGGTTGACCGTATCGAACTCGCGCCAGGCCGTGGTCGAGGTGAAATGCCCCCAGCCGGCGTCATGATTCAGCGCCAGCGTGGCGCCGTCGAAGCTGCGCGATTCCTCGTTGCCTTCCACGTCGTTGTACAGCGGCGCGTGGCGCGGATCGAGGTAGCGCAGCGGATCCGGCGGCGTCGGCGGCCAGTCCGGCGCGGCCGGCAGCGGCACTATGCCGATGGCCGGGCGGGCGAGCTGGTCGAGGTTTTCGTGATCCCAGGTCAGCACGGCATTGGTGGAATTGCTGATATCCCAGCGCAGCGCCATGCGCGCGGCCCAGTTGTCCTCGCCGTTGAGGTGTTTGCCGGTGGCGGCGTCGCGCAGCCAGCCGTCGCTTTCGTTGCGCAGCGCGCTGACGCGCAGCGCCGTGGTCTCGCCCAGGGGCGTATTGAGCAGGCCGTCGATATAGCGCAGCCCGTCGTCGCCGAAGCGTGTGCGCACGCGCGCCTCCACGTCGCGGCCCGGCTGCTTGGTCACCACCGCCACCGCGCCGGCTGCACTGTTGCGTCCGAACAGCGTGCCCTGGGGACCTTTCAGCACCTCGATGCGCTCGACATCGTTGAAGGCGAGTACGGCGCCGCCGGAGCGGGCCGAATACACGCCGTCGATGTACACGCCCACGGCGGGATCCGTGCCTATGCCGAAGTCGCCGGTGCTGATGCCGCGCACGGCGAAATAGGGCTGGGTCTTCTGCCCGGTCACGTTGAGGCCGGGGATGAAGGTGTCCAGATCCTGCAGGTCGTAGGCGGCGGTCTGGTCGATGAGCTTCTCGTCGATGACCTGGATCGCGATGGGCACTTCCTGCAGTTCCTGTTCGCGGCTCTGCGCGGTGACGACGATGCGTTCCAGCGTATCGGTTTCTTCCTGGGCAGCCTGCTGGGCGAAGGCGCTGGGGGCGGCCAGGGCGCAGGTGGTCAGGAGGGCGCGGCGGAGGCTCAGTGTCAGGTGATTGGGTTTCATTTTTTCCACTCCCCGGGGGTTGTTGCTGGTTTTTTGTTGTTCTGGGTGGTTGGTTGGATTGTGGGTTTTGTTTTTTGTGGTTGGCTGTGCGGTTGGTTGGGTTGAGCGATTTATCGTGAGTTTTTATTGGAGGGGTGTGCCTGTGGTGTGGGGTTTTGTTTGGGATCCGGTTTGGCCTGTCTGCGCCGGCTTTGACGCTTTAGCTCTCTCCTCCGACGCAGTCGGGGGAGAGCGAGCCTCAGGCTTGCGGTGCTTCCCGCATCCCGATCCCCAATCTCGAATCCCAACTCCTAGCTCCAAAATCCCAGATCTCGAATCCTGAACCTCGAATTCCGAATCCCCCTACACCTCACAAACTACAATCCCCCTTCTGCGCATCAACCCACTCGCTGATCAGCTTCACGCCCTCTGCATGCATCACCGATCTTCCCAGCTCGGGCATCATCACGGCCGGATCGTCGCTTTCCATCCGGTATAGCAGCACGGACCCCGCGGCGTCGCCGGGTTTGATGTCGTAGAGGCGGTTGCCGGTGCCTTTGCCGGCGGCTACCGGTTGTTTGCAAAAGCCGAAGTGGATGCCGGGGTCGGTGGCGACGTCCAGCGACAGGCCGGAGGTGTTGGCGGGGCCCTTGGCGCTGTGGCAGTGGCCGCAGTTGATGTCGAGGTAGGCGCGGGCGCGGGCATCCAGGGCGGCGGTGCGGTCGTGCGTGGCGGCGGCACGCGGGGCCTGCGCGGGCTCGGGCGCACCGCTGAGCAGGCCGAGGCGGCTCCAGTGCGCGAGCTGGTTTTCGCGGCCGCCGGCGTAGTCGTAATCGCGGTTCAGATGCCTGGCCTTGGGGCCTATGGGCTGCAGTGCGCGGGCCAGGTTGTCGGTGTTGTGGCAGCTGGCGCACTGGTTCTGGTCGGGCACCTGGTAGTCGGCGGTTTCGCGCGTGCCGTCGGCGGCGACGAGTTCTAGCGGGATCAGTGCGCCTATGCGCATCAGCGTGGCTTCGGTCTGGGCTTCGTTCCACACGTAGGGCAGGGCGATCCAGCCTTCGCTGCGGCGTACCAGCAGGCGGGTCTCGATCAGGCGCACCTGGCTCAGGTCCAGTTGCCCGGCCTTGACCAGGCTTTCGGCGGGGTCGGTGCGGGCGACAGATTTCCCGTCCCAGCCCTTGCCGGCGGGCAGCGGGAAATAGAACGTCTTGCTGATGATGGTGCCGACCGGGAAATCGAAGGCCTTGTCCGCCTCGTAGCGCGCGCTGCTGCCGGGCGGCAGCCAGACCGTGCGCAGCTTGTGGGCGTAGTCGCTGAACAGCGGCGTGTTCAGGTCGAAGGGCTGCACGCCGCCGTTGAGGCGCAGCGTGCGGCCGTCGTTTACCAGCACCTGCCAGTCCGACAGTTTCTGCGGCAGGCCTTGCGCATGAAACTGCACCGGCGGCACGCTGCGCTGGCAGGCAGCCAGTGTCAGCGCCATCAGCAGCAGCGCGATCTTCCGCGCCGTCGTGCCCATGCCTCAGCTCCGGCCCAGGTTGATCGCGGGCAGCTTGGGCAGGCTGCAGCGGAACGGTGCGATATCGGTGCTGGGGCTGTCGTAGCCGTTGGGGCCGTCGGCGTTGATCACGCCGTTGACGTCCTGCAGGCAGATTTCCGGACCGCGGCTCTGGCCGTCGACCTTGCGTTCCTTGTTGTAGTAGCCATCCCACAGCACATCGGGAAACGCACCGGTCAGGCCCATCGCGGCGACCTTCAGCGCCTTGAGGTCCAGCCCGTCGGGCGAGTCGCCGCCGCCGGAAAGGCGGTTACCGTAGATATTGATGCGCTCGGGGTACGGGTCGAAGCCCGCCGCCATGCTGCTGTCCTTGTAGCCGGTGGAATAGACGCTGGACACGATGATGTTGGCGGTCTTGTTGTCGCGGATATCGTTGTCGAAGATTTCCACGTCGTCGTTGGAATTGATCACCATGCCCGAGCCCGCCGGCACACTGGCCACCGGCGTGCCCTTGGCGCCGAAGTTGCCGGTGTTGTTGGCGATGATCTGGTTCTTGAACACGCGGATGGCGCCGCCCTGCTGCGACAGGGCCGGCATGTTGAATACCAGGATGCCGCCGGTGTTGTTGGTGGCGACGTTTTCATACACGTCGGCGTTGATGGTGTTTTCCACCTCGATCCCGGCCACATTCGACTCGGCCCGGCTGCGCCGCACGATCACGTCCTTGGACTGGCCCACGTAGATGCCGGCATCCGACGCGGCGATCGCGACGCAGTCCTCGATCAGCACGTTGGTGGTCTTGACCGGATACAGGCCGTAGGCGCCGTTCTTGGTACTGGGGCCGCCGGTCCATTGCACCTTCACGTGGCGGATGGTGATGTGGTTGGACTCGCTGATCTTGAGGCCGTCGCCCTTGGAGTCCTCGATGGTGAGGTGCTCGATCAGGAAGTTGTCGCCGTTGACCAGCAGCCCCTCGGCGCCGGCTTTCTGGCCCTTGAAGCTGAGCACGCTCTTGTCCATGCCGGCGCCGCGCAGGGTGATGCCGCTGGCGCGCAGGGTCAGGCTGCGGTCGAAGGCAAAGCGGCCGGCCGGGATCTCGATGACGTCGCCGGGTTTGGCGTCCAGCAGCTTCTGCTGCAGCACGGCCGCGTAGGCCGTGTCGGCGGACGCATCCGGTGTCTGGGTGGACTCGCCGCAGCCGGCCAGCAGCACGGCGGCGACGAGGGCAGGTATACATTGACGCATGGCAGGCTCCGCCGCTTCGATTGTTAAAGTCTTGTGCGTTCGCAGCACTACAAACGAGGGCGCCAGCGGCATACTAAGGGGGGAAAAACGGCCAAGCGGCAGACACGGGCAATGGTGCAAGCGAGCAATGCGGTCGATGATCCGCGCGTCAGCGCGGCCATACTGCCGACCAATATCCTGTGCAGCCTGGTACAGCTGGCGGAAGAACGCGGCCTGGACGCGGGCGGCTGGTTCGCCGGCCTGGCCCTGGGGCCCAGCGATGTCTGCGACCCGAGCGCGAGAGTGTCCTATCGCCAGGCCCTGGGCATCATCCGCCGTGCGATGCAGACCCTGACCGATCCCAACCTGGGCCTGCTGCTGGGGCGGCGTCAGGATATCGGCAATTTCGGCCTGCTCGGCCTGGCGATGAAAACCTCGCGCAATTTCAGCGACGCCATCACCATCGGCATCACCCACCAGCGCGCCACCGGCGCCCTGCTGGAGCTGAGCATCCAGGATCTGGCGCCGGACGAGGTCGCGCTGTACGCACGCGCGCCGCTGGCCGATCCCGTGGTGCTGCCGTTCCTGTGCGAGGAAATGTTCGTCAGCGTGTTCGCCGTCGCGCGCGAACTGGCCGGGCCGGCGCTGCGGCCGCGCCGGCTGGAGCTGGCCTATGCCCAGCCAGCCTATGTGGACGAATACCGCGAGCTGTTCGGCTGCCCCATCGTGTTCGACCGGCCGCACAACTGCCTGGTGATCGAGTCGCACTGGCTGGACCTGCCATTTCCGACCTACAACCCGGTCACCGCGCGCCAGGCGCTCTCCGCCCTGGTGCGCGAGCTGGAATCCACCCGCGGCATGCCCAGCGAAACCGCCGCGGCGGTGGAACGCCAGCTGCGCCAGCGCGTAAGCCAGAACCCGCGCCTGCTCGACGTGGCCGATTCGCTGTACCGCAGCGAGCGCACGCTGCGGCGCCAGCTGGCCGAGGAAGGCGCCAGCTTCACCCGCATCCACGACCGCGTGCGCTGCGAGCGCGCGCTGGAGCTGCTGCGTGATCCGCGCCTGACGGTGGCCCAGGTCGGCAGCCAGGTCGGTTTCGGCGATGTGCGTGAGTTCCGGCGGGCGTTCAAGCGCTGGACGGGAAGGACGCCCACGGATCTGCGTCACAGCTGAGACCCCGGCGCAGCGGCGAAGGGCCGGCTTGTTGAAAACAGCAGGATGGTTTCAGCGGGGTGGCGCATGGTCCGGAGCGGCAATCCCGCGGTCGAAGAGTCCGGGCCGGTTCCTGGCCGGATTGTGCTGCCTTGCGGTGCCAGCGGCCCGCGCACCGGAGCAATGACAGTCGGAGCGTGGATCGCAGCCGGCGCTGGAGCCGGCGTTGCGCCGCTGGCCGGCTTCCGCAGCGCGGGACAGGCGCAGCCCATCCGGGCGGGCTGCGCCTGTCCGTTGCCGGACTTCAGTACGGGTAGATCGTACAGATGACCTGGGTGGATCCGTTGTTCGAGCACTTCACGCTGCCGCCGTTGCCGACCAGCGACACGCCGCTCAGGGAAATACCGTTGCGGCGGGCCCAGTCCGAGAACGAGAAGAAGCCCTGCTCACCGCGCGGTGTGGGCGGGAAATTGAAGGTCCGGCCCGGCACGGTCTGGTTGAGCGGGGCGGTGCTCATGGGCAGCGCCGAGCCTGCCGAATCCTTCACTTCCTTGAGTTTGACCTCGCCGGTGACGACGTCGTACTCGACGCGGGCATAGCCGCCGTCCTTCATCGGAATGAAGACGGATATGTTGGACGTCACGTTCTTTGAAACCTGCTGGCCACCCTGGAGCAGCGGGACAGGCGTGGAAAGGCCGGCGCTGGACTGCACGGTGCCGTTGAACACGCCGGCGACACCGCCGTTGGGCAGCCCGGCGACCACGTCGCGCACGAAGTTGTCGATGTTGCCGGCCGGCGTGTTGCCGAACCCCAGGTCGTAGCTGGTCTCCGGGTAGTTCGGGTACTCGTTCCTGAAGCCGGACGGAAAGCTGTAGCCGCGTGCATCGATGGGGCTGTTCACGCCGGGCAAGGCCGGGCCGGTCTTGGCATTTTCGGTTCCCGGCGCCGCTACGCCGGCGCTGCGCAGGCCAAGACCGCTGCCGCGCAGTTCCACGATGGCTCCGCTGGCGGGCTTCCAGTAGGCCGAGCCGTCGGCGCGCAGGATCAGCTTGAACGCGAGGCTGTTGCCGTTCTGCCGGTACATGCTGCCGACCTGCTGCACATAGGTGACCAGGCCCGGGTCGACCGGAAGCTCGAAGCCGCCGGTCTGGGCCGCGAGTTCGCGGTCCCAGTCCAGCTTGATGGCGCGTATCTGGCCGGTGCTGAGGTTGTAGACATAGGCCTCGCTGTCCATGGCGCGCGGATAGGTGATCAGCGCCTTGGTCCTGAACTGGTCGGCCGTGGTGCAGGTGTTGCACATGATGGCGTACTGCTGGTAGGCGGTGAGCTGCAGGTCGTCGAAAGATGCCGTTTCCGCCGGCGGCTGGCTCTCGGCGCAGGCGCCGGTGCTTAGCAGCAGGACGGCGGCGGCCGCGCTGCGGGCCAGCCAGCGGTACAGGTTGGCAAAGGTGTACTGCATGAGCGTGTCTCCATGAATGCGGTGTCGGTGGCGCCTGTCGCGACGGCCGTCCCTGATCGCGCGGTAGCGGCGTGGCGCCGGAAAAATCAGCAGGCTTGTCGGTGGCGGCGTCGCGGTGTGCGCGCTGCAGCGGAGGGAGGTGCAGCGCGGAGCGTCCGCGACGCCGCCGGCAAAGCGGCGGATCCTTGGGTCTTCTTTGCGATGCTCTCCTTGGCGGCGGCCGCTGCGCCTGCAAATTTGCTTTGGTTGCAAACGTCAGAAATGGCCTTTGTCAATACGATGGGACATATATGGGTGCAAGTCAACGCGTGCGGAACTCCGCGGCGGGAGCGCGGCAACGAATTCCTGTGGCTGCAAATCAGTTTGCAGAGACGAACAGGTGTTTGCAGATTTTTCGATGACGCGAGACGTTTTTGCCGTGCAGGAAGGTAGTTTCAGTTTTGTTTCGGTAAATAAGTATTAAATAATTAGTTTAAATTTATACAAAATAAATAAATATCTGGCCGGATGGCGATTCCATGGCCGAAATATTCAATGGGCGGGCATCGGCCGTGCTGGCGTTCCACGCCTGCCGCGGCAGCGGCGCACGGCGCTCGCGCCGCCCGCGGATCCGGAGTCGGCAGCCTCAGCTTCCCAGCTCGATTTCCTCTATCCCCAGATACCGGCTGATTGCCTGCACTGCCGCGGCCAGGGGCGCTTCCAGCGGCACGGCGTAGAGTGCGCTGCGGTCGGCGTGTTCCATCCAGCCGAACAGGGACTGGCGCAGCTGTTCCTCGGTGCGTACGCGCTGGTGCACGTCGTGCAGGATATGGGCGTACTCGCGCGGCGTGGGGCTGGCGCCCAGGGCATGGAAGACCGCGTCCAGCGCGGCCATGAATTCGGCGGCGCCCGGGGAGAGGCCGAAATCCTCGGGCCGATATTCCTGGTAGCCGCGGCTGACGTCGGCATGGATGCGGAAGCTGACCTTGGCCAGGGAGTGGTACAGCGCTTCCTCGGAGATCAGCACCAGCAGCAGATTGTTCGGATTGGCGACGGCGCTGCCCTGGGGCGAATGCCATTCGCGGGTCTGCACGAAATGGTAGAGGCGGATGTGGTCGTGGAAATCCGCCGCCTGCAATTGATCGAGGATGAGCAGGGTGCGCGCGCCTTCGGAATAGGCGCAGGCTTCGCTGAGGCTGCGTTCAAACGCCGACAGCGGCGCTTCCAGCGTGCCGCCCTCGGCGACGGCCTCCTCGCTCAGCACGATGGGTGCCGGCGGCGGCTCGGCGCTGCTGAAATCGTGATACAGCAGGTGCGGGTATTCCAGTGCGTGGCCCAGGGCGTTGGCCAGCGCGGTCTTGCGCCGGCCGGAGCTGCCGCTGATGTTGAGGCAGCGCAGGTGGTCGATCTCGGCCTCGAACAGGCAGCGCAGGGGATAGTCGTAGTCGTCGTTGGACTCGAAGCCGAATTCGGCGAGTTTCTTGCGCAGGCTCATGGCGGCGGGTGCGGGGGCGATCGCCGCAGGTTAACCGACGCCGCCGCGGTTGGCAGTGCCCGCTGTGCGGCGGGCGCGGGTCCTGCGCGAAAAAAACAGGGCCCGGCGCCTGCGCGGCCGGGCCCTGCGGTAAGGAACGCCTGACGGCGCCGCTGGCCGCTTCCTGCGGCCGTGGTGCGAGCGGCGGCGCCGCCAGGCGTTGTTCGGCGGCCTCAGGCGGCCTTGGCGTCGGCGCTCTTGCGCGGTCCCTTGAGCAGGGCCTGGCGCACGCCGTCGACGACCAGGTCGACCTCGGCTTCGGTGATGTTGAAATGCGGGGTGAAGCGCAGCGAGTTGACGCCGCCGTGGATCACGCCGAAGCCGTGCTCGCGCATGTATTCCTCGGTGCTGGCGCTGCCGTAGCACTTGAACTCGGGGCTGAGTTCGCAGGAGAACAGCAGGCCCGTGCCCTGCACCTTGGTGATGTAGCCCGGCAGCTCCTGCTTGAGCGCTTCGAGCTTGCGCACGAACTGCTGGCCGCGTTCGCGGATATTGGCCTGCACCGCCGGCGTGAGCAGGCCGAGCACGGCCACAGCCACGTCCATGGCGCGCGGGTTGGTGGTCATGGTGTTGCCGTAGATGCCCTTCTTGTACAGCGCCGCGGCGCGCTCGTTCACGGCCAGCACGGACAGCGGGTACTGGCCGGCGTTGAGCGCCTTGGAGAAGGTTTCCATGTCCGGCGCGGGCAGCTTTTCGAAGCCCGGGTAATCGACGATGGACAGCACGCCGTGGGCGCGCAGGCCGGCCTGGATGGAATCGACCAGGAACAGCGAGCCGTGCTTTTCGGTCAGCTCGCGCGCGGCGGCGTAGAACTCCGGCGTGACCGAGCGGCCCGGGTCGCCTTCGCCCATGACCGGCTCCAGGAACATGGCTTCGATGAACCAGCCGTTCTTGTCCGCGTCGGCGAAGATCTGCCGCAGTTGTTCGACGTTGTAGGGCTCCACCGTCAGCAGGCTGGATTCGTCGCGGAAGCTGGCCAGGTGCTGGGTGTAGGTCTTGCGGCTGGAATCCGAATACACCGCCGGACGCTCGGTGCGGCCGTGGAAGGCGCCCTTGACGGCCAGGCGCTTGACGCTGCGACCGGCGTAGCGGGCGCCGGCGTCGGTCATCAGCTTGGCGTTGACGTCGGCGATGCGGCAGGCCAGCGAGACCGATTCGGAGCCGGAGTTCAGGCACAGGAAGCGGCTGTACGGGCTGCCGCCGCGGCCGGTGCCGATGGCGGCCTTGAGCGCCCGCGCCAGACGCAGCTGCGCCACGTTCGGCGTCATCACATTGGCCATGACCTGGGGCTTGCTCATGGCTTCCAGCACGGCGGCCGGGGCGTGGCCGAAACCGAGCATGCCGTAGCCGCCGGAGTCGTGCAGCACCGCGCCCTTGAGCGTGACCACCCAGGGGCCGTTCGCGGCCAGGGCCACGTAGGGATTGACCGAATCGTCGGTGTAGAAGTTGATGAAGTCCGCCTGCACGCGCTGCAGTTGCTCGGCTTCGTCCAGCGGCAGCAGTTCCGGCAGCAGGGACTGGATTTCGAGGAAGCGCTCGTGCGCCTGGTCCACGGCGGCGACCAGTTCGGGCGAGGTCGCGGCAAAGCGGGCCAGGGTCGCATCGTCGAGGCCGCGGGTGCGCACGGCACCGCCGGCGCTGCGCAGGACATTGAGTTTATCGATCAGCTGCATGGCTTGCTCCACGAAACAGGGCGGCACGCACTGCCGCAGGCAGGGCGCGCCGGTCGAAGGTTGTTGGCAGTGATGCCGGGAAGTGGTGCCAGTCTAGCAACCTCATTGGTCGGCCCCTGGGGCCGATTCCATATTGCCGGACAGGGCCAATTTCCGCAGCCGGGGCGGTGCGGCATGACGATTGTCAACGCGAAGTGCTGATGCTGCCAACTTGGGCCGTACCCGGCCGCGGCCTAGTCTGACCGCAGGCAAACGGAGCAGCGAGATGCAGGCGCGGACGATGGTGGAGTTGTGCGGCGTTTCCAAGCGCCGCGGCGCGATACAGGCCCTGGCCGGCGTGGATCTGGCAGTCGGCGGCGGCGAAGTCTACGCCCTGCTGGGGCCGAACGGTGCGGGCAAGACCACGGCCATTGCGCTGATGCTGGGCCTGCTGCGGCCGGATGCCGGCAGCGTGCGCCTGTTCGGCAGCACGCCGCAGGACCTGGCCGCGCGCCGGCGCATCGGCGTGATGCTGCAGTCGGCCGGCCTGGCCGATGCGCTCAGCGTGGGCGAACTGCTGGCGCAGGCACGCAGCTACTACCCGCAGCCGCGCAGCCTGGCCGATATCGTCGCCCTGGCCGGCATAGAACCCTTGCTGCGGCAGCGCTACGAACGCCTGTCCGGCGGCCAGCAGCGCCGCGTGCAGTTCGCCGTGGCCCTGTGCGGCCGCCCGGAACTGCTGTTCCTGGACGAGCCCACCACCGGCATGGATACCGAATCGCGCGAGCAGTTCTGGCGAACCATACGCGAGCTGGTCGGACAAGGCTGCGCGGTGCTGCTGACCACGCATTACCTGGAGGAAGCCGAAGCCCTGGCCGACCGCGTCGGCGTGCTGGCCCAGGGCCGCCTGGTGGCCGAGGGCAGCATCGCCGCGATCCGCGGCCGCGTGGGCCAGCGTCAGATCCGCTGCATCAGCAGCCTGTCCGAGGAACAGGTGCGCGCCTGGCCGCAGGTGCACAGCGCGTTGCGCGAGGGCGAATGGCTGCGCATCGTCGCGGCTGAGGCCGAGCCGGTGCTGCGCAGCCTGCTCGCCGCCGACAGCGGCCTGCGCGAACTCGAAGTACAGCGCGCCGGCCTGGCCGAAGCGCTGCAGACCATCACCCGCGAGGCCGCCTGATGAACACCCTGGTTTTCGACGCCGTCTCCCGCGCCAGCCTGCGCCTGGAGGCGCGCCTGGAATTCCTGCGCCTGCTGCGCACGCCGGGCTTTTCCGTGCCGGTGCTGCTGTTCCCGCTGATGTTCTTCCTGCTGTTCGGCGTGCTGCTGGCCAATCCCCGCTCCAAGCTGCAGGTCACCCAGTATTTGCTGGCGACCTACAGCGTATTCGGCGTGATGGGGCCGGGTCTGTTCGGCTTCGGCGTATCGGTGGCCAACGAGCGCGACAAGGGCCTGCTCGCGCTGCGCCGGGCGCTGCCGATGCCGGCGCTGAACTATGTCGCTTCCAAGCTGGCCATGGCGCTGTGTTTCAGCAGCATCATCTTCGTGCTGCTGGCCCTGGCCGGCGCCGGTATCGGCGGTGTACGTCTGGCCTGGGAGCAGTGGCTGCTGCTGGGCCTGGTGATCGTGCCCGGCGTGCTGCCGTTCTGCGCCCTGGGGCTGCTGGTGGCCAGCTACTGCAGCGGCCAGGCCGCGCCGGCGGTGATCAACCTGATCTATCTGCCCATGGCCTTGCTGGCCGGGCTGTGGCTGCCGCTGAGCGCGCTGCCTGCGGTGTTCCAGACGATGGCGCCGCTGTGGCCGGCCTGGCATGTGGCCCAGCTCGCCCTGGCGGCGATGGCGCAGCCCAGCCAGGGCGCGCTGACGGGGCACCTGCTGTATCTGCTGATCTTCACTTTGGCCTGCGGCGGCTGGGCCGCGCGGCGCCTGCAGCGCGAACCCTGAGTATCGTGGCAGCATTGCCGCCATGAGCCTGCTTGCCAATCCCCGCTTGATCGCCTGGCGCGACCGCTTGGTTCCGGCCGAACTGGACATGGGCTGGGCCTCGTTCATTTCGCTGGGCTACCTGGCCTTTCTCTATCTGCCATTCCTGCTGCCGCGCATCGCCGCGAGAGACTGGCTGGGGCCGACCATAGTGATCATGCTGGCCTTCCTGCCGCTGTATTTCCGCGCCTACTGGGCGCAGGGACGCGAGCTGGTCCTGCTCACCGTCGCGATGTGGGCGCTGGCCCTGCTGCTGGCGCCGCTGAATCCGTTCTCCAATTCGCTGGTCATCTTCGCCTGCGCCTTCGCGCCGCACCTGCGTTCGCTGCGCAACGCCCTGCTGCTGGCGCTGCTGCTGACGACCAGTTTCTCGATCTACATTCTGGTCACCGTGCGCGGCGCGCCGCTGACCGTGGGCATCACTTACCTGGTCGGCGCGGCCTGTTTCGTCGGCTCGTATTTCATGCGCCAGAGCCAGCGCCGCCAGGTCGCGCTGCGCCTGTCGCACGAGGAAGTGCGCCGCCTCGCCGCGCTGGCCGAGCGCGAGCGCATAGGCCGCGACCTGCACGACCTGCTGGGCCATACCTTGTCGCTGATCGCGCTGAAGTCGGAACTGGCCAACCGCCTGTGGGAACGCGACGCACACGCGGCGCGGCAGGAAGTGCAGGACGTGGAGCGCATCGCCCGCGATGCCCTGGCCCAGGTGCGCCGCGCAGTCACCGGCATACGCGCCGCCGGCATCGCCGCGGAGATGGCCTCGGCCAAGCTGCTGCTCGAATCCGCCGGGGTGGCCTTCCAGTACGACCTGGGCGCGGCGCCGCCGCCGGCGGAGGTCGAGACGTGCCTGGCCCTGGTCGTGCGCGAAGCCGTGACCAACATCCACCGCCACGCCTACGCCACCCGCGCCACGGTGAAGCTGTGCAGCGACGGCGAGGATCTGCTGCTGGAAGTGCAGGACAACGGCCGCGGCGGCGACATAGTCCCCGGCAACGGCCTGACCGGCATGCGCGAACGCCTTGCCGCGCTCGGCGCGCAGTTGCGCGTGGATGCGGTGCGCGGCCGCGGCACCCTGCTCAGCGTGCGCGTGCCGCGGGCCGGGCTGGCCCTGGCCGCGCCGGCCGGCGTGCCGACGATCGCCGCGGAGCTGGCATGAGGCCGGCTGCGCAGGGCCGGTGCGCTGCGGCGCCGGCCTTGAGCCCCGGCGTGCGGCCGCGTAACCTGCCGCGCCTCCCGCTGCCTGCGAAGCGTCTGCGCGCATGATCCGAATTCTCCTGGCGGAAGATCAGGCCATGCTGCGCGGTGCGCTTGCGGCGCTGCTGCGGCTGGAATCCGATATCGAGGTAGTCGCCTCCGCCGCCGACGGCCAGGAGGCCTGGCGCCTGATTGAGCAGCACGCGCCGGACATCCTCGTCACCGACATCGAGATGCCCAATCTCACCGGCCTGGAACTGGCCCAGCGCGTGCGCGAGCGCGGCGCCAGCTGCAAGGTGGTGATCGTGACCACCTTCGCCCGGCCGGGCTATCTGCGCCGCGCGCTGGAAGCCGGCGTGGTCGGCTATCTGCTCAAGGATGCGCCGGTGGAACAGCTGGCCGATGCCCTGCGCAAGGTGCAGCGCGGCGGCCGCGTGATCGATCCGCAGCTGGCGGTGGATGCCTGGAGCGAGGCCGATCCGCTCAACGACCGCGAACGCCAGGTGCTGCGCCTGGCCGGCGAGGGGCTTTCCGCCGGCGAGGTCGCGGCCCAGCTGCATCTGTCGCAGGGCACGGTGCGCAATTACCTGTCCGAGGCCATAGGCAAGCTCGGCGTGGGCAACCGCATCGAGGCCTACCGCCTGGCACGGCAGAAAGGCTGGCTGTAGTTCCGGCGAGGCTGGCGCGGACACGCCGCGACACGGCAAGATTGCCGCCCTGCGCGGGCATTCGCCGCGCGCGCCATCGAGCACGGGAGCAGGCATGTACGGCAGTCCGGGAAAGGGAATTCACGCGCGTTCGTATCGATCCGGCCTGCGCCGCTTGGCCTGGGTGGTCGCCGCGGCGCTGGGCAGCCTGCCGGCCTATGCCTGCGGCCCGGATTTTCCGCACGAGCTGCTGCAGGACCGCCATGCCAGCGTGTTCGAGCTGGTCGAAGGCACCTTCGATCATGAAGTCGCGCGCCTGGTCGCGCAGCAGCAGGCAGCGCTGAAGCCGAACGAGAACCCCTGGGCTGGCCCGGAGGAGTCGCGCACCGAGCTGGAACAGAAACAGCTGGGCGAAGCCGGCTATGCCAAGGTCGAGGCCATGCGTCAGGCGCAGAGCGACGCCGAGGCCCTGGCCCTGGGTCAGGAGCTGAGTGAAGAAGTGCGTTTGTATACCGCCGGCGCGCGTGCCTTCAGCGCCGGCGAGAGCGAGCTGGCGCGGCAGCACTTTGAAGCCGTGCTGGCGCTGGCCCCGGAAGCACAGCGCGAACGCGGCCTGTGGGCGCGCTACATGCTCGGCCGCCTGGACCTGAGTTACGCCGGCGGCGGCGCGGGACTGGACGATAACGCGGTGAAGGCCCATGCCGACGCGGCGCTGCGGGCCTTCCAGGCCGTGCGCGCCGCCGTCGTCGCCGGTGCGGCCGATCCGCTGGGCCTGGCGGTGGCGAGCTACGGCGAGGAAGCCGCCGTGCATCTGCACCGCGGCGATACCGCCGCGGCGGTGAAGCTGTATGCGGAGCAGGCGGCACAGGGATCCGGCTCCGGGCGCGCCTCGCTGCTGTTCCTCGCGCGCCAGCTGTTCGCCGACGAGGCCGTGCTGGTCAAGGCGCTGCAGGATCCGCTGCAGCAGCAGTTGCTGGCCGCCTATGTCTACACCCGCAGCGGCGAGCTGCAGGTGGAGGAAGGTGGCGTGATGAAGCCTTCGCCCTTGCTGGAGCGCTATTACGCCGCGGTGGCGGCGGCCAGCGGCGAAATCGCCGGCGCCGACCGCGTCGCCGCGGCGGCGTATCGCGCCGGCCGCTACGAACTGGCCGGCAAGCTGGCCGCGCGCAGCGAAGCCGCGCTGGCCTACTGGGTGCGCGCCAAGCTGGCCCTGCGCGCCGGCGACGACAAGGCTGCGGCGACGGCCTATGCGCAGGCGTCGCGCGCCTTCCCGGCCGGCGAGGACTGGGGCGCCAATATCGACGAAGGCTACATGTACGAAGGCCTCAAGCCGGCCTGCCGCGTCGACGGCGAGCGCGCCATCCTGGCCCTGGGCCGCGGCGATTACGTCGAAGCGCTGCGCCTGCTGCATACGGGCGGCCAGTACTGGAACGACGCGGCGCACGTGGCCGAGCGCGTGCTCAGCGTGGACGAACTCAAGGCCTACGTCGATGCCAACGTGGCCGAACCCAAGCCCGCGCCCAAGCCGGTCGACGGCGAATGGGTTCCGGCCAATCCCGACCAGCTCCTGCGCAGCCTGCTGGGCCGGCGCCTGCTGCGCGCCGGCCGTTACGAGGAAGCGCCCGCCTATTTCGCGCCGGATCTGCGCGAGACCGCAGCGGCTTACGCCAAGGCGCGGCTGGAAGCACCGAAACTCGGCCGCATCGAGCGCGCCGAAGCCCTGTTCCGTGCGGCCAGGCTGGCGCGCGAGTCGGGCATGGAAATCCTCGGCACCGAGCTGGCGCCGGATGCGGCGGTTTACGGCGGCGGCTACGAGATCTATGCACCCGTCGCCCTGGCCGAGCAGGACAAGAAGCTGGTCGGTGCCGACGAGATCCAGCGCGTCGCCGCCAGCCAGGTAACGCCCGACCAGCGCTTCCACTACCGCTACGTCGCCGCGGATCTGGCCAATCAGGCCGCCGACCTGGTGCCGGCGCGCTCGCAGGCCTTTGCCGCCATGCTGTGCAGCGCCACCGGCTGGGTGATCAACCGCGACTACGCCGCCGGGCGCAGCTACTACCAACGCTACGTGAAAGAAGGGCCGCTGGTGCCCTGGGCCGGCAATTTCGGCAATGACTGCCCGGCGCCGGATTTTGCCGGCGCAGCCCGGCGCCTGAGCTTCGAGCGCATGCGCTGGGCCAAGCTGATGCTGCGGCGTTCGGCGCCGTACGTGGCGGCGGCCGGGCTGCTGGTGCTGGGGGCGGGCGTATTCTTCTGGCGCCGCCGCCGCAAGCCGGCCTGAGCGGGAGCGGACGGGCGAGTCGTGGTGGCCGGCTGGACCGGGACCGGGCGATAGGGCGGGCCGTGCTGGCAGGGCGATGCTTTTGCGCCGTAGCCGGTGAAGCGCGGCGCTGCGCTGTCTCCGTTGTGCTGGAGCCGGTGCCGTCCGCCGGGAAAGACGCGCCTTTGCGCCGCCGCCGGCGCCGCGCCCATGCCCGGGGGGCAGGCAGGGGCCGGTCGCCAGGGACTGCGCGGATAGGGGATAATCGCCGGTCCGCCGGACCGTGAATCCGGTGTCACGGTTGATTGTGTGAAAAAGTCAGATTTCCACTTTGATTTGCCGGCCGAGCTGATTGCACAGCAGCCGCTGGCGCAGCGCTCGGCCAGCCGCCTGCTGGTGGTCGATGCGGCCGCCGATACCCTTACCGACCGGCAGATGACGGAATTGCCCGACTGCCTCAGGCCCGGCGACCTGCTTGTATTCAACGACACCCGCGTGCTGCCGGCACGGCTGTTCGGGCACAAGGAATCCGGCGGCGCGGTCGAAATCCTGATCGAGCGCGTCACCGGCACCCACGAGGCGCGCGCCCAGCTCGGCGTATCCAAGAAGCCCAGGCCCGGCGGCCGCATCCTGCTGCAGGACGGCACGCCGGTGGTGGTGCTGGGCCGCGACGGCCCGTTTTTTGAACTGCGCTTCGACACCCCGGAAACGCTGGAAAAACTGTTGCTGCGTCTGGGCCGCATGCCGCTGCCGCCCTATATCGACCGCGAAGCCGACGCGGACGACGCGGAACGCTACCAGACCTTGTTCGCACGCAGTCCCGGCGCCGTCGCCGCACCCACGGCCGGCCTGCATTTCGACCAGGCCCTGCTCGACGCGCTGACCGCGCGCGGCGTGGAATTCGGCCATGTCACCCTGCATGTCGGCGCCGGCACTTTCCAGCCGGTGCGCAGCGACGAGCTGCGCGAGCATGTGATGCATCGCGAATGGCTGAATGTCGGCGCGGAGCTGGTGGAGAAGATGCGCCGCACGCGGGCCGCGGGCGGGCGTGTCGTTGCGGTGGGGACTACGGTGGTGCGGGCGCTGGAAAGCGCGACGCGGGACGGAGAGGTCTATCCGTTTTCCGGAGAGACGCAGATCTTCATTTTCCCGGGGTATCGGATCACCAGCGTGGATGGATTGGTGACCAACTTCCATCTGCCGGAGTCGACCTTGCTGATGCTGGTTTCGGCGTTTGCGGGGCGGGAGCGCATGCTGGGGGCTTACCGGCACGCGGTGGCGGGGAGGTATCGGTTTTTTTCTTATGGGGACGGGATGTTGATTTGGCCTGGAGGGTGAGGTTTTCTCTTTGGGTTGATTGGTTTTTTGGTTTTGTGTGTTGTGGTTTTGGGGCGTTTGCAGCGCTTGGTTCGACTGAAGGGTTTTTGTGCGTCTGCGGTGTTTTTTGGGGACGGTTTCGTCCGCCTGCGGCGGCCGACCTGCTTTCTTTTGCTTGTGCAAAAGAACGTAGGCAAAGAAAACACACCCCAGAAGCCGCGCCCTGCGGGTGCGCGAGGCGGCTGCGGGGTCGGCCGAAGGGCTTTCCTGGCCCAACGGCCGACTCGCGCGATGCGCGGGCTGGTCCTTCGCCGCCTCGCCGCGGCTTATGGAGCCCTGGTAAGGCGGCGCACATCCGTGTGCGCAGAAGCAACGGCAAGGTCAAAGGCCAAAGGCAGAAGCTAAAAGCTGAAGCTGAAGGCTGGAGGCGGAAGCCAAAAGCTGAGACCGAAGCCGAGTCAAAATCACGAGCAACAGCAACAGCAACAGCAACAGCAACAGCAACAGCATCAAGCGCAGGAGCAAGCGCAAGTGCAGCAGCGCTGGGTTGTCTGAGCAGGTGCGATGAAGGTTTTGAAGGCGAAAGAAGAACACAGCCGCAGCGGCACTTCCGCAAGCCGCGCCCTGAGCCCTCTTCCCAAGCTCGCTCGGGGGAGAGGGTTGGGTGAGGGGGCAACGTTTCAGTTTGCCTCTACGCCCAGGTTTTCACGCGAAGCTGTGCGTCGAAGCTCGCGGCGAAAACCTTCACGGTAACGCAGGTTCCGGCGCCGCCCCTCACCCCGTCCCTCACCCCCGACGAGGTCGGAGGAGAGGGAGCCGCGATGCGCCGCGCTGTCGCGCATGTTGAACGGCGGGCCTGAATCCCATGCGGGATCTGGTTCCGGCCGAAATTGAAATTGCCTACAAATTTTTCATCGCGAACTTTTTCTCACTCGCCCCGAGCCCGGAACCCAGGACCAAACCATGAAATTCGATTTGCTTGCCACATCCGGCGCAGCCCGGCGGGGCCGCATCACGTTCGAGCGGGGAACGATAGAAACGCCGGCGTTCATGCCGGTGGGAACCTACGGCTCGGTCAAGGCGATGCTGCCGCGGGATATCAAGGAAATCGGAGCGGAGATCATTCTCGGCAACACCTTCCATCTCTACCTGCGGCCGGGCCTGGATGTGATCGGCGAGTTCGGCGGATTGCATCGCTTCATCGGCTGGGACCGGCCCATCCTCACCGACTCGGGTGGCTTTCAGGTGTTCTCGCTGGCGCACAAGCGCAAGATCACCGAGCAAGGCGTCACCTTTGCTTCGCCCATCGACGGATCCAAGGTATTCCTGAGCCCGGAGGAATCCATGCGCATCCAGCGCGTGCTGAATTCCGACATCGTGATGATCTTTGACGAGTGCACGCCGTATCCGGCGACGGAGAAGCAGGCGAGCGATTCGATGGAGCTGTCGCTACGCTGGGCCGAGCGCTCGCGCCGGGCGCATGAGGGCAATCCGAATGCGCTGTTCGGCATCGTCCAGGGCGGCGTGTATCCGCAGTTGCGGGCCCGGTCGGCCGCGGCGCTGCGGAACATCGGCTTCGACGGCTATGCGGTCGGCGGGCTTGCAGTGGGCGAGCCGGAGGCGGAGCGCAATCACACGCTGGAGGCAACAGTGCCGCTGTTGCCGGAGCAGCAGCCGCGCTATCTGATGGGCGTGGGACGGCCGGAGGATATCGTCGAGGCGGTGCGCCGCGGCATCGACATGTTCGATTGCGTAATGCCCACGCGCAATGCGCGCAATGCCCACCTGTTCACGCGCCACGGCGTGCTGCGCCTGCGCAATGCGCAGTACGCGCGCGATACGCGGCCGATAGACGAAGCCTGCGGCTGCCATACCTGCGCTTCGGGTTTCAGCCGCGCCTACCTGCGGCACCTGGACAAGTGCAACGAAATCCTTGCTTCGCAGCTGGCGACCATCCATAACCTGTATCACTACCAGGAACTGATGGCCGGCTTGCGCGCCGCCATTGCCGAAAATCGCCTGGAAGATTTCGTCGCCGAGTTCTATGCGTTGCGGAGGGGCCGGGACTCGTGATTGGGGATTCGGAACACCGGCGCGCTGTCTGGTTGTGCCGGATCCTGCTGCCAACTCCGATCCTGGGTTCAGATCACCAGCGCGACGCCATCGGCCAGGCCCATCGCAAGCGGATCCTCACCGCTTTCGCAGGCCCCTGATCTCGAATCCCTAATCCCGAATCTCCAGCCTGATGCAATCGACCGGACACGGCGCCACACACAGCCCGCAGCCGGTGCACTCCCCGGCCAGCACGGTATGCATGACCTGCGGCGCGCCGAGGATGGCGTCGACGGGGCAGAACTGGATGCACTTGGTGCAGCCTATGCAGACGGCTTCGTCGATGATGGCGAGCGTGCGCGGGGTTTCCTGGCCGTGGGCAGGATCGAGCGGCTTGGGCTCGCGGCCCAGCAGTTTCGCCAGGGCGGCGATGCCGGCGCTGCCGCCGGGCGGACACTGGTTGATGTCGGCATTGCCCTCGGCGATGGCCTGGGCATAGGGGCGGCAGCCGGCGAAGTTGCATTGTCCACATTGGGTCTGCGGCAGCAGGGCGTCGATGCGCGCCGTGAGTTCGTCCGCGGCCGGCGCTTCGGCCGGCGCCAGCCGGCGCAGCGCAAAGGCGAAGACCGCGGCCAGGGCGACGGCGACGAGCAGGGCTTCCAGCATCAGCGCTGGCCCAGTCCGGTCAGGCCGCTCCAGGCCAGGGCGAGCAGGCCGGTGTTGAGCAGGGCGATGGGCAGGCCGCGGAACGCGGCCGGTACCTGTGCCGGCTGCAGCCGGCGCTGCAGGCCGCAGAGCAGCAGCAAGGCAAGGGTGAAGGCGCAGCCGCTGCCGAAGCCGATGACCAGGCTGGCGGCCAGGCCGGTGTCTGACTGCTGCACCTGGACGGTGGTGCCGATCACGCCGGCGTTGGTCGCGATCAGCCACCAGTTCGTTGCGGCGAAGCCGGCGCGCCAGCGGCGCAGCGCCGATGCCGCCGCGGCGGTCGCCGCGGCGACCAGCAGTACCAGCGCGAAGCCCGCATAGAGTTCCAGCCCGAACGGCTGCAGCAGCAAGGTGCGCAGCAGCCAGGCGCCTGCGGCGGCCAAGGTCATGACCAGGGCCGTGAGCACGCCGTGCAGCGCCGCTTCACGCAGCGCGCGCGGTTCCAGCAGGCGGTCCAGTGCCCAGCCCTGGCCCAGGATCAGGCTGTTGCCCAGCGCCGTGGCCAGGAACAGCGCGGCGAGTCCGTCCTGGCCCATCGGCGCGCGCTTACTTGACGGGCATGCCGGCGCTGGCGCCGGCGTCGACATCGAGCAGGTGCAGATCGGCGCCGCCGCTGCCGGCGGAGAGGATCATTCCCTGCGAGATGCCGAAGCGCATCTTGCGCGGGGCGAGGTTGGCGATGAAGACGACTTTGCGGCCGACCAGTTTTTCCGGCTCGGCGTAGGCCGCGCGGATGCCGGAGAAGATCTGGCGCTTGCCCAGCTCGCCCGCGTCCAGTTCAAAGCGCAGCAGCTTGTCCGAGCCTTCGACGAATTCGCATACCAGCACGGTGCCCACGCGCAGGTCGAGCTTGGCGAAATCGTCGATGCCGATATCCGGCAGCGCCGCGGCGGGCGCGGCAGCCTCGGCCTTGGCCGGTGCGTTTTGCGTCTTGGCCGCCGCGGTGGTCACCGGGGCGCTGGCGGCATCGGTGCCGGGCTGCAGGTCTTCCTTGCTGGCTTCAATCATGGCTTCCACGTGCTTGGGATCGATACGGGTCAACAGCGGCTGGAATTCGCGCAGCGTGTGTGCGAGCAGCGGCTGTCCGATGGTGTTCCAGTGCGGCAGCGGGCTGGCGAGGAATTCCTCGGCGCGGGCGATGGTGGCCGGCAGCACGGGGCGCAGGCAGGCGGCCAGTACGCGGAACAAATTGATGCCCTGGCTGCACACGGCCAGCAGTTCGGCGTCGGCGCCTTCCTGCTTGGCGATGACCCAGGGCTTCTTCTCGTCGATGTAGCGGTTGGCCTCGTCCGCCAGCGCCATGGTCTGGCGGATGGCGCGGCTGAATTCGCCGGCATCGTAGGATTGCTGTACTTCGCCCGCCGCGGCGGCGAAGCGGGCATACATGTCCGGTTCGGGCAGGGCGGCCGCGAGCACGCCGCCGAAGCGCTTGTTAACGAAGCCGGCGCAGCGGCTGGCGATGTTGACGAACTTGCCGACCAGATCCGCGTTCACCCGGGCGACGAAATCCTCCAGGTTGAGATCCAGGTCATCCACGCCGGCGCCGGTCTTGGCGGCGAAGTAGTAGCGCAGATATTCCGGATTCAGCCCGGCATCGAGATAGGTGCGCGCCTGGATGAAGGTGCCGCGCGACTTGGACATCTTGGCGCCGTTGACGGTGAGGTAGCCGTTGACGTGCAGCGCCGTCGGCGCACGGTAGCCGGCGCCGTGCAGCATGGCCGGCCAGAACAGGCCGTGGAAATTGATGATGTCCTTGCCGATGAAGTGATGCAGTTCCGTGGCCGGATCGAATTCGGCGCTGTCGCGGCGCAGGTAGACGTCGTAATCGGAGGTTTGCAGCGGATCGTCGCTGTTGGCCGCCTTCTTGCCGCTGTCGCACAGCGCCTTGAAGCTGGCGAGGTAGCCGATGGGCGCGTCCAGCCAGACATAGAAGAACTTGCCGGGCGCATCGGGAATGGCGAAGCCGAAGTAGGGCGCATCGCGGGAGATGTCCCAGGCGCGCAGTTCGCTGTCCAGCCATTCGCGCAGCTTGGCCTTGACCCCGCTGTGGGCCGTGTCGCCGGCCAGCCATTCGCGCAGGAATTCGCTGAAATGACCGACTTCGAAGAAATAATGCTCGGACTCGCGCAGCACCGGCGCGGCGCCGGACACCACCGAGCGCGGATTCTTCAGCTCGGTCGGCGCGTAGCTGGCGCCGCAGTTCTCGCAGTTGTCGCCGTACTGGTCGGGCTTGCCGCAGTTGGGGCATTCGCCCTTGATGTAGCGATCCGGCAGGAACATGGACTTGACCGGGTCGTACAGCTGCTCGATCACGCGCGGCGTGATGTGGCCGTTCTGGCGCAGGCGCTGGTAGATGGACTCGGCCAGCAGCCGGTTTTCCTCGCTGTGGGTCGAGTGGTAGTGATCGAAGCGGATGAGGAAATCGGCGAAGTCGCGCTCGTGCGACTGCTGCATGGGCGCGATGAAGGCTTCCGGGCTCAGCCCTTCCTTCTCGGCGGCGAGCATGATCGGCGTGCCGTGGGCGTCGTCGGCGCAGACGAAATGCACGACGTTGCCGCTCATGCGCTGGGCGCGGGTCCAGATGTCGCCCTGGGTATAGCCGACCAGGTGGCCCAGATGCAGCGCGCCGTTGGCATAAGGCAAGGCGCAGGTGACGAGTATGCGACGCGGTGAAGTCATCCGATGGCTGTCCTGGGCGCTGTTGCGGCGCCGCATTATGGCATGCGGCGCCGCTGGCCCGGGGCGGGCCGCTTACAGGTTGTTGCAGCCGGCCTTGATCAGCTTGGGCTGCAGCGACTGCTGCAGATCCAGGCAGGCCTTTTCCAGATCCGGATGGTTGCCGTAGCTGATGTCGTTGAACGCGGCGCGGAACTGGTCGCTCAGTGCCTGGGTGTCGCCGGGCGACAGGGCGCCGCTGTTGAGGCAGGCGACCGCCTTCTCGGCGAACTGGTCGCATTCGAGCACGCCCAGCGGACGCGGCGCGTAGGCGACCTGGCGCGGGCGCTCGGCTTCGTACGGGCGTACCGGCGCGGGGCCCGGCGCCGGCCGGCGGTCGGCGGCGCTGCTGGTGGCGCGCGGGTCGCGCACGCTGGGCTTGGCCACGGCCGCGTCGCCGCTTTTCTCGGCCGGGGCCGGCTCGGCCGGCTTGTCGGCAGAACAGGCGGCGACGGCCAGGCACAGGGCGAGCAGCAGCGGGGAGCGGTGGCGCAGAAGCATGGGAAATCCTTGGACAGTAAGGGAAGCGGCGCGCAGGATGCCGGGGCTTGGCGTATCGCGCAATTGCGGCGGATTCAGCCGCGGGGGCGGCGGCGCGGGCGGTTTGACACTACAATCCGCGCCGAAAGTTCCCCAGGAGTGAACATGTCCCAGGCAACCGAGGCCCTGGTCAGGCAGGCGCTGGCCGCCGTCCAGGACCCCCACACGGGCAAGGATATCGTCAGCGGCGGCGCCCTGCGCGCAGTCGGCGTGGACGGCGCCCGGGTATCCGTCGATGTGCAATTGAGTTATCCGGCCGCGGGCTGGCAGGGCGTGCTGGCCGCGCAGATCAAGCAGGTGCTGGAAGCGCTGCCCGAGGTCGAGTCCGCCGTGGCCACAGTGAGCTACCGCGTCTACGCCCACCAGGTGCAGAAGGAACTGTCGCCGCTGCCGGGCGTGCGCAATATCGTTGCGGTGGCCTCGGGCAAGGGCGGCGTGGGCAAGTCGACCACGGCGGTCAACCTGGCCCTGGCCCTGCAGGCCGAGGGTGCCACCGTCGGCGTGCTCGACGCCGACGTCTACGGCCCGTCGCTGCCGCTGCTGACCGGCACGTCGGGCAAGCCCGACAGCCCGGACGGGCAGAACTTCAGTCCCAAGCGCAACCACGGCCTGCAGATCATGAGCATCGGCTACATGATCGAAGAGGACACGCCGGTGATCTGGCGCGGCCCCATGGTCACCCAGGCGCTGATGCAGCTGGCCACGAACACCTTGTGGCAGGACCTGGACTATCTCATCGTCGATTTCCCGCCCGGCACCGGCGACATCGCCCTGACCCTGGCCCAGCGCATTCCCATGAGCGCGGCGGTCATCGTCACCACGCCCCAGGACATCGCCCTGATCGATGCGAAAAAGGCGCTGAAGATGTTCGAGAAGGTCGAGGTGCCGGTGCTCGGCATCATCGAGAACATGGCCACCCACATCTGCTCCAACTGCGGCCATGAGGAACCCATCTTCGGTCAGGGCGGCGGCGCGCGCATGGCGCAGCAGTACGACCGGCCGCTGCTGGGCTCCCTGCCGCTGGATATCCGCATCCGCGCCGGCGCCGATGCCGGCACGCCCAGCGTGGCGGCCGATGCGAACTCGGACCTGGCCCTGCGCTACCGCGAGATCGCCCGCTCGCTGGCGGCGAAGCTGTCGCTGCAGGCGCGCAACAAGGCCATCCAGTTCCCCAAGATCGTGATCCAGAACACCTGACGCCCGTGCGCGGCGCCCACCGAATCCTTTCCTGCGACCTGCGAACCTCATGAGCATCAAGTCCGACAAGTGGATACGCCGCATGGCCGAAAGCCGCGGCATGATCGATCCGTTCGAGCCCGGCCAGGTGCGCCAGAACGTGTCCGGCGGCCGCCTGATTTCCTACGGCACCTCCAGCTACGGCTATGACGTGCGCTGCGCCGACGAGTTCAAGGTGTTCACCAACATCAACTCCACCATCGTCGACCCCAAGGCCTTCGATCCCAAGAGCTTCGTCGACATCAAGAGCGATGTCTGCATCATCCCGCCGAACTCCTTCGCGCTGGCGCGCACGGTGGAATTCTTCCGCATCCCGCGCAGCGTGCTGACCGTATGCCTGGGCAAGTCGACCTATGCGCGTTGCGGCATCATCGTCAACGTCACGCCGCTGGAACCCGAGTGGGAAGGGCATGTGACGCTGGAGTTCTCCAACACCACGCCGCTGCCGGCCAAGATCTACGCCAACGAAGGCGTGGCGCAGATGCTGTTCTTTGAATCCGACGAGGAATGCGAGACCAGCTACGCCGACCGCGGCGGCAAGTACCAGGGCCAGCGCGGCGTCACCTTGCCGCGCACCTGAACGCCGCTGCCGGCGAGCGCCGGCGGTGTTAACCTTCGCCTCCCACCTGCCTGGACAGACTGATGCACTACCGAGCCTTCAACCGGATCCTGCCTGGATTGCTGCTTCTGCTCGTCGCCCTCGCCCTGAGCGCCTGCGGCGGACGCGCGCGTCCCGACCACATCGCCGCACCGGACATCCCGCCCAGCTTCGACGTGACCCTGATCGCGGACAAGGACGGCCAGTTCGACCTCGACGGTGCGACCCTGTCCGAGGAAGACGTCAAGGGCGCGCTGCGCTACCGCCGCGACCAGAACAACGCCGCCAGGACCGTGCTGCTCAAGCGCGGCGAGAAGCAGAAGGTGACCGGACGCCATATCACCGGCCTGGCCCGCGTCGGTTTCGAGCTGAAGGCGCGCACCTTCCTGCAGGAAAAGGAAGGCGGTGAAATCACCGAAGTGCGCGGCGAAGCCGCTGCCAAGTAATCTCCCGCTGCACCACCCATGATCCGGAGTCGCTGATGAAACGTTTCCTGCTCACGCTGTTCGCCTGCTTCGGTCTCGCCTTCGCCGCCTATGCCGCCAAGGACGTGAAGGACGGCAATGCCTACGTCAAGGCGGTACAGAAGGACCAGTTCGAGTTCCAGGGCAATCCGCTGGGCAAGAACATGCTGCTGGGATCGCTGCAGTCCATCAAGGACGAAGGCAAGCTCACCGGCGTGGTGCTGCGCAATCCGGACAAGGCCACCGCCGAGCACAAGCACCTGCTCAAGGTCATCGCCGACTATCTGCAGATCCAGGCCTATGCCGGCGACGGCAAGGACCTGCAGCCGCTGACGGAATGACGTTTTCCGACGCTGCCGCGGCTGTGCCGCGGCGGCGCCCCCCCCCGCCGGCGGCGAACTTTGCAGGGATAGTGCGGTCGCTGTTGCGATGCCTTGGAATTTCTTTCAATCCGTAGTGCTGGCGGCGGCCCTGTTGTCGCTGCCCGCGCTCGTGTCTGCCGGCCCCATCGACTGGGCCCGGCGCAAGCTCGGCGGCGAGCCCGACAAGCCCAAGCCCGGCGTGATCGAGGCCCAGCCCGGCGCCATCACCCTGCTGCCCGGCCAGCCCACCCGTTTCAGTGTGGACGAGGCCTCGCCCGAGGCCCAGCTGCCACGCGGCCGCAGCTTCTTCCGCCGCCTGCAATTGCGCGAGCGCCTGGACGAAGCGCTGATCGAAGTCCGCGTGATCGCGCAGGATTCCTCCGCCAGCAAATTCCGCACTGTGTTCAGGCCGCTGTTCTACCTGCTGGACGAGGAAGGCAACGTGCGCGAGACGGTGGCGGTGGATCCGCTCAAGCTCGACATACGCCCGTTCCAGACCACCAACCTGGTCGGCTGCGTCAGCGTCAAACAGCTCAGCCGCTTCCTGGTCGCGACGGTGGAGGCGGACGTGGGCAAGTCCTACGAATCCGGTGCGCGCGATTCGGTGAAGGCCGCATCCAAAGGCGGCTTCTACTATTCCACCGATGCGGTGAAGGTGAAGCTGCCGTATGCAGCCACCGGCGAACTGGTGCTTACCGTCAAACCGCGGCCCAGCGCAGCGGACAAGCGCTGCGAGCCGTCCGACAGCGCCACTGCCAGCGCGGGCAAGTCCGGTGCGGACAAGGCGGACGCAGACAAATCCGCCAAGGCCGGTGCGGGCGCCGACTGAACGCCGGCTCGCCGGGCTCATCGTTGTGCACAAGTCCGCATAGGTAAAAATGACGCAGGCCGCCGGCGGCGTCTTGAAGCCGGCCTCGCCGGTTGGCATGCTCGGGCCACAGGGGCACGCAGCAATGGCGGAGCCGGCTTTATGATCACGACCCTTGCACGGACGGCCCTGCTGTCCGTCCTTCTGTTCGCCGGCGCGGCCTCCGCCGCCGGTCCGTACTCCTATATCGGCAACGGCGGCGCGCGCGACTGGGCGCGCTGGCGCTACGGGCCGGTGCTCGACGACGAAACCCAGCAGATCAGCTTCCAGCTGGAGACGGGCGCGGCCGGCGGCGACCGCGACATGCACTGGGGCATAGGCCTGCGCGGCGGCGCTTCGCTGGTGCCTTGCCCGCTCAGCGATGCGCCGGAGTACGCCGAAGGCTGCCTGCTGGGCCGCGGCATCACCTTCGGCCGTGTGCCGGACGGCTTCGGCACCGGCGGGGTCTGCGAAGGCATTGCGGTGGAGGATTTCACCGCCGCCTGGGACGGTACCGAGGCCATCGTCGCCGGCAGCTGCGTGCCGTATCCGCTGCGGCCCAACCGCCGCCACGCCTTCATCATCACGGCGACGCGGGACAATGTGAGCTGGATCATGCTGGACCTGGGCCGCACCCGGGTCTACAACGCGCAAACCCGCGCCTACGAGGATCGCGTGGAATGGCTGCCGGTGGCGCGCGGCAGCTGCCTGGAGACCGCCGGCCGGCCCTGCCCGGAATTGCCTGAGGTGGACCGCGACTACGGCGACGTGTTCGTGACGTCGGCCTTCCTGGATGAAGGGCTGGGCTGGAAGGTGTCGGATTTGCGCATAATCCACTATTGAAAAATGAGGTGCGGCTGGCGCCGATTCCGCTGTGCAGCGCGGTGCGGCGGTCTGCCGTTCGCGTTGCGATTGCCGACCGTCCGCCGCGCAGCGTAGGCCTCAGTGCGTAGCCCCGGCCTGCACCTTCATATCCCGCCGCCGCGCCAGCGCACGGTCGATCAAGGTGGCCAGCCCCGTCACGATGGTCTCCAGCGCGAGGCTGGGCGCGCCCGCATGCGCCACCGCCTGCTGCGGCAGGAACGGGATATGCACGAAGCCGCCGCGCACCTGCGGGCTGTCGCGCAGGGCGTGCATCAGGCCGTAGAACACGTGATTGCAGACGAAGGTGCCGGCGGTCTGGGAGATTTCCGCGGGGATGCCGGCCTGTTGCAGTGCCTGCAACTGCGCCTTGATCGGCAGGGTGGAGAAATACGCCGCCGGTCCGCCGCGCACGATAGGACGGTCCACCGGCTGGCGGCCGTCGTTATCGGGTATGCGCGCATCGTCGACATTGATGGCGACGCGCTCCAGCGAGATGCGCGAACGTCCGCCGGCCTGGCCCACGCAGACGACGAGCTGCGGTGCCTGCCGTTTCAGCAGGGTCTGCAGCCGCGCGCGCGATTTGCCGAAGCAGGTCGGCAACTGGGCCGCGACCACGGTGTGGCCGCGCAGGATATGGCCGTGCAGGCGGCGCACGGCTTCCCAGGACGGATTCAGGCTCTCGCCGCCGAACGGATCGAAACCGGTCAGCAATACGCGCAGGGGCTTGGTCATCGGAAGGCCAGCAGGTACATGAGCAGGATATTGACGCAGGCCAGCAGCGCCGCGGTGACGGCCTGGGCGCGGATCACGCCGTAGGAATCCTTCAGTTCCAGCAGCACCGCCGGCACGATATTGAAGTTCGCCGCCATCGGCGTAAGCAGAGTGCCGCAGTAGCCGGTCAGCATGCCCAGCGCACCGATCACCGCCGGATCGCCGCCGTGCTGGCGGATCAGCAGCGGCAGGCCTATGCCGGCGGTCATTACCGGGAACGCGGCAAAGGCATTGCCCATAATCATCGTGAACACGATCATGCCCAGACCGTAGGCGAGGGTGCAGGCCAGCTTGCTGTCCGTGGGAATGGTCATCTCGATCAGGCTGGCCACGGCCGCGCCCACGCCGGTGTGCTCGAACACGCGGCCCAGCGCGGCCAGCAGCATAGGCAGCACGATGGCCCAGCTGAGCTGGTCCAGCAGGCGGCTGGATTCGGCCAGGGCCTGCTGCGGCCGCGAGCGCGTTGTATACAAGGCAACCAGCAGCGCGACACAGCAGCCCAGCGCCAGCGCCGGCACGGTCGCGTTTTCCGCCGGCAGCAGGCGCCAGGCGCCGACGACGAGAAACGGTGCGAGCAGGAACAGCACGGTGGTCACCGCCGGAATCATCAGCGCCGGCACGAACAGACGATGCCCCAGGCGCTGTGCGGAGGCTTCGCGCCGCGCGGTTTCGTCCGGCCCGGGCGCGGCGCGCTGTACGCCGCCGGTGCCAGCGAGCAGGGCCATCACCACCACGGCCACGCCGACCAACTGCGTGGGCAGGTGATTGCCCGCAGCGTCCTGGACCAGGATCGCATCGCCGCCGGCGAACACCGCGGCCAGGATGCCCCAGAACAGCGCATTGCCCCAGCGCCGCGCGCGCAGGTCGAAGAAGGTGGCGGCGGCCAGTACCGCCGCGGCCAGCCACCAGACATGGTGCAGCTGGATCATGGCCCGGTCTCCGGTCGCTTCAGGCCGTACTGGAACACGACGATGCGTATGGCATGGATCAGGAAGGCCGCCAGGGCGGTCGGTATCGCCCACAGCGCGATGGACAGCGGCTCCAGCACGATGCCGTTGCTGGCGTAGAAGCCCTGGATCAGCAGTACCGCGCCGAAGGCGATGAAGATGTCCTCGCCGAAGAACAGGCCTACGTTGTCGGTGGCCGCCGCCAGTGCACGTATGCGTTCGCGCTGGGCGTTGGCCAAGTCGGGCTGGGTCTTGCGCGCCGCGGCCTCGGCCATGGGCGCGATCAGCGGGCGCACGGTCTGGGCCGGGCCGCCTATCGAGGTCAGGCCCAATGCGCCCAGCGCCTGGCGCAGACCCATGTAGCAGATCAGCAGCAGCGAGAGGCTCATGTAGGCCATGCGCGCGATCCAGCGCTGCGCGTGCTCGCGCAGGCCGGCGTGTTCGAGCAGGCCTATCACCGGCAAGGTGAGCACGATCAGCAGCGGCGCGCGCGCGGAAATGAAGGCCTTGCCGATCAGGGCGAGCAGTTCGGGCAGGCCCAGCCCCGCGGCGAAGCCGCTGGCGAAACCGGCCGTGACCACGACCAGCATGGGATTCAGGCGCAGCGCGAAGCCCGCGACCACAACGGCGATGCCGAGCAGCGGCCAGTAGTTCATGCGGCCGCTCCCAGGGCTGCGACCGCGACACCGGCGCGTTCCAGTTCCGCGCGCAGGCGGCGGGCGAATTCCGCCGCATCGGGCTTGTCGCCGTGTATGCACAAGGTATCCGCGCTGATCGCCACTTCGCTGCCGTCGCCAGCGACGGCGCGGCCGTGCAAGGCGATGGACAGGCCCTGGGCCACGGCGGCATCGACGTCATGGATGACGGATCCTGCCTCGCGCCGCGGCGTCAGGCTGCCGTCGGCGCGGTAGCGGCGGTCGCAGAAGGCTTCCGCGGCCACGTGCAGGCCGGCATTGCGCCCGGCCGCCAGCAGCGCGCTGCCGGCCAGGCCGACCAGGATCAGGCCGCGGTCGAATTCCGCCACGGCCGCGGCGATGGCGGCGGCCAGCGCGGCGTCGCGCGCGGCCATGTTGTACAGCGCGCCGTGGGGCTTGACGTGGCGCAGCGGCACGCCTGCGCTTTTTGCAAAAGACCACAATGCGCCAATCTGGTAGAGCACCAGGTCGCGTGCCTCGTCGGCACTCAGCGCCATCTCGCGCCGGCCGAAGCCCTGCAGGTCGGGCAGGGAAGGATGCGCGCCGATGACGACGCCGCGGGCCGCGGCCAGTTGCACGGTGCGGCGCATCACGCCGGGGTCGCCCGCGTGGAAGCCGCAGGCGATATTGGCCGAGCTGACCGCGTCCAGCACGGCTTCGTCCTGGCCCATCTGCCAGGCGCCGTAGGACTCGCCCAGGTCGCAGTTGAGGTCTATGCGCCGCATCGGATCTCCAGCAGCTTCTGTTCGATGTAGTGGTGTACCCGCGCCAGCGCCTGGGCGCGGCGGACGCGCAGGGCTTCGGCTTCGTCCGTGCCGACCAGGCGCAGGCGCAGGCTGTCGCCGGGCCGGTACTGGCCCAGGCGCGACTGATCGGCTTCGATCAGGTGGGCGATGCGCGGATAGCCGCCGGTGGTCGGATGTTCGGCCGCGAGCATGATGGGCTGGCCGCCCGGCGGCAACTGCACGGTGCCCCGGGTCACGCCGGCGGAAACCAGTTCCAGCGGCCGGCTCAGGCGCAGCGCCGCGCCTTGCAGACGCAGCCCTACGCGGTTGGATTCGGGCGCGATGCGGAAGGCTGCGGTCTGCAGCGCCTGCTGCGCTTCGGGTTCGAGTTCGGCGTAGTGCGCGCCGGGCAGCAGGCGCAGGCGTCGCTGCGGATCCGGGTCGAACCAGAGCGCCGGCGCCAGCGACCAGGCCGGCGTGCGGCGGAGGCGCAGGCCGTCTTCGGCGGCCAGCGGCAGCCGGTCGCCGGCGCGCAGCGCGCGGCCTTCGCAGGGGCCCAGTGCGGCGTTGATATCGACGCTGCGGCTGCCCAGCACCGGCGCCACGGCGATGCCGCCGGCCACAGCCAGGTAGAGGCGGGCGCCGCGGCGCAGTCCGCCGCAGTCCAGCACGCTGCCGGCGGCAACGGCCTGCGGCCGCCAGCCGGCGATGCGTTCGCCGTCCAGGCGCAGTTCCGCCTCGGCACCGCAGAGCGCAACCGTGGCCGCGCAGGCAAAGCGCAGCGCGGGGCCGCTGAGGGTGATTTCGATGACGGCGGCGTCGGCCTCATTGCCGGCCAGCCAGTTCGCCAGTTTCGCCGCATCCGCATCCATCGCGCCGGCGCGGCCTACGCCGATCGCCGCATGGCCGCGGCGGCCCTGGTCCTGCACGCTGCTGAGCAGGCCGGCGCGCAGCACTTCGATCATGTGCCGAACCGCTGCAGCGCGCGCCGCGATGCAGCGGCCGCAGAGGGGCGGGTACGGGGAACACAGGCGCTATTCATGCGGACAGGCGTGGCGGCGGCATCGGCCGAGCATCGCAAGCCGCCGCTGCAGTGGCAACCGCCGCTGCCGGACGCGCAAAAAAAGAGAGCGAGGTTCGGGCAGGAACCTCGCTCGCAGTGCCGGTAAAGAGGGAAGGGGCCGGCTAACCACCATCCATGGCAGGGACTTGGAGGCTCCGCCTCGCAAGGGCGGCCGTCGGGCTTCCTGCCCGGCTGCCGCCATCGGGATCCTGGGGAGGGATTCGTGATTCGGGATTCGGGATTCAGAGCGCAGTTCGCCCCGGTTTCCCCAGTCCCGAATCCCGAATCCCCACTCCAGGCTTCAGTTGAATCCGTCCTTGAAAATCCGGTCGGACGGGCGCGAGCGCAGCAGCACTTCGCCGTAGCCGGAGAGCGTGGCCACCACCGCCACGCTGCCGTCGGCGCCAACCCAGGAGTCGATGCCGCGGGCATAGGCCGCGCCGCCGTTGCTCAGGTCGAAGCTGGAGACATTGGCCGTGACCGGGCCGCCGGTGGTCTGGAAGGTGATGGGCTGGCCCACCCGCAGGATGCGCCGCGGCGCCTTGCCGGGTTCCAGCAGCCACAGATCGGTCTCGTTGTTCGGATCGGTGGCGGCTTCCAGCAGCAGGTCGCCGTTGGGCAGCACGGCGCTGGCGCCGAAGCTGCGCCAGGTGCGGCCGGCCTCGGGGCCGAACGGCCCGGGCACGCTCAGCTGCAGCGCGACCAGCTCCGGGCGCTGGCCTGGCTGCACGCGCCAGTAGCCGCAGGGATCGCCGTTGTCGGGCGTGTCCACGCAGGCGTAGAACGCGGCGTAGCGGCCGCCGACGCTGAGCGTGTTGGTGGTGAAGTTCTTCCAGGTGGTGCTTTCCCAGTTCGGGCCGTGGAAGCCGGTGGCCTCATTCATGGCCAGCGGC
The DNA here is from genome assembly GCF_024437735.1 of Tahibacter harae. Taxonomy (GTDB): domain Bacteria; phylum Pseudomonadota; class Gammaproteobacteria; order Xanthomonadales; family Rhodanobacteraceae; genus Tahibacter; species Tahibacter harae. The sequence continues at coordinate 104,313 of NZ_JANFQO010000007.1, read as the reverse complement.
TTGTTGCCGCTGCCGGCGTCGTTGTTCCAGAACAGGCCCAGGCGGCTGGTGACGTTCGGCGTGTCGCGGAAGCTGGCGAAGAAGTAGATATGGCCGCCCTGGGCGGGGAAGGCCGGATAGAAGTCGTTGATGAACTGCGCCGTATCCACGCCGAAGTCCGGGCCCAGGGGGCCGTCGTCGTCATCGGCGGCCAGCGCGCGCGGCGCGCCGTTGCAGATCTCCCAGATGCCGCCGCGCGAACCGCTGGCGTTGAGATTGGCGTAGACGCGGCCCGTGGTCGACACCGACAGATTGCCCATGCCCCACGGTGTCTGGAACGAATCGCCCGGGGTCAGGCCCGGCGCCAGCGCTGCTTCGGTGGCGCCGGCGCGGACGCAGGGCTGGTTGCCCAGGCCGGGCACGTGCTTGACGATGAGGCGGCTGGTGGCGCCGCTGGTGCTGTTGGTCACGCTGGTGTCCAGCAGCGCCTTGCCGCCGTCCATGCTGCGCAGGTCGGCGAAATCCGAGGCATTGGGGAAGATCCAGCCGGGCAGGCCCGGACCCAGGGCGTCGGAAACGAAGGTGCGCGCGATCTCGACGTTGCGGTTGGTATCCCAGCGCCATGCGCCGTAGCTGATGCCGGCGGGCACCGCCGGATCGCCGGCGCGGGCGATGAAGCTGCGCTGGCCGCCTGCGCCGGCGCCGCCGCTGCCGTAGAGATTGAGGAACTGGTGGGCGCTCTCGGCGCCGCTGCGGCCAGGGCCGAGCACGCCGTTGCTGCCGGTGGCGGCGTACTGGGTCAGCACGCCGGCGCGGTTGGCCCAATAGCCGATGCTGGCGGTGGGCGCGGTGACGCGGAAACTGAACTGGTCGTTGCCGGTGTCGCCGTAGAGATAGTCGGTGATGCTGCGGCTGGCGCCGGGCAGGTTGGCGTTGACGATGCTGCCGCTTTCGGCGGCGACCACCGTCCAGGTCTGGGCCTGGGCCAGCGGCGCGCACAGCAGCGCCGCGCTCACCGCAAGCGTGAGTTTTCGGTTAAGCATGGATTTCCCTCGTTCATCCGTACGCCGGCGGTGACTGCTCCGTGACGGAGTTACCGATGCCGACGCTGGTGACCCATGCTAGTGTTCGCGGCGCAATTCGTAGGCACGGACCGATAACGACGCAGTAACGGATGGGTAACGCCGCGCATCCAAAGGCTCTGGCAGCCTGGGCGCGGCGGGAAATCGGGGCTGGGCGGCGCCGCAACGGCGCCGGCGGCGGGCGCGGCAGCAGGCACGCGGCGGCCGCGCCGCGGCACGGGCGACACCGGCAGACGGCTCATCGGCGTACAGCGCGTTCAGAAATGATGAAGAACGAACCAGAATCCAGCGAACGAACTTCCTACAGCTACCGCTTCGGCACGGCCGAATTCGATGAAGCCCGCTTTGAACTGCGCGTCGCCGGCCTGCCGGTTGACGTGGAGCGGCGCGCGCTGGAAGTGCTGCTCTACCTGCTGCGCCATGCCGGCGAAGTGGTGACCAAGGAAGAACTGCTGCGCGAGGTCTGGGCCGGCCGCATCACCGTGGACAAGGTGCTGCCCAACGCCATCAACAAGCTGCGCCGTGCCCTGGGCGAGGCCAATGCCGAACGCCTGCTGACCCAGCCGCGCGTCGGCTACCGCCTGGATGGCGCGGTCGAGCGCGTGGCCGTGGGCCGGCGCATGGCCAGCCAGCTCGACGTCGGCGCCGGCCAGCCGGTGCCGGGGCGGGAGAACTTCCTGCTGCGGCGCCAGCTCGGCAGCAACCGCGGCAGCGAGGTCTGGCTGGCCGAACACGCCAAGACGCGCGAGCAGCGCGTCTACAAGTTTGCCGCCGACGGCGAGCGCCTGCGCGCGCTCAAGCGCGAGGTCACCCTGGCGCGGGTGCTGCAGGAAAGCCTGGAGGACCGCCGCCACTTCGTCGACATCATCGACTGGAATTTTGAAAGCGCGCCGTTCTTCCTCGAATGCGAATTCGGCGGGCAGAACCTGCTGGAATGGGCCGAGACCGAACTGGCCGCGACCAGCCAGGAGCAGCGCCTGGAGCTGTTCCTGCAGATTGCCGACGCGGTGGCCGATGCGCACAGCGTCGGCGTGCTGCACAAGGATCTCAAGCCCGCCAACGTGCTGATCGCGCCGCAGGACGGCGGCTGGCTGATCCGCCTGACCGATTTCGGCAGCGGCCGCCTGCTCGATCCCGAGCGCGTGGAAAAGCTCGGCATCACCCGGCTGGGCCTGACCATGACGCAGAACCTGGCGGCGGATTCGTCCTCGGGCACGCCGCTGTACATCGCGCCGGAAGTGTTCGCCGGGCATACGCCGACGGCGCAGAGCGACGTGTTCGCCCTGGGCATCATGCTGTACCAGCTGCTGGCCGGCCGTCTCAACAGGCCCATGGTGTCGGGCTGGGAACAGGACATCGGCGACGACCTGCTGCGCGAGGACATCCGCCTGGCCACCGACGGCGAGCCGCAGCGGCGCCTGGCCAGCGCGGCCGAATTCGCCGCGCGCCTGCGCGAACGCGAGCAACGCCGCGCCCTGCGCGAGCACACCGCGCGCCGGGAGCAGCAGGCGGAACAGGCGCGCGACCTGCTCGCGCGCAACCGCGCGCGGCGGCCTTACCTGGTGGCGCTGATGACGGCGCTGGTCGTCGGCATCCTGATCGTGCTGGGCCTGTACCAGACCGCGCTGCGCGCGCGCAATGCGGCGCGCCAGGAACTGCAGCGCGCAGTGGCGATCAACCGCTTCCTCAACGAGGATCTTATCGGCCGTTCCAATCCGCTGCTGGTGGCCAAGGGGCAGAGCGTCACCCTGAAGGATCTGCTGCTGGGCGCGCGCGAGCGCATCGCCCGGCGCTTCGCCGGCCAGCCCGAGACCGAGGCTTCGATCCGCAACAGCCTGGTCACGCTGTTCAACATGCTGGACCTGCTGCCCGAGGCCGAGGCCGAGGCGCGCCAGGCCCTGGCCCTGTACGAACGCAGCCAGGGCGAGGCCAGCCTGGACGCGCTGCGCGCCCGCGCCATGCTGATCCGCGTGCTCACGCGCACCTCCAAGTTCGACGAGGCGCATACGCAGCTGCAGACGCTGGACCGCCTGACCGGCGCCGCGCAGGACAGCTATTCGCGCTACCTGCGCAATGCGGCCTGGGGCATGTACCACATGAACCAGGGCGAATACGCCAAGGCCCTGCCCGAATACCTGATTGCCGTGCCGGCGCAGCGCGAGGCGGAGCCCGACAACTTCACCGTCGGCGATTCCATGCGCATGGACCTGATCTACGCCTATACCCAGAACGGCAAGCTGGCGGAGGCGCGCCAGGAAGGCGAAAGCCTGATCGCCGAGATCAACGCCCGCGGCGACGACAACGGCCTGGTGCCGGCCTTCGCCAAGGCCGCCATCGCCCGCACCTACACCATGCAGGGCGAACTGGCCAAGGCCGAGGAACAGCTCAAGCAGGCGCAGAAGACCATCGTGGAGCTGCTCGGGCCGGACCACACCCGCAACATCATGGTGCTCAGCGACCTGCTCGATGTCGCCGTGAAGCGCCACGACTGGCCCCAGGCGCTGGACTACGCGCAGCGCATGCACCAGGGCTTCCTCGCCAAGTTCGGGCCGGAACACACCTTCACCAATGTCACCGCGATCAGCCTGAGCCAGGTGCTGTTTGAAAGCGGCGATTCGCGCCAGGCGCTGGCCCTGCTGGAGCCGGCCTATGCGCGGCTGGTGGCGCAGTTCAAGCCGGAGAATCCGCAGAGCCAGGCCGCGGCCTACTGGCTGGCCGCCGTGCGCCTGGACCTGGGCCAGACCGAAGCCGCGGCGCCGCTGCTGCAGACCCTGGATGCCAAGGCGCTGGAATCCGTTGCCGCCGACGGCAACTGGCCGGCGCGGCTGGATGCGGCGCGCGGCCTGCTGCTGCTGCAGGGCGGCGACCGCGCCGCGGCGCAGCCGCTGCTGCGCTCCGGTGTGGAAGGGCTCAAGAACAGCGAAGGCGAGCGCATGGCCGCGCTGGCGCGGCAGGCCCTGGCCGGGCGCTGAGTGCGGGCAGGGCCGCGGCGGCGCGGCCCTGCCGCTGCTACGCGGTGCTGTCCGCGGCCGCCTTGTCCTCTTCGGCTTGCAGCGCGCGGAATTCCTCCGCCGTGATCGCGCGGAAACGCAGGCGCATGCCCGCGGCGATGCGGTTGGGCGGCGTACGTGCGGCATCGAACAGGCGCAGCGGCGTGCGGCCGATCAGGTTCCAGCCGCCGGGCAGTTCGCGCGGGTAGATGCCGGTCTGGGCGCCGCCGATGGCGACCGAGCCGGCCGGCACGCGCGTGCGCGGCGTGGCCAGCCGCGGCAGGTGCAGGCGCGGATCCAGTCCCAGCAGATACGGAAAACCCGGCGCGAAGCCGAGCAGGGCGACGCGGTAGTCGGCCGCTGCATGCAGGGCGGCCAGTTCCGGCACGGCCAGGCCGCAGCGCGCGGCGGCGGCGTCGAGGTCGGGGCCGAACCCTGCGCCGTAGCAGACGGGAATTTCTATTGTTGTGGAAAATGATCCTCGTGCTTCCGGCGCGGCCGCCAGCGCGTCGAGCAGCGCCGCGGCGCAGCGCTGCGCCGGCGCGGGCGCGCCGCCGCTCCAGCAGGCCGGATCCAGCTGCACCGCCAGGCTGGCATAGGCCGGCACCAGCTCGACGATGCCCGGCAGCTGCAGCGCCGCGATATGTCGCGCCGCGGCGTGGACGCGGGCATTGACCGCCGCGTCGATGGCTTCGCCGAAATGCAGCAGCACGGCGCTGTCGCCCAGCGCCTCGGCGCGCGGCGCGGCGTTCATTCCAGCCGCGGCAGGGCCAGGCCGGCGCGCAGCAGGCCGAGTACGCGCTCGCGCTCGGCCGCGGTATGCGCGATGCGTTCGCCCACACCCCAGACCGGCCGCGGCCAGGCCGCGTCGCCCACGTGGCGCGCGATCACGTGCACATGCAGCTGGGCGACCACATTGCCCAGCGTGGCTATGTTCATCTTGTCCGGATGGGCGATCGCATGCAGCACATGGGCGACGCGGTTGATCTCGTCCAGCAGCTCGTGCTGCTGCTCGCGCGCCAATTCCACCAGCTCGCGCAGTCCGGCGATGCGCGGCACCAGGATCAGCCAGGGAAAGCGCAGGTCGTCCATCAGCAGCACGCGCGAGAGGCCCAGCTCGCCGACGACGATGCAGTCGGCGGCCAGGCGCGGATCCAGCGCAAACGCGGTGTCGGCGGCGCTCATGCGGCTTCCCCGCCCAGCTCCCGGGCGAAGAATTCCAGGCTGCGCGTGCGCGCCAGCGCGGCGGCCTGCGCGTCGTAGTCGCCGCGCATGTCGCAGTTGAAGCCGTGCCCGGCCGGGTAGACGTGGAACGTGGCCTGGGGCTGGGCGGCGTAATGTTTTTCGCGGTCGGCGGCGGGAATGATGGGGTCGCGTTCGCCGAAGTGGAACAGCAGCGGCGCCTGGGCCTTTTCGTGCAGAAAGGGCACGCTGCGCCCGCCGTAGTAGACCACCGCCGGCAGCGCCAGCCGGGTGTTGCAGAGAAAGGCGACCGTGCCGCCCCAGCAATAGCCGACCACGCCCTTGCGGCCGGCCGAGGCGATGGCCTGGGCGGCGCTGGCCACGGCCTCGACCGCGCGTTCAAAGCCGACTTCCGCGGCCAGGGCGCGGCCGCGGGCGACACCGGCCTCGTCGTAGTCCAGTTCCACGCCGCTTTCCACGTAGTCGAAGATGGCCGGCGCTATGGCCACGTAGCCGGCCTCGGCATAGCTGTCGACGACGCGGCGGATATGCGCGTTCACGCCGAAGATTTCCTGCATCACCACGATACCGCCGCGGGGTGTACCGGCCGGATCGGCGCGGTAGGCGCTGATGCAGTGCATGCCGGCGGTGGGAATGTTGATGTACTGGCTCATGCGTCTGCCGACCTCCGCATCGGCTGCTCGCTGCGAAATCACGCCGGCGACGTTAGCAGCTCGGCCGTGCGAAAGGTGTGTGCGGGCGACAGCGGCCGCCGGCGGGCATCCCGAGGCTGGACCGGCGCGGGCGGACCGGCGTAATCGCCGCCGCTACGCTGCGTAGGGCACCACGCGGTTGCGGCCCTGGGCCTTGGCGCGGTACACCGCCACATCGGCGGCGCCGAGCAGGTCTTCCAGCGTGGCGGCGCCGCTGGCGCGCAGACTGGCCAGGCCTATGCTGATGGTCAGCGCGCGGCGCGACTGGGCCAGCGCGGTCAGCCCCTGGGCGACCTTGTCGCGCAGGCGCTCGGCGATGGGTGCCGCGGCCGCGGCGTCGCGGCCGGGCATCAGCACCACGAATTCCTCGCCGCCATAGCGGCCGACGAGGTCGCCCGGCTCCAGCCACTGGCGCACGATCTGTATGCCGCCGGCCAGCACGCGGTCGCCGAACTGGTGGCCGTGCTCGTCGTTGATGGCCTTGAAGTGATCGAAGTCGATCAGCAGCACCGACAGGTCCTGGCCGGCGCTCTGCGCATGGCGCAGGTTTTCCTCCATCTGCCGCAGCAGGTGGCCGCGGTTGTAGGCGCCGGTCAGCGGATCGGTGATGGCGGCCTGGTACAGCTCGGCCGCATAGGTGCTGAGCTTGGCGTTGGCCGCTTCCAGGCGCGCCTCGTGGGCGCTGATCTCCGCGTTCTTGGATTGCAGTTCGCGGTTGAGGCGGTGGCTGGCGCGGTAGCGGCGCAGCAGCAGCAACAACAGCACGCCCAATACCGCCGCGGCGCCCACGCCGAAATTGCGCAGCAGGGCCTGCTGGTTCAGGCGCAGGCTCTGCAGTTCGTTGGTGAGGCTGAGCAGGCGGATGCGCTGCTCGGCGTCGGCGCGCTCGTAGCGCGATTTCAGTGCCGCCAGCTGGCGGCCGGCGCGGGTGCCCAGCAGTTCTTCGCGCAGGGCGGCGCGGCGGTGGGCGAAATCCACTGCGGCGGCGAGCTGGCCGCTGGCCAGGGCGATTTCCTCGCGCGCGGCGAAGGCTTCGCTCAGCGGCGATTTCAGGCCGGCTTCGGCGAGCAGCTGTATGGCTTCGTCCAGGTGGCGCGTGGCCAGCGGCTCGTCGCCGGCGCGCAGGGCGATGCGGCCCAGGTAGAGCAGGGCGCCGCCGGTGATCTCGCGGTGCTTGAGTTCGCGCCCGGTGGCCAGGGCCTGTTCCAGCACGGCGCGCGCTTCCTCGTCGCGGCCCAGGCGGATCAGGGCGCGGCCGATCTCGACGTTTTCCAGGCCGACATAGGGCCGGTTGCCGATGCTGGCGTCGATGGCGCGGGCCTGCTCGGCCATGGTCAGGGCCGCGGCGGCGTCGCCGATGTCGTTGCTGAAACTGGCGTAGCTGCCCAGGGCGCCGGCCATGGACTGGGGATCCAGATTCGCTTCGGAGGAGGCCAGGGCGGCCTCGAAATTGGCCTTGGCCTGTTCCGTGTCCTCGATCTCGCGGTAGAGCAGGGCGATGTTGCGGTAGGACAGGTCCAGCTTTTCCCGGCTGCCCAGGGTGCGGCGCAGTTCCAGCGCGGCGATCTGCAGTTCCAGCGCGCGGGCGAAATCGCCCAGGTCGCGGTGCACGGTGCCGAGATTCATCAGCACCTGGGCCTCGCCGGCGCGGTCGCCCTGGCTGCGGCGCAGGGCCAGGGCGGTTTCCTGGTGCTGGCGCGCCTGTTCCAGGTTGCCGCGGCGCCGCGCCACCACGCCGAGATAGCCCTCGGCCGCGGCGTGGGCGCGCATCAGGCCCAGGCGGCGGGCGCGTTCCAGCAGCTCGCTGGCCAGGGCGGAGGCATCGTCGTAATCGCCGCGGGCCAGGGCCAGGGCTACGCTGCGGTCCAGCGCCTCGATCAGATGGGGCGTGTCGTTGAGGCGGCGGGCGTGCGCGGCCACGGCTTTCCAGGCCTCGCCGGCCTGGCGGCTGGCGCCGAGCGACTGTTCCAGCAGACCGACCTGGCGGGCCAGGTGCATGCGGCCCAGCGGGCCCAGCAGCGGGCCGGCCAGCTGGTCGGTGCTGTGCCAGACGCTGCCCAGGCGCACGGCGATGGCCTGGGCCGAGGCGGCCAGCTGGCCGGCCATGGCCGGGGAAAGATCGTCGGCGTACAGGCGGCCGGTGCTGCCGAAGCCGCAGACCAGCAAGGCGGTGGCCATGACCGTCAGGGCGCGCCGGCGCAGCAGAGGAAATGACAGGCCGGTCGGCATTGCGCAAAAGCGTCCTTGACCAAGCCCCCGCCCCATACGGGAGCTGGTCAATGCTAACCCGAGCCCGGCGGGCGGCGTCATGACGGTTGCGTAAACAAATTACACGTCTGTTGCATTTACTTTCGCCGCCGTTGCGGTCCGCCGGCAGCGCCGTACGGCGCGGCGGCGGTTCGACGCCGGCGGCCGGGCTCCGTACAATGGCCGGCTTGCCTTTCAGCCGAGTTCCGCCATGTCCCGCCAGAATCCCAAGGTCGGCTTCGTCAGCCTAGGCTGTCCCAAGGCGCTGGTCGATTCCGAGCGCATCCTGACCCAGCTGCGGGTGGAAGGCTACGACATAGTCCCGACCTACGACGACGCCGACGTGGTCGTGGTCAATACCTGCGGCTTCATCGACGCGGCGGTGGAGGAATCGCTGGACGCCATCGGCGAAGCCCTGGCCGAGAACGGCAAGGTCATCGTCACCGGCTGCCTGGGCGCCAAGGCCGACGTGATCCGCCAGGCCCACCCGGATGTGCTGTCCATCTCCGGCCCGCAGGACTACACCAGCGTCATGAACGCGGTGCATGCCCAGCTGCCGCCCAAGCACGATCCCTTCCTCGACCTGGTGCCGCCGCAGGGCCTCAAGCTCACGCCCAAGCACTACGCCTATCTGAAGATTTCCGAGGGCTGCAATCACCGCTGCTCGTTCTGCATCATCCCGTCCATGCGCGGCGATCTGGTGTCGCGGCCGGTGGATCAGGTGCTGCAGGAAGCGGAAAAGCTGGTCAAGGGCGGCGTGCGCGAACTGCTGGTCATCTCCCAGGACACCAGCGCCTACGGCGTGGACATGAAATACGCCGAGCGCGAATGGCGCGGCAAGTCCTACCGCACGCGCATGACCGAGCTGTGCGAAGGCCTGGCCGAACTCAAGGTGTGGACGCGCCTGCACTACGTCTATCCGTATCCCCATGTGGACGAAGTCGTGCCGCTGATGGCCGAAGGCAAACTGCTGCCTTACCTGGACATCCCCTTCCAGCACGCCAGCCCGCGCATCCTGAAGCTGATGAAGCGCCCCGGCGCCGTGGACAAGGTGCTGGCGCGGGTAAAGAAGTGGCGCGCGATCTGCCCGGAGCTGACCATACGCAGCACCTTCATCGTCGGTTTCCCCGGCGAAACCGAGGAAGAATTCGAGGAACTGCTGGATTTCCTGCGCGAAGCCCAGCTCGACCGCGTCGGCGCCTTCGCCTATTCGCCGGTGGAAGGGGCCAAGGCCAACGATCTGCCGGATCCGGTGCCCGACGAGATCAAGGAAGAACGCCTGGAACGCTTCATGGAAGTGCAGGCCGAGATCAGCAGCGTGCGCCTGGGCGAGAAGATCGGCCGCCGCATCACCGTGCTGGTGGACAGCGTCGACGCCGACGGCGCGGTCGCCCGCTCCGCCGCGGATGCGCCGGAGATCGACGGCGTGGTGCATGTCGACAACGGCCAGAAGCTGCGCCCGGGCCAGTTCGCCGAAGTCGAAGTGATCAACGCCGACCAGCACGACCTGTTCGCCCGCCTGCCGGGCTGACCGCGCCGGCCCATGCGTTTCATCGCGCCCGCCCGCGCGCAGCTGGATCCCGCGGTACTGGCCCGGCCGCCGCTGTCGCTGTGGTCCGAGCATGCGCAGTGGCTGCAGTCGCCGCAGTTTCCGGCCATCGACGAACTCAATGCCGGCTGGGACGCCGGCTGGCGCTTCGTCGAACAGACGCCGCAATTGCTGGCCGACGGCCTGCATTATGAATCGCGCATCCATGCGCGCGGCGAGATCGCCACGCGCGCTGAAAACTGGCATGACTTTTTCAACGCCCTGGTATGGCGCCGCTTCCCCGCCATCAAGCAGGCGCTGAATGCGCGCCAAGTGGCCGAGATCGCGCGCATGGGCGACAAGCAGCGCAGCCGCGCCCAGTGCGCGCTGACCCACTTCGACGAAGGCGGCGTCATCGTGGTGCTGCGCGACGCGGCCCTGCTGGCGCTGTGGGATGCGCACGACTGGCACGGCCTGTTCTGGCGTTCGCGCCAGGCCTGGCTGGACGGCCGCATCGGCGCCCAGGTGTTCGGCCATGCGCTGCTGGAGATGGCGCTGGCGCCGGGCAAGCTGATTACCGGCAAGGCCCTGGCCGTGTTCGATCCTGCCGGCGGCGGCGATGCCGCCGCCGCGGTTGCCGCTGCGATTGCCGCCGGCGCCGCGCTGAACGATCCGCAGGAACTGCGCGCGCTGCCGATCTCCGGCGTGGCGGGCTGGCATGCGGCCACGGCCGACGAAACGTTCTACCGCGACGGCGAATGCTTCCGGCCGCTGCGCAGCGGCCGCGTCTATCCGCCGCCGCTGCGCATAGGCTGAATATCCATTTTTTTCCTTGGTTTCAGGCGGGCTCTCCGGTTCTGCGCCGGCGGCTGAGCGGGCAGGGCGTTTCCGCTTGCGCCGGTGTCGCGTCGTTCCAGCCTGTGCGCCTCGCCACGGTTGGCAGGACGGCAGTAAGCTGGCACGCGCCGAACGTCGCACGCATATCGCGCGGATCGCGGTCACCGATCAAGGAGAGCATCGCCATGAACCCTGGACGCAAATTGCCGGCTTTCACCGCTGTACTGCTGGTCCCGCTGCTGCTGGCGGCCTGCCAGGCGGAATCGAAACGGCCGGCGGCGGAAAACGGCGCGGCGCAGCCGCAGGCCGTGTGCAACCGCGACGCTGCCGACGCGCTGGTCGGCAAGGACCGCGTGACGGACGAGCAGGCCAGGAAACTCACCGGATCGACCATCGTGCGCCAGATCACCCCCAACAGCCCGGTCACCCTGGACTTCCGCCAGGAGCGCGTGACCATAGAAACCGATCCCGCCACCAACAAGATCGTCCGCGCCTACTGCGGTTGAGCGGTTTGCGTGACCTGCAACAGACCTGGCGCCGCCCGCCCGGCGGCGCCGGCACCCTGCGCGCATGGCGGGGCGGGTACTTGACGCCTGCCCGGGCTTGAGCGAGTGTCGGGCTTCGCCTCTGGGGGAGGCGATGATCCCGTCTCATCCATCAGTCCATCCGACCGGCAGCGACCCCGGCGCGGTACCGTCGCGTGCGTCCCTGCTGTCTGCCCTGCGGAGACTTGCTCATGATCCTGAAGAACTTGGCCCTGGCCACGACGTTCGCGCTGCTGCCGGCTGCTGCGGCCCTGGCCCAGAATGCTGTCGACCTGAACAGCTACAAAGAGCGCTATCCCACAGCCTCAGCGGCAGAACGCAGCGAACTGGACAAGGCGCTCGCCGCGGAATATGCAGCCGTCAGCGCCGGCTGGGCAGCGACCCGCGGCCCGGTCGAGGGCGACGTGTGCACGGCGGCGAGCCCGTCGCCGGTCAATCCCTTCACCATTTCCTCGACCACGGTCGGCGCCACCAACGATTACGACATCGCCACGGTCTGCGGTACCGGACAGACTCTGTTCGGCGGCACCGGTGCCGCGCTCGACCGGGCCTACGGCGTGGTGACCGACCAGGATTGCAGCGTCACCGTCACCGCCGATCCCACCGGCGCGACGGGCTGGGATCTTGCCCTGTACGTGCTGGCCGCTCCGGGCGCCGCCTGCACGGCGCTGCCGTCGCTGGCCGACGGGCAGTGCATCACCATGGATGACAACGGCGGCGCCAATATCACCGAGACTGTCACCTTCAACGCCACGGCCGGTACCCAGTACTTCGTCATCGTCGATGGCTTCAACGCCGCGACAGGTACCTACGACCTGAACATCGCCGGCACCGGCTGCAACCTGGTGCCCGTCGGCCTGCAGACGTTCTCGGTCGACTGATCCCGCCTGAAACGCCGCCCGCAGCCGCGGGCGGCGTGCGGAAATCCGCTTCATCGAATCGGAAGGGGCCGCTGCCGCAGCACCGGCCCGATGCGTAACACGCGCGACGGGCCGGCGATCGGCGCCAGGCCTGCGGCCCGGATCGCCGGTCGAGCCCGCGCGCCCGGCCTGCCGCACCGCGGCGATACCCAACCTCCAATCCCCAACCTTCACTTCACGCGCCACCACGCAGCTGGAACAATCCTGTCTTCCCGACTGCGAGCGTCCGCCATGACCGAAGCCGTATCACCCGTCTCTGTCGCCGTCCACGGCGCCGCGGGACGCATGGGACAGGCGATTCTGCGTGCGGCGCCGGGGCAGGGCGGCGTGCGCATCAGTGCGGCTCTGGTGCGGCCGGGCTCGGGACTGGTGGATGTGCCCCTGCAGCGCATCCTGGGCGCGCAGACGGCGGATCTGGAATTCCGCGCGGCACTGGATCCGGAAACCGAGGTGCAGGCGCTGATCGATTTCAGCGGTCCGCAGGCCTTCGACGGCGCCCTGGCGCTGGCGCTGGAACGCCGCGCGGCCTTCATCAGCGGCACCACCGGGCTGGACGAGGCCCAGTTCGCCGCGCTGCGCCGCGCGGCCGAGCGGATTCCGGTGCTGTGGGCCTCGAATTTCAGCCTGGGTATCGCGCTGATGCTGCGCTTCTCGCGCATGGCCGCGAAGGTGCTGCCGGACTGGGACTGCGAGATCGTCGAGATGCACCACCGGCGCAAGGCCGACGCGCCTTCGGGTACGGCGCTGAGTCTGGGCCAGGCCGTGGCCGAAGGCCGCGGCGTAGGGTTGGCCGAAGTGGCCGCACATGGCCGCAGCGGCCAGACCGGCGCGCGCCCGGCGGGGCAGATCGGCTTCCACGCCCTGCGCGGCGGCGACGTCATCGGCGAGCACACGGTGCTGTTCGCCAGCGAGGACGAGCGCGTGGAATTCACCCACCGTGCCGCCAATCGCGACATCTTCGCCCGCGGCGCGCTGCTGGCGGCGCGCCGGCTGGCGGCGGCGCCGCCGGGCAGCTACGGCATGGACGATATTCTCGGCGATTGCGGCTAGGCGCAGCGTAGCGGGCTTTCCTGCGCAGTGCCGATGCCGATGTTTGGTTGCGCGCCGGCTGCGGGAGGTCACGGGTCCGATTCCAATGCCGTGCGCAGCCGGGACAGCCGGCGTCGCGCCGGATGTCAGTGATGCTGCGCCGGGTCGGCGAACAGCACGGCCACAAGCCAGAACGCGATCACCAGCGCCAGCAGCACAACGGCCGCCAGAAAAAGCCCGAAGACCGTGGAGCGTCTGCTCGCGCCGAAGCCGGCAGCGAACACGCCCAGCGCCAGCAAGGGCAGGCTCACATAGATCAGGTTTTCCCACCACGATGCCGAACCGGCCGCGAACTTCGCCGCGAAGTAATAGCCGCCCAGCAGTATGGGCAGGCCCAGCCAGATATCGCGTCCCACGCCACCGCGCTGCGCCAGGGAGGTGCCGGATGCGGACGGGTTATCCATTGTGCGGTTCCTCTCCAGGCCGGCGGGGCCGGAAACGGCCCCGCCCGCCTGACGATGCCCACGCGCAGCCAAACGCACTAGCGCCGCATTGCGTGGGCACCGCGGAAAAACGTGTGCGTGGACGCGGCGCAGGTTCAATGCCAGCCGTTGCTGTTGGCGAACAGCAACCACACCAGCCCGATCAGCAGCGCCACGATGCCGAGCACGATCAGCCCGGCCACACCCAGCCCCAGCGCCGTGCGGGAGCGGCCTTCGCGCAGCAGGAACACGGCCAGTCCGCCCAGGCCCAGCCAGGGCAGTACCAGGAAAAGCAGTGCGGGCAAGGTTTCCTGCAGGCTGGGCGCAACCTGCCACAGCAGGAAATAGCCGCCCAGCAGCACGCCCAGGCCCAGGCCGGTGCCGGCGAGCAGGCTGCCGCGGGCCGGAACGCTGGCGGCGGATGGCGACAAGGTTTGCATGCGTGCGGCTCCGGTCGGATGGCAGCTGAATCGGCGGACAGGACATTCGTCGCATTGCAAACGACGGCGGTGGGTCGAGGCGAACGCGGCGCCAGGCGCAGCCGGCGCCGCGCGCGGGAAAAAGAATCTGCCGCCATTGCGTGTTTCAGCGCACTGCAAGGCTTGCTGCGCTGCAAATGCGGTGCGGATTTCACCACGGTAATCCGCGCAGAACAGGCCGGCAAACAGGACCGCGCCGTGCTTTTTCCAATCCCGGATCGCGACTCCCGGCTCCCGGCCACAGTGGACACCCAGCCCGCCGCGCCCTAAAATCGCGCCTCGCCTCGATTCCCTTTTCGCCCGAATCCACGGACTGGTAGAGCCAGTCCGCGGGTTTTCGCGCACCTGATATTGGCAAGGTGCCGGGCCACTACGCATAAGGCGACCGCATGACACTGCCAGCACTCCTTGCCCTCGCCGACGGAAGCCTGTTCCATGGCATTGGCATAGGCGCAGAAGGCATGACGACCGGCGAGGTGGTGTTCAACACCGCGCTGACCGGCTACCAGGAAATCCTCACCGATCCTTCCTACTCGCGCCAGATCGTCACGCTGACTTATCCGCACATCGGCAATACCGGCTGCAATCCGGTCGACGTGGAATCCACCAGCGTCGCCGCCGCCGGCCTGGTGATCCGCGACCTGCCGCTGCTCGCGAGCAACTGGCGTTCCAGCGAGACTCTCGACGCTTACCTGCGCCGCCACAACCTGGTGGCGATCAGCGATATCGACACCCGCCGCCTGACCCGCATCCTGCGCGACGGCGGCGCCCAGAACGGCTGCATCGTCGCCGGTGCCACCATCGACGCCGAAGCCGCGCTGGCCGCGGCCCGCGCCTTCCCCGGCCTCAAGGGCATGGACCTGGCCAAGGTGGTCAGCACGGCGCGCAGCTACGAGTGGACCGAAGGCAGCTACGACCTCGACGGCATGGCCTTCGCCCAGCGTCCGGCCAGCTTCCGCGTCGTCGCCTACGACTTCGGCATCAAGCACAACATACTGCGCCTGCTCGCCGACCGCGGCTGCCGCATCACCGTGGTGCCGGCGCAGACGCCGGCGGCCGAGGTGCTCGCGCTCAAGCCCGACGGCGTGTTCCTCTCCAACGGCCCGGGCGATCCGGAGCCCTGCGATTACGCCATCGCCGCGATCCGCGAATTCGTCGCTGCGCGCCTGCCGCTGTTCGGCATCTGCCTGGGCCACCAGCTGCTCGGCCTGGCCAGCGGCGCGAAGACGCTGAAGATGAAGTTCGGCCACCACGGCGCCAACCATCCGGTGATCGACATTGCCAGCGGCCGGGTCATGATCTCCAGCCAGAACCACGGTTTCGCCGTGGACGAGGCCACCCTGCCGGCCAACGTCAAGCCCACCCACCGTTCGCTGTTCGACGGCTCGCTGCAGGGCATTGCGCTGACCGACGCGCCGGCCTACAGCTTCCAGGGCCATCCGGAAGCCAGCCCGGGTCCGCAGGACGTGATCGCGCTGTTCGATCCCTTCATCCACATGATGCAGTCGCGCCAGCGCGCGGCCGCCTGAGTCCGGCCATGAACGGTTTTTCCCTGATGCGCCGCATCGCGGTGCTGGCCGGTCTGAGCCTGGCCAGCGCCGTCGTGTTCGCCGCCGGCCGCGTGCGCGTGGTCGAAGTGGTCAGCTACGCCCAGCTGGGCAACCACGTGGGCGCCCAGATCGTGGTACGCACCACCCTGGGCTCGCGCCGCGCCGGAACCCTGGTGCGCCATACCCAGACCGCCCTGCGGCTGCGGCTGAGCCCGGCCGACGGCGGCGTAGAACTCGATATTCCCAGCAGCTCGGTCAAGGACGTCGAAGTCCTGACCGAAACTGAAGCTTCCGCCGGAGACGACAGTGCCAAAAAGAACTGATCTCAAGACCATCCTGATCATCGGCGCCGGCCCCATCGTCATAGGCCAGGCCTGCGAGTTCGACTATTCCGGCGCGCAGGCGTGCAAGGCGCTCAAGCAGGAAGGCTTCCGCGTGGTGCTGGTGAATTCCAACCCGGCCACGATCATGACCGACCCGGAGACCGCCGACGCGGTCTACATCGAGCCGATCAACCCGGCCACGGTCGAGCGCATCATCGCCAAGGAAAAGCCCGACGCGCTGCTGCCGACCATGGGCGGCCAGACCGCGCTGAATTGCGCGCTGGAACTGGCGGACAAGGGCATTCTGGAAAAGTACAAGGTTGAACTGATCGGCGCCTCGCGCGAAGCCATCCGCATGGCCGAGGACCGCGAGCTGTTCCGCCACGCCATGAAGGACATCGGGCTGGAATGCCCGCGCGCCGAGATCGCGCGCACGCTGGAACAGGCGCTGGACGCACAGACCAAGGTCGGCTTCCCGACCATCATCCGGCCGTCCTTCACGCTGGGCGGCTCCGGCGGCGGCATCGCCTACAACCGCGAGGAATTCGTCGAGATCGTCAGCCGCGGCCTGGAACTGTCGCCGGTGGGCGAGGTGCTGGTCGAGGAATCCGTGCTCGGCTGGAAGGAGTTCGAGATGGAAGTGGTCCGCGATACCGCGGACAACTGCATCATCGTCTGCTCGATCGAGAACCTCGATCCCATGGGCGTGCACACCGGCGACTCGATCACGGTGGCGCCGGCGCAGACCCTCACCGACAAGGAATACCAGCGCCTGCGCGACGCCTCCATCGCCGTGCTGCGCAAGATCGGCGTGGACACCGGCGGTTCCAACGTGCAGTTCGGCGTGAATTCCGAGAACGGCCGCGTGGTCGTGATCGAGATGAACCCGCGCGTGTCGCGATCCTCTGCGCTGGCTTCCAAGGCGACCGGCTTTCCCATCGCCAAGGTCGCGGCCAAGCTCGCGGTCGGCTATACGCTGGACGAGCTGCGCAACGAGATCACCGGCGGCCTGACCCCGGCCTCGTTCGAGCCTTCCATCGACTACGTCGTCACCAAGATTCCGCGTTTCGCGTTCGAGAAATTCCCCGCCGCCGATGCGCGCCTGACCACGCAGATGAAGTCGGTCGGCGAAGTGATGGCCATAGGCCGCAGCTTCCAGGAATCGCTGCAGAAGGCCCTGCGCGGCCTGGAAACCGGCAAGGACGGCCTCAGCCCGACGCGCCTGGATCTCAACAGCGACGACGGCGTGGCGCGCCTCAAGCGCGAACTCAAGGAGCCGGGCCCGGAGCGCGTGTTCTACGTCGCCGACGGTTTCCGCGCCGGCCTTAGCCTGGAAGAGATCTACGCGCTCACCCATATCGACCGCTGGTTCCTGGCCCAGATCGAAGACCTGATCCGCTGCGAGGCCGAAGTGAAAGTGCGCGGCCTCGGCGCGCTGGACGCGGCGCGCCTGCTGCGCCTCAAGCGCAAGGGCTTTTCCGACTCGCGCCTGGCCGCGCTGCTGGGCACCGACGAGAACGCCGTGCGCCACCTGCGCCGCGCCTTCAACGTGCGCCCGGTGTACAAGCGCGTGGATTCCTGCGCCGCCGAATTCGCCACGTCCACCGCGTACCTGTATTCGACCTACGAGGAAGAATGCGAGGCGCTGCCGAGCACGCGCGACAAGATCATGGTGCTGGGCGGCGGCCCCAACCGCATCGGCCAGGGCATCGAGTTCGACTACTGCTGCGTGCACGCGGCGCTGGCCCTGCGCGAAGACGGCTTCGAGACCATCATGGTCAACTGCAATCCGGAGACCGTCTCCACCGACTACGACACCTCGGACCGCCTGTACTTCGAGCCGCTGACCCTGGAAGACGTGCTGGAGATCATCGACAAGGAAAAACCCAGGGGCGTGATCGTGCAGTACGGCGGCCAGACGCCGCTCAAGCTCGCCCGCGCGCTGGAGGCCAACGGCGCGCCGGTGATCGGCACCACGCCGGATTCCATCGACCTCGCCGAAGACCGCGAGCGCTTCCAGCAGATGGTGCAGAAGCTGGGCCTGGCCCAGCCGCCCAACCGCACCGCGCGCACGGCGGACGAGGCCCTCGCGCTGGCGCGCGAGATCGGCTATCCCATGGTGGTGCGTCCCAGCTACGTGCTCGGCGGCCGCGCCATGGAAGTGGTGCATTCGGATGCGGACCTCAAGCGCTACATCACCGAGGCGGTGCGCGTGTCCGACGACTCGCCGGTGCTGCTGGACCGCTTCCTCGACAACGCCGTCGAAGTCGACGTGGACATCGTCGCCGACGCCGAAGGCAATGTGCTGATCGGCGGCATCATGGAGCACATCGAGGAAGCCGGCGTGCATTCCGGCGACTCGTCCTGCTCGCTGCCGCCGTATTCGCTGTCGGCGGAGATCCAGGACCAGCTGCGCGAGCAGGTCAAGGCGATGGCGCGCGAGCTGAAGGTGGTCGGCCTGATGAACACCCAGTTCGCGATCCAGGACGACAAGGTCTTCATCCTCGAAGTGAATCCGCGCGCCTCGCGCACGGTGCCGTTCGTGTCCAAGGCCACCG
The DNA here is from genome assembly GCF_024437735.1 of Tahibacter harae. Lineage (GTDB taxonomy): Bacteria > Pseudomonadota > Gammaproteobacteria > Xanthomonadales > Rhodanobacteraceae > Tahibacter > Tahibacter harae. The sequence continues at coordinate 85,869 of NZ_JANFQO010000007.1, read as the reverse complement.
GCGTGGCCCTGGCCAAGATCGCCGCGCGCTGCATGGTCGGCCAGAGCCTGACCGCCCAGGGCGCGACGCGCGAAGTGATCCCGCAGTATTACTCGGTCAAGGAAGCGATCTTCCCGTTCCTGAAGTTCCAGAACGTCGATCCCATCCTGGGCCCGGAAATGCGCTCCACCGGCGAGGTGATGGGCGTGGGCCGCAGCTTCGGCGCCGCGTTCGCGCGTGCGCATGAAGCGGCCAACATCGCCGCGCCGCCCAAGGGCAAGGTGTTCGTGTCGGTGCGCGATCCGGACAAGCCGCGCCTGCTGCTGGTGGCGCAGGACCTGCTGCGCCGCGGCTATTCGCTGGTCGCCACCAGCGGCACCTGCGAATGGCTCAAGGCCCAGGGCCTGGCCTGCGAGCGCGTCAACAAGGTGATCGAGGGCCGCCCGCACGTGGTCGACCTGATCAAGAACGGCGAGATCGTCTTTATCGTCAACACGACCGAGGGCAAGCAGGCCATCGCCGACTCCTTCTCCATCCGGCGCGAGGCGCTGCAGCAGCGCATCACCTATTCGACTACCATTGCCGGCGCCCGTGCCTTGCTGCATTCGCTGGACTATCGCGAGGACGGCAGCGTCAACAGCCTGCAAGAGCTGCACAAGGAATTGAAAGCATGAAGCGTCCGCCACTGACCCTCAAGGGCGCCGAGCGCCTGCGCGACGAGCTGGAGAAGCTCAAGACCGTAGACCGCCCGCGCATCATCGAAGCCATCGCCGAAGCGCGCGCCCACGGCGACCTCAAGGAAAACGCCGAGTACCACGCCGCACGCGAGCAGCAGGGCTTCGTCGAGGGCCGCATCCAGGAAATGGAAGCCACGCTGAGCTATGCCGAGGTCATCGACGTGGCCAAGCTGGCAGCGGCGCCGCGCATCGTGTTCGGCGCGACGGTGGAGCTGGAGGACGAGGATTCGGGCGACCAGGTCACCTACCAGATCGTCGGCGACATCGAAGCCGACATCAAGCAGCGCCTGATCGCAGTCAGCTCGCCCATCGCGCGCGCGCTGATCGGCAAGAGCCAGGGCGATTCCTTCGAGTTCCAGGCGCCCAACGGCGTCAAGCGCTACGAGATCACGGCAGTCCGCTACGATTGATGCGGCACCCGGCGCGGCGGCGCGGTTCCGCCGCCGCGGCCGGTGAGCCGGCGGAGGGAGTCGCATGAACATACTGTCGCTGCTGCTGCCGCCGCGCGTACGCCTGGCCGCCGACAGCCGCCTCGCCGGCGCGCCGCTGGCGCGCTGGTTCACCCGCGGCGATGCGCTGCCGGCCGCCGCCGTCGGCCGCGAAACCGTCATTCGTGAATTTTTCCAGTTTGCCGGCACGCGCATCCCGGTCGCGGCGCTGACGCGCCAGGCCGACTGCGGCGATGCCGCCGGCTTCACCTGGCTGCGCGCCGATCCGGCCCATGTGCGCGCCGACATGGCCACCGCGCGCATGCTCGCCTGCGGCGAGCTGGGCCTCAGCGCCGAGGATTGCGCCGAACTGCTGCGCCCGCTCAAGCCGCTGTTCGGCGACAGCGGCTTTCCCATCGACGCCGCGCGGCCGTCGCGCTGGTATCTGCGCGCGCCGACCGGCGCGAAGCTGCCCGCGTTCGTGCCGCCGGAACAGGCCCTCGGCGACGATCTGCGCCTGCACCTGCCCGAGGGCGATGAAGGCCGGCGCTGGCGCAGCCTGCTCAACGAAGCGCAGATCGTGCTGCACAACCATCCGCTCAACCAGCAGCGCGCCGCGCGCGGCCAGCTGCCGGTCAACAGCCTGTGGTTCTGGGGCGCGGGCAGCCTGCCGGACTGGGTCAAGAGCCCGCTCAGCCGCGTGCTGAGCCGCGACGAGGCCCTGGCGGCGCTGGCGGCGCGGGCCAAGGTCGCCGTGGTCGCGCCCAGACCGGGCGAGCTGGCCGGCTTCGACGGGCATACCCTGATCGATCTCGACGATGCCCAGTCCCTGGGCGAACTGGGCGCGCACTGGCTGCCGCTGGCGGAAAACGCGCTCGGCAGCAAGCGCGTCGCCGAACTGCGCCTGTACCTGGCCAGCGGCGAGCGCGCCGTGGTCAGGCCCGGCCATCGCTGGCGCTTCTGGCGCCGCGTGCGTCCGCTGCGCGCATGAGACCGTGGCGCATCGTGCGCCGCGAGGCCGCCGCCGTTGACGACGGCTGGCCCGAGGGCATGCATCCGGTGCTGCGCCGCATCTACGCCGCGCGCGGCATCGCCGCGGCGCGCGAGGTCGAACACCGTCTGGCGCATCTGCTCGCGCCGCAGCAGCTTGGCGGCATGGAGCGCGCCTGCGAACTGCTGGAACAGGCGCTGCGCCAGCAGCAGCGCATCGTCGTTGTCGGCGATTTCGATGCCGACGGCGCCACCGGCACCGCGGTCGCCGTGCGCGGCCTGCGCCTGCTCGGCGCGGCCGAGGTGGATTTCCAGGTGCCGAACCGGTTCACCCACGGCTACGGGCTGAGTCCGGCGCTGGTGGAGGAACTGCTGCCGCGCCGGCCGCAATTGATCCTCACCGTCGACAACGGCGTCGCCGCGCATGCAGGTGTAGCCGCGGCGAACGCGCACGGCATCGCCGTCATCGTCACCGACCATCATCTGCCCGGCGATGCGCTGCCCGCCGCCGCGGCCCTGGTCAATCCGAATCTCGACGGCGACGGTTTTCCCAGCAAGGCCCTGGCCGGCGTCGGCGTGATGTTTTACGTGCTGCTGGCGCTGCGCGCGCGCCTGCGCGGCAGCGGCTGGTTCGCCGGGCGTGCCGAACCGGATCTGTCCACCTTGCTGGACCTGGTCGCGCTGGGCACGGTGGCCGACCTGGTGCCGCTGGACTACAACAACCGCATCCTGGTCGAAGCCGGCCTGCGCCGCATCCGTGCCGGCCTGGCCTGCGCCGGCGTGGCCGCGCTGATCGAGTCGAGCAAGCGCAATGCGGCCACGCTGTGCGCCGGCGATCTCGGTTTCGCGCTGGGGCCGCGCATCAACGCAGCCGGACGCCTGGACGACATGCGCCTGGGCATAGCCTGCCTGCTCTGCGACGAGCCGCGCCGCGCGCGCGAGCTGGCCGATACCTTGTCGGCGATTAACGCCGAACGGCGCGATTTGCAGGCACAGATGGTGGAGCAGGGCGAGGCTACCGTGGCGCAATACCTCGCGCGCCACGGCGCCGACACCTTGCCGCTGGGCGTGGTGCTGTTCGAGCCGGAATGGCATGTGGGCGTGGTCGGGCTGGTCGCATCCAAGCTCAAGGAGCGCCTGCACCGGCCGGTGATTGCCTGCGCGCCGGCCGGCGAGGGCAGCGACGAAATCAAGGCCTCGGGCCGTTCCATCGCCGGCTTCCACCTGCGCGACGCGCTGGCCGAAGTCGATGCGCGCGAACCCGGCCTGATCCAGCGCTTCGGCGGCCATGCCATGGCCGCGGGGCTGAGCCTTTCTATGGCACGCCTGCACGATTTCGCCGCCGCCTTCGATGCGGTCGCGCGGCGCCGGCTGGATGCGGCCCTGCTCGATCCGGTGCTGCACACCGACGGTTGTCTCGATGCGGCTGACTACGACCTGGAACTGGCGCGCCAGCTGCGCTTCGCCGGGCCCTGGGGCCAGGCCTTTCCCGAGCCGCTGTTCGACGACGAATTCCAGCTGATCGACTGGAAGACCATGGGCGAGACTCACCTGCGCCTGAACCTGCGCCACGCGCGCTGCCGCGAGCCGCTGGCCGCGGTGATGTTCGGCGGCTACCAGGGCAGCCCGCCGCCGGCGCGGCTGCGCGCGGCTTTCCAGCTCGGCATCGACGACTGGAACGGGCGCGAGCGGCTGCGCCTGCTGATCCGCCATATCGAACCGCTGTAGCGGCCGGCGGAGTGACTTTGTGGATAAAGTTGCAGGCCCGGAAATCCGCCTGAACGCCGCCCCGGCCAGGCCGCGCACGTGCCGCATCGCCGGCTATGTGCTGCTGGCCGTGCTGGTACTGCTGGCGCTGGCGCGCGTGCCGTACGCGGCCACGCATCTGGATCTGGCCCGCGACATCTTCGTCGCCTGGCGTTTCCTGCACGGCGAGGAGGTGCCGCTGGCCGGGCCGGTGCTGGCGGCGACTATCCACCTGGGACCGGCCTGGTACTGGCTGTTGGCCGCGCTGCTGGCGCTGACGCGCAGCTGGCTGGGCGTGCTGCTGCTGCTGGGCGTGCTGTCGGCGCTGCAGTATCCGCTGGCCTATCTGGCGGGCAAGGAACTGCACAGCCGCGGTACGGGACTGCTCTGGGCCGTGCTGCTCGCGCTGCCGGCCTGGAGTTCGTTCGAATGGCTGCTGCCGCAGCATTACGTGCTCACCGCGCCGCTGCTGCTGGCCACGCTGGTGTGCCTGCTGCGCTACCGCCGCGCGCCGCGCACCCGATACCTGGCGGGCATGGCGCTGGGTCTGGTGCTGGCAGTGCATGCGCATCCGAGCAGCGTCGGTTTCGCCTGGCCGGTGCTGGGCGTGCTGGCGGCGACGGCGCTGCGGCGGGAACTGCGCCTGAAATCGCTGCTGGTTGCTGCGGCGCTGGCCTTGCTGCCTTTGCTGCCGTATCTGCTGTGGAGCTGGAACAACGATTTCGCCGACCTGCGTGCCGGCGGCGTCTATCTCAGCGACGGCCGCAGCACGGGCAACCTGGCCAGCCTGCCGGAGGTGCTGTACCAGTCGGCGCTCGGCGGCGCGCTGTACTGGCTGCAGCACATGTTGAACCTGCCGCGGGCACTGCTGCCTGTCGCGCTGACCTTGCTCGCGCTGCTGCCGCTGGGCGCCGCCGCCGGACTGTGGCGGCTGCGCCGGCAACCCGGCGGCGCGGCGCTGGCGTTGCAGGTGCTGGCGGCGATAGCCGCGATTGCGCTGACCACGGCCCTGATCCGCGCCCAGACCACCTACTACATGACCACGCCGCTGCGCATCGCCGCGCTCGGCGGCATTGCGCTGGGCCTGGCGGCGCTGGGCGGCGGTGCCGGCGCTGCGGCGCCGCGCGGCTGGCGGTGCGCCGGCGCCGCGGCGCTGACCGGGCTGGTGCTGGCCTTCAACCTGGCCAGCCTGCTCGCGGCGAATGCCTATCTGCGCCGCGGCGACTGGCCCTTCGATTTCGCCGCGCTGTTCGATGTGACCGGCACGGGCGCCGCTGCCCAGCGTCTGCCGCTGCTGCCGGCGCGGGCCATGCGGGCCAGCGGCGAGTTCCTCTGCAGCCAGGCCGCGCCCAGCGTGCACGGCGCCTATGCGCGCCACCTGCTGCACGACTACGCCATCGAGATGCGCCTGGCCTGCGGCCGCAGCGATGCGATCGCCGGCGGTGCCGATCCGGCGCGGCAGCACTGGCTGGGACTGGCGCGCACGCTGACCGCCCAGGCGGGCCTGCGGGCCGAACGCAGCCTGGGTCCGTTGCAGCTGTTTCCGGTGCGCCGCGTGCTGAATGGCGATGCCTTCCCCATGCCGCAGACGCCGGTCTATCCCATCCACCTGCCGCAGGCCAATGCGCCGGAAACGCGCCGCTTCAGCCTGCTGCTGCAGCCTGGCGAGCGCATCGCCGTGTCCGAGACCGCGTTCTTCATCGCCGCGGCCGAGGTGGCCTTCGCAGGCGGCGCTCCGCAGCCGCGGCTGCTGGGCGGGGATGCGGTCTCGCGCGTCTACGGGTGTGAAGAATGCGCCGCACCGGTCGCTGTCGAACTGCTCGTGACCACGGCGAATTTCAGCGATACCGACGTCGTGGTGTTCTGAGCGCTACCCATGGCCGTGCTCGCCATGGATACCCAGGCTGTCGTATGAAACCGGAAAAACCCTCCCCAGGCGAGCCAGGGGAGGGCGAGTCTTCAATCGACGGAGTACGACTGCAGCGTCACCGGCACCGTCGTCGTATTGACCGAGAACTGCACCACGAAACTGGCCGACGCGGCGGGGGCAATCGTCTGGCTGGCCCATTGCATGGCCGACGTGTAGTCGGCGGGGCCGAAGGGCAGGCCGCTGTTGTCGAGGTTGGTCACGGCGGCGTCGTCCAGTACGGCGCCCAGGTCGGTGCCGCCGAACGGGCGCACCATGAAGGCGCTCGCCCCGATGCCGACGTATTCGCCGGTGGCGCCGCCGGGATCGGTCAGGCCGATGCGGGTGGTGCCGATCTGCGTGGCCGAGTCATTGCCGGCCGTGGGCTGCACGTCGAAGTCGAGCATGTGGAAGATGTCGATGACCAGCGGATTGGTCTGGCTGAGGTTGGTGATGGTCATGGTCTGCTCGACCCGGCCGGAAGGGCCGTTGAAATTCGTCACGACCGACACTTCTCGCGCGGAGAACAGGCCGCGGGCACCGACGTCGGTCCAGTCCAGGGTCGCGGTATTGGCGGTGTAGTTCTGGGTCGACGGCGCGGGGAAGAAGAACTCGCGCGTGTCGCCGGAGACGCGGAAGTACCAGCCGGCTTCGAACAGGTGGTCCTGGACCGTGGTCGCGGAAACACCGGTGAAGTTGCCGGTAGGGGTGGCGTCGAAGGGAGTGCCGGTGCGGGCAAACGTGGCGGCTCCATCGGTAATGGTGCCTTGGGCAAGGACTGCGGTGCTGCAGAGCAAAGCGAGGATCATGGCGGACACACGAACAGATCGAAGCATGTCATTTCCCCAGTTGGTCCGGCCCGGCCGGAATGGTGCGGTGACTGCGGCTCGACAAAGGCCGTCTGCTACAACGGCCGGCCCGTGGCGTCAGACGGATTCGCTCCTGCGACGCCCCGGACTGCGGAGGGTGGCCGGGCCCCCTTTCCGGCCAGCTGAGCGCCCTGATCGCCAGCTGGGCCCCCCGTTTTGGTATTCTGCCAATCTTTTTCCCCGCTCAACCATTGCCACGACCATGATCGAGACCAATCCGATCTCCGCGCGCATCGACGACCTCAAGGGTCGGGTGCAGTCGCTTAGGGGGTATCTTTGACTACGAAAGCAAAGCTGAACGCCTCGAAGAAGTAAGCCGCGAGCTGGAAAGCCCCACCGTCTGGGACAACCCGCAACGGGCCCAGGACCTGGGCAAGGAACGCGCCCAGCTGGAAAAGATCGTCCACGGCATCAAGAGCCTGGTCGAAGGCCTGGACGGCGCCGCCGAACTGCTGGAAATGGCCGTCGCCGAAGCCGACGAAGGCACCGCGCTCGCGGTCGCCGACGATGTGGAATCGCTTGCCGCCAAGGTGGACAAGCTGGAATTCCAGCGCATGTTCTCCGGCAAGATGGACGCGGCCAACGCCTTCGTCGACGTGCAGGCCGGCGCCGGCGGCACCGAGGCGCAGGACTGGGCCGAGATGCTGCTGCGCATGTACCTGCGCTGGTGCGAGAACAAGGGCTGGAAGACGGAGCTGATGGAAGTCTCCGCCGGCGATGTCGCCGGCATCAAGAGCGCCTCGTTCCGGGTCGAGGGCGATTACGCCTATGGCTGGCTCAAGACCGAGATCGGCGTGCACCGCCTGGTGCGCAAGTCGCCGTTCGATTCGGACAACCGCCGCCACACCTCGTTCTCGTCCATCTTCGTCTCGCCCGAGGTGGACGACGATATCGACATCGAAGTCAATCCGGCCGATCTGAAGACCGACGTCTACCGCTCCTCCGGCGCCGGCGGCCAGCACGTGAACAAGACCGAATCCGCGGTGCGCATCACCCATGTGCCCAGCGGCGTGGTCGTGGCCTGCCAGACCGAGCGTTCGCAGCACGCCAACCGCGACCGCGCGATGAAGATGCTCAAGGCCAAGCTGTACGAGATCGAGATGCAGAAGCGCAACGCCGAGAAGGATGCGCTGGAAGCGACCAAGTCCGACATCGGCTGGGGCAGCCAGATCCGCTCCTACGTGCTGGACCAGTCGCGCATCAAGGATCTGCGCACCGGCGTGGAGCGCACCGACACGCAGAAAGTGCTCGACGGCGACCTGGACGAATACATCGAAGCCAGCCTCAAGCTGGGCCTGGAAGCCGGCGCCAAGCGCATCGACGCCTGAGCCGCGGCCACTCACGGAGGAAGTGCATGAAGCTGCAGCGAAACCTGCTTGCCCTCGCGCTGGGCTGCGCCCTGGCCGGCGCGGCCCTGGCGCGCCAGCCGCCCGGCCCTGCCCAGCTGATCGAGCGGGCCGAGGCCCAGGTGGAGCAGGGCACGGCCGATCCGCAGCGCGATCTTGAACCGCTGCTGCGAAACCTGCGTGCGGTCAGGGACGAAAGCGCCCGGCACAGCCTGATTTCGGCGATAGAGAAACTCGGCGACGCCGACGGCGCCAGCCCGGCCGCGGTCAAGGCCTGGTTCGCCGAGCAGGCGCCGCCGGTGCTGCTGGACGTGGCGCGCAGCCAGGCCGGCTGGAGCCTGCGCGGCGACGCGCTGATGGCGCTGCGCACGCTGGATGCGTCCGATGTGGTGCTGGACGAGGCCATCGCCATTGCCCGCGCCGATACGAGCGAGCAGAAAGGCTATATCCGCAGCCGCGGCGCCCTGCTGGAAGACTGGAAGGACAGCCGCCGCCGCAGCGGCCGCAGCAGCGCGGCGGCCAGGCCCGCCGACGCGGCCAAGGAACAGCAGGCGCTGGAACTGCTGCGCACGCGCAGCGTCGGCGTATCGGCGGATTCGCTCAGCGATGCCGTCGGCAAGAGCCGCCCGGATGTGGTGTCCGCGCTGCTGGACGCGGGCGTCGACGTGAACGCGCCGGGGCCGGCCGGCATGAGCCTGCTGACCGTTGGCGCGATGATCGCCTGCAGCAACAAGAACCCGGTCGAACGCCAGCTGGACGTGCTGGATATCCTGTTCCGCCGCGGCGCCCAGGTGAATGCGCGCGACGCGCAGGGCAATACCGTGCTGATGGCGGCGGTGCAGTCCTGTCCGCTGCCGGTGATCGAGAAATTCGTCGCCGGCGGCGCAGAGCCCGATCCGGTCAACGCGCAGCAGTTCACGCCGCTGAAGATGGCCCTGATCGGCGGTCACTGGGACATCGCCGACTTCCTCGTCGGCAAGGGCGCGCGCATCACGGCCGGGGAAGCCGACCAGCTGTTCTTCGAGAAGCCGCAGGATCCGGCCCAGCTGGCCGTGCTCAAGCGCGCGATCAAGCCCGGCCAATGAACACGGCCGCGCCAGGCATGGCGCGGTGCCTCGCACTCAAGGAGAAACGCATGCGTTGCTACGCTTATCTCGCCGCCGCCGTCCTGCTGGGCTGCGCCGGCTTCGCCTCCGCACAGCCTGCCGATGCGCGCATGACGCGCGCGCAGGCCGAAGCGCTGATGGAGGAAGACGGCACCGACGTGATGCAGGAAAACCTGCCGGTGAACCTGTTCAACGCCAAGGCCGACATCGTCGAGGCCATGCTGGTGCTGGGCGTGGATCCCAACGGCAAGCTGGAACAGACGCCGCAGAGCACTATGGAATTCGCCGTCTCGGCCTGCATGGACAAGCGCATCGCCGAGGCCGACGTGCTGAAGACCCTGGATCTGCTGTTCCGCTACGGCGCGCGCGCCGACGACAGCGGCATGATGCCGCCGCTGATCCTGGCCGCGCAGCAGTGCACGCCGGCCGTGGTCAAGCGCCTGATCGCCGGCGGCGCCAAGCTCGATGTGCGCCTGCCGCAGGGCTTCACGCCGCTGTCGATGGCGCTGATCGTGGGCAAATACGACAACGCCGAAGTACTGATCGACGCCGGCGCCCGGCTTTCGGCCGAAGGCGCGGCCAAGCTCAGTGAAGGCCAGCAGGACAATGCGAAGCTAATGTCATTGGTAAAGCGCGCGACGGCCAAGTAAGTTGCCCAGGCCGCCGCCCGTGGCGGCCGATTACCCCCGTCGTGCAAGCCGCCGCCGGCGGGCCGAACCGGAAACGAATGCGATGAACAGCCAGACCGAAACCACCGCCCAGGATGCCCCGTCCGCCGCCGACGAGAATCGCCTGATCGCCGAACGCCGCGACAAGCTCAAGGCCCTGCGCGCCGCCGGCATCGCCTTCCCCAACGATTTCGCCCCGGACGCCTTCGCCGGCGACCTGCAGGCCGAATTCGCCGACAAGGAGCAGTGGTCCGCCGAGGCCATCGATGCCCTGCAGCGCCGCGTGCGCGTGGCCGGCCGCCTGCTGGCCAAGCGCCAGATGGGCAAGGCCAGCTTTGCCCAGATCCAGGACATGTCGGCGCGGCTGCAGCTGTTCCTGCAGCAGGCCGCGGTCGGTGAAGAAACTTATGCCGCCTTCAAGGGCTGGGACGTGGGCGACATCATCGCCGCCGAAGGCCTGCTGACGCGCACCAAGACCGGCGAACTTTCGGTAAAGGTGGAAAGCCTGCGCCTGCTGACCAAGTCGCTGCGCCCGCTGCCGGACAAGTGGCATGGCCTGAGCGACGTGGAACAGCGCTATCGCCAGCGCTATGTCGACCTGATCGTCACCGAGGAATCGCGCCGCGTGTTCAAGCTGCGCTCGGCGGTGATCGGCCATATCCGCAAGTGGCTGGAAGATCCGGCGCGCCGCTTCATGGAAGTGGAGACGCCGATGATGCACGTGATCCCGGGCGGGGCGACCGCGCGGCCGTTCGTCACCCATCACAACGCGCTGGATCTGGAACTCTACCTGCGCGTGGCGCCGGAGCTGTATTTGAAGCGCCTGGTCGTCGGCGGCTTCGAGCGCGTCTACGAGATCAACCGCAATTTCCGCAACGAGGGCGTGTCCACCCGGCACAACCCCGAATTCACCATGCTGGAGCTGTATCAGGCCTACGCCACCTACAACGAGATCATGGACCTGACCGAGGCCATGATCCGCGACACGGCCCAGGCCACCCTGGGCACCACGGCGCTGCGCTGGGAAAGCCGCGATATCGACGTGGGCCCCGCGTTCAGGCGCTGGCCCATGGAGCAGGCCGTGCGCGAGTTCAATCCGGAAATTGCCGGACATGAACTGCGCGACCGCGACGCCCTGGCCGCGCACTGCGCGCGCAAGGGCATCCACGTCAAGCCGTCCTACGGCTGGGGCAAGCTGCTGCTGGAACTGTTCGAGGCCACGGTGGAGCAGACCCTGGTGCAGCCCACCTTCATCACCCAGTACCCGACCGAGGTCTCGCCGCTGGCGCGCGAGAACGACAGCGATCCGGGAATCACCGACCGCTTCGAGCTGTTCGTCGGCGGCAAGGAACTGGCGAACGGCTTTTCCGAGCTGAACGATCCGGAAGACCAGGCGGCACGCTTCCTGGCCCAGGTCGCGGCCAAGGATTCCGGCGACGACGAAGCCATGCACTTCGATGCCGACTACATCCGCGCGCTGGAATACGGCCTGCCGCCGACCGGCGGCCTGGGCGTGGGCATAGACCGCCTGGTCATGCTGCTGGCCGATGCCGCCTCGATCCGCGACGTGCTGCTGTTCCCGTACATGCGTCCGGAAGCCTGAATTCCGTGGCCGGCCTGCGGGGGGCAGGCCTGGCCAGTGCAGCAGGCCTCGCCGGCTTTCTCGCACTGCAGGGCGCCGATGTCACGCTGGGGCCGGCCTGGGCCTGCCTGGTGCTGGCAACCGCGCTGGCGCTGTGGCGCGACCGCATCGACCTGAGCCGCGCGCCGGACGCGCTGGAATGGTCGCTGCTGGCCTTTCTCGCCGTGGCGGCCGTGGCTTCGCTCGCGGGGCTGGACCCGCGCCGTTCGCTGGCCTTGAGCGTGCCCGTGCTTGCGGCGGTGCCGCTGTGGTTCCTGCTTGTGCGCGGCGATGCCTGGCCGGCGCTGGCGCGCTGGATCGCGCCGGCGCTGGGCCTGGCCGCCGCGGCCCAGATCGCGCTGCTTGCGTTCGCCGCGTGGCGCCAGCCGGGCGGCGAACCCGCCGCCTGGGTGCGCGATAGCGGCGCGGCCTGGCTGGTGGTGCCCAACGACCTGGCCTGGACTGCCTGTCTGCTGCCTTTCGTGCGCGCCGCCGCGCCGCGCTGGCTAGGGCCGCCGGCCGCCGCCGTGTTGCTCGCGCTGGCGCTGTGGCTGCATTCGCTGACGCTGCTGGGCGCCGTGCTGCTCGCGCTCGCCGCGCAGGAACTGCTGCGCCGCGGCGTCAGATTGTTCGCGCTGCCGCTGCTGCTGGCGACGGTGGCGGCGGCGTTGCTGGCGCTGATGGCCGCGGCGACGCTGCTGCCGTCGATGCTGGCGCGGCTGCAGCTGTGGCAGGCGGCGCTGCACGTCTTCGCCGAACATCCCTTGGGGGTGGGACTGCACAATTTCGTCCTTGCCTACCGGGAGTCCTCGGCCGTGCCGGCCGCCGCCCTGGTGGATCCGCGCCTCACGCCCTGGCCGCACAGCCTTGCGCTGGAAGTGCTGGCGGAACTGGGTGCGGCCGGTCTTGCGGCGCTGTTGGCCCTGGCGGAGACGATGCGGCGCCGTGCGCTGCGCCTGTGCTGCGAGGAGCAGCCGCTGGCGTGTGCGACGGCAGCGGCCTTGCTCGTATTCGTTTTGCTCGCGATCACGGAACTCAGCTTTTTACGACTATGGGTGTGGACGCTGGGAGCCCTGCTGCTGGGGCTACTGGCGCGGCAGACCGCTGTTTCAACCACGTATCAGGGACGTCAATGAATTCCAATGCACGCAACAGCGGCCTGCGCCGCGCGCTCTTCGCCTGTGGGCTTGCGGCCACCGCCGCCGCGGCCGCGCTGTCACCGGATTGGAGTTCGCTGCTCAAGGCGCAGGGGTATTACGGCAGCGTCGATCTCAGTATCGCGGCCGCCATTTCCCCCACCGCCAGCCTGGTGCCCGGACAGGATGTGCTGCTGCTGGTCACGGTGACCAATAGCGGCCTGGATGCGGCGCAGCGCGTGCGTACCGTCGCCACGGCGAACAACCTGAGCTTCGTCGCCGCCGCCGGCTGCACCGCGGGTACGCAATACCCGCAGTGCAATCTCGCGGACAGCCTGGCCGCCGGCAGCAGTGCGGACTACCTCCTGCAGATGAGCGTTCCCGCCGATGCGCGCAATCATGTGCAATTTTCCGCCAGCGTCGCTTCCGACGACAGCGAAACCCGGCCCGGCGACGAAATCGTGCTGCTGAAGCAGCGCATCTACGTGCCGCTGGACCTGCGCACCGACGTGGCCTGCGCGCCGCAGAACCGGCAGGAGCGCTTCGTCCGCTGCAGCATCCGCTTCCGCAACGACAGCACCTACGGTGCGCGCCAGCCGACCCTGCGCACCGCTGTTTCTCCGCAGGATGCGCCGCCGGTGCGCTGGAGCTGCCAGTCCACCCAGTCCGGCCTGTGCGCGGCGGCCCAGCCCGGCAACCGGAGCTATACGCTGATCCCGGGCATGCTGGCGGCAGGCGCGTCGGTGACGTTCTTCGCCGACATTCCGCTGCAGGCCGGCGTGCCGCTGAACACGCTCGATGCCAGCGCCGCGCTCAACCCGGCGATGGCGGAGACGGAACTGAACCCGGCCGACAATGGCGACCAGCGCAGCATCGAGCCGACCCTGTTCCTCGACGGTTTCGACCAGAACCCGTAGGGCGATACTGACAGGGCTTTAACGCAGCCGGGCTGGGGCAATCCGCTAGAATGCGGATTCCCTGCGTTTCCGCGCCCCGCGGGACGCCGGTTCCATTTCTCGCTCGCCCGCCGCCGGCGCCAGCCGCGGCGGGCGCCGGACTGCGAAAGGACCTGAACCATGTGGTATGTGATCGAAGGAACGGATGCCGAAGGCTCGCTGCCGCGCCGCCTGGAAGCACGGCCCGCGCATCTGGCGCGGCTGCAGCAGCTCAAAACGGAAGGCCGCCTGCTGCTGGCCGGTCCGTTCCCCGCCGTCGACGCGGAAGATCCCGGCCCGGCCGGCTTCAGCGGCAGCCTGATCGTGGCGGAATTCGCCGATCTCGCCGCCGCGCGGGCCTGGGCCGAGGCCGATCCCTACGTCGCCGCCGGCGTCTATGCCGGCGTGACGGTGAAGCCGTTCCGGAAGGTCCTGCCGTGACCCGGCTGGAACAGATCCGCGGCGCGCTGCAGGCCGCCCTGGCGCCGCAGCAGCTGGATGTGATCGACGAAAGCCACAAGCACCTAGGCCACGAAGGCGCGCGCGACGGCCGCGGCCATTTCCGCGTGCGCGTGGTCAGCGAGCAGTTCGCCGGCAAGGCGCCGCTGGCGCGCCATCGCCTGATCTACGCGGCGCTGGGCGAGCTGATGCAGACCGATATCCACGCGCTCGCCATCGAGGCGCGCGCGCCGCAGGAGCAGTAGGCATTCCCCCGGACAAGCCGGGATCCCGCCCGGGATTGCGCCGAACCCCTGGATTCAAGGGGCGACCGGACGCCTGCGAGTAGGCATGCGGCGGGGTTGTGCAGACCGGCGGCCGAGTGTACGAACCGCGCTGCGGACACATGATCAGAAATTCCTAGAGGAGTTGCCATGCGTAGAGTGATGCCCTTGCTGCTGGCCGCCGTGCTGGCCGGCTGTTCCTCCGGCGACAGCGGCCAGGCGCCGGTGATCCAGTATTCCGGCGGCGAAGCCGTGCTGCGCGTGAACGAGCAGCCCGTGGTTTCGGCCCTGCTGGACGAAGTCGCCCGCGGCCGCGGCCTGGACCTGTCCAATCCCGAGCAGCGCCAGGCGGCGATCAAGGAACTGTCCGACTACGTGCTGCTGGCCAACTACGCCCGCCGCCAGGGCTACGACAAGGATCCCCAGTTCAACGCCGCGGTCGAGGCCCAGCGCCTGCAGGGCGTGGCCAATGCCACCGTGATGGCCTACGACCGCACCCATCCCATCGCCGACCAGGTGGTCAAGGCCGAATACGACGAGCAGGTGGCCAAGGCCGGCAGCGAGAGCTACGACTTCAGCCAGATCCTGTTCGCCAGCGAAGCCGATGCGCTCAAGGCGGCCGAAGGACTGCTCGGCGGCAAGGACTGGGCCGCGGTCTATGCCGAATGGAAGGACAAGGCCAAGCAGGCGCGGGAGTTCACCGACGTGCGCCTGATCCAGCTGCCGGCGCCGGAGCTGATCAGCGCGATCAAGAACCTCAAGCCCGGCGACTCGACCAAGGTGCCGGTCAAGACCCAGTACGGCTGGCACCTGCTGCACCTGAGCGCGAGCAAGCCGGTTTCCCCGCCGGCCTTTGCCGATGTCAGCGCGGAGCTGCGCCGGCTGATGCTGCAGCGCCAGAGCGAGGCCTGGATGCAGAAGATGCGCACCGAGGCGGTGATCCTGGACCTCAAGAGCCCCAAGGGCAGTACGCCGGGCGTCCCCGGTGCTCCCGCAGCGGCGCCGGAAGCGCCCGCGCAGCCTGCCCCGGCCAAGCAGGGCTGAGCCCGCCGCAGAGCTGGAATCGGTCCCAGCAATACGCTGCAAACATTTGAAACTACGCGGAAGATGACTGGCGCCCGAGCACGGGCGCCAGCCTCGCCGCCGGTGCGGGCGGCGCCCCCGGCGCCGGTACCCTCGGCTATACTGCCAGCCCACGCGCCGGGCCTCCGGCGGGGGAAACTGGCGTCCGGCCGCGCCTTCTGGCGGCAGTCGGACACGGCAAGTCTTCAATGCAGGCGCATGCGCTGAGCCTGCCGGCGGCAGAAGGAAGGGCCGGGTCGGGCCTTCCCGCGTTCACCGCTCCGGCCCAGCAGCGTGCGCCGCGGTAACCCCATGCGCCTGACCACGATCAAACTGGCCGGATTCAAGTCCTTCGTCGATCCGACCACGCTGCACCTGCCCACCAACATGACCGGCATCGTCGGTCCCAACGGCTGCGGCAAATCCAACATCATCGACGCGATCCGCTGGGTCATGGGCGAAAGCGCCGCCAGCCGCCTGCGCGGCGATTCGCTCACCGACGTGATCTTCTCCGGCTCCAGCGCACGCAAGCCGGTGGGGCAGGCCTCGGTCGAGCTGGTGTTCGACAATTCCGACGGCACCATCGTCGGCGAATACGCCAAGTTCAACGAAATCTCGGTTAAGCGCGTGGTCAGCCGCGATGGCCAGTCGCAGTACCTGCTCAACGGCGCGCGCTGCCGCCGCCGCGACATCACCGATCTGTTCCTGGGCACCGGCCTGGGCGCGCGCAGCTATTCCATCATCGAGCAGGGCATGATCTCGCAGGTGGTGGAATCCGATCCGGAAGCCCTGCGCCATCACCTTGAAGAAGCCGCCGGTATTTCAAAGTACAAGGAGCGGCGCAAGGAAACCGAAAACCGCATCAAGTCCACGCGCGAGAACCTCGACCGCGTGCGCGACGTGCGCGACGAAGTGGACAAGCAGCTCGAACACCTCAACCGCCAGGCCAAGGCTGCGGCGCGCTGGCAGGAACTCAAGGCCGAGCAGAAGCAGAAAGAAGCCGAACTGCGTGCACTGAACTACCGCGCCATCGCCGACGAGGTGGAAGGACAGGGCAATGCGCTGCGCCAGGCGGAAATCGAGATCGAGAAATTCGTCGCCGACCAGCGCCAGATCGAAGCCCAGATCGAAGCCAGCCGCGAGCGCCACCACAGCGCCAACGAACACCTGGGCCTGGTCCAGGGCGAGGTGTACAAGGTCGGCGCCGACATCGCCCGGGTGGAGCAGCAGATCGCCCACAACCGGGAGCTGCGCGAGCGCCTGGACAAGAGCCGCGAGGAAACCGAGCGCGCTCACCGCGAGCTGGCCGAGCACATCGCCGGCGACCTGGAACAGATCGAGACCTTGCGCGAAGCCGTCGCCCAGGGCCAGCCGCGCCTGGAAGCGCTGCGCGAGGCCGACGAGGCCACCGCCGACGTGCTGCGCGACGCCGAGGCGCGCTTGGCCGAATGGCAGCAGGCCTGGGATCAGTATTCGGCCTCCAGTTCGGAATCCACCCGCGCGGCCGAGGTCGAGCGCACCCGCCTGGACTACCTGGACCGCCAGTGCCTGGACGTGGCGCGCCGCCTGGAAACCCTTGAAGGCGAGAAGCGCGCCGCCGACCTGGGCGCGCTCAGCGCCGCGGCCGAATCGCTGGGCGACGAGCAGGAAAACCAGCGCGAAAAAGTGGAAACCCTGACCGCGCTGCTGGACGAGCGCAAGACCGCCTACGAGCGCCTGCTCGAAACCGAGCGCAGCACGCAGTCGGGCCTGAGCGATACGCGCCAGCAGTTGCAGACGTTGCGCGGGCGCCTGGCCTCGCTGGAGGCGCTGCAGCACGCCGCGCTGGGCCAGGAAAAAGGCGCCGCCAGCCAGTGGCTGGCCCAGGCCGGCCTGAGCGACGCGCGCCGCCTGGGCGAGGCGCTGGACGTGGACGCGGGCTGGGAAACCGCGGTGGAGACCGTGCTTTCCGGCCTGCTCGAAGGCGTGCTGGTCGAGGCGCCGCAGGATTACGCCGCCGAGCTTGCCGGCCTGCGCGAAGCCGACATGGTGCTGATCGCCAGTGCCCAGGGCGGCGAGGCCGTGCCCGGCACCCTGTCCGCCGTCACGCGCGGCCCGGCCGCGGTGCTGGGCCTGCTGGCCCAGGTACAGCTGGCGCAGGATCTGGACGAGGCGGGCCGCCTCGCCGCCGCACTGGCCGCCGGCCAGTCGGTGATCACGCGCAGCGGCGAGTGGTTCGGCGCCGGCCATGTGCGCGTGCTGCGCCGCGGCGGTGCGCAGAGCGGCGTGCTCGCGCGCGAGCGCGAGATTCACGCCCTGCAGGGCCAGAGCGAGGCGCTGGACGAGCGCGCCCAGGATCTGGCCGAACAACTGGACGAGTTGAAATCGAGCAAAGTGGAAAGCGAGCGCCAGCGCGACGACGCCCAGCGCGAGCTGTACATGGCGCACCGCCGCCTGGCCGAGATCGGCGGCCAGCTGCAGAGTCACCGCGGCAAGGTCGAGACGGCCCAGGCGCGGCTGGAAAAGGTCGATGCCGAGATCGCCCAGCTCGCCGCCAAGCTGGCCGAGGACGAGGCCCAGGTCAAGGAAGCCCGCGGCCGCCTGGATGCGGCGGTGATCCGCATGGGCGACCTGGAACAGCAGCGCCAGCAGCTGGAAAGCCAGCGCCGGCGCACGCTGGAACAGCGCGAGGAAGCGCGCATGAACTCGCGCGAAGCGCGCGAGCAGGCGCACCAGCTGGCCCTGTCGCTGGAATCCAAGCGCAGCGCGATCGGTTCGCTGGAACAGGCGCTGGGCCGCATGCAGGCGCAGATCGCCCAACTGGAGACGCGCCGCCAGGACATCGCCGCCCAACTCGCTGCCGACGAGGATCCGCTGACTGAACTCGACGGCGAACGGCAGACCTATCTCAACCAGCGCCTGCTGGTCGACCGCCAATTGGTCGACGCGCGCCGCGCGCTGGAAGACTGCGACGCGGAACTGCGCCGGCTGGAGCAGGAGCGCCAGCGCGTGGATCACGTGCTGACCCAGCGCCGCGAAGCGCTGGCCGAGCGGCGCATGTCCGAGCACAGCCTCAAGCTGCGCGCCGACAATCTCGCCCAGGCCATCGCCGAGGCAGGGCTGGAACTCGACGCCGTCATCGCCGGCCTGCCGGCCCATGCCGACATCGGCGACTGGGCCCAGGCGCTGACCGAACTGGAAGGCAAGATCCGCCGCCTGGAACCGGTCAACCTCGCCGCGATCCAGGAATACGAGGAACAGTCCCAGCGCAAGACCTATCTCGACGCGCAGCTGACCGACCTCAGCACCGCGATGGAGACCTTGGAAGGCGCGATCAAGAAGATCGACCGCGAGACGCGCCAGCGCTTCAAGGAAACCTTCGACAAGGTCAACAGCGGCCTGCAGGAGCTGTTCCCGCGCCTGTTCGGCGGCGGGCATGCGTACCTGGAACTCACCGGTGACGACCTGCTCGACACCGGCGTGTCCATCATGGCGCGGCCGCCCGGCAAGCGCGTGACCTCGATCTCGCTGCTGTCCGGCGGCGAGAAGGCGCTGACCGCGGTCGCCCTGGTGTTCTCCATTTTCCGTCTCAACCCCGCGCCGTTCTGCCTGCTGGACGAGGTGGACGCGCCGCTGGACGAGGCCAACGTCGGCCGCTTCTCCAACATGGTCAACGAAATGTCCGAACACGTGCAGTTCTTGTTCGTCTCGCACAACAAGACCACCATGGAGGCCGCGCACCAGCTCTGCGGCGTCACCATGCGCGAGCCCGGCGTGTCGCGCCTGGTCCAGGTCGACCTGGCCGAGGCGTCCAAGCTGGTCGGCGCAGCCTGAGCAAGGGAGACAGGGCATGGAACAGCAAGGCCTGAGCGCCAACGAACTGCGGCTTATCCTGATCGTGCTGGGCGCGATCGTGCTCGCCGTGATCTATTTCCTGGGCACGCCGCGCAAGCCCGGCCAGGGCCGCCGCGTCGCCGGCGGCAAGGGCGAGGCCTCCGGCCGGCGCGAACCCACCCTCGGCGGCGATGCCGAGGACGACGGCCTGCCGTCGATGCGCGCCACCGACGACGCCGGTGATCCGGCTGAGGACTACGACACCGACGCCGATACCGGCACAGCCCGCACCGCACCGCGCTACAGCGACCCCGGCGATCTGTTCGCCGCACCGCCGCGCTCCAGCCTGGGCCAGCGTCCCGAGCAGCCGGTGGAACGCATCGTCACCCTGTTCATCGCTGCGCGCGCCGGCACCGCCATCCGCGGCAGCGACCTGGTTGTCGCGGCGGAAAAATGCGGCATGGAATTCGGCGACCTTGGCATCTTCCACCGCCTGGTCGACGGCAAGCGCGAGCTGGGACCGATCTTCAGCGTCGCCAACATGGTCAAGCCCGGCCATTTCGACATGAGCCGCATCGACGAACTCAGCACTCCGGGCCTGAGCTTCTTCATGGCCTTGCCTGGACCGCTGCCCGCGCTGGATGCCTGGGACACCATGCTGCCCACCGCCCAGCGCCTGGCCGAACTGCTCGATGCGGTGGTGCTGGACGAGGAACGCAACGCGCTGGGGCGGCAGCGCATCTCGCATATCCGCGATGATCTGCGCGCGTGGGACAGGAAGCAGGATGGGAGTCGGATACGCGCTGATTGGTAGTGGCGGGGCGCGAAGCTCCGATCCTGCGAACCGGAGGCCGGGCGTGTCAGTGTTCGATGGCGAGGCTTGCCAGAGCTGTGGCAAGGGCGCGGGCGGAACGCCTGCGGAATCGAGCGCGTGCACTGGCCATCGCCGCGGACTTTGTCGACGATGATCGGGCATGCTGCAAAAGCATGCGCTTTTCCGGGCCTATGGCGCACGTTCCGATGTTTTCGCGCGACTGGTTCCTGCATGCGGCTGCAAGCGTCGGCGGTCGGCTGAGCAGCGTGCCAGGGTCCGACCTGCAACGACGGATCCAGGGCGAAAGCTGGTGGTTCATTCCGCACAGCTGGATTGGCATGGTCGGTTCTGTAGTCGGGAAATCCACCGGTCGGATTTTTCCTTTTGGCAGCGGACTGGCATCCTGCTCTGGCCGGAGCCACGCCCATTGGCGTGGAATCGAAACCTGTCCCGTGGGCGGCATCAAACCTGTTTAGTACCCGGCAGCGATCTGCAGAGGCGGATTCATGCGGAGAAAGAAAATGCGCTACAGCCGCTGTCTGCATTCCATGGCAATGCTGCTTTCGTTGCTTGCTGCGGCTGATACTGCCGCTGCCGACGAAGGCCCGGCCTTCGACCGCCCCGGCATCGCCTTTTCCACTTTGACGATTGCGGTCGGCGCACTGTCGCTGGAACAAGGCCTGCCGGATTTCGCATTCGACGACGAAGGCGGCGTCCGTTCGCGCAGCTACAGCGCCGATACTACGTTGCGCTTCGGCCTGGCGCCGCGGCTGGAAATGCAGCTCAGCGGCGCGGCGTTCAACTATCAGCGTGCGAGCGGTCCCGGCTTTCGCAGCAGCATCAACGGTAGCGGCGATCTGGGCGTTGCGCTCAAGGCGGCGTTGCCGTCGGGGTCGGAAACCCTCTCCTGGGCCGTGCTCGGCGGCGTCACTCTGGCCACCGGCGATGCGGCGTTCAGCGCAGGAGGAACCCAGTACGATCTTGCCGGTACGCTTGGTATCGATCTTGGCGGCTCGCGTTCGCTGTCGCTGTATGCCGGCGTAAATCGCCTTGACGGTGTGGAAACCTATACATTTTCTCCGGGCATGGGCTTTGCCCTCGGCGAGCGTGGTGGCGCCTTCATCGAGGCCGGTTACAGCGATGGCAGCGGAGTGGCGGCGACGGCGGTAGCGGGCGGTGGGTTCACCTGGATGGCGACACCTTCCGTGCAATTGGATATTTCGGCGGATTTTGGTCTGAACGAGGCCGCGGCCGACATTCAGGGCGGAGTGGGAGTTTCGGTCTACTTCGATTGATTGCAGCTGATTGGATCGGGCTGCAGATGGGGCGAATCCAACAATTGGGACACCCATCGAACAACAGCAACAAATGGGACACCCATCGAAGGCAACAAATGGGGCAACAAATGGGACACCCATCGAAGACGATGGGCGGCGATAAGCGGGACACCCACAACTCAGAATCCTCTGACCCCCACCCCGGATGATTCCTCACGCATCCGCCTATGCCGAACAACAGCAACAAATGGGACACCCATCGAAGACGATAGGCGGCGATAAGCGGGACACCCACAACTCAGAATCCTCTGACCACCACCCCGGATGATTCCTCACGCATCCGCCTATGCAGTCGGTCATGCTGTTGGCCATGACCGTTGCCAGATCTCATCTCGTCGCACCCGATGCCGAAGGGTGTTACCACTGCATTCAACGCTGCGTACGCCGTGCTTTTCTCTGTGGCGAAGATCGCTATACCGGTCGATCTTACGAGCATCGCAAAGTCTGGGTCGAGGATCGCTTGCGATTGTTGGGCGAGTGTTTCGCCGTGGCGATCCATGCATTTGCGATCATGAGTAATCACCTCCACCTCGTTGTCCAGATCAATCCGGCGCTGGCTTCGTCGTGGAGTGATGCCGAGGTGGCGGCGCGCTGGCTTCGGCTTTTCCCTGCGGCCGGCGATGACGATGTGAAGCTCAGATGTGAGCAACTGGTCGCCAACCCTGAACGGCTTGCCGTGATCCGCAGGCGGCTGAGCAATCTGTCCTGGTTCATGCGCTGCCTGGCCGAGCCCATCGCACGCCGTGCCAATCGGGAAGACGACTGTAAAGGACGTTTCTGGGAGGGGCGTTTCAAGTGTCAGGTTCTCTGTGATGAGCGTGCTGTGCTGGCGGCTATGGCTTATGTGGATCTCAATCCGATCCGGGCGGGCACGGTAGAGCGGCTGGACGAGTCCACGCATACCAGTGTGCATAAGCGGATTTCGACAGGTGGAAATTCGCCTGAAACACTCACTGAACCGATGCGGCCGGTCATGGGGACGCCGCTGCCGAAATTGTCGTTGAGCGCAGGGGAATACCTGCAGATTCTCGACTGGACAGGACGTGTTCTGGCGCCCGGAAAACCCGGCAAGATAACGGCGGGCGCTCCAGTGGCGCTTGCCCGGATCGAAGAATCTTCCTCCCGCTGGACGCTGCGTGTCCGCGGCTATGGTGATGGCTGGTACCGTGCTGTCGGATCGGCGCACGATCTTGCGGCCTGGGCGGAAAAGCTTGGGCAGCGTTGGCTCAAGGGCATTCGGTTGGCGCTACGGCTTGCTTTATAGGTATCCGAGAACGCTCGTCGAGCGGAGCGGAGGTTTGCTTGAAGTAGTCGTTGTAAGGTCGAACAAGTCATGTCGCCAGCGCGACCAGCCGCTGTTTTGTCAATGATTTGTGAAAAATGGAGACTGTTGCACGGCGCTGGCGCAGCGCATAGTCTCGGCGCATGCATTGGTGCGCGAGTTCGCGACGACTTGCGTTCGACAGTTTTCACGAAAACGCAATCGGGGAAGTCCACTATGGGAGGTGTACGTGCGCCGTAATTACCTTCATCTGTTCGTGGCCGGCCTGATCCTGTTCTGGGGCGCGCAAGGGCAGGCGCAGAACTTGGTGAACAACACCGGTTTCGCCACCGACCTCAGTGGCTGGCTGGACTTCGGTTCCACCGCGCCCGGCGACGGTACACGTACGTGGAATGCCGACGATGTCGACGCAATGCCGACGTCGGGCTCGGCCGAGTTCACGGTGGAAGAAGCCGGCTCGCAGATCGGCCTGGCTCAGTGCGTGCCGGTGACGGCAGGCCAGACTTATTCCTACTACGCCCGCGTCAAGTTCCTGACTGGCCAGACCGTCGGCCTGGCGCGCGCGATGATGGAAGTGGCGTTCTTCCCGAACGTCGAATGCTCATCCACATTCGACGGCGCCCAGGGCCAGGGCGCGGTGATCGGCACGGCCTATCCGCTCAGCGACACGGTCTGGGGCGGCATACCGGGCAATGCGGCGCCGGGCAGCGGCTTCGTCGGCTCGGCCACGGCGCCGGCCGGCACCTCCAGCGCCCAGGTGCGTATCTTCGTGGAGCAGCTCAGCGGTAGCGACGTGCACAGCGCGCGCTTCGACCAGGTGGTTTTCCACAATGCGTCCGGCGTCCCCGTCACCCTGATGCAGTTTGACGTCGAATGAGGCCGCGCATGAAGAAGACGCTTTCTGTCCTGGCCGGCAGCGCCGCCCTGTTCGCCGGCGCCGCGGGCGCGCAATGCCTGCCCGCCAACGTGGCCCCGGGCAGCCTGCCCAATGCCAATATTCTGCAGTCGTATACGCCGGTGGAGTTCTCGGTCAGCGCCGGCGGCACCTACCAGTACACCGCCGAAGGGCTGCCTGACGGTCTGAGCCTGTCCAGCGCCGGCATACTCAGCGGCACGCCGACACCGGCTTCCCTCGGTAGCGCGATGGCGCGCATCGTTGCCACCGATGGTAACGGCTGCGTCGCCTCGCGTGCCTTGCCAATTACGGTCGGCACCGCGGCCTGCGTCACCCTGAACCTGGGCGAGGTGCGGCTGCTCGATCCGGCCGCGGCCAGCGATTTCTGCGTCAACAGTGCGGCGGCGGACAGCGAGTACACATTGATCCCCGTCAACACCGCCGACAGCGCCGCGCTCTCGGTGAGCACCACGGCCAACAACATCGTCCCGGTGACCGGTCCGCCTACGCCGATCGCCCCGGACTCGGGCGCACTGGCCGCGGGCCTGGCGCCGCTGACGGATCCCGAGATGCGCGAATTCCATCTCGAACAGGCAGCAGATCTGCCTGATTTCAGCTCGGCAGACAAGTTCGCACAGGTGAAAATCCAGACCAGGCCCCAGCTCACCGGCGGCGGCCCGCCGGCGGTGGACCAGATCCTCGATATTCAGGCCGCACCGGGCTGCAGCGGCACGCTGGACATGCGCAAGGGCCGCGTCGAAGCGGTGTCGCCCGTGTCCACGCCGGCGAAGCCGCGCCTGTACCTGGTGCAGGAAGTGATCGAGCAGCCGGCCGGTTCCGGCACCTATGTGCCCGCCGTACCCGGCGGATTCTCGCGCCTGGAATTCGAACAGATCCGCGATATCTTCGACGGCAATGCGCCGGGCACCACGGCAGCGGGCGGCGTACTGGGTTCGTCGGTGTACTCGGGCGGGCGCGACAGTCAGCTGGCCAACTTCGGCGAAGTCACCGACCTCGACAGCAACGGCGGCGTCGTCGTGTTCTTTACCCGTGCACTGAACGAGCTGTCGCCGCCGGCCAGCAGCAGCTTCGCTCCCGGGGCGTTCGAAACGCGCGACCTGTTCAGCGCCGACCCCGGCAGCTGTCCGCGCAGCAACGAAGGCGAATACCTCTACATGATGGTGCCCGACCCGACCGGCCAGGTGAACAGCAATGTGCGCACACTGAGCTTCGTGGCCGGCAACGCCGTGCGCACCCTGATGCATCATCACACCCATCTGGTCAATGCATCGCGGCGCATGTACGTCAACGGCGCTCCGGAGCTGGAAGAACCCTGGCTGGACGAAGGACTGGCGTGGATCTCCGAGGAGCTGCTGTTCTTCAACAGCTCGTTCGGCCTGACCACCCGTAGCAATATCCAGCTCGCCGACCTGACCACAGGCCCGAACGCATCGCGGCGCGTGGCGGCGTTCAACAGTTACATCAACCCGCGCTACAGCAATGTGCGCAGCTTTTACCTGCAGAATCCGACGACAGCACCGTTGAATGGCGTGCGCGTGGGGCCGCTGCGGCGTACGCCGTTTGCGATCGGCGCCGTCAACCAACATGAATCGCAGGTGCAGCAGGACGCGGTCATGGGACATTTCCTGCGCTACGCCGCGGATCGGCTCGGTGGTTCGGAAGCCAGCTTCTTCACCGCGCTGACCAATGCTACGACCAAGGGCATCGCCAATCTGCAGGCACGGCTGGGCGCCGATCCCAACCTATGGGCGCGCGACATGGCCGTGGCAAGCTACGTGGATGACGCCGTCGCCGGCATCGCTCCGGAATACACCCATCTGAGCTGGAACTACCGTTCGGTCTACGGCGGCCTCGGCGGCTTCCCGATGGCGACGGTGCCCCTGAGCAATGGCGTAATGTTTACCGGTGGCTACGGCGGCGGCGGCGGTCCGCGCTGGCTGCGCTTCGGCGTGACGGGCGGGCAGGCGCAACCGGCGATAGTACAGCAGCGCACTGGCGTAGCTCCGATGCCGGCGACCTCGCTGACGGCGATCGTGCGGACCAAGTAGGACAGTACTGCCGGCCAGGCGCCGGCATCTGCAATGCGACGAGGCCGCCCGAGGGCGGCCTTGTTGTTTTTGCGCACGACGATGATCGGCGCCCTGGCGCTGGTTTTCGCTTCTCTGCGGCAACCTGGTGCACTGGCGTTTGCGTGTCGGTATGCAAGACGCCGGATAACATGGGTGTCCCGATTCGTCTGCCTTTCATCTCGGCGCACGTATCGACATTGCTCGCTGACCTGGCGAAGCCTGTCCCAGGTCGACGCACCAGGAATGTCCCTATCTCGCCGATCTCGGCACCGCCGGTAGCGGGAGAGGGGGCGACGCCATACTCACAGGGACTGCACTCCGCGACGCTTTGGCTGCTGTGCGCTCAGGCCGGTGCCGACGACGGTCCGGTCTTTGATCGTCCCGGTATCGCGTTCTCCACGAAAACGATTCCAGTCGGGTGATCCGGAGCCGGGCCACTCGGGTACCGCCAGCCGCAGTGCGGCATGCTGGAACAGCGTATCGGCAACAAAAGCGAATCTGCCGCAGGGATGGGAGGATGCCGGGACTGATGGCAGTTGATCTGGCAGGTCTTGCTTGGTCGCTGAAATGCAATGGCGACCGACTTGACGGTCCACAGTCAATTCATTCAAACCGATGCCGCTTCGCGGCGTGGCTTGATTTCAGCACAAGCATTCGGCACTCATGACGGGGAATTCATGGCGCGCATAAAGCTCGACGGCATCGAAATCGACCTGCAAGTAGGTGCTGACTTGGCGCCGTCCGTGCTGCGAGCCTTCGCTGGCCGCACCAGCCTGGATGCTGAAGTTGACGCGCTTGAGTTGCCACGTCATCCGCTTTGGCTGCGCACATGCATTCGGTCACTTCGGGCCTACAGGCGCGTCAGGCCGGCCGCGGTCGGTCTGCGCTGCGTGTGTGACCCCAGTTGTTCCCGCTATTCAGAGCTTGCGTTCCGCAAGCGTGGTTTTTTCGGCGGCCTTACCGCAACGCTTTTCCGTCTGTTGCGTTGCAAGCCGGGGCGTGGAGGCGTTGACTTGCCGTAAGGAGAGAGCAAATGGAATATCTGATAGAGCCGATTGGCGCGCAATTCTCGAACACTGCTGTTACCGCGCTTGGCCAGCGCTTTTCGTCTCGCGCGGCCCAAGGCTACAAACTGCATTCCGTATTCCAGGTGTCGCAGCCTGGTTGCCTTGGCATCGGTGCCCCAACGATCACCTACCTTGCTATTTACGTCAAAGGTGGCACGCCCTGAGTGTCTGCCCACGCCAGCGCACGAGCCGGCATGAACCGGGACACCCACAATTCCGACCGGCCGACAGCCAGGCCGGACGCTTTCCAGCGTAACTGGCACGTAATTGGGACCCCGACGTAATTGGGACACCCACGACCACGCGCAGCGGAAAACCAGGAGGCGGAAAACCAGGACACCCACAATGCAGAACCGGCCAACCACCAAGCCAGACGATCCCCAGCGGCGTCCCCGCTGCCTGCGTAACCAGGACGTAACCAGGACACCCATAACCCCATGAGAACGCCATCATGAACCGCCCCGGCTCTCACTGCCTTGTCCTGCTCGTTCTGCCGGCCTTGTCGTCCTGCACCCTGCGAGCCGCGAGCAGCGAGGACCAGCTGTGCTCCCGGATTGCCGCATTCGCCGCCAGCGTCAAGCCCGGCGAAAGCCACTCGGTTGTGCTTAGAGGAGGGTGGGGCGGCGATACGCCAGAAACGCTCATGACGCATGACTGTCGACACTTCGGATATGCCCCGGGAAAGGCACTTTGCGCCTATCTGCTGCCAAACACCTCATGGGAATTTGGCAGCCACAATGCCAGCAGGGCCGCCGAATGCCTGGATTCGGCGGACCGTCGCGCTTTTATCGACCGCGTGGACACATACGACTGGCCGGTCGGGATAACCTCGTCGTTAAGCCGGCTGACCGACAAGAGCGTACAAATCACTGTGCGGATCGAGCGCGAACAACCACCAGAAGGCCGTTTATCCGAACTGTCCGTGCTTACTTTGTCGGCGGTGCGACAGATACGAGCCGTCAACGAACGACTCGATCCGACAAAGCCCTGATCAACTCCGGCGCAGCTGCAAAGCCACGGCTTGCACCAGCACGACAGCGGCGACAACCAGCGCGGCCCAGGCCATGACCTTGCTGCCGTCGAGACCTGCGCCGAACTGCTTCACGGCGACCGCAACCAGTCCCCAGATCGCTGCTGCCACGAACGCCCAATTTCCTCGCAGCCGCGCAGTGACGATCAGCAACAGCGCCGCGGCCAGGCCGAACAGCGCAAGGCTCCAGCCGAGCATGGCGGTGGTATCCAGCAGCCGATACGCAACCACGACCTGGGCCGTATTGAGAAAGATCGCCAGCGAAAGCCAGCCTGCGTGCAACGGCAATGGGAGCTTGGCCAGCCAGGGATAGAGGCCAGCCTGGGACGGCGCATCCACCAGCTTCACGGACGCCCACAGCAGTGCGGCCCAGGCGCACCAGATGATCAGCAGCGCCAGCCAGAACTGGCCCCAGGAGAACACCGGCATCCATGCCGCGGTCAGCGCGAAGCCGAGGGCTGCCGGCGTACGCACGGCCGGCACGGGCTGGCGCTCCGCATTCAGCTGCCAGACCGCATAGGCGATATCCAGGACGAAGATCAGGCCCCAGATCGAGAAGGCATAGCCGGCCGCCGCCAGCAAGGTAGGGTACATGTCCGATACCGTGCCGTTGTCCGGGCCGAACACATGCTGGTTCGACATCCAGGCGACGGCCGGCATGGCGAGCGCGAGCAACACTACCGCATAGCGCATGGAGCATGCCTCCGTTATGTCGATGCAGCTTGCCGCGTACGGTGTGAAGGAAATACGACGGTTTCCAGCCAATCGCGCCGGTCAAGTTGGGAACGGCTGCAGGGAAGAGCCGCTGTCTCGCGTTGCGGCAGTCCGCAAGGGACGATGAAGGCGGCCGTCGCGCGTGCGCGACCCTGGATATTCCGGATTGGAAGGCGGGTTCGCCGGCCAGCAGCGTATGGCCCGGATGTGCACCCGGGCACATCGGGCGTGGCGCGCAGCACCTGCAGGCCTTTGTGCAGCACCAGGCGGCCTCGGTACCGGGCGCCGCCAACACGATGCATTCGGGATAAAGCGACCTTGCAGCGCCCGATCAAGCATCAGGCCGCTTTCGGCACGCCGTACTCCAAGGGGTAAGACTTTCCGGTACCGCAGTTTCGTCCCGCCCGGCACCGCCGCTTGTTTGAAGGGCGGGCGCATGTTTCAACGAGTCCCGGCTGCGACTTTTGCCTCAATGATGATTCTTCCGTTCTGCATCGCCTGCCTGTGTTCCGCCGCGGCTCGCGATTCGATCGCCATCCCCGCGACAGCGCTGATCTTGCAGACGCAAGCGCCAGCGGCTTGACCACATTCACTGGCCGGCGGCCCGGGCCGCATCACGACGGCAAGCCGCGACAGACCCGGGATCCGCAGCGAGATCCCGGGCCGTGGTGCACCGCTCATGCACTCATTGCGTATCGGCCTGCACACTCGAAAACACCGGCTGCGCACTCCCGCGTATCTCCACCCGCGCCACGGCCCAGTGCGCATCGTTCTCGCGGAATATCGACGCGACACTGGTGCGCAGCCGCAGCTGCACGCGCTGGCCGGCGACATTGGCACCGAAGCGCAGGGTGTCATCGCGCCAGCCGTTGGATACCCCGTTGAATTCCCAGGCGCCGCCGGCGACATGCGCGGCGGCGGGCAGCCAGGGGCCGTCGCCCAGGCGGATCTCGATGCGGCCGCTGCCGAAGCTGGTGGACGAGCGCTCGAAGTCGTAGTCGTGGCGCAGCGCCAGCTCCAGCGTCGCGCCGGCCGGCACGTCGAAGGGCGGCGTGGCCAGCCAAGCATTCAGGCTCAGCTGCGGATCGCCGAGCACATAGGCCCAGCGGCCGTTGTAGCGTTGGCGCTTCCAGTCCAGCACCTCGGCCAGCTGGTCGCCTTCGGCGCCGGTGCAGATGAACAGGGCGCAGCCGTGCGGATCCTCGAAGCCGCGGGTCCAGTCCGCGCCGAAGGTGGCCGCATGCGCGGCGCTGTCGACGCGGCTGTCGCGGCGCAGGTCGTAGTTGGTGGCGAAGCTCTGGCTGGCGATGGCGAAGGCTTCCGGGTGCTGCTGGTCCCAGGCGAAGGCCTGCACCGGCAGGTCCAGCACGCCGCGGCGGCTGCGCACGCGGAAGTCGAAACTGATTTCCGTATCGGCGCCGGCGGGGAGCGCGACATTGTCCACATAGATGCGATCCGGCAGATCGTAGAAGCCCGGTATCGGCGGCACGGCCAGGGTGATGCGCGACAGCGGCGAGAAACCGGTATTGCGCAGGCGCACGGCGAGACGGCCGGTTTCTTCGCGATCGAGCACGCCGTCGCCGTCGCCGGCGACTTCCAGCAGCTTCAGTTCGATGATGTCCAGTGCGTGTTCCCCGTCGCGGAAGCTTTCGCGCACGCCGCGCAGGCTGAAGGAATCGCGCGCGGGCGAGACCGCGCCGGCGCCCAGGCCGCGCTTGGCGAAACCGCTGCGGCAACGGCGGTAGTCGGCTTCGCTGTCGGCGCGCACGGCGGCGAGGAATGCATCGCGGGCTTCGGTATAGGTCGCATCGACCGGGAACAGCTTGAGGCCGGCGACCAGCCATTCGAGAAAGCGCCGGTGCGCGGCGTCGAACTGCGCCGGCGGCGTGTCCGCGAGCACGTTGCGCGCGCATTGCCACAGCGCGGCGGTCCATACTTCGCCGGCGGTATGGATTTCTGCATTCGAGCGCGAGCGTCCTTTCCAGTCGAATGACGCGCTGCCGGCGGGAACCGGGTTGTCCAGGCCGATGTGGCGGAAGGTAAGCGGATTGAGCGCCAGGTCGCTGCTGGATGGATAGCGGCGTATGCCGTGGTAATAGCTGTTGTCGGGATAGCCGGGCGAGCCGGCGCGGGGCAGGTCGTCGGCGCGGTAGTCGTAATCCAGGTTCATGTACGCGCCGACGGCATAGGCGCCGGAGAACTCCGGCTGGCCCGGCCGCGCGTGGCGGTCCTGCTCGCGCACGGTCAGGAACAGGCCGATGAAATCCGCCGTGCCTTCGTTGATCGCGCCAGGCTGGCCGTAATAGCCGGACTGGGTCAGGCGGCCGAACAGGGTGTGGCCCCATTCGTGCGCGAGCACGCCGAAGTCCAGCGCGCTGACGTCGCGGTTGCTGCGGCTCTGCAGATTGACGCCCAGGCTCAGCGCGCCGCTTTCGCCGTCGGCCGGGGCGTAGGTGAAGGTGGAGAAGTGCGCGCCGTGGACCAGCAGCGGATCGTTGTCCAGGCCGCCGCGGCCGTAGTTGTCTACCTGCATGTTGCCGGAGGCTTCGTCATAGCCGGCGTCGTAGAACACGTCGTGCAGCCAGTTCGCGGCGTAGAAGGCCTGCACCACGCGGGCGTTGAGCGAGGCCAGCCCGGTCGGGATCGGCGCTTCCGGCTCGTAGCACTGCACGTAGTCGTCCAGCGTGGCGCTGGCGTCGTAGGCGTAGTCGAAGCGGCGCGGGCCGTTGGTATGCGGGCGGAAGTCGCCTTCGGCGGCGTTGAAGCCAGGGCCCCAGCCTTCGCCGCTGCAATCGCCTTCGTACAAGGTGTCGGCGTTGAAGAAGGCATCGACGTTGTTGCCGCGGGTTTCCCCGGCGTCGTCGGCCAGCCAGGGATCGCCGGTGCTGATGCCGGCATGGCTGAGGCTGAGCAGGGACATGGGCGCCGGCACGGTGGGCCGGTAGCCGTCGGGCTGTGCGGTCGGGTGCGGGTTGGTATGGCCGTAGGCATCGACATAGGGATGCCCGTCGCTGCCGGCGAACACGCGGTAGCCGAAGGGCTGCAGATCGTGGATCTGGCTGTTGCGGCGCAGGATGCGGCCGTCCTCGGCCGAAATCAGCAGGGCTTCGGCCAGCGGCCGGGTTTCGCCGCGGCGCGCGAACAGCACTTCGCTGTAGTAGGCGGCGATCAGGCGGTCCGCCGCCGGATACCAGACCGGCTTGATGCGCGCCGGCCGCAGCGCGCGCAGTTCGCCGCTGCCGTGGAGTTCGATACGCAGATAGGCGTCGCCGCCGCTGCGCTTGGCCTGCTGCGCCGTGGCAGGCAGCTCCAGCGCGGCCAGGGCCTGTTGCAGCGCCTGCTGCGGCTGCAGGGCGAAGGCGGGCAGGGCGGCGCTGTCGCCGCGCGTGCTGAGGCTGGAAGCGGTGACGCGGGCCTTGCCCTGCGCATCCTGCAACACGGCAATGCCCGCACCCCAGACTTCGATGCCGGCCACTTCCTGGCGGTATTGCTGTACGCGGTTGCGTCCTTGGGCCAGGACCTTGGGTGTCAGTGTGGAATTCTTCAATGCCGGAAATTGCGCGGCCAGCGAACGGGCCGCGTGGACTGCGTCGTGGTCGGCGGCCACGGGTTCCAGCCGGCGCTGCAATCCCAGGGGTTCCGTGGCCTGGCCGGCCAGCAGGGGCAGTGGGGCGAGCAGCAGGGTGGCGCACAACGAACACAATGCGGCGTAGTTCACGGCGGGACTCCGGCGGGCGCAGGCGCGCCAGCCTAGCAACGCCGCCGCTACTACGCAATTCTTCGTAGTTCTGCTGCCGCGCGCGCAAAAGCCGCAACGGCGGTGGCCGGGAATCGCTTGGCACGCCGCAGTCCAGCGTGCCGCCGGAGAATTGCCGGGCGGCCGCTGCTTGCCGCACGGCAGGTGCAGGCCGATGCAGTCGTCCGGGGCCGAGCCCGCCGCATTCCACCGCGGCTGCGGGCACAGCACCGGCGCAGATGCCGCTGAACGCCGTTATCCGGCGCAGCGCCGCTCGATGGCACAGAACCCTTCCAGCCTGCGCCGCGCGACAAGCGCGGCCCGCCTCATTACACTCGCGCGCCCGCCGCGCCGTGCCCCCCGCCATGCAGATAGGAATTGACTTCGGAACCAGCTATTCGGCCGCTGCCGCCTGTGTGGACGGCCGCCTGCAGGGCATACGCTTCGGCGAGCAGCTGCAGTTCCGCACCGCGGTGTTTTTCCCTGCCGCGGTACCCGATCCGGCCGATTTCGTGCTCACCGCCGCGCTGGAGGCGGAACTGGAAAACCAGCTGCGCGCCGCCCGTGCCGCCCAGCGCCGCGCCGTGGATGCCTGGCAGCAGCGCGTGGCCGAGGCCGGCCGCCTGCCCGCTGCGCAGCGCGCCGAGGCCCTGGCCGTACTGTCGGAACCCACCGCACGCAGCGAGGCCGAGCTGCGCGCGTCCGCCCTGCGCAATGTGCGCCGCGGCTGGATGGAGGCGCAGGCGCGCGAGTCGCGCAGCGCCGCGCCGCGGCTCAGCGACGCCCTGTTCGGCGACGAGGCGATCGAGGCCTATATCCACGATGGCTACGGCCATCTGGTGGAATCGCCCAAGTCCATGCTCGGCTACAACCTGCTGCCGAACGCGCGCAAGGTGATCCTGCATATCGCCGCCCATGTGCTGGAGCACATCCGCCTCAGCGCCACACGCCAGCTGGACCGCCCGGTGCGCCGCGCCATCCTCGGCCGGCCGGTCGAATTCAAGAGTTCCCAGGGGACCCAGGGTACGCAGCAGGCGCTGGATATGCTCAGCGAGGCCGCGGCGGCGGCCGGCTTCGAGCAGGTGGCTTTCCTGGAGGAACCCGCCGCGGCGGCCATGCACTACCACGGCCAGCTCGCCGAGGCCGAGCGCAGCCTCATCGTCGACGTCGGCGGCGGTACCACTGACGTGGCCTATGCGGAAGTCGGCGGCAAGGCCGCGGCGCCGCGTGTGTTCGGCAGCTGGGGCCTGCCCCGCGGCGGCACCGACATCGACATAGAGCTGAGCCTGGCCGCCTTCATGCCGCTGTTCGGCCGCGGCGAGCCGGGCATTCCGGTACACCATTTCCGCGAAGCCGCCAGCGTGCACAGCCCGCCGCTGCAGAAGGAGTTCCGCGGCCATCGCCATGCTAACGCGCCGGCGCCGTTCCGCCAGCGCCTGCAGGCGCTGCAGCGTCTGGGGGCGACTTCGCTGCTCAACCGCGAAGCCGAACGCATGAAGATCCTGCTCGGCGAGGAAACCCGCGGCGAGGTGGATCTGGATTTCATCGAGGACGGCCTGAGCGTGACGCTGGAGCGCAGCCACCGCGATGCGGCCTATGCGGATTTCCTGGAACGCCTGGGCAGCCTGTTGCAGCGCGCCCGCGCCGATATCGGCGAGGCGCCGCAGTCGATCTTCCTGACCGGCGGCTCCTCGCGCGCACCGCTGATCCGTGCGGCGGTGCAGCAGCAGTTTCCGCAGGTGCGCATGGTTTATGGCGATCCTTCGCTGGGCGTGGTTTCGGGCCTGGCCGCGGCGGCGGCACTGGCGGACTGAGGCGGCGGGCGTTCCGTTCCGCACCAGTCCAGCGGCTTGCCGCGCCGCCGCGAATTGCGGCGGCGCGGTCCCGGCACCACGCCACGAGCTGTGCCGCCGCGAATTGCATGGCCGGATCCGATGCTCCGGCTTGCGATCCCCGGATCGCGTCCGCCGCGCTGTCGGTCCAGGCTGCACCGCTTCCGCACGCCGGCCTACGGGGACTTTCGTAGCCGCATTGGCCTGATGCAGAATCGCCGCGCCACGAAACGGGAGTACGGCGATGATGAAGCGGCGTGATCTGCTGATCGGTGCGGGCCTGGGCGCGCTCTATGCGGGAATCGGCAACGGCGCGCCGGCCCAGCCGGCGAATCCTGCGGATCCGGACCGGACTGCGGCCGGCGCCGCACCGGACGCCGCTACCGCCGAAACCGCCCGCTGGAAACGCTACCGCGATATCTACGCCATCGACGGCGCCGCCAGTTTCGACTTCGTCTATACCGTCGATGATGCCGCCGCCACCGCCGCGGAGCTGCAGGTGGTGCGCGAAGCCGGCCTCGGCGCCGTGCTGACCACGGTCGCGCCGCAGGGACGCTTCTGGCTGGATGACGCGGCGCATACGCGGGCCAAGGAAGAGATCGCGAAATGGGACGCGGTGATCGCGCGCCATCCGCAGCATCTGTACCGGGTCGAGCGCGCGGCCGATCTCAAGGCCTCCGGCCGCAACGGCCGTACCGGCATCATCTATGGTTTCCAGGGTACCGAGCCGCTGGGCGAGGACCTGGACCGCATCGCCCAGTTCCGCCAGCTCGGCGTGCGCGTGATCCAGCTCACCCACAACCGCCGCAACATCGTCGGCGACGGCTGCATGGAACCCGGCGACGCCGGCATCAGCAACTACGGCCACAAGGTGATCGAACGCCTGAACGCCGAGAAAGTCGTGGTCGACCTGGCCCACGGCGCCGCGCGCACGATCAGGGAAGGCCTGGCCGCATGCAAGGCGCCCATGCTGATAAGCCACACCGGCTGCCGCGCGCTGGCCGACCTGCCGCGCAATGTCCACGACAGCGAATTGCGCGCCATGGCCGGGCGCGGCGGCGTGGCCGGCATCATCTTCTGGCCCTATCTGCGCGAGGACACCCAGCCCCTGGCCGAGGATGTGATCCGTCATATCGAACACGCGGTCAAGGTCTGCGGCGAGGACCACGTCGGCATCGGCACCGACAGCGGCGTCGCCGCGGCCAGGCGCACGCCGCAGTTCGAGCAGGAGAACCGCGAGTTCATCAGGAACATGGTCGAGGACCGCATCTTCGCCAAAGGCCGGCCGGCCGACCTGTACACGTTCATCCCCGACCTGAACATGCCCAACCGCTTCGAGGTGCTGGCGGCCAGGCTGTCCGCGCGCGGGCATTCCGATGCGCGCATAGAAAAGATCCTCGGCGGAAACTTCGCGCGGGTGATGGGCGAGGTCTGGGGATAACGCGGCGGTCCCGGCAACGCGGGGCGGCGAGATACCGCCGTTGGCGTACAGATCGCCGGACCTGCCCGCCGCCACGGCACCGCCGTCTGCCCGCCGTCATTGCGCCATCCACGGCCGAATCCACGCTGCTGCGGCCGGGCGGATTTTTCCCCGTATGCCGCCGCGTCCGTGGCTGTCCTGCGGCAACGCTGCGCCGGCGTATCCCCGCGCGCCGCGCGGGCGGATTTGCCATGTACGCTTTTCCTGCTTTCCCTCGTTGTGTACTGGAGGGCCGCCCTGCGGCGCGGCGGTTCCAGGATGGGAGCATCGCGGCGCTGGCGGCAGTGGATAGACGCCGCCGCGGCGGTTTTTTGCGTGGTTTGTGCAGAAACAGCTATGGCCGCATGAGCTTTGCGTTAACCGCGCGGTAGTCCATCTCTGCGAAACTTTTGCATGGTATACAGGCGGGGCGGTGTCCTGGGGGCGGGGTGCCGGTGGGCGGCGGGCGGTCGGGAACAAGCCTGCCGGGCGATCCTGGGAAGGGTCGCGCGGGAATCGGCCGCGCCAGCGGGCGGTTTGCCGGAGAACGCGCGCAGACGCTGTCCGCGCACGTTCGATCGGGAGGCGGACAGGAGTCCGTCTTCCGGCATCCTGCGAGGGACGAGGAGGCCTTATGACCGACCTGGACGAGCTGATGATCGGCGCGTCGGAAAGCCTGTGCACGGCGGTGCGTCTGCTGCGGCGCTATGCGGACTGCGATGCGCCGGTGCTGATCGAGGGAGAGACCGGTACCGGCAAGGAGCTGGCCGCGCGCCAGCTGCACTACGCCGGTCCGCGGCGGGCGCGGGCCTTCGTGCCGGTGAACTGCGGCGCGCTGCCCGACACCCTGATCGAAGCGGAATTGTTCGGCCACCGCCGCGGCGCCTTCACCGATGCGCGCACGGCGCGCGCCGGGCTGGTCGACCATGCGCGCGGCGGCACCCTGTTCCTGGACGAGGTGGACGCGCTTTCGGGCAAGGGCCAGGTCACCTTGCTGCGCTTCCTGCAGGACCGCTGCTACCGGCCAGTCGGCGAGAGCCAGTCGGTTCAGGCCGATGTGCGGGTAGTTGCCGCGACCAACGCGCCGCTGGAATCCCTGGTGCGCGCCGGACGCTTCCGGCACGACCTTTATTACCGCCTGAGCCCGCTCTGCGTCTGTCTGCCGCCGCTGCGCGAACGCGGCGGCGATGTGGCCCAGCTGGCCCAGCATTTTCTCGACCAGGCCGCGCGACGCATGGGCGCGGCCGCCAAGCGCTGGTCGGCGCAGGCACTGCAGCGGCTGCGCGCCTATGCCTGGCCCGGCAATGTGCGCGAACTGGAGAATGTCTCCCTGCGCGCCTTTCTGCACGGCAGCCAGGAGGAAATCGGCGTGGCCGAACTGTCCCTGGTGCTGCCGGCCCTGGCCGCCGCAGAACCCGCCGCGGCGCAGGACGGCGCCATCTCGCCTTTCACTGTGGCCAAGGCGCGTGCAATCGCCACTTTCGAGCGCGGCTATCTCACCGAACTGATGCGCCATTCCTACGGCAATGTCAGCGAAGCCGCGCGGCTGTGCGGCACCGAGCGGCGGCAGCTGGGAAAGCTGCTGAAGAAGCACGGGATAGACGGGCGCGATTTTCGCCAGGGCATGGCTTGACCGCCGCTCAACCCTCTCTCCCAAGCGCATTCGTGCGCTTGGGAGAGAGGGTTGGGTGAGGGAGCGGCGATCAATGCGCCTCGGTGCTCATGAGGCCGATCCCGGTATCCGTATGGGGTGGAGTCGAGCCCGAATTCCGGCTCTCACGCCCCCGGGTCAATCCTGACCCGCCGCACCGCTCCGTGCCACATTCCTGAAATCATCGCAAATTCATGTGTTTGGAGAGGGTGCGCGCGGCCGCCTGAGGCTTTCCCGACCCAACCCGGCACATTAAGTATTGTGAACAACTAATCAAATCAACAAATTGACTAGTTTCCGGCGCTGGCCCGTCTCTTGCGTATTCGGGCTGCAGGCTCGCAAGGGAGCAGCGCGGGTGAAACGCAACGGGGCGGGGCAGGCGGCAGTCGATGTGGAAGCGCTGGTGCTGGCGTATCTGCACCGGCATCCGGCTGCCGCCGACACGCTGGACGGCATCCTGCGCTGGTGGCTTCCGCTGCAGCGTTTCGAGGCTGAGCGCGAACACGTCGAGGCGGTGCTGCAGGCGCTGGTGCGCTGTGGCGCGCTGCGGCGCGACGTGCTGCCCGACGGCCGTGAACTGTATGCCCTGCGCACCGGGCCGGCCGTGCCGGGAAATTTGTTGAACTGACCGGCGTGGCGCTGCGCCGTGCCGCCAACCTTCGCGGAGGAGAACACCATGCCATCGACGCTGACCTATCCGGGCGTATACGTCGAGGAAATTCCCAGCGGCGTGCGCACCATCACCGGCGTCGCCACGTCGATCACGGCATTCGTCGGCCGCGCCCTGCGCGGGCCGGTGGAGAAAGCGACCACGGTCAACAGCTTCGGCGATTTCGTCAGCCTGTTCGGCGGCCTGTCCATCGACGACGGCCTGGGTTTCGCCGTGCGCGATTTCTTCCTCAACGGCGGCGCCAAGGCCATCGTCGTGCGCCTGTACAAGGCCGAGGCAGGCAAGGACTCGACCATGGCCTTCAAGCTGGGCGGGCTGGAATTCGCCGCCAACAGCCCCGGGCGCTGGGGCATAGGCCTGCGCGTGAAAGTGCACCGCGAAGGCACCACCGACGCCGTGGCCAAACAGCTGCTGGGACCGGCGGCGACCAAGGCCGACCTGTTCAATGTCGTGGTCAGCGACAGCGCCCGCGGCGAGAGCGAGACCTGGCTCAACCTCACCGTCAAGGACAGCCAGCGCCGCGTCGACAAGGTGCTCAAGGCCGGTTCCTCGCTGCTGCTGTTCACCGGCGATCTCAGCGATCCCGACGATCTGCCGGAAATTCCCGCCGATCCGGCCAGCGACGACCTCAGCACCAAGGAGGCGACGCTGAAGCAGAAGCGCGATGCGCTGCGCAACAAGCTGATCGAGGATCCCGATGCCGACGTCACCGCCCTGCGCGGCGAAGTGACCACGGCCGAGGGCAAGCTGGCCGAGGCGCTCAATACCTTGCTCGGCAAGATCTCCGACGGCGCCTGGCTCAGCCCGGCCGAGTTCCTCAAGGACGACAAGAAAAAGGAAGGCCTCTACGCGCTGGAAGACGCCGACCTGTTCAACCTGCTGTGCATACCGCCGTACCGCGCGCCCACCGATGCCACCGACGTGGATCCGGTCGTGGTCAGCGAAGCCGCCGCCTACTGCGAGCGCCGCCGCGCCATGCTGCTGGTGGATTCGCCCAAGCCGTGGACCAGCGCGGCCAAGGCGGTGACCGGCTTCGGCGCCAATCCGGACGAAGTCGGCACGCGCAGCCGCAACGCGGCGATCTTCTTCCCGCGCCTGCGCCAGCCCGATCCGTTCCGCGATTTCCGGCTGGAGACTTTCTCCGCCGTCGGCACCATCGCCGGCGTGTTCGCGCGCACCGACACCGAGCGCGGCGTGTGGAAGGCGCCGGCCGGCCTGGCCGCCACGCTCAACGGCGTGCCGCAACTGTCGGTGGCGCTGACCGACCGCGAAAACGGCGACCTCAACCCGCTGGGCATCAACTGCCTGCGTTCCTTCCCGGCCGGCGGCCGCGTGGTCTGGGGCTCGCGCACGCTGCGCGGCGCCGACCTGCTGGCCGACGAATACAAATACATCCCGGTGCGGCGCACTGCGCTGTACATCGAGGAAAGCCTGTTCCGCGGCCTGCAGTGGGTGGTGTTCGAACCCAACGACGAGCCGCTGTGGGCGCAGATCCGCCTCAACGTCGGCGCCTTCATGCACAACCTGTTCCGCCAGGGCGCATTCCAGGGCGCCACGCCGCGCGATGCGTATTTCGTCAAGTGCGACAAGGAAACCACGACGCAGAACGACATCAACCTGGGCATCGTGAATGTCGTGGTCGGTTTCGCGCCGCTCAAGCCGGCCGAGTTCGTGGTCATCAAGCTGCAGCAGATGGCCGGGCAGATCGACGTCTGAAGGGTGAGGAAGAGTCATGGCCGAGTTCACGATCAACGCGCAACGTTTCGATCCATACAAGAATTTCAAATTCCTGGTGAAGTTCGTCGGCAGCACCGCGCCGGTGGCCGGCATCAGCAAGGTCAGCGCGCTCAAGCGCACCACCGAAGTGGTCAAGCACCGCGACGGCGGCGATCCCAGCAGCAGCCGCAAATCGCCCGGCCGCACCGAGTTCGAGGCGATCACGCTGGAGCGCGGCGTCACCCACGACAAGGAATTCGAGCAGTGGGCGAACAAGGTATGGAATTTCCAGGCCGGCCTGGGCATGGAGTCCTCGCTCAAGGATTTCCGCAAGGACATCGTGATCGAAGTGCTCAACGAAGCCGGCCAGCTCGCGCTGCGCTATTTCGTCTATCGCTGCTGGGTCTCGGAATTCCAGGCGCTGCCGGATCTGGATGCCAACGCCAATGCCGTCGCCATCCAGCACATCAAGCTGGAAAACGAGGGCTGGAAGCGCGATCCGGAGACGCCGGAGCCGGCCGAGCCGGGTTACCTGGATCCGCCGTGAGCGCCCGATGGCCGCTGACGGATCCATCGCCGGCAGCCCGCGGGTCCTGAGCGTGCAGGACGCGCCGCTTGCCTGGCCGGCGGCGGGGGTTGCCGGCCTGGCGCTGCGGCGTCGTCCTGTGCGCTGCGTCGTTCGTTGTCCCTACGCCCATTCCTCCCCGACAGGCCACCAGCCACCATGACGGTTCCCGGCGCCGAGCAACTGCTGAACCTGTGGGAACGCCACCACGCCGCGCATCCGCTGCGCCGCGCGCTGGCCCTGCTGGAAGCGGCCTGGCCGCAGGCCGATGCGCTGGCCTGGGCGCAGGTGCCGGTGGGCGTGCGCGACGCCTGGCTGCTGCGCCTGTTCGAGGAATTGTTCGGGCCGCAGCTGCGCACCGTCGCCGACTGCCCGCGCTGCGGCGAGCGGCTGGAAGCGGATTTTCTCGCTGCCGATATCCGCAGCCGCGAACCCGCGCCGCCGGCGCAGCCGCTGCACTGGCAGGGTGCCGGCTGCAGCGCGGCCTACCGCCTGCCGACGACGGAAGACCTGCTGCAGGCCGCAGCGGCCGGCGCGGATGCGAAACGGGCGCTGCTGCGCCGCTGCATCGTCCAGGCGCGCCAGGGGCGGCGCACGATCGCGCCGGAGGCATTGCCCGACGACGCGGCGGCAGGCATCGCCGACGCCATGGCCGCGGCCGATCCCGATGCGGATGTGCGCCTGGGCCTGAGCTGTCCCGCCTGCGGCCATGCCTGGCGCCTGGGTTTCGACATCGTGGCGTATTTCTGGGGCGAGCTGTCCGACTGGGCCCGGCGCACCCTGGCCGAAGTGGACCGCCTGGCCCGGGCCTACGGCTGGAGCGAGCAGGAAATCCTGCGTCTGAGCCCGACCCGGCGCCAGCTCTACCTGGAGCTGCTGCGCGCATGAGCGGACACCTGGCCAACCTGCTGGATCGCGCTGCGGAACGCACGCCGCTGCTGCAGCGGCGGCGGCGCTCGCTGTTCGAGCCGGCCGAGGGAATGGTGGATTTATCCACTTCGACGGCAGGGCCGACGCCGGCGGTCGGTGCGGAGGCGCCGGTCGCGCAGTCCGCGCCGCCGGCACCGGCGTTCACGCGGGCACCGGCGCAGATGCGGCAGGTAACGGCGCAACACAGCGTTGCCGACAGCGCGGCGCTGCGGCCCGGGCCGCCGCCGGCGCAGCCGGTTCCCGCCGCCGACAGCGCATCGCCGCGCAGCGCTCGGCACGAGGCTGCGCCAGACGCCGCTGCGCGAGGCGTCGCACCGGTTCCC
The DNA here is from genome assembly GCF_024437735.1 of Tahibacter harae. Taxonomy (GTDB): domain Bacteria; phylum Pseudomonadota; class Gammaproteobacteria; order Xanthomonadales; family Rhodanobacteraceae; genus Tahibacter; species Tahibacter harae. The sequence goes on along the minus strand of NZ_JANFQO010000007.1, from coordinate 44,694 downwards.
GCGGGCCCGGCACCGGCGCCAGCGCCTGCCATTGCACCGCGGCTTCCGGCTGCGGAAATGCCGTTGCGGCGCCGCGCTGCGCCCGGCGCCGGCGAAGAGCGCGGACAAACGCCGCCGCTGTCACGCGAAGTCGGCCGCGAGCCGCGCGAAGCCGAGCCGCCGCGTACCGTCGTCACGCCGGAACACGCCGCACCGCATCCCACTGCCATCGTCGAAACCCGGCTGGCCGCCGCGCCCGCGCTGCACGCGGCCCTGCCGGCGCGCGAACCGGCGCCCGCCGCATTGCGCCCGGCCGTACCTGTCGTTGCGGCACTGCGTACGGCGGCGGCGCCGCCGGCAGCGCCCGCAGCACCCGCACCGCCGCCGGCCGTCAGCATCCATATCGGCCGCATCGAATTGCGCGCAACCGCCCCGGCTGCGGCCGAGCGTGCCGCGCGGCCCGCGGCGCCGAAGCTGGGCCTGGCCGACTACCTGCGCGCGCGCCACGGAGGCCGCCCATGAGCAGTGCGCTCGCCATCGCCGCGGTCACGGCGACGCTCAAGGATCTGCTCAACAACGGGCTGATCGACTACGACCCGCCGCTGGCGACCAATTTCAGCGTCAGCGCACTGCCGCCGGACCGCATCACCACCGGGCAGACCGAAAGCAACCAGATCAACCTGTTCCTTTACCAGGTCACGCCCAACCTGGGCTGGCGCAACGCCGGCCTGCCGGCGCGGGATGCGCGCGGTACGGCGCTGTCCAATCCGCCGCTGGCGCTGGATCTGCATTACCTGCTGAGCGCCTACGGCGCGGCCGATCTGAACGCGGAAGTGCTGCTGGGCTATGCCATGCAGCTGCTGCACGAGAACCCGGTGCTCACGCGCGGCCAGCTGCGCACGGCGCTGGGCTCGCCCTCGCCGGTGCCCGAGCTGGATCCTCAGGGGCCGTTCGGCCCGCATTCGGCCGCCGACCTTGCCGAGCAGATCGAGCAGATCAAGATTACGCCGGTGTTCCTCGGCACTGAGGAATTGTCCAAATTGTGGACTTCGCTGCAGGCCCACTACCGGCCGTCCATGGCCTATCTGGTCTCGGTGGTGCTGATCCAGGGCAAGGCCGCGGCCAAGGCTGCGCCGCCGGTGCTGCAGCGGGGCAAGAACGACCGCGGCCCGCAGGCCCAGGCGCAGCCGCCGGCCTTCCTCGCCGCGGTGCGGCCGGCCGCCTCGCCGCAGCTGCCGGCGGCGCGGCTGGGCGATTTGCTGGCCATCAGCGGCAACGCACTGCGCGGCGGCGCCGGCGTGAGCCTGGTGCTGGACTGTGCGCGCTTCGGGCTGCGCAACACATTGCCGGTGACGGCGGCGGGGCAGGGACTGGCCGCGCAGCTGCCGGCGCCGGATGCGGCCGGCGCGCTGGTCGACTGGGCCATCGGCGTCTACCAGGCGGCGCTGCATCACGACGAACCCGGCGACCGGCCCGACTGGTCCAGCAACAGTGTGTCGCTGGTGCTGGCGCCGCGCATCGTGCTGGATCCCGTCACCGCCGCGCCGGGCACGGTGGCGCTGGCATTGAGTTGCAGCCCGCGCCTGCAGCCGCAGCAGCACGCCCAGGCGCGCCTGCTGCTGGCCGACCGCGAGATTGCGCCGGTGCAGATCACCACGCCGGCCCAGCCTGGCCAGCCCAGCCTGCTCAGCTTCGTCATCGAAGGACTGGACGCCGGCAGCTATCTGGTGCGCCTGCGGGTGGACGGCATCGACAGCCTGCCGGTGCTGCTGCAGGAAGCGCCGCGGCGTTTCGAGGTCGATCCGGCCCAGATCCTGACGGTGCAGCCATGAACGTGCAGGAATGGAGCGAGGCCAACAACCGCTATTTGTCCCTTTCGCTGCACTGGCTGCGTCTTCGCCTGCAGCGGCTGGCGCAGCCGGCTGCGTCTTCGCCGGCGCCGGCGACAGTGCCGCCGATGGCGGCGGGCGCCGCGTCGGCCGCCGCGCGCGGCTGGTTCGGCCGCGGCGCCGCGCCTGTGCTTGCCGTGACGGATGCAACCGTTGCGCCCGCCGTTGCCGTCGATGCAACCGCCCAGGACGACCGCCTCGCCGCGCTGGCCGCCGAACGCGAAGCCGCCGCTGTGCAACAGCCGCCGCCGGCGCTGGAATGGCTGGCGCAGCGCCTGGGCCTGTCCGCATTCGAGCGCGATGTACTGCTGCTGTGCGCCGCGGTGGAGCTGGATCCGTCGCTGCCGGCGCAGATCGGCGCGATCCAGGGCGCCCAGCGCCCGTCGCCCAGCTTCGCTCTCGCGCTGCAGTTGTTCGACACGCCGAGCTGGGATGCGCTGTCGCCGCATGCGCCGCTGCGCTATTCGCAGCTGCTGGAAGTCAACCAGCTCGGCGCCACGCCGCTGACTGCCGCCGCGCTGCGCGCCGACGAGCGCATCGTCAATTACCTGAAAGGGCTGAACGCGCTGGACGAGCGCCTGAGCACCCTGCTCACGCCGCTGCCCACGGCCGTGCCGCCGCTGGCGCCGTCGCAGTTGGCCAAGGCCGACGAGATCCTGCGCCGCCTGCAGGCCGGCGGCACCGAGCAGCCGCTGCCGCCGGTGCAACTGCTCGGTGCCGACCGCGGCAGCAAAGTCGCGCTGGCGCAGGAAGTCGCCGCGCGCCTGCAGCGCCAGCTGTACCGCCTGGGCCTGGATGCGTTGCCGCGCCACCGCGCCGAGTTCGACAGTCTGGCGCGCCTGTGGCAGCGCGAGACCGCGCTGCTGCCGGTGGCGCTGTACATCGATGCCGAGGAACTGGACCTGGCCAATGCGGAACAGGCGGCGGTCTGGCGCAGCCTGCTCGCGCGCGAGCTGGGCCTGGTCTTCATCGGTCTGCGCGAGGCGCCGCGGGAAGACCGCGCCGCGGTACTGGCGGTGGACGTGGCCAGGCCGTCCGCGGCGGAACAGGTGCAGGGCTGGCAGGAACTGCTCGCCGCCGCCGGCACCGATGCGGCCAGCCTGCCGCGCGAGCTGGCGAGCCAGTTCGATTTCAGCCTGGCCGAGATGAAACACGCCTGCGCCGAAGCCGAGTTCGAACCGGCCGACACGCGGCGTGCGCGCTTGTGGGCGGCCTGCCGCCGCATCGCCCTGCCGCGGCTGGATGCGCTGGCCCAGCGCCTGCAGCCCAAGGCGGGTTGGGACGACCTGGTGCTGCCGGAGGAATCCCTGCGTCTGCTGCGCGAGATCGTGGGCCAGGTGCGCCAGCGCCATACTGTCTACCAGGACTGGGGCTATACCCGGCGCATGACGCGCGGCTTCGGCATCAACGCGCTGTTCGCCGGCGACAGCGGCACCGGCAAGACCATGGCCGCCGAAGTGCTGGCCAACGAGCTGCAACTGGCGCTGTACCGCATCGACCTTTCCGCCGTGGTCAGCAAATACATCGGCGAAACCGAGAAAAACCTGCGCCGCCTGTTCGACGCGGCCGAATCCGGCGGCGCCATCCTGCTGTTCGACGAGGCGGACGCGCTGTTCGGCAAGCGCAGCGAAGTCAAGGACAGCCACGACCGCTACGCCAATATCGAGATCAACTATCTGCTGCAGCGCATGGAAGCGTTCTCCGGCCTGGCGCTGCTGGCCACGAACATGAAAAGCGCGCTGGACACGGCCTTCCTGCGCCGCCTGCGCTTCGTGGTGAATTTTGCCTATCCCGGCGCGGCCGAGCGCCTGCGCATCTGGCAGCGCGCGCTGCCGCCGGAAGTGCCGCGGGAAAACGTGGATTTTTCCCATCTGGCGCGCTTCAACCTGTCCGGCGGCAACATCCACAGCATCGCCCTGAACGCCGCCTTTGCCGCGGCCCGGCGCGGCAGCGCGGTGAACCAGGCCCTGCTGCTGGCCGCGGTGCGCACGGAACTGCGCAAGCTGGACAAACCGGTCAATGAAGGAGATTTCCGGTGAGCGCGGCAATTGGGCAGGGCAGGGCGACGGCGGCGGGAGCTGCGCCGGCGGATGGGCAGCCGGCGGCGGGCGAAGCGCCGGACACGCGAGTGCCGACTGCTCAAGCGCGGCGGGATGCGCGGCCTGCAACGGCTGCCGGCATGGCGGCGGATGCACAGCGGCTGTCCGCCTTCGCCGACGCCGCCCTGTCCGGACCGGCTTCGCGGGTGTCCGCGACAGCGCCAGCCACGGCGCTGTCCAGCGCTGCGCCCAACGCGCACGACCCGCTTGCGGCCGCCGCACCGCTGCAACTGCGCATAGACCGTCTCGTCATCGACGGCCTGCCGCGCATGGCCGGCGGCGAACGCGCATTGCGCGCGGCGCTGGTGCAGGAATTGCTGCAGCTGTTCGGCGCGCAGCCGCCGGTGCTGAGCCAGGGCGGCGCGCTGGCCCGATTGCCCGCGCTGGAGCTGGCCTTGCCCGCCGCGGCCGATGCGGCCAGCGTCGGTCGCGCACTCGCCCGCGCGCTGCATCGGAGCCTGGGCGCATGAAGCGCGCCAACGCCAGCGTTGCTCCGGCCGTTGCCGCGCAAGCATCGGCGCCGCTGCTGCTGCAACGGCGCTGCGCCTGCGGCAACCGCAGCCCGGGCGGCGACTGCGACCAGTGCAGCAAGCGCAAGATCCAGCGCAAGGGGCTGAGCCTGGGCGCGGCCGACAGCCCGCTCGAAGCCGAAGCCGACCGCATCGCCGATCGGGTCACCCGCGGCGGCAGCGCCGCGCCCCAGGACGGCGCGCCGCTGCAGATCAGCCGCGCCGATGCCGGCGAGGGTTCGGGCGGCAGCGTGCCGGCCGAAGTCGATACGGTGCTCTCCAGCGCCGGCCAGCCGCTGGATGCCGCCGCGCGCGCCGAACTGGAACCGCGCTTCGGCCACGATTTCAGCCAGGTTCGCGTGCACGCCGATGCGGCCGCGCAGGCCTCGGCGCGCGCGGTCGATGCGGCGGCCTATACCGTAGGCCATCACCTGGTGTTCGGCGCCGGCCAGTACCGGCCGCACAGCGCCGAAGGCCGCCATCTGCTCGCCCACGAACTCACCCACGTGCTGCAGCAGGGTTCGGCCGCGCGCGGCCTGCAGCGCAAGCCCGCGGCCAAGCCCTGGATCAAGCAGATCGTGGTCGACCAGACCGAGCCGCAGAAGGTGAGCTGGAGCTACAGCGACGGCCATACCGAACAGAGCGCGGACGGCAAGGCCAACGAAAGCCAATGTTCCACCGGCAAGGGCCATTGCTGCTTCGACGCCACCGCCGGCGCCAGCGCCGGCGGCGCCTGTTCCGCGCTGCGTTCCAACCAGGTCGGCAACAACTGCACGCCGGTCGGCGATTTCACCGTCACCCTCAAGCGCGAGAAGGGCGCCATTCCGTTCTGGACCCAGTTCCACGATGCCAAGGCCGTCGCCCTGCATGAATACTGGCCGGTGGACGGCACGCCGCTGTCGCACGGCTGCGTGCGCCTGCAGAGCAAGGATGCGGAACTGATCTTCCGCGGCGCGGTGGTCGGCGTGACCAAAGTCAAAGTGCAGAACCTGGCCAAGCCGCGCTGCGAACATCCCGCCCTGCAGGCCGAATGGCAGGGCGACTACGACACCGCCGGCAGCAAGCCGCTGGATGGCTCGTCCATCAACCCCGACACCGGCAAGGGCTACAGCAAGAAAGACATCGCCGACCACAACCGCGTCCGCAAGGATGAGCGCGACGCGCTCAAATCGGCCTTCGGCGTGGATGACAAGGGCCTGGATGCGGAAATCGCCGCGGTCAACGTCGCCAAGCAGGCGCTGGAACCGCGCATTCCGCGCTGCGTGCCCGCGCAGACCCAGGAAGAAGCGCAGACGCCCGCCGCCAAGACCAGCGGCTTCCTCCAGGCCGATGCGGAAAAAACCGCGCAGAAATTCAGCAAGGCCCTGGCCGGCGTGAAAAGCGCCGCCAAGGCCGAAAAGCTGGTGCGCCAGACCGGCGAGGACCTGTGGAACAAGGCCACCGCCGACGCCCGCGCCGGCGGCGCCGGCAGCGACGACCGCCAGCTGTACTGGACCCGTCTGATGCTGAGCGAGGCGCTGCGCGCCTGGAATCCCGGCTTCGCCAAGGACGCCGACGAACTGCGCCGCCTGCACGCCCGCCTGCTCAAGCTGCTGGAAGACACCTCGCGCGGCTTCACCAGCGCCAGCTTCGACACCACGGTGGAACGCAAGCACATCCTGATCAGCGGCTTCGATCCCTTCGGCTTCACCAGCGGCGGCGACATACGCCAGAGCAATCTCTCCGGCGCGGCCGCGCTGGCCCTGGACGGGGAACGCATCAGCGACGGCAGCACGGTGGCGGAGATCCAGTCCGCCGTATTCCCGGTGCGTTATGCGGACTTCAACCAGGGCGTGGTCGAAGCCTATCTGCGCCCGCACCTGGATGCGCCCAAGCCGCCCAACCTCGTCATGAGCATCAGCCAGGGCAGCCGCCTGTTCGAGCTGGAGGAAAGCGCCGGGCGCAACCGCTCCACCCAGGGCTTTCTCGACAACGTCGGCGCAGACAGCGGTGGCAGCGCGACCAAGCCGGTGGAGCCGCCGGGCCTGGCCGGCGGCAGCGAGTTCCTGCCGCAGAACGTGCCGGCCAAGGCGCTCGAAGCCATGCGCGCGACCCAGGGCCGCAAGGGCGCAATCAAGCAGGAAACCGAGGTCAAGGACCTGCCCAAGGATGCAAAGCAGGAACGGACGCTGGACAGCGGCCCCTTCGGCAAGGTGGATCCACCCGTGGGCAAGGCGGTGGAAGGTGCCGGCGGCGGATTTCTCTCCAACGAGATTTTCTACCGCAACAGCCTGCTGCGTTCCTCGCACGCGACGGCGTCCGCCGTGCCGACCATCCATCTGCATACGCCGATGATGAAGCCCGGCGTAACCGATGCGGAGCGCAACCGGCTGATCGGGGAAATCCGCAAGATCCTGCGCGCGGCGCTGGCGGGGATCTGAGCCATGCGCCGCTTTCAGCCGCCGCCCCTGAGCGCCAGTCTCACCACGCCGCTGCTGCAGCGCAAATGCGCCTGCGGCAAGAATGCGGGCAAGGGCGCGCAGGAATGCAGCGGCTGCGCCGGCGCGCGGGTGCAGCGCGAAGCCCTGGGCAGCGCGCAGCCGGCGATTCCGGATTCCGTGCAGGCGACGTTGCGCGGACCGGGCCAGTCCTTGCCCGACGCCACGCGCCGCTTCATGCAGCAGCGCCTGGGCCAGGATTTCAGCGGCGTGCGCGTGCATGCCGACGCGGCCGCGGCGGCTTCGGCGCGGGCGGTCGATGCGGCGGCCTATACCGTGGGTTCGCACGTGGTATTCGGCGCCGGCCGCTACGCGCCGCAGAACCCGGCCGGCCAGCGCCTGCTCGCGCACGAACTCACCCATGTGATGCAGCAGCGCGGCGCGGCCATGCCGGCGCCCGGCGAACTGCGCATGGATGCGCCCGACAGCACGGCCGAGCGCGAGGCCGACCGCGCCGCCGAACGTGTGCACGATGCCGGCAGCGCACCGCCCGCGACACGCGCAGCGGGCACGGCGCAGCTGTCGCGCGCCCAGGCCGAGATTCCCGACGCCGCGAGCCTGACCATGAACCTCGGCAACACGCCCGGCAGCGGCCTGCAATTCACGCCGGCCGGCGTCACCGACAGCGTGGTCGGCTTCGTCGGCGCGCAACCGGGGCTGCTGCAGGGCGGCATCAGCCGGCTCAACGTCATCCTCGGCGAGAACCTGACGCCGCGGCTGCTGGCGGTACAACTTCTGCCGTTGTGGAATACCGCGACGCCGTCGACGGCGCCGGGCGGCGCGCCGAATCCGCGCACCTTGCTCGATGCCGACGAACTGGCGCGCGGCCTGCTCATGTACAACCAGTTCTATCTCGGCCTGCCCGGCATGGCGCGCTGGCGCGCCGGCCTGCGCCTGCCGCTGCCGGCGGATGTGAACGGCAGCGTGGCCACGGTCAATCCGCTGCAGATCCGCGCCCTGGCCGGCAGCTTCCCGGCCGCGTTCGAGCCGCTGCTGGACCAGCGTGCCAGCGCGCCGGCCGCCGCCGCGCCGGCCCAGCTCGCCGCCGACGCGGCGCAGTTCCTGGCGGCGAATACGGACGCGCTGGGCCGCGGCATCGCGCTGCAGGCGCGCGCCATCACCAACGCGCCGGCCGAGCGCGCGCTGATCCATGCCGTGATGGACCAGCTCGGCAACGCCGGCTTCGACGTTGCGCTGGTGTTCATGGATTTCCTGCTGCAACCCGAATTCCAGCTGCTGGCGGCCCAGCGCGACGGCGTGGCCATACTCGGCGATATCCGCGATGCCCTGGCGAAGGCACCGGCGGCGCTGACGGCCAAGCAGCAGGACAGCCTGGCCCGCGCCAACCGGCAGATGGCCGGCCTCAGTGGCACCGGCGCGGCGCCGCCGCAGGCCATGCGCACGCGCGCACAGAAGACGGTCGACATCGACACGGTGCTGTTGGACGGCAGCAACCGCGATCCCGCCGCCGATGTGCGCCAGGCCGACAGCCAGCTGGTGCAATGCAATGTGCGCCTGCGCCATGTCGGCAAGCACGTGGCCACGCCGCAGCAGAGTGCGGACTGGATAGGTGCCGAAGGTGAACTGGACGACGCGGGCTGCGGCAGCGCGCGCGAACCGGAGAAGCTGGCGCGCGAGGCCAATGCCGCCTTTGGTTTGAGCAGCCGTCTGCGCGCGTTCTACGTGCGTCGGGTCAAGAGTGCGCGGGCCTCGTCCTGTCCGCCGGGCGGTTCAGCGGCGGCGCTGGGCAATACCACCTGGGTAGGCAACGCCTCCGACGGCCGCACCCTGGGCCATGAACTGGGCCACATCCTGCTGGATTTCCCGCTCAGCGTTAACGACCACAGTAGCGACACCACGCGGCTGATGGCGATTTCCAACATTTCCCCCTTGGGAGAAACGCTCAATGACGACGAATGTACGCGGATCCACCGCCATGCCTGAGCCGCGGGCGAACCGCCGCGCCGGCTTGCCGCGGAACTGAGGCGCCATGCCCCGCTGCAACGCGCTCCAGGCCGGTACGGATCTGCCGCCGCCGCGCGGTGTCAACGGCACGCCGCTGGCCGGTGCCTCGGCGGAAGCTGCTGCCGGGCAGGCTGCGGACGCGCCCGGGCAGGGCCTGCCCGATCCCGCACAGACGGCCAAGGAGCCGCAGCCGGGCGAGCGGATGCACACGCTGAAATTCCCTTTCCGAAACAGGGCAGGGTGGCGCGCGCTGAGCGGCCATCCGGAGGAGAAGACTGCAATGCCTGCCTACACGCGCAACGGCATGACCGCACCGGACGAGCGCTGAGGACCGGCCATGACCGCCTTCCCCGATTCTCCCCGGCTGGTCCGCGGCGGCCTGGTGCTGGTGGATCCCGCCACCGGCGCGGTGCTGCGCCTGATCGCGCTGCAGTACAACCCCGACAGCGTGCAGCGCAGCCTGCAGGTGCGCGGCGTGGGCCAGGACAGCGGCGATCATCTGGAGGCACTGCGCCTCAAGGGGCCGCCGATAGAAACCATCAAGCTCGAAGCCGAGCTGGATGCCAGCGACGCGCTGGAGAACAACGACAGCCAGGCCGTGCAACTGGGCCTGCACGCGCAGCTGGCGGCGCTGGAAGTGCTGGTCTATCCGGCCAGCAGCCAGCTCAGCGCGGCCAACGGCGCGGCGGCTTCGGGCACGCTGGAAATCGCGCCGGCGCTGGCGCCGCTGCCGCTGTTCGTATTCGGCTCCAGACGCATCGTGCCCGTGCGCATCACCGAGCTGTCGGTGACCGAGGAAGCCTTCGATCCCGGCCTCAATCCGCTGCGCGCCAAGCTCAGCCTGGGCCTGCGCGTGCTCAGCGTCGACGACCTGGGTTTCGACGCCAAGGGCGGCGGCCTGTTCATGACCTACCTGCAAGGCAAGGAACAGCTGGCGCGCCAGGCCCGCGGCGCCAGCTTCGCGCAACTGGGCATCAGCGGCATACCGTAGGAGTGTAAAAAATGCCTAACTACAATTTCCCGCCGACCAGCCGCTACTACGACACCGAACTGGGCGAACTCGAAGGCCCCGACGGCCGCCGCATCCCCTACCTGCGCCGCCGCTTCCTGCCCGCGCCGGAGCGCTTCGCCCTGCTGCGCGAACACCGGATCGGCGAGGGCGAGCGGTTGGACCATATCGCCGCGCACGAACTGGGCGACGCCGAGGCGTTCTGGCGCCTGTGCGACGCCAATGCCGGTGAACTCAAGCCCGAAGCGCTGTGCCGCAGCGGCCGGCGCCTGCGCATCACCCTGCCGCTGGGCGTGCCCGCCCCGGCGCGGAGCTGAGCCGCCGTGCTGCAGGGCCTGCATCTGAGCCTGCTGATCGGTCCCGGCGTGCCGGTGCCGGCGCCGGCGGCCGTGGTCGATGCGCTGAGCAGCGTGCAGGTCACCAGCGGCAAGGACAGCAGCGGCTTCCAGCTCACCTTCAGCCTGAGCAAGCAATCGCCGCTGCTGACCACGCTGCTGCCGGCGGGCTATTTCGATCCCGTCACCACGCGGGTGATCCTGGTCGCCACCGTCGCCGGCGTGCCGCAGGTGTTGATGGATGGCGTGGTCACGCGGCAGGAACTCAATCCCAGCAGCGATCCCGGCCAGTCCACGCTGACCGTGACCGGCGAGGATCTCAGCGCGTTGATGGACCTGATCGACCTGACCGGCTTCCCGTTTCCGGGCATGCCCGAGATCGCCCGCGTCTATCTCATCCTCGCGCGCTACGCCGCGCTGGGCATCGTTCCCATCGCGATTCCGCCGATCCCGCCGGACATCCCCATCCCGACCAACGACAACCCGGTGCAGTGGGGCACGGACCGCAGCTATATCCGCTATCTCGCCTCGCAGGCCGGCTACGTGTTCTACGTCGAGCCCGGGCCGCTGCCGGGGCAGAGCATTGCCTACTTCGGCCCGGACCTCCGCATTCCGGTGCCGCAGCCGGCGCTGAGTATCAACATGGACGCGGCCAGCAATGTGGAAAGCCTGAGCTTTTCCTACGACGGCCTGCAGAAGAAGATCGTGCTGTACAACATCCTGGATCCGGCCACCGGCAAGGTGGTGATACCGATTCCGGTGCCCAACGTGAGCGTGCTGCGTCCGTCGCTGACGGCCAGGCCCGCGCTGCCGTTGCGCCTGGAACAGGTGGACGACGCGGCCAAGGACAATCCGGCCAAGGCCGCGCAGCGCATCCTCGGCATCGTCTTCAACGCAGCCTCCGCGATCACGGCGTCGGGCACGCTGGATGTGCTGCGCTACGGCCGCGTGCTGCGCTCGCGCATGCTGGTCGGCGTGCGCGGCGCCGGCCTGGCCTACGACGGCCTGTACTACGTCGACAGCGTCACCCATTCCATCAAGCGCGGCGAATACAAGCAGAACTTCCAGCTCAGCCGCGACGGCCTCATTTCCCTGACGCCCAAGGTGCCGGTATGAGCCAGCCCAGCAAGAAGTTCTACGGCAAGTACCGCGGCACGGTAATCAACAATGTCGATCCGGAATTCCGCGGGCGCCTGCTGTGCATGGTGCCCGACGTGCTCGGTGTGGTGCCGTCGAACTGGTGCGAGGCGTGCACGCCGCTGGCCGGCCCCACCGGCGCGCCCATGGGCGTGTACATGGTGCCGCCGCCCGGCGCCGGCGTGTGGGTGGAGTTCGAGCAGGGCGATCCGGGCAAGCCGATCTGGAGCGGCTGCCGCTTCGGCGTGGGCGATCCGCCGACCCTGGCCCTGGCGGGCAATCCGGCCGATCCCAACATCGCCATACAGTCGCTGCTGCAGAACCTCGTGATGGTCAGCGACATGCCGCCCACGCCGGTCAGCGGCGGCATCATCCTGAAAAGCACGGCCGGGGCCATGATCGTGGTCAACGATTCCGGCATCTACATCTCCAACGGCAAGGGCGCCGTCATCACCCTGGTCGCCAACGCCATCGACTTCAACATGGGCGCCATGACCATCGTCTGAGGAGCAGCGCATGCCGGGTTTCTTTTTCCATCTCAATGCACAGTGCAAATGTACCCATGGCGCGCCGGTCAACGTGGTGCCGACGCAGACGCGGGTGCTGGTCTCCGGTCAGGCGGTGGCGACCGTGACGGCGCAGCTGGTCGTGGCCGGCTGTCCCTTCACCGTGCCCACCGGCAAGCCGCAGCCCTGCGTGCTGGTGAAATGGGCCATGCCGGCGGCGCGGGTGCTGGTCATGGGGCAGGCGCCGCTGCTGCAGCCGCCGCCGGGCACGGGGCCGGCACCGGCGCTGTGCCAGAGCCCGGAACAGATTCCGCAAGGGCCGCCCATCGTGGCGGCGATGCAGCTGCGCGTCATGGCGCTGTGAGGAGGCGGCATGGACATCGACTTTCCCTACCACTTCGACAGCCGCGGCCACAGCGCCGGTACCGGCCGCGACGACCACGTGCGCGACCTGATCGAGCAGCTGATCTTCACCAGCCCGGGCGAGCGCGTGAACCGGCCGGATTTCGGCAGCGGCCTGCTGCAGCTGGTGTTCGCGCCCAACAGCCCCGAACTCGCGGCGACGCTGCAGTTCACCCTGCAGGCGGCGCTGCAGCGCTGGCTGGGCGATGTGATCGAAGTGCGCGAGCTGGAGGTGACGGCGCGGGATTCGCGCCTGCAGGTGGACCTGAAATACCGCGTGCGCGAAAGCGGCGAGGAACGCAGCGCCAGCTTCGGCCATACGCCGTAGCGGCCCGGCCCCGGGGAACGACATGCAGCTGAACTGCCAAACCGATGCGCGCCGCGACGCGGTGCGCGCCAAGCCGGGCCGCAGCGGCCTGGACTACGTCGAGGTCGACGACGATGGCCTCACTCTGTACGCCTATTTCCTCGGCCGTCTGCCGCCGCCGCTGCGCGAAGATGGGCCGGACCTGCCGCGGCTGCTGCGCATCGACGGCGGCGAACGCATACGCGGCATCCGCATCCTCGACGCCGATCCGCTGCCCAGCGACGATGCCGAACGCGACGACTGCCTGCGTCTGACCCTGGACAGGCAGGGCGATTTCTCGACCTATCACCTCGTGCTGCAAGGGCTGGACGACGTGGATCCGCGCTACGGGCGCGCCCCGTTCCGCTTCCGCCAGTGCTGTCCCACCTTGCTCGACTGCAAGCCGGACTGCGGCTGCGCGCCGCCTGCGCCGGACGAGCCGGTGCTGGACTACCTCGCGCGCGATTACGCCGCGCTGCGCCAGCTGATCTACGACCGCCTCGCGCTGCGCGTGCCCGGCTGGAGCGAGCGCCACGTGCCCGACCTCGGCGTGACCCTGGTGGAGCTGCTGGCCTATGCCGGCGATTATCTGAGCTATTACCAGGACGCGGTCGCGACCGAGGCCTATCTCGACACCGCGCGCCAGCGCATCTCGGTGCGACGGCATGCGCGCCTGGTCGACTATTTCCTGCACGAGGGCTGCAATGCGCGCGCCTGGGTGCAGGTGCAGGTCTCGCAGGACGTGACCGATCTGCGCGCGGGCGAGATCGGCTTCATCACCGCGTTGAACCACGCCTTCGACCGCCTGCCCGGCCTGATCGACGCGGTGACGCTGGAACGGCTGCCCAGGGCCGATTACGAATACTTCGAGGCGCTGGCGCCGCCGGCGCAAGTCCTGCCGCTGTACGCGGCGCACAACGAGATCGCCTTCTACACCTGGGGCGGGCGCGAATGCTGCCTGGAACGCGGTGCGACCCGCGCCACCCTGGTCGATGGCTGGGCCGGTCCGGGCGGTGCGCGCAAGCTGCGCTTGCAGCCGGGCGATGTGCTGATCCTGGAAGAAGTCGCCGGCGCGCAGACCGGCGTGCCCGAGCACGCCGATCCGTCGCGGCGCTGGGCCGTGCGGCTGCGTGCAGTGCGGCCGCTGTCCGACGATGTGCTTGCGGGCGCGGGGGAAACGCCGGCGCCGGAGCAGGGCGGCAAGCCGGAAAAGCATTCCCCCGGTGAAAAATGCGCCGCTGCCGGCGACACCGATACGCGCGGCCAGCCGCTGCTGGAGGTCGAATGGGACGCCGCCGACGCGCTGCCCTTCAGCCTGTGCCTGTCGGCGCTGCGCCGCGTCGCACCGGTGGACGGCGGCGTGCCGGACTGCGCCTACCTCGCCCGCATCAGCGTCGCGCGCGGCAACGTGCTGCTGGTCGATCACGGCCGCAGCCGCGACGAGGAACTGCCCGAGGCCGTGCCCGTGCGCCAGTCCGGCGCCTGCTGCGATTGCGTGGACAGCCCCGGCGAAGTGACGCAGTCGGCGGGCCTGTACCGGCCGCGCCTGGCCGAAGTGCCGCTGACCTGGCAGGCGCCGGCGCCATCGGTGCTGATGCCGGCGGCGCTGTGCCTGCGCCAGGATCCGCGCAGTGCCGCGGCCGCACTGCAGTTGCGCGACAGCGAAGGCCGGCAGTGGCTGCCGCGGCCGGACCTGCTCGCCAGTGCCGCCGACGACAGTCATGTCGTGGTCGAGATCAACAACGACGGCCTGGCCTGCCTGCGCTTCGGCGACGGCGAACTGGGGCGCGCGCCGACGGCCGGCAGCCGCTTCAGTGCGCGCTACCGGCTGGGCAACGGCGTGGCCGGCAATGTCGGCGCCGAAGCCATCGCCTGCCTGGTGCTGCACGGGCGCCGCATCGACGGCCTCGTGGTGAGCGTGCGCAATCCGCTGCCCGCCAGCGGCGGCAGCGAGCCCGAGTCCATGGCTGCGGCCAAGCTGCTTGCGCCTGCGGCCTTCCGCCAGCGTCTGGAGCGCGCCATCACCGCGGACGACTACGCCCGGATCGCCCAGCGCGATGCGCGCCTGCAGCGCGCCGCGGCGCGGCTGGTGTGGACCGGCAGCTGGTACGAGGCCGATGTCGCACTGGATCCGCTGGGCGGCGCACAGGCCAGCCCCGGGCTGCTGCGTGAACTGGAACGGCAGCTGCGCCGCTACCGCCGCATGGGCCATGACCTGCATGCGCGCGCAGCCTGCTACGTGCCGCTGTTGCTGCGCCTGCAGATCTGCGTGCTGCCGGGGCATGCCCGCGCCCAGGTGCTCGCGGCGGTGCTGCGCCGCCTGGGCAGCGGCACGTATCAGAATGGAAAACGCGGTTATTTCCACCCGGACGAACTCAGCTTCGGCCAGCCGGTACATGCCAGTCGCATCGCCGCCGCGGCCCAGGCCGTGCCCGGCGTGGAATGCGCCACGGTGCTGGAGCTGCGCCGGTTCGGCGAACCCGCCGCCGGCGAGCTGGACGCCGGCCTGCTCACCCTGGCGGCGCACGAGATCGCGCGCCTGGACAACGATCCCAACCATCCCGAGCGCGGCCGTCTGCTGGTCGAGATCGGCGGCGGGCGCTGAAGGAGTCTGCGCATGACTTGCGAATCCGGACACGACTGCACGTGCGGCGGCTGCGCCCCGGGCGCGTGCGACTGCTGCGGCGGCGTGCAGCGGCTGACGCCGCGGCCTGTCCACAATCGCCCGGGACTGGGCGCGCTGGACTATCGCGTAGGCACCCATGCCGGTTTCTACGCCAGCATGCAGGCGCGCCTGGCGACGATGGAAGTCGACGGCCTCGCCGCCGACGGCCAGACGCCGCTGCGCCTGCGTCCGCTCGGCGGACTCACCACGCGCGCCGCGGACGATTTCTCGCTGGGGCTGCTCGACGCCTGGGCCAGCGTCGGCGACGTGCTGAGCTTCTACCAGGAGCGCATCGCCAACGAAGGCTATCTGGGCACGGCGACCGAGCGGCGCTCGGTGCTGGAGCTGGCCCGGCTGGTCGGCTACCGCCTGCGGCCCGGCGTGGCGGCGAGTGCGTATCTGGCCTATACCGTCGATGACAACCAGGCCGATCCGGTCAGCGTGCCGGCCGGTGCGCGTTCGCAGAGCATTCCCGGCCCGGACGAGCAGCCGCAGTTCTTCGAGACCAGCGAGGAACTTGTCGCCCGGCGCGAATGGAACGACCTGCGTGCGCGCCGGCTGATGCCGCAGTACATCGACGGCTATACCGTGATGCTGCTGGACGAACTGCACCTCAGCGGTGTCAACAGCGGCCTGCGCCCGGGCGACAAGCTGCTGTACATCTTTTCCGAGGACGGCTCGGACGCGGCCGTGCGCACCGTCGACGGCGTGGACACGCAGTTCGAGGACAGCCGCAGCCTGGTCCGGCTCAAGCCGCTGGCGGCGAAACTGCGTGCCTGCCTGGTGCTGCTGCTGGAGTTCATCGCCAAGGTGACCGCGCTGCTGGCCGCCACCGGCGGGCGCAGCGGCGTGCTGGCGCGCAGCGAGGAAATCCTCGCCGCGGTGCGGCTGGGCACGCAGATGGCGCCGCAGCACTGGGCACCGAACATCGGCGACGGGGAAGGCGAGGATCCGGCGCCGGAAATACAGAAACTGCTGACGGAGCTGGAAACCGGCATTGCGGCAGTGTTGCAGGGCGGCAGCCGCAGCGTGCCGGCGACCAGTCCGGAAGCCTTCGTCGGCGCGCTGCTGGTGGAGCGCAAGACGCAGCCGCGCAACAGCCTGTCGCTGCGGCGCAGCCTGGCCGAATCCTTCGCCACGCCGCAGGCACAGCAGACGCTCAAGCTGATGGCCGCGGGCAACGGCGATACGTCGCGCGGCTTCAGCGAATACGCCGATCCCGGCACCCAGCTGCTGCTCAACTTCGCGCCGCTGCTGCGCGAGGGCTATTACGCGGCCTGGTCCGGCGCCACGCTCAACGAGCGTCCGCCGCCGCTGCGCAACGTCTATGCGCTGCGCGCACGCATGGCCCTGTTCGGCGCCACCGCCGGCAAACTGGCGCGCTACTACGACGGCACCGAAAAGGCGCCCGATGCCGACGCCGATGCCAAGGCGTTTCCGGCCGGTACGCTCAAGCCGCAGGATGAGTGGGGCGAATGGCGCTACGCCGGCGACGAGCGCGGCGACAACGCCTTCCTGGAACATGCCAACGACAACCTCGCCGTGGACGGGTATGTGCTGCTGCACACCGGCGGCGACTGCCGCGTGCTGCGCATCACCGCGCTGGCCACCGCGCCGCGCACGGCCTATGGCCTGAGCGGGCCGTCCACGCGGCTGGACCTGAGCACGCCCGACGGCCAGGACTGGCGCCGCGTGAGCAACGGGCAGGGCGAGCCGGACACCATCGAAGCCCTGCGCACGACCCAGTTCTATCTGCAGAGCGAAGCGCTGCCGCTGGCGCAGCGGCCCATCGCCGACGACGTCGCCGGGCGCGAGATCCAGCTGGACGGCCTGTACAAGGAGCTGCGCTCGGGCCGCTGGGTCGTGGTCAGCGGCGAGCGCACCGACATCGCCGAAGTCGCCGGTGTGCGCACGGCCGAACTGATGATGATTACCGCCGTGCGCCACGGCTACGACCCGAACCTGCCCGGCGACACCGCTCATACCACGCTGAGCTTCAAGACCGGGCTGGCCTACCGCTACCGCCGCGCCAGCGTCGCCGTACACGGCAACGTGGTGCAGGCCACCCATGGTGCGACGGTGGAAGAAGTGCTGGGTTCCGGCGACGGCGCGCAGGCGCTGCAGCGTTTCACCTTGAAGCAGCCGCCGCTGACTTTCGTCGCCGCGCCCACCGCCGCTGGCGCGGCCAGTACCTTGCAGGTGCGCGTGAACGAGGTGACCTGGCACGAGGCCGATTCGCTGAGCGAACTGGCCGCGGCCGCGCGCAGCTTCGTCTGCGACACCGACGATGCCGGCGCGGTCACGCTCACCTTCGGCGACGGCGTCAACGGCCAGCGCCTGCCCAGCGGCGTGCAGAACCTGAAGGCGCGCTACCGCAGCGGCATCGGCGCGGCCGGCAATGTGCGCGCCGGCCAGATCAGCCAGTTGCAGACCCGGCCGCAGGGCATCAAGGGCGTGGTCAATCCGCTGCGCGCCTCCGGCGGCGGCGGGCGCGAAAGCCGCGACCTGGCACGCGAAAACGCACCGCTGTCGGTACTGGCGCTGGAGCGGCTGGTCTCCGTCTCCGACTACGCCGATTTCAGCCGCCGCTTCGCCGGCATCGCCAAGGCCAGCGCGGTGCAGGCCAGCGACGGCGCGCGCCAGCTGGTCCATGTGAGCATCGCCGGCGTGGACGATGCGCCCATCGACAACGACTCGGACCTGTACCGCAACCTGCTGCTGGCCCTGCAGCGCCACGGCGATCCGGACCAGCCGGTACGGGTCGAAATGCGCGAGCTGATCGCGCTGGTGCTGTCGGCGAATGTCCAGCTGCTGCCGGATTATCACTGGGAGCCGGTCGCCGGCGCGGTGCGCGCGCAGCTGCTGGACCAGTTCGGCTTCCAGCGCCGCCGCCTGGGCCAGCCGGCGCTGCGCTGCGAAATCGTTGCGGCGATCCAGGCCGTGCCCGGCGTGGCCTATGTCGATGTCGACGCCTTCGGCGGCGTGGCTTCCAGAGGCACGCTCAAGGACCGCGGCGGCCCGCGCGAGCTGCCGACTCAGGCTGCCATCGCGCGCGAGATCATCGACATCGCACAGCCTGGCGCGGGTGCGGCGCACAAGCATGCCGCCGGCCGCGGCGACGTGCCGGCATTTGCGGGTGGCCGTGACCGCCACGGCCGGCTGCGGCCGGCCCAGCTCGCGATCTTCCTGCCCGGCGTGCCCGACACCATCACCCTGAACCAGCGGAGCTGAGCCATGGCCGAGAGCGAACTGCGGCGCGACCGCCTGTACGAACTGCTGCCGGCGATCCATCGCCAGCGCGACGCGCAGCAGGGCTATCCGCTGAAAGCCCTGCTCGCCGTGATCGGCGAACAGGCGCAACTGATCGACGACGATATTGCCCAGCTGTACGAGAACTGGTTCATCGAGACCGCGCAGGACTGGGCCGTGCCCTATATCGGCGCGCTGCTGGGCCACGTGCCGCTGGCCGAGGCCGGCCTGCCGCCGGATATATCCACGTGCGTGACGCCGCGGCGGCTGGTGCCGCGGCGCGAGATCGCCGGTCTGATCCGCGCGCGCCGGCGCAAGGGCAGCCTGGCCCTGCTGGAAGAGCTGGCACGCGATATTGGCGGCTGGCCGGCGCGGGCGGTGGAAGCCTACCGGCGCCTGGCCTGGACGCAGAACCTCAACCACCCGCATGCGCAGCGCCATCGCCTGGCCGACCTGCGCGCGATGGATGCGCTGGACCGCCTGGGCACGCCGTTTGAACGCGCCGCGCGCACGGTGGACCTGCGCCGCGGCGGCGTGAACATCGCTGCGGTGACGGTGTATGCCTGGCGCCTGCAGCGCTACAGCGTGACCGCGACCGCGGCCTGCTGCGTGGAAGAAAGCGGCCCGCATTGCTTCAGCTTCAGCGTGCTGGGCCAGGACGCGCCGCTGTGGCGCAAGCCGCTGCCGGAGAACGATCCGGCGCATATCGCCGGCGAGGAAAACATTCCGGCGCCGATACGCCGGCTCGCGTTCAAGCAGCGCATTGCGGATTTCTATGGGCCGGAACACAGCCTGCTGCTGTGGGCCGACGGCTGGGCCGGCTTCAAGTCCGACCAGCCGGTGCCGGCGGAGAAGCTGATCGCGGCCGATCTGTCCGACTGGCGCTACGCCGTGCCCAATGGCCATATCGCGGTCGATCCGGTGCTCGGCCGTTTTGCCTTTCCGGCCGGCCAGCTGCCCAAGAAGGGCGTGCGGGTGAGCTACCACTACGGCTTTTCCGCCGATATGGGCGGCGGCGAATACGCGCGGCCGCTGCTGCAGCCGCCGCTGCGGCCGGGGCGCGTGCAGCGCCTGTACCGCGTCGGCCGCGGCCAGGACTACGGCCGCATCGCCGACGCGCTGCTGCGCTGGGAGAAGGACGGCGCCGACGACGCCGTGATCGAACTGTGCGACAGCGGCGTCTATGTCGAGCCGCTGAATATACAGGTGGACAATGACAAGACGCTGCAACTCCGCGCCGCGCCGCGCACACGCCCGGTGCTGCGCCTGATCGACTGGCAGACCGACCTGCCCGACGCCTTTGCCGTCAGCCTGGGCAGCCGCAGCCGTTTCAGCCTCGACGGCCTGCTGGTCACCGGCAGGCCGCTGCGCGTGAGCGGCCGGCCGGCGGCGGAGGAATGCCCGGGCGAGCTGCTGATACGCCATTGCACCCTGGTGCCGGGCTGGGGCCTGGACTGCCGCTGCGAACCGCGCCGGCCGGCCGAGCCCAGCCTGGAACTGGCCCAGCTGCGCGGCCGCGTACGCATCAGCCACAGCATCCTCGGCGCCATCGTGGTGCAGCAGGACGAGGTGCTGGCCGATCCGCTGCGGCTGGACATCGCCGACAGCATCATCGACGCGACTTCGGACCGGCGCGAAGCCATCACCGGCGGTGCGCCCGGCCGCGTCGCCCATGTGCTGGCGACGATACGCCGCAGCACGATTTTCGGCATCGTCGAGCTGCATGCGCTGGCGCTGGGCGAGAACAGTATCTTCAGCGCCTGCGTACACGTGGCGCGGCGCCAGATCGGCTGCCTGCGCTACAGCTACGTGCCGGCCGGCTGCCGCACGCCGCGGCGCCACCGCTGCCAGCCCGACGGCGTGGCCGAAGCCGTGCGCGCCGGCGGCGGCGACGGCATCGAGCAGCGCATCGCGCTGGAACGCGCTCGCGTGCGGCCGCGCTTCACCGCGCGCCGCTATGGCCAGCCCGGCTATGCCCAGCTCGCCGCCGATTGCGCCGCGGAGATCGTGCGCGGCGCCGACGACGAATCCGAAATGGGCGCCTTCCACCACCTGTACCAGCCCCAGCGCAGCGCCAACCTGCGCGCGCGCCTGGCCGAATACACCCCGGCCGGCATGCAGGTGGAACTGGTCTTCGTCAACTGAGCGCCGTCACCGTCACACAGGTATACAAAGGGATACGGACATGAAAGGCGATTTCTCCCGCATCAGCTTCGACCGCCGCAACCATTTCAGCCAGGTGCTGATGCAGCAGGGGCGCGTGACCCTGGACGCCGATCCGAACGAGCAGTCGGCCATCCTGCTGCACTATCTGCGCACCCTGGCGCGCGACCTGATCGGCCCCTACGGCGGCCCGGCCGATGCGCTGGGCTTCGGCCTGGCGGTGGCGGCGAATCCGAACCGGCTGCTGATCGGCGCCGGGCGCTACTACGTCGGCGGCATCCTCTGCGAAAGCGAGGGCTGCGACTACGCCGTCCAGCCCGACTACCACCCGCAGCCACCCGATGCGAAGAACAAATGCCCCGGCGACGCCTTGCTGCAGCAGCTGCGCCAGCCCGACGAAGACCTGCGTTTCTGGCTGTACCTGGACGTGTGGGAGCGGCATATCAGCTGGATAGAGGACGGGCACATCCGCGAAGTCGCGCTGAACGGCCCCGACACCTGTACCCGCGCCAAGGTGGTCTGGCAGGTGAGGGCGCTGGAATTGCGCAATCTGCGCGAGCGCCTGCAGGAGCAGCGCGACCGTCTGCAAAAATTGTACGAGGCCGGCGGCAGCAAGGATCCGGCGCTGAAAGCGCGCATCGACGCGCTGGACGCGGCCCTGGCCGAACTGGACGTGGACCCGGGCGCGGCGCTGCCCTGCGCCGCGCCGCTGGCCGGCCTGGAAGGCTTGAGCGATGCCTGGCTCGCCGCGCGCCTGGACAGCGCCGAAGGGCCGGGCAACCCCTGCGAGATCGCGCCGGACGCGGCGTTCCGCGGTGCGGAGAACCAGCTATACCGCGTCGAGATCCACCAGGGCGGCGACGGCGACACGGCCACGTTCAAATGGTCGCGCGACAACGGCAGCCAGGCCACGCCGTGGCTGGGCAGCGAAGGCGACTGGCTGCTGGTCGCCACCTCGCGCGATTTTGCCCTGCACGACTGGGTGGAAATCACCGACGAGAGCGACGACCTGGACAGCCGCCCCGGCCTGTTCGTGCAGGTGGCCGAAGTCGCGCCTGGCCGCCTGCGCATCACCGCGCCGGACGGCGGCCTGCCCGATCCCGCCGCACTGAAACTGCCCAAGCTGCGCCGCTGGAACCAGCGCGATGCGGGTGATGTGCGCCTGCGCGACGGCGCCGTGCCGGTGCAGGAATCCACCGGTGGAAAAGACAATTGGATACCCCTGGAAAATGGTGTGCAGATACGTTTCGCCGCCGGCGGCAGCTACCGCAGCGGCGATTACTGGCTGATTCCCGCCCGCGTCGCCACCGGCGACATCGAATGGCCGCATCTGCCCGGCGGCGGCACGCCGCAGCTGCAGCCGCCGCACGGCGTGCAGCACCACTACGCACCGCTGGGCTGGCTGGGCTACGGCCCGGACGAGAACGGCGCCAACAGTTTCCAGCTCAGCGATTGCCGTTGCGACCTGTGGCCGATCAATTCCTGCGCGCGGCGTTTGCTCGCGAACGGCGCCGCGCCCGGCCGCGATGCGGTGCCCGGGCGCGGCGCGGTGGGCAAGGTGGCGGGCGGCAAGCGCAGGCCGGCGCCCAAGCCGCCGCAGGAGTGAGGCACGCTGTCGCCGTCGGTGTTGCCCTTCGCCATCCGTCCAGGGATTGCTACCTCGCCGGTTTCATCGGCGAGCACCTTGGCAGCGTCAAAAACAAACACCCCGGCACCGGGCCGGGGTGTTCAATCCATTCTGCCGGATCAGGCTGCCGCTTGCCGCAGCGCCCTGGCGGCCGACACCATGTTGCTCAATGCCGGAATCACCTCCGCCCACTGCCGCGTCTTCAGGCCGCAATCGGGATTGACCCACAGCCGCCGGGCGGGAATGCGCTCGGCGGCCTTCTTCATCAGCTGCACGATGTGATCCTGCGTGGGAATGTTCGGTGAATGGATGTCGTAGACGCCGGGGCCGATTTCGTTCGGATAGTTGAAATGATCGAAGGCGTCGAGCAGTTCCATGTCCGAGCGCGAGGTCTCGATGGTGATGACGTCGGCGTCCATTCCGGCGATCGCGGCGATGATGTCGTTGAACTCCGAATAGCACATGTGCGTGTGGATCTGGGTCTCGTCGCGCACGCCGTTGGCGCTGATGCGGAATGATTCCACCGCCCAGTCGAGGTAGCTCTTCCACTGCGATTTGCGCAGCGGCAGGCCTTCGCGCAGTGCGGCTTCGTCAATCTGGATCACGCGCACGCCGGCGCGTTCGAGGTCCAGCACTTCCTCGCGGATCGCCAGGGCAAGTTGCCTGCAGGATGCGGAGCGCGGCTGGTCGTCGCGCACGAACGACCAGTTCAGGAGGGTAACCGGCCCGGTCAGCATGCCCTTCATCGGCCTGTCGGTGAGAGATTGCGCGTAGGTGATCCATTCGACGGTCATTGCCTTCGGGCGGCGGATGTCGCCGAACAGGATCGGCGGCTTGACGCAGCGCGATCCGTAGGACTGCACCCAGCCCTGCTTGCTGAAGACATAGCCTTCCAGCTGTTCGCCGAAATACTCGACCATGTCATTGCGCTCGGCCTCGCCGTGCACCAGCACGTCCAGGCCCAGCGCTTCCTGTTCGCGCACGCTGCGTTCGATCTCGGCCTTCATGGCCGCGGCATAGCCGTCCGCGTCGAGGCGGCCGGCCTTGAACTCGCTGCGTGCGCGGCGGATCTCGTTGGTCTGCGGGAACGAACCAATGGTCGTCGTCGGATAGCTGGGCAGCTTCAGCAGTGCGGACTGCCGCGCCGCGCGTTCGGCATAGGCGCTCTGGCGCCGGCCCAGGCGGGCGTCGATCTGCGCGACCGCGGCCCGCACCGCCGGATTGTTCACGCGCGGCGACGAACGGCGGCTCGCGAGGGCGGCCTGGTTCGCCGCGATTTCTTCCCTGACGGCATCGCGGCCCGCACGCAGGGCAGTGGCCAGCACTTTCAGTTCGTCGAGCTTCTGCAAGGCGAAGGCGAGCCAGGATTTGATCTCCGCGTCCAGCTTCTGCTCGGCGTCGAGATCCACGGGAACGTGCAGCAGCGAACACGACGGCGCGATCCACAGCCGCTGGCCCAGCTGCTGTGCCAGCGGCTCCAGCCAGGCCAGTACCGCCGCCAGGTCCGTCTTCCAGATATTGCGGCCATTGACGACGCCCAGCGACAGCACCTGGCGATCGGACAGCTGCGCCAGCAGCGGCGCCACGTCCTCGCGGCCGTTGACGGCATCCACATGCACGCCTGCCACCGGCAGACCGCCGACGAGATCGCGGTTCTGCTGCAGCGGACCGAAATAGGTCGCCAGCAGCAGCTTGACGCGCGCCGTCTTCAATTGGTGATAGGCCGTGGTGAAGCCGCCGCGCCAGGCTGCATCGAGTTCGGTAACCAGGATCGGTTCGTCGACCTGCACCCATTCGGCGCCCTGGTCCGCCAGCGCCTCCATCAATTCGGCATAGACCGGCAGCAGCCGGGGCAGCAGGGCCAGCTTGTCGGAGCCGTCCTTGGTCTTGCCCAGGCAGAGGTAGGTCAGCGGCCCGATGATGACGGGCTTGGCATTTACGCCCTGTGCGTTCGCTTCGGCCAGTTGCCCGATCAGACGGGAAGCATCCAGCTTGAATTCCGTGTCGGCACTGAACTCAGGGACGATGTAGTGATAGTTGGTGTCGAACCACTTGGTCATTTCGCCGGCCGCGATGCCGCCGCAGCAGGCCGCGTGTGCTTCGGCCGAGGCGGCGGAGCGCCCGCGCGCCACGCGGAAATAGTTGTCCAATGCGTCGCCGTGGAAGCCGCGCACGCGTTCCGGCAGGTTGCCGAGCGTGAAACTCATGTCCAGCACCTGGTCGTAAAACGCGAAGTCGCCGACAGGAACCAGGTCCAGGCCAGCCTGGTTTTCCCAGTGGCGCCTGCGCAGCTGTGCGCCCAGTGCCTGGAGCGCGGCGCGTGACGAATCGCCTTTCCAGTAGTTCTCCAGCGCGAATTTCAGCTCGCGCCTGGCGCCGATGCGGGGGAAGCCAAGATTGTGGACGACGGTCATGGGACGCTCTCGGGATACGCGGACGGCGCATGGTAGAGTTCCGCAATGGATGACGTAAAATGGTCTTTCTTCACGCATCCATGAATTTCACTCATCATGCTCGAACGTGTTCACCTGGCTGTCGTTCAAGAAGTCGAGCGGCTGGGTTCGCTCACCGCGGCAGCCGAAGTTCTGTGCGTCACGCAGTCGGCGCTCAGCCACAGCATGAAGAAACTGGAACAGCAGCTGGGTACCGCCATCTGGTTGCGCGAGGGGCGCAGCCTGCGCCTGACCCAGGCCGGCGAGTACCTGCTCGCAGTCGCCAATCGCGTGCTGCCGCAGCTCGATCTGGCCGAAGAACGGTTGCGGCAGTTCGCCCAGGGAGAACGCGGCGCCCTGCGCATCGGCATGGAATGCCACCCTTGCTATACCTGGCTGCTGAAAGTGGTGTCGCCTTACCTGGCGGCCTGGCCTGACGTCGATGTCGACGTGAAGCAGAAATTCCAGTTCGGCGGCATCGGCGCACTGTTCGGCTATGAGATCGACCTGCTGGTGACGCCGGACCCGCTGTACAAGCCGGGATTGAAGTTCGAGCCGGTATTCGATTACGAGCAGGTGCTGGTCGTTGCGCGTTCGCATCCGCTTGCGCGCGCGTCCTATGTCAAGCCGCGCCAGCTGACCCAGGAAGTGCTCATCACGTATCCGGTCGCCACCGATCGCCTGGACATCTACAACCAGTTCCTGCTGCCGGCCGGCGTGACGCCCCGGCGCCACAAGACGATAGAAACCACCGACATCATGATGCAGATGGTGGCCAGCGGCCGCGGCGTGGCCGCGCTGCCGCGCTGGCTGGTGCTGGAATACGCCGGGAAAATGGACGTGGTACCCGTGCGCCTGGGGCCGCGCGGCATACCCAAGCAGATTTTCCTCGGCGCACGCGAAGCCGATGTGCGCACCGACTATATCCAGGCTTTTTTCAGCCTGGCGCGGCAGTTCACGCTTTCACCGGCGAAGCGCCAGGCATGAGCGCGGACGCCGGGCATAGCCGGCGGCAGGAAAACGGCGCGCGGCGTTCCCCTCGCATCCGGCTTCGGTGCGGTGACGGAAGCGATGCGGACTTGGGATATCGGATCCACGGCTTTCTTGCACGGCTCCGGATATGCGCTCGACGATTACGAGTTGCACAGCGCGAGCGCACCATCTTGCGGGAAGGCAACCGTTATTCCGCAGCGCCTGGCATCTGTTCGCCTCGGACCTGGCCGCGCAGCACGTCAAGCACGTCGTAGCACGCGCCCATGGTGTGATAGTCGGTCTTGCCGGCCGGGCTTTTCTCGTCGCTGTACTTGCGGTTGTCGTGCGTGAGGATGCGATACCAGGCGCCGTGGGTGTGATCGACGAAGTGCTGCCAGGCATAGCGCCAGAGGCGCTGGTACCAGTTCCAGTAGACCGCATCGCCCGTGACGGCGGCCAGGCGTGCCGCGGCGGCGACGGATTCGGCCTGGACCCAGAAATACTTGTCGTCGTCGCAGATGCGGCCGTCCGGCGCGAAGCCGTAGTACAGGCCGCCATGGCGGTCGTCCCAGGCCTGGGCGACGGCGCGGTCGAACAGGCGGCGTGCGGTCGGCACCACCCAGCCGGCGGATGCGCCGCGACGGCGCAGGTGGCTGTCGAGGCTCAGCAGCAGCTTGGTCCATTCGGTCTGGTGGCCGGGCTGGAAGCCCCAGGGGCGGAACAGGTGCTTCGGGTCGTCGCGGTGGTAGTCCCAATCGATATTCCAGTCTTCGCCGTAGTGTTCCCATACCAAGCCACCGGCCAGCGCAGCCTGGCGCCGGGTGATGTGATCGGCGACGGTCAGGGCGCGCTGCAGGTATTTTTCCTCGCCGCTGGCTTCAAACGCGGCCAGCAGCGCCTCGCAGGCGTGCATGTTGGCGTTCTGGCCGCGGTAGGGCGAGAAGCGCCACTGCGCGTCCGCATCGTCGCGGTACAGGCCGGCCGCTTCGTCCCAGCAGCGGTTTTCCAGCACCTGCCAGGTTTCTTCCAGCCAGGGCGCAGCCTCGGCGATGCCGGCCTGCAGCGCGCGGGCATAAGCCAGCAGCACGAAGGCCAGGCCGTAGGTGTGATTGCTGCGGTCCTCGGCGCGGCCGTCGCGCAGCGTCCAGGCGTAGCCGCCGCTGTGCGGATCGCGGTGGAAATCGCGCAGGAATTTCAAGCCATGGCGTGCGCGCTGCAGCCATTCGGCGCTGCCGAACTCGCGCGCCGCCATGGCGTAGTTGAAGACGAAGCGGGTGCTGCTGACCAAGTGGCGGTGACGGCGTTCGTAGACGCTGCCGTCGTCGCGGAAATAGTGGAAAAAACCGCCCTCCGGATCCAGCGCCACCGGCTGGTAGAAGGCCATAGTGGCGGTGATGTGGCCGCGCAGGAAGGCCTCGCTGCGGAAATCGGGATCCGGTTTCATGCCTGCTCCTGCAGGAAATGGTCGAGTTCCGCGCGGCTGGGCATGGCGGCGAAGGCGCCGTGGCGGGTCACCGCCAGCGCACCGGCGGCGGCGGCCTGGCGCAGGGCGTTGGCGACCAATGCGCGTTCGGCCAGCAGCG
Organism: Tahibacter harae; assembly: GCF_024437735.1. Taxonomy (GTDB): domain Bacteria; phylum Pseudomonadota; class Gammaproteobacteria; order Xanthomonadales; family Rhodanobacteraceae; genus Tahibacter; species Tahibacter harae. The sequence continues at coordinate 17,350 of NZ_JANFQO010000007.1, read as the reverse complement.
CGGGCAGGTTTGCGGCGTCGGCGCCGCGGCCGGCCAGCCAGGCAAGCAGGCCGCCGACGAAAGCGTCGCCGGCGGCGGTGGTGTCCACGGCGGTGACGGGAAACGCGGCCAGGCTGCCGCTGGCCTGGCGTGTCTGCCACTGCAGCGGCGCGGCGCCGTCGGTGACGATCAGCCATTGCAGCCGTCCGCGCCACAGCCGTTCCAGCACGGCCGCTTCACTGCCCAGGCCTGCGGCCAGGTAGTCCAGTTCGTTGCGCGCCAGCTTGACCACATCCGCCTGCTGCAGCAGCTGCCACAGGCGCGGCTGCGGATCCAGCCCGGCCGGCCACAGCGCCGGGCGCAGGTTGAGATCGACGCTGACCGCGGCGCCGGCCGCGTGCGCCAGTGCGGCGGCGTGCAGCGTGGCGTCGGCCAGGGCGTCGCCGGTCAGGCTGTTGGAGCACAGGTGCAGCAGGCCGGCGCCGGTAAAGCAGTCGTTGTGGAAATGTTCCCGGGTGAACAGCAGGTCCGCCGCCGGCGGCCGGTAGAAGCTGAAGCTGCGTTCGCCGGCGGCATCCAGCGCGACGAAGGCCAGCGCCGTGCGCGCGGCGCCGGTGCGCTGCACGAAGCCGGTGCCTACGCCGGCCTGCTGCAGGCTGTGCAGCAGGAAATCGCCGAACAGGTCGGCGCCGAGCATGCCGACGAAATCGCAGTCGGCGCCCAGCCGGCGTGCGGCCACGGCCACATTCGCCGGTGCGCCGCCAGCGTATTGCAGGAAGGCGCGCGGCGCTTCCGGCGCGGTGCCGGGCTGGGCGAGGAAATCGACCAGGGCTTCGCCAAAGCAGACGATGCGGCTCATGCCTGTACCGCGCGTGCGGCGGCGGCACTGCGGCCATGCTGCCAGCCGTACCAGACGATGTAGGCATAGCAGGCCAGCGGCAGCACGAAGGCGGGCTGCAGACCGATGCGATCAGCCAGCAGCCCCTGCAGCAGCGGCACTACGGCGCCGCCGACGATGGCCATGACGAGCAGGCTGGAGCCGCGCGCGGTGAGCGGCCCCAGGCCTTGTATCCCCAGGGTGAACAGAGTGGGGAAGAGAATGGAATTGAACAGGCCCACGGCGACGATGCTCCACAGCGCGAGCTGGCCGCTGCTCAGGGTGCTGGTCAGCAGCAGGCTGGCGGCGATCGCGGCGAACAACATCAGCAGCTGCGCCGGCGCAAACACGCGCAGCAGCAGCGAGCCGCCGAAGCGGCCGAGCATGGCGCCGCCCCAGTAGTAGGAAACGTAATTGGCGGCGGCGGCTTCGCTCATCGCGCCGATCTCCGGCCGGCTGAGGTAGTTGATCAGGAAGCTGCCTATGGACACCTCGGCGCCGACGTAGACGAAGATGCCGATGATCGCCAGGCGCAGCGGCCGATGCGCCAGGGTGGCGGCATAGCCCGGCGCGGCGGCGAGGTCGCGTTCGGTGGTTTCGCCGAGCCGGGGCAGGCGGAACAGGTAGACGAACAGCGCCAGCGCGAACAGGGTCAGGCCCAGTCCCAGGTAGGGCAGCTGCACCGCCGCGGCCTGGTCGGCGCGGTAGTGGATTTGTTGTTCAGTGGACAACTGCGCAAAGGCGTCGGCGCCGAGCACGGCCACGGAAAGGATCAGCAGCCCGCCGAAGGCCGGCGCCAGGGTATGGCCCAGCGAATTCAGCGCCTGGGCCAGGGTCAGCCGGCTGCTGGCGCCGGCTTCGTCGCCGAGCAGGCTGACATAGGGGTTGGCCGCTACCTGCAGCAGGGTGATGCCGCTGGCCAGCACGAACAACGCCCCCAGGAACAGCGCATAGGACTGCAGCTGCGCCGCCGGCAGGAAGGCGAGTGCGCCCAGGCCGGCGACGATCAGCCCGGCGACCATGCCGTGGCGGTAGCCCAGCCGCGCGACCACGCGCCCGGCCGGCAGCGACATGACGAAGTACGCGCCGAAGAAGGTGAACTGGATCAGCATGGAGCGGGCGTAGTTCAGCTCGAACACGGCCTTGAGGTGCGGAATCAGCACGTCGTTGAGGCCGGTCAGGAAACCCCACAGGAAGAACACCGCGGTAGTCACGGCCAGGGCCAGGGGATGCGAAGTCGCGGCGCGTGCAGGCATGGGGGTTCCAGGCGTGGTTGTCAGGGACGGCCCGGCGCGCAGCTGCTGGCGCGCACGCGCAGCTGGACGGGGACTATGGTCTGCACGGCGATTGCCTCGCGCTGGCCCAGCCGCGCCAGCACCAGCGCCGCCGCCTGGCGGCCGCGCGCGCGCGGATCGGCGGCCAGCGTGGTCAGCGGCGGCACGCTGAGGGCGGCTTCGGGAATGTCATCGAAGCCGGTCACGGCGAAATCCACGCCGGGCCGGCGGCCGCGCGCGAGCAGGCCCAGCATCAGGCCCAGCGCGACCGCGTCGTTGTAGCAGACCGCTGCGGTCGGCGCCGGATCGCGCGCGAACAGTGCGCCGGCCTGGCCGGCGGCTTCCAGCCGCGTCGGCGCGGTTTCCACCAGCCATTGCGGCTGGACGGCGAGGCCGGCGGCGGCCAGTGCTGCGGCATAGCCTTCGCGGCGCTGGCGGCAGGAACTGGAACCGGCGTGGCCGCCGAAGAAGGCGATGCGCGTATGGCCCAGCGCGAGCAGATGTTCGGTGGCCTGGCGTGCGCCGTCGCGGTTGTCCAGGCCCAGGTGATCCCAGCCGCTGGCGGCGAGTTCGCGATTGAACACCAGCACCGGCGTATGCGCGCCCACGGCCTGGCATACGCGCCGCGCATCGCTGCCTTCGGCCGGCGACAGGATCACACCGGCCGGATCGTGTTCCATCAGCGAAGCGAGCACGGCCTGCTGGCGCTCGGCCGATTCGCCGGTGCTGCCGAGCAGGGTGACATAGCCGGCTGCGGCCAGCGCCTCGTCCACGCCGGCGGCGAATTCGGCGAAGAACGGGTTGGACAGATCGTTGATGACCAGCGCCACGCTGCTGGAGCGGCGCGAGCGCAGGCTGGCGGCGGAGCGGTTGTAGACATAGCCCAGGCGCTGGAACTCGGCCTCGACCCTGGCCCGCGTGGCCGCATTCACCAGCGGGCTGCGGCGCAGCACCAGGGACACGGTGGCGCGCGACACGCCGCAGCCGGCGGCCACGTCGGCGAGGGTGATCTTGCGGCGGCGGGCGGCGGGGTCGTTCACGAATTTAGATCGGTCCAAATTGGTGCGAGTCTGCCTGCTGCGGCTCCCGTGTGCATCCTGCGGCGCAGCAAGCCAGCATCGCGGTTGCGTGCTAAGTTCGGATTTGGACCGATCTAAATGTTCCTGGGGAGTTCGCCATGCCGCGTCCGCTGCCGCTTGCCGCCTGCCTGCTGTTGTCCGTATCCGCCAGCCTGCCGGCCGCCGCTGCGCCGGACGAGGCGGCCGGCGCAGCGGCCTTTGCCGCAGTCGATCCCTTCATAGGCACCGGCGGCGACGGCCATACCTTTCCCGGCGCGGTGGTGCCCTTCGGCATGGTGCAGCTCAGTCCCGACACCCAGATCAAGGAGCGCAAGGACGCCTACGGCTGGGCCGCCGGCTACCGCTACGACGACGACAGCATCGTCGGCTTCTCGCATACGCATTTTTCCGGCACCGGGCATTCGGACCTGGGCGATGTGCTGGTCATGCCCATCGCTGGCGAAGTGAAGCTGCAGCCCGGCGACAGCAGCCAGCCCGGCAGCGGCTACCGCTCGCGTTTCCGCCACGCCGGCGAGATCGCCGAGCCGGGCTACTACGCCGTGGACCTGGACGACTACGGCATCCGCGCCGAACTCAGCGCGAGTCCGCGCGTCGGCGTGCACCGCTACCGCTTTCCGGCGGGCAAGCCGGCGCATTTGCTGGTCGACATGCGCACCAGCCTGTACGACTACCCGGGCAAGGTGCTGTGGTCGCGCCTGCGCCTGCGGCCCGACGGCACCTTGACCGGCTTCTGCGAGACCCGCGGCTGGGCGCCGGGGCGGCAGCTGCATTTCGCCCTGCGTGTGTCCAGGCCGCTGTCCGGGCATGCGTTCCACAACACGGAAAAAGACATTCTCTACAAAGGTTTTGCGCCGCCGGCCGCGGACGACGCGACGGCGCGCGCGCAGATCGAAGGCCGCGCCCTGGTCGGCGTGCTCGATCTGGGCCTGGAGGGGCAGGGCGGCGAGGTGGTGGTCAAGGTTGCGCTGTCGCCGGTGAGCGAGGACGGCGCCATCGCCAACCTCGACGCAGAGATGCCCGGCTGGGATTTCGAACGTGTGCGCGCCGCCGCCCGCGCCCGCTGGAGCCGCGCCCTGGGCGTGTTCGAGGTCGAGGCGGATGCGGCGGTGCGCAAGTCCTTCTTCACCGCGGTGTATCACAGCCTGATGGCGCCCAGCCTGTTCATGGACGTGGACGGCCGCTACCGCGGTCCGGACAACGCCGTGCACCAGGCCGAGGGCTGGACCAATCTGTCCACGTTTTCACTTTGGGATACGTACCGTGCGCTGCATCCGCTGCTGACCCTGATCCAGCCGGAGCAATACAACGCCGACGTGGTCAATTCCCTGCTCGCGGCGCGGCGCAACAGCCCCTACGGCATACTGCCGGTCTGGGCGTTCCACGGCCTGGAGACCTGGTGCATGATCGGCTACCACGCCGTGCCGGTGATCGCCGATGCCTATATGAAAGGCATACGCGGCTTCCCCGCCGACGAGGCGCTGCAGGCCATGGTTGCCAGCGCCGAGTACGGTCCCTACGGCGGGCTGGAACACTATCGCCGCCTGGGCTACGTGCCCATAGACAAGGTCGGCGAGGCCGCCTCCAAGACCGTGGAATACGCCTTCGACGACTGGACCATCGCACGCATGGCCGAAGCCCTGGGGCGCAAGGACATCGCCGCGACCTTTACCCGCCGCGCCGCCAACTGGCGCAACGTATTCGATGCGAAGACGGGTTTCCTGCGTGCGCGCACCAGCACGGGCGAGTTCCGCGAGCCCTTCGATCCCAGCGCCAGCGGCTACGGCAGCGACTACACCGAAGGCAATGCCTGGCAGTATTCCTGGTACGTGCCGCAGGACATCGCCGGCCTGATCGCGGGCCACGGCGGCGATGCGCGCTTCGTCGCGCGACTGGACCAGGTGTTCGAGGCCAAGGTCGATCCCACGCTGTTCGCGCACATGGAAGACATCACCGGCCTGATCGGCTGGTATGCCCATGGCAATGAACCCAGCCACCACGTCGCCTATCTCTACGCCTACGCCGGCCAGCCCTGGCGCACCCAGGAGCGCCTGGGCCAGATCCTGCGCAGCCAGTTCGCACCGACGCCGCAGGGTCTGGTCGGCAACGACGACCTGGGCCAGATGTCGGCGTGGTACGTGTTCACCGCGCTGGGCTTCTATCCGGTCGCGCCGGCCAGCAACGAATACGTCATAGGCCGTCCCTTCCTGCGCCGCGCCGTGCTGCATCTTCCCAATGGCAAGAAATTTACCGTCGTTGCCGACGAGCTGGACGAAGCGCATCCCTATGTCGGTGCGGTGAGTCTCGACGGCAAGGCCCTGGACTGCAGCGTCATCACCCACGCCCAGATCCTGGCCGGCGGCGAGCTGCGCTTCCGCATGCAGGCCACGCCGGACAAGCGTCGCGGCGCGGGCAAGGCGGGCAGGCCGTTTTCGATGAGCCGGTAGGGGGCGGGATTTGATGTCGGGGACCTGACCGCGTGGCATTTCCTGCGCCGTCCTGCCGAATCCCGAATCCCAGGTTAATGTCCGCTATAATGGCCACTATCTCTCGTTTTACTCATTAAAGTTTGATCTGATGGACTTTAAGCTGGCCACTTCCGCGGAGATCCTGGAACAGCTCGGCAGCCGCCTGCGCGAGCAGCGCCTGTTGCAAGGGCTTGCGCAGCAGGATCTGGCCGCCATGGCCGGCGTTTCCCGCGGCGCGCTGCGCAATCTGGAACTGAACAGCGGCGCCAGTTCGCTGGAAACCCTGGTGCGTGTAGTCCAGGCGCTGGGACTGGCGGGCGAGCTGCAACCGCTGTTCGCGCTGCAGCGGCGATCCATCGCCGAGCTGGAGCGCACCCGGACGCTGCGCCAGCGCGCACCGCGGCGGCGGCCGGTATGAAGAAGCTCCAGGTCCGCTATTGCGGCTGGGGCGAGGACTGGCCGCTGGGCACGCTGGCCGAAACCCGCGATACGCTGCTGTTCGAGTACTCGCCTGAAGCACTGGCCCAGGGGCTGGAGCTTTCGCCCTACAGCCTGAGCCTGCGATCGCAGAGCTTTGCCGATTTTCCCCGCTTCCAACAGCGTTTGCCGGGCCTGATTGCCGATGCGCTGCCCGACGGCTGGGGCATGCTGCTGATGGATCGGCTGTTCCGCCAGCACGGCATCGCGGCGACAGCGCTGAGCCGGCTTGCCTTCATCGGCACCCGGGCCATGGGCGCGCTGTCCTTCGTGCCGGCGCAGGAATGGGAGGCGCCGGCGGAGGAACTGGACCTGCTCGCGCTGGCGCGCGAATCCCAGGCCGTGCTGGCCGGCGAAGGCAGCGCCGACCTGCTCGCCCTGGCCCTGGCCGGCGGCTCGCCGCAGGGGGCCCGTCCCAAGGCCCTGCTGCAGGTGGACCCGGCCAGCGGCGCGGTCGCCCAGACCGGATTCGCCGGCAGCCAGCCCTGGCTGGTCAAGTTCCAGGCCCGCGGCGAACACAAGGAAGTCTGCGCCGTGGAACATTGCTATGCCGCGCTGGCCCGCGCCTGTGGCATAGAGATGCCGCAGACAGCCTATTTCGATCTGGCGCCGCGCCAGGCCGCCTTCGGCATAGCGCGCTTCGACCGCGAAGCCGGCCTGCGTGTGCCCATGCACAGTGTCGCCGGGCTACTGCAGCTGGATTTCCGCCTGCCCGCGCTGGACTACACCAGCTTCCTGCGCGCTACCCGCCTGCTGACCCGCGACGAACGCGAAGTGGCCAAGGCCTATGCCCGCGCCGTGTTCAACGTGATCTTCCATAACCGTGACGATCACGCGAAGAATTTCGCCTACCGCTTGGGCCGCGACCGGCGCTGGCGTCTCGCGCCCGGTTATGACCTGACCTATAGCGAAGGTCCTGGCGGTCAGCACCAGACGGATATTTGCGGTGTGGCGACACAGGTCAGCCGCGAGCATCTGTTCGAGCTTGCGCGTCAGGGCGGCGTGGAGCGGCAATTCGCCGAGGAAACCCTGGAACTTCAATTGGAACAGGCCGGCCGTTTCCGCGCGCAGGCGGCAGATCACGCGATCCGTGCGGCGACGGTGCGACAGATTGCGCGGGCGATCGAGGCCAACCGGCTTGGCCTCGCCTGACTCGCCACCGCGGTTTGACGATGAGCCTCTGGCAGGAGGGCGGACGTTCGCTGCCATGCGTTCCGGCAGCACGATTCCCCGCTGCACAGGACGCCGGCAAGGCTTCGCCTCGATTGACCGCGTGCCGGCGACGGTGAAGTCACCGCCGCAGGAACGCTTCCCACACCGCCAGCCCCTGCGCCGTGTGATCGCGTCCGAAGCCGACGCGGAAGCGGTCGGTGGGCACCGGTGCCAGTGCCGACTGATACAGCGACGCGGGCAGCAGCAGGATGCCGGCCTGTTCGACCAGTTCGCGGCAATGGTTTTCCACGCCGTCGGCGCCGCGGTAGCGCACGAAGGCGGTGCAGCCGCCGTCGGGGCGCCGCCAGTCGTAGCGGTCGGCGTGGCGGGCGAAGAACTGGTCCAGCAGCTGCAGGTTGGCGGCGCAACGTTCGCGGTTGCGGGCGACCAGCGTTTCGCGGTTGCCGAGCGCGATGCGCGCGAGCAGTTCCGAAGGCGCGGCATTGCAGATCGACAGGTAGTGCTTCATGCGCTCCAGCCGCGCCAGTAGTGCGCGGTCGCGCGAGGCGATCCAGCCTATGCGCAGGCCGGGCAGGCCGTAGGCCTTGGACAGCACATTGAGCGACAGCGCGCGCTCGTAGCAATCGGCCGCCTGGGGCAGGCGCCGGGCCGCATCGTGTTCCAGGCCGTGGTAGACCTCGTCGCTGAAGAAATGGATGCCGCGCTCGGCGCAGAGCGCGATCAGGCCGGCGAAAATATCCGCATCGGCGATGGCGCCGGTGGGGTTGTTGGGAAAGTTCACCGCGATCAGGCGCGTATTCGGCCGCAGGCGGCGGCGCACGTCGTCCAGGTCCGGCTGCCAGCGGTTTTCCGGCCGCAGCGGGATGGCCTCGACCTGGCACACCGATGCCGGCACGGTTTCCATGGACTGGTAGTTGGGCACGGTCACCAGGGCGTGGTCGTCCGGCCCCAGCAAGGCGAGCAGGGCGCAGTACAGGCCTTCCTCGGCGCCGGCGAAGCAAAGCACATCTTCGGCCTGTACGGTGGCATAGCTTGCGGCGATGGCCTGGCGCAGCGCCGGCGTGCCCCAGGTCTCGATATAGCCCAGCTGCAGCGCTTCCCAGTCGGCGCGCTCGTCCGGCGCGGCCATTTCCAGCAGCGCGGCCAGCGACAGGGTCTGCATGTCGCTGGCGGCCATGTTGTAGCGTGCGGCGAATTCCCAGCGCGAGAAATGCGTTTCCAGGCGGAAGTCCGGCAGGGTGCTCATGTCATGCTCCGGCGCTGTGCGCCTGTTTCAGGTCGTTGTAGACGGAAGCGTGCGAAGCGCCGAGCAGTCCGGCCAGATGCTCGGCCGCATGGCGTGTAGCGAACAGGCTGGCGGCATAAAGCTTGGCGACGGGCTGCACTTTTTCCTTGCGCGTCAGCGCCGCGGCGGACAGATCGCGCGGCCAGCCAGTGTGCGCAGGCCGCGATCCGTGATGCTGCATGGACGAAGGGGGCCGTGCTGCGACCAGCGAAATTCCGCATCGCCCATCACCAAAAAATCGAATCCCGAATCCCAAATCCCGAATCGAATCATGAACCCCGCCGCTCGTCCCCAGCAGCAATCATCGCCTCCGCCAGATCGCCGTACAGCGTCGCCCAGGCTTCCTCGACTTCCGGCGTGAATGCATCGCCAAGGAATTCGCGCAGCGTCACCAGCAGGGCGCTGCCGACATCGTCGTAGTCGTCTTCGCTTACGCCATAGCCGGCATGGCGGCGGCCGAGTTCGGCGAACTCCTGCTGCAGCCGCGCCTGCGCATCCAGGCCACCCACGATGCTGGCCAGCATATCGACCAGCTTGCGCACCTGGGCGTCGAGGTCGGGCGGGAACAGGCGGCGCGCGTCCGGCCGCTGGGCGAACAGCAGCGCATAGAAGCGTGTGCCGAAGGCAAGGGGATCAGTCAGCCGGGCGTGGCTTTCGCGCACGCGGCGGATATCGGGTTCATGCATGCCGGTAGTGCTCCTGATTGGCGCGATCCCGCACTGTTCCCGCCCGCCTGGCAGCAGCGGGCGAGGTCGCGGCCGGTGTTTCAGGGCAGGATATCGCGGAAGATTTCATCGCCGGTATAGATGCCTTCATGGGCGCCGATATCCGGTGCATTGCCCTGCAGCCGTGGTTTTCCGTCGACATCGAAATTGCTGGCGCCGCCGGAGACCTCGGCTCGCCCGCTATTGAGTAGCGGCGAACCACTGCGTGGGCCGGGGTTGCCGAAGGCGACGAAGCCCGGGTCGCCGAAGCTGCTGCCATCCGCCGCGACGGTGCCGTTGAGCATGCCGTAGCGTACATGGCTCAGGGTGACGGAGCCGCTGCCGTTGTTGTTGATATCGAAAAATGCGTCGTTGCCGCGGTTGCCCCAAACCACGCTGTTGTCCACATGCACCCGGCATGGGGCGTTGCAATTGACATACAGACCGCCGGGATTGCCGCCCAGCCGCGCGACGTTGGCGGTGATGCTGAGGTGATTCAGGTGGGTGATGCCGCCGCTGCTGTCGACATTGATGCCGCCGGTGCGCAGGCCCTTGCCACCCCGCACCACGCTATTGCGCACAGTCGCCACGCCGCCGCTGTTGACCAGCAGGAGGCTGCCGCTATAGCTGCTGGAAGTGCAGCCTTCCAGGCGCACCCGTTCCACCGTCGTGGTATTGGTGGCGCTTACGCTGCCGTGCAGGCAGGCTCCTTCGCCGCCGTCAGGCGAGTTGAAGGTGAAATCGCTGATGTTCACTGCGCCGTAGCTGCCGCTGACCGGCAGACTGAATTTCAGCGCAGTACCGCCCGCGCCGCCGAGGATCAGCGTGCCGCTGGCGCCGATGGTTTTGTCGGTGCAACTGTTGGCGGCGCCACTCCAGCCGCCGGAGACATCGACGATACGGTTGGTGGTGTTCAGGCTCAGGCTGAAACCGCTGCTGCCGGCCGGGGGCGCGTAGGTACCGCGGCGGACCTTGATCAGGATCAGATTGTCTAACCCGGCGTTGACGGATTGCAGCGCGCTGGCCAACTGCTGCGAGTTGCTCACGCATAGCGTGGTCAGGGCGGAGCTGAGACCGGGGGCGGCCAGCAGGACCAGCAGGACCAGGGAGCGGAGCGTGGGAAACATGGGTGTCCTTGAAATGCGTGAAGTGGCTGCCGGCGAGGCGGGGCCAGGTGCCTGAACCGGCAAACCTGGGTGTCCTCGAATGGCTTCCTCGAATGGCTCGATTCGTGGGTGTCCTCGAAACCGGCCCGCCGGGCTGGTTCGAGTTCAGCCTGGCGGATGTCCCGGGTGACTGCCTGACGGGCGGCCTACGATTGCTTTCCGCCAGGATTATTTCTCTCGCAATCAAGATCTTTGGCCGGTTTTCCTGGTGTTCGCCGACGAGCCCCCACGAGTCCTGGCGGTGGACAGGGCCGGCTCCGTGCGCATTTCCGCCGTGGGCCTGGCCCTCCGGGGGCGGCACTGCGCCGTCGTCCTTGTCCCGCAGCAGCGGCCCGCCGGCAGCGCCGCCTCAGGGCAGGATGTCGCGGAAGATCTCGTCGCCGGTGTACGCGCCTTCGTAGGCGCCGATATCGGCCAAGTTGTCCTGTACGCGGGGCCGGCCGTCGACGTCGAACGTGCCCGGGCCGCCACTGACATTGCCCAGCGCCTTGTTGATCAGCGAGGAATCGGCGCGCAGTCCCGGATTGCCCGGTGCGACCAGGCCGGGGTCGCCTATGCGGTTGTTGCTCTGTATGGCGTTGCCGTTCAGTACGCCGAAATGGACGTAGCCGACGGCGAAATAACCGCTGCCGGTGCTGTCGATGTCGTTGTAGCCGTTCAGTCCCGTGTTGCCGTAGACCAGGCTGTTGGTGAGATGGACCTGGGCCGGCCCCATGGTGTTGACGAACAGCCCGCCGGGATTGAGACCCTGGCGCGCGCGATTGGCGGTGATGCTGACATGGTTCAGCCGGGTCAGGCCGCCGTCGCTGGTGACATAGACGCCGCCAGTGAGCGAGCCCACGCCGCCGCGCACCACCGTATTGCGCACGATGATCTCGCCGCCGCTGTTGATCAGCACGATGCTGCCGGTATTGCCGCTGGGCGCGACGCAGCGTTCGAAGTGCGTGCGCTCGATCACCAGCCGGTTGGTGCTGTTGACGTTGCCGCGCAGGCAGGCGCTGCTGCCGCCGTTCGGCGCGGTGAAGGTCAGGTCGCTGACGCTCACGGTGCTGTTGCTGCTGCCCACCGGCAGATCCAGCTTCAGTGCGCCGCCGCCGGTGTCGCCGAGGATCCAGGTGCCGCCGGCGCCGAGGTTCTTGTCGGTGCAACTGCTGCCGTCGCCGGTCCAGCCGCCGGAGATCTCCACGATGCGGCCGTTGATGTTCATGTTGAAGCTCATGCTGAAACCGCCGCTGCCGGCGGGCGGCGCATAGGTGCCGCGGCGCAGCTTGATGAGGATGAGATTGTCCGCGCCGCCGTTGACCGACTGCAGGGCGCTGGCCAGCTGTTGTGAGTTGCTCACGCATAGCGTGGTCAGGGCCGAACTGAGGCCCGGGGCGGCCAGCAGGCCGAGCAGGACCAGAGCGCGGAGCGGATTGCGGAAAGTGGGTGTCCTCGAATCGCTCGAATCGCTGCGGAGCGGGCTGCGGAACATGGGTGTCCTCGAATCGGGCTGATGGGCGCGGGATTCGGGGCGGGTACGGCGAGGGCTGTCCTGCAGGCCGGAACGAACCAGGGAGCGAAGCGTGCGAAACATGGGTGTCCTCGAATGGACCCGCAGGGGCGGGGTTCGAGGCAAGCGTGGCGGAGGCGGTCGATGGTTGCCTGACGGCCAGCCCATGATTTCTTGCCGGCAGAATTATTTCGTTTGCCGTCAGTGACTTTTGTGGGCAGCGCCGGTGCGGGCGGTGAGTTCCAGGCGGGCCGCGGCGGCGGCCAGCGGCGGGTAGGGCGGATCCAGGGCGCGTTCCGGGGCCACAGTCTGGCCCAGTTCGGCGGCGAGCAGACGGGCCTCGTCGGCGTAGGCGGCTTCCAGGGCGCCGCGCTGGCGCGCCAGCTCCAGCTCGCGCTTCGCCGTGGCGCGGTCGCCGCGGTTCAGTGCCAGGCGCGCGGCGAGCAGGGCCGGGGCCACATCGAGTTCTTCCTGCGGCACCGCCGCCGTGTCGATATCCGGCAGCAGGCGCGCGCCGATCAGCACGACCAGGCCGGTCAGCTTGCTCGCTCCGGTGCGCCCGGCCGCGGCGACGGCGCGCTGGAATTCGCGGCGCGCCCCGGCCATATCGCCGTCGACGGCATGCAGCTGGGTCAGCAGCAGGGACAGGTCGATCTCGTCGGTGACCCAGCGCGCCTCGACCATGCCGACGCGGGCGCGTTCGAACTGGGCGATGGCGGCGGCGTGGTCGCCCTGGAGCATGGCGGCCAGGCCGGCGTTCGCGTACGAGCGGTTGCCGATGTCGCTGCGGCCGTCGCGCTGGGCCAGGCCGGCGGCGCGCTCCCAGTCGCGCTGCGCCGCGGCCAGGTCGCGCCGGCTCCAGGCGATGCGGCCGCTGAGATAGGCATAGGCGGCTTCGTCGCTGCCACGCGGCAGGCTGTCCAGCACGGCCTGGGCACCGGCCACGTCGCCGAAGGCGGCGCGGTCGGCCAGGGCCATTTCCAATTTGCGGTTGCCCAGGGCGCGGATCTCGATCTGGCGGATCTCCGCCAGTGCCGCCTCGCGCAGCCCCTGATAGTTCTTCAGATGCGCCCGCGCCAGATGCATGCGCCAGGCCTGCGGCCGCAGGTCCAGCACGGCGCCGGCGTAGCGGATGATGTCCTGCGGATTGCCGCTGCGCTCGGCCTCGGTATAGCGCAGCATGGCATTGACATAGGTGTCCTGCAGCGGGGCGGCGCGCTCGCGTGCCCGCGCCAGCCAGATATCGGCGTTGCCGGTGTCGCCGGCGCCGACCGACCACAGCGCGAGGATCAGCGGCGGCCAGGGCGTGCGCGGATCGCTGTCGGCCAGGGTTTCCAGCACGGCGCGGCCGCGCGGGCGGTCGCCGTTGTTGTCGTGGCGCACGGCCTCGGCCAGCAGGTGCGCGCTGTCTGCATGGGCCGCGTGCAGATCGGCCTGGCCGATGCCGTAGCCCTCGTCAATCAGGCCGGCGTCGCCGCGCAGCAGCGGCAAGATGGTGAAGACGGCCAGGACCAGGAGCAGCAGCGCGGCGATGGCGAACCGGCGACGGCGGGAGCGGAACGGCTGCGCCTCGGCCGGCGCCGGCTGCGTTGCTGTCGGCGTCGGCGCTGTCGCTGCGGCGCTGCGGTCGGCAAGCGCCGGCTGCGCGGCCGCGGTTGCGGCGGAAATTGTCGCGACAGGCACCGATGCCGGGTTCTGGCTCGGCACAGATGCAGCAGGCGGTGCAGTGGCGGCAGGCGATGCCGGGGCGACACCAGATCCCGCAGCAATGGCCTGCGCTGCCGCGACTGCCGGCGCCGCAGGGGAAACGGCCGCGGGCGCGCCAACAGGCACAGACGCGGCTGCGGGTGTGGACACAGGCACGGCCGCCATCGGCGCAGATATCGGCGCAGCCTCGCCGTTGATCGACACGGACGCCGCCGCTGCCGCCTCGCCGTTGACCCGCCCCGCTGCCGCCAGCGCCGCCTCACCCACAACCTCCGCGCTGCCCGCCATCACCACGCCCGGCAGCGGCGCCGGCTCGCAGATCACTTCGGCGTCGAAGCGTATGCCCACGCCGCGCAGGGTGACGATGCGCTCGCCCTGGGCGCCGAGCACGGCGCGGGCGCGGAAGATGGCCTGGGTCAGGGCCTCGTCGGAAACGATCTGGCCGCCGGGCCAGAGCCGCGCGCTGAGTTCGTCGCGGGTGAGCACGCGGCCGGGCATGGCGCACAGGGTCAGCAGCAGGTCGAAGGCGCGGCGCGAGGCGGCGCGTTCGCGCTGGCCGACGAAGATGCGCCGGCCCTGGGGTTCGATGACCACGTCGGCGAAGCGGTAGCGCACGCTGTCGCCGGCCTGCGGCCGCGCCATTGCCTGCATGGAGGTCCTGACCTGCGGGTAGGGGACAAGAATAACCCAGGCCGCTCGGGCTCGTCAGCGCATCGCAGCCGCGATGCGGGTCCTGGCCAGGCAAGACAAGCCGCTGTTCGGCAACGAAATAAATCGCTAGCCCCGGTTCAGCTGGCGGGCCAGGGCAAGGTTCTGCCCGGCCGCCGCCGCAGGAGGGGCCGTACCTCGGTTGCGCCCGCCCCGCACTCCGCCTTGCGCCGCCCGCTGCGCCCGGGATGCTCCGCCGTACGGCTCAGCCGCAAGGCAGCGCCGGACAAGCGGCCGGCACAGGCATTTTTCCGTACAGCCGCCGCTCGCCGCGCCGGCCCGCCGCCGGTTTCATTACGGAAATAAATAACTAGCCGCAATCAACGGCTTGCAGGACCAGCGCAGGAAAAATTTATTTGCCGACGTCTTTTCCGCCAGGGCCGGTCATGATCGAAAAGCCTGGCCCCCGCCCTGACACGGCGCGGCCGTCCGCTACGGGGAGTGGCGTTCGCGCCGGCGAGGTGACGCAGGCATTCCTGATCGAGAAACGACTTTGGAGGGAGAAGTTTCATGCATCGCCACGCGCCTGCGCCTCGCCGCTTCGAGCGGCTGCGCCAACTCACCACCGCACGCCTGCTGCAGCCGTTGCTGCTGGGCCTGCTCACCGCCGGCTCGGCGTTCGCCGTACAGCCGCCGATAGAAACCGGCGGCGCCCGCGTCGGCCCGGTCCGGGCCTTCCTGGCGCCGGAACTGGCCGTACAGCCGGAACTGGAAGCCACCATCCAGCTCACCGCGCGCATGAGCCAGCACAGCGCCGCCGCCGACTTCCTCGGCCGCAATCCCGGCCAGTGGGAAATGCGCTGGGACCGCCGCGCCGACCGCCCCGACCTGATCCAGGGCTCGGGCATCGCGCTGATTCCCGGCCGCGGCAATTCGCTGAGCCTGGAGCAACTGGGCCTGGCGCGCAGCGAGACGGTCGACCTGGCCGTGGTCGAGGCACGCCTGCTCGACTTCATCGCCAAGAACGGCGACCTGCTCAAGACCGACGGGCTTGAATTCCAGCTCGACACCGAAGCCAGCATCGGCTACGGCGAAGGCAACAGCCATTGGTTCGTGGAGTTCGCCCAATCCAAGAACGGCGTGCGCGTGCGCGGCGCCAACCTGTTCTTCCGCATCTCCAACGGCAACATCGTCCAGTTCGGCAGCCACATGGTCGCGCCGGTGAAGACCGACACCCTCGCCGTGTCCGACCGCGCCAAGGCCTTCGAGCTGGCGCGGCAGGAACTGGGCTTCGGCGCCGACGTGCGCATCAGCCAGACCATCAACCGCGGTGAACTGCTGCTGCTGCCCTATGCCAGCGACGGCCGTTCCGCCGGCGACGGCTATTCCGGCGTGGACGGCGAAGGCTACGAGCACCGCCTGGCCTGGCGCTTCGTGTTCCGCAACTTCGGCGACAAGGCCATCTACGATCTGCTCGTCGACGCCAAGACCAACCGCGTCATTGAAGTGCGCGACCAGACCCTGTACGCCGCGGCCACGGTCGACGGCGGCGTGTTCCTGGGCCTGAACACCGGTCCGGAAACGATAGTGCCGCTGCCGTTCGCGGCGGTGACCAACGGCACCGCCAAGGTCACCGACGCGCTGGGCATCTACGACTATTCCAGCGGCACGGCGACCACGGCGCTGGACGGCAAGTATTTCCGCATGTCCGATTCCTGCGGCTCGATCTCGCTGTCCAATTCCACCGACGGCAACCTGCACCTGGGCACGGACACCGGCACCGACTGCGGCAATACCAGCGCCCCGGGCGGCGCCGGCAACACCCGCGCCTCGCGCACCGGCTTCTATTACCTGACCAGGATCAACCGCAAGGCGGCGACCTTCCTGCCCAGCAATTCGTGGATCGCCTCCAAGGTGACCGCGAACATGAACGTCAACGACGTCTGCAATGCGACCTGGGGCGGCAGCTCGGCCAATTTCTACAAATCCGGCACGCATCCGTCGGACTCCACCATCACCTGCGCCAACACCGGCGAAATCCCTGCGGTGTTCCTGCACGAGTGGGGCCATGGCATGGACCAGAACAGCGGCGGCGCCGCTTCGGAATACGGCAGCGGCGAGGCGGTTGGCGATACCTTCGCCTTCCTCGAAACCAAGGACGCCTGCATCGGCAACGGCTTCTTCACCGGCCGCAACGGCTGCACCAACTGCCGCTCCACCTGTACCGGCGTACGCGACCTGTTCGCCTTCAGCCTGCAGGGCGCGGCCACCATCGCCAAGCCGTCCAACGTTACCGCCGACGCCGGCCTGAACTGCGACCGCCTGGCCTGCCCCTACCTGGTCAACGGCATTTCGCCCTACCAGGGCCCGATGGGCTATGAAGGCCATTGCGAGTCGTATATCGCCAGTACCGCGAACTGGGATCTGGCCCAGTCCCTGGTCGGCGCGCACGGCTCCAGCGCCGGCTGGGCGCAGATGGACAAGATCTGGTATGCCAGCCTGACCACGTCCAAGAGCGCCTATCGCGTCGCTTCCGGCGGCAAGTGCAATGCGGCTGCCAGCGTCGACGGCTGCGGTTCCAACAACTGGTATACGGTGTACCTGGCCGCCGACGACGATGACGGCAACCTGGCCAACGGCACGCCGAACGCCTGCCGCATCTGGGATGCGTTCAACGTTCACGGCATCGCCTGCGGCACGCGGCCGGCCTGCTCGGGCGGCACCACCAACGTGCCGCCGGTGGCGAACTTCAGCAGCAGCACCAGCGGCCTGACGGCGAACTTCACCGACAGCTCCACTGATTCCGACGGCAGCATCGTCTCGCGCAGCTGGAACTTCGGCGACGGCGGCACGTCCACCGCGGCCAGCCCCAGCCACACCTATGCCGCGGCCGGTACCTACACGGTCACGCTGACGGTCACCGACGATGACGGCGCGACCAATACCAAGACCAGCACGGTCACGGTGTCCACGGGCCCGGCCAACGTGGCCCCGGTGGCGAACTTCAGCAGCAGCACCAGCGGC
>NZ_JANFQO010000069.1 GCF_024437735.1 Tahibacter harae | reverse complement strand
GGCGCGGGCGGAGCCGGGGCGGCCGGGGCGGCGGGGGCGGCGGGCGGCGCAGGTGCGGCCGGCGGCGCGGGCGGTTCCGGCGGCAGCGGGAACATGTTCTTGTATTCGGGCACCTTGGTATTCAGGGTCAGGCTCTTCTTCTGCCGCAGCACGCCCAGCTTCACCTCGCTGCCGGCGCGCGCGTCGCGCAGCTGGCGCATCACGTCGCCGGGTTCCTCGACGCGGTTGCCGTCCACGCTCTGCAGGATGTCGCCACCCTTGAGTCCGGGCATGCTGTCCGCATCGGCCGACAGCACCAGTACGCCCTTGTCCGTGCCGAAGTACGCGCCCAGTTCCGGGTTCAGCGGCGCCAGGTTGATACCCCACCAGGGCATCAGGTTGATGCGCAGGTTGCGCAGCTGCTGCAGGCTGCCGTTGGCGCCCAGGCTGTGGCGCAGCTCGTGGCGCACGCCCTTGAGCTGTTCTTCCACATCGCGGCGTATGCGCTCGGCGTCGATGCCGATATCGGTGCTGACGTCGACAGTGGCGCCGGCATCGGCGCTGACCATCACCCGCGGCCAGTTCTGCGCCTCGCGCCGGGCGGCCTTGGCGACGACGTTGACCTCCTTGCCGTCGCGCAGCAGCTTCAGCTTCACTTCCTCGTCCACCGTCAGCTCGCGCAGCAGTTCGCTGGCCGCGGACATCTCATCGCCTTCGAGCTTGCGCCCGTTGATGGCCAGCAGGATGTCGTCGTTGCGCACGCCGGCCTTTTCCGCCGGTCCGCCGGGCGTGACCGCGGCGATGCGGATGCCCTTGTCGTCATTGCGCATGACCACGCCGAGCATGGCGCGGTCGGAATCGCTGAGATAGCGCCAGGCGAAGCCGCGCGAGCTGCCGTCGCCCAGGCGCAGCGAAAGTTCGCCCATGCGCCGGCCGAGCACGCGCATCTCTTCGCGCAGCTTGTCCATCTCGGCGCGGGCGGCGGCCTGTTCGGCCGGGGTGGCGTAGGCGCCGGCGCGGGCCGCGGCGACGGGGCTGGGGCTGGCGGCCGCCCGGGCCGCGGGTTCGGCCCGGGCAGCCGGCTCGGCCGCCTGTGCCGCGCCCAGCAGGGTCATGGCAAACAAGGGAAAAAGCGCTTTCATGGAATACCTCACAAAGTATTGAAGTCGGGCGCGGCCGCGGTTCCGTTCGCGGCTATGCCGGTGCCAGCCAGGCTGTAAGTGGTACGCACGGCGGCCAGTTCGCGCAGCAGTTCCACCCGCGTGCGCCACAGCGCCGGGGCGTCGGCGCCGGCATCGCTGCCGGCGGCCAGCTGCAGATCGACCAGGCCGATCATGTCTTCGATCTCGGTGGCGGCCATCAGGCTGCGGCCATCCAGCGGGGTTTCGTCGGCGCGCAGGCTGCGCAGCCATTCCTCGATGCGGGCGGATTCGCCGCGCAGCGCGGCCAGTTCGGTGCGGCTGTCGGCGGCTGCCGGCGACGCAGACACGGGCGTGGCGGCGACGTTCGCCGGCGCGGATTCGGGTGCAGGCGTGACGGCGACGTTCGCCGGCGTCTGCGGCGGATTGCCGGACGGCAGCATCAGCAGCAGGGCGAACAGGCCCAGGCCCGCGGCCAGCGCCACGGCGAAGCGGCGCCGCCGCGCGGCCGCGCGGCGGTCGCGCCGCGGGTGTGCCGGCGGCGCCGTACGCTCCGGCGCATCGGCCGC
>NZ_JANFQO010000068.1 GCF_024437735.1 Tahibacter harae | reverse complement strand
CAGCGGCAGGGTACGGCGGATTACGCGGCCGGCCTTGTCATACGCCCAGGTCGTGGTGCGGTTGAGCGCGTCGGTCTGGCTGATCTTGTTGCCCTGCTCGTCGTAACCATAGCGCGTGACCAGCACGCCGCTGCTGGCGATGGTCGCGGCGGGATATTCGCCGCGGCCCAGGGCGTCGGCGATGCCGACCGGGTTTTCGCCCGTCTGCGGATTGGGCAGCACGACGCCGATCAGGCGGCTCTCGGCATCGTAGACGTAACGGGTCGTGCGCGCCGGAATTCCCGACAGGGGCACCGCGATATCGGTCTGTGCCACTTACATCCGGCTGCGCGGGCATTGGCTGCAGCGCGCCGGGTTTCCGCCCAATGGACGCATCCGCGTGCGCATACTTGATGGCTGCCTGGTCATGACCTGCGAGCCGCCGCCAGCCAAGACTCGGCGGCGATGACAGACACACAAAAAGCCCCGCAACTGCGGGGCTTTTTGCTGGCAGGCTGCATATACCAACACGAAACAACCGCTAGCCAATCAGAGATCGCCTCCGCGTGATCTCGGAGATTTCCGAGATGTGGTTGTCCCGATCCTCGTCCTGACGCCATTTACACCAATTCAAGTACACTGGACTTTGCTCTCGCAGACTGGACATCTAGCAACCTTCGACGTGGTAAGGATCGGCGTCTTGCAGGTGTCGCACTCTCCGCTATTGTTCGCGCCCAGATGCTTCACATCATCAAGGCCCGGTTGATCGGGGTCAACCGCAGCAGCGAGGATATATGTCTCCGCTGGTTCGCCCGACATGTGCGATGTTATACCAATGACATACACATCATTCCAAAATTCGCCATCCTCATGTTTTCGGTATTCGTTGCGTGCCCGCATGGCTTCATAAAAAAATCGTGCAAGGTCTTCGTCAGCAAGAGATCGAAAATATTCCGCTACTTTTGATCGAAATTCGAAATCCATTTGCTTCACCTTCAGAAACACAGAATCTTGTCGCCCGGAAGCAGCACCATCAGTTCCGTAGCCGAGTAGCCATCTCGCGCAGCTCGCGCGATGCCAGCTCGCGCCGCGTCCTCCGTAAGCCCTGCTACTCTTCCATCGATCACTACTCGACTTGATTGGCGCTTTACTGACCATTTGATGTTACCTGCGACGGCATTGTTCGTCCCAGCCCGAAGCGTCTTGATCTCCCACTTTATTCCGTCTATCAGCGCGTCAGCGCCTTTAACTCCATCGCCCCGCAGAAAGATCTTCGCGCCGTTCTTCTCCGCTATTAGAGCAGCAGCAGCAATTTCTTTTTCACTCGGCGGATGCTTGGCGCTATAGCGAACAACGCCTGCACCATATTTCACTTCCTTCAAACCTCGGGTCAACCATCTCGCGCCTGTTCCAAACGGAATCATAGACGCAAGCATTGACCAACCTTCGAATGAAGGCAGATCGCTTCCTGGATTTGCCAGCTTGTTTCCTAGGTCAAACCCGCTACTAACATTGAACTCGCTTAGATGCCCAATGATGTTGTTGACCGTACTGGCCTCAACAAGACTGAAGTAGCCGGACGGATCCACCAGCATCGAAGGATTGTTGTTTGCATAGGCATACTTATGGAGCGTTACCGGATCGCCGCTAAATCCGGCGAACGTATCGTGCTGGGTAAACCTCCCGTTGCCGGGGTCCACATACCTCGCCCGCAGGTAATAGAGCCCCAAATTCGGATCGAACTGCTCTCCCGTGTACTGATAATCCGTCGCCGGATTCTGCCCCGCCGCCAGCTCACTGGTCCACTCGTCGCGCTCCCCGAAGGCGTGATACGCATACCGGTCAACCGGGCTGCCAGCCGCATCGGTCAGCAACCGCGTACTGCCCAGCCCGTCATAGTGGAAGGTGCTGGCTACCGCCACCGGATTCGGCGTACCG
>NZ_JANFQO010000067.1 GCF_024437735.1 Tahibacter harae | reverse complement strand
GCGGTACCCCACGCGTCTACACCTACGACGCCCGCGACCGCATGAAGGCCTTGAGTTTAGGCAACGGCACCACCCTCCACTTCACCTACCATGCCGACGGCCTCCGCCGCGAAAAGACCGACGGCAGTACGACCACGCGCTACCAGTACGACGGCCAAAGCCTGCTCGCCGAAACCAACACCATCGGCAACACGCTGAAGCTGTACCACTACAGCGCGGAGCAACTGCTGGCGGAAACCAAGGCTGGCACCACACCCCAACGGCGTCAGTACCTGCTGGATGCGCTGCGCTCGCCGATCGCGTTGCTGACGGCCGAAGGCGCGGTCAGTGCGCGAACGAGCTATGACGCGTTTGGGGAGGTGCGCGCACAGCTGGGGACGAATGGCACCCTGGTCACTCCGGATCGCGACGCCGCCAACGCGGAATTGCCGGTTACCGATGGCCAAGCGGTCGGCTTTACCGGCTACCTCAAGGACACCGAATCCGGCCTCTACTACGCCAAAGCCCGCTACTACGACCCGGCGACGGCGCGGTTTAACACGGAAGATCCCGAGGCCGGCAAAGATCTGGAGCCGCCGAGTTTGCACAGGTATCTGTACGCCTATGCCAATCCCACGGTGTATTTGGACTCGGATGGGAGACAAGCGTGCCGTGGACATGAAGTGGAGAATTGTCCATTGCCGCAATGGACTTCCCCGAATCGGCCGATACCGCAGACGACTGCGCGTAACGCGCTGCGCGGTGATCCGCACTTAACGGAAGTCAATGCGGATCGTGCGTTCGCACTGCCAACGGTGTCGCTGACGCCTGATGAACACATCAACACCGAGCTTTACCGTCTGGTTCCGCATGTAGATCCGAAAGATGACAACAAGGCGGTTCGCTTCTATTCGGCACAAAACCGCGAAACCGGTCAGTTCGATTGGACAGTGCCGCCCGACGCGCTCGACTATTTTGTCAAGCACGAGTCGTATCAAATGAACATGGCGGCGTACAGCCGCACGATGGGTGGAGCGACTCCAAGTAACATTGAGGTACAGCGCGCGCATCGCGAGATAGCGAGCGGGAATATCACAGGTGCTATGTCGCACCTAACCAGTAGCTGGGGGGCAGCGCTGAAAGACCCGCTGTTCTATCTGACTGCGCTGGGTGGCATGACTGCTGGGTCGGCAGCGAAGGCCGTGGAGCCAGCGCGTGCTATAACGATTGCAGAAGGGGGCGGTAGTCGTCCTGTAGTACGGCGCACCGCGGCTGACTTCGCAGGGCATGCCGACAGCGAAGCGGGAGGTGCCCCATCACCGTTCCGACGCGTTACGCCGACAAAGGACAGAGATGAGGGGGCACAGGCGTTCGCCAAAAAGCACGGTGGACAGGCGAGTGTAAATATCGAAGGCTTTAGCAATCGAGAGTTCGATATGGTAAGCGACCAGTATGTTGGACAGGCGTTTGGCCCAATGAAACAGGGTCAGCGCCGGCGTTTGAAGTCAACGCGAAGAACTTCTTGAGCAAAAGTAGACGAGCTCAAATCCGCGCGACGTTGGAAGCTGCGCAAGTAACGCAGAGATCGGCTTTGTTTGAGTTCTCTGGTGGTAAGCCCGCCGCGGAGGTTAGCGAGTTCATCAAGAGAAACGCGGAGCGAGCCGGCGCTCAGTATCAAATCGAATTGGTGGAGTGATGAGATGAAGGAGTATTCCGCTTACCTAACGTTCCCAGCGATTGATCAGAATAGGGTAATACAGATCAAAGCACTCGCGGAAAGCGTTGCGCTGCAGGTTGATGTAGGAGAAACCTTCTTGGAGTTCGAGTACTCTGGTAGGGATTCGTCTCGTCAGGTCGTTCGGTTCCTCTACGAACTTGCGAAGCTCTTGCATGATGCTTCGGGTGAGGTCAAGTGCGAGTTGGTCAATGACGACGGTTATGACGACTTCGAGTTCTATCGCATCAGCGAGGGGAGACTGATTTGTCAGATTGGAAGGATAGTTCGCGGACAGGAAGCAGTTATCTACTTTAAGGACTCTCCGAATAACTAACGAGCGAATCCACTCAATCTGATCTTGCCCCTGGATTTCGGACGCCCGTTTAAGCGGCGTGTGCTCGCTCGAACTGCTCTGGGCTGAGGTAGCCGAGCGTCGAGTGAAGGCGGTTTCGATTGTAGTCAACCTCAATGTACT
>NZ_JANFQO010000066.1 GCF_024437735.1 Tahibacter harae | reverse complement strand
CGAGATGCCGAAGAACAGCGAATCGAACTCGTCCACGCCGGCGATGAAACCGCCCCATTTGGACTGGCTGCGGTTGGCCTGCGCCTGTGCGTCGCCGTAGATCGCCTGCCAGTCCCAGCGCGAAGACGGAATCTCTTCGATGCTGTCGCGACCGGAAATCAGGTTCGCCCAGAACGCCGCCAGATCGTCCGCCTGCGGGAAGCGGCCGCTCATACCGACAATCGCGATCGGTTCACGCCCGGCGGCGCGCAGCGCGTCCGGTCCGGTGGATGCGGCCGGCGCAGACGCGGCGGCATCGCCGGGCAGCCAGCGGCCGCGGCGGCGTGCGGCCGGATTCGTTGCTGTTGCAGGCAACGGTGAAATTTCAACACGCGCCGGTGCAGCCGGTGATGCGGCCGCTCCCGCCGGAGCGGATGCCGTCGCACTTGCGACGTCTGCCGCCGTGCCGGCCGGCGCCGCTGCCGCAGTATCCGGCGCCGCGACCCAGCGCTGCGCCCAGCGTCCGTCGTCGATCCGGGCCAGGTGCTGGGCCAGGCTGCGCAGGCTGGGCTGTTCAAAGAACACCGTCGGCATCAGGCTCAGGCCGAACTCGCTGTTGAGGCGGTTGGCCAAGGCGGTCAGGCTGATCGAATCGAAGCCGTATTCGCTGAACTCCGCATCGGCATCGAGATCGCTGCGCGAGACTTTGAGCAGGGCCGCCACTTCGTCGTACAGGCGGCCCAGGGTCCAGTCGGTGATGGAAGCGGTGCGGGTGGCTTCCGACGAGACCGGGGCGGACGCCGCTGCGGAAGTAGCCGCTGCGGATGCGGCTACAGCGCTCTTCACTGCAGCCCGGTTGGCTGCATCCGGCGCATAGGCACCATAAGTACCATTAACCGCATTGGCCGCATTTACCGCGTTGGCACTGTCACGTGCCGAAGGTACCGCAGCGCCCTGCCAGCCCTTCACCGCCGCCCGCACCAGCACCTGCGCGGCACCGCTGGCCAGCGCCTGGTACAGCGCCGCCCAACCCTGGGCCGTCGACAGCGCCAGCGAACCGTGCCGGTCTTTGAGCAAGGTCTGCGTCGCCGCATCGATGCGCATGCCGCCGTCGGCCCAGTACGGCCAGTTCACCGACACCGTACGGCCCTGCCGTTCACCGCGCGCCACGCGCTGCTGGCGCTGCTGCGCAAAGCCGTCCAGGTAACCATTGGCCGCGGCGTAGTCGGCCTGGCCCGCATTGCCCAGCGCCGACAGCGACGAGAACACCACGAACAGATCCAGGTCGACCGGGGCCGTCGCCGCGTCCAGCGCCTCGACACCGGCGACCTTGGGCCGCAGTACCTGGCGCCATTCCGCCGCGGTCTTCTTCAGCACGAAGCTGTCCTTGACCACACCGGCTGCGTGGATCACGCCGTGCAGCGCGCCGTGTTCGGCGATCACCGCGGTCACCAGTGCCTGCACGGCCGCCGCATCGCCGACATCGACCGCGTGGTAGCGCACCGTCGCCGCGGGAATCGCCGCGTTCAGCGCCGCTTGCGCCGCCGCATCCAGCATCGAGCGGCCGGCCAGCACCAGGGTCACGCCTTCGGCCTGCTGCGCGATTTCCTGCGCGAGCAAGCGGCCCAGGCCACCGGCACCGCCGGTAATCAGATACACGCCGCCGGTTTTCCACGGCGTTGCCGCCGGCAGCGCCGGGGTAGTCGGCAGATCGCGCAGGACACGCTGCTGCACGGCACCGTCCACCCAGCGCAACTCCACCGCGTCACGCGCGGCCGCATCCTGCAGTGCCGCGGCCACCTCGGCCGGTTCCCGCGACGCCACTTCGATCACCTGACCGCGCACCTGCGCGTGTTCTTCCTGCACCGTGCGCAGCAAACCCGCCACGCCCAGCGCCAATGCAGGTGCCGCGGTACCGGCCAGCACCACTTGCAGCCGCACCGCTTCGCGCGCACGCACGGCCGTCTGCGCCGCTGCGAACACCGCCAGCGCCAGCGCTTCAAACGCTTCGGCGGCGGCGCCATCCAGCGCCACGGCAGCGCACGCCGTAGCGCCCAGTTCTGCTGACACGGCCGCGGCCTGCGCGGCTGTCGCACCCACGATCAGTACCTGACGACGTGCCGCCGTCGAGGCCGACGAATCCACGCCAGCGCCATCGGATCCGCGCACCGCCGCCACCCACTGCGGCTGCTGCAGCGTCACTTCCGCTTCCGCCGATGCCGTGCCCGGCGCCGCGGCCATCACCGGCTCGGCCAACACCCGCGCCGTAAACCCGCTCAGTTGCACCTGCA
>NZ_JANFQO010000065.1 GCF_024437735.1 Tahibacter harae | reverse complement strand
GTCCACGACAACGACCAGTTACCGCTACGACGCGAACGACCGTCTGCTCGACGAGACGGCCGTCAGCAACGGCATGACCCGTCTGACGACGCATCGCTACGACCTCAACGGCAGCCTGGTCGAGACCATCGCGCCCGACGCAACCACACGCTACCGCTACGACGGGCGTAACAAGCTGGCCCAGGTGGAGCGGCAGGTGGGCAGTGTGCTGGATATCACCCAGTACACCTACACCCACGACGGTATCCGGCGTAGCCAGATCCAGAAGGCCAGCACGCTGGATGCGAAGGAAGTCCGCTACCTGATCGATCCGAACCAGGCGTATGCGCAGGTGATCGAGGAGCGGGTCGGCGCTCCCTTGGCGCCGGGAGCCAGCGTCAGTGGTTTGAGCCTGAAGGCGGCGTACACCTACGGCGACGATCTGCTCGGGCAGTACGCGCTACGGGATATGCAGGGCAACCTGCTGCCGAATGTCGGGGCGCCGAGCGGTACGCCGAATCCGGTGGCGGTAGCCAGCACCTTCCACTATGACGGGCTGGGCAGTACGCGGTTGCTGACCGATGCGGCTGGCAGCCCGGTTGACCGGTATGCGTATCACGCCTTCGGGGATCGCGACGAGTGGGCCAGTGAGCTGGCGGCGGGGCAGAATCCGGCGACGGATTATCAGTACACGGGGGAGCAGTTCGATCCGAATTTGGGGTTCTATTACCTGCGCGCTCGATACATGGATCCCAGCAGTGGGCGGTTCACGCAGCAGGACAACTTCAGCGGATTCGATGCTGATCCAATCTCGATCCACAAATATTTATACGCCAATGCCAATGGTGCCAACTATCTAGATCCGTCGGGGATGGCTACCCTAATTGATGCAACTGCTGCAAATAATGTCATGGGAACTCTCCTATCTCGCGCAATTGGAGTAATGAACACTGTTCATAAAGTGCAAAGCGCGGTGAGCACTATCCAAGCACTTGCGGAAGCCCTAAGAGTACTGACTGACCCTGGCATGCTAGCCAATCTTAATGGCTATCTGAGGCCTGCTGAGTTCTCGGGAAATCTTTCACCGCAAGGCTTCGAAAGAGGTCTGCATGCGCTAAAAGCTAATGCAAGGAAGCTCGTTTCAAGCATAGTTACCTACAAGATAAATACATTTAAACATTTTCTTGCAGACTCTTCATCAAATATTGTTTTCTATCTTCCTACTCCTGGACTTGCCTTCAAGCCGGGCAGATCGGATTTGTTGCCAACGCCTGTCAGGATTCCGTTGGCAAATTTTGGGTCTCGTCGACTAGTGTTAGGGGTTGGTGGGCATCGCACCCGATTTTTTGGCATAGGGTTTTCTAAAGGTAAGAAACTTGCTGCTCAGGATCAGCTGTTCCGCATGGACTGGGCAGTTGCTGGGGGGCATACGAATGGCCCTAGGTATTGGCAGGACAGCGGATTTGAGTTTCACATTCCGGAGGGATCGATACAGTGATATTGCCTGTTGATATCGAGTATTTGCGGCGAACGATCAGGTCCGCCTACATGGATGGATTGTTGCTGTTTGCATGCATTGTGGACATTGAATGGACTAAGGGGCTCATTGGTGAAGGAGCCATCCAGGTTGATCCGGATGACAAACAAGGTGTTCTCGATGGGCTGTCTGCAGTAGTGGCGACTATTCCTTATGAGAATGAGGATGTATCAGTTGTCGCTCTGTCTTCGAGTGCCATTATTAGGTATGTGTGCTCTTCCGTTGGGGCAAATAACTCGATTCGGATTGTTCAGTGTGGACTGGGTCCGGAATTTTTTAATAAAGCATCTGAAACGATAAAGATGGAAATAGCCACTTTAGGTGAATGGGATGATGCTTTGCGGTACGCTGATGATATGGCAGGAGGTTCTGGATGGGTGGGGTTTGTCGGCGCATTTGACACACAGTCGTTCTTGGTGGGCGAACTAGTGGGGTCAGGTTAACTTCCATCAGAGCAAAAAGCCCCGAGACTGCGGGGCTTTTGATGTTTGTTGTTGCGGTCTGTCATCGCCGCCGAATCTTGGCCGGCGGCGCTTCACAGGTCATGACCAGACCGTGAAAACATGAAAACAGGACACCCATAAATCCCTCGGTAGTCGGAAAAATCCGACGTCGTTGCAAGGGCTTCTCTGATCATCCTCTGATTGCTTGAGCTTGTTCTTGTGTGATCGGTGCAAAAAGCCTCGCAATTGCGGGGCCTTTTGTTCTATGTGGCCATTATGGTCGCCGTGTCTTGGCGGGCAGTGGCGGTTCGCACGTCATGACCAGACAGCCATCGAGGACGCGCACGCGGATGTGTCCATTGGGCGGAAAGCCGGCGCGCTGCAACCAGTGCCCGCGCAGCCGGATGTATGATCCTGCCCCTGCTTTTCGGACACCCGGATAAGCGATTCAATATCGCAATCCGGAGTGAGACAGATGAGCAGGAAGAAATCAGAAGGCAAGACGGAACGCAAGCGCTTCAGCGCGGAGTT
>NZ_JANFQO010000064.1 GCF_024437735.1 Tahibacter harae | reverse complement strand
GAGGAAGGGCCGCGCAGGCGCGCCGCGTCTGGCACGCCACCTGAGCATTGGTCGGCGGCAGGTAGCGGAAAGTCTGCGCCGACAAGGCTTGCGGGCCAAGGCCGCCAGGAAGTTCAAGGCGACGACAAACTCCAACCACTCACTGCCGGTGGCGGAGAATCTGCTGCAACAGGATTTCACCGCCGATGCGCCGAATCAGGTGTGGGTCGGCGATATCACTTACATAGGAACGGATGAAGGTTGGTAAGCGTCCGGCCCCGCCACATTCCGGTCCCCGATCCGCGGAACAATGCTTGCCGCTCACTTCCGCGGAGCGCCAAGCGTGCAGACATCGAAGACCGAAGCATTCTGGCGTCGTCACATTGAAGCGTGGCGATCGAGCGGCCTGACGCAGAAGCAATATGGTGCCAAGCATGGCATCAACGCGTTGACGTTGGCGCATTGGAGCTACCTGCTCAAGCGCAAGTCGAGCACGCCTGGGCCAGCTCTGGTTCCAGTCCGCGTGGTCGGCAACACGCCGCCGGTGACCATCGAGTTGGCGCATGGTGCCTGGCGTATCGCAGTGCCGGCCGGCACAGACCCATGCTGGCTCGCTGCATTAATTCGCGAGACGTCTGCATGTTGAACCCGACGTCGTGGTGGATCGCGGTGGAGCCGATCGATCTGCGTCGCGGCATGGATGGCTTGTTGACGGCGATTGCGATGCAGTTCGGTCACGACGGACTCGCCGGAGGCGCGTACGTGTTCCGCAATCGCAGCGCCACGCGGATCAAGGTGATCTGCGCCGACGGCAGTGGCGTGTGGATGTGCGTGCGGCGCTTGCGCGAAGGCCGCTTCATCTGGCCGCGCAGCAGCGATCGCGTCTGCGAGATCGACGCGCAATCGTTCGCCTGGTTGTGCACCGGCGTGGACTGGCATCGGTTGTGCGCAAAACCGCTGGCCGGTGCGCTGGTATAACTTTACAATCGACGCATGAGTGTTGATGCCTCGGCCAACGACGATCTGCAAAGGCAACTGCGTGAAGCGCTGGCTGCGTTGGCTGACCGCGATGCCCTCATTGCCCAGCGCGATGCACAGATTACCGAGATGGCAGCGGTCGGCGCTTACCGCGCCGCGCGCATCAAGGTTCTCGAAGCACAGATGGCGGCGATGAACCGCGCCCTGTACGGCCGCCGTTCCGAACAGCTCGACCCGGCCCAGCGCCAGCTGTTCGAGGAGTCGCTCGAAGAAGACATCGCCGCGATACAGACGGAGCTGGAGACGCTCAAGGAATCGCCGTCTGCACCGCGGCGCCAACCCAAGCGCCTGCCGTTGCCGGAACACCTGCCGCGCGAGGAAGTTCGTCACGAGCCCGCCTCGTGCACGTGCCCGCAGTGCGGCAACGCTCTGACGCCGATGGGCGAAGACGTCACCGAGCAGCTCGACTGCAAGCCGGCCGAGTTCTTCGTGCGCCGCCACATCTATCCGAAGTACGCCTGTCGCGCCTGCGAGACGGTGACGACCGCCCCGAGCCAGGCGAGCGTGATCGAACGTGGCCGACCGGCGCCGGGTCTGCTCGCGCACGTGCTGGTCGGCAAATACGCCGATCACCTGCCGTTGTATCGTCAGCAGCAGATCTACCAGCGCAGCGGCGTGGAACTGGCACGTTCGACCCTGGCCGACTGGACCGGCGCCGCCGGCGTCGCGCTGATGCCGCTGGTGTCTGCGATGAAGGTCGATCTGCTGCAACGCCCGGTGATCCACGCGGACGAAACGCCGGTTGCGCTGCTCGATCCGGGCGCGGGCAAGACAGCACGTGCGTATCTGTTTGCCTACTGCGCCACGGACGGATCGCCGATCACGATTTTCGACTTCTGCACCAGTCGCAGCGGCGAGCATGCCAGGAACTTCCTCGGCGCCTTCCGTGGCCATCTCGTCGTGGACGACTACAGTGGTTACAAAGCCCTTTTTACCCTAGGCATCACCGAAGTAGGCTGCTGGGCGCATATCCGCCACCTGTTCTTCGAGTTGCATGCGGCGAAGACCAGCGCACATGCGGAACCGGCATTGCGCCAGATCGCCGAGCTGTACCGGATCGAAACCGAGATCAAAGGTCTGGATCCGCCCGAACGGCTTGCCCGGCGCCAACGCGAGGCGCGGCCGGTGCTCGATGCGTTCGAGCAATGGATCAACCAGGTATCCGCCAACGTGTCGCCCAATAGCGGCCTCGCCAAAGCGCTCGCACATACCCGCAAGCGCTGGCCGGCGCTCGTGCGCTACGTCGACTACGCTTCGCTGCCCATCGACAACAACCTGGTCGAACGTTCGATCCGGCCCATCGCCGTGGGCCGCAAGAACTGGCTGTTCGCAGGCTCCAAAGCCGCCGGCGAGCGTGCCGCTGCTATCATGAGCCTGATCGCCACCGCCAAGCAGAACGGCCATGAGCCTTACGCGTATCTCAAGGATGTGCTGACCCGCCTGCCGACACATCCCGATCGTCGCATCGCCGAACTTCTGCCGCATCGCTGGGGCTGACTATCGCGGCTGATGGGGTTGTCGGGAAGGTGGTGAGGCCGAGCGCTTACGAAGGTTGGCTCTATCTGGCCGTTGTACTGGATCTGTACTCGCGCAAAGTCGTGGGCTGGTCGATGTCAGACCGGATGACGGCCACGCTGGTCTGTGACGCGCTGACAATGGCCCTGTTTCGC
>NZ_JANFQO010000063.1 GCF_024437735.1 Tahibacter harae | reverse complement strand
GCGGTACCCCACGCGTCTACACCTACGACGCCCGCGACCGCATGAAGGCCTTGAGTTTAGGCAACGGCACCACCCTCCACTTCACCTACCATGCCGACGGCCTCCGCCGCGAAAAGACCGACGACAGTACGACCACCCGCTACCAGTACGACGGCCAAAGCCTGCTCGCTGAAACCAACACCATCGGCAACACGCTCAAGCATTACCACTACAGCGCCGAGCAACTGCTAGCCGAAACCAAGGCCGGCACCACACCGCAACGGCGCCAATACCTGCTGGATGCGCTGCGCTCACCGATCGCGTTGCTGACGGCCGAAGGTGTAATCAGTGCGCGCACGAGTTACGACGCCTTCGGGGAAGTGCGCGCGCAGCTGGGAACCACTGGCGCGCTCATCACACCGAATCGCGAAGCCGCAAACGCGGAACTGCCAAACACCGATGGCCAAGCGATCGGCTTTACCGGCTACCTCAAGGACACCGAATCTGGCCTCTACTACGCCAAGGCCCGCTACTACGACCCGGCAACGGCGCGGTTCAACACGGAAGATCCCGAGGCAGGCAAAGACCTGGAGCCGCCGAGTTTGCATCGGTATCTGTACGCCTATGCGAATCCCACCGTCTATGTCGATCCGACTGGTCGCTGCGCCAATAACTGGTGCGGAGCGGGCATGGCCTATGGTTTTGCCAAAACTGACGAAGAACGTGCGCAAGCAGCCCATCTTTGGGTCAATAGCGACCCTGTTGTTGCCGGCTTTGCCGCCGCCGCCGTAAAGACCTACAACCTCGGCTCTAACACCGCCGGCTGGTTGATCGATGCCGGAAGTGATGACCCCGATGCTCAAGCAAGACAGGCTGCGCGAATAGCCGGCGTTACCGGTGCTCTAGCCGTGCTCGGTACTCAACTGAAACACCATGCAATGAAAGGCCAAGGCAACAATCTTGTTGGAGCAATGGCTGCAGACGCTCTCATAGGGCTTGGCCAGCGCACCGGAGAGAATGCGTCCGAAGCAAACCTGAGCCTGGAAAAGAGAGACTATTTCGGCGCCTGGATGGCCGGAGCCGACCTCATCGGAAATGTCGCCGAGATAGCGACACTTTCATCAGCTATCGCAAAACCGACAGCTTTTCTTGCGACCGAAGCACGAAATGGTCGCGCCGTGCGCAATGCAGCCGAAGCCAAGAGAGCGGAGGCGCTGCTTGAGCGCAAAATGCAAATGAATCCGGATAACGATTTCCGCGATGATAAAGTTGCTCCGCCCGTATGGCCCCAGACTGGCGGCTCCGGCCCCGTTCCAGGAACGATTGGAATTACCAACAACTCTCCTGTTACCGCATTCCTTAACTACAGACCCAGAGGGGGTGGAGTAGAGTACGTATATGATCCAACGACAGAAATATTTGTAGCGGGAAGGGTAAAAAATGGGATATACAGCCAAGGTTCTCCGCATGAACAGCTAGCGAATAGTATCGGCGCAGCCAACAAAAAGACCACGGTTGGAGGGACGATGCAACGCGGCCCCGAAGGAGAAATATTCACCACAGAGAATAGCGGCCACTACGGAATAAATTGGAATAACGAAATATCGGAAAAATTCGTTAATTGGCTATCAGAAAGAACGGGCAAACCCGTAAAACACGAACAATGGATCAAAAATTGAAGGCAAAACTCATCAAACCAAGCATCGACAAAGAAAAAAGTATCTGGATAGCAGAAATTGGCGAGGCCCGCCTCGGATGCAATATAAAAATAGGATGGACACTTTTACTCAAGGAAAACCATTACAAACTAGTTTACAGTAACTACTTCATTGTCTACCCAGTGCTCGAATTAGACTATCAATATTTTTTTGATCATATATCAGATGCTATTTCTAATTTTTCTGAGTATTCCTCGATACTTTCCAGATTTCCAACGGAAGAAATTATGAGAACAGTCTTTTCCAAATCTCCTTCAAGCTACTGGCCAGAGAAAGCCATGGATTGGCTTAATTTTAATAAGCCACTTCAACTAAAGCTCTTGCCAGAATTGGAGCAATTCGCCATCAATAAAGCCATGCCTCAATCAGCAAGAAATCGAGCAAGGAGCATGATAGACAGGGCCCTTGCCCCTTAAGAGCGTCTAACAGAATGACCGTTTCAAAACCCGCCAGCAGATGATGGCGCGGCCCAACCGAAGAAACGCTTCGTGGATAGAAGGCAGTCGTTCATAGCGCACTCGGAGGCGGCGAAACTGGTGAAGCCAGGCAATCGACCTTTCGACAACCCATCGGGTCACTCCCAGTCCGCTACCATGCTGTAGTCCGAAGATGTCTCCTGAGCAGATCGTAGAGCACCTTCGGCGCGCAACTTCTGGAGGGCCACATGACATTAGATAACCGAATCGAAGCTTATGTTTCCCATGTGACGCATGACTTGAAAAAGAAACCAGTCGTCGTGGTGGTTCCGAACGGAACACTTCATGTTGGTGACGTATTTTTGTCCTGCTACAAAATCCCAATAACAATGGAAGATATATCGAACGAAATACCGCCACCTCCGCCAGCAGATTTCGTTGACGTACAGTTGGCTATTGTTGCAATAGACTGCTGGGGAAAGAAGGTTGAAGAGCTGCCTCCAGGAGTAACTGGCGCGCTCTATCTGGAAGGAAAAGGGATTGAATATGTCGACTTCAAGTGTCGCCTTCGGACATAAAGAAAGGTCTGAACAAGCCTCGAAAGTTGCCTGTCTAAAGGGTCTGCCGACCTGACGAAGGCAATGAAATCGACGCGGAACTCGAAAACAGCCTTGCACAGGCCGCAAACAGCGGCCTTGATACCGCATTAGGCGGCCTTCAGACGCAACTCTCCCGTCATCGCCAATAGCCGCTTGCGCGCCATCCACAGGTTCGACAGCGCGAACAACGTCAGGATCTGGCCCGTATTCTTCGTCAGTCCTTTGAAGCGTACTTTCACATAGCCGAACTGGCATTTCAGCACACGGAACGGGTGCTCAACGCGAGCGCGGATGCCTGCCTTACGCTTTTCTTCCTTCTCGATCTCGCGTTTCTTGTCACCCTCCGGCAACGCTTTCACGCTGCCGCGCTTTCGGGCAATCTGCCAATCCAGGCCTTTGCGTGCGGTGCGCTTATCGGCACCCGTGTAGCCCGCATCGGCGTGCACTACCGGCTCCTTGCCGTGCAGCAGGTAGT
>NZ_JANFQO010000062.1 GCF_024437735.1 Tahibacter harae | reverse complement strand
TGATCAGCGATTGGATCCAGTTCTATAACACCCGGCGACCGCATCAGGCGCTGGGCATGAAGACACCCGCCGAGGCGTATCGATTAGCGGCGTGACCTGTGCAGAAACCGCTGGGTCATTACAGTTGCGCGAAACCGACAGCCGCCGCGCGATCTCCCGCACGCTGGCCCCTTGCTGATGTAACACCCAGATCGTCATGAACACCTCGACCTTGATCATGCGTCCCTCCGCACGCAGCCGGTACGGAGAAACTACGGGTCACAGGTGGGTCAGTTTTAGACTGCCGACTGGGTCAGTTTTGCATTGCCGCTAACACGGCATTGAACTGCAGGACAATGTGCAGATGATTGCTCATGACGGCGTAGGCATGAATCGCAACCGCAAAGCACTTGCCCAACAGGTGCAGCCGTTCGCAAATCCAGTTTTCCGGTGTTCGAAATCGCGCCCTGCCAACGCGTCGTTTCCGCATAGAAATGCGCGACGGACGCACCGCTGGACGCAGTGATAGCATCCCTCAGCACCTTCCGGCGAGACGATTTGAGCGCGTGGGCGAGCCATGGGGCCAGCATGGCTGACTTGCAGGCCGGCAGCGGCAGAAAGTCCGCGGGAAAGCTATCGGAAAATTCTGGAGTGTGGGTGTCCCAGATGCTCGCAGTGGGTGTCCTGATTTACGCTTTCCTGATTTACGCTTGCAACGGCGTCGGAATCCTCTGACTACCGAGGGATTTGTGGGTGTCCTGATTTACGGCTCGGCCGTCATCGGCAGGCCGCTACTGGCCAACTGCTCTATCAGCTCTTTGGGAGTCGACGGCAGTTCTGTCAGGCCGGCCGTCGCCGGCTTCTTCTTGCGTGGCATAGATGCTCCTGGTCCTCATGCTATACCTCGCGCACAAAAATCCTGACAGGCTCCCAGTCACCAAGACTCGGCGGCAATGACGGACACACATAGCAAAAAGCCCCGCAACCGCGGGGCTTTTTGCTTCTGCTGGAAGTTAACCTGACCCCGTTCCCGGTTGACAATCAGAAGCCCTTACAACGGCATAGGAATCTTCTGACTACCGAGAGATTTGCGGGCGTCCTGATCTACGCTAGCCGACAACCAAAACACATCGACGATGACAGCCGCACAAAAAATCCGCGCAATTGCAGGGCGTTTTGCTTCTGCTGGAAATTAACCTGACCCCGTTAGTCCATTCGCCTCAATCAGTAGGTTCCGGAAGCGTGGATCATCGCGGCACTCACGTACGACTTTGCTCCAACCTTTCTTGCAATACCTTGAGGGTTTTCCGGAGAAATCGAGCATTCCAAGAACTTCTTCCAACCTGCCATATTGAAGCAGATCCAGATTGCTAAGCACTGCAAGTTTGGCAACATCAGCCACAGCGATAACGGCACGAGACCAACGACTACCGAAAAACCATTTGGTCGAGCAACCGCGAACCAGCATCACACTATCGCAATAGCCGGCATCCAACGCCTTTACGCACAGATCATTCGCACTACTCCAGTCCGACTCCATCGGGCGCTCGCCCCTTACAGAAAAAAACCTTATCCGGCCATAGCATGAGTTCTCAGCAACTTTCAGCAGAGAAGTTGTTAGATTGGCCGCCTCACGCAATTCAAAGTGAGGCCGCCTGTTTTCAATCATACTTCTCATAAATTCATTAGGATAAATATTAGCCAAACTTACATTTGACGACGCAGCCAAATGACTCAGAAGAGACCGCTCCCTTTCCCTTCTCACCGCTGCCGATGTCGCGAATATCTCCATACTAGCCAACGGCGAAATACCCATCACAGACTCCGATCAAAGAGGTAACTTCGAAAAACCAACAGCTTCAAGGCTAGCCCAGATGGTCCAGCTGAGGCAGTCAGCTCCATTGGGACCAACGCTGTAAGGGTACGAAATTTCGCAGACCGTAGTTTCGGCACCAACAACTGTTCTGTGCCATAGATACCATTGAGCAAAAGTCAGTGAGGCAACTTTCTTCTTGCGACCTTTGAGATAGTTCCTAGTTATTACATAGTCAACTTTTATCACCCCGCCTGGAATTACGCCAAACGGGTTGAGAGTTGCCGATGAACTACCCCAGCCAAAGGCATTACCCACATCATATCTATAGCCATTTCGAAAACCAATCTTCTCGGCGCACATATAAAAATGAAGCGGCCACGAAACATATGCGTAAACATCATACATTTTAACTTTTCTGAGAAACTTTGCACTCTGTCTAGTTGCGCCACGAACAGCGTTCGTACTCAGTACGCTCTGAATATTCTGAGCCGAGCTCATTTCACTCAAGCTCATGCGACCACTTGGATCTGCCCTATTTGCAGGATCTAAGTCGGCATACAAATATTTGTGCACTGACACTGGACGTGTTTCGTATCCAGCAAAATCATCCTGCCGCGCAAACCGCCCATTGCCGAGGTTCATATACCTAGCCCGCAGGTAATAGAACCCCAAATTCGGATCGAACTGCTCCCCCGTGTACTGATAATCCGTCGCCGCATTCTGCCCCGCCCCCAACTCACTGGTCCACTCGTCGCGTTCCCCGAAGGCGTGATACGCATACCGGTCAACCGGGCTGCCAGCCGCATCGGTCAGCAGCCGCGTACTGCCCAGCCCGTCATAGTGGAAGGTGCTGGCTACCGCTACCGGATTCGGCGTACCGCTCGGCGCCCCGACGTTCGGCAGCACGTTGCCCTGCATATCCCGTAGCGCGTACTGCCCGAGCAGATCGTCGCCGTAGGTGTACGCCGCCTTCAGGCTCAAACCACTGACGTTGGCTCCCGGCGCCAAGGGAGCGCCGACCCGCTCCTCGATCACCTGCGCATACGCCTGGCTCGGATCAATCAGATAGCGAACTTCCTTCGCATCCAGCGTGCCGGCCTTCTGGATCTGACTACGCCGGATGCCGTCGTGGGTGTAGGTGTACTGGGTGATATCCAGCACACTGCCCACCTGCCGCTCCACCTGGGCCAGCTTGTTACGCCCGTCGTAGCGGTAGCGCGTCGTTGCATCAGGTGCGATGGTTTCGACCAGGCTGCCGTTGAGGTCGTAGCGATGCGTCGTCAGACGGGTCATGCCGTTGCTGACGGCCGTCTCGTCGAGCAGACGGTCGTTCGCGTCGTAGCGGTAACTGGTCGTTGTCGTGGACGCCGGAACCGTAGCACCACCGGGCAGGCTGCCGCCCGGAATCGTCATCAGCTGGTTCAGGCGGTTGCCGACGCTGTCGTACGTCCACGTCGTCAGCCGATCGTAGCCGGGTGTTGCGGAAGTGACGGCTTCTTCAACGAGCCGCTTGGTCGCGTCGTAGTCGTAGCTGGTCGTGCGCGTGGCGTCCAGTACCGGCTGGCCTTGACCGTCGACCACGTACTGGCCTTGCGCGTCGCGCTGCTGCACCTGCTCGGCGATCTGCGCCCGCGTGCCGTCCGGATTCAGCGTATAGCCCAGCGCCAGCAGCACCGCCGCACCTTTGCTGTGGACCAGCTTCGTCAGCCGGTTCATGCGGTCGTAGCGGTAGTCCACCCGCGTGCCGTTGTTGTGGATCACATGATCGCGATTGCCGACGCCGTCGTAGCCGTAGGTCGTGACCTTGGCGGCGCCGCTCTGGCCCAGCGCCGCGCTGGCGACTTCGCTGACACTGCTCAGGCGATTGAGCGTGTCGAAGCCGAAGTTGATCGTCCGTGTACCGGTGACCACCGACGTGCGATTGCCCGCCG
>NZ_JANFQO010000061.1 GCF_024437735.1 Tahibacter harae | reverse complement strand
GGCGGCCAGCGGCAGCGGCAGCGGACGCGGCACGGCGGCCGGCGCAGCGGCCTGCGGCTGCACCGGCGCCGGCGCGGCGTAGTGCGCGGCCAGCGCCCCGGCCTGCGCCTGGGCCAGGTGCGCCGCGAGCGCGCCCAGGCTGGCGTGGCTGAAGAACAGCGACGGCACCACGCTGATCGCGTAGCGCGCCGAGATGCGCCGGGCGAATTCCGCCAGGCTGATCGAATCGAAACCGAAGTCGGCCAGGTTCTCCTGCTCGTGCAGGCGCTCCACGCCGAGCTTGAGCAGGCTGGCCGCCATGGCCTTGAGATCGGCCAGCGCGCACTGCTCCAGGCTCAGCCCTTCGTATTCCGCGCGGCGGTGCGGCCCATCGGCCGGCGGCGCGAATGCCGGCCCCACGGCGGACGGCGCGGTGCCGGCCAGCGCGCGCAGGCGCCGGGGTTCACCGCAGAGCACCAGACTGTGCGGCCAGGACTGGGCCAGCAGACGCGGCAGCAGGTCCAGGCCGGCGGCGGTGCTCAGCGCGGCCTGGCCGCTGGATTTCAGGTACAGCGCGGTCGCCGCGGCGTCCGCGCCCATGCCGCCGTCCTGCCACAACGGCCACAGCACGGCCGTGGCCGGCTGTGCCGGCCGCTGCGCGCGCCAGTCGGCCGCGCGCGCGGCGAGGTAGCGGTTGGCAATGGCGTAATCGGCCGAGCCGAAATCGCCGAGCACCGCGGCCGAGGACGAGAACAGGCAGACGAAGTCCAGGCTCAGCCCGTCCAGTGCGGCATACAGCGCGTCGGTGCCGGCAAGCTTGGGCGCCAGCACCGCGCCGAAATGCGCCAGCGGCAACTGGGCCAGCGGCAGCGGCAGCGCGGCGACGCCGGCCGCATGGAATACGCCGGCCAGACCGTCCGGCCCGGCCAGCGCAAGCGCGCCGCGCAGGGCTCCGGCATCGGTCACATCGGCCTGGACGAAGTGGATTTCGCTGCCCTGCGCGCGCAGGGCGTCCAGCCGCGCCTGGCGCGCGGCGTCCGGCGGGCGGCGTCCGGTCAGGATCAGGCGTGCCTGGTAATGCTGCGCCAGATGTTCGGCCAGCAACAGGCCAAGGCCGCCGGCCCCGCCGGTAATCAGATAGCTGCCGCCGCGGCGCAGCGGCGGCGCGGCCGGCTGCGGCACCCGTTCGATGCGGCGCAGCACGCGGCGGCCGCCGGCGCCGTGCAGGCTGCTCTCGAACGCGGCCAGGCCCAGTTCGGCCCAGGCGCTGTGCGCCCAGTCCTGCCAGGAGCGGCCCGCCCGCTCGTGGCCGAGCACGGCGACCCGCAGCGGGTCCTGGCGTCCCAGGCTGCGCTCGAATCCGACCAGCGATTCGGCGGCCAGGCGCCCCGCTGCCGTATCGGCCGCGGCGGCGATCAGCACCTTGGCGCGGCCCTGCCCGGCCTGCAGCAGACCTTGCATCAGGCTGGCCTGGGCCGGCGCCGCGGTCGCGGCGGTGTCGGTCAGCGTCTGCAACGCGAGCACGGCGTCGATCGCGCCGTCGCGGGCGAGCGCGCCGAACGCGGCGGCATAGGTCGCCGCGGCCGCGTCGCCGCTGCCGGCAGCAGGCACGCAGTGCAATTCCAGCGATGGCGCCAGCGCAGCAAAGACCTGGCGCAGCGGCGCCTCGGCAGCGGCGTCGGCCAGCACGCAGACCAGCCGGCGCGGCGGCACGCCCGCGGCCGGTTCGCCGGCGGCGGCCGGCTGCCACTGTTCCGAGAACAGCAGGATTTCCGCCACCGGCGCGGTTTCCGCCGCGCGCGCCGGAATGGCCGCGACCGCCGCCGAATGCGCGGCAGCCGGAACCGGTGCCGCCGCACCCGGCGGCGGCGGTTCTGCCTGCGGCACCCAGTAGCGCTGCAGTTCAAACGCATAGCCCGGCAGCGAAACGCGGCGCGGCGCGAAGGCGCCGTACAGCACGCGCCAGTCCGGCGCGGCGCCGCCGGCCCAGGCCTGCAGCAGCGCGGCCAGATCGCCGGCGGCCTGCCAGCGCGCCAGGTTCTGGCGCAGCTCGGGGCTGGCGGCGGCCTGCAGCGAATCGCGCGGCCGCTTGACCTCGCCGCGCACGGCGCCGGCCGGCAGCGCGCCAGCCAGCACCTGTTCCAGCTGGGCGGCCAGATCGGCGGCCGAGCGGACGAGCAGGCCCAGGCGCTGCTCCATCGGCTCGCGTCCGACCTGCAAGGTGTAGGCAATATCGGCCAGCCCGGCGGCGTCGATCGCCGCATCGTGCACGGCGTCGCGCAGGCTGCGGCAGCGCTGCAGCAGCAGTGCCGGGGTGCGCGCCGACAGCGGGATCGCGACCGTTGCCGGCGCGTTCGCCGCGGTTCGCGCCGGCGGCCGGTATTCCTCGATCACCACGTGCGCATTCGCACCGCCGAAGCCGAACGAGCTGATGCCGGCCCGGCGCGGCAGTTCGCGGCCGTCCGCGTCGGTCAGCGCGGTCCAGGGTTCGGCCGCGGGCACCAGGCGGAACGGGCTGCCGCTGAAGTCGATGTACGGATTGACCGTGGCGCAGTGCAGGCTGGGCGCCAGGGTGCGGTGGCGCAGTTGCAGCAGCACCTTGAGCACGCTCGCCGCGCCGGCGGCGAATTCGAGGTGGCCGATATTGGTCTTGACCGAGCCCAGCGCGCAGGTCGGCGCAGCCGCGGCGCCGGGCACGGCCGCATACAGGTCGGCGAAGGCGGCCTTGAGCGCATTGACCTCGACCGGATCGCCCAGCGGCGTGCCGGTGCCATGCGCTTCGAGGTAGCCGATGCTGCGTGGATCCAGCCCGGCGCGGCTGTAGACCGAGCGGATCAGCTCGGCCTGGGCCTTGGTGTTCGGCGCGGTCAGCGAACTGGCGCGGCCGCCGTGGTTGACGCCGCTGGCGCGCACCAGGCCGAGGATGTTGTCGCCGTCGCGTTCGGCGGCGGCCAGCGGCTTGAGCACGAACAGGCCTATGCCCTCGCCGCGCACATAGCCATTGGCGGCGGCGGAGAAGGTCTTGCAGCGGCCGTCCTCGCACAGCATGCCGGCCTTGCTGAAGCTGATGTGCACCCACGGCGTGACCATGGCGTTGACGCCGCCGGCCAGGGCCAGCTCGCACTGGCCCGACTGCAGGTTGTGCACGGCGCGGTGCAGCGCGATCAGCGCGCTGGAACAGGCCGTGTCCACCGGCTCGCTGGGGCCGTGCAGATCGAAGAAGTAGCTGACCCGGCTGGGCCCTATCGACGGCGCGGTCGCGGTTGCGCTGGCGCCTTCTATCGGCGCCGCGGTGCTGGCGATCAGCCCGCCGTAGCCACAGTCGCCGATGCCGACGAACACGGCAGTGTTGCTGCCGGCCAGTTGCGACGGCGCATAGCCGGCGTCCTCGAACGCGAGCCAGGCGTGGGTCAGCAGCAGCCGGTGCTGCGGGTCCATCAATTCGGCGTCGCGCGGGGCGATGCCGAAGAACAGCGGGTCGAAATCGCCGAGACCGTCGATGAAGCCGCCCCATTTGACCCGGGTGCGGTCGCCTTCGGTCAGCGGATCGCCGTAGATCGCGCGCCAGTCCCAGCGTTCGGCCGGCACTTCGCGGATGCAGTCGCGGCCCGCCAGCAGATTGCGCCAGAACGTGTCGGCGTCGTCGGCCAGCGGCAGGCGGCCGCTCATGCCGATGATCGCGATGGTGCTGTCGGCCGCCGCCGGCGCCGCGGCCGCGGTCGCGGCGGACAGCCGCGTGGCGTGCAGCGGCACGGCGCGGGCCGCGCCGGCGGCTGCCGCCGGTGCCGTCGCGGCC
>NZ_JANFQO010000060.1 GCF_024437735.1 Tahibacter harae | reverse complement strand
GCGGCGCCGCAGTGGCGGGCGCGCTGAGCGCAGCCACGCTCTGGCGCGCCGGCACTGCGGCAGGTGCGCTCGCGGGCGGCGCGGCCGCGGCGGCGATGCCGGGCGCTGCGGCCGCCGCGGTTGCAGGTACGGGCGGGATTGCCGGTGTCGGCGCGGGCGCCGTATCGGCGCCGAACGCGCGCGCCAGTGCCGCGCCATGGCCGTCGAGCATGTGCCGGGTCAGGCGCTCGATCGTGTTGTAGTCGAAAATGATCGTGGTCGGCAGCACG
The DNA here is from genome assembly GCF_024437735.1 of Tahibacter harae. GTDB lineage: Bacteria > Pseudomonadota > Gammaproteobacteria > Xanthomonadales > Rhodanobacteraceae > Tahibacter > Tahibacter harae. Next base: position 3,800 of record NZ_JANFQO010000060.1, on the reverse strand, counting down.
ATGCCGCAACGCTCGTTGATGCGCTTGACCAGGCTGACCGCGATGATCGAATCCACACCGTAGTCGACCAGACTCGCTTCGTCCTGCACGCGCGCGGCATCGAGTTTCAGCGAAGCGCACAGGCATTCGCGCACGATCTCGCGCACGCGCGCCGCCAGGCCCGCCCGCGACGGTGCGCCGGCCTGTGCCACGGGTGCCGCGGCAACCGGTGCGACCGCCGCCGCTGCGACAGAAGCCGCCGGCGTTGCAGCGGCGGCCGGCGCCGCGCTCGCGATGGGCGCAGCGGCGACGGCCGGCGCAGCGGCGGAGACGTCCGCCGGCACCGCCCGCCGCTCCACGACGATGCCGTCGCTCAGTGCCACGATCACCTGCTGGCCCTGCCCGTGCAGCTCCTGCGCCGGGAACAGCACCGGCGCGAAGCCGGCGTCGCGCAGCACGCCGTGCCAGGTCTGCGGCAGCAGGGTCGGCGCGCCGGGAACGCGCAGCGTCTCGTCCTCGAACAGCCACCAGCCCTTGGTCAGGCCGAAGGTGAGATGAGTGAACAGGTTGCCGGCGCTGGCGATTTCATTCAGCAGCAGCAGGCCGCCGCGCTTCAGTGCGGTTTTCACGTTGCGCACGGTTTCGCGGATGTCGCGCGTCGCGTGCAGCACGTTGGTGGCGATGACGATGTCGTAGCTGCCACCGGCCAGGCCCTGCGCGGCGAGGCTGCGCTCCGCATCCACGCGCACGCAGCGCAGGAACGGATTGGCCGGCGCGAAATGCTCCTGGGCGTGCAGCAGGAACGCCTGCGACAGGTCGGTATAGCAGTATTCCGCCACCTGTTCCTGGCGCGTGGCCAGCGCGGCCAGTACCGGCGCGCTGGTGCCGCCGGTGCCGGCGCCGATTTCCAGGATGCGCAGCGGCGTCGCACGGCCGCCGGCCTGGGCGGCGGCCGCGGCGCGTTCGTCCAGGCAGGCGAGCACGGCTTCGGCGATCAGCGCATTGAATACATCGGCCTCGGCATGGCCCTGGTAAACGCCTTCCACCATCTGCATGCCGGAGTCGCGGAACAGGATATCGGTCACCGGCAGCGTGCCGGCGATGATCTGCGGCAAGGCGCGCAGGGTTTCGTCGACCAGGCGCGACTGCGCGGCCAGGCCGGGATCGTCGCGCCACTGCGCGCGCGCCTGTTCCCAGGCCGCCCAGGCCGCATCCGCGTCGGGCAGGCGCGCCACGCTGCCGTCCTCGCGCAGATAGCCGTGCTGCAACAGCAGGCGCCGGGTATGCGCCAGCCAGCGCGCGGTGTGGCGCTCCAGGCCGGGGCCGGCGGCGAGCAGGCCGGCGTCATGGAGCTGGCGCATCAGCAATGCGGCGAGCAGGCTGTCGAGCTGCGCGGCGGGCTGTGCGGCACCTGCGGCGGGTGCCAGCTGGGCGGCGCCGCGCGCGGCCATCGTGCGCAGACGGCCTTCGATTCTATCCATATCCACGATTGAGTCTCCCGACCGGATCCGCAGGCGGTGCTGCAGGTCCATGCCATCGACGCGGACAGGCCGCGTCAACTTCAGATAAGCCATCTGCGCCAGCGGCGCAGCGAGCAGGTCTTCCAGTGCCGCCATGGCTTCGACCGGTTCGATCGAGCCTATGCCCAGCTGTTCCATGCGTTGCTGGTAAAACGCCGAGGCGACGATGCCGACGCTGCCCCAGTAACCCCAGTTCACCGTCTTGACCGGACAGCGCCATTCCTGGCCCAGGCAATGGGCGAAGGCATCGCTGAAGGTGCAGCCGGCGGCGTAGTTGCTCTGTCCGCGCGCCTTGCTGAAGCTCTGCATCGACGACAGGAACAGCACGAAATCCAGCTGCTCGCGCGCGAACACCTGGGCCAGGCGCACGCTCACGTCGACCTTGGCGGCGAGCGAGGCGCGGAAACGTTCCTCGTCCATGCCGACCAGGCCCTGGTCGGCCAGGGTGATCGCGGCGTGGATCACGCCGTGGATGCGGCCGTGCCGGGCCACGACCTCGCGGTACGCGCGCGTGAGCTGGGCGCGGTCGGACGCATCGGCCTGCAGATATTCCGGCGCCAGGCCGTCGCGGGCCAGGCGCTGCTGCTTGGCCGCGATCGCGGCATCGGCTTCGCGCCGCCCCAGCCAGACCACCCGCGCCTGGTAGTGGCGGATCAGATAATCGCTGAGCACCTCGCCGATGCCGCCGGCGCCGCCGATGATCACGTAGACCCCGGCGCTGCGCCAGCGCGACCACGCCGCGGAATCCATTTCTTCACAAGGCAACAGACGAAGCCTGTACCACTCGCCGTTGCGCAGGGCCCAGGCGTCGCCGGCGGCGTCGGCCGGCAGCCCGGCCAGGGCCTGCAGCGGCCAGGCCGGCGCATCGTCCAGGTCGACCAGGCGCACCTGCCAGTCCGGATATTCCTTGGCCAGCGAACCGACGAAGCCATGCACGGCGGCATGGCTGGGGTCGCAGGATTCCTGCGCGCGCACGGGCTGCGCCTGTTGGGTGAGCGCGGTCAGCGCCAGCGGCCGGCTGCCGTAGTCCAGCTGCAGCAGGGCCTTGACTAGGCGGAAGCCGAGCAGCACGCCGCTTTCCTGCGCCGTAATCAGTTCCTCGTCCGCGGCCAGCACTGCTTCGGCCCGCGGTGCGGCCCAGTAGACCTGGTCTATCGTGCCCGCGGCGGCCAGGGCGGCGGCTATTTCCGCAATGCCGGAAGCGGCGGTCAGGTCGAGCACCGTGAGTGCGGCGTGGTGCGAACGCAGCGCCTGCGCCTGGGCCGGGTCGGCACCGATCACGACGGCGCGCGCGGCCGGGCCGGATGCCGCAAAAGCCGGTTTTTCCACAATCCAGCGCGGCACCAGGCGCAGTGCGCCGGTCAGATCCTGCGGCAGCCCGGCCGTGACCGGTTGCGGCGCGGCGGCCGCGGCGGGCGGCGTGCCAGCGGCGGCAAGCGCACCGGAGGCCGCGAAGCCGGTGTCGTCCGCCGCGCCTGGGCCAGCCGGCGGCGGCGTGCGTGCGGCGAAACCGCGTAGACTCATGCAGACCACGCCGGCCTGGTCGAACAGGTCCAGATCGATCTGGCGCATGCTGCTGCCGGCCACGGCCGGCCGCTCGCGCAGCCACACGCCGACCCGGGCCGGACAGGCCTGCAACACGTCGAGGCTGTCCAGCGCAAACGGCAGCAGCGGCTCGCGCGCCGTGCCGGCCGCGCCCAGCAGCAGGCCTATGGCCGACTGCAGCGCGGCATCCAGCAGCGTGGGATGAATCAGGTAATCGTCCTGCGTCGCCAGCAGCATTGCCGGCAGCTGCACCTGGGCCAGCACCTGGCCCGCGCCCAGCTGCAGCGACTGCAGCCCGCGCAGCGCGGGCCCGTAGCGCATGTCCAGCGCGGCGAACAGCTCGTAACAGCCCTCGACCGACAGCGGCGCGGGATCGGCACACTCGGCCTGCAGGCGCGCCAGGTCCAGCTGCAGCGGTTCCGCCGCCGCCAGCGCGAACGCATGGCCTTCGCAGTGCACGAGGGTTTCGCCGTCGGCGTCGAAGCTGTAGATGGCGAAGCCGATCGCCGCGTCGTCGCGTTCGTCCAGCGCGATATGCAGCGAAGCGGGTGCGCCGTCGACCGCGAACGGCCGCAGCCAGACCACGTCGCGCAGGCCGATGAAGCAGCCCTCGCCTTCCTCGCCCAGCGCGGCCTGTACCGCGGCGCGCGCCATTTCCAGGTAAGCCGTGCCGGGCAGCAGGCGGCGGCCGCCGATGCGGTGGTCGGCGAGGAAGAATTCATCGCCGGCAAAGGTGGAGGAATAGCGTTGTTCGTG
>NZ_JANFQO010000006.1 GCF_024437735.1 Tahibacter harae | reverse complement strand
CTCGCCACCGAAGCGCTCGGCTCCGATCTTCGTCAGCGCTGCCGTCAGCGTCGTCTTGCCGTGGTCCACGTGACCGATCGTGCCGACGTTGACGTGCGGCTTGGTGCGCTCGAATTTACCCTTGGCCATGCCTGCAAAACCCCGAGAGATCTAAGGAGGTGGATGAGTACAAAACGTGTTGCGACTCAACAAAGATGGTGCTCACGAAAGGAATCGAACCTTCGACCTCTTCCTTACCAAGGAAGTGCTCTACCGACTGAGCTACGTGAGCGTGAAACGTCAACCGCGGTTGCAATCCAATGGAGCGGGAGACGGGAATCGAACCCGCACAATCAGCTTGGAAGGCTGAGGTTCTACCATTGAACTACTCCCGCTCAAGACAGAACCGGCTGGTGGAGGGAGGTGGATTCGAACCACCGAAGGCGTGAGCCAGCAGATTTACAGTCTGCCCCCGTTGGCCGCTTGGGTATCCCTCCAGCGCGGAGCCCGGCATTCTCGTTATCCGCAGGCCGAATGTCAATGCCGTTGCGGCATGATTTTCACCGGCCCCACAGACCTGCTTGACGGGGCGCGAAAGATACCGGTATCCGGAGCAATTAGCCAGCTTTTTGCATACGGATTTTGCGAAGCGGCCTCAAGGGCGTGGCGAACCCGTCGCGTGACAGCGCCCGACATTTCCCTCCTGATCTGAATGAGCCGCTCTGCCCTCCGCTTTCGCGTACGGCACGCCGGATTGTTACCAAACGTCACGTTACGTGATCCAGGTCACACTTCGGCACACCTCATGCTTTGGCAGTCGCGCCTGCCATTCGGCAGCCGACAACGAAACATGGGGCATAACCGTGACCAACAAACTCCGTTTCATTTCCCGCCTTGCCGCCCTGGCACTGGCTTCCGCCGCAGTCTTTCCCTCGGGTGCCTTCGCCCAGGCGCAGGGCTCGGTGGACGTGGACATCACGCTCAACAACGGCATCACCATCCTGTACTACTACTCGTCGGTCGACGTGAACATCTCGCTGACCGACCTGTTCGGCACGCCGGCGGGCTGCACCACCGTGGCCGATACCCGCGCCTGCGCCCTGGCCCCGCCGGCCAGCGCCGCCAACGCCAACGTGGTCGGTGGCGAGCTGGTCGCCAATTTCAGCATCAACCCGGGCGCACTGAGCATCAACGCCAGCGCCGTGCCGCTGGTGCTGCAGAATCTGTGGGCCGTGCGCGCCGTCGGCGGCACTGCCGCCACCACGACGGTCGCCGTCGCCGCCGGCCCCGGCACCACGCTGAATGGCCCGTCCGGCTCCAGCATCGGCATGTCCAACTTCCGCGTGCAGACCGCGGCTTTCGGCGCCGCCCCGGCCGTGGGCCCGGGCGCCAGCGTGCAGTTCCCGGACCCGGGCCTGGTCAATGCCCGTCCCGGCGACGTGCGCATGGATCTGAACCTGGCCGCCGCCACCGCCCTGGGTGACTACAGCACCACCGGCACGCTCGCGACCAACGCCGACAGCAACTTCACCCTGACCGTCACCAGCAACTGATCCACATGGCCGCCTTGTTCACACTTGCCGCCGCGCGCGCCACGCTGATCGTGGCTGCGGCCTCCGCCGGCGGAGCCCTTCCGCCGGCGGCGAAGCTGGATCTCGTCCACGCCAGCGGCGCGCCGGTGCTGAGCGTGAGCCAGGCGGCCATACAGCTGGAACCCATCACCGTGCACGAACTGCTGGGCAATTCCCAGCCGGTGCAGGCTTCTACCCGCCTGCATGCGTATTTCGACGGCGTGACTGCCACGGCCACGGCGGATCTGCGCCCCGCCCCGCTGGCGACCACGATCCGGCGCCGCATTCCCGCCCTGTGGCGCCTGAGTGCGCCGGCCGGCGGCCTGGCTCAGGAGCGGGTGCGCGTATCGATAGAAAGCGCCGACGGCGTGCCCGGCGTGTTCAGTGCGGTGGATTCCACCGCGCTGACCGTGCCGGTCGCGGTGCGCGAAACCGCACCGCGCAATGTCGCCCTGGGTCGCGAACAGTACGGCCTGGAAGGCGATGTAGTGCTGGAAATTCCCACGGCGTCGCTGAGCGACGCCACCCGCTACCGCGGACGGCTCGTGATCCGCGTCGAAGGTTACTGAACCCATGCCCGCATTCCGCAAGCTAGCCCTGGCCCTGGGCCTGTGCGTCCTGAGCACACCCGCCCTGGCCCAGGTCGGCATCAGCCCGGCCTATTACGACCTGTCGGCCGCCGAAGCCGGCAAGACCCAGACCTTCCGCCTGTTCAACTACACCGACCAGCGCAAGAAAGTGCGCGTGTCGCTGGCGCCCTGGGACGCCGACGCCGCCAATCAGCCGCGCCTGCTGCCGCAGGGCCCGACCACGCTGGACCAGTGGGTGGTGGTCAACCCGGTCGAATTCGAGGTGGCACCGCAGTCTTCCCAGGCCGTGCGCTTCAGCGTGCGGCCCGCCGCGGAGCTTCCCGCCGGCGAGCAGCGCGTGATGTTCATTTTCGACGAGATCAATCCGCCGGCCGAAGACGGCAAGATGCGCGCGCGCTTCCAGTTCCGCTCGGCGCTGTATGTTCAATCCGGACAAACCGTGCGCAAGGGCGACATCGAATCCATAGCCGCCACGGCCGAAGGCGCCAAAGTGCGCCTGAAGAACGCCGGCAACGCCAATGTGCGACTGCAGGGGCAGTTCGCGATCTGGCAGGCCGATGCCTTTCCGGGCGTCGCGGCGACCGGTCTGGTCCGCGGCCTGGGTACGACGGAGGCGAAGCTGGCCAAGGGCCAGCTCATCGCCAACAACCTGCCCGGCAATCCGGTACTGCCCGGCCAGACGCATGACATCGCCTTCGCCTACGGCGGCGACGCGCTCAAGCCCGGCCGCTATGTGCTGGATTTCAACGGCAAGCTCGGCGACGCGCAGCTCGACCGCTCGGTCGAATTCGTCGTCGGCGCGGCGGCGCGCTGAGCCGTGAAGGCCAGCCGCAGATCCGCGCTGGCCCTGGCGGGAAGCATCGCCAGCCTGCTGGCCCCGGCGCGCTGGGCCGAGGCGGCACCAGCTCCCGCGCCGGCGCCGCGGCTGGAGTTTTCCTCGTTCGGCGCTGCCCTGCCCTCGGGCTCGCAGAAGCAGATCCTGCTGGTCGTGCCCATCCTCAACAAGAAAGAGGTGGATGCGAACCTGGCCCTGCTGCGCCAGCCCGACGGACGCGATTTCGTCAGCCTGGACGATTTCACCCAGCTCGCCGGCCTGGGCAGCCAGCGCGAGGCCGACGGCAGCGTGCGTCTGTCCACGCCGCTGGGCGATGCCTTGCTGACCGAGGCCGATCTGCTCGACGACAAGGGCACCACCTTCGTCGACGTGGCCGCGCTGTCGCGCAGCCTGGCGGCCCAGGTCGCGTTCGACCAGGCCGAGTTCGCGCTGAAAGTCACCCTGCCGTGGACGCCGGGTGAGGACACCGCCAGCCAGCGCCGCCGGCCGGTCGAAAGCGGTCCGGTCGACATCGCCGCGCCCAGCGCCAGCCTGTCGCGCTGGCGCAGCGAAGTTCTTACGGTGGAGACCGACGGCTATGTCTCCAGCACCGCCAATCACCGCCTGGTCGGCGCGCTGGGCCCGGGCAACTGGCGCGCGGATTTCAGCCACAACCTCAGCGGCAACGACCTGGGCGTGGATGTGGGCGCACTGTCCTGGCGCATGGACCGCGGCAATTCGCGCCTGCTGCTGGGCCAGGAGCGCGTATTCCTGCATCCGCTGCTGCAATCCTTCGACCTGACCGGCGCCCAGTACGCCTGGACCAACGCGCCCGGCCAGGTATTCGATTCCAGTTTGGGCGAAGCCGGCCAGCTGCTCGCCTACCAGGCCCGCCCCACCAGCGTGATCCGCGGCAGCGGCCCGCCCGGCGGCACCGCGGAGCTGCGCTACGGCGGCAGCGTGTTCGCCCGCCAGACCATACGCCTGGACGGCCGCTACGAATTCACCGACGTACCGGCGGCACCGGGCGATGCGATTCCGGTAGAAGTCGCGGTCTACGAATTCGGCGACAACGGCACGCCGCTGCGCGTGGACCAGACCTATTCCCAGGCCGGCAACCTGCAACTGACCGCCGGCGCCCAGGCACATTATTTCGGCGCCGGCGCCAACGGCTTCCTGCTCGACAAGGACCGCCTCGGCGCCGGCAACGCGGCCTTCTACCAGTACCGCCGCGGCCTCAGCGAACGCTTCACCGGCGATTTCATCGTGCAGTCGGTGGACGGCCGCAGCCAGAGCGTGGCCGGCACCGCCGCCAACTTCGGCGTGGCCGGCAGCTGGGCCGCCTACGTGGGCCGCGACGACAACGGCGCGCAGGCGCGCCAGCTGCTCGGCGACGGCCAGCGTGGTGCCTGGTTCTGGCGCGCCAGCTGGCTGGACTACGACGACGCCTACCTGAGCGAGCAGACTGTCGCCAACCACAATATCCGCGCCGAAGCCGGGCGCAGCTTCGGTCCCAACCTGCGCCTGTCGCTGATCCACGCCGACGCCAGTGTGACCAACGGCGAGAAGATCAACTACACCCTGCCGGCGGTGAGCTGGAATCCGCGTCCCAACCTGCACGTCTCGGCGCGGCCGGAATACAACGGCGACTACGCCTACGACGCGCAGTGGGCGCCGCGCCCGGGCACGCGCCTGTCGGCGACGCGCTACGGCAATCTGTCCCAGGCCGGGCTGGAACAGAACATAGGCCTGAATTCACGCCTGTCCGTCATGGCCCAGCACGACAGCGTCCGCGGCGACCGCATCAGCGCCATCTTCAACCGCTACCAGCCGGGTGTGGCCGGACTGGCCTGGTCGGCCGGCGTGCTGCACGGCGAAGGCCGCAGCGGCTTTCTGGCCGACGCCAGCCTGGAACTGCGCCCGGGCCTGAGCGCGCGCCTGCAGGCCCTGCGCGATCCGCTGGCGCCGGCCAACGGCACCGTGGTCGGCCTGTCCCTGGTCGCCGACTTCGCCGTCACCGGTGCCGGCCTGGCCCGCGGCGGTGCCAATCTCGGCCAGGTCCGCGACGGCGGCATTTCCGGCGCCATCGGCCAGGGCGGCCGCCGCCGCGACGGCCTGGATCTGTCCAACGTGCCGGTGCTGGTCGACGGCCTGGTGCGCGCACGCACCGATGCCGAGGGCCGCTACTACGTCGCCAATCTGCCGCCGGGCGTGCACCGGGTGGAACTGGACAGCGAAGGCCTGCCCATAGAACTCAGCGTGCACGAAGCGCCGCGCCGGGTCGAAGTGCGCGCCGGCAGCCTGACCCGGGTGGATTTCAGCCTGGATCTGCGCCTGGGCCTGGCCGGCCAGCTCACCGGCGCCGGCGGCGCAGCGCTGGCCGACCTGGAAATCCAGCTGGTCGATGCCGGCCAGTCCATCCAGGGCCGCAGCCGCAGCAATCGCTACGGCTACTACCGCATCGACGGCGTGGCGCCGGGCCGCTACCTGCTGCGCGCGGTCGGCGCCGATGGACACGTCGTGGCCAAACGGGAAATCGTGCTCGAAGACCGTTTCCTGTTCGGCCAGGAACTCAACACCGCTGCACAGGGCCCCACGCCATGAGCAACCTCCTGCCAAGAACACTGCTGCTGCCCTTGCTGCTCGGCCTGGCCGCGCCGGCCTTGGCGCAGATCCCGCTCAACGGCGGCTTCGAGACCGGCACCCTGGCCAACTGGACGCCCGGCGGCGATACCCGTGCCGGCGCCGTGCGCGCCAGCTATGTCAGCGGCACCCTGCTGATTCCCGAAGGCACCTGGGCTGCAGCCATCTCCACCGGCCCGGGCGCCCGTGCTAGCGGCCCGCTGGACTTCGACGGCTTCGGCGGCAACAACGACTACGATCTGTCCTGGCTGGAATCGACTTCCACCGTCACATTCAGCCCCGCCTATGTCGCCTTCGACTGGGCCTTCGCCTCCAGCGAACAGAACGAACTCGACCAGTACGACGACGTCATGGACATAAAGGTCGACGGGACACGGATCTTTTCCCGCTCCTCCTGCAAGCTCAACGGCTCCAGTTATTCACCTTTCCCAAATGCGAATTGCCAGAACGCGACGCAGGTGAACAACACCATCAACAACCCGGCGGCGCTCAACGGCGTCAACCTGCGCTTCGGCCCGCCCACTTTCCAGCGCGCCTGCCTGCAGATCCCCGCCGCGGCCCTGGCCGACAACAGCGTCACCCTGCGCTTCAGCGTGGCCGATGCCAACGACCGCAACATCGACTCCACCCTGTTCATCGACGATGTGCAGATCAGGACGTCCTGCAACGAGGTCGGCAGCATCATCCAGCGCACCAGCACCAGCGGGCGGCAGATGGAGCTAAAGGGCGGCACCTTTTACCAGCGCAGCGCCGATGCGCGCCTGATCGCCAACGACGCCACCGGCGAGACCGTCGCCTTCGTCACCAACGCCGACCTGGGCGGCAACCCCAACCTGCTCGACCAGATCTACACCTGGACCGGCACCGCCTTCGTCCGCGCCAGTAACATCAACGTGACCAGCGGCGGCGGCATCTCCGGCCTGGCCATGTCGCACCAGGACGGCGGCCGCTACCTCGCCATCGCCGCGCGCCTGACCGATACCGCCACCACCCAGATCTACCGCTACGACCGCACCGCCAACACGCTGACCGCGCTGACCAATACCAGCGGCTGCGAGAACGGCTCGCCGACCATAAACGGCGACGGCGGCGTGATCGCGTTCGAATCCACCTGCAACACGCTGACCGGCTCGGGCACGGCCAAGAAGATCGTGGTGTGGAACGGCAGCAGCCTGAGCAGCAGTCTGTTCGGCACCGCTAATTGCACCATGGCCGAGCCCTCGCTGACCAAGAACAGCAACGGCCGCTACCTCGCCTTCAAGTCGACCTGCGTGCACAACGGCAACAACACCGACGGCAATTTCGAGATCTACCGCTTCGACCGCGGCAGCAACGGCAACAACAGCGGCACCACGGCGGGCAATTTCACCCGCATCACCACTACCGATACCAACGGCAGCGGCGGCCCGGCCACCATCAACACCTCGCCGGCGATGGACGGCAGCACCAACGGCACCTACGTCTACTTCATTTCCACCGGCAACCTCACGCCCAGCGCGGCACTGTTCAACGCCGACTTCTCGCCGGAGATCTTCCGCCACCAGGTCGGCGGCAGTCCGCTGCTGACCCAGCGCACCAACAGCTCGGACTCGGCCTATGTCAGCGTGGACCCGGACACCGACGGCTCGCTCAACTACGCCTACGAGCGCATCAGCTACCTCAACGCCCAGTTCTCCGTCGGCTTCCGCCGCGTCAGCGGCACTACCGATGTGGAGACCAACCTCGCCACCGGCCTGACCACCAAGACCGCGCGCTTCGGCCGCAGCAACACCGTCATCCCCATCGTCAATTTCATCTCGTCCGAGGATTTCCTCGGCACCAATGCCGACCACAACGCCGAAATCTGGCAAGGGAGAGTGCAATGAAACGCCGCTGCTTCGCCCTCGCCCTGGCTGCGCTGGCGCCGGCCTGCCTGGCCGGTACCAATCCCCGCGCCGCACTGACCCAGCTCGACGGCTACGGCCATTTCGGCAGCGCCGATCCGGCGCTGTGCGCCTATCAGCCCATAGCCATGGACGGCGGCACGCCGCTGAGCCTGAGCGCGGCTTCGCCCGGCACCGGCGCACTGGACGACGGCGCCGCGCAATTCACGCTTGCCGAGCCGCTGCGTTTCTACGGCAGCGACTACGCCTCGCTGGTGGTTTCCAGCAACGGCTACGTCGCCTTTGCCGCCGACACCGCCGAGGAGAACGGCGGCGATTTCAGCAACGACGCCTACCTGCCGGCCGTGCCCGACAACGCCGCCTTCGGCACCGCGCGCATCTTCGCCTATCACGATGAACTCAGCGGCGAAGGCGCCGGCGCAACGCTGCGGCAGCAGCATTTCGCCGACTGCCCGCGGCCTTCCGGCCTGGTCGCAGACGAGGCCTGCACCGTGGTGCACTGGCACGGCTGGACCCGCCTCGGCGAGAGCCAGCCCATCGACGTGCAACTGGTGCTGTACCACGCCAGCTATGCCATCGCCGTGCAGTACGGCGCGCTCGATGCCGGCGCCGGCGCTTCGGCCTGCGTAGGCCTGCAAGCGCACAATGCCGAGGACGGCGGCGCCTGGAGCTGCAATGGCGCGCGCCCGCTCGGCACCGCCAGCGCAGTGTGTTTCTTCGATCCGGCCCACCTGCCCGGCGGCGGCGTCGAGGACGCCCTGTTCGCCGACGGCTTCGAGGAATAGAAACGCGCCGGCGGCCGCTGCTCAGCCGTTGCGTTCGATGTCGCGGCGCACGCGGTCGATTTCCGCCTGCTGCTCGCGCGACATGCCGATGATGCGGCCGGCGTAGGCTTCCAGGATGCGATCGTCCTCGGTCTGCGGCACCCAGGACGGCACCGGCGCGGGACGGCCATCGGGCGCATCCAGCGCGACGAAGCTGATCACGCAGTGAGTGGCCAGGCGCTCGGCGCTGCTCTTCAGGTCCCGCGCGATCACGTCGATGGCGAAATGCATGCTGCTGGAGCCGGTGCGCACCAGCTTGCAGCGCACGACGACGATATCGCCGATCAGGATGGGCTTGAGGAACTGTATGCCGCCCAGCGCGACGGTGACGCAGTACTGCCCGCTCCAGCCCACGGCCGCCGCATAGCCGGCCTGGTCTATCCATTTCATCACCATGCCGCCGTGGACCTTGCCGCCGAAATTCACGTCGGTGGGCTGGGCGAGGAAACGGAAGGTGGTTTCGCGCTGCTGACCTGGCATGGCGGTGCTCTGGCGGGGTGGCTGCGCATCCTAGGGAAGCGCCGGACACGTGTCCACGGCGCAACCACCGTGCCTTTCCTCTTCGGCACAGCCCCGCCGGACTCTTGCTGCGCAGGCCTCCGACCGCCCGATTGACTCAGGCGGACAGCAGAAAGCGGGTCCCATTCCGGCTCGTTCGGAGATTCCCCGACTCATCAGCGGTTTGTGACGCCCGTCACGCCCGTACGCCGGCGCTTGGTACACATTTTTTCCGGCGACACAGGGGGTCGCTCCACTTAACGAAGGGGAGCAGCCATGAAGCGTAAGGCAGCCGTGCTGGCCACCGTGCTGGCGTGTGCAAGTGCGGGCGCGGTCGAGCAGACCGTGAAGAATGATTCTCTGGGCAACGGCGACAGCGGTTCCATCGTCTATGGCTTCGCCAACGGCGAGGCGGCATCGAGCTGGCTGACATCGCCCTGCAATGGCACCCTGCGCGCCGTGCAGGTGTTCTGGCGCTCGCCTTCGGCCGGCGGCATCGACGAAATCCACGATTCCATCACCGTCTACCGCGCCGGCTCGTTCCCGGTACCGGGCACTGAGGCGGCCGCCATCATCGGCCCCGTACTCACCGACGGCGTGATGAACGAGTGGCGCTATCTCGACGAGAACAACACCGTACCGCTGCAGGTGCCGCTGAGCAGCGGCGAGGTATTCGTGGTCTCGTTCCGCTATTTCGAGGCGCCGATCGTGGGCGGCCCCAGCCTGGTGCGCGACGCCGACGGCATTCAGGCCGGCCGCAACGGCCTGCATGCGCTGATCGGCAGCAGCCTGATCTGGTTCGACAGTTCGGCCCTGGGCCTGACCGGCGACTGGGTGATACGCGGCGTGGTCGACTGCCCGGCCAGCGCCCAGCAGACCGACGTGGCCGTGAGCCTGACCGCGGACAAGCAAATGTATACGCCCGGCGAGAGCCTGGCCTATACCGTCACCATCGCCAACAACGGCCCGGCCGCGGCGACCAACACCAGCGTGGTCGACATCTTCCCGCCGGGCTATACGGTCAGCAGCTGGACCTGCAGCGCCAGCGGCGGCGCGAGCTGCACCTCCGGCGGCAGCGGCAATATCACCCAGCTGATCAACCTGCCCGTGGGCGGACAGGTGATCTACAGCGTCAACGGCAGCGTCGCGGCCGCGACCACGGGCATTCTCACGAACTCCGCGACCGCGCTGGTCGGCGCGCCGATCACCGATACCAACGACGCGAACAACACCGCCAGCCTGAGCATTCCGCCCAATCTCGATCTGCTGTTTGTGGACGGTTTCGAGGAATAGAAAACGCAATGCGGCGGCCCTGCGCACACACGCGCAGCGGCCGCCTGGTCAAGGCGCGGCCTGCGGCCCCGGATAGTTTTCCAGCGCCTGCAGCGTGGCAGCACCGCTGCCGTCCGCGCGCAGGCGGTCGCGGGGTCGCTCGCTGCAGCAGCTGCAGGCCCTGGTCGCGCCGCCCAGGCCGACAAGGCCAGCCCGCGCCGGTGCTCCAGCTCGCCGTTGGAACCCGGCAATTACGCAGCGCTGCGCCGCCGGCACCATCACGGAAATTCCTGCCGCGGCAAGCCCGGGCCCACACTACCTATCCGCTGCCCATTTCCGGACTGCCCGCGCCGCTTACCGAACTGGCGCTGTTCGGCCAGTTGCTGGGGCAACAACGACTCCGGCCAGCTCGGCGACGGCACGGCGGCAAACCGTCTGCGGCCGATTGCCGCCAGCAACGTTTCCGGCACGATCCGCCACCTCGCACTCGGCGGCGAAGGCAGCTGCGTCGTGCTCGACGATGGCGGGGGGTTGTGCTGGGGGCGCCAACACGCAGGGCCGCTTCGGCAACGGCAGCGTTGCTACGCCGCTGGCCATTCCCCAGACCGTCGCCGAGTGGCTGCAGCTTCGATCCCTGAGCCCGCAAGAGTCCGGCGCCGGAGCATTCCGGGCGCCGGACTGTCTTGGCGCCGACCAGCCAGAGAGGTATCCGACAGCCGCGACAGCGGCATTTCCCGGAACCGCACGATGATCGGTTTTCACCGGCAACGATCTGCGCCGCGGTCCTTGATCGCCGGCTGCGCGACGACCTGATCTTCCGCTACGACTGCGAGCTGCGCTGAAGCAAGGCCGCCAACGCCGTAGGTGCCGTCTGCACAGCACCGCGTCACAAAAAAATGCCACAGGCGCTGCTTACGCCGCGCTCCACTGTAGAAACCGAAGGCGCTGCTCTCGCAGCGCCTTCGGCGAAACCCGTCCGGACCCGCGCACCTGCCGCGCGCCCGCCGTCAGACGTTGAAGCGGAAATGCAGCACATCGCCTTCCTTGACGATGTAGTCCTTGCCTTCCAGGCGCAGGCGGCCCGCGTCGCGTGCGCCAGCTTCGCCCTTGTACTTGATGAAGTCGTCGTAGGCGATGGTTTCGGCGCGGATGAAGCCGCGTTCGAAATCGGTGTGGATCACGCCGGCGGCCTGGGGCGCGGTGGCGCCGATCTTGACCTGCCAGGCGCGGACTTCCTTCACGCCGGCGGTGAAATAGGTCTGCAGGCCCAGCAGCTTGTAGCCGGCGCGGATGACGCGGTTCAGGCCGGGCTCGTCCAGGCCCATGTCGCTGAGGAAGGCATCGCGGTCGGCATCTTCCAGCTGCGACAGTTCTTCCTCGATCGCGGCGCAGACCGGCACCACTTCAGCGCCTTCGCTGGCGGCGCGGGCGCGCACCTTGTCCAGGTGCGGGTTGTCGGTGAAGCCGTTCTCCAGCACGTTGGCGATGTACATGAGCGGCTTGAGCGTGAGCAGGAACAGATCGCGCACCAGCGCCTTCTCGTCCTCGTCCAGGCCGGCGGCGCGGGCGGGCTTGCCTTCGTTGAGCGTGGCGGCGAGCTTCTGCAGCACTGGGCGCTTGGCCAGGGCTTCCTTGTCGGCGGCCTTGGCGGCGCGCTCGACGCGGTTCAGCGCCTTTTCCACCGATTCCAGGTCGGCCAGGGCCAGTTCGGTGTCGATGGTCTCGATATCGGAGATGGGATCGACCTTGCCCGCCACATGCACGATGTCGCTGTGCTCGAAGCAGCGCACCACATGGGCGATCGCGTCGACTTCACGGATATGGGCCAGGAACTTGTTGCCCAGGCCCTCGCCCTTGGACGCGCCGGCGACCAGTCCGGCGATGTCGACGAATTCCATCGACGTCGGGATCACCTTCTGCGGCTTGACGATGTCCGACAGCGCATTGAGGCGCGGATCCGGCACCGGCACCACGCCGACGTTGGGATCGATGGTGCAGAACGGGAAGTTCGCCGCGGCGATGCCCGCCTTGGTCAGCGCGTTGAACAGGGTGGACTTGCCGACGTTAGGCAGGCCGACGATGCCGCATTTGATGCCCATGAGGGGAGTCCGCTCGAAGAGTAAAAGGAATAATCGGATAAATCAGATCAAGGCTTGGCCGCGGGCGCGGTATGCAGGCGTTTCATGGCCTCGTTGAAGTCGCCCGACAGCGCCAGCGGCAGCACGTCGAAGGCGGCGCCTATCGAAGCCATGATCGCATCCTCGTCCTTGGCCCCGGCCCGGCCCAGCACCCAGCCGGTGACCTTGTCCTTGTGGCCGGGATGGCCTATGCCCACGCGCAGACGGTGGAACTTGCCGTCGCCGAGATGGGCCATGATGTCGCGCAGACCGTTCTGGCCGCCGTGGCCGCCGTCGAACTTGAGCCGCGCCGTGCCCGGCGGCAGATCCAGTTCGTCGTGGGCGACCAGCATTTCCTCGGCCGCGATCTTGTAGTAGCGCAGCGCGGATGCGACCGCGATGCCGCTCTTGTTCATGAAGGTGGTCGGCTTGAGCAAAAGCACCGATTGTCCACCGATGGAAACTTTTGCCGTTTCCGCATGCAGCTTGGATTCCACGCCGAAGCGCGCGCCCAGCTGCTGCGCCAGGGCGTCAATAAACCAGAACCCGGCATTGTGCCGGGTTCTGAGGTAGTCGGCCCCGGGGTTGCCGAGGCCGACGAGCAGGCGCAATTGAGCCATGCGAAGCGGATCCGCGTCGGACGACGCGAAACCTTACTTCTTCTTGGCCGGAGCCTTGGCCGCCGCGGCCGGCGCAGCCGCCGGAGCCTTGGCCGCCGCCTTGCCCTTGGCCGGAGCCGCGGCCGGAGCCGCCGCTTCCGCCGGTGCCGCTTCGGCTTCTTCCTTGGCGAGCTTGGCCAGTACCACGGCCACGTCGTGTTCCTTGCCCAGCTTCAGTTCCGGGATTTCCAGGCCAGCCGGGAGCTTGAGGTCGGACAGGTGGACGATGTCGCCCACGGCCAGGTTGCCCAGGTCGACTTCAATGTATTCCGGCAGGTCGCGCGGCAGGCAGGAGACGATGATCTCGTTCAGCTCGTGCGTGACCAGCACACCGGCGGTCTTGCCGGCCGGCGACTTTTCCTGGTTCAGGAAGTGCAGCGGCACGCGGATCTTCAGCGGGGCGTTCTCATTGACGCGCTGGAAATCCAGGTGCAGCAGGCGCTGCTTGTACGGGTGGCGCTGCATGTCGCGCAGCAGAACCTTCTGGTTCTTGCCGGCAATCTTCAGGTCCAGGATGGAGGAGTAGAACCACTCGTGCTGGGAAGCCATGTAGACGTCCTTGTGCACGAACTGGATGCTCTGCGGCTTCTCTTCGCCGCCGTACAGGATGGCCGGCACCACGTCCGCGTGACGCAGGCGGCGGCTCGCACCTTTCCCCTCGTCCTTGCGGATCTCGGCCGGGATTTCGTGAATCTTTGCCATTGGAAAAACACCTTGGTTGATGAACCGCCTTGCGGCGGTGGGTTGGTTTCCCCGCGACCAGGGAAACCGCAGCGCCGATCAGTGTCTCAATCGACGTAAAGCGAACTCACCGATTCGCCGAAGGCCACGCGGCGTATCGTTTCGGCCAGCAGTTCCGCCACCGTCAGCTGGCGGATGCGGCTGCAGGCCTGGATTTCGGGACTCAGCGGGATGGTGTCGGTGACGACCAGTTCGTCCAGCTGCGAATTCATGATGTTGCTCAGCGCCGAGCCCGACAGCACCGGATGGGTGCAGTAAGCCACGACCTTGCGCGCGCCCTGCTTCTTCAGCGCATTGGCCGCGGCGCACAGGGTGCCGGCGGTGTCGACGATGTCGTCGACCAGCACGCAGGTCTTGTCGCGCACGTCGCCGATGATGTTCATGACGGTCGATTCGTTCGGGCGCGGACGGCGCTTGTCGATGATGGCCAGGTCCGCGTCGTCCAGGCGCTTGGCGATCGCGCGGGCGCGCACCACGCCGCCGACATCGGGGCTGACCACGATCAGGTTGTCCGTGCCCTGGCTGCGCCAGATGTCGGCCAGCAGCACCGGCGAGGCATAGACGTTGTCGACAGGAATGCCGAAAAAGCCCTGGATCTGGTCGGCGTGGATATCGACCGTGAGCACGCGGTCGGTGCCGACCACGCCGATCATGTCCGCCGCCACCTTGGCCGTGATCGGCACGCGCGCCGAGCGCGGACGGCGGTCCTGCCGGGCGTAGCCGAAATACGGCACCACCGCCGTCACCGTGGCCGCCGAGGCGCGCTTGAGCGCGTCGATCAGCACCAGCAGTTCCATGAAGTTGTCCGCCGTCGGCGCGCAGGTCGGCTGGATCACGAAGACGTCCTGGCGCCGGACGTTCTCCTCGATCTCCACCTGCACTTCGCCGTCGGAGAAACGTCCGCACAGCGCCTTACCCAGCGGCACGCCGAGGCGGTGGGAGACGTTCTCCGCCAGTCGCCGGTGCGCATTGCCGGTGAACAGCATCAAACCCTGGGTATTCATTCGAATCTCCGCAAGCCGCCACGTGCCGGAAATCGCTCCGGCGCTTCGGGTGATTCAGCTGTGGCTGGGGCGGTAGGACTCGAACCTACGAATGCGGGAATCAAAATCCCGTGCCTTACCAGCTTGGCGACGCCCCAGCACTAAAACTGTCCAGTGCGGCCTGCAGCGGCGAGCGGTTCACGCCGCGCGCCACCTGGGCCGACCATCCTTGCGGGCAGGCTGCCGCCAGTGCGAGCGCCTGGTCCTCGGCCGCCACGTCGACGAAGACGCAGCCACCGGAACCCGACAGCCGCGGGCGGCCGTACGGTTCCAGCCATTTCAGCGCCGCGGCCACCGCAGGGTAGCGCGCGCTGACCACCGGCTCGAACACGTTCGAGGTCTCAGCCCCAGCAAGGAAGCGCGGAATTGTGGTGGGCGGCGCCGCGCGTGTCAATTCCGGCGCCTGGAACAGTGGCCCGGTCGGCACGCTGACGCGGGGATCGACAATGACGAACCAGCGCGGCGGCAGCTCCACCGGGGTGAGTTCCTCGCCCACGCCTTCGGCCCAGGCCGAGCGGCCGCGCACGAACACCGGCACGTCGGCGCCCAGGCCCAGGCCCAGGCGCGCCAGGGCGTCCTGGTCCAGGCCGCAGCCCCAGAGCCGGTTCAGCGCGACCAGCACGCTGGCCGCATCCGAGCTGCCGCCGCCCAGGCCGCCGCCCATGGGGATGCGCTTGTCCACCGCAATATCCACGCCGGCCTGTTCCGCCGCATGCGGCTTGAGCAGGCGCGCGGCGCGCACGACCAGGTCGGCCTCGGCCGGCACGCCGGCCAGCTCGCTGCTGCGCGCGACGACGCCGTCCGTACGCAGGCGCAGGTGGATGGTGTCGCCGCGGTCCAGCAGCTGGAACACCGTCTGCAGCAGGTGATAGCCGTCCGCGCGCCGGCCGGTGATGTGCAGGAACAGATTGAGCTTGGCCGGCGCCGGCCAGGCGGTCCATTCAGTCATTGGACCTGCCAGGACTCGATGAACAGGCGCACGCGGTGCTTGCCCTTGGTGGCGAACACCTTGCGCGGCAGGGCCGGCTCGCGGTCGCTGAAATAGTCGCGGTATTCAATGGTCCAGCCCGACTGCTGCAAGGTGGCCGGGCGCTGCTGCGCGTCGAACACCAGCTCGGCGCGCGGGCCCGGCGCGCGCAGGCCGCGCACCCAGTATTCCAGCTCGTTCACCGGCAGCTGCCAGTTGACCTCGCGGGCGAGCAGTTCGGCCGCATTGGAGCCGTGCAGCGCCTGTTCGCGCGCGCCTTCCAGCGTGGCCGAGCGGGCGTCGCCGTGCAGGCGCCAGTTCTTGCCGGTCACCGGCGCGCGCAGGCGCAGGTCGTAGCGGTCGCGTTGCTGTTGCCATTCCACATCGGCATTGCCGCCGTCGTCGCCGTTGCTGACGGCGATGCGGCCGCTGAGCTGCCAATGGGTCTGCGCCAGTAGCGCCGCCTCGCGCGCAGACTGGGCGCCCAGGGTGGCGTCATCCTGGCGTATGCGCTGCGGCGCGCAGGCGGCCAGGGCCAGCAGCGGCAGCAGCAGGAGCGCGCTGCGCCAATGACCACGATAGCTGCGCATCAGACCCCCAGCCGCCGCATGGCTTCCACCAGGGCCTTGTTCTTGGCGTCCTTCTTGCGCGCCTGCTCGAAGATCTGGCGCGCTTCCTCGTGCTTGCCCTGCACCCACAGCACTTCGCCCAGGTGCGAGGCGATCTCGCTGTCGGACTGCTTCTCGAAAGCGCGGCGCAGCGCCTTCTCGGCCTCGGCCAGGTTGCCGCGGCGGTACTGCACCCAGCCGTAGGAGTCGATCACGGCCGCATCGTCGGGCTTGGCCTTGAGCGCCTGTTCGATCAGGCCCTGGGCCTCGTCCAGTTTCTGCCCGGCATCGGCCAGGGTATAGCCCAGCGCGTTCATGGCATCGAGGTCGCCGGGCTTGATCTCCAGCACCTGGCGCAGATCCGCCTCGGCCTGGGCCGTACGGCCGTTCGCCGCCGCATGCAGGGCGCGGGCATAAAGCAGGCGGGTGTCGCGCGGCAGCTGCTTGAGACCGCGGCCGTAGGCGGCCTGGGCGTCGTCGTGGGCCTCGTGCTTGGACAGCAGTTCGGCTTCCAGCAGGAAGGCATCGCCCAGGTGCTCCGGCTCGTCGCCGACGCGCTGCTGCAGCTCGTGCGCCAGGGTCATGGCGGCGTCGCGCTTGCCCTGGTCGTCCAGCAGCACGGCGATGCGCACCTGGCTGTCGAACCAGTCCTCGTCGTCGCTGCTGACCTGCTGGTACCAGGTCAGCGCGGTCGCCTTCTGTTCCAGCATCTCGGCCAGCTGGCCCAGCAGATGGGCGCGGGAAAGGCGCTCGTCCTCGGGACGCGATTTCATCTCGTCGTAGAGCGACTGGATCAGCGCCTTGTCGTTGCTGCGCGCCACGTAGGCCGCGCGTGCGGCGTAGCTGTAGTCGTCCTGGGGGCCGTCGGCGAGCAGCTTGGCCGCGGCCTTGTTCTCGCCCTGCTGGCCCAGCATCAGCGCATAGGCCGCGCGCAGGCGGATGTCCTTGGGCGCGCGCTTGATCGCTTCCTGGTAATCGCGGCCGGCGCGGGCCTTGTCGCCGTCCTCGGCGGCCATCTGCGCCGACCAGGCATACGTCTGTGCGCTGGTGAATTTCTTCAGGGCCGCGTCGGCCAGGCTGCGCGCGTGGGCCTTGTCGCCGAGCTTGAAGGCCAGCTGGCTCATGGCCACCCAGGTTTCCTCGTTGGCACCGGCCAGGCTCAGCGGCGTGGCCAGGCGCTGCAGCAGGGTGGCCGCGGCGGTCTTGTCGCTGGCGCCGAGCAGGACTTGGCCGAGCAGACGCCAGCCCTGCTGGTCCGGCAGCACGAGCAGCTTGGCCAGGGCCTGGTAGGCGGCCTCGGCATTGCCGTCGCTCATGGCCAGGCTGGCTTCGACCTGGCCCTGGCCCGGGTCGTCGGGCTTGAGCGCACACCAGCGGTTCAGGCTTTGCCGCGCCAGCGTCCAGTCCTTGGCCACCAGGGCGACGCGGGTGGCGTGGGCGGCCACGGCCGGGTCCTGGCTCAACCCGGCGGCGCGGGCATAGCTGGCGGCCGCGGCAGAGAGATCGGCCCGGCCCAGGGCGAATTCGCCCGCCAGCAGCTGGGCGAGCAGGTCGTCTTCGACCTTGGTCGCGGGTGCCGCGGCCTGGCCGGGCTGGGCCGCGGCCTGCTGGCGCAGCGGCACGTTGCCGCAGGCGGCCAGCAGCAGACAGGCGCCGACAACCCCGAAAACCGTCGCCGCGCCGCGTCTTTCACGCTGAAATTTCATCCACATCCACCGTTACCGTTGCCCCGCCGCGGAGGCGGGCTTGCTTGATCTTGCCGGACTGCGACCTCACACTAGCCGCGATTTTGTGCGGCGCGGCAGCCTGTTTGCCGTATTCCGGGTGACCGCCAGCCCTCATGCAGACAAAGCTTAGCTGATTGTTGCCCGCGCGGCCCCGTCATCCATGGCATTGCTAGCCCTCGGTCTCAATCACGTCACCGCCCCGCTGGACCTGCGCGAACGCATCGCGTTCGGGCCGGAACAGGCGCGGCCGGCGCTGGAAGAGCTGGCCGCCCAGGCCGGCGTCGAGGAAGCCCTGATCCTGTCCACCTGCAACCGCACCGAGCTGTACTGTTCGGTCGCCGATGGCGCCCAGGTGGTGCCGTCGGAGTGGCTGCACCGCCACCATCACTTGAACCTGGGCAGGCTCGATGAGTTCCTTTACCGGCACGACGATGAAGCAGCGGTGAGGCATATGTTCCGCGTCGCCACCGGGCTGGACTCCCTCGTTCTGGGCGAGCCGCAGATCCTGGGCCAGGTGAAGGACGCCTACCAGCTCGCGCGCACCGCGCAGACGCTGAAGGCCCCGATGGAGCGCATGCTGCAGCACACCTTCGCCGTGGCCAAGCGCGTGCGCACCGATACGCGCATCGGCGCCAGCCCGGTTTCCGTGGCGTATACCGCCGTGCGCCTGGCCGAGCAGCGCTTCGCCGACCTGGCCGGCGCCTGCGTGCTGCTGATCGGCGCCGGCGAAACCATAGAACTGGCCGCGCGGCATCTGAGCGATGCGAAGGTGCGCCGCCTCATCGTCGCCAACCGCACCCTGGACAACGCGCAGAACCTGGCCCACCGCTGCGGCGGCTACGCCATCGCCCTGAGCGACCTGCCCGCGCACCTGGCCGAGGCCGATATCGTCATCTCCTCCACCGCCAGCCGCGAACCGGTACTCACCCGCGCCATGGTCGAGGCCGCGCTCAGGCAGCGCCGGCGCAAGCCCATGTTCCTGGTCGACATCGCCGTGCCGCGCGATATCGAGGCCGGCGTGGCCCAGGTCGACGACGCCTATCTCTACACCATCGACGACCTCAAGCAGGTGATCGACGAAAACCTGCGCTCGCGCGAAGCCGCCGCACGCGAAGCCGAGGCCATCATCGAGCTGCAAGTGGAACGCTACATGGCCTGGCGCCGCGCGCTGGACCGCGGCAACCCGGTGCAGGACCTGCGCCGCCAGGCCGAAGCCGAGCGCGACGACGTGCTGGCCCGCGCCACCGCCCTGCTTGCCCGCGGCCGCAGCGCCGAGGAAGCCCTGGCCTTCCTTGCCAACACCCTGACCAACAAGCTGCTGCACGCGCCCAGCGCCAACCTGCGCGCAGCGGCGCTGCGCGGCGACGGCGAACTGATCCAGGCCGCCGCCCGCCTGTTCGACCGCGCCGCCGCCAACGACGACAAGGACGCATGAGTCCCTCCATCCGCCGCAAACTGGAACAGCTGGCCGAACGCTTCGAGGAAGTCGGCGCCCTGCTCGCCCAGCCCGACGCCGCTGCCGACAGCAACCGCTTCCGCGCGCTGAACCGCGAATACGCCCAGCTCGAACCCGTCGCCGCCGCGCTCAAGGCCTACGACGCCAATGAAGCCGCCCTCGCCGCCGCGCAGAACCTGCTGAAAGATCCGGAGATGAAGGAGCTGGCCGAGGCCGAGATCCCGGAACTGCAGGCACAGCGCGAAACCCTGGAAAAAGAGCTGCAGATCCTGCTGATCCCCAAGGATCCGCGCGACGATGCCAACCTGTTCCTGGAAGTGCGCGCCGGCACCGGCGGCGACGAGGCCGCCATCTTCGCCGGCGACCTGTTCCGCATGTACAGCCGCTACGCCGAGCGCCAGCGCTGGAACGTGGAAATCATCTCGGCCAGTCCCGGCGAGCACGGCGGCTACAAGGAAGTCATCGCCCGCGTCGAAGGCAAGGGCGCCTATGCGCGCCTCAAATTTGAATCCGGCACCCACCGCGTGCAGCGCGTGCCCGCGACTGAAGCGCAGGGCCGCATCCATACCTCCGCCGCCACCGTGGCGATCCTTCCGGAGATGGACGAGGTGGACGACGTGGAAATCCGCGATGCCGACGTGAAGGTCGATACCTACCGCGCCTCCGGCGCCGGCGGCCAGCACGTCAACAAGACCGACTCCGCCATCCGCCTCACCCACCTGCCCACCGGCATCGTGGTCGAATGCCAGGACGAGCGCAGCCAGCACAAGAACCGCGCCCGCGCCTTCTCCCTGCTGAAGGCCCGCCTGCTCGACAGCGAACGCTCCAAGCAGCAGGCCGAACAGGCCGAGAACCGCCGCCTGCAGGTCGGCTCCGGCGACCGCAGCCAGCGCATACGCACCTACAACTTCCCCCAGGGCCGCATCACCGACCACCGCGTCGAAGGACTCACCCTGTACCGCCTGCCTGAAATCATCGAAGGCGACATGGACGACCTGGTCCAGCGGCTGACGCAGGAGAACCAGGCGGATTTGTTGCAGGCGTTGACGCAGGGCGGCTGACGCACCCCACCAGACAAGGCGCAGCCGCGCAGTCCGTTCTCGTCGCGGAATCCGGCAGCCAGTATCCGTAAAGCCGTCGGACTTCGCGCGCCATCTGGTCGTGCAACTCCGCTTCACAGAGCTGGGACGATGATCCCTGCCGGATCGTCCTCACGCGCGACGGCAGAATCCGCCGTCCCTTTCCCAGCTTGTGACGCAGGCCAGTGAGCATCGCCGAAGCCATCCACCGCCGCCACCTGCTCCGCTTCATCTACGCCGGCCATGCGCGCGTTGTCGAGCCGCATACCTATGGCATCGACAGCCAGGGGCAAACGACACTATGCGCTTATCAGGTGTCGGGCGGCAGCGATTCGGGCAAGCCGCAGGGGTGGAAGTTCTTCCGGGTGGAGCGGATGCGGGATGTCAGCGTGCTGGAGAAAACCTTCGCGGCGCCGCGGCCGGAGTACAAGCGCGACGACAATGCGTTTGCGACCATCCATGCGCAGCTCTGACCCGCCGCAAGCTCCGTTACCCGCCGTTCGGATCCAGCTGCCGTCGGAGCACGCGACGCAGATTCCCGCTGCCATCGGATCTTCCGCGCGGCACTGAATCATTTCCGAAAAATTCACTGGCCCGGCACCGCCGTCCAACGCACCGCACCGAACAGCGCGTGCCGTTCGCACCCGGCGGGCCGCCTGGCGCGCATTTGCTCCGGGCTAGAGGCATTCGTCTGCCACGACCCCGTCCACATCGCGATATTTCCCGCCGCGCTCGACGGCGCGCAGGCAGGCCGGCCGCCCCGGGGTGCGGAAGAAGTGGCGCAGTTCGCCTTCGCTGTCGCCCTTTTCGCTGCGCACCGGGGTATAGCCGCGTTCCAGCAGCGCGGCGCGGGCGCCTTCGGCCTCCGCATCGATCAGATCGACATAGGTGTTGCGGTTGGCCGGTTCGGGCTCGGGCACGACGGTGGCGAAGACGGCGCGGCAACCGTTGTCGACGTCGATACCTTCGCTGGTGCGGCTCCAGCTGCGGTTCTCTATGCAAGGCGCATCGCTGAGCTGCCGCAGCAGGTGCACCGGGCCGTCGCCGGGAATGCGGCATACGGTGCGCTGGTTGTCGCGGGATTCGCAGGTCACATCCGGGCCGCGCATGGCAAGCGCGTCGAGGGTGGCAAGGCACAGCAGCAGCACGGCGGCGGTTTTCATGGTCGGGAGATTTCGGCCTAAGAGGTGGGATGCACGCACCGCTGCGTGCCGGCGGGCCGCAGGGCTGCCCGTTTCCAGCTTACGACAGACGGCGCCGGCCGGGGCCAGCGGCGGGCAGCAGCGAATGCGCCGCAGCGAAGGGCTTTGCGCGCACCGGCAGTCCCGCGCATCACGCCATCGCCCGGCCACGCCGATGCGCCGGAGCTTTGCCAGCGTCGGCAGTCCGATTGCGGGCCGGCCATCGGCAACGCCGGACCCGGCGCCGCCGCTGCCAACTCCGGTCACACGCCCGCAGCCATGCCGAGCACCGGAACTACCTGGGTTTTGCGCACCGCCGCCTCCGGCTGTCCAGTCTGCGATCCCGGCGCGCCGGGCATCGGCCTGCCACGGCCGGCATCGTCGCGGCTCCGCCACTCCGCATGTCCCGCTGCACAAGGCGGCGCCGCTATCCGACCATGCCGCACACGAATTTGCCCCCAGGGCAGTCCGCGATTCCGCAGCCCGTGCATCAATCCGCCACACAAGGCACAACGAATGGATTAAGTGAATCCGGTCACTTATCCCACAAAGTAATTTGCACCGACCGGTATCGCAGGCGTTTGCTGCAAGTGATGACAACGATGTCATCCATGTCCGGACGGATGCGGCCGCGTCTCCCGCGGCGGCGGCTATCCGACAACCGATGCCGGCGGATTTACGCGGAAATCCGCCAGGCCACCACAACGAGCCGCGCCTAGGGAGGAACCGGATGAAAACCATGCAATCGATGTCATCGCGCCTGGCGCTGGGCGCGGCCCTGCTCGCCACCAGCGCGACCGCGGGTGCGGCGCAGCTGGCGCCGTATTTCTATACCTGGGGCGCAGGCAACCCGACCTATGCGGTCACCAGCCTGATGGATGCGCGCGCTAAGATGGGGCTGCAGGCCGCCACGCTGGCCTTCGTCGTCAGCGCCGGCGGCTGTACCACGGACAATTCCATTTCCGGCATGCAGAGCGATATCACGGCATTCCAGAACGCCGGCGGCAAGGTCATCATTTCCTTCGGCGGCGCGAACGGCACCTATCTGGAATCGACCTGCAGCGCGACCCAGCTCAGCGATCTCATCGGCAACATGCTGCAGCAGACCGGCGTGCGCGCGATCGACTTCGACGTGGAGGGCGGCCAGCTCGGCAACAGCGCCCTGAACACCACGCGCAACGCCGCGATCAAGACACTGCGGCAGCGCTTTCCGAACCTGTATGTATCGCTGACCCTGCCCGCCTCGCCGGTACACCCAAGCTGGGGCGGCGGCGGGCTGGATCATTTCGGCGTCGCCGCCGTGCAGAGCGCGGCCCAGGCCGGTGCGGTGATCGACGTGGTCAACCTGATGGTGATGGACTTCGGCGGCTCCTACCACAACGGTTCCAGCATGGCCCAGCTGTCGATCTCCGCGGCCAACGCCGCGGTGGCGCAGTTTGCGACGATCTATCCGTCCAAGACGGCGGCGCAGCGCTGGGCCCTGCTGGGCCTCACGCCGATGATCGGCAACAACGATGTCGCGGGCGAGACTTTCACCACCGCCGACGCCGTCACGCTGACCCAGTTCGCCCAGCAGAACGGCGTCGGCCATCTGTCGTACTGGGCACTGCAGCGCGACCGGCCCGGCAGCGGGCCGCTGGGCGAGTATTCGCAGGCGCCGCAGACGGCGTTCCAGTTCTACAACACCTTCAAGGCCGCCACCGGGCCGGTGGATCCCGTGCCGGCCTCGCTGTCCTTCACCGCGGTCTATGCCGGCGACACGAGCAAGATCACCACGCATCCGAACATCACCGTGCAGGCTGTCTGCACCACCTCCGGCACGCGCACGGCGACGTTCCGCCCGCCGGCCGGCGGCGCCATCGGCGGGCTGCTCAGCGGCGAGACCTGCACGCTCAGCGAGACCGCACTCAGCGGCGCCGTGCTCGCGGCCGGCTATACCCTGTCGGCCCCCGGTGCGGCCACGTTCACGCCGGCGAGCCCGGTCTATCTGTCGGCCGGCGGCAACGCGGTGAACGTGACCAATCGCATCAACGGCGGCGGGGGCGGCGGCAATTGCCAGCCGGCCTGGAGCGCCACGGCGGTATACGTGGGCGGCAACAAGGTCAGCCGCAACAATGTGAACTACACGGCCAACTGGTGGACGCAGAACCAGGATCCGGCCACCAACAGCGGCGGCGCGGGTTCCGGCCAGCCGTGGACCAGCAACGGGCCCTGCCAGTAGCCCTCGGTGCCGGCCGCGCGTACGCCGATGGACGCGCGGCCGGCAGTGCTGAACCTGTCTTTCCGATGCCGTCGCTGGTGAAGCGGGCATCCGCTTCGGCAGCGGCAGCATCTGCCGCTGCCCATCTTACGGAAACGGCCGCCGCCGCTGGCCACAACGCCGCCGCCAGCGCCGCTTTTCCACCCGCCGGTGGTCCGGCTCCGGCGCCAGCTGTTCCAGATAACGCGCGAGCCGCGGCAGTTCGTCGTCGGCCGGATCGCCTTCAAATGCCTGCACCGCGACCAGGTTGGCGTAATTGCGCGTGTGCTTTTCCGGGCTGTCGTCGACCACCAGCACCCGGCGCAGGCCGTAGTCGCGCCGGCGCAGTTTGCGCAGCGGCTTGGTCTGGGCCCAGGTATCCGATCGCGGCGCAGGGTGCAGCGGTCGCTGGCCCAGACAAAAACCAGCCGGCTCTCGCCGGGGCAGCCTGCTCCGCCAGCTGGAGCAACCGCCGGATCCCTGCGTCGACACAGTGCCGTCAGGCCGTACCCGCACCTACTCACTGCGGCACCGCGTGACCGACCAGCGCCAGGAAAGCCGTGACCGTCAGCAGCACGCCGCTGATACCGACACCCAGCCCGGCGAACACGCGGCTGCGCCGCCGCTGCACCAGCCGACCACACCCAGGATCAGCCCCAGCAGCGCGCCGCCGACCAGCCCCGGCACCAGAAAGCCGATCAGCAGCATTGCGTCCTGCGAATTGCTGGCGTCGGGGCCGTAGCGTTTCAGCGTATCCAGCACGCTGAAGACCGGCGCGCCCAGAGAGATCCGCGCGATCAGTGCAGCGACGAACGAAAGAATGCCCGCCGCCGAATGCCCGGTTCGTTCCATCGGATTTCTCCTGGTCGCGGCCGCAACAGTGGTTGCATGCACTGCCGTGTCGCCGGCCCGCCGATGCCAGCAGCCCGCCGCGAGCCGCTACACTGGCCGCATGCTGATCGCCCCGACCGCCGCCGCGCTCGCTCCGTACGTCCAGTCCTTCTGGGCCAGCCCGGCGTCGCCGGCCAGGCCCGGCCAGCGCGAGCAGGTGCTGCCAGGCGGGCAGATGCATCTGGCGCTGCGCCTGGACGGCGCCGGTGTGCGCCTGTACGCGGATGCAGGCGCCGCGCCGGCGCGCCACATCGGCCACGCCGTCGTCGCCGGCGCGCACGACAGGCCGTATTTCAAGGATGTTTCCGAATCCTCGCGCTCGGTCGGCGTACTGCTGCTGCCGGGCGCGGCGCAGGCGCTGTTCGGCTGTAACGCGGACGAACTGAGCAACCGGCATGTGCCGCTGGCCGACCTTTGCGGCGGCGCGGCGGAAACGCTGCTGCAGCGCCTGGCGGGGGAAACCGCACCAGCGCGCCAGATCGCCCTGCTGCAGGCGTTCCTGCTGCGCCGGCTGCGGCCGGTGCGCGCAATGCAGCCGCCGGTGGCCCAGGCCATCGCCGCGCTGCGCGACGGCGGCGCAGTGGCACCGCTGGTGCAGGCCAGCGGCTGCAGCCACAAGCGCTTCATCGCGCTGTTCCGCGCCCAAACCGGCCTGGCACCGAAATGCTTTGCGCGCGTGCAACGGCTGCAGCAGGTGCTGCACGCGCCGCCGTCCATCGCCTGGGCCGAACTCGCGCTGCAGGCCGGCTACAGCGACCAGGCGCATTTCAACCGCGAGTTCCGCGCGCTGACCGGGCTGACACCGCAGGCCTGGCGCCGCTGCACGCCGCGCAACGGCGCGCATGTGCCGCTGCCGCCGCCCGGCAATTTCGTCCAATACCGCGGCGAGGCCGCGCTTTAGGCTTTCGCACACCATCCGACAGGAGCAACGCCATGGCCGTGCACGAACTGTTTCCCTACCTCTGCGTCGCCGATGCCGACGCCGCCAGCAAGTTCTACTGCGCCGTGTTCGGCGGCGAGGAAAAGCTGCGCCTGGTCGAACCCGGCGGCCGCATCGGCCATATCGAGGTCG
Source organism: Tahibacter harae (assembly GCF_024437735.1). Classification (GTDB taxonomy): domain Bacteria; phylum Pseudomonadota; class Gammaproteobacteria; order Xanthomonadales; family Rhodanobacteraceae; genus Tahibacter; species Tahibacter harae. The sequence goes on along the minus strand of NZ_JANFQO010000006.1, from coordinate 268,983 downwards.
ATATCGGCGCCGGCGTGCTGATGCTGGCCGAGGAATATCCCGAGTACAACATCCGCCGCCCGGACCCGGCCGCGGGCACCAGCGTCAGCCTGCACCTGCATGTGGACGATGCCGACGCCCTCATCGCCCGCGCCGTCGCCGCCGGCGCCGAAGTGCTGATGCCGCCGCAGGACCAGTTCTACGGCGAACGCTCGGGCACCATCCGCGATCCGTTCGGCCATCGCTGGAACATAGGCCACAGCATAGAGACGGTCTCGGCCGAGGAAATGCAGCGCCGCTACAACCAGCTCAGCGGCGCCTGCTGAGCCGCCGTTGCGACAATGCCGCTTTTGCGCGGCCGGCGATAAATTCCCTTTGACGCCGGCCGCACGCGGGGCATGATGGCAAGCTTCCGCGCCATGCCGGCGCCCGGAGCCGCCCCATGATCGACACCCCGCAGATCGTCCAGGCCGTGCCGCAGCAGGTCGCCGTCATCCGCTTCACCATTCCGCGCGAGCAGATGCCGCACATCATGGGCCCGGCCGTGCAGGAACTGCTGGGCGCGATCGGCGCACAGGAAGCCGGCCCGGCCGGCCCGCTGTTCAGCCACCACCTGCGCGCGCCGGATGCCACGTTCGATTTCGAGCTGGGCTTTCCCGTCACCCGGCCCATCGCGCCGGCGGGTCGCGTCCAGCCCGGCCAGCTGCCGGCCGGCGCGGTGGCGCGCACGATCTATCGCGGCGGCTACGAAGACCTGGGCGGCGCCTGGGGCGAGTTCATGGGCTGGATCGAAAACAGCGGCCACAAGCCGGCGGCGAATCTGTGGGAGCGCTATCTCAGCGGCCCGGAATCCGGCGCGGATCCGGCACAGTGGCAGACGGAACTCAACCGTCCGCTGCTCAGCGCCGGCTGATGCACAGTCATGGATCTCCGCGCCCGGCAGACGCTGGATGAACTGCGCCGCCTGCTGCATCCGGCCTCGGTGGCCCAGGTCGGCGGCTTCCGGCCGCCGCAAGATCCGGTCACGTCGTGGTTCTGCCGCGGCGTAGGCCATTCCGGCGAGGAGCTGCCCTTCCACGATGGCGAACCGATGTTCCCGTTGCTGCAGATCCGCACCGACGAACTGCCCTGGCGCCCGCCGGCGCTGGACGGCGTGGCGCTGCTGGTACTTTTCCACAATCTGCACCACTACCCGTTCGGCAAGCCGCACGGCGAAGGCTGGCTGATCCGCGAATACGCCGCGCTGGAAGGGCTGCGCCCGCTGCCGGCGCGGGCCCATCCCTACCGGCCGTTTCCGATCCGCTGGCAGCGGGTGGACGACGATGCGCCCGGCTGGGAGACAACCTGGAATCTCGTCGATCTCAGCGCCGTGAACGAGGACGACGCCGCCAACGACGCTTTCTTCAACGACTTCGAGCGCTACCGCGCGACCAAGGTCGGCGGCTATCCCTGCGAGATCCAGCACGGCACCGGCGGCCTGGACGAATTCGTCTTCCAGGTCGGTTTGGAGGAAAAGGTGAACTGGATGTGGGCCGACAACGGCATCGGCTATTTCTTCCGCTCGGCCAGCGGGGAATGGCGCTGGTCGTGCCAGTTCTACTGACGGCGGCGGCGGTAGGCCTGGGCGCCGCAATCAACCTGCAACCGGGTCCGGCCGCCAGCGGCATCACTGCCGCCCGGAAAAATCCGCCCGATGCTGCAACCGCCCCCGCCAACCCCGTATCCGCTCCTGCACCGCGGCGTGGCCGCGACTGCCGGAATCGCCATGAACAAAGGATTTTGCCGGTTCGTCCTGCTGCTGGCACCGCTGCTGCCGGCGCAGGCCGCCGTGCCCACGGACTTCATCGCCCGCTACGCCCGCGAACACCGGTTCAGCGGCACCATCCTCGCGCAGGAGCACGGCAAGCCGGTGTTCCGCCAGAGCTTCGGCCTGGCCGATATCGCCTTCGGCGTGCCCAATACGCCGGATACCGCCTATCGCATCGCCTCGATCACCAAGGCGTATACCGCCGTGCTCGTGCTGCAGCTGGCGGAACAGGGCCGGCTCGATCTGCACAAGACCATCCGCGACTACCTGCCCGACTACGCCGGCAGCGGCGGCAGGGCGACGCTGCACCAGTTGCTGAACCATACCTCCGGCCTGCCCAATTTCGATCAGGTCAAGGATCTGCAGACGGCGCTGACGCAGGGCATCCCGGCGTACCAGAAACCTGCGACCAGCGCGCAGCTGCTGACGAATTTCTGCAGCGGCGACCGGGTTGCCGAACCGGGGGCGGTATTCGACTACAACAACTGCGACTACATCGTGCTGGGCCGGATACTCGAAGCCGTCAGCGGCCAACGCTACGAACAGCTGCTGGCCGAACGCATATTCCGGCCGCTGGGCCTGAAGCACACGGGTCTGCCGCGCCAGGGCGTTATCGTGCCGCGGCTGGCGCGCACCTACATGTTCCGCGAGGATCTGAACGCGCTGGCCGACGATCTGCCCGTCTACGCGGAAAACTGGTACGCCGCCGGAAGCCTGTATGCCACGGCCGACGATGTACTCGCCTTCGCCAATGCGCTGTTCGGCGGCAGGCTGCTCAAGCCCGCCTCGCTGGCGCTGATGACCACGCCCGGACTGGATGACTACGGCTACGGCGTCTGGTCGTATGACATGAACATCGGCGGCCGCACGCAGCACGTCGTCAAGCGGCCCGGCCGCATCATGGGCGCGCAGACGCAGCTGTTCCGCCTGGTCGATGCGGATATCACGCTGGTTCTGCTGGCGAACACGGACGCGGTGGATCTGGACGAATTCGCCGCGGAAATCGCGCGGCGGACCGTGGCGCGGGGTGATGCGAAACAGCGAAACCGGCGCGGCTCGGCGCGATGACTGTTCGCGCCGATCTGCAGGACTCCTTCTGCCGGCGCGCGACCGGACGCGGAGGCACCGTTGTGTCGGCGTATCGGCAAATCAGCGCTGGCGCGGATGCACGCCGCACTGCTTTGCCAACGGCGCTTCTTTCGGATGACCACCGGCGGCGAAAATACCCGCCGCCGGTTTCCTGCCTGATCCCGACGATTGCCAGACCGCCGCCCGCTCAGGGCTGTTCAAAACCGTCCACGAACAGCCGGTCATTCACCGCCGCCGGAATATCCAGCGTGACGCGGCCGCCGACGAACTTGCGCTGGCGCACCTCGGGCAGGTCCTTGGCGATCACGCCGTCGTTGTACCAGACGCTGTCGCCGCTGTCGGACACGAGTTCCAGCACGCCCTCGCCGCCGGAGAGGCTGCCCGCATTGACCAGCGTTTCCAGGCTGCCTGCGGCGGTAATCACGGCAAGATCGGCCTGCAGCAGTTGCGGCGCATCGGCAGCATTGCCGCTCCAGGCATACAGGCGGAAATCCGCCGGCGCCGTACCCGTGGCAGCGGCGACCGGGCCGGCGGCGAGCAGATAGGCACCAGTGGCCATGCGCACGATATCGCGGATGCCGCGGCCGCCCAGATCCAGCTCGATGGGCGCGGCAAATTGCAGGCTGCCGGCGGCAGCGGAACCGCCCGGCGGCGCGGCGGCGATCACGCTGCGCAGATTGGCCGCGTGGATCACCAGCGCCTTGTTGCGCTGGTCCAGCGGCAGCAGCGGCGCGCGGAAGGCGATGTAGAGGCCTTCCGCATCCGGCGCCAGGGCCAGGCCTTCGATATTGAAGCCGTCGATGCGTTCGGGCCATACGCCGGTCGCGGCGCTGGCGCTGAGGCCCAGCGCGTCGGCGCCGAGGCCGTGGCCGTTGGCATGATCCCAGTTGAGCAGGTCGGTGCGCAGATGATCGTAGCGTGCGACATAGCTCAGCGCGGTCTGCGCGCCCGAGCCGCTGATCCGGGTGGAGAAGATGCGCTGGCGGTTGGGCCGGGCCGCGCCGTTGTCCTTCTTGTTGGAATGCGAGCCGGTCCAGTAGATCAGGTCGCCGTCGCGCGCGGCGCCTTCGATATCGACTTCGCGCGGCGTGCCACCGTCAATATCGGTAAGGCCCAGCGCAGCCGTGAAATCGAAGCCGTTCTCGGCCAGGCCCGAGGCATCGCGCGGATACAGGCGCAGGCGCTGACCTTCGTCGTCGGCGACCAGCATATGGTCGCCGCTGTCGATGGCGGCCGACGCATCGCTGGCGCCGGTGAAATGGCGCGTGCCCGCGCCGCCGGCCGCCGCGGCGGCATAGGCGATCACGTAGCTGCCGCTCAGGTTGTTCGCGTCGGTGGCGCGCACGGTGATGGTGCTGTAGCCCACGCCGGCCGGCGTGATGCGCAAGGTGCGCGTATCGCCGCTGCCGCTGAGGGCGAGGCCCGAATCGGCGACGACCGCCGGGTTGCTGCTGTCCAGGCTCAGACTCAGCGCGGACACGTCGCCATCGGGATCGCCCAGGCGCAGCACGATGCCGTCGTGCAGGGCCGGATCCGTGGCGTCGCCGATCGTCGCCGCGACGGCGCCGCCGCCATTGACCGCGAGATCCAGCCGGCGCGTGGTCTGCGCCACGTCGACCGTGACCACCGGCGCACCGCTGCTGCCGGCGCAGGGATCGAAGTCGAACAGCGCGCGCGTGCTGCGGCCCGGACTGCCGACCGCGCCGCCGCTGGAGCTGCGCGACGCTTCGGCGTCGCCGCTGGCGGACAAGGTCCATTCCAGGATCTGGTCCGCGCCGAGACCGGCGGCGGAAACCCAGCCGCTCTTGTCCTTGGTGCGGATGGAACCGGCGATGGCCTGGTCGTTGTAGGTCAGGCGGTCCACGCGCTGGCCAGTGCTGTCATAGAGATTGATCTGATCCGCGCGGCCCAGGCCCACGGTGTTGCCGCCGATCACTTTCACGGCGCTGCACAGGTTCCAGGCGTTGCGGAATGCGGCCGCCGTGCTGTCGGTGAACAGCACGGATTCGCCGGGCTGCACCGTGCCGAAGGCGCTCAGGCTGACTGTGCCGGCGATATTGCTGTCGTCGTCGAAGCTCCAGCCGCTGAGATCCGCCGGGCTGTCGCCGACATTCGTGAATTCGACGAACTCGCCGTCCGGGCCGTCGTACAGGTATTCGGTGATGCGCAGGCGCGGCCCCAGCGGCGCGCAGGGATCGAACGGCTGCGCGGCGCGCGTGCTCAGGCCTGGGCTGCCGACGTCACCGCTGCTGGAGGCGCGCGAGTTCTCCGCATCGCCGATGCTGGCCAGCGTCCACTGCGCAATCGTATCGGCGCCCAGGCCCAGGGCTGAAACCCAGCCGGCGACGTTCTGCGTGCGCAGGCTGCCCGGGAAGTTCTGGTCGCCGTAGCGCAGCTTGTCGACCTGGGCGCCGGCGGCGTCATAGATGTTGATGACGTCGTTGCGGCTGAGATTGTGGCCGTTGCCGCCGACGACCTTGGCCGCCGCGCACAGCCCCCAGGCCGTGCGGAACGCCGTCGCATCGCCTTCGGTGATGAGTGCGGACTGGCCCGGGGCCAGGGTGCCCAGGGCGCCGATGGCAAAGCTGCCGGCCACTCCGCTGTCGTCGTCGAAACTCCAGCCCGCGAGATCGACCGCGGCGGCACCCGTGTTGGTGATCTCGACGAACTCCGGTCCGTTGCCGCTGTACATGAACTCGGTGATGCGCACCTGCGCGGCCGCCACCTCGGCACAGCCGGCCAGCGCCATCGCCACGGCCAGCGCCATTGCGGTTTTCATGATCTTCCCCTGGACAATGAGCCGGCCGGGCCGGCGACAGCCGCGCAGTGTGGGAAGTGCGAATGACGGGAGCGTTACAGCGCCGTGTGATGGATTCGGAGTATTTCGGCCGGGTGCGGAACGCGCCGGGGGATGGCCGGGCTGAGCGGGCGACGCTGAAACCCGTCGCGCCGTTTGGATTTTCTGTCAAGAATTCAAAGCCCGCCGCCGGCGAAAACTTGGGCGCTTTCGCGACTGATGCCTTGCCCCTGACCCAACCCTCTCCCCCAGGCGCATCCGCGCCTGGGGGAGAGGGCTATCAGGCTTTGGACTTTGCGTTGCGTATCCCAGTCTCAATCTTCAAACCCGTCCTTGAACAGCCGGTCCACCAGCGAGTTCTCCACCGCGCCCACATCGCAGCGTGCGACCAGGTCGCCGTCGCCATCCACGGGGCGGACTATGCCGCGTACGTCGTATGGCACGCAGTGGGCTTCGTCGGCGCTGTCGATGGACGGCGCGCCGTAGGCGGAGCGCTGGCTCAGTACGTAGCCGCCGCTCATCGACGGCGCCTGCAGCCAGGGCATGGCGCCGATGGCCTGGCTGCTGCTGTCGCCGGCGACAGGGCAGTCGTTGCGCGTGTAGAGGTTGCCGCCGGCGCTGATCTGGCCCGAGCTGGCATTGCACAGCAGGCCGCTGTCAGTATCGGCCGCCGTGGCGATGTTGTTGAACAACGCCAGCGTGCCGCCGCCATACAGGGAGAACTGGCCGCCGTAGTTGCTGGACAGGGATACGTTCTCGCTGAAGGTGTTGTTGAGCACCTGGGAATAGCAGCAGTTGAGGATCAGCAGTCCGCCGCCGGAAGCAGTGGCGCGGTTGCGGTGGAAGGTGTTGTTGGTAACCACCGGCGTGGAAGCCAGCGCACCGATGATGCCGATGCCGCCGCCGCGGCGGCCGCGGTTGTTTTCAAAGTAGTTGGCGTTGAAGCGCAGGCTCACGTATTCGCCGTAGAAATAGATACCGCCACCGTCGCCGGCGCCATCGATGTCGTAGGTGACGGTCGGATTGCGGCAGGGCGTGGAATTGTTGACGAAGCTGGAATCCTCGATCACCACGTCGGTGCCCGGCATGCCGGGCATGGACAAATAGATCGCGCCGCCGGCACCGCTGGCGCAGAACGGCGCATCGGTGTTGGTGAGGTAGACGCGGTTGTCGCGGAAGCTTGAGCGCTGCACGGTGACCGGATGCAGGCCGGTCTTGCCGATGGCGCCGCCATTCGCGTTCGCGCTGACCGTGGCGCTACCCAGCGTGTTCATGCTGTTGCCGCTGAACACCGAATCGCGCACGGTCAGCGGCCCGGCGGCGAAGACCGCGCCGCCCAGGGCCGGCGCTGTCGCGGCGTCGTAGTAAGCGCGGCATTCCTCCAGCGTGACGCGGTCCAGGCTGAGGCTGGTGCCGGCACGGGCCACGCTGATGCAGCCGCCGCTGCCCAGGGTGCCGCCGCGGCGCAGGGTCAGGTTGGCCACGCTGAGGCTGGTGGTGGTGGAGCCCGCCGGCACGCGGAACTGCTGGTGGCCGCCGCCGTCGATGATGACGCCGCCCGTGGTATCGGCCGCGTCTATGCGCACGTTGGCGCCGCGGATATCCGGCATGGGCTGGTTGAGGAAGATGGTGGTGCCGGTCTGCGATCCCAGCGCGAAGCGGATCTCCTGCACGCCGGTCGCCGCCGGCTGCAGATCCAGCACAGCCTGACGCAGCGAACCCGGACCGAACGCCTGCGCGTTGGTCACCCAGATCACCGTCTGCGCCGGCGCGGCAGCGGCCAGCACGAGCCAGGCGAGCAAACCCATCAAGACACGGTAGAGCATGACGTCCCCTGCGATAGCCGGCGGCACGAGCGGCCGCTTCGACTACCTGTACGCAGAACCGCGGGAGAAAGCCGAAGCCGGGATCCGGGGACGTGAGGATCCGGATGCAGCGGAACAGCGAGTTCCAGGCGCGCTGGAGCCAGGATCCGGGATTCGTTGCAGCAGCGAAATCAGGACGTGCCGGACCGCATTACAGGCCGGACTCCGCATTCACGGATCCCGAACACCTGTCCCTGCGCATCACCGCCCCGCCGCATGCCGCACGAACAGCTGCTTCAGCGGCCCTATCGCGTTGACGGCGCGCAGGCCCAGGCCGCGGGCCAGTACCAGCGGTTCAAACTCGCTGCGGAATACGCGGTTGATGCCGTCGAAGCCCCAGGCCGACAGTGTGTTGTCGCTGCGCCGGCGGCGTTCGTAGCGGCGCAACACGGTTTCGGCGCCGATATCGCGGCCCTGGTCGCGCGCCGCGGTCACCGCTTCGGCCAGTGCGCTGACATCGCGCAGGCCCAGGTTCACGCCCTGCCCGCCCAACGGATGCACGACATGGGCGGCGTCACCGATCAAAGCGAAGCGCGGCGCGATATAGCGGTCGGCCAGCAGCAGGCGCAGCGGGAACTCGGCGCGTGCGGAAACGGCATTGACCGGGCCGAGACGGAAATCGAAGGCGCAGCCCAGTTCGCGCAGGAAGCTGTCCGCGTCCAGCTCGCGCAGGCGGCGGCATTCTTCCGCCGGCAGCGACCAGACGATGGAGCAGCGCCCGTCCGCCAGCGGCAGGAAAGCCAGCGTGCCGGTGGGCAGGAAGCGCTGCCAGGCGGTGTTTTCGTGCGCACGCACGGTCTGCACGTGGGCGACCAGGGCATGCTGGTCGTAGACGTGGCCGCTGGCACCGATATCCAGCAGATGGCGCAGCGGCGAGGCCGCGCCGTCGGCGGCGACGACCAGGCGCGCGCTGAGCTTGCCGTCGTCGTCCAGGCGCAGCACGCGGGCCTCGCCTTCATCCTCGGTCGCCACGACCCGGGCCGGGCAGCGCAGGCTGACATTGGCCTCGGCCTGCAGCGCGTTCCACAGGCAATGCTGGATCAGGCGGTTCTCGACGATCCAGCCCAGCTCGGCCTCGCCACGGTCGGCCGCGTCGAATTCGATCTGTGCGCCGCTGCCGCTGTCCCAGACCTGCATGCGCCGGTACGGCGCGGCGCGGGCGGAGCGGATCGCATCCCACACGCCCAGTTGCCCGAACAGATCCACCGCCGACGGCGCCAGCGCGACCACGCGCAGGTCGACTTCGTCGGCGGCGTCCCAGCGCGCGGGCTCGCGCTCTTCCAGCAGCGCGACGCGCAAGCCGCGGCGGGCCAGGGCCAGGGCCGCGGCGGCACCGACCATGCCGGCGCCGACCACGGCGATATCGAATACGTTGCGCGGCCTCATGGGCGTGCTCCAAGTGCATACGTGGAAGGTTGACCGCGGAAGCCCATGCCGCGGCGCGCGACGGCGCCGGCCAGGCCGGGCACGCCATCCAGCAGCAGCAGCCCCAGGCTGCGCAGCGGCCGCAGCAGCGGCGAGGGATTGCAGGCCAGGCGCACCAGGCCGTCGCTGAAGGCGAGCGTGCCGTCGCGGTCCTCGCGACGGCCGGCGGCGTAGGCCTGCAGCAGTCCGGCGGAACCCGGGTCGCCGCCGCCGCGGCGGGCGTGGATCAGCCGCTCGGCCAGTTGCAGCGCATCGCGCAGGCCCAGGTTGAAGCCCTGCGCGCCGATGGGATGGATGGTCTGCGCCGCATTGCCGACCAGTACGCAGCGCGGCGCGGTCAAGGCCTGTGCGACCACGCGCCGGATCGGGTGCGCGCTGCGCCGGCCGGGCCGGCTGAAGCGGCCGGCGCGCCAGCCGAAGCGCTGCTGGGCATAGGCGAGATAGGCGGCATCGTCGGCCTGGGCCAGCTGCGCGGCTTCATCAGCCGCGACGCTGAGCACCAGACCGGCGCGGCGCTCGGCCAGCGGGAGCAGGGCGACCGGGCCGGAATCGCTGAAACGTTCGTAGGCACGGCCGTCCAATGCCGTGCCGGGCTGGATGCTGCCGACGAAGAGCGTCTGGCCGTAGTCGACCTCGTCCACGCCGATGCCGCACAGCGCGCGCACCCGCGAGGCCGTGCCGTCGGCACCGACCAGCAGGCGCGCGGACAGTGTGGTTTCGCCGTCCGGCGTGGACAGGCGCAGTTCCACCGCATCGGCACCGGCGCGGGCGTCGAGCAACTGCGCCGGAATGTAGCGTTGTATTCCTGTGCACTGTTCCAGTTCGCGCAGCAAGGCGGCGCCGAGGTCGCGCGCCGGCACCACGCTGCCGAGTGCCTCCAGCCCCTGCTGGGCAGCGGACAGGCGCAGGCTGCCGAATTCGCCGGCACGGCTGATATGGATTTCGCGGATGGCGCTGGCCGCGCCGGCCAGGTGGCGCCATACGCCCAGGGTTTCCAGCGCGGTCACGCTGGCGCGGGCCAGTGCCAGGTTGCGTTCGTCCTCGCGCGGCGCGCTGCCGGCGCGCGGCGCGGCCGCCTCGACCAGGCCGACCTTGAGGCCGCTGTGGTTGAGCGCGATGGCCAGGCTGGTGCCGACCAGGCCGCCGCCAATCAGGATCACATCGAAGTGCGCAGTCATGCGCCCAATGATACGGGCGCCGGCACCGCGCGCGACGAAGCTGCGGCATGCTGCCTCATGACGGGCGGCCATTCCCGTATCCGCCTGCCATCCGCTACGCTCGCCGTCCGCCCTGCCGTCCCGCCCGCATGAGCAACCCGCTGCGCCTGTTCGCCACCGCCGCGACCTTTCTCACGCGCCTGCCGCTGGCGCGCTGGAGCTATGCGCAGCCGGCCGAACTCGCCCGCGCGGCGGCGCTGTTTCCGCTAGTCGGTGCCGTGGTCGCCGCCATCGCCGCCGCGGCCGCCTGGGCCGCGCTGCAATGGCTGCCGCCGGGCCTCGCGCCCTGGGCCGCACTGGCCGCCGCCGTCGTGGCCACCGGCGGCTTCCACGAGGACGGCCTGGCCGACACCGCCGACGGCCTCGGCGGCGGCTTCACGCGCGAACGCAAGCTGGAAATCATGCGCGACAGCCGCATCGGCAGCTATGCCGGCCTGGCCCTGATCGCGGTGCTGTCGGGCAAATACCTCGCGCTGGCGACGCTGCATCCGGCCGCGCTGTTCGCCGCCCTGTGGCTGGGCCATGTGCTGGCGCGCTGGAGCGTGCTGCCGCTGGCCGCGCTGCTGCCGTACGCGCGCGAAGCGGCGGCGAACAAGCCGGTGGCCGAAGGCATGGGCTGGCCGCAGCTGCTGGGCGGCACGCTCATCACCGGCCTGCTGATCGCGCCGCTGGGCCTGCCGGCGCTGTATGCGGCGCTGGCCGCGGTCGCCGTAGTGCTGCTCGCAGCGCTGTATTTCCGCGCCCAGCTCGGCGGCATCACCGGCGACACCCTGGGCGCGGCCAACCAGCTGGTGGAGCTGTCCTGTTATCTGGTCATGAGCGGAGTCGCGCGATGGAACTGATCCTGGTCCGCCACGGCGATTCCGAAGCCGCGCCGGGCATCTGCATAGGCCATACCGACGTGGCGCTGTCGGCCGACGGCTTCATGGCGATACAGCGCCTGGCCGCCCAGTGGACCCAGGAGGCGCCGCGCTTCCTGTTCACCAGCGATCTGCGCCGGGCGCAGCAGTCGGCCCAGGTGTTTGCCGCGCGCTTCGCCACGGAGCCGCTGGCCGATCCGCGCCTGCGCGAGGTCAATCTGGGCGAATGGGACGGCCGGCGCTGGGAGCAGATCGCCGCCGACGACACCGCACGCTATCGCCACTGGGCCGACAACTGGGTGATCCAGGAAGCGCCGGGCGGCGAAAGCTTCAGCGATGTGATGCGCCGCACCGGCGCCTGGCTGGCCTCGCTGCTGGGCTCGACCAACGAGAACGACTGCGTACTCGCCATGGCCCATGCGGGCTCCATCCGCGCCCTGCTCTGCCACGCCCTGGGCCTGCCGCCGGCGCGCGCCTTCGCCCTGCAGCTGGGCCATGCGCGCGCCAGCCGCATCCGCTATCGGCTGGGACAGTTTGAAGTAAGCTACACGAATGCCTCGCGCTTCGAGGCGGATCCGTAGGCATGCCGGGACACGCCTTGTTCGGCCGTTCCTGTAAACAGCCTCGCACCTGCGCAATCCGCCGGCCGCCCCTGCTCCAGGGGCCGCAAAAGAACTTTAGATAAACTTATACTTTTAAAAACGAGACATGGGCAACCGACTTTCCAAGATCTACACCCGCACCGGCGACGACGGCAGCACCGGCCTGGGCGACGGTTCGCGCGTGCGCAAGGACTCGGCCCGGGTCACCGCCTACGGCACCGTGGACGAACTCAACAGCGTGCTGGGCATGCTGCTCTCGCACGAGGTGCCCGAGGCCATGCGCGAAGCGCTGACCCAGGTGCAGCATGATCTGTTCGATCTGGGCGGCGAGCTGTGCATTCCCGGCATGGCCATGGTGTTCGATGCAGACATCCAGCGCCTGGAAGACGTGCTCGACGGCTTCAATGCGGAGCTGCCGCCGCTGAAGGATTTCATCCTGCCCGGCGGCGGCATCGCCGCGTCGACCTGTCATCTGGCACGCACGGTGTGCCGCCGCGCCGAACGCGAAGTGGTCACCCTGGCGCAGCTGGAAACGGTGCGGCCCGAAGCGACGCGCTATCTCAACCGCCTGTCCGACCTGCTGTTCGTGCTGGCCCGCGTGCTGGCCCGCGCCAGCGGCCACGGCGAGGTGCTGTGGCAGCACGAGCGGCGCAAGAAACCCGCCGGCGCCTGAAGCCGCACCGCCGCCATGCATCTCGCCCTGTATACCCACGCCAGCTGCCTGCTGCATGAGCCCGGCGCCGGCCATCCCGAATCGCCGGCACGCCTGCGCGCGGTGCTGCAGGCGCTGGATCACGACCGCTACGCCCTGCTCGACCGCATCGAGGCGCCGCTGGCCACGCGCGAGCAGCTCGCCCGCGCGCACAGCCCCGGCCAGATCGCCAGCATCTTCGACCAGGCGCCGACCGGGGACGAGGAAGTACGCATCGACCCCGATACAGTGATGAGCGCCGGCTCGCTGCAGGCCGCGCTGCGCGCCGCAGGAGCCGTCTGCGCCGCGGTGGACGGCGCGCTGGACGCGCGCCACAGCCGCGCCTTCTGCGCGGTACGCCCACCCGGCCACCACGCCACGCATGCGCAGGCCATGGGCTTCTGCCTGTTCAACAATGTCGCCGTCGGCGCGGCGCAGGCGCTGGCGCGCGGTATCGAGCGCGTCGCCATCGTCGATTTCGACGTGCACCACGGCAACGGCACCCAGGACATCTTCGCCGCCGATGCGCGGGTGATGTACGCCTCCACCCACGAGATGCCGCTGTACCCGGGCACCGGCCAGCGCCGCGAGACCGGCGTCGGCAACATCGTCAATGAACCGCTGCCGGCTGGCGGCGGCGGCGGCGAATTCCGCGCTGCCTACCGCGAGCGCGTGCTGCCGGCGCTCGATGCGTTCGCGCCGCAGCTGCTGCTGATCTCCGCCGGCTTCGACGCGCACCGACTGGATCCGCTGGCCAATCTCAACCTCGATGCCGAGGACTATGCCTGGGTCACCCATGAACTGGTCGCCCTGGCGCGGCGCCACGCCCAGGGCCGCGTAGTGTCCAGCCTGGAGGGCGGCTACAGCCTGACCGCGCTGCGCCAGTCGGTACAGGCGCATGTGTCGGCGTTGCTGGAATGACCAGACGCTGACAGTTTTTCCGCTGCATCCGCGTCCTCGGTGACGAACCCGCATTGCCGCGGGCCGTCACGAGGAATCTGTCATGCATCGCGTGTTGCTGGGCCTGGTCGCCCTGATCTTCACCCTGGCCGCCAGCCGTCCCGCCGAGGCACTGCAGCTGAAGTGGTTCGACGGCGTATTCACCAGCATCGACAACGACATGCTCTCCTGCCCACCGTTCTCGGTGGTGCAGACGCGGGTGCAGGCCTACGCCGGCTTCAGCTACATGCCGCCGGACAAGACCCCGGCCATAGGCGAGGTGTTCTACACCCACCTCATCATCAGCCATCCCGGCAATCCCTGCGGCGGCAGCGTGATCGGCCTGGAACTGCTGCTGCCGCAGGGCATGCAGCCGGCGATCTCGGCCGGCAATCCGGTGTTCTGCTTCGCCCGCGTGCCCAACGGCCCGCGCCTGATCAACCTGGCCAACGACTCGGGCTACGGCTGCCCGCAGCAGCTGAGCCAGGGCCTGGAAGGCTATGCCATACGCGCGCCGCTCAATACCGCCGAGGGCGGCGCCTGGCGCTCGTTCCAGGGCGTGTGGCTGGAATTCCTGATCCCGGTCACCGCCACCGCGCCGCAGGCCGGCAACAACCAGATCAAGTTCCGCATCAACCCGGCCATCGCCGAAGTCGGCTACGCCACCGTGCCGGCCCTGGTCACCGACGACATCATTTTCCGCACGGCCAACGAGGACAACGTGCTGTCGCTGGATATCTGCTCGCTGACGCCGATCACGCAGGGCTGCTGAAAAGCCGCCCCGTTCCGGCCGACGCCGCGCCGCCCGGGCCTGGCCCGGGCGGCGTTTTTTCAGGCGTCCTTGAACTCCAGCGCAGCCGAATTGATGCAGTAGCGCAGGCCGGTGGGGCGCGGGCCGTCCGGGAAGACATGGCCCAGATGCGAGTCGCAGCGCGCGCAGCGCACCTCGACCCGGCGCATGCCGTGGCTTTCGTCGGCATGCTCGCTGACCACGCCCGGCACCAGCGGGCGGAAGTAGCTGGGCCAGCCGCTGCCGGAATCGTACTTGGCGTCCGAGCCGAACAGCGCGGCCTGGCAGGCGGCGCAGTGGTAGGTGCCGTCGGCGTGGTGGTCCCAGTACTTGCCGGTGAAGGCCCGTTCGGTGGCCGAGCAGCGGCAGATGGCGTACTGCTCGGGGGTGAGTTCCTCGCGCCACTGGGCGTCGGTCTTTTCGATTCGCGTATTCATGGTGGCTCCAGATGGGGGCTGGCCGGACCGGCGCAAGCGTGAACGAATCAAGCACTTGTACCGGCGCGGATTGCTGCCGCGGCTGCGTTTCGGGCATCTTACGCGCCTCGACGTCTGCCAAAGACCCGCCCGTGCCGCGCCAACTTTCGCGTATTCCCCGCCTGAGCCTGCTGGCCCAGGCCACTGTCCTGTGTCTGTACGGCGTCGGCGCCTACGCAGCCAATCCGGCCGCCTGCCTGCCGGGCAGCAGCCAATGCCCGCGCAAATCCGATGATTTCAGCCTGTGCAAGCCCAGCGCCCTGCTCGGCATCTATGTGCCGGGGCTGCCGAAGGAGGGCGTGCGCGAGGAAGCCGAGACCGATTTCAGCGCCGAACGCTTCCAGTCCGCCGACACCAGCAAGTACGTGCTCGACGGCAAGGCGCGCATCCAGCGCCTGGACCAGCTGATCCAATCCGACCGCCTGACCTACTGGACCGAGACCACCGCCTGGCTGGCCGAAGGCAATGTGCGCTACCAGGACCGCGGCATGCTGCTGTCGGCCGACAAGGGCGAAGGCAAGACCACCCCGAACACGGCCGTGCTCGACGGCGTGCGCTTCCAGATGCTCAATGCGCGCGGCAACGGCAAGGCCGGCCGGGCCGAACTCATCGACGAAGACCACGCGCGCATGAACGCGGTGAGCTTCTCCACCTGCGATCCGGACCAGCTCAGCTGGGAGATCCGCGCCGGCGATCTCGCCCTGGACCAGGCCGAAGGCGTGGGCCGCGGCCATGACGTCACCCTGCGCGTCGGCGACGTGCCGATCCTGTGGCTGCCGTATGCGCGCTTCCCCCTCGACGACCGGCGCCAGAGCGGTTTCCTGTATCCCAGCTTCGGCTTCAACGGCAACAGCGGTCTGGACCTGACCCTGCCGTACTACCTGAACCTGGCCGAGAACTACGACGCCACGCTGTACCCGCGCCTGGTCACCCAGCGCGGCTTCATGGCCGGCGGCGAATTCCGCTACCTCACCGATTCCAGCCGCGGCCAGATCGACGGCGCCTGGATGCCGCACGACCGCCGCGCCGACCGCGAGCGCGGCCAGTGGCACTGGGACAATTTCAGCGCGCTGTCGGCCAACTGGAATTTCATCGCCAACGTCAACGGCGTGTCGGACAAGCGCTATTTCGAGGATTTCGGCGACAGCCTCTCCTCCATCGCCACCAGCCTGCTGCCCTCCAGCGCCTACCTCAACGGCCGCGGCCGCGGCTGGAGCGCGAGCTTCGGCGCCGACCAGTACCAGATCACCGACCCGACCTTCCCCGACCAGTTCGAGCCCTACCGCCGCCTGCCGCGCGCCACCTTCGAGGCCGACGTCGGCCTGGCCGGCAGCCTGCGCGGCGGGGTGAAGTCCGAATTCGTCGCCTTCGACAAGGACTGCTGGCGCGACGCCGCCGGCCAGCGCAACTGCCCCACCGAGGGCCAGCGCCTGGACCTGTACCCGTACCTGAGCCTGCCGCTGGAAGGTGCCGCCTGGTTCCTGCGGCCGGAGATCGGCGTGCGCCACACGCGCTACGACGTGGAGACACGCCTGGCCAACGGCCGCGAGATCAACGCCTCGCCCAGCCGCACCGTGCCCATCGGCAGCCTCGACATGGGCCTCATCTTCGAACGCGATGCCGCCCTGTTCGGCAAGTCGTATACGCATACGCTGGAACCGCGCCTGTACTACCTGCGCGTGCCCTACCGCGACCAGGACGATCTGCCGGTCTTCGATACCCAGCCGCTGACGTTCGACTTCCCGCAGATGTTCTCGACCAACCGCTTCACTGGCGCCGACCGCCAGATGGACGCGAACAACCTGACCTTCGCCGTGACCAGCCGCCTGCTCGAAAGCGAGACCGGCGCGGAACGCCTGTCGGCCAGCCTGGGCCGGATCCGCTACTACGACGACCAGCGCGTACACCTGCCCGGCACGCCGCCGACCAGCTACGCCGGCTCGGCCTACGTGGCCGAGTTCGACATCCACCTCAGCGACCGCTGGCGCCTGAAGCTGGCCGACCAGTGGAACCCGAACACCGACCAGACCGATCTTTCCGCGGTCAGCCTGCAGCACCGTTTCCTCGGCGACGGCGTGCTCAACCTGTCCTACCGCTACCGGCGCGATTTCCTGGAGCAGACCGATATCTCGGCCCTGATCCCGCTGAACGACCGCTGGCGCCTGATCGGGCGCTGGAACTACTCGCTGCGCGATGACAAGTCGCTGGAGTCGCTGATCGGCGTGGAGCGCGATTCCTGCTGCGTGATCTGGCGCGTACTCGCCCGCCACTACCTGCGCAACGCCTTCGGCAAGGCCAACGATGCGCTGTACTTCGAGATGGAACTCAAGGGCATAGGCTCCATCGGCCAGAAAACCGGCGATTTCCTGCGCCGTGGTATCCTCGGCTATCAGTAAGCAAGGCGGCGCCTGACCTGTTCAGGCGCCAGTCCGGGGCGCGGTGCACACTCCTCGCCCCGACCGCGGCGCCGCTTCCGGCCCGCGGAAATCCCCCAGTTTTTCACGGACCTGCAATGAACAAGCCTGCGCTCGCGTTTGCCCTGTTGGTGTCCCTGTCCGCCGCCGTCGCACCGGCGCAGGCGCAATTCCTGAACCCGCCGGCCACCCAGGAACGCCCGTCGGCCGCCGGCCAGGACGCCAGCAGCGCCGGCGGCGCCGGTGCGCTGGACCGCATCGTCGCCATCGTCGACGAGGACGTGGTCCTGGCCAGCGAGCTGGACCGCGCCGTCAACCAGATCCGCGCCCAGTACCAGCGCAATCCGCAGCAGCTGCCGCCGCTGGACATCCTGCGCCGCCAGGTGCTGGACCGCCTGATCATGCTGCGCCTGCAGGTGGCCAAGGCCAGCCAGACCGGCGTGCGCGTCAGCGACATCGAACTGGACCAGGCCGTGGGCAACGTGGCCCGCGCCAACAACATGGACACCGAGCAGCTGCGCAGCGCCATTGCCCGCGACGGCATGAGCTACGAGGAATTCCGCAGCAACCTGCGCGATGAAATGATCACCCAGCGCCTGCGCCAGCGCGTCGCCCAGCAGGCCCAGGTCAGCGATGCGGAGATCGACATTCTGCTGGCCAGCAACAGCCTCAAGACCGGCGAAGTGCACCTGGCCCATATCCTGGTCGGCGTGCCCGACGGCGCCAGCGCCGAGCAGATCCAGGCCGCCCGCGAGAAGGCCGAGAAAGTGCGCAAGGACATCGACGGCGGGCTGGACTTCGCCGCCGCGGCGATGCGTTCCTCCGACGCCCAGGACGCGCTGCAGGGCGGCGACCTGGGCTGGCGCCGCCACGACCAGGTGCCGGAAATGTTCTCCGACCTGCTGCAGGGCATGAGCGTGGGCCAGGTCTCGCCGGCCGTGCGCGGCGCCAGCGGCTTCCACATCATCAAGCTGATCGACCAGCGCGAGCAGGGCAAGCAGCTGGTGACCGAGTTCCACGCCCAGCACATGATGATCAAGATTACCGAGCTGGTCAGCGCCGCCGACGCGGAGAAGAAGATCAACGACCTGCGCCGCCAGATCGAGAACGGCGCCGACTTCGCCGCCCTGGCCAAGGCCCATTCCGAGGACAACACCAGCGCCAACAACGGCGGCGACATGGGCTGGTTCCCGATCGGCACCTACGGCCCGCAGGTCGGCGAGGTGATCTCCGGCCTCAAGGATGGCGAACTCAGCCAGCCCTTCCGCAGCAACGCCGGCTACCACTTCGTCAAGCGCCTGGGCATGCGCGAGCTGGACCGCACCGACGAAGCCCGCCGCGAACAGGCGCGCGAAGCCATCCAGCAGCGCAAGGCCGAGGACGATTTCGAGAACCTGATGCGCCAGCTCAAGGCCGAAGCCTTCATCGAATACCGCCTGGCCGGCTTCGACAGCAAGGGCGAGCCCACCACGGCCGCCAGCAACGGCGGCTGATCCACCCATGACGGCCTCGCCGCTGCCGCGCCTGGCCGTCACCCTGGGCGAACCCGCCGGGATAGGACCGGAGCTGGTCGCCGAACTGGCCCGGACCGACCTCGCCGCCGACCTGATCGCGATTGGCGACGGCGAACTGCTCCAGGCCGCCGCGCACAGCCGCGGCCTGAAACTGGATCTGCGCGACGACGACGGCCGCGCGCTGGAACGGCGCGAACGCGGCCAGCTGCGCCTGATTGCGACCCCGGCCGCCGCGCCCGTGGTTGCCGGCAAACTGGACCGGGCCAATGCCGGCTATGTGCTGTCCACCCTGGCGCGCGCCGCCGATGGCTGCCTGGCCGGCGAATTCGACGCGGTGGTCACCGCGCCGGTGCAGAAAAGCATCATCAACGACGCCGGCATCCCCTTCTCCGGCCATACCGAATATTTCGCCCTGCGCGCCGGCGCCGAGGTGGTGATGATGCTGGCCGCGGCCGAGCTGCGCGTCGCCCTGGCCACCACCCACCTGCCGCTTTCCGCCGTGCCCGCGGCCATCACCCACGACGGCCTGCAGGCCACCCTGCGCATCGTCCACGCCGACCTGCAACGCAAATTCGGCATCGCCCGGCCGCGCATCCTGGTGCTGGGGCTGAACCCGCATGCGGGCGAAGGCGGCCACCTAGGGCGCGAGGAAATCGACGTCATCACCCCGGCGCTGGAACAGCTGCGCGCCGAAGGCCTGCAACTGACCGGCCCGCTGCCGGCCGACACCGCCTTCCTGCCCGGCCCGCTGGGCCGCCACGACGCCGTACTGGCCATGTACCACGACCAGGGTCTGCCCGTGCTCAAGGCACTGGGCTTCGGTCAGGCGGTGAACATCACCCTGGGCCTGCCCTTCATCCGCACCTCGGTCGACCACGGCACGGCCCTAGATCTGGCCGGGCGCAACCTGGCCGAAGCCGGCAGCCTGATCGCGGCGACGCGGCTGGCGCTGGAGTTGGTCGTGAAGAGCCGGGACTAGGGATTCGGGATTGGGGATTCGGACCGGGCCGCGGCGCCGGGCTGCGCCGCGGCTTGCGCCGTCCGCGTCAGTCTGCGCAGCGGCCGGTGCAGGGGCTCAGCGCAACCGCGGCGGCGGCGATCGGCGCGCGCCGGTGCGGCCAGCGCAGCTTCTCGAACACCAGCATCACCGCCAGCAGCACCAGGCCCAGACCGCAGAGGCTGGCCGCAGTGATGGGCTCGTGCAGGAACAGCGCGCCCCAGATCTGGGCGAACACCGGCACCAGGAAGGTCACCGTGGTTGCGCGCTCGGGGCCGGCTTCCTTGAGCAGGCGGAAATAGACCACGAAGGCGATGGCGGTACAGACCAGGCCCAGCGCGACCAGGGCCAGGCCGGGCTTCAGCGCCGGTACCTGCAGCGGCACATTGGCCAGCAGCAGCGGCGACAGCAGCAGTGCGGCGCCGAGCTGGCTGCCTGTGGCGACCACGACCGGCTCCACGCCGCTGAACAGGCGGCGCAGCTCCGCCGCGCCCAGGGCGTACAGCGCCGCAGCGGCCAGGCCGGCAACGAAAGCGAGGAAAGTGGCCGCGGTCAGGGTGACCGTGCCGAAGCGCGCAATGGTCACCACACCGGCGAGGCCGACCACCACGCCGGCCAGCTTGGACCAGGACGGCCGCCGGCGCTGCAGATACCAGCCCAGCAGCACGGCGAACAGCGGCACGGTCGCATTGAGCACGGCCGAATAGCCCGCCGGCAGGTGCTTGGCCATGTACGCGAACAGCACGAAGGGCACGGCGGCGCTGAGCGCGCCCAGCCAGACATAGCCGCGCCAGTGCGCGCGCCAGTTCAGCGAAAGCCCCTGCGCCGCGGCAAAGGCGAACAGCACCAGGGCCGACAGGGCGATGCGCCCGGCGGCGGTGAAGCCGGTGCCGAACTCGGGCACGGCCACACGCATGAACAGGAAGGAGCCGCCCCAGATCATCGCCAGGGCGAGCATGCGCAACATCATTGCGGGAGTCATGGCAAACCTCGAAAGGCCGGCGCGCCGACGGTGCCGGCGTACGCCACAGGGCCGTCATGCTAGGCCTGGCCGGGGCGGGAAAAAATCGATACTTTCTCGCCCCGACTGTTAGCGGAACTCACACATGCACGCCTGGCAGCACCTGCCCGCCCTGCGCACCTTGCGCGTGTTCGAATGCGCCGCGCGCCACCTGAACTGGAGCCGCGCCGCGGAAGAGCTGCACCTGACTCACGGCGCCGTGAGCCAGCAGATACGCGCGCTGGAAGAGGAACTCGGCCTCAAACTGTTCGAGCGCAGCGGCCGCCGCACCTGGCTCACCGAGGCCGGCCAGCAGCTCGCCGTGGGGGTACGCGACGGGCTCGACCACCTCGCCGCAACCATAAGCCGCGTAAGGGAAAGAGCCTCCGGCAACGTGCTGTCGCTGAGCGTGCTGCCGTCGTTCGCCTCGGCCTGGCTGGTGGGGCGCCTGGGCGGCTTCCTGGCGCGTCATCCGGAGATCGAGTTCAACCTGCAGAGCACCATCAGCCTGGCCGATTTCCGCAACGACGGCGTCGACGTGGCGATCCGCTGGGGCAACGGCCCCTGGCCCGGGCTGCGCTGCGAGAAGCTGCTCGACGACGAGCTTTTCCCCGTGCTCAGCCCGCGCCTGACCCGGCGCAAGTTGAAGCATCCCTCACAGTTGCTGGAACTGCCGCTGATCCGGCTCAAGCAGCAGTCGCGCCTCAACGACTGGGTGCGCTGGTTCGCCGCCGCCGGCGTGGCCACCACCGAGCCGCGCGGCGGCGCGGTCTACGACGACACCGACCTGGCCCTGCGCGCCGCCGCCCAGGGCCAGGGCGTGGTGCTGGCGCGCAGCTCCCTGGCCGGCGGCCGCCTGGCCAGCGGCGAGCTGGTCGCGCCGTTCCCGCTGCGCATACCGGCCTTCTACGCTTACTATCTCGTCTGTCCCGAATCCCACGCGCACAAGCCGTCGGTGCAGCTGTTCCGCACCTGGCTGATCGAGGAGCTGGCGAATTCCTCGCCGCTCGCGCCGCCGCCCGAGGCCCCCGTTTGAAGCGCTATCCGCCCGCCGCACCGTCTTCCGCCGCCGCCAATGCGGCGGATACGCGACATATCCACAAAAAGCAATTTGGACAGCACTTCCTGCACGACCCCGGCCTGATCCGCCGCATCGTGCAGGCGATAGCGCCGCGTCCGGGCGATGCCCTGGTCGAGATCGGCCCCGGCGAAGGCGCGATCACTTTGCCGCTGCTGCGCGAACACGGCCGCATCACCGTGATCGAGCTGGACCGCGACCTGATCCCGCGCATCCAGGCCGCGGCCGCGCCGCTGGGCGAACTCACGGTGATCCACGCCGACGTGCTGACGGTGGATTTCACCGCCCTGGCCGCCGGTTCGCCGCTGCGCCTGGTCGGCAACCTGCCCTACAACATCTCCAGCCCCATCCTGTTCCACTGCCTGGAACACGCCGCAGCCATCGCCGACATGCACTTCATGCTGCAGAAGGAAGTGGTCGACCGCATGGCCGCCGCGCCGGGCAGCAAGGTCTACGGCCGCCTCAGCGTGATGCTGCAGCTCAGCTGTACGGTGGAACCGCTGCTCAACGTGCCGCCCGGCGCGTTCAATCCGCCGCCCAAGGTGGATTCGGCCGTGGTGCGCCTGGTGCCGCTGGCGCCGGAGCGGCGCCACCGCGCCGATCCGGCCCTGGTCGAGCGCGTCGTGCGCCACGCCTTCGGCCAGCGCCGCAAGACCTTGTCCAATGCGCTCAGCGGCGTGGCCACGGCCGAGCAGATCCGCGCCGCCGGCATCGATCCGCGCGAACGCGCCGAACAGTTGGAACCGCTGCAGTTCGTGCGGCTGGCCGAAGTGGTCGCCGCGGAGGGCTGAAGCTCCGCGCTTGCGCAAGGCATCCATTTGCCGCAATGCCCAGGTAGCGGCAGATCCCCGAAGCAGTTCCTACAACTCCACCCCGTCCCTCCGGCTTGCCCCTTGCACACCTCTTCGCACAGGGGACAGCCGGACAATGCTGAGATCTCGCGCGCTCGCGAGCTTGCTGGGGTGCATAGCCGGGTGGCGGCCACGCATGTCGTGCACCCGGCGGGGCAGCCGCAGCATCTGATCGAGATAGGCGCGCCGTCCTTCACCCGCTTCTGC
The DNA here is from genome assembly GCF_024437735.1 of Tahibacter harae. Lineage (GTDB taxonomy): Bacteria > Pseudomonadota > Gammaproteobacteria > Xanthomonadales > Rhodanobacteraceae > Tahibacter > Tahibacter harae. The sequence goes on along the minus strand of NZ_JANFQO010000006.1, from coordinate 246,385 downwards.
AGCCGCGACGGCGTGCCGGACGCGGTCAGCGTCAGCGTACGCACCGACGCCGAAGACTTCGTCCGGGCGGCCTCGCCGCTGGGCCTGGCGCGCTACGACGGCCGCCGCTGGAACGCCGATCCCGACCCGGCCCTGGCCGAATCCGCCGACAGCCTGTGGCTGGACCAGAAGGGCACGCTGTGGGCCGCGTTCGCAATCGGGCCTGGCCCGGCACGACGGCCGGCGCTGGCAATTCGAGGATCAGCACAGCGGCCTGCCTTCGCAGCAGATCCGCCGCATCGCCGAAACCCGCAACGCCGACGGCAGCCACACCTTGTGGGCGCTGACCTTCGACCGGGGCCTGGTTGCACGCCGGGACGGCCGCTGGACACACAGGCCGCCTCCGTGGCGGCGGGTGCGCCAGCGCGCGGCGGCTTGACCGCCAAACCAGACAATATGTAATGTACACCGAACATATTGTCTAGCGGAGATTCCCTATGCGTATTGCCCTGGTGATGCTGTTCAGCGCTGCCGTCGGCGTGCTGCTGGCCGCGCCGTGGATAGACTGGCCGCTGCACGAGGGCTATGTCGGCGTGATCCTGATGGTCGGCGCGGCACTGCTGCTGCGGCACTACTGGCAGCGCCGGGCCGAGACGCGCGGTGATGAACCCGGCGAGCCCGAACGCGAGGTCTGGCACGGCCTGGCCAGCACCAGCCTGATCGGCGCCCAGGTCAGCACCGCCCTGCTGCTGGCCGGCCCCGGCCTCAGCCTGCACAGCCCCGCGGCACATCGGCTGGGCATCACCGCCTGGACCCTGGTCGCCGGCGCCGTGGCCAGCTGGTACATCCTGCATCGCCGCGAGGTACAGCGCGACGAACGCGACCGCGCCATCGCCGCCCGGGCCGACCGCGCGGCGCATACCGTGCTGGCGGTGCTGATCGTGGTGCTCGCCGTCAGTCTGGGCTTCAACCCGCCGCAGCGGCTGCAGGCGATGAGCCATGTATTCCTCGGCCATGTCCTGCTGCTGACCCTGATCGCCGCCAGCCTGGTGCGGCATGTGCTGCAATTGCATGGCTACCGGCGCGACGCGGCGGATCCCGCGGAATGAGCACGCTGCCGATAGGCAACCACCTGCGCCGGCTGCGCTTCGACCACGGCGAGATGACCCAGGACGCCCTGGCCAAGGCCTGCGGCATCACCCGCCAGACCATCATCGCGCTGGAAGCCGGGCGTTACGCGCCTTCGCTGGAGCTGGCGTTCCGCCTGGCGCGGGTGTTCGGCAGGCGCGTGGACGAGGTGTTTTTCTGGCGAGAAGAAGCTGGCGTCGGCGACTGAAGCCGGATTCCCTCAACCAGGCCCGAACTTCAATTCTCCCGCGGCAACGGCGCCGCGCTGCGCGACAGCCCGGTATGCCGCACGTCCTGGCCGCGGACCAGATAGATCACCTGCTCGCAGATGTTCTTGCAGCGGTCGCCGATGCGCTCCAGCGCGCGGGCGCACCAGAGGAATTCCAGCGCGGCGGGGACGCGGTCGGATTCGCGCTGCATCAACGCGACCAGCAGCGCGGTGAGTTCCTTGTACAGCACGTCGACTTCGCGGTCCCGGCGCAGCCATTCCAGGGCGCGGGTCTCGTCCATGCGGGCGAAGGTGTCCAGGGTGCCGCGCAGCTGGTCGCGCACCAGGCTGCCCATCTGGGCGAGCTTGACGCCGTAGTGTTCGGCCAGTTCGGCGCCGCCGAGTTTCTCGGCGATGCGCGCGATGCGCTCGGCTTCGTCGCCGATGCGTTCCAGGTTGGCGACCATGCGCACCACCGCCAGCACCAGGCGCAGGTCCGAGGCCGCCGGCTGGCGCCGCGCCAGGATCTGGGTGCAGCGCGCGTCGATCTCCAGTTCCGCCGCGTTGACCTCCTCTTCGCGCGCGACCACATGGGCCACCTGGCGCAGATCGCGCGCGGCCAGCGCTTCCAGCGCCAGGGCCAGCTGCGCCTCGACCAGCCCGCCCATGGCCAGCACCTGCTTGGTGAGGGCCGCCAGTTCGGTGTTGAACTGCTGCGAGATGTGCTGGCCTAGGTGCAGACGGTCCATTGCGTGTCGTCGTGTCGGAGGAAGGTGGGGCGGTATCTGGACAGGCGCAGGTTACGCCGTGTTTACATTGGAACAAGTTGCGGATTTTTGCGCAGTGCAGCGAAAACGTGGCGGCCGCGCAGGCCGCAGGGCCTCCGCAGTCGTATCACAATTTTCCGGTGATGTAATCTTCCGTGCCGCGCAGGCGCGGATTGGTGAAGATGCGGTCGGTGGTGTCGAACTCCAGCACGCGGCCGTCCTGCATGTAGGCCGTGTAGTCGGCCACGCGCGCGGCCTGCTGCATGTTGTGGGTGACCAGCAGCACGCTGTAGCGCTCGCGCAGCGCGACCATCAGTTCTTCCAGGCGCAGGGTGGAGATCGGGTCCAGCATCGAGGCCGGCTCGTCCATCAGCAGCACCTCGGGTTCCACCGCCAGGGCGCGGGCGATCACCAGGCGCTGCTGCTGGCCGGCGGAAAGGCGCAGGGCGCTGTCGTCCAGCCGGTCGCGCACCTCGTCCCACAGGCCGGCGGCGCGCAGCGCGGTCTCGACCCGGTCGTCCAGTTCCAGGCGCGAACGCAGGCCGGCCAGGCGCAGGCCGAAGGCCACGTTCTCGCCCACCGACTGGGGAAACGGATTGGGTTTCTGGAACACCATGCCGACGCGGCGGCGCAGGTCCGGCACCGACACATCGGCGGCGTAGGCGTCCACGCCCAGCACCTGCACTTCGCCGTCCATGCGGCAGTCGGCGATCTCGTCGTTGAGCCGGTTGAAACAGCGCAGCAGGCTGGACTTGCCGCAGCCGGACGGGCCTATCAGCGCGGTGATGCGGCGCCGCGGCACGCTCAGACTGATCTGGTCCAGCACGCGCCGCTCGGCATAGTGCAGGCTCAGCGCGCGCGCCTGCAGGGCCAGCTCCAGTCCGTCGAGCAGACCGCCGGGCATGGGTTGCAGGCCGTCGGCCCCGGCCAGGCGCAGGCGGCTCATGCGGACAGCTCGCGGCTGCGTTCGCGCAGGCGGTTGCGCACGACGATGGCGGCAGCATTGAGCGCCACCACCACGATCAGCAGCAGCAGCGCCGCGGCATGGGCCTCGCCCAGATCGCGCTGGGCGTCGGCGCCGGTCAGGGCCAGGTCGTAAACGCTGTGTCCGAGATGCATGAATTGCTTCGACAGATGCAGATAGGGAAATTCGCCGTCCAGCGGCAGGGCCGGCGCATATTTGACCGCGCCGACCAGCATCAGCGGCGCGACCTCGCCCGCAGCGCGCGCGACAGCGAGGATCAGCGCCGTGAGCAGGGCCGGCCGCGCCACCGGCAGCACCACGCGCCAGAGCATTTCCGCGCGCGTCGCCCCCAGTGCGAGCGCGCCCTGGCGCAGGCCGGCCGGCACGCGGGCCAGGCCTTCCTCCACCGCGATCACGACCACCGGCAAGGTGAGCAGGGCCAGGGTCAGCGCCGACCACAGCAGGCCTCCTGTGCCCCAGGTCGGGCTGGGCAGCGCATCGGCATGGAACAGCGCGTCCAGGCCGGCGCCGAGTCCGTGCACGAACAGCACCAGGCCGAACAGGCCATAGATCACCGAAGGCACGCCGGCGAGATTGGCCACCGCCGCACGCAGCAGCTGCGCCAGCGCGCCGCGACCGGCGTATTCGTGCAGCCACAGCGCGACCAGCACGCCCAGCGGCATCACCAGCACGCTCATCAGCAGCACCAGCACCACCGTGCCGACCAGGGCCGGCAGCAGGCCGGCGCTGCCGCTGTCGCCGCCGGGCGAACCGCTGACGAAGGCCCAGGCGCGCTGCGTCGCCACCCGCAGCCGGCCGCCCGGGCCGAGCTGGTTCGGTGCGAGAATTTCCACAAGTTCCCCGCGCCGCAATGGCAACTCCGCCGGCATGCCCGGCAGCGCCAGTCCGGCGGCGGACGGCAGCGCGGCCAGCGCGTGCGCATCGCCGCGCAGATAGAGTTCGCGGCCGTCAGCCAGGCGCAGCGCGAGCGCATCGGGCGGAAAGGTCCGTTCGAGCAGGTCGGCGCGGGCAATGCGCAGGTAGGCGCCGCCGCGGCGCTGCCATTCGCTGGCGCGCGCGATCAGTTCATCCGCATCCTCGCGCACGATCGCCGCCAGCGCCTGCTGCGGGCCGGCTGCGCCCTGCCAGCGCAATTCCGCCACGGCGGCCGGCAGGAACGGCCGCGCCGACTGCTGCAACAGCACGAACAGCAGCGCGATCAGCGCAGCCAGGCTCAGCGCAACCGCGCCGGCCGCCAGCCACAGGCCGGAATCACCGCGCCGCCGCGGCGCATGCCGGGTCCCCGTGCGCAGCATGCTAGAGCCCCGCCAGGCGCCGGCGCAGGCGTGCGCGCACCATCTCGGCCAGGGTGTTGAGCACCAGGCACAGCACGAACAGCAGCAGGGCCGAATACAGCAGCTGGCCGAAATGCGCGCTGCCGCCGGCGGCCTCGGGCGCTTCCAGCGCCAAGTTGGCGGCGATGGAGCGCAGGCCGCTCAGCGGCGAGGCCTCCAGCAGCGGTGTGTTGCCGCTGGCCATCAGCACGATCATGGTCTCGCCCAGGGCGCGGCTGAAACCCAGCAGCACGGCGGCCAGCACACCGGGCGCGGCCACCGGCAGCACCAGCCGCCACAGCGCCTGCCAGCGCGTAGCGCCCAGCGCCTGGGCCGCACTGGCCAGTTCCACCGGCACACCGAACAGCGCTTCCTCGGCCAGGGTGAAAACGGTGGGCATCACGGCCAGGCCCAGCATCAGGCCTATGACCAGGCCGTTCCACGGCGTGGCCGGGCGCAGCAGGGCACCGACAGCGCCGCCGCCCAGCCAGACGCCAAGCTGCAGCGCCAGGCCGGCCAGCAGCAGGATCGGCGGGATCAGCAGCCAGGATTCGCGCCCCTGCATCCGGCGGCGCCAGGCCGGACTGGCCAGGCGCTGCCAGGCGCTGCCGCAGGCGGCCAGGGTCAGCGGCAGCAGGGCCAGGAAAACCGCCAGCGCCAGCACCTGGCGCGCCAGCCACGGCGCCAGCACCAGTGCCGCGATCAGGCCCAGCACCACGGCGGGCACGGCCTCGAACACTTCAAACAGCGGCTTGAGCAGCCGGCGCAGCGGCGGGGCGGCGAAGCGCGCGCACCAGATTGCGCTGCCCAGGCCCAGCGGAATCGCCACCAGCAAGGCGTAGAACGCCGCCTTGATGCTGCCGGCCAGCAGCGGCAGCAGCAGGTCGCGCCAGCCGCCGCCGGCGTTGGCCGAGGCCAGCAGGAACAGCGGCATGGCCATCACCAGCAGGCCCAGCAGAGCCGCCGCCGCGGCCAGGCCGCGGCGCGCCCAGCGTTCGCGCCGCGCCCGCAGCCGGGCGCGCTGCGCAAAGCGCAGCGCCAGAGGCGTGGCGGGATAAGTCGAGGCCGGGACAGACATTGGCGCAAGCTAGGTCCTGAATATGACAGTCATGTTACAGGCAGGAAAGCACACCAAGACCCTGTCACCCCGGCGTCACCTGCCTGCCATCGGCACGCAATTGCCCGCGCCGAGCATGCGCCAAACCTGAGTACGCGGCGTCCCGGCCCGACAGCGCGGCGGGGACGCGCGTGCGGAGCCCGGCGCCATGCGCATCGCCATCGTCACCGAGACCTATCCGCCCGAGATCAACGGCGTCGCCCTGACCGTACAGGCGCTGGCGCAGGGTCTGTGCGGCCGCGGCCATGCGGTGCAGCTGATCCGTCCGCGCCAGCCCCAGGCCGGCACCGACCAGATCGTGGGCGAGGACGTGCAGGTACGCGGCGCGGCCATTCCGCGCTATCCCGGCCTGCGTTTCGGCCTGCCGGCGCGGCGCCGGCTGGAGCGGCTGTGGCGCGCGGCGCGGCCGGATGCGATCTACGTGGCGACCGAAGGCCCGCTGGGCCATTCCGCCCTGCGCGCGGCGCGGCGCCTGGGCATCGCCGCGAGCACCGGCTTCCACACGCGCTTCGACGATTTCGCGCGCTTCTACGGCCTGGGCTGGCTGACGCCGGCGGTGTTCGCCTGGCTGCGCCATTTCCACGCCCATTCGGCCGCCACCCTGGTGCCGACCCAGGAGCTGGCCGATTTCCTCGCCGAACGCGGCTTCAGCGGCGTGCGCCTGCTGCGCCGCGCGGTGGATACGCAGTTGTTCGATCCCGCGCGGCGCGACGAAGCGCTGCGCCGCGGCTGGGGACTGACGCCGGACGAACTGGCCGTGGTCTATGTCGGCCGCATCGCACCGGAAAAGAATCTTGCGCTGAACGTGCGCGCCTTCCGTGCGCTGCAGCAGCACTGCCCCAATGCCCGTTATGTCTGGATCGGCGACGGCCCGGCGCGGGCCGAGCTGGCGGCGGCCAATCCGGATTTCGTCTTCACCGGCCCGCTGCGCGGGGAAAACCTGGCCGCACATTTCGCCAGCTGCGACCTGTTCCTGTTCGCCAGCCTGAGCGAGACCTTCGGCAATGTCACGCTGGAAGCCATGGCCAGCGGCGTGGCCACCGTCGCCTTCGACTACGGCGCCGCGCGCGAACACATCGCCGATGGCGTGAACGGCCGCCGCATCGCCTGCGCCGACGCCGATGCCTTTGTCGCCGCCAGCGTGGAAACCGCGCACGACGCCGCGCTGCGCCGCCGCCTCGCCGCCGCCGGCCGCCAGGCCGTGCTGAACCTGAGTCCGCAGTCGGTCACCGACCATTTCGCCGAATTACTTGCCTCGCTGGGGAGCCGCGCATGAACGCGATTGAACGCTGGAACCGCCTCGAAATCCGCAGCGGCGAATGGCGCCTGTGCCTGGCCGCCAACCGCTGGGGCGCGCGCAAGGCCATAGTCACCTTCTTCCGCGCCATCAGCCGTGCCGGCGACGGCGTGTTCTGGTATGCGCTGATGGGCGTGCTCGCCCTGTTCGGCGGCAGTCGCGGCGCCCAGGGCGCGCTGCACATGGCGGTGGTCGGCATCATCGCCCTGCTGCTCTATCGCAGCCTGAAGAAACACACGCGCCGCCCGCGCCCGTTCCGCGCACACCAGGGCATCGTCGCGCATATCCCGCCGCTGGACGAATACAGTTTCCCCTCCGGCCACACCTTGCACGCGGTGAGTTTCAGCCTGGTCGCCATCGCCTACTTCCCGCTGCTGGCCCTGCTGCTGGTGCCGTTCACGCTGCTGGTGGCGGCGTCGCGGGTGATCCTGGGCCTGCATTTTCCCAGCGACGTGCTGGCCGCTGCAGTGATCGGCAGCGGGCTGGCTTCGGTTTCGCTGTGGGTGGTGCCGGGGGTGAGCCTGTTCCTGGCATAGGTTTCACCAGAAGACCCGGGGGGTTACCCAGCACCTTTGCGACGCGGCTACCTACGGCTTGCTGTACGCCCGTGCTTCCTCCGCTATACGCACATGCCAGTCGACGGAGTTCAACAGGTAGTCGCTGAAGGATTCACCCGCCGGTCGCGGCATGCCTTTTCCTTCGCAATACGTGTAGACCGGTGGGTCTGCGTCGTCCGACAGAATGAAGTAATGAAAGACGTAACCCTGGTGCATGGAGAAGACGAAGGCGCCGGCGGGCAAATCGAACGGTTCGTTGTTCTCCCGCAGCAGATCCGCGGCGTCTTCAGTCAGGCCGTCGACTTGGCGGATATAGAAATCGGTGCCAGTGAAGAAGCCCGGTGCGGCGCGGCCGGCGGCGGCGAGAAAGGTCTTGTACTGCTGCGGCAGCGGCGCGCCGGCCTTGCGTTCCAGCTGCGCTATCTCCTGCTCCGTACAACCTTCGATCTGCTCGCGCAGGCAGATGCCGGAGATGACCAGTGCGTCGATGATGTCCTGCGCGTTCATCCGGCAAGCTTCCTGCTGCGAGTGGGGAACAGGCACAGTGTACGTGCTGCGGATTGCGCTCAGCTCACCACCGCCGCCGCCACGCCTGGCCGCAGCTGCGATTCCCAATCCGCCGCATTGGCCACCTGGCCTTCGCGGCGCACTTCGTCCAGGCGGCCGGCGTCGATATCCGCACAGACCCAGATCACATCCGGTGCAGCGATGGCAACGACGCCGTCGTCAGGAAGGCCGCGGTCGCTGGGGGCGTACACGGCGGCGCGGCCGGTGTTGCTGTCCAGCGCGGGACTCCAGGCGGCTTCGCCCGCGGTGACGGACTGCACCACGTGGCACTGGTTCTCCAGCGCGCGCGCCTGGCAGCCCACGCGCACGCGGGTGGCGCCGGCGGCGGTGTCGGTACAGCTGGGCACCAGCAGCAGGCGGGCGCCGGCTTCGTACTGGCGCCGCGCGTAAAGCGGGAATTCGCTGTCGTAGCAGATATTCACGCCGATGCGGCCCAACGCGGTGTCGAATACCTGCAATGAGTCGCCGGCTTCGATCACGCCGGCGGCGCGCTCGAAGCCGGTCAGGGTGAGCTTGTCCTGGAACCAGCGGCGACCGTCGGGTGCGAACAGTTCGGCGCGATTGCGGTAGCGGCCGTTGGGCTGGCGCAGCAGGAAGGTGCCGGCCAGCAGGTGCAGGCCGCAGTCTCTGGCGAGCGCAGCGAACAGGTGCGTCCAGCCGGCGTAGAGATCCTGCAGCGCCGCCAGCGAAGCGGTGAAATCGCCGCGCACGTCCGCGGCGAACGCGCCGGCCAGTTCCAGCGCCAGGTATTCCGGCAGCACGGCCAGCTGCGCGCCCTGCGCAGCGACGCCTTCGAGTTCGGCGCGCAGGCGCCGGGCAAAGGCGTCGAAATCCGCCGGCGCCTGTATCGGCCACTGTGCTGCAGCAACGCGCATCAGCCTTTCTCCAGTTCGCGCAGCCAGAAACGCAGCGCATGCGACTGCGGCGCGGCGGTGCCGGTTTCCTGCCATTCCAGATGACAGAACATGTCGTCCTGGCGCTGGTAGCCGCGCTTGCGCCAGAACGCATCGTTGTCGCGGTGGCCGGGCGGACGGCGCGGATCGGCGGGATCGCGCTCCACCGCGCAGAACGCGGCCAGACCGAACCCCAGTTCCCGCGCGCGCGCCTCGCGCCAGTCAAAGAAGGCATGGCCCACGCCGCGGCCGCGGTACTGCGGCAGCAGCACGGATTCGCCGAAATAGAACACGTTTTCCACGTCCAGGCCGCGTTCCGCGAAGGGCTGGCGGAAGGCCGGCGCATCGTCGGCCAGCGGCACCGCGGTGGACGCGCCGATCACCGCATCGCCGTCCCAGGCCAGCACGAACAGGCTGCGCGGCGAAGCCGCATAGGCGGCCAGGTACTGCGCCTCGTAGCCGGCATCGCCCGCATAGCAATACGGCCAGTCGCGGAACACGGCGATGCGCAGCGCAGCCACCGCGGCCAGGTGCGGCGTCACCGCCGCACCGCGGCAACAGCTGATGCGCAGGCCGCCGCTCAGGCGCCCTTGCTCTTGGCTATCCATTCGTCGACCTGGCGCTCCAGCAGCACCATCGGCAGCGCGCCGCTGGTCAGGACCACGTTGTGGAACTGGCGGATGTCGAACTTGTCGCCCAGTTCCTTCTTCGCTTTTTCGCGCAGCTCCAGAATCTTGATCATGCCGACCTTGTAGCCCAGCGCCTGGCCCGGCATGACGAAGTAGCGCTCGATCTCGGCCACCACGTCGGTCTCGACCATGCCGGTGTTGTCCAGCATGTACTGGATGGCCTGTTCGCGGGTCCACTTCTTGGAATGGATGCCGGTGTCCACCACCAGGCGCACGGCACGCATCATCTCGTCGCGCAGGCGGCCCAGGTTGTCCAGCGGATCGTTCTGGAAGCCCAGCTCCCAGGCCAGGCGTTCGGTGTACAGCGCCCAGCCTTCGGAATAGGCAGTGAAAGGCAGCACGCGGCGGAAGAACGGCACGCCCTGCAGTTCCTGCTGAATCGCAATCTGGAAATGGTGGCCGGGAATCGCCTCGTGGTAGGCCAGCGTGCGCATGGTGAAGCGCGGCATCTCCGCCACGTTGCGCAGGTTGGCGTAGAAGATGCCCGGACGCGAACCGTCGAAGGCGCCCGGCTGGTAGTACGCACCCGGCGCGGTGGCCTGGGAGAACTCCGGCACAGCCTCGACCTTGACGCCGAGCTTGGGACGCACATCGAAGGCCGGGCCCAGCTTGCCGTCGATGTCGTCGATGATGGCCTGGAAATGCGCCAGCAGCTGCTTCTTGCCTTCCGGCGTGTTCGGGAACAGCTGGTCGGGGCTGGCCGTCAGCGTGCGCACGCGGTCGCCGATGGTGCCTTCGGTCATGTCGCGCGAGCGCAGGATGGCGTCCATCTCGCCGCTGATGCGGGCGACTTCGGCCAGGCCGATGTCGTGGATCTGCGCCGCGGTCATTTCCGTGGTGGTATGGCTGCGTATGCACCAGGCGTAATAGGCCTCGCCGTCGGGCAGGTGCCAGGCGCCGTAGTTGCCGTCGGCCTTGGCGCGCAGGGCTTCCTCATGCGCGATCAGCTTGGCGTAGGCGGGATAGACGGTGTCCTTGATCGTCTGCTCCACGCGCTTGAGCAGGTCTTCGCGCGTGGCTGCGTCCATTTTGTCGGCCGGGATCTTTTCCAGCTTGGCCTTGAAGGTGACGTACAGGGTGTTCTCGTTCGGCGCGGTGCCGGCGAAGCCCTGCATCTGGGTGATGACCTTGTCCACGGTGAAGCGCGGCGGGACTATGCCTTTGCCTTCGTACAGGCGCAGGCCTTCCATCACCTGGTCGAATTTCTGCGGGAACTTGTTCAGGCGCTTGATGTAGTCCTCGGCCTCGCCCTTGTTGGTGACCTGATGCTGCTGGGCGAGGAAATCCGGCAGCGAGCTTTGCACGCCGAACAGCTGGTTGACCGGGAAGCTGTAGCCGCGGAACTTGTCGCCCTCGACCTGCAGGCGCAGGAAATATTCCAGCACGTCGTAGGACAGCTTGCCCTGGGCATCCAGGCCGCCGCGGTCATAGGTCAGCAGCATGTCGTGATCGGACTTGGTCTGCTGGAACTGGCGCTCTTCCTCGGCCGGCGAGGCGTCGGCCAGGTCGTCGCTGTAGAAATCCAGCCAGTCCGGCAGCACGCGCATGCTGGAGAGCATTTCCGGGTTGGCCACGGCGAACTTGGCGAACACGCGGGCATAGAACCAGTCCAGCTTGGCCGGCTTGAAATACCAGACGTGGACGAACAGCAGGCCTATGCCCACGACGAGAACCAGGAACAGGCCCAAGAGCCATTTGAGCAGGCGTTTCATGCAACTCCCCCAGGGGAACAATGTGGATGTGACAGGCGGTGAACTGTCGCACGTTGCAACGGCGGCGTAGGTGCCGGAAGTCATGCGGCGGGCGGGCGGAACTGCGCGGCGGCACCTGGGACCGGCGGCACGCCGCCGGATCGTGCGGGACCGTATACTGCCGGCCGGCAGTCAGCGCGCGAAGGAGAGCCCATGAACTACCGGCATGCCTACCATGCGGGCAACTTCGCCGATGTGCTCAAGCACAGCGTGCTGGTCGGCCTGATCGAGGCGCTGAAGCAGAAGCAGACTGCCTTCTGCTACATCGACACCCACGCCGGCCGCGGCCGTTACGACCTGCACGGCGAGGAAGCGCGCAAGACCCGCGAATTCGCCGACGGCGTGCTGCGCCTGCTGGAAGCCTCGCGCCTGCCCGCGTCGCTGCACGTCTATCTCAACCTGGTGCGCGCGCTCAACGGCAACCGCGCCGCCCACGACATCGCCGTATACCCGGGCTCGCCGCTGCTGGCCAGCCTGCTGCTGCGCGATGGCGACCGCGCCCAGCTGTGCGAGCTGCAACCCGACGAGGCCGCGGCGCTGCGCGAGGTGTTCCGCGGCGACAGCCGCGTCGCCGTGCACGAGCGCGACGGCTACGAGGCGCTCAAGGCGCTGCTGCCGCCCAGGGAAAAGCGCGGCCTGGTGCTGATAGACCCGCCGTTCGAGGCCCAGGACGGCGAGTTCCGCCTGATCGAGGCCGCCCTGGCCCAGGCGCGCACGCGCTGGCCCAACGGCATCTACGCCGTCTGGTATCCGATCAAGCTGCGCCAGCAGATCAGCGGCTTCCACCGCTGGCTGCGCCAGAGCGGCTTCGGCAAGGTGCTGGTGGCCGAGCTGCTGCTGCATCCGGACAACTCGGCCCTGCGCCTGAACGGTACCGGCATGGCCATCATCAACCCGCCCTGGAAGTTCGACCGCCAGCTGGAGGAACTGCTGCCGGTGCTGGTGCAGCACCTGGCCCAGGGGCGCTTCGGGCAGCAGCGGGTGGAGTGGCTGGTGCAGGAGTGAGGTGGCTGTCTACAGGGGGAAACCGGGATGGCATCCGCCCGGTTTCCGTGGAGAAGCCGCACGCCTGAGGGCCAAGGCAGCGAACCTGGCACTGCCGCCGCTGCTTGGCCGGCGCGTTCCCGAATACCGCCAGGACGAGGTCCGCGAAGCGCTGGACCGCCGTTCCGCCTGATCCAGCGCGTCAACGGCAGCAGGATCGAATCCTCACCGTCAAATACTCCCGCCAGCGCCTGTCCGAGCGCCCCGGCGACCTGTAACCCTGCCCTGCCAGCCTGAACCGCCGCCCCGCGCGCCGCCGCCCGGCCGCACCTATAATCGCGGCCCCCGCCCCGAGGTTGCCCCATGTCCAAGATGATGAAAGCCCTGGTCAAGCGCGAAGCCACCAAGGGCATCTGGATGGAAGAAGTGCCGATGCCGGAGATCGGCCCCAACGATGTGCTGGTGAAGCTGGAAAAGACCGCGATCTGCGGCACCGACCTGCACATCTACAAATGGGATGAATGGTCCCAGCGCACGATCAAGCCGGGCCTGGTCATAGGCCATGAATTCGTCGGCCGCATCGTCGACATGGGCGCCGGCGTGCGCGGCTACCACGTCGGCCAGCGCGTCTCGGCCGAAGGCCATATCGTCTGCGGCCACTGCCGCAACTGCCGTGCCGGCCGCCAGCATCTGTGCCCCAACACCGTCGGCATCGGCGTGAACCGCAACGGCGCCTTCGCCGAATACATCGCCATGCCGGCGTCCAACCTGTGGCCCATCCCGGACCAGATCCCGTCCGAGCTGGCCGCCTTCTTCGATCCCTACGGCAACGCCGCCCACTGCGCGCTGGAATTCGACCTGATCGGCGAGGATGTGCTGATCACCGGCGCCGGCCCCATCGGCATCATCGCCGCCGGCATCTGCAAGCACGTCGGCGCGCGCAACGTCGTGGTCACCGACGTCAACGATTACCGCCTCAAGCTCGCCGCCGAGATGGGTGCGACCCGCGTGGTCAACGTGGCCAAGCAGTCGATCAAGGACGTGGTCAAGGAACTGCACATCGAAGGCTTCGACGTGGGCCTGGAGATGAGCGGCAACCAGCGCGCCTTCGCCGACATGCTCGATTGCATGTACCACGGCGGCAAGATCGCCCTGCTGGGCATATTGCCCAAGGGCGCCGGCATCGACTGGGACAAGGTCATCTTCAAGGGCCTGGTGCTGCACGGCATCTACGGCCGGCGCATGTACGAGACCTGGTACAAGATGACCCAGATGGTGCTGACCGGCTTCCCGCTGGCCAAGGTGCTGACCCACCAGATCCACATCGACGACTTCCAGAAGGGCTTCGACCTGATGGATTCCGGCAACTGCGGCAAAGTCGTCTGCAGCTGGAACTGAGCCGGCGGTGAGTACGCGATACGGCCGGCGCCTGTCATGGGCGCCGGTACTGTGCCTGCTGGCGGCCGCCGCCGCCGCCGAGGATGGCGCGCAACGCAGCCCGCAGGAAACCGAACCGCTGCTGGACGCCGCCGCCATCGTGCAGCCGGCGCTGCTGGCCGCACCCAACGTCACCGTCGCGCCGCAGGCCCAGGTGCACGGCTACATGGCGCGCTTCAGCCTGCGCACGCCCTATGGCGAACTCAGCGCCGACAGCGTGGAACTGCTGGCCATACGCCAGGCCGAAATGCCGGCCATCGAGGTGCTGGAGCGGGCCAGCCGCAGCGCCGCCTTTGCGCATGCGCTGGCGCAACGGTTCGAGAAGACCGGCAAATCGGTGTGGCAGGTGGTGAGCAATCCCATCGACACCGTCGCCGGCCTGCCGCGCGGCGTGGCGCGCTATTTCCGCAAGCAGGTGGAACGCTGGAGCAACCGCGCCCAGTCCGCCAGCGACCGCATCGCGCGCAAGCTGGGCAGCGACGGCGATCCCTTCGGCGGTGCCCAGGCGCCCCTGGCAGCGGCCCGCGCGCCGCTGCCGGGCGAGGCCGGAACACCCAGGGACAAGCCCTGGTACGGCAGCGCCGGCAAGGAAGTGGGCCGCGAGATCAAGCGCCAGCTCGACTATTCCAAGATGCGCCGCGAAATGGCCCGGCACCTGGGCGTGGATCCCAGCTCCAGCAATCCGCTGCTGCGCGAGCGCCTGGACGCGCTGGCCTGGGCCGCGGTAGCCGGCAATTTCAGCGGCGGCGCGGCCCTGGACGCGGTCGGCGGCAGCGCGGCGGAAGTGATTTCCGTCGGCGGCCGGCTCAATTCCCTGGTCTGGGAGCTGGATGAGGAAAACCTGCGCGAGAAGAACCGCAGCCGACTGGCGCAGTGGTGCAGCGACGATTTCGCCGTGCGCCAGTTCGTGCGCCGCGGCGGCTTCAACGACAGCCTGCGCACGGCCCTGGCCGACGAGCTGGACGGGCTCAGGCCGGCCAGGGGCTGCAATGACCTGATCGAGATTGGCACCGGCACGCGCTCGGAGCTGGAAGCGCGCTACCTGGTCAACGCCCTGCGCCTGATCCGCGCCCAGGGCGGCCACGGCGGCGAACTGTCGGTGGTCGGCGCGGCCATCGTCTGGCGCGGCGAGGATGGCCGCCTGCTGCTGCCGCTGCCGCTGGACTGGCTGAGCTGGACCGGCGACATGGCCGAGTTTTTCGCCGCGCCACAGTTCCGCGTCGAGGACAAGACCGTGCTGATCGGCGGCGAAGCCTCGATCGGCGCCCAGCGCGCACTGGCCGCGCGCGGCTGGAACCTGAGCCTGCGCACGCCCTACCCCGGCGCGCCGGCGTATGCGGAAGACCTGTCCCAGGGCCTGCCGGACGCTGCCCATCCGGCACCGGCGCCGCAGCTCTGCGTGGGCGACGTGGCGGAAACCGCCGCCTGCCTGTGAAACCAAATGTGACCTGGTCGACGCCGTGACTGTGGCACGCCCGGGCGATACCGCGCCGCGACACCGCGATAATGCCCGCGCCGGCCGCCGCCGGCCTGCCGGGTAACCGCGTTCATGATGGCCACGTCTGCGCAACCCATCACCCAACTGCTGCGCGCCTGGGAAGC
Source organism: Tahibacter harae (assembly GCF_024437735.1). GTDB lineage: Bacteria > Pseudomonadota > Gammaproteobacteria > Xanthomonadales > Rhodanobacteraceae > Tahibacter > Tahibacter harae. The sequence goes on along the minus strand of NZ_JANFQO010000006.1, from coordinate 231,111 downwards.
CGGCGACGAAGCGGCCCGGGACAGCGTGGTGAACCTGGTCTACCAGCAGGTGCGCGCGATCGCGGCCAGTTCCCTGCGCGGCGCGCCGGGGGCGACCCTTACCCCGACCGAAGTCGCCCACGAAGCCCTGATGCGCCTGCTCGACACGGACGCGGCCTGGGAAGACCGGCGCCATTTCTTCCACGTTGTGGCCCAGGCCACGCGCCAGATCCTGGTCGACGCCGCGCGCCGGCGCCAGGCCGGCAAGCGCGGCGGCTCGGTGGAACGGGTGGAAATCTCCGCCGCCGCCGAACAGCTGCCGGCCGAGGACGTGGACACCCAGCTGCTGCGCGTGGACGACGCCCTGGCCGAACTCGGCCGCACCGACCAGCGCCGCGCCAGGACGGTGGAACTGGTCTATTTCGGCGGCTTCTCCCGCGCCGAGATCGCCGCCGCGCTGGAAGTCTCCGAAGGCACGGTGGACCGCGACCTGCGCCTGGCACGGGCCTGGCTGCGGGTGGCGATGGAGGCCTGAAGACGCGGGATTGCGGATTCGGGATTCGCAAAAGCGCATCCCGCCGGCTTTCGCAGGCAACCAATCCCGAATCCCCCATCCCGGCCTTAAGCTTTTGACGGCCACTCCGCGTAAGGACAAGCAACCCCTGTCCGCCCCGGAGCCGCCCATGTCCCGCCTCACCGTGTCCGCCTCGCTCGCCGTCTTGCCGCTGGTGCTGGCCGCAATGAACTCGCAGGCCGCCATGCCGCTGCTGGGCAGCGGTCCGCCGCAGCCCGACGTGGTGCTGCCCTGGGCCGACGGCGTGCCCAATTTCAATATCGCCAGCAACGTCAATTGCATCACCGGGCAGATCGAGACCCGCGTCTCGGGCTATACCGGCTACAGCCTGCTGCCGCCGAACCTGACCCCGGCCGTGGGCGAGGTGTTCTACACCCATCTGGTGCTCGGCCATCCGGGCAATCCCTGCACCGGCAGCGCGGTCGGCATCGAGCTGTCGCTGCCGCCGGGCGTGCAGACGGCGGTATCGGCGAACGATCCGACTTTCTGCTTCTCGCGCAGCCAGACCAACTTGTTCAATCTGGGCACCGACCCCGAATACGGCTGCCCGACCACGTTCCCCAATAGCGCGAACGGCCTGCGCATCGCGCCGCCCCACGGCGGCCTGGGCGGCAGCGGCGGCTGGGGCATGCACCAGGGTTTCTGGCTGGAGCTGCTGATTCCGCTGCGCGCGACCACGCCGCAGCTGGGCACCAATCAGATCGTATGGACCATCAATCCGGATATCGGCCAGTTCGGCCAGGTCCGCGTGGGGCCGCAGGTCAACAACATCATCATCTTCCGCGACGATACCGAGGGCAAACTGCTGCAGCTGACCATCTGCACGGTGCAGCCGATACCGCAAGGCTGCTGAGCGCGGCGCGCGGAGCGCACGCGAAACCGGCATCCGCGGAGCGGGCGGACAACGCCTGCCTGGCGATCTCCGGTTTCCCTCTGCCGCATTCCGGCAATCCGTCCGCCGCCCGGCGCCTCAATCGTCCATGCCGTCGCGGAACACCAGATCCGGCACGTGCATGACGATGCAATGAATCGCGCCGGACAGGCCGATGATGTCGCTGCAGTTCACTCCGACCACCGTGCGCTCGGGCAGGGCCTGGGTGAAGGTCGTCAGCGCCGCGGCGTTCTCGGTGGGATAACCATCGAACTGGCAGACCAGGGCCAGCTTGTTCAGCAGCACCGCGTTGGCATAGGTGAAGTGGGTGAAATCCGCGCGCCAGGCCGGGGTGCGGTAGACGGTATAGCCGCGCGATGCCAGCAGGGCGGCGGTGTTCTCGGTCACCGTATACGGCACGCCGTCGCTGCTGGCGTGGCGGCTGATCAGGACCTTATCGTCGGCCAGCGGCAGCATCCACATGTCGATGTGCTGGGTGGAATCGTAGCTGGCCGGGAACGGATCGGTCAGGGTCAGGTCCAGGCCCTGGTAATCGCGGTAGTAATCCTTGATCTGCTGCTCGCTCAGGCCCGGGTTTTCGTTCACGATCAGCCGCGTCATGAACGCATCGCGGTTGCGGAACAAGTGGAAATTGCCGCCGCCGTGGGTGAGCGGGATGTCGTACTTGGGCTCGCCCGAGTACGTCGCCCATACGCCCGGGAACAGATCGTCCACCGGCCGCGGCCGGTTGTAGACGTGGTCCACCGCGCCGCGCCGGCCGTGGTCGTCGACGAAGCGCGGACCGTAGTCGCGCATCCATACGCTGCAGCCGCCGCCGCTGCAGCCCTGGCTGACAAAACGTACCCGGCTCATGACCGCACCGGCACCGCTCAGGATGGAGCTGGCGCTGTTCTGCTGCGTGGAACCGGTCACGACCACGTAGACCAGCGCCTCCGGGTCACCCGTCGTGATCGCGACGATCATCTCGGTCAGCAGCGCGTTCATCGAGCCCCAGCGCACCAGCAGGCCGCTGTTGTCCTCGTATTCGGCCTGGGCGCGCACCGGGCCGGCCGGCGGCGCCAGCGGCGTGCGCTGCAGCTCGGGCAGGCGCCAGCGGCGGCGTTCCTCGGCGCTGAGGTGGCGCGGCAGCGGGAAGGGATCATCGTCCTGGATCAGGGCCAGCACCTCCGGCGGGACCTTCCTCGGCTGCGGCCGTTGCTGTTCCTGTGCCTGCGCCAAGGACGCGGCCAGCGCCAGCCCGAGCAACATTCCCCAGCGAACCCGACTGTGCATGTTCCTGCTTCCTTCCCACGGAATGGGTCAGCCTAGCAAAACCGGCCGGTGTTGGGCTGGCGCCGCGCATGCCGCACAATCCGCATCTTTCCCTTCCGCGAGACCGCCATGGACTACGCCGCCCGCGACCGCCTCACCGCCGAACTGGAACAGATCCGCGAACAGGGCCTGTACAAGACCGAGCGCATCATCACCACGCCGCAGTCCTCCGCCATCGCCACCGCCGACGGCCGCCAGGTGCTGAACTTCTGCGCCAACAACTACCTCGGCCTGGCCGACAACCGCGAGATCATCGAAGCGGCCAAGGCGGCGCTGGACAGCCATGGCTTCGGCCTCGCCTCGGTGCGCTTCATCTGCGGCACGCAGGATCTGCACAAGGAACTGGAAGCGGCCATCTCGCGCTTCTTCGGCACCGAGGACACCATCCTCTACACCAGCTGCTTCGACGCCAACGGCGGCCTGTTCGAGACCATCCTGTCCGAGCAGGACGCGGTGATCTCCGACGCGCTCAACCACGCTTCCATCATCGACGGCATACGCCTGTGCAAGGCCGAGCGCCGCCGCTACGCCAACGGCGACATGGCGGAACTGGAAAAGCACCTGGCGGAGACGCAGCAGCGGCGCACCCGCCTGATCGCCACCGACGGCGTGTTCTCCATGGACGGCTATATCGCCAAGCTGGACGAGATCGTCGCGCTGAAGGAGAAGTACAACGCGCTGCTGATGGTGGACGATTCCCATGCCACCGGCTTCGTCGGCCCCACCGGCCGCGGCTCGGCCGAGCTGCACGGGGTCATGGACAAGGTGGATGTGTATACCTCGACCCTGGGCAAGGCCCTGGGCGGCGGCTCCGGCGGCTTCACCACCGGCCGGCGCGAGATCATCGACCTGCTGCGCCAGCGCTCGCGCCCGTATCTGTTCTCCAATACCCTGCCGCCGCCGCTGGTGGCGGCTTCGCTGAAGGTGTTCGAGATCCTCAGCCGTTCCACCGCGCTGCGCGACCGGGTCGAGGCCAATGCCAACCGCTTCCGCGCCGGAATGAGCGCCGCCGGCTTCGACCTGCGCCCGGGCAACCACGCCATCGTGCCGGTGATGCTGTACGACGCCAAGCTGGCGCAGGAATTCGCGCGCCAGCTGCTGGACGAAGGCATCTACGTGATCGGCTTCTTCTACCCGGTGGTGCCGCAGGGCCAGGCGCGCATACGCACGCAGATGAGCGCGGCGCACACGCCGGAGCAGATCGACCAGGCCGTGGCGGCGTTCACCAAGGTCGGGCGCAAGCTCGGCGTGCTGAAGCACTGATCCCTGCGCACGGGCAGCGGAAGGCCGCTGCGTAATCCGCTGCCCGCGCGGATTACGCGAAGCCGCACCGATCCTGCCCGGCGGACGGCTTTCCGCTGCCGGCACAGATCCCGCCGGGCGCGGACTTTACCCGGGCCCGTTTTTTTCGCGCTGCCTCCACGGCGCCGGCGCGGCTAGCCGGCCGTTGAAACCAGCGCGGCGATTTCATCCGCGCCCAGCCGGCGCCACTGGCCCTTGGCCAGTTCGCCCAGGGCCAGCGGCCCTATCGCCACGCGCACCAGCCGCAGCACGCCTATGCCGTGCGCGGCGAGCAGGCGGCGGATATGCCGGTTGCGGCCTTCGTCCAGCACGATCTCCAGCCAGGCGTTCTTCCCGCCGCTGCGCAGCAACTGCACCGATTTCGCCGCCAGCAGCTCGCCGCCCTCGCGCACGCCGGCGCGCAGCTGGTCGAGCAGCGCTGCCGCGGGCACGCAGTCGATCTGCACGTGGTAGGTCTTGCGGATCTCGCTTTCCGGCGCGGCCAGGCGCGCCGCGGCCGCGCTGTCGTTGCTGAACAGCAGCAGGCCTTCGCTGGCCTTGTCCAGCCGGCCCACCGGCGCCAGCCAGGGCAATGATGCATCGTCGAGCAGCGCATAGACCGTGTCGCGGCCCTGCTCGTCGCGCGTGGTCGTGACCAGGCCGCGCGGCTTGTTGAGCATGATCCATACGCTGGCCGCCGCAGCAATGTCGTGGCCGTCGACGCTGATGCGGTCGGCGTCCAGCCGTGCCGGCGTTTCCGGGTCGCGCACCAGGCGGCCGTTGAGGCTCACTCGTCCGGCGCGCACCAGGACCTCGGCCTGGCTGCGCGAGCAGTAGCCGCGCTTGGAGATCACGCGGGCCAGGCCATGCCGCGTTGCGCCGGCGGAAGGCGCGCTTTTGCCCGCCGCACCGGCCACGGCGGGTTTCTTCGTCGCCCCGGCGGCGGATTTTCTTGCCGCGCCGGCGGCGGTTTTTTTGGCTGCGCCGTGGCGCCGCGACGGAGGAAAGGCAGGCATGCGCACACGCTGCCGCAAGCGCCGGCTTTCGTCAAAGGCCGCGGCCGCGTCATGATGCGGCCTGCAGCGCCTGTTCCGTCCATCACGCCCCGAGGCCACACCATGTCCGAACACCGCACCGCGCTCAGCTGGCAACGCAACGGCGCCGCCTTCGAACGCGGCAACTACGTGCGCGAACACCGCCTGCGCTTCGAGCGCGGCCAGCAGCTGACCAACTCCGCCGCGCCCGGCTACGGCGGCCTGGGCGACGCCACCGATCCGGAGGAACTGCTGCTGGCGGCGCTGTCGTCCTGCCACATGCTGACCTTCCTCGCGCTGGCCTCCAACCGCGGCTATGTGCTCGAAAGCTACAGCGACGACGCGGTGGCGATCCTGGACAAGAACGCCGAAGGCAAGCCGGCGGTGACGCGCGCCGTGCTCAATCCGCGCACGCGCTTTTCCGGCGACAAGATCCCCACGACCGAGGAACTGCAGGCGCTGCACCACCGCGCGCATGCGAACTGCTTCATCGCCAACTCGGCCAAGACCGAAGTGGAAGTGAACCCGCAACTGGAAGGCCAGGCCGCGGCCACGGCGTGAGCGCGCCGCACAGGGAAGCGTCCGGCCGCGCCCGCAGCCGCGCCGGCCGCGCCCTATCCAGCCAGGCCGTCGCGCCGCAATGTGGCGAAATGCACGGGCGCGCAGCCCGCGGCCGCGCCGTCGCCCGCTCTTCACGCTGCCGCAGGCACGCTGCGGCCCGTGCCGGATCCGCCCGACGGATCCGCTGGTTTCACTGCCCCGTTGCCGCGTCCGCCGCGGCCGACTGCCGCCGGGCGGGCTGCGCCGCCGCCCGGGCAGAGAGTGCCGAGTCATGATCGATAGCCAAGATGTGCTGGTGGTCTGGATCGCCGCAGCCGTCGCCATGTTCCTGGCCTGGCTGCTGCAGCTGGCCACCCGCAATGCCGGCCTGGTCGACGCGGTATGGGCCTCGTGCCTGAGCGCCAGCGCGCTGTTCTACGCCGGCAGCGGCCACGGCGGCATCGTCGCGCGCGCGGCGGTGGCCGTGCTCGGCGGCTTCTGGGGCTGCCGCCTGTGCCTGCATATCCTGGCGCGGGTGCTGACCGAGCACGAGGACGGCCGCTACCGCCATCTGCGCGAGCGCTGGCGCGGCAACCCGTTCAAGTTCTTCCTGCTGTTCCAGGCCCAGGCCGTGGCCGTAGTGCTGTTCTCGCTGCCGCTGCACGCGGCCGCGCAGGGCCCGGCCGAGGTGATGACGCCGGCCGTGGCCGCCGGCATCGTGATCTGGATTATCAGCCTGTGCGGCGAGACCCTGGCCGACTACCAGCTGGCCCGCTTCCGCCGCGACCTGCGCAACCGCGGCAAGACCTGCCGCAGCGGGCTGTGGCGTTACTCGCGCCATCCGAACTACTTCTTCGAATGGCTGCATTGGTTCGCCTACATCTTCATCGCCGCCGGCGCCTACAACGCGGCTCTGGCCTGGCTGGGGCCGCTGCTGATGCTGGCGGCGCTGCGCTGGATCAGCGGCATTCCGCATACCGAAGCCCAGGCGCTGCGCACGCGCGGCGAGGACTATCGCGCCTATCAGCGCGAGACCAGCATGTTCGTGCCCTGGTTTCCGCGCCGCGGTCGTACCTGAGGCGCCCGCCTCAGGATTTGCCGAAAGGCCGCTTCAGGCGCGACAGCAGGCCGCCCTGATCGTTCTTCTGCGCCCGCAGCGAGGCGCGCGATTCCCATTCGATCATGCCGACGGCGTGGTAGGCGTTGACCACGTCGAACACATCGGCCATGGGCACGTTGGCGTTCGCAGCGATCTCGTTGAGCCGCGCCGGCTGCATCATGGCGCGGGCGATGCGCTGGTGCTGGCGCACGTCGCGGTCCAGCTCCAGCCAGTGCTTGAGGCGGTAGGTGCCGCCCGGATCCAGCTGCGGCGCCAGGCGGCCGCCGGAGGTGACCAGGGCCTCCAGCCAGATCAGGTTGTGGTAGGGCTGGGCGGGCTGGTTCTCGCGGATCTGGTTGATCTCGCCCGTGGTCAGGGTGCGCCAGTCGCTGCGCCAGACCGGCTCGCGCACGTACAGCTCCAGCTGGGCCAGGTTGCCGTCGGTGTGGAATACGCCGTTCTTGGGATCCAGCGTCAGGCTGATCGGCGCATTGTCCAGCTTCAGCTGGGCCGGACCGGCCAGCAGCGACTGTTCCAGATAGGCGCGCAGCGGATACTTCGCGTTCTCGCGGCCGGTTTCCACACTGCCGCCGCGGCGGATCTGCGGCAATGTGTTCGGCCCCGGCGCGCCGGAACCCAGCAGCGCCTCGTTGTCGGTCACGTGGTAGTCGCTGCGCCGGGAATGGCCGGTGACGCCTTCGATCTCGGTCTTCTCGTCCAGCGTCAGCGGCACCGAATAGCGCGGCTTGCTGCTGCTCTCGTCGCGCTTGAACAGCGCATCGCTGCTGGCGGCGTGGTCGGCGCCGGAATCCTGCAGCAGGGCGCGGGCGCTGTCGGGCGGATCCAGCTTGCGCGAAGGCGTGGCGGCAAATTCGAGGTAGAGATCGTCGTGCCCGCCGTCGATCTGCGGCAGCAGCACCAGGCCGCCGCCGGCGCGGTTGAGCACATCGACCACATTGGGCAGCTTCAGCGGGCGGTGCAGGCGCAATTCCTGATCGGATGCCGCCGGATCATCGGTGATCACGGCGCAGCGCAGGCCGGCGGCGATGGAACGGGTACGCGCCATCTGACCGGCGAAAGATTCAGTGTCGACGATGACCAGGTCGGCCTTTTCCTCGGTGCCCCAGCGCCAGTGCTGCTGCAACTGATCGGCCGCCTTGCGCATCAGCAGGCGCAGGTGGGCCGTGTCGTCATCACTGAGGCCGATGACCACCAGGTTCTTGTCAATGCGCATCGCCCTTCGCTCCCCCACGGGATTCGTCATTGGCCGGACCGCTCCACCGGGCTCCGCCGGCGCGCGATCGGCAGCGTGTCCAATAGTACCCAGTATTGGTCGCGGGGAAACCCGGCTGTTCATACTGCTGCGAAGCGGGTTTCCGCGCGTCCGGCCATCATGCCGGCGCGCGCGGCGCCTTCCGCGGCGCTCAGCGCGCCGGCTTGCGCTTGGGCTTGAGCATGGTGCCGGTGCAGTTGGGCGCGCCGCAGCGGCAGGCCCAGATTGCCTTCAGGCGCGCGGTATGGCGCTCGGCCAGGCTGATGCCGTAGTCGTAGCACAGCTCCTCGCCGGCGCGGACCGGGCGCAGGGTTTCGATCAGCACGCGGTCCTTGCGCTTGTCGCCGCCCGGATCCTCGTGCAGGAAGGACTGGCAGTTCGGCGCGCAGCTGTGGTTGATCCAGCGCGCCACGTTGCCGTCCTGGTTGGCATCGAGCACGTAGCGCTCGTTGAGCGTGAACAGGAAGGTGTGGCCCGAGTCCGCGTTGCCCGGATACAGCTTGTCGGCCTGGGCGTGGGTGAGCAGACGGCCCTTGTATTCGACGACCGTGGTGCCGGCCGGCAGATCGACGACGGCGAACACACCGTTGCCATGGATGGGAGAGCGGCGGGCGGCAATTCGACGCGACATGGGATCAGGCCAGGCAGGGGGCGCGCATTGTGCCGCGAGCGGCGCCCTGCGCGAAAGGCCGCGGCGATCGGCGCAGACAGCGCGGACAGAACGCCGCGGCGGCAGGGCGTCAACACCATCGCCGCGGCGATTTGCCGCCGCCCGTCGGTCCGCCGCGCGCCGGTTGAGCCCTTGTTGCAGCGGCCTGCGGTTTAGGTCGTTAACTCTATGCCGCTGCCGCACGTTGCCCGGCGACGGCAGCCGTGCCTGGGGAATACCAATGAATTTTCGAATGATCGCCGCCCTTCTCTTCGCCGCCGCCTGCGTCCCCGCGACCGCAGCCACCTTTACCATCCGCGACCACGACAGCGCCGGCCTGATCGCCGCGATCCGGGCGGCCGAGGCCACGCGCGAACCGGACCGCATCGAACTGGCGCCCGGCGGCCTCTACCTCGTGCGCCATCCGGATGCCGACTCCGCCGGCCTGGGCCTGCCGCTGATCCGCGGCGCGCTGACCATCGTCGGCAACGGCGCGGAGATACGGCGCTATTCCGATGCCGGGTTTGCCCTGATCGGCGTCGCCCATACCGGCAAGCTGGCGCTGGAAAACCTGGGACTGGCCGAGGCCGCGCGCGGCAGCCTGATCAACCGCGGCGTGCTGCACCTGGACCGGGTGCGCATCACCGACAACCTGGCCGACGGCGCCAATGCCATCGTCATCAACTACGGCACGCTGCGCGGCTGGGACTGCGACATCAGCCACAACGCCGTGCTCTCGGCCAAGCGCGACGCCGGCATCGTGCTCAACTTCGGCCGCCTGGAACTGACCCGCACGCGCCTGGCCGGCAATACCGTGACCGGCCGGCGCAGCTCGGTATTGACCGCCTCGGCCATGCTCAACCTCGGCGAGATCGCCCTGCGCGATGTCGCCATCGAGGACAACAGCGCCCTGGCCGAGCCCAACGACACATCCAGCGCCTATGCCGTGGTCAATGTCGGCAACGGCTCGCTGCGCAGCGAACGGGTGACGTTGCTGGGCAACTGGCCGGAGGAAGCCAACCGCCTGGCCGCGCTGGATGTGGAAGCGGTGAATTAGGGCCGGGAATTGGAGATTGGGGATTCGGGATTCGCAACGGCGCATCGGCGCAGCCTGGCGAATCCCGGATCCCGGCTCCCCACTGGCACCCTGCCGCGGCAGGCTTCACACTGCCGCGTCTCCCCGGCGGTAAAGCCATGTCGCAACGTCGTCACCCGCTGCAGGGCCTCACCTTCAAGCTGGCCCTGTTCTACCTGCTGCTGTCGGTGCCGGCGCTGGCGCTGATCCAGTGGACCATCATCAGCTTGGAGTTCCACGAACTGTTCGAGGCGGTAGATTCCGGCCGCATGGCGAACATGACGCGCGAGGCCGCACGCGACATGGGCCGCAACTGGCAGGCCGGCCAGCCGCCCAGCCAGATCGAGCTGTCCACCCGCGCCGAAGCCCTGGTGCTGCGGCTGGAACGGCCCCAGGACGGCCTGGCGCCGAGTTCCTATGTGATGTTGGAGCTGTCCAGCGTGCCGATCGCGGTCGGCGCCTACGACGCCGAGGGCCGCGTGCTGGCCAATGCGCCCGAAGGCGCCTGGACCGCCACCCCGCCGCCGCCCGGCGACCCGGCCTGGGAACAGGCCCGCCGCGACGGCAGCGCCGACCTGCCCGGCCACGAGGCGCCGCAGCGCGTGCGCCGCGTGCTCGCCGCCATCCCCGCCACCGACGGCAGCGTGCGCGGCTTCCTGCTGACCGAACTGCGCCTGCCCCTGCCCTGGCGGCGGCTGGTCAGCGAAAACAGCTTCGAATGGCCGATCCTGTTCGTCTACCTGGTCGTGTTCAGCATCGCCACCGCGTTCTTCATGGTGCGCTGGGTGACGCGGCGGCTGAACACCATCGCCGATGCAGCCGAATCCTGGAGCGAAGGCGACTTCTCCACCCTGATTCCGGATGAGTCCGGCGATGAACTCGGCCGCCTGTCGCGCGATCTCAACCGCATGGCCTGCGAACTGATGAGCCTGATGCAATCCCGCACCGAACTGGCCAGCCTGCAGGAGCGCCAGCGCATCGCGCGCGACCTGCACGACACGGTGAAGCAGAAGGCCTTCGCCCTGAACCTGCAGATCCGCGCCGCCCAGCGCCTGCTCGGCACCGACCTGGCCGCGGCGCAGACCCGCCTGGACGACTCCTCCGAGCTGATCAGCGGCATCCAGCGCCAGTTGGTGAACGTACTGGACGAATTGCGCAGCGAGCGTCCGCCGCGCGGCTTCCTCGCGCCGCGCCTGCGCGAACTGGCCGAGCGCTGGGCCCGCATCAGCGGCCTGCAGCGCGAGTTCGATCTGGACGATTCCATCCCCGACGACGCGGTCCACGGCGAAGCCCTGCTGCGCATCGCCGAGGAGGCCCTGGCCAATGTCCTGCGGCACAGCCGTGCGACCCGGGTCTCAATCCGCCTCCACCGCAAGGACGAACAGATTGCCTTGTCCATCGCCGATAATGGCGTTGGCGGCGCCGACAGCAGCAGTGGCATGGGTCTGGCCAACATGCGCGCCAGAGCCGAAGGCCTGCCAGGCGGGCAATTCGAACTGATCAGCCCCCCCGGTGCCGGCACCGAGGTCCGCGTACGCTGCAATTACGGAGCACGATAGCAATGACTCAACCCATCCGCGTCGTCATCGCCGATGACCACGTCCTGGTGCGCCAGGGCATACGCGCCTTCCTCGACACCTGCGACGATCTCAGCATCGTCGGCGAGGCGGACAGCGCCGAATCCGCCGCCGCGGTCTGCCGCGAACTGACGCCGGACGTGGCCCTGATCGACCTGGTCATGCCCGGCGGCGGCGTGGAGGCCACGCGTCTGATCCGCACCACCTGCCCGTCCACCCAGGTGCTGATCCTGACCAGCTACGAGGACGACGCCCAGATCGTGCACGCCGTGCAGGCCGGCGCCCTGTCCTACCTGCTCAAGGACACCGACGCCGAAACCCTGGCCGACGCCGTGCGCCGCACCGCCCGCGGCGAAGCCATACTGCATCCGCGCATCGCCACCCGCCTGGTCCAGGCCGTGCGCGCTCCCGCCGCCGATCCGGCGCCCAGCGCCCTGGACCGCCTCAGCCTGCGCGAACGCGAAGTGCTGGAGCTGATGGCCGACGGCCTTTCAAACCAGGTCATCGCCACCCGCATGGGCATAGGCGAGAAGACCGTGAAGACGCATGTCAGCAATGTGCTGGCCAAGCTCGAACTGCAGGACCGCACGCAGGCGGCCGTGTATGCGTGGCGGGCCGGAGTGAAGCGCTAGAAAAGATTGAAGCGCCAGAAAAAGCCCTCTCCCCAAGCGCGCTCGGGAGAGCGGGTTGGTCGAGGGGGGCGCGCGTCGGTTCGCGAAAGACTCCGGTTTTCGCCGAGTCACCGCTTGTTGAAGATTCAAGCGAAGATCCAAACCGACAGCAAGTTGATCGTTGTCCCCGCCCCAAGCGAGCTTGCGGGCGAGGGAGTCGCAGCCATTCAGGCTGGGGATACGATGCCACCCAACCGCGTCCGCTTTCGCGAATCCGGCATCCCGGATAACCAGTCCTGTCGTTCTAACGTCCGCGCAGCCGCGGCACCAGCCGCGAAAGCACCACCATCCACAGCGCGCCTATCGCCCAGCCGGCCAGCACGTCGCTGGGCCAGTGCACGCCGAGGTAGACGCGGCTGCAACCCACTGCAATCGCGGTGATCCAGGCGATCAGCAGCAGATAGTCGCGCACGCGGCGGTCCTCGAAATCCGCCGCCAGCAGCATGGCGAAGGTGACCCAGGTGACGGTCGCCATCAGGGTATGGCCGCTGGGAAAGCTGGCGCTGTAGATCTGCGCCTCGTGCGAGACCAGGTCCGGCCGCGGCCGCGCCACCAGCAGCTTGGATACGGCGCTGATCAGCTGCGCGCCGGCCAGGCTCCCGGCCAGGATCAGCACGTCGCCGCGGCGCCGGCGCAGCCACAGATAACCGGCGAACAGCAGGCCGCCGCCGACCACCACGCCTATGCCGCCCAGGCCGGTCATATCGCGCATCACGTCCTCGAACCAGTGCGGACCGAGGGGATCGTCCGGCGCCTGTGGATTGCGCAGCAGCAGCATGATCTGCCGGTCCAGCGTGTGCGCGCCGCCGTCGGCGAACAGCGAGGACACCGCCAGCGCCAGCAGCGCCACGGCCGCGACGCCGACGATCAGGCGCCGCGGCCAGCGGCCGGGCTGCGGCCCGGCCGCGGACTCAGGAGTGAAATCCTGCATAGTTCCCCTTGTACGCAAACTCATCCCAATCCCGAATCCCCTCATCCCCAATCAGCCACGGTCGCAACGCCGACGATCAGGCGCTGCGGCCCGGCCGCGGATTCGGGAATGGAAACCTGCGTATCTCCCCTTGTACGCAAGCCAATCCCGAACCTCCACATCCCCAATCCCGGCTGCACACTGGCTCAGCAGCAGCCGTGCTCGCCATGGTGGGTATGCGCATCGCTGGCGGCAACGCCGGTGGTCAGGCCGGCCTGGCTGGCGACGAAGTGGTCGGCCATGACCTTGGCTACGCACATGGTCACGCGCTTGCCGGTGGGAATGTGCAGGAATTCATTCGGGCCGTGGGCATTGGAATGCGGGCCCAGCACGCCGGTGATGAGGAACTGCGCACCGGGGAATTTCTCGCCCAGCATGCCCATGAACGGAATGGTGCCGCCCTCGCCCATGTAGGCCGGCGCGGGACCGAAGAAGGTGCGCGAGGCCTCGTCCACCGATTTCTCCAGCCAGGCCGAGAGCTGCGGCGCGTTCCAGCCGGTGGAAGCCTTTTCCAGATCGAAGCTGACCTGGCTGCCGTACGGCGGATCGTGCTCCAGCAGTTCCTTGACGAACTCGCCGGCGGCGGCGCCTTCGCAGGTCGGCGGCAGGCGCAGGCTGAGCTTGACCGCGCTGAACGGGCGCAGCACGTTGCCGGCCGAATCCAGCGGCGGCAGGCCGGCGACGCCGGTGATGGACAGGGCCGGCCGCCAGGTGCGGTTGAGCACGAGTTCGGCGCGCGTCTCGTTCATCGGCCGCATGCCCTCCACGAAGGGAAATTTGGAATACACCGCATCGCCCAGCACCTCGGCCGAACGCTGCGCCTGTTCCACGCGCTGAGCGGGAATATCCACGTACAGCTGTTGTGGCAGGATGCGGCCGGTGTTCTCGTCCTCCAGCCGCGACAGCAGCTGGCGCAGGATGCGGAAGCTGGAGGCGACCACGCCGGAGGCATCGCCCGAATGCACGCCTTCCTCCAGCACCTTGACGCGCAGGTTGCCGCCGGTGAGGCCGCGCAGGCTGGTGGTCAGCCAGAGCTGGTCGTAGTTGCCGCAGCCCGAATCCAGGCAGACCACCAGCGAAGGCCGGCCGATGCGCGCGGCCAGGTGATCGACGTAATAGGGCAGATCGTAGCTGCCGGATTCCTCGCAGGCCTCGATCATCACCACGCAGCGCGCGTGGGGAATGCCCTGTTCCTGCAGCGCCAGGATGGCGGCGATCGAACCGAAAATGGCGTAGCCGTCGTCGGCGCCGCCGCGGCCGTACAGCTTGTCGCCCTTGATCACCGGAATCCACGGACCCAGGTCCTCGGCCCAGCCGGTCATCTCCGGCTGCTTGTCCAGGTGGCCGTAGAGCACGACGCAATCGTCGTTCTGTCCCGGTATGTCAATGAAGATCAGCGGCGTGCGCCCTTCCAGCCGCACCACGTCGACCTGCATGCCGGCGATGGGCTGCTGCCGCGCCCAGCCGGCGAGCAATTCCACCGCCTGGTCCATGTAGCCGTGCGCGGCCCAGTCGGCATCGAACATCGGCGACTTGTTCGGAATGCGGATGTAGTCGACCAGGCGGGGGACGATTTCCTCGTCCCATTTGGCGGAAACGAAGGCGCGCAGCTGTTCGGTATTCATGCGTTTTCTCGTGGAACGGCAAAGCGCGGATCTTACTCCGCGCCCCGCCGCCTAACGAGTTCCGCCGCCCGCGGCCCGGCGCGGCTGGGATTTTTCCCAGCTCCGCGCGCGGCATCCGCGCAGGCTCCGGCGCGGCATTGCACCGAGGAAGCGGCGGGGAGCCGGTCCTATCGTGTCACCTGTCGAGGCCACTCCGGCACGACCTCCCAGACCACTTCAAAGGAAACGGCAATGCATACCTTCATCAAGTCCCTCGTCCTGTCCCTGGCGCTGTGCTTTCCGGCCTTCGCCGCCGAGCCGGTCAACGTCAACACCGCCGACGCGGCCACCATCGCCAGCAGCCTCAAGGGCGTGGGCCAGAGCAAGGCCGAGGCCATCGTCGCCTACCGCGAGAAGAACGGCGCCTTCAAGAACGCCGACGAACTGGCCAAGGTCCAGGGCATAGGCGACAAGACCGTGGCCGCCAACCGCGAACTGATCCTGGTTGAAAGTGCGCCGGCCAAGGGCCGCTGAACCACAGGGGAAATCCGACCATGCACACCTTCATCAAATCCCTGCTCCTGTCCCTGGCCCTGTGCCTGCCGGCCTTCGCCGGCCAGCCGCCGGTCAATGTCAACACCGCCGACGCGGCCACCATCGCCGCCAGCCTCAAGGGCGTGGGCCAGAGCAAGGCCGAGGCGATCGTCGCCTGGCGCGAGAAGAACGGCTCGTTCAAGAGCCCCGAGGAACTGGCCAAGGTCCAGGGCATAGGCGACAAGACCGTGGCCGCCAATCGCGAGCTGATCCTGGTCGAGGGCACGGCGGCCAATACCCGCTGAGCCGGCGGACAGGCCGCGGGAACGCGGGCAGGTCAGCCTGCCGGCGCTTCCCGCGCCTTTGCGGCAACGGTGGCGACTGCGACCGGCAATGCCTGCGCCCAGATCGCTCGCGCTTTTTACGGGCGGATACCGCTGTCTTTGAACGGCGCAACCGGAACGCCCCGCTCCGGCCTGCGCCGGCCCGGGGCAAAAGTCTCAGCCCGCCTTCAGCAGCCGCCGCAGGAACGGCACGGTGACGCGGCGCTGCTCGGCCAGCGAGGCGCGGTCGACCCGGTCGAGCAGGTTGCCCAGGCTGCCCAGGTCGCGGGCGTAGTGGGTGAACAGGAAATCCAGCACAGTCTCGTCCAGGGCGATGCCGCGCGCCTCGGCGCGGCTGCGCAGCACTTCGCGACGCTGCGCGTCATCCAGCGAGCGCAGTGCGACCTGGGTGCAGCTGGACAGGCGCGAGACCAGGTCCGGCAGGCCCAGGCCGATCTGCGCCGGCGGCGCAGTTGCGACGAAGGCCAGCGTGCTGCCTTCGGCGCGGCAGCGGTTGTAGAGATCGAACAGCGCGTGCTCGGCAGCGCGGTCGCCGGCAATGGCGTCCACGTCGTCGACGACCAGCAGGTCGCTGCCGCCGAAGCCGCGTATTGCCTCGTCCCGGTCCGCGCCCAGCGCGGCCAGGGGCAGGTATTGCGCGGTGAGGCCCGCGCCGCTGGCTGCCTGGCAGGCCGCCATCAGCAGATGGGTGCGGCCGCTGCCCTCGGCGCCGTGCAGATAGACCCAGGCCTGCTCCGCGCCGGCGGCGATGCGCTGCAGCAGGTCCACGGCGGCCGCATTGCCGCCGGTGAAAAACGTTTCAAAGCGCTGCTGTGCCGGCCAGCGCCATCCCAGAGGCAGCTGCTGCACGTCAGTTCGCCGGCGGTTTTCCGTCCGCGGCCGGCGGCGCGGCCACGGGCTGCAGCTCGGCGGCGGCGACCACCGTGCCGTGGCTGACGACGACGACCGGGGAGATCTCAGGCTCGGCCTCCGCCGGCTGGTACAGGCGGCTGGCGGTGTATTTCTCATGCAGGTAGCGCAGCACCACCATGACGATGGCCGCGGCCGGCAGGGCCAGCAGCACGCCAAGGAAACCAAACAGTTCGCCGCCGGCCAGGATGGCGAAGATCACCGCGACCGGATGCAGGCCGATCTTGTCGCCGACCAGCTTGGGCACCAGCACATAGCCTTCGATCAGCTGCCCCACGCCGAACACGCCCAGCACCATGAACACATGCGCCCAGTCCTGGTACTGCACCAGTGCCGCAATCAGCGCCATGCCGACGCCGACGATGGCGCCCAGATACGGCACGAAACTGATCAGTCCCGCGATCATGCCGATCAGCGGGCCCACATCGATGCCCACCGCCCACAGTCCGATGGCGTACAAGGTGCCCAGCGACACCATCA
The DNA here is from genome assembly GCF_024437735.1 of Tahibacter harae. GTDB lineage: Bacteria > Pseudomonadota > Gammaproteobacteria > Xanthomonadales > Rhodanobacteraceae > Tahibacter > Tahibacter harae. Next base: position 214,315 of record NZ_JANFQO010000006.1, on the reverse strand, counting down.
CGCTGAGCTGGCCGCGCAGGAAGGCGCCCAGCACTTCGTCGGATTCGCGCGCCAGGCGGCTGATGGTCGGCTCCACCGTGCGCGGCAGCAATTCGTTGACGCGCGCGACCAAAGTGTCCCAGTCGCGCAGCAGATAGAACGTCACCACCGGGATCAGTACCAGCTGGGCCGCCCAGCCCAGCACGGTCAGGCCGGACTGGGACACCTTGCCGAGGATCCGCGTCGCGATGCCGCCGGCCTCGCGCCAGTGGTTCTTGACCACCTCGATCAGCTTGTTCGGATCGGCGAAATCCAGGGTCACGCCGAAACGCTGCTCCAGCCGCGGCTGGGCCTCGGCCTGGATCCAGGCCAGCCAGCGCGGCAGCTGATCCAGGAACTTGGCGATCTGGCGCTCGGTGAAGGGGATCACCAGCAGGATCAGCGCGACCACCGCCAGGGCGATCAGCAGGAAAACCAGGCTGACCGACGCATTGCGCGACAGCCCTATGCGTTCGAGCCGGTCCACCACCGGATCCCACAGATAGGCAAATAGCGCCGCCACCGCAAACGGCGTCAGCGCCGGCGCCAGCAGGTAGATCAGGCCGCCCGTCACCAGGGCCAGGGCCAGCCATTGCCAGCGTTCCGTCGTCGTCATAGCGGACCACCTTGTTGTTTGTGCGTCTCGCGCCAGGCGCGCAGCGACCAGCGCACCACGTAATCCAGGCCGCTGGCCACGGTCGTGGCCGTTACCGCGACCAGCAGCCCCAGGTTCAGCCACCGCGGCCATTCGGCAAAGCGCGACAGATGCAGCAGCGTTGCCAGCACCAGGGCAATCTGCAATACCGTGGTCAGCTTGCTCAGGAAACTGGGCTCGGCCGTCAGCGGACCGACCAGGTTGTGGTAGGCGACGGCACCCGCGACGATGACAACATCGCGGCCGATCACCAGTACCGCCAGCCAGGCCGGCAGCGCGCCGACTTCGGCCAGGCCGACGAAGCAGGCCACCAGCAGCAGCTTGTCGGCCACCGGATCCATCAGGCCGCCGAGCTGGCTCTGCCAGGAAAACCGCTTGGCCAGGAAACCGTCCAGCGCGTCGCTCAGGCCCGCCACCACAGCTACCAGCAGCGCCAGGTCGTAGCGCCCGTCGCGCAGCAACCAAGCCAGCGGCACGGTCAGCAGCATGCGCAGCAGGGTGATCAGGTTGGGGATGTGGCGCATGCGCTTAGGGGTTCAGCGCCAGCGTCGCCTCCACGCCCTCGACGGCGGGTGCTGCGTTGACGACGCGCAGGACTCCGTCCGGCGGCAGGTAGCTGAGCCAGCGGTCCAGCGCCACGTTCAGGGTCAGCTTGAGCAGCAGCCCGTCGCCGTGCGCCTGCTCGGGCTGGAATTCCTTGACCAGATCGTTGCCGGCCAGATTCTCGAACAGGCGGGCATAGTCCTGCGCCGACTGCAGGCCGCTGATCCACACCTTCGTATTGGTGATGCGGCGCTCCTCGGCCACCGAGGTGCTGCGGCCGCGGGTGCGGTCCACTGCGCCTTCGGCGCCGGCGGCCAGCACCGCGGCAAGGTCGGTATCGCGCGATTCCCACACCGGCTGGGGCTGGCCGCCTACGGCCAGGGTCCAGCGCGCGGTCCAGGCATCGCCGACCCGGCGCAGCTGGCCGATCAGCACGGTATCGGTCTGGTAGCGCGCGGCGTCGGCGCCCAGGGTCATGACATCGGCTTCCCAGACGATCTGGGCCGTGGTCTGGGCCTGCTCCGGCGAATCCAGGCGCGGCCAGACCAGGTTGATGCCGCGCTGCTCGGCCACCTGCTGCATGGCGCGGGCGGCGGCTTCACCGCTGTCGACCAGGCGCGGACCGCTGCCTTCGTCCAGCGCCAGCCAGGCCACCACTGGCGGGCGCGCCGCCGGCGTCCACACCTTGAGGCCGCGGTCGCGCAGCACGCGGTCCAGCGCGGCACGGTCGAAACTGGCCACCAGGCTCAGGCGCAGCAGCGCCTGGCCGTCGACGCTGGCCACGTCCTGGCGGTAGGTGTACTGCTGCACGTAGCGTTCGGCCGATTCGATCAGTTTGGCCACGGCTTCGCCGTTGACCGCCTCGCGGTCGCCGGTCAGCTTGACCACGACCTGGGCCAGGGCGCTCTTGAGCGCGATCGCGCGCTGTTCGTCGGACTGGTCCGGAACCGGCACCTCGCCCGTGTACAGACTGGCCGCCGACTGGGCCTGGACCAGGCCAGCCGCCAGCGGCAACAACAGCGCGGCGAGAAAAGCGAGCAATCGGGCGTAACCCACGGACATTCCCTGGTCGGCGGACGGAAACAGACCCAAGTCTGCCCAAACCCCGCCGCGCCGTCCATGTTGCCCGGCCGGGCAGGCGCCGCGGCTGCTATGATTGCGCCCCTTTTTCGCCGGCACCGCCATGTCCGATCCCAAGACCGCCCTGACCTACCGCGACGCCGGCGTCGACATCGACGCCGGCAACGAAGTCGTTGAGCGCATCAAGCCCCTGGTGGCCCGCACCTTCCGCAAGGAAGTCATGGCCGGCCTGGGCGGCTTCGGCGCCCTGTTCGAGCTGGCCGGCCGCTACAAGGAGCCGGTGCTGGTCTCCGGCACCGACGGCGTAGGCACCAAGCTCAAGCTGGCGCAGATCCTCAACCGCCACGACACCATCGGCATAGACCTCGTCGGCATGTGCGTCAACGACGTGCTGGTGCAGGGTGCCGAGTCGCTGTTCTTCCTCGACTACTTCGCTACCGGCAAGCTGGACGTGGAAACCACCGTGGCGGTGGTCGGCGGCATCGCCAAGGGCTGCGAGCTGGCGGGCTGCGCCCTGATCGGCGGCGAGACGGCCGAGATGCCGGACATGTACCCGCCCGGCGAATACGACCTGGCCGGCTTCTGCGTCGGCGCGGTCGAGAAATCGAAACTCATCGACGGCAGCCAGCTCCGCGCCGGCGACGCCATCCTCGGCATCGCCTCCAGCGGCGCCCATTCCAACGGCTATTCGCTGATCCGCCGCATCGTCAGCCGCGCAGGCAGCCCGTTCGGACTGGATATCGGCGGCGTCACCCTGGCCGACGCACTGATGGCGCCGACCACGATCTATGTGAAGCCCATCCTGCAGCTGCTGGCCGGCCGCGCCGTCAAGGGCATGGCGCATATCACCGGCGGCGGGCTCAAGGAAAACATCATCCGCGTGGTGCCCGACGCCCTCGGCATTTCCCTGGACAGCGGCAGCTGGCCGCTGCCGCCGCTGTTCGACTGGCTGCAGCGCGAAGGCGCGGTGGCGCAGGAAGAAATGTGGCGCACCTTCAATTGCGGCATCGGCTATACGGTCATCGTCGACCGCGACGAGGCCGCCGCGACCCTGGCCGATCTGGAGCAGCTGGGCCTGTCCGCCTGGCAGATCGGCGAGATCATCCCGGCACCGGCGCACGACCGCGTCCTGATCCGCTGATGACTCCCACGCCGCTGCGCGTCGCGGTGCTGATCTCCGGCCGCGGCTCCAACCTGCAGGCGCTGATCGCGGCCCGGCGCAGCGGCGAGCTGGCGATCGAGCTGATCCTGGTCGCCAGCAACCGGCCAGCGGCCGAAGGCCTGCGCCATGCCGAGGCCGCCGGCATTCCCACCCTGGTACTGGACCCGGCCGCCTGGCCGGACCGCGCCGCCTACGATGCCGAGTTGTTCGCGCGCATCGCCGCGGCCGCGCCGGACCTGATCGTGCTGGCCGGCTTCATGCGCGTGCTCGACGCCGCGGCGCTGGCGCCGTGGGCCGGCCGCATCATCAATATCCATCCCTCGCTGCTGCCCAAGTATCCCGGCCTGCATACGCACAAGCGCGCACTGGCCGCCGGCGATGCGCTGCACGGTGCCAGCGTCCATTTCGTCACCGCCGAACTCGACGGCGGCCCGGTGCTGGCCCGCACCGAAATCGCGATCGAGCCCGGCGACACGCCCGACAGCCTGGCCCAGCGCCTGCTGCTGCGCGAACACGTGCTGCTGTGCCAGTGTGTGCAGTGGCTGGCGCAGCGGCGCGCGGAACTGCGCGCCGACGGCGTGTATTTCGACGGCCGCCTGCTGGCGCAGAGCCTGCAAGTCTGAGCGGCCGGCGTTCAGCCCCGTACGGCCACACTGCTGCGCCACCGCCCGGAGTCCGCCATGCGCTTTCTCGTATTGCTAGGCCTTGCCGTCCTGCCGCTGATTTCCGCCGCCGAGGCGCCGCAGGCCGCCGCCGCAACCCCGCTGAAACCCTTCACTGCCGTCTATGACGTGCGCCGCGGCGGCAAGGTCATAGGCCAGGCCACCATGACGCTGAAGGCCGAGGGCCAGCGCTGGAAACTCACCACGGAAACCCGCGGCACCTCCGGCATGGCCAAGCTGCTCGGCCTGGATGTACGCGAGGAATCGGATTTCCGCATCGCCGGCGGCGACCAGCTCGAAAGCGTCGGCTACAGCTACCGCCAGGACGCCACCATCAAGTCCAAGCAGCGCCGCATCGAATTCGACGAACACACGCGCGAGATCCGCGTCACCGACAAGGATCAGCTGTTCCGCTACCCGCTGCAGAACGGCATCATCGATCGTCAGGTCGTCGTCGTCGCGCTGGGCCGGCAGCAAGCCGCGGCCGAGGTGAACCTCACCGTCGCCGGCAAGGACGGCGCAGAAAACCAGCGCTATTCGCGCCGCGAGAACACGGCATTGAACCTGCCTGCCGGCCAGTTCCAGGCCACCCGCTTCGAGCGCACCGACAAACCCGGCAAGGGCAGCTCGTGGTATGCCGAATCCAGCATCGCACCGCTGCAGGTGGAGCAGCAGCAGAAGGACGGCGATGCCATCGTGATGGAATTGAAGTCGCTGAACTGAAGCGCCGGCCGCGCCGCGGATCGAATCCGCGGCGCGGTCATGGGGCCGCATCGGACGGCGTCGATCGCAACGCTCACCGCGGTTGAGTTAACCGCCAGGTGTCGCATCGATAGATAGCGCGCGGGACGTTCACCGCTTGCGGCAATCCGGAAACCGCCGCCAGCATGAGTCCACAGCGAAGCCCGCTGCAGCGGAGTCGCGTTTACCGCGGCTCCGCGCAAGCACTCAGGACGGCAGACGGCGGATCTTGGCGCCCAGCGTGCCCAGCTTTTCCTCGATGCATTCGTAGCCGCGGTCTATGTGATAGACGCGGTCCACCGTCGTGTCGCCCTCGGCCACCAGGCCAGCCAGCACCAGGCAGGCGGAGGCGCGCAGGTCGGTCGCCATGATCGGCGCGCCGGTCATCTTGCTCACGCCCTTGATGATGGCGGTATTGCCTTCCAGGCGGATGTCCGCGCCCAGGCGCTGCAGCTCGTGGGCGTGCATGAAGCGGTTCTCGAACACCGTCTCGGTGATGATGCCCACGCCTTCGGCGACGCAGTTGAGCGCGGTGAACTGGGCCTGCATGTCGGTGGGGAACGCGGGATACGGCGCGGTGGTGATATTGACCGCCTTGGGGCGGTTGCCGCGCATGTCCAGCTCGATCCAGTCGTCGCCGGTGTTGATGTGCGCGCCGGCGTCTTCCAGCTTGGCCAGAACGGCATCGAGCGTCTTGGGCCTGGCCTTCTTGGCCAGCACCTTGCCACCGGTGATCGCACCGGCGACGAGGAAGGTGCCGGTCTCGATGCGGTCGGGCAGCACGTCGTAGTCGGTGCCGTTGAGGCGTTCCACGCCCTCGATGACCAGGGTCGCCGTGCCGGCGCCGCTGACCTTGGCGCCCATGGCGTTGAGGCAATTGGCCAGGTCAACCACTTCGGGTTCCTGCGCCGCGTTCTCGATGATGGTGGTGCCCTCGGCCAGGGCCGCGGCCATCATGATGTTCTCGGTGCCGGTGACAGTGACGATATCCATGTTGATGCGCGCGCCCTTGAGACGCTTCGCCTTGGCGCGGATATAGCCGTTCTCCACGGTGACCTGGGCGCCCAGCGCCTGCAGGCCCTTGATGTGCAGATCCACCGGACGCGAGCCGATGGCGCAGCCGCCGGGCAGGGAGACCTCGGCCTCGCCATAGCGCGCGACCAGCGGCCCCAGCACCAGGATGGAGGCGCGCATGGTCTTGACCAGGTCGTACGGCGCCGAGCAGCTCTTGATCGAGCGCGGATCGACGTGGATCTTCATGCGCTCGTCCAGCACCAGCTGCACGCCCATCTGGCCGAGCAGTTCCATGGTGGTGGTCACGTCGTGCAGGTGCGGCACGTTGCCTATGCTGACCGGCCCATCGGCCAGCAGGGTGGCAGCCAGGATCGGCAGTACCGCGTTCTTGGCGCCGGAAATCCACACGTCGCCCTGCAGCGGTTCACCGCCGGAAATTACGATCTTGGCCATCTTGTTTGGGAGTCAGCTCGAACGGGAATCGGGAAATGGGGGCGGCGGCGGTGATCGCCAGGCTGGCCGGCTTGGGGGAAACTCAACCAAGCCGCGTCAAGCACTTAGGAAACACGGGTTCCGCCTTCCGCCTCTTCGGGGGTAACTGTCTTGAGCGCCAGCGCATGGATAGCGCCACCCATCAGGTCGCCCAGCGTCGCATACACCAGGCGGTGCCGCGCCAGCGGCAGCTTGCCGCGGAAGGCCTCGGCGGTGACCACGGCCTCGAAATGCACGCCGTCCGCACCGCTGACCTCGGCCTTGGCGCCAGGCAATCCTTGCTCGATCAGATTCTTGATGGTCTGGCTGTCCATTCGGGGCGGGATCCATGGCGGATTCAGGGCAGCGGCTGAGCGCCGCGACGAAGTGAGGGTTTGCGCCGTCCCTGCGACGGGGGCGACTAACCGGCTACACTATGGGGACGAGCATGTTACCGAAAATCAGCTGGCGCCAAAACGTTGCATACGACCGACCCGTATCCCTGCTCCATCCTGCCCTGCTCATGAATGCACAGATCCTGCCCTTGATTTCCTCCGCGGCCGCCCATCTGCCCCTCAACCCGGCGGCGCTGGCCGCCAGCGCGCTGCAGGTGGTGGAAACCGAGGCGCGGGCGATAGAACTGCTGCGCTCGCGCATCGACGACAGCTTCCTGCGCGCCTGCCAGCTCATGTATGACTGCGCCGGCCGGGTCGTGGTCTCGGGCATGGGCAAGTCCGGTCATATCGCGCGCAAGATCGCCGCGACCCTGGCCTCCACCGGCACCCCGGCCTTCTTCGTCCATCCGGGCGAGGCCAGCCACGGTGACCTGGGCATGATCACGCAGAAGGACGTGGTGCTGGCCCTGTCCAACTCCGGCGAGACCGACGAACTCCTTACCATCCTGCCGCTGATCCGGCGCCAGGGCATACCGCTGATCGCCATGAGCGGCAACGACGGCTCCTCGCTGGCGCGTCTGGCCGACGTGCACCTGGATGTCAGCGTTCCGGCCGAAGCCTGCCCGCTGGGCCTGGCGCCGACCGCCAGCACCACTGCCGCCCTGGTCATGGGCGATGCCCTGGCCGTGGCCCTGCTGGAAGCGCGCGGCTTCACCGCGGATGACTTCGCCCGCTCCCACCCGGCCGGCTCGCTGGGCCGCCGCCTGCTGCTGCACATCAGCGACGTGATGCACACCGGCGACCAGGTGCCCAAGGTCGGCGTCGACTCCAGCCTGTCCGAAGCCCTGGTGGAAATGTCGCGCAAGGGCCTGGGCATGACCGCCGTGGTCGACGCCGAGGACCGCCTGCTCGGCGTGTTCACCGACGGCGACCTGCGCCGCGCCCTGGACGACCACGCCGTCGACCTGCGCAGCACGCCGCTGGCGCGGCTGATGACGACCAAGGCCAAGACCATCACGCCGGACAAGCTCGCCATCGAGGCCGCGCGCCTGATGGAGGATTTCACCATCCACGCACTGCTCGTGGTCGACGAGGACAAGAAACTCGTCGGCGCGCTGAACATCCACGACCTGCTGCGCGCCCGCGTAGTCTGAACCCCAGCCGGCGCCGTGCGCCGGCCGGCATGGACGCCAGGCCAGGTCCTGGCGCAGGATGCCGCCCCACATGCCCATCCACCCGGCGCCTCCGCGCGCCGCAGCCCGGCGCCCGCCCGGCGCCGCCAGCGAGCCCTCTGAATCCATGTTCCAGGATCTGCCCGACGCCCTCCGCGACCGCGCCGCCGCCGTACGCCTCGCCGTGTTCGACGTGGACGGCGTGCTCACCGACGGCCGGCTCTGGTATGCCGAGGACCAGCGCGAACTCAAGGCCTTCCATGTCCACGACGGCCTGGGCCTGAAGCGCCTGCTGGCCAACGGCATCGAGGTCGCGATCATTACCGCGCGCATGAGCCACCTGGTCACCGAACGCATGGCCGAGCTGGGCGTGGCCCATGTCTATCAGGGCCAGAAAGACAAGCTCGCCTGCCTGCGCCAGCTGTGCGAGGCACTGCAGCTGGAGTTCCACCAGGTCTGCTATACCGGCGACGACCTGCCGGACCTGCGCGCCATGCGCGCCTGCGGCCTGATGATCGCGCCGGCCAACGCCCATCACTGGGTGGCCGGACACGCCCACTGGCAGACGCGCAGGAACGGCGGCGAAGGCGCTGTGCGCGAAGTCGTCGACCTGCTGCTGCATGCCCAGGGCAAGGCCGCTGCCGAACTGGCGCACTGGCTGTGATGGGCGAGCGCCGCGTCAGTCTCATCGTCGTGCTGGCCCTGGCCGCCGGCCTGACCTGGACCCTGCTCTGGCTGCTGCGCCCGCCGGAGGAGGAACCGGCCTTCGTCGGCCCGCCGCGCTCCAACTACACCCTGGACAATTTCACCCTGAACGCGCTGGACGAACAGGGCAAGCTCAGCTTCACCGTCTCTGCGCCGGCGCTGGCGCGACGCAACGACGACGGCTCGCTCTGGGTGGAAACGCCGGATTTCCTCATCGCCGCGGCCAAGGGCCAGCCGTGGAAGGGCAAGTCCGACTCCGCCTTCGTCAACAAGGCCGGCTCGCACCTGCTGCTGGCCGGCGCCGTCGAGATGCAGCGCGACGCCAGCCCCGAGGCCGCCGAAGCGCGCGTGGTGACGCAGAACCTCGACGTCTATCCCGATGAAAACCGCCTGCAGACCGCGGCCCCCGCCACGATCACCCAGCCGGGCTCTATACTCCGCGGGACCGGCATGAAGGCCGACCTCAACACGCATCAACTGGAGTTGCTCGCCGATGTCCACGCTTCGTTCGCGCGCCAGCGCAAGCCTTAGCCTTGTCGCGCTGCTGGTGCTGGCGGCGCCCGCCGCCCACGCCCTCAAGACCGATCGCGAGCAGCCGCTGGAAGTCGCCGCCAATCACTTCACCACCAACCAGAACAAGCACCTCACCGTGCTCACCGGCGCGGTCAAGCTGACCCGCGGCAGCATGAAGGGCGAGGCCGAGAAGGGCACCGTCTACCAGGACGAAGGCAACGAGATCAACCGCGTCGTGCTGGAAGGCAAGCCCGCGCGCATGCAGCAGCAGCTGGACAACGGCGGCCGCATGCACGCGACGGCGGCCACCATCGACTATTCCACCGACTCGGCCACCGCCATCCTCACCGGCAATGCGGTGGTGATCCAGGAAGGCCGCGGCGAATTCCGCGGCGAACGCATCGTCTACAACACCGAGTCGGGCGAACTCACCGGCGAGGGCAATTCCGGCGGCGGCATCACCATGCGCATGCAGCCCAAGCCCAAGGAAGCGGCCAAGCCGGCCGACAAGGACAAGCAGAAGTAATGCTCAGCGCGACCGGGCTGAAAAAGCGCTACAAGCAGCGTGAAGTCGTCCGCGACTTCTCCTGCCGGGTCGATCAGGGCGAAGTCGTAGGCCTGCTCGGTCCCAACGGCGCCGGCAAGACCACCTGCTTCTACATGATCGTCGGCCTGATCGGCGCCGATGCCGGCAGCATCCGCCTGGACGACATGGACATTACCGCCCAGCCCATGCACGCCCGCGCGCGCCTGGGCGTGGGCTACCTGCCGCAGGAAGCCTCGGTGTTCCGCCGCCTCACCGTGGCCGAGAACATCCTCGCCATCCTGGAACTGCGGCCCAAGCTCGATGCCGCCGCGCGCGCCACGGAACTGCAGAAGCTGCTGGACGAACTGCAGATCGGCCATATCGCCGACTCCCGCGGCGCCAGCCTCTCCGGCGGCGAGCGCCGCCGCGTGGAGATCGCCCGGGCGCTGGCGGCCGAACCGCGCTTCATGCTGCTGGACGAACCCTTCGCGGGCGTGGATCCGATCTCGGTCGGCGAGATCCAGCGCATCGTGCGCCACCTGAAGGAACGCGGCATCGGCGTGCTGATCACCGATCACAACGTGCGCGAAACCCTGGGCATCTGCGACCGCGCCTACATCCTCAGCGAAGGCCGCGTGCTGGCCAAGGGCGCCCCGGCGACCATCCTCGCCAACGAACAGGTGCGCGAGGTCTACCTGGGCAAGGAATTCCGCATGTAGCCCGTAGTGCACGAGGCTACAGATCCACATTGACGAGAAATTGACAAGAAATACCGCGGCGGTCCACGGCCGTCGCGGGCCCGGCCGCAGCGGGCAAACCTGTCCAATCCTCCGCCAATCCGGCGCAACCTGCAAGTCATCTGCGCAGGGCATCTTCTGCGGTTCCCGCAGGCCGTTTTCCGCATTAGGATGGAGCCGCCGACGCTCCGCTTGGCTGGCGCAGCCCGGCGCAATGCCCTGGAACAGGATGACTGATGAAGCCCGCGTTAAATCTTCGTCTGCACCAGCAACTGGCGCTCACGCCGCAGCTGCAACAGGCCATACGCCTGCTGCAACTTTCCAGCGTAGAGCTGGAAATGGAACTGCGCGAAGCGCTGGAATCCAATCCGCTGCTGGAACTCCCCGAAGAATCCAGCGAACCGGCGCCGGCCGAAGCCCCGGCCCAGCCCGACGCCGCACCGGCCGAGTTCCTCGACAGCCGCAACAGCAGCAGCGAGGCCGGCAGCAGCGAAAGCGAATCGCGCGAAGCCGACGAGGAACGCTTCGACGCGCTTGAAGCCGCTTTCGACGCGCCCGCCCGCAACGCACCTTCCGACGACGAATTCGAGCCGCAGGAACCCGAACAGCAGGATCTGCGCGATCACTTGCTGTGGCAGCTCAACCTCACCCCGATGTCGGCGCGCGACCGCGCCATCGCCGTCGCCCTGATCGAAGCCATCGACGACGACGGCTACCTGCACGAGCCGGTCGAGGCCATACAGCAGGGCCTGGCCAGCCTGTACCAGGTCGAGGCCGACGAGATCGAAGCCGTGCGGCACCGCGTGCAGCGCTTCGACCCGCTGGGCGTGGCCAGCCGCAACCTGCGCGAATGCCTGCTGGTGCAGCTGGATGCGTTCGAGCCGGAAGTCGAAGGCCTGGCCGTGGCCCGGGCCATCGTCGCCGATCATCTGGAAGTGCTGGCCAAGAACGACCGTGCCCGGCTCAGCCGCAGTCTCAAGGCCGGCGCCGACCAGATCGACGCCGCCGTGCAGCTGATCCGCGCGCTGGATCCCAAGCCCGGCTCCAGCGTATCCAGCTCGGCGCCGGAATACGTCGCGCCCGATGCCTACGCCTACCGCAGCCAGGGCCAGTGGCAGGTCAGCCTGGCGCCGGGCTGCCAGCCGCAGCTGGCCATCAACCGCCATTACGAATCCCTGATCGCCCGGGCCCAGCGCGACGACGCCTCCTACCTGCGCGGCCAGCTGCAGGAAGCGCGCTGGCTGATAAAGAGCCTCAAGACCCGCGCCGACACCATCCTCAAGGTAGCCCAGGCCATCGTGCGCGCGCAGAGTGCCTTCCTGGACTACGGCCCCGAGGCGATGAAGCCGCTGGTGCTCAAGGATGTGGCCGAGGAAATCGGCATGCACGAATCCACCGTCTCGCGCGTGACCACGCGCAAGTTCCTGTACACGCCGCGCGGCACCTTCGAGTTCAAGCACTTCTTCTCCAGCGGCGTATCCACGGTCGATGGCGGCAGCGCCTCGGCCACGGCGATCCAGGCCATGATCAAGAAGCTCATCGACGGGGAACCCAGCGGCAAGCCCTTGTCCGACCAGGGCCTGGCCGAGGAACTCAACCGCCGCGGCATCAACGTGGCGCGGCGCACCGTGGCCAAGTACCGCGAGGCCATGAACATCGCCGCCTCGAATGAACGTTGCCGCCTCAGCTGAACTTGAAGCCGGCGCCGGGAACCCTCATGCCATTAGCAGGTCAGTGCTGAAGACACCCTTTTTCGCACCGTGCCGTACGCCGGTGCCGACCGCGTTCCGCGTCAGGAGCGCTCAAGTAAAGGAGAAGCACCATGCAGATCAATGTCAGCGGCCCCAAGGTTGATGTGACGCCGGCCCTGCGCAGCTATGTCGAAAGCAAGTTCGAGCGCATCCTGCGCCATTTCGACCACCTCCATGACGTCGGCGTGCAGCTGAGCGTGGAGAAGCTGGTGCACAAGGCGGACGCCACCCTGCATGCAGCCGCCGGCAAGATCATCCACGCCGAAGCCAGCGCCGACGACATGTACGCCGCGATCGACGCCCTCGCCGACAAGCTCGACGGGCAGATCCGCAAGCACAAGGAAAAGCTGACCGACCATCACAAGGGCGAAGCGCTGCGCGCGGCGGAGCGGATGGTCTGAAAGGCCGGGATCCGGGACTGGGGATTCGGGATTGGTCCGGATGTGCGGACGGCCCGCCCCCCGCCCGGATCCCGCGAAAAACACCGCCGGAAATCCAGCACCGCTGAATTGAGTGTTGGCAATCCGGCAAATCCTGCACAAAGGAGCGCGCAATGCGCTCCTTTTTCGTTTCGGCAGCTGCGGGAATCGCCGGCCAGCGCCTGAGCGGGATCCCGCCGCGCCCAGGCCACAGGCCCGTGCTCACTACCGGCCTGCGGCAGTCGGTCCCGCATCCTCCTCCGCGACGCCTCCGCATCCTGAATCGCCGATCCCGTGCTTTCCCGCATCCCGGATCCCCATTCACAAACCCAGCCCCGACCAATTTCTTCCGCACCGCCGCAAAACCCGCGCTATCATCCGCGCCTTTCGCGACTACCTGCCCGCGGCATGCGTTTCAGCGATCTACTGAGTCCCGACAGCGTCGCGGCCGGCCTGCGCACCGGATCGCGCCGTGCCCTGCTGGAGGCCCTGGCCCAGCTGCTGGTGCCCGAGGACCAGGCCCTGGCCGTGCTGGAGGCCCTGAGCGAACGCGAAGGACTGGGTTCCACCGCGCTGGGCCAGGGTTTCGCCCTGCCGCACGGGCGCTGCGCCCTGCTGGACCGGCCGCGGGCCGCCTTCATCCGCCTGCAGAAACCCATCCCCTACGGCGCGGCCGACGGCCAGCCGGTGGACCTGTTCGCGGCCCTGGTCACACCCAGCCACTTCACCACGGAACACCTGTCGCTGCTGGCCGACATCGCCACCCGCGCCTCTGATCCGGCTACGCTCAAGCGCCTGCGCGATGCGAACGACGCCAGCGCGCTCTACGCCGAACTGGCAGAATGGGGCCAGCTCGCCTGACCGCCGCCATGGACCGACTGACTGCCCGCCAGCTGTTCGACAGTGTTGCCGATCGCCTGTCATTGCGCTGGACCGCCGGATCCCACGGCAACGGCCGCAGCCTGGACCCCGGCGACCACCAGGCCCGCCGCCCGTCCATGGTCGGCTACCTCAACGTGATCTATCCGAACAAGGTACAGATCATCGGCACCGAGGAACTGAACTACCTCGACAGCCTGGACTCGCGCCAGCGCTGGGAGACGGTGCAGAAAATCATCAACTACCGTCCCACCGCCCTGATCGTGACCAAGGACCAGGCCGTGCCCAGCGACCTGCGCGAGGCGGCCGACGAATCCGACACGCCGCTGTGGTCCAGCCCCAAGCGCGGCCACGAGATCCTGACTTTCCTGCAATACCACCTCGCGCGCGTGCTGGCACGGCATGAAACCCTGCACGGCGTGCTGATGGAGGTGTATTCCATCGGCGTGCTCATTACCGGCGAATCCGGCTCGGGCAAGAGCGAGCTGGCGCTGGAACTGCTCACCCGCGGCCACCGCCTGGTCGCCGACGACGCCCCCGAATTCACCCAGATCGCGCCGGACGTGATCGACGGCCGCTGTCCGGAGCTGCTGCAGGACCTGCTCGAAGTGCGCGGCCTGGGCGTGCTGAACGTGCGCGAGATGTTCGGCCATACCGCGGTCAAGCCGTCCAAATACCTGCGTCTGGTGGTGCACCTGCGGCCGCTCAATCCGCTGGACGATGTCGATGGCATGAAGCGGCTGACCGGCGATGTCGGCTACCGCGAGATCCTGGAGACGCGCATCCCGCAGATCGCCATTCCGGTCGCGCCCGGGCGCAACCTCGCGGTGCTGGTCGAAGCCGCCGTGCGCAGCCACATGCTCAAGAGCAAGGGCATAGACCCGGCGCAGACCTTCATCGACCGCCAGGCCCATCAACTGCAGCGGCAGGCACCGTGGTGAACACGCCCGTCGACGACAACGGCAGCGTGCCGGCCGCCGGCGCAAACGCCAACGCCATCCAGCTGGTCGTGCTGTCCGGCCTTTCCGGCGCCGGCAAGACCATCGCCCTGCGCACGCTGGAGGATTTCGATTTCTACTGCGTCGACAACCTGCCGGCCGGCCTGATGCCGTCCCTGGTCGACGCGGTCAGCTCCGGCGGCCACCGCCGCATCGCCGTCGGCGTGGACGTGCGCAACCGCAGCGAGGATCTCAACCAGCTGCCGCAGGTGCTGGCCGACCTCGCCCGCACCGGCATCGACTACCAGCTGATCTTCCTCGACAGCCGCGACGATGTGCTGTCCAAGCGCTTCTCCGACACGCGCCGGCGCCATCCGCTGTCCGCCGACGGCCTGCCGCTGCACGACGCCATCGCGCTGGAGCGCAAACTGCTGCGCCCGCTGGCCGCCATCGCCGACCGCGTCGTCGATTCCAGCGAACTCAACGTGCACCAGCTGCGCCGCCTGATCGCGACCGAGCTGGGCATGGCCGGCGGCGAGCTGTCGCTGCTGTTCGAATCGTTCGCCTACCGGCGTGGTCTGCCAATCGACGCCGATTTCGTGTTCGACGCCCGCGTGCTGCCCAACCCGCACTGGGACCCGGCCCTGCGCCCGCTCTCGGGCAAGGACGCGGCGGTGCGCGAGTGGCTGCAGCACAAGCCCGAGGTGAACCGCTTCCTGGACCAGCTCACCGGCTTCCTGGACGAATGGCTGCCGCGCTTCGAGGCCGACAACCGCTCCTACGTGACCATCTGCATCGGCTGCAGCGGCGGCCGCCACCGTTCGGTCTACCTGGCCGAACGCCTGGCTGAACACTTCCGCGGCAGCCGCGAGCAGGTGCTGACCTTCCACCGTGAACTCGAGTGACACGGCCCCATCTACCGGGCGGACGGCAGTAATCTTGCAAGCCGCCCCATCGACAGAACCACCCGCAGGCATAGTGATGGCGACTTTCCACTGCAACGCGCTGACTCCCCGGCACCGGCCCCTCCCGGCCCTGTGCGGAGGGCTGCGGCCGTGAGCGTAGGCGTACTGCTGCTGACCCATGAAGCCATGGGCGACGCGCTGGTCTCCGCCGCGCATCATGTGCTGGGCAAGTTCGCCCTGCCGCTGGAGGTGCTGGAAGTGGGCGCCTGCGCCGATCCGGAACGCGCCCTCGGCGACGCCTCGGCCCGCGCGCGCCATCTCGACCAGGGCGACGGCGTGCTGGTACTGTCGGACCTGTACGGTTCCACGCCCTGCAACATCGCCCAGCGTCTTTCCGGCCTCGGCTTCCGCACCCACTGCGTGAGCGGGCTGAACCTGCCGATGCTGCTGCGCGTGCTGAACTATCCCAATCAGGATCTGGACCAGCTGGCGCAGACTGCGGCCAGCGGCGGACGCGGCGGAATCTGCATAGATCATGCTTGAACGCGACATCGTCATCAGCAACAAGCTGGGCCTGCACGCCCGCGCCTCGGCCAAGCTGGTGCAACTGCTGCAGAACTACACGTCCACGGTCTGGCTGCGCTGCCGCGGACGCGAGATCAACGCCAAGAGCATCATGGGGGTGATGATGCTCGCGGCCGGAATGGGAACGCCGGTGACGGTGCGCGCCGAGGGCGCCGACGAAGCCGCGGCGCTGGACGCCGTCGCCGACCTGTTCGCACGCAAGTTCGACGAAGGGCAGTAAGCAACAACGCGAAGGACATCGCGCGGCGCGGTCCGCCGCGGCGGGCGTGCCGGGTCCGGGTTACGCTGCGCTTCATGCGGATTGCGCCATAGCCGTCGTCACCACCCCAACTACAAGGATCCGTTGACCCGTGAGCATGCGCATCGTCCTGACCGGCATCAGCGCCTCGCGCGGCATGGTTCTGGGGCGGGCGCGGCTGGTCCAGCCCAGCCAGTTCGTGGCCGACGACACGCCGCTGGAGCCCGGCGAGATCGAAGCCGAGGCCAGCCGCCTGCAACAGGCGCTGGAAACCGCCCAGACCGAGCTGCGCGCCATCCGCGACAAGCTGCACGGCGCCCTGGCCCGGGAGATCGGCGAGTTCATCGACGCCCACAGCATGCTGCTGAACGATCCGGAGCTGCTGACCGGCCTGTTCGACCTGGTGCGCCGCGGCCGCTACCGCGCCGGCACCGCGCTGAAGATGCAGCGCGACCGCCTGGCCGCCGTGTTCGAGGCCATGGACGATCCCTACCTGCGCAGCCGGCGCGAGGACATCGACCACGTCATAGGCCGGGTGCAGTCGGCCCTGGCGCGGGAGACCAGCCCGGCCGAACGCCAGATCGCCGCCCGCGTCGGCGCCATCCTGGTCAGCGACCAGATCGCGCCGGCGGAAATGACCCACCTCACCGAGCAGGGCGTGCTGGCCGCGGTCTGCACCGGCTCCAGCGCGCTGTCGCACAGCGCCATCCTGGCGCGCAGCATGCGCCTGCCCATGGTGGTCGGCGCCCACGATGCCCTGGCCGAGGTGCATGACGACGACCTGCTGCTGGTCGACGGCGACCAAGGCCAGATCATCGTCCATCCCACCGCCCAGGACCTGGCCCGCTACCGCCAGCGCCAGCGCGAGGCCCTGCGCGAAGGCCGCCGCCTGGCCGAGCTGGCGCACGCCCCCACGCGCACCCGCGACGACGCGCCGATTCGCCTGTTCGCCAATGCCGAACTGGCCGGCGACGTGGCCCAGGCGCGCGCCCACGGCGCCGACGGCATAGGCCTTTACCGCACCGAATTCCTGTTCCTGCAGCGCCACCACCTGCCCGATGAGGACGAACAGTTCCAGGCCTATCGCGACCTGGTGCTGGGCATGGGCGGCCTGCCGGTCACCATACGCACCCTGGACCTGGGCGCCGACAAGGCCGACACCACCGGCCTGGCCCTGACCAGCGAACCCAATCCCGCCCTGGGCATGCGCGGCGTGCGCCTGTCCATGAAGCGGCCGGCGCTGTTCGCCACGCAGATGCGCGCGATCCTGCGCGCCTCGGCCTACGGCCCCATCCGCATCCTGGTGCCGATGGTGACCAACAGCCTGGAAATCCGTGCCGCGCGCAGCCTGATCCAGATTTGCGCCCGCGATCTGCGCACCGAAGGCCACGAAGTCGCCGACCATTTCGAGCTGGGCGCGATGATCGAGGTGCCGGCGGCGGCAATCGCCCTGCCCAGCCTGATCCGCCACGTCGATTTCGTCGCCATAGGCACCAACGACCTGGTCCAGTACACCCTGGCCGCCGACCGCAACAACGATGCGCTGTCGGAACTCTACGACCCGCTGCACCCGGCCGTGCTGCAGCTGCTGGCTTCCATCATCCGCTGCGGCGAAAAACACGCGAAGCCGGTCAGCCTGTGCGGCGAGATGGCCTCGGACGCGCGCTATACCGCACTGCTGATCGCGCTGGGCCTGACCGATTTCAGCATGCACACCGGCGCCCTGCTGGAAGTGCGCGATGCAGTGGGCCGCTGCGACCGCGGCCGCCTGCGCCGGCTGGCGCCGCGCCTGCTCAAGGCCGAGGACCGCGAACAGCTGACGCTGCTGCTGGCGCGCGCCGCCGCCCGCGCCTGAGGCGGCGCCGGCTCCCGTGCTGGCACACGGCGGCGGCCCGGGCCGTCCTGCATGCCGCCGTCCATGCCCGCCGCGCTGCCGCGCGCCTGTCGCCGCGGCATGGCATCATCCCGTTCCCGTTTGAACCTGTCCCCGCATGCTAGCCCCTGATCTCGACCAGCGCCTGGACGCGCTGGCGGCCGATTTCCAGCGCCGCGATCCGTTCCGCCACGCCGTCATCGAAGGCTTCTTCGATGCGCAGACCGCGCAGCAGCTGCTGGCCCAGTTTCCCGCCTTCGAACGCGGCAACGCGCGCGACGAGAACGGCGAGATCGGCAACAAATCCACGGTGGAGCGCATCCGCGAACTCGGGCCCGCCTATGCCGCGCTGGATGATCTGGTGCAGTCACCGGCCTTCCTCGCGCGTCTGTCGCGCCTGACCGGCATACCCGACCTGCGCTACGACCCGCACTACTTCGGCGGCGGCACCCACGAGAACCGCAACGGCCAGGATCTGGACGCTCATGTCGACTTCAACCGCCATCCGGTGGAGCCCTGGCACCGGCGCCTGAACCTGATCGTGTATCTCAATCCGGAATGGCACGACAGCTGGGGCGGCTCGCTGGAGCTGCATACCGATCCGCGCTCGCCGGATGACCGCGTCACGCGCATCACGCCGCTGTTCAACCGCGGCGTGATCTTCGAGACCACCGAATGGAGCTGGCACGGCTTCGAGCGCATCGAGGTGCCGTCCGGCCATGCCGGCGTGACGCGGCGTTCGATCGCGCTGTATTTCTACACAACGGAGCGGCCGGCGGAGGAACTGGCGCCGACCCATTCCACCATCTACGTCGAGCGTCCGCTGCCGGCGCGTTTCCACGCCGGCCATACCCTGAGCGAGGACGACGTGGCCGAGCTGCGCAACCTCGTTGCCCGGCGCGACCAGCACAACCAGCGCCTGTACCGCGACATCTCCCAGCTCAATGCGCAGTTGGAAGAATCGCGCCGCGCGCTGGAAAGCGGTGTCGTGGGCCGCCTGCGCTACTACGCCCGGCGCCTGCTCGCGCGGGTGCGCTGACCCGGCCATGGCCGCGCCGCTGCGCCGCACCCGCGCGGAATGGCTGGCGCTGGCCGCGCTGGTACTGGGCTACGGCGCCTGGGCGCTGCTGCTGGGCCAGAGCAACAACTGGGATCTGCGCAACTACCACTGGTACGACGGCTGGGCCTGGCTGCACGGCCGCGGCCAGCTCGACCTGGCCGTGGCCCAGGCCCAGACCTGGTTCAACCCGCTGCTGCCGGCCGCGCTGTACCTGCTGCTTTCCACCCTGCCGGCCTGGCTGGGCACCTTCCTGCTGGGCTGCATCCAGGGCCTGAACCTGCTGCCACTGCACCGCATCTGCCTGCACCTGCTGCCGGCGGGCTGGCAGCAGCGACGCTGGCTGGCCCTGCTGATCGCCTTCGCCGGTGCCAGCGGCGCGACCATGCGCGGGGAACTCGGCGCGAGCTTCGGCGACAACCTGGTCAGCCTGCCGCTGCTGGGCGCGCTCGCCCTGCTGCTGGACGGCCAGGACCGCGGCCGCGTGCTCGGCGCCGGCGCGCTGCTGGGCCTGGCCGCAGGCCTGAAGCTGACCGCGGCGCCGCTCGCCGCCGGCATCGTGCTGGCTGCGCCGCTGCTGCTCGCTGACGGCGCGGCAACCTGGCGGGCGCGGCTGCGCCTGTCCGCGCTGCTCGGCATCTGCGCGCTGGCCGCCTTCCTGCTGGTCAACGGCCACTGGATGCTGGGGCTGTACCGCGAATTCGGAAATCCCCTTTTCCCGCTGTTCGGGCACTGGTTCGGCGGCGATTTCGCGCCGCCGGCCGAACTGCGCGACAGCCGCTGGCTGCCGCGCGGCTGGCGCGAATGGCTGTTCTATCCGCTGGTCTGGGCCGATACGCCGCGGCGCGTATCCGAAGGCGGGTTCCTCGATCTGCGCCTGCCGCTGCTGTTCCTGGCCATGCTCGCACTGCCGCTGTGGCGGCGCCGGGCGCTGGCGTCGGCACCGGCGCTGCGCCGCGCCGCGGATTTCGTGCTGCTGGCCGTCGCGCTGGCGTATCTCGCCTGGCTGACGCTGTTCGGCTACTACCGCTATCTGGTGGTGCTGGAAATGCTGGCGCCGGCGCTGCTGGTGCTGGCCCTGTCAGCCATGCCGCGCCGCGCCGCCGGCGTTGCCATGCTCGCGTTGCCGGCTTTGCTGATCCTCGCCACCCGTCCGGTGCGCTGGGGCCGCCTGCCGCACTACAGTGCGCAGTACGTCGAGGTGCAATTGCCGCCGCGCGCCGATCTCGCCGCGGCCCTGGTGGTGTTCGGCGACGGCGAGCCGCTGGGCTTTCTCGCCACGGCATTCCCGCCCGGCACGCGCTTCGTGCGCATCGCCGGCAACCTGGCCGGTCCGCCGCTGCCGGAATGGGCGCTGGACCGCGCCGCGCAGCGGCGGCTGCGCGCGCATCAGGGACCGCTGTATCTGATTGCCGTCGACCTGGACGGCGCACCGCTGCGCCAGGCCCTGCAGCGCCACCGCCTGCAACTGGACCGCGCCAGCTGCGCCGGCATAGCCAGCAATCTGCTCCTCGACGAGCCGCTGCCGCAGTTGTGTGCGCTGCGGTGGGAGGAAACGCCTTAGCGAAGCGCCGAAACGGTACCGCAGCGCCGCCGCGGCGTGCCCGCCGGGCGCAGCCGGTCAATGAAATCCAGTTGCGATTTTCAAAGCGGCGCCACAAGACGGCTGCGTCGCCGATCGCCGCGCCGACACTCAGCGCGGCCGCGACCCGCGTCCCGCGCGCGTTCTCACAGCTTCGGCGGCGCGGCCGGGATCTGCGGCAACGGTGTCGTGGCAAGCGGTGACGGCGCGGCAGGAATCGCCGGCGCTGCCGCTGCGGCAGGAATCTCCAGCACCGGCCACGCCCGCCCGCTGCCGAAATCCGCCGCCACCAGACGGTAGGCCTGGTTCGCATCGTAGCCGGCGATATAGCCATCGAAACCGCGCTTGGCCGGCAGATCCAGGCGCAGACTGCTCTTGTGCGGCGCGATGAAGCTGATCTGTGCATAGCCGTGCACCCGCGACGCCGCATCCAGCACCAGCAGCCGCGTGCCGGCGGGCCGGGGCGTGGCTGCCGCGAGCACGCCGCTGAAATGCAGCGCCGGCCGCGCGCTGGCCGCATCCGCCACCGGCGCCTGCTGCAGCAACTGCGCCTGCAGCGGCGCCGCCGCGTCCAGGCTGCCGCTCCAGGTTTCGCCCACTGCCTGCCAGCCGCCGCCGAACATGGCCAGGCGGCGCTCGCGCAGCAGGGCCAGGGTGCGGCCTACCGTGGCCGCATCCGCATCCGCGGCGACGGGATAAAGCGACAAATCCACAACGCCGGAACGCGCGGCCGCCGCCAGCTGTTCGGTCTTGCGGTAGACCGACGCCGCCCAGCCGGCGTACATGCGGTGCGTGACCAGCAACGGCAGGGCCAGCACGACCACGGCCGCCACGGCGCCGATCCTCCCGCGCGCCAGCCGGTGCAGGCGAGCCAGCGCCAGCAGCACCAGCGACAGCCAGAAAAGACAGGGCCATACCAGATAGCGGTCGGCAAACAGCTGGTCCGGATGCAGCTGCAGATAATTCAGCCGGCTCAGGCCGATGATGCCGGCCGAAGCCGCGGTGAACAGGCCCAGGCACAGCGCAATCACTTCCAGCCGCGTCGGCTGCGACCAGCGCAGCCGCGCGATAACGGCCCAGGCCAGCGCGGCGAGGCCGAGCAAGCCTATGCAGGCCGACGTGGTCGTACGCCAGTCCGCTCCCGGCAGCGCGTTCGCCAGATCGGCCGACTGCGCCAGCACACGGCCGGGCCGGCTCTGCTGCATGTACTCGCCCACCCAGGCATGCAGCGGATCGTGGCCCACGCCCAGCCAGCCGTTCACCCAGGGCGAGGCCAGCCAGCGCGCCGAAGTCAGCAGGCTGTCCAGCGGGCGGAACGCCAGCACCTCACGCACCGAGCCATCGCCCGGCAGCATGAATACGTACAGCGCGAGACAGGCAGCCAGCGCAGCGGCCGGCAGCAGCAGGACGCTGCGCGGCAGGCGCAGCAGCAGTCCGGTCAGCAGCACCGCGACGAAACTGGCGATGCCGGAACCGAACGAAAACGTCGCCGCGACGCAGGCCAGCGTCGCCAGCAGCATCCAGCGCCGGGCCGCGCCGCCCTGCGCGCGCCAGGTGCACAGCGCGGCCAGCGTGACGCTCAGCGTCGATGCATAGGCCTGCACCATCTCGTGGCTGTGCATGAGTTCGCGCGCATTGGCCAGCCAGAACACCGCCACGACCGCGGCCAGCACGCCGCCAGCCCGGGTTGCGGCCGGTGCCGCCGGATCGCGCCAGGCGCACAGGGCTATCGTGAGCGCCGTGGCCAGCGCACAGCCGCTGCCGAAGATGATCTGCAGCAGCTGGCGGCTGCCGAACAGGTGGATATCCGCCACCCGGATCAGCGCCGGCAGGATGGGACGGTGGCCGTTGTCCAGCTGCCACAGGCTGGACGGAAACGGCAGGTTGATGAAGTTCTCGTAGACGCGGAACTGGTCGAACATGGGCTGGCGCCAGGCGAAATTCGCGATCGCGACCAGCGCAGTGGCCAGAAAGAACAGCGCCAGCGCGAGCGCGGCGGCCACCAGCAGACGCTCCATCCCGGACGTTTTCGACGCAGACGACATCCTGTGCTCCGTCGCCCGCGGGTCTGCGGGCGCCGCGCAAGCATCCACACTGCCTGCGCCAATGCAAGCGCCGGCGCGGCGGAAAAACGCGACCCCGCGTCACGACGGCGTCGTACACCACGCGCACGCGGCGACAAACATCTCTTTAACGCGCCACTCGACTAGGATGCGCAGTCAATCCCGCGGCGCCCGTTGCACAGGACGCCGCCCGCGCCGCCGCCGCGCCGCAATGGACTGTCCCGCGCGCGGCGCGTACCGGATGAGAACCGCACGGTCCCAAGCCGCTGTTTCCGCCTGCGGCAGCGGCGCCCGGCGCGCCGCGTTTTCCAGTTCGCCGTGACCGGCGACGCTGTATCGAGCCGAACACAATGGAACTGTCCGCACTGCCCGCCGAATCCACTCTTTCCGCCCGCGCGCTGCGCCTCCTGGCGCTGCTGACGGCGTTCGCCGCCTGCACCGCGGTCGCCTGGGCTCTGCTGGTTCCCGGTCCGCTGGATTGGCAGGTGAGCACGCCGCAGTACATTCAGGGCGGCCTGGAGGCGCTGCTGCTGATGGGCGGCCTGGCCCTGCTGCAGCAGTTGCCGCGGCGCGGCTGGCGGCTGGGCCTGGGCGGCGTGCTCGCGCTGCTGTATCTGCGCCGCCACGGCGTGGATGCGCCGGCACTGCTGGCGCTGCTGCATGTGGAATTCACCCTCGCTCTGGGCGCGGCCGTGTGCCGGCTCGCCGGCGCCGCGCTGCCGCGCAGCGTGGAGGATTATCTGCGCTGCTTCGTGCTCGGCCTGGGCCTGTGGAGCGTGGCGGCGTGGACCTTGTCGGCGCTGGGGCCGGGCACGGCGCTGGCGCTGCGCTATCTCTGGCTGATGCTGCTGCCGCTGGCGCTGTGGGCGCGGGCACGGCCGCTGCTCGCGCACCTGTTTGCACGCAGCGAAGGCTGGCAGCCGCTGGACCGTGGCCTGTTCGGCCTGCTTTGCGGCTGGATGCTGGTGCTGTTTGCGCGCACCAACGTGGTCTACAGCTTCGACGGCCTGTGGTACGGCTACCGGCCCGAGGAAGTCCTGGTCGCCGGCGGCTCGGTGTTCGCGCCGCTGGGACTGGTCTCGCCGGTCTACTATTTTCCAAAACTCTACGAAGTATATCTGTTGCCACTGAGCGACCTGGGCGACACCAGTCCGCAGGCTGGCGTGACCATACTGCTGCTGGGCCTGCTGGCGCTGACTGCCGCACGCCTGGCCCGGCGTTTTGGTGCGGCCTCGCCGCGGGCGCAGCTGCTGCTGGGCGCGCTGCTGCTGAGCCTGCCCGCCCTGGCCAATGCCGCGCTGGAACCCAAGCCCGATATCGTGTGTGCGCTGCTGGTGCTGCTGGCCTGGCTGCACGGCGGCAACTGGCTGCAGCAACAGCGCGGCCATTCCGAACTGGCCTGGGCCGTCGCGGCCGGCCTGCTCGCCGTCTCCAGCAAGCTGGTGGCCGTGCCTTACCTGGGCATGCTGGGCGTAGGCCTGCTGCTGGGGTTGTTCTGGCGCCGGCGTTACGCGGCCCTCGCGCCGCCGGCACCTGCGCGGCTGGGCTGGATCGCACTGGCACTGGCCGCCGTCGCCGCTGTTTTCGTGATGGCGCGCACGCAGCTGCTGGCCGGCATGCCGACCATAGGCCCGGATCCTTTGTTCAAAGTGTGGACAATGCTCGGTTTCGAGCTGCGCGAACCGGCCGGCACCCTGACCTGGACCCGGCCGCAGGACTGGAGCCAGGTGCCGCTGCTGCTGCGCGACTGGCTGCTGCGGCCCGACCAGATGGACCATATCGCGATCAGCTGGCCCGGCAATGTCTGGCTGTGGCTGCCGCTGTGCGCGCTGCTGCTGGGCCGCTACGGCCCGGCGGCTCCCGCCGCCGTGCCCGCGCACCGCAGCGCCGGCCTGTTGCTGATGCTGGCCGGCGTGGTGCTGGCCCTGGGCTGGCAGTACCACTCCCGCGGCAGCGACGGAAACTACTTCATCGCTGCGATCGTGCCGGCTACGGTGCTCGGCTTTGCCCTGGCCTGGCGCCGCACCACCGCGGCCGCCGCCGCGCGCGGCACCTTGTTCGCCGGCGTACTGCTGTTCGCCGGTTTCCAGGCTGCCTACAGCTTCGCCAGCGCCGCCTGGACGCCGGGCACGCGCACCTTCGACCTGGATTTCAGCCGCGGCGTGCGCGACTCGCGCAAGCGCGAAACGGCCCTGCTCGCCGATGCCGGCCTGACCGGAATCGCCGACTACCTGCGCACGCGCAAGCCCGCCCACGTGCTCGGCTGCGCGCCGTTCGACGTGACCACGGCCCTGCCCGCGCGCGTGGAGGATCCTTTCGGCATCTCGCTGTCGCGGCCCGAATACACCCGCGACTTCGCCGCGCTGACGGACTATATGCGTCGCTTCGAGACGCCCTATCTGCTGCTGCCCCGCCGCGACGTGGAAAAACCCTACCTGCCGGCCCCGGGCGATCCCTGCGGCAACATTCCCGACCACCCGCCGGGCACCGAAACCCTGGTGGAAGGCCCGCGTTTCCGCCTTTTGCGACTGATTCCCCTCGCAACACCGTGAATACCGGCAACGCAGTGCGCAAGCTCGTACGGCCGCGTCCGCCAGCGGCGCGCGCCTTCATGCCGGTCACCCGCTGCGCTACACTGCGGCCTCTTTTTGCCGCGCTATCCTCTTGATTGTGAAAGAGTCGCCCTCTCCGCTACTGGCCATGCTGGACCGCTGCCTCAGTCCGCTGGCGCGGCATCTGCCCGAATCCATCAAGGCTCCGCTGCGGCGACTCGCGCGCGGGCCGCAGCCGCCGCCGGAAAGCGCAGCCGAAATCGCAGCGGAAGCGGAGGACGCGGCTGCGCAAGCTGCCATCGCACACGCCGCGGTCGCGGAAGCGGAAGTGCAGCCAGCACCGCCCGAAGAACCCGCTGCCGCGGCAGCGGAAGAAAAACCCGCCGATGCCTACGGCGACCGCCTCCGCCGCGAGCAGGAAATCTTCGCCGACCAGCTCGACGTAAATGAACTTCCGGACATTTTCCACTACTGGTCGCACAACTATTTGCGCCCCAAGCTGGAACATTTCGGCAGCAGCAATCCCGATGAATTCTTCGCCAACGCACTGCAGCAGGCCTATGCGGAAGCCCCGGCCCGGCCGGCGCGCTTCGTCAGCCTGGGCGCCGGCAACTGCGATACCGAAGTGCGCGTGGCGCAGCTGCTGGTCGGCCGCGGCCTGCGCGACTTCACCATCGAATGCCTGGACATCAACGCCGCCATGCTGGAACGCGGCGCCGCGCATGCGCGCGAGGCCGGCGTGGCGGAACAGGTGCTGCCGCTGATCGGCGACTTCAACGCCTGGCAGCCGGCACGCCGCTACGACGCGGCCATGGCCAACCAGAGCCTGCACCACGTGCTGGAACTGGAACACCTGTTCGCCACCGTCGCCGCCAACCTGCCGTCGCACGGCCGCTTCGTCATTTCCGACATGGTCGGCCGCAACGGCCACCAGCGCTGGCCCGAGGCACTGGCCATCGTGCGCGAGTTCTGGGCCGAACTGCCCGCGTCCTACCGCTACCACCGCCAGCTGCGCGAGCAGTGGGACGAGTACCTCGACTTCGACTGCTCCGGCGAAGGCTTTGAAGGCATACGCGCCCAGGACATACTGCCGCTGCTGTTGCAGCATTTCGCGTTCGAGTCGTACCTCGGCTTCGCCAACGTCATCGATCCTTTCATCGACCGCGGCTTCGGCGGCCATTTCGACGCGGACTCGGCGCACGACCGCGCGCTGATCGACCGCATCCATGCCCGCGACGAAGCCGAGATGCAGGCCGGCCGCATCAAGCCCACGCATGCCATGGCGGTATTGCGCCGGCCCGACTACGCCGGCCCGCTGCGGGTATGGCAGAACCTGACGCCGCAGCACTGCCTGCGCGTGCCCGGCTGATGCCGGCGCCGCCGCGCCATACCGGGCCGTGCGCCCACCGCAACGTCACCGCTGACCGCTAGCCATGCTTTTCAACTCCCTGCATTTCGTCGTCTTCTTCGTGATCGTGCTGGCGCTGAACCAGGGCCTGCGCCCCTGGCCGACCGCGCAGAAGCTGATGCTGCTGGCCGCGAGCTATTACTTCTACGGCCAGTGGAGCTGGATGTATCTGGGCATCATCGTCTACTCGACGCTGCTGGACTATTGCATAGGCCTGGGCATGGTCCGCGTATCGCGGCCGCGCTATCTGCTGCTGCTCAGCCTGGTCACCAATCTCGGCCTGCTCGCCTTTTTCAAGTACGCGAACTGGCTGATCGAAAACTGGAACCTCGCCAGCGGCGCCGCCGGCTTCGCGCTGCAGCTGACGCCGATGGACATAGTCCTGCCGGTGGGCATCTCGTTCTACACCTTCCAGAGCCTGTCCTACACCATCGACGTCTACCGCGGCGTAAGCAGGCCGCGGCGCAACCTGCTCGATTACGCCCTGTTCGTCTCGTTCTTCCCGCAGCTGGCGGCCGGCCCCATCGTGCGCGACTACGAGTTCTTCAAGGAACTCGACGGCGACCGCCACGTCGGCGCCGCCCAGGTGCAGCGCGCGCTGGTGCTGATCGCGTTCGGCTTCGCCAAGAAGATCGTATTCGCCGACAACCTCGCCCTGTATGCCGATCCCATCTTCGCCGAGCCCGCACGCTACGGCTTCTGGGACAGTCTGCTCGCGGTCTACGCCTTCGCCTTCCAGATCTACTGCGATTTCTCCGGCTATACCGATATCGCCATCGGCCTGGCCCTGCTGCTCGGCTTCCGCTATCCGCAGAACTTCAACTACCCGTATTTCGCCGACAGCGTGCAGGAATTCTGGCGCCGCTGGCACATGACCCTGTCGCGCTGGCTGCGCGACTACCTGTACATCTCGCTGGGCGGCAACCGCAAGGGCGATCTGCACACCTACGTCAACCTGATGCTGACCATGCTGCTCGGCGGCCTGTGGCATGGCGCCAGCTGGAATTTCGTGATCTGGGGCGGACTGCACGGCGGCTATCTTGCCTTCGAGCGCGCCGTGCTGTTCCGTCTGCCGTTCTGGAACGCGGCCAATCCGCTGATGCGCGCACTGCGCTGGGCACTGACCTTCCACCTGGTCTGCTTCGCCTGGATCTTCTTCCGCGCCAAGACATTCGAGGATGCGAAGACGCTGATCGGCACCATCGCCACAGCCTCCGCCAGCTTCGATGCGAATGCGCACCTGGGCATGCTCTCGCTGCTGCTGGCCATGCTGGCCGTACACCTGCTCGGCGGCTGGACCGGCTTCAAGGAATGGCTGGGCCGCGAGCGCGGCCCCCTGTTCGCGGCCACGCTCGCGGCCATAGGCCTGCTGCTGATCTGGTTCACGCCGGCGGCGACCACGCCCTTCATCTACTTCCAGTTCTGAGGCGCCGATGAAGCCGATACTCAAATTCATCGCTCCGCTGCTGCTGCTCGCCGGCTGCGAAGGACTGTTCCGCTTCGGCGTGTGGGAACCGATGGTGAAGCCGGAAAGCCACGCCGGCACCAGCGTGCGCACCAAGCTCGCGCTGCAGGATCCCGCGCTGCAGCGGCTGGATTATCTGACCCTGGGCAGCTCGCGCCCGGTCTACGGCATCGACCACGAGGCCCTGGCCCGGCTGGCGCAGGAACAGGGCAAGGTCCACGTAAACCTCAGCATGCCCGGCTCGCACTGGATGACGGTGGACGCGGTCACCGGCTGGCTGGCGCGGAACAAGCCGCGCCTGCAGGGCGGCATCATCGCCAGCGATCTCATGTCCTTCATGTATCCGGGCAACGGCAGCTACGAGCTGGGCATAGTCGCGCCGTTCCGCCATTTCGGCGACAGCGCGGCGGTGGTCGGCCACGTGCCGTTCAAGCTCGACGACATGGCGACCTGGGGCGCGTACTCGGCCCTGGCACAGTACCGCGAAGACATCCAGGACTACGTGCGAGCGCCGCTGAAGCGGCGCGAATCGGTGCGCTGGTGGCGCGAGCACGGTTCCTCCGCGGCGATCCTGAGCCGCAATACCGACGAAAGCCGCGACATGTGCGAATTCGGCGTGGACGCCGTCGCCGCCTGCGACAAGATCGACGCCGCCAGCGGCCCCGCCAGCGACGGACTGCGCCACCAGTGCCGCGAACTGCGCGCCGGACTGGCGCAGCGGCCGGATTTTGCCGCGCTGATGCGGCAGCAGCCGCTGCCCGCGCAGATGCAGCAGGTGCGTGACAGCATCCGCGCGCGGCTGCGCGGTCTCGACTGGCAGCAGCCGCCGGTCGTCGTGCTGATGCCGCTGACCGGCGCCTGGAAGGAAGCCAGCCCGCTGGGCCTGCACGAATGGACCCTGAGCGTGCTGCAGCCGCTGGCCGAGGAAGGAAGCATCCATCTGATCGACGCCACCGATGCCCTGCAGGATGGCGGCGCGCCCAGCTGCAGCTACTACTTCGACTTCTATCACCAGAACAACCGCGGCCGCGACCAGCTGATGCAGCAGCTGCTGCCGCGGCTGCAGCAGGCGCTGTACGGCACGGCAGCGCGCCCGCTCGCGCCATGAAGGCGCGCCTCCGCCGCACCAAGGGGAGATAAATGGAAGATTTCCACTGGATATTTTTTTTCCTGGCCGCGATAGCCCTTGTGCGCCCGCTGCTGCTGCCGCCGCTGCCGCGCGAAGCCGCGACGACACCCGCGCCGCGGCCCTACCGCACGCTCGGCCAGGCCATGGCCGCGCCGGGGGACAACCTGCTGCTGCTGCGCCTGATCGCCGCCGCGGCGGTGATCTACGGCCACAGCTACGCCATCAGCGGCATTCCCGGCGCCGCCGACCATATCGCGCGCCAGGGCTGGGGCCACGGCCTGTATTCGGGCTCCATCGCGGTGCAGGTGTTCTTCGCCATCAGCGGCTTCCTGGTCACCGGCGCCTGGCTGCGCCGGCCGGACGCGGCCTTCTTCCTGCGCTCGCGCCTGCTGCGCATCGTGCCGGCCTATCTCGCCTGCCTGGTAATCAGCGCCTATGTGATGGGCACCCTGCTCACCCAGCTGCCCAGGGCCGAATACCTCGCCAGCGGCGAGACCTGGGCCTACGTGTGGAAGAACCTCACCTTCAATACCAACATGGTCTGGACCCTGCCCGGCGTATTCGCCGGCAATCCGCTGCCGAACACGGTCAACGGCTCGATCTGGACCCTGGTGGTCGAGGCCCGCGTCTA
Source organism: Tahibacter harae (assembly GCF_024437735.1). Taxonomy (GTDB): domain Bacteria; phylum Pseudomonadota; class Gammaproteobacteria; order Xanthomonadales; family Rhodanobacteraceae; genus Tahibacter; species Tahibacter harae. The sequence goes on along the minus strand of NZ_JANFQO010000006.1, from coordinate 184,446 downwards.
CCTGTGGCTGGCGATCTTCGGCCTGCTCGGCCTGCTCGACACGCGCGAGCGGCTGTTCTACGCCCTGGCGATACTGGCCGCCTGCCTGTACGCGCCCCTGGCCCTGCCCATGATGCCCATGGACGAATTCCTGCGCCTGGGCGGCTTCTTCGCCGCGGGCTGCGCCTTCTACCGCTGGCGCGACGAGATCCCGTTCCACATCGGCGGCGTGATCGTGCTGGCCGTGCTCATGTACCTGCTGCGCGGCACCGCCTGGTTCTTCCCGCTGTACGGCCTGACCCTGGTCTACGGCGTGTTCTGGTTCGCCTACGGCCCCAAGTTCCTGCTCGGCTTCAACCGTCTCGGCGATTACTCCTACGGTGTATACCTGTGGGGTTATCCCATACAGCAACTTGTAGCCATGCACCTCGCCGAGCCGACGCCGACCCGCATCACCCTGCTCGCCCTGCCACTGGCGCTGCTCGCCGGCGCGCTGTCCTGGCACCTGCTGGAACAGCCCATGCTGCGGCTCAAGGGCCGCCGCAGCGGCCCGCATGGTGCGCCCGCCGCGATCGACAACGCCGCGGCGGCGACACCGCCGGCGCGGCATACCGCCGCCGGCGGCTGAGCGCGGCCGGCGGCGCGAGACACAAGTCCACACCCGCCGGCACGTTTGCCGGGTAGGCGAACTGCGCGCGGTCCGCGACAATCCACCGGCCCGCACGGAGTAGCCCATGGCCGAGACCACGCACCAGGACAAGACCGCCAAACAGCTGCGCCTGCTCGAACAGGCGCTGGACAGCGGTCGCCTGGGCCCGGTCAAGCGCCTGGTCAACACCTTGTCGCCGGCGGAGATCGGCAACCTGCTCGAATCGCTGCCGCCGGCCAAGCGCCAGGTGGTCTGGGGACTGGTCGACGCGGAGGACGACGGCGAGGTGCTGGTCCACGTCGGCGAGGACGTGCGCGAGGACCTGCTGCGCGCGATGGACACCGACGAAATCGTCGCCGCGGCCGAATCGCTGGACATCGACGACCTGGCCGACCTGTTCGAGGACCTGCCCGACACCGTCATCGATGAAGTGCTCAAGTCGATGGATCGCGAGAACCGCGAACGGCTGGAGCAGATGCTGACCTACGACGAGGACACGGCCGGCCGCCTGATGAACCCGGACGTGGTCACCGTGCGCGCCGACGTGACCATCGACGTAGTGCTGCGCTACCTGCGCCTGCGCGGCGAACTGCCCGAGGCCACCGACCATCTCTACGTGGTCAGCCGCCGGCGCCAGTACCAGGGCCGCATCTCGCTGGCCCAGTTGCTCACCGCCGATCCCGCCGTCGCCGTGAACCGGCTGATCGACGCCGACCAGCCCGCCATCGCCGCGGATACGCCGGTCTCCGAAGTGGCCCAGCGCTTCGCCGACCATGACTGGGTCAGCGCACCGGTGGTGGACGACGCCAATGTGCTGCTGGGCCGCATCACCATCGACGACGTGGTCGACATCATCCGCTACCAGGCCGAACACCAGGCCCTCGGCGCCGCCGGCCTGGATGAGGAAGAAGACCTGTTCGCGCCGGTGCCGCGCACCACCAAGCGCCGCGCGGTATGGCTGGGCATCAACCTGCTCACCGCCTTCCTGGCCTCCTGGGTGATCGGCAATTTCGAGAGCGTGCTGCAGCAGGTGGTCGCCTGCGCAGTGCTGATGCCGATAGTCGCGAGCATGGGCGGCGTGGCCGGTACGCAGGTGCAGACCTTGATGATCCGCGCGATGGCGCTGGGCCAGGTCAGCGCAGCCAATGCGATGCACCTGCTGCGCAAGGAAGTGCTGGTGGCGCTGGCCAATGGCGTGCTGTGGGCGGTGACCGTGGGCGGAGTCGCGCTGGCGATCTACCGGGATGTGTGGCTGGCGGTGGCGTTCGGCGCAGCCATGGTGATCAATCTGCTGGCTTCGGCGTTGACCGGGGTTTTTTTGCCGTTGTTTCTGCGCAGGGTGGGGATTGATCCGGCGTTGGCGGGAGGGGTGCTTTTGACTACGGTGACGGATTGTTGTGGGTTTGCTTCGTTTCTTGGGCTTTCTACGTTGCTGTTGGTGCGTTGATTTTTTGATTCTTGCTTGAGTTCTACCGAGTAATTTTTTGGCAGATTGCCTGAATTTTAAGCATTTTTTGCCTTTTGGCGTGATTTTTTGGTGGCGCGGAAAGGCGTTTCGTCCGCCTGCGGCGGCCGACCTACTTTCTTTTGCTTGTGCAAAAGAAAGTAGGCAAAGAAAACACACCCCAGAAGCCGCGGCCTACGGGCATCCTGCCCTCCGGCTGCGCGAGTCGGCTACGGGGTCCGCTGAAGGGCCATCCTGGCCCTGCAGCGGACTCGCGTCCATCCCTGGACGCGACCCGCGCGTTGCGCGGGCTGATCCTGCGCCGCCTCGCCGCGGCTTATGGGGCCCCGGTAGAGCAGCGCACATCCGTGTGCGCAGAAGCAACAGACAAAGCAAAAATCACGAGCAACCGCGACTACAAAAACCGCAACCGTTGCCGTTTGCCGTTTGCCGTTTGCCATAATTGTGTTCGGTTCGCGCCTCGTTCCGCAGGCGTGAGTGCGACGCCTCTGCTTCAGCCCCTGCTGTGCTCTGGCTCTGGCTCTGGCTCTGGCTCTGGCTCTGGCCGTTGCCGTTGCTTCTGCGCACACGGATGTGCGCCGCCTTACCGGGGCCCCATAAGCCGCGGCGAGGCGGCGTAGGAAAGCCCGCGCGCAGCGCGGGTCGCGCCCAGGGATGGGCGCGAGTCGGCCGTTGGGCCAGGATGGCCCTTCGGCCGACCCCGGAGCCGCCTCGCGTACCCGGAGGGCAGGATGCCCGTAGGGCGCGGCTTCTGGGGGGCGTTCTCTTTGGTTACTTTCTCTTGCGCAAACAAGAGAAAGTAACTCGGCCGCCGCAGGCGGACGAAACGCTTCTACGTACTACAAACACACCCGCGCAGCAGGCGCGCGCAAAATCGGAAAATCACCCCCTCCCCGCGCGCTGCTCCACCAACGTCAACGCCACCTTGTCCCGCAAATAAAGCGGCAACGCCTGCTCGGGCGGCAACACACGCCCGGCGTTGAATTCAGCAGCCGCGAGGATGGCCACAGCACGCGCCTGGGGATAACGTTCGGCATCGACCCAGCGCGGTTCGGGCAGCGTTTCAGCCAGCACGTGCGCATAGGTTTTCCAGCCGCTGCCAATCACATTCCAGGCACCGCCGCCGGGCAGTTGCACGTTTTCGGGTGCGCAGACGCGCTCCTCATCCAGCGCAACAACGACCGCACCTTCGCGCCGGTAGCAGCAGGCATAAACCTCACCCATGCGCGCGTCGATCACGCTGAGCACGGCGGCACCGTTATCCGGCGCATCCAGCGCCAGCGCCGTCAGCGAGGACACCGGGATCACCGGCAGGTCCAGGCCCAGGGCCATGCCCTGGGCCAGCGATACGGCCAGGCGCACGCCGGTGAAGGCGCCAGGGCCGCGGCCGACGGCGATGGCATCCAGGTGGCGCCGGCGCAGCCCGGCTTCGGCCAGCAGGGCGTCGGCCATGGGTAGCACCAGTTCGGCGTGGCGGCGCGGCGCGAGTTCGCTGCGCTCGATCACGCGGCCGGCGTGGTGCAGGGCCACCGAACAGGCTTCGGTGGAGGTTTCGATGGCGAGCAGGTTCATGGCTATCCGTTTTCTCGTGGCGTGCGGGGCGGGCTGCTCAGCGCGGCGGCGGCATGGCGTTGGCGATGTCGTCCACGGCTGCGGCGGGGCGGCGGCTTTCGCCGTACCAGTCCACGCGGCGGGTCAGGTACATCAGCAGTGCGACCACGGCCAGCAGGGCCAGCGCTCCGATCAGCAGCGAGTATTGCTCGCTGATGACGAGGCCGTACAGCAGGGCGTACACCGCCGCCATGCTGCCGCCCAGCAGCAAGCCGGCGCGGCGGGTGGACAGCACGGCCGCGGCGTAGCCGCCGACGATCAGGGCCAGCGCCGTGGCCGCCAGCGCATAGGCGGGGCCGAAGCCGATCTGCTCGGACAGGGCCAGCAGCAGCACGTAGAAGGTGCACAGGGCGATGCCGATCAGCAGGTACTGCACCGGATGCACGCGCAGCTTGCGCAGCACTTCGAACAGGAAGAACGCGACGAAGCTCAGGCCGATGAACAGCAGGCCGTATTTGCCGGCGCGCTCATTGCGCTGGTAGACGCTGACCGGCTCGTACAAGGCCACGCCGAAGGCCGAGGCGGTGACCGCGCTGTTGTTCTGCTCGTTCTCGTCCCACTGCCGGCCGTAGCCGCGGTTGAGTTCCAGCACCTGCCATTCGGCTTCGAAGCGCTCGGCCTCGACGGTGCGGCGCACCGGGATGAAGCGGCCTATGAAACTGGGATCGCCCCAAGGCGCGGACAGCTTGAGCGTGGTGGTGCGGCCCAGCGGCAGGAACTGGATGCGCTCGGTGCCGGCGATATTGAATTCCAGCTCCAGTTGCAGCGGCGCCTGCAGCTGGGCCGGCGTCAGGCTGACGAAGGCGGCGGCGTAGCCCAGCGTGGGCTGGCCGTTCTCCAGCACGCGCTCCTCGCCGTTGATGCGCAGCGCGCGCACTTCGCGCAGGCCGCCGAAATCCGCCAGCGGCAGGCGCAGCTCGCGCCGCTCCAGGCTGCTGCCGGCGGCCTGCGCCAGTTCGGCGAGGTCGGCGGCGTCGAAGCGCGCACTCAGGCCTATGTTGGCGACATAGACCGGCGTGGAATAGATGCCGTAGGCGCGCCGGTCGGTTTCCATGTTGACCTTGAAGTCCAGCTGCGCCGGCAGCAGCTGGCGCGTGACGCGGCGCTCGCTCCAGCCCTGGTCGGTCTTGAAGCGCTGCAGATAGTCCACGCTGAGCACAGGCCCGCCCACGGTCTGGGCCTGGCCCCAGCGCGAGGCGATCTGGGCGACGGCCTGGTCGCGCAGACCGGCGCGCTCGGCGATCAGCGATTGCACTTGCACCAGCGGAATCAGCATCAGCAGGGCCAGGGCGCCTATGCCCAGCACCTTCAGCGTCATGGATTGTGCAGCGTTGAACATGGGCCAGTTCCTGTCGGCGGCAAGTGGCCGCATTGCCGCACCGGGCGCAGGCCGCGCCCCGGCGGGCCCGGGGCCGCACCGGGGCGAGTTCGGCCTTTTCTGGGGCGGGGCTGGCCGGGATTGCGGGTTGGCGGGGCCGCGGCCGCATACGGGGAGTGAACCGGAGCGGCTGAACCGGGGATACCCGGGACTTGGAATCCCCCCCTCAGGAACCCGACCCCGGTCCCGCCCAGCCGCCCCGTCCAGACAGACCACTCCCGCGGGTCACGGCAGAACCAACCCTCGCCTCCCCCGCCGCGCCGGCTAGACTCCCTGGCTGCACGCGCCGGAGCGCCCGGCGCGCACCTCGCCAGGAGCCGTCCATGTCCACCGCCCGCATCGCCCTAGTCACCGCCCGCGCCGCGCGCGATCTGGACGAGGATCTGCCGCCGCTGGTGCAGGCGCTGGAGCGCGCCGGCGCCGCGGTTGCGGTGGTCGACTGGGACGACATCCAGGCCGACTGGAGCGGCTACGACCTCGCGCTGCTGCGCTCGACCTGGGATTACACCGACCGCCTGGCCGAGTTCCTGGCCTGGGCCGAGCGCACGGCGGCGCGGACCCTGCTGCTGAATCCGCCGGCCATCCTGCGCTGGAATACTGACAAGCATTACCTGGGCGAGCTGGCCGCGGCCGGCATCGCCACCGTGCCCGGCACGTTCGTGGAGCCGGGCGAAGATGCATCCGCCGCGCTGCAGGCCTTCCTGCAGGCCGCGGCGCCGGCGGACGCGGCGTTCGAGTTCGTGGTCAAGCCCTGCGTCGGCGCCGGCTCGCGCGATGCGCAGCGGCATGTGGCGGCCAAGGCCGATGCGGCCATCGCACACCTGTCGCGGCTGCTCGCCGCCGGCCGCAGCGCGCTGCTGCAGCCGTATCTGGCGCGCGTGGACGAACACGGCGAGACCGCCCTGCTCTGGTTCAACGGCGAATTCAGCCACGCCATACGCAAGGGTCCGCTGCTGCGCCGGGGCGAGGACGCGACCCGCGCCCTGTTCGCCCCCGAACACATTACGCCGCGCGAACCCAGCGCGGCCGAGCTGGCGCTGGCGCGCGCGACCCTGGCGCAGATCCCCGGCCAGCCGCTGCTGTACGCCCGTGTCGACCTGATCCAGGACGCCGACGGCAACCCGCGCCTTCTGGAGCTGGAACTCAGCGAGCCCTCCCTATTCTTCGCCCACGGCGCCGGATCGGCCGACCGCTACGCGGCCGCGATCCTGCATCGACTGCAAGCTGTCCGGACCAACCCGCCTGCCGCCACCGGCCCGGCGCGGTAGAATCCAGGACTTTCCGGCTGCGGCGTCCGCCGCTTTCCCGTGTCCAGCAAGGAATCCGTTGCATGAAGATCCTCGTCGGCTACAAGCGCGTTGTGGACTACAACGTGCGCATCCAGGTCAAACCGGACGGCTCCGGTGTGGTGACCGAAGGCGTCAAGCTGTCGGCCAATCCGTTCGACGACATCGCCCTGGAAGAAGCGCTGCGCCTGCGCGAGAAAGGCGTCGCCACCGACGTCATCGTCGCCACCATAGGCCCGGCCGACTGCCAGGCGCACCTGCGCAACGGCCTGGCCATGGGCGCCAACCGCGCCATCCACGTCGTCACCGCCGACGCCATCCAGCCGCTGACCGCCGCGCGCGCCCTGCTCAAGCTGATCGAGAAGGAACAGCCGGACATCGTCATCCTTGGCAAGCAGGCCATCGACGACGACTGCAACCAGACCGGCCAGATGCTGGCCGCGCTGTGGAACCGCCCCCAGGCCACGTTCGCCTCGAAGGTGGAAATCAACGGCGGCGCCGCGCGCGTCACGCGCGAAGTCGACGCCGGCCTGGAGACCATCGAAGTCGACCTGCCGGCCGTGATCACCACCGACCTGCGCCTCAACGAGCCGCGCTTCATCAAGCTGCCGGACATCATGAAGGCCAAGTCCAAGCCGCTGGAAACCATCGACTTCGCCTCGCTGGGCGTGGAATCGGGCGATCACCTCAAGACCACCGCCTATGCCGCGCCGGCCAAGCGCAGCAAGGGCGTGATGGTGAAAGACGTGGCCGAACTCGTGTCCCTGCTCAAGACCAAGGGCCTGGTGTAATTCCTTCGCCGCGCCGCCGCGCCACCGGCGCAGGACGGCCGCACAGCGAACCAATCGGATAACGCTCATGAGCAAAGTTCTGATCATCGCCGAGCACCTCAACGGCAAGCTCAACTCCAGCACCGCGCGCTGCGTGACCTGCGCCAAGGCCTTCAACGCCGCCAGCATCGACGTACTGGTGCTGGCCGACGCGGTCGACGCCATCGCCGCCGAGGCCGCCGCGATCGACGGCGTGAACAAGGTGCTGACCATCGCCAACCCGGCCAATGCGCACGCGCTGGCCGCGGTCTACGCGCCGCAGGTCGTCGCCGCGGCCGCCGGCTACAGCCATGTGCTGGCCCCCTCGACCACCTTCGGCAAGGATCTCGCCCCGCGCATCGCCGCGCTGCTGGGCGTGGCCCAGGTGTCCGACATCGCCGAAGTGCTGGGCGCGCACCAGTTCAAGCGGCCGATCTACGCCGGCAACGCCATCATCACCGTGGAAGCGCCGGCTACGGCCACGCTGGTCGCCACCGTGCGCACCGCCTCGTTCGCCGCGGCCGGCGGCGGCGGCAGCGCGGCCGTCGAAGCGCTGAATGTCAGCGCCGAGCTGCCCACGCATACGCGCTTCGTCGAACTGCAGCAGGGCAAGAGCGACCGCCCCGACCTGCAGAGCGCCAGCCGCGTCGTCTCCGGCGGCCGCGGCGTGGGTTCGGCGGAGAATTTCGCCGTGATCTACAAGCTGGCCGACAAGCTCGGCGCCGCCGTCGGCGCCTCGCGCGCCGCGGTCGACGCGGGCTATGTGCCCAGCGATCTGCAAGTCGGCCAGACCGGCAAGATCATCGCGCCGGAGCTGTACATGGCCATCGGCATTTCCGGCGCCATCCAGCACCTCACCGGCATCAAGGACGCCGGCACCATCGTCGCGATCAACAAGGATTCCGAAGCGCCGATCTTCGAGATCGCCGATATCGGCTTGGTCGGCGACCTGTTCGTACTGGTGCCGGAGCTGGAAGCCGCCCTGGGCTGACACCTCGCCGCACCCGGCAGCGAAAAGGCCCGCCCCGCGCGGGTCTTTTCGTTTCGACGCAAAGGCCAGCCGTTTCGACGTCTCTGCTGCTTTCGGCGCTCTACAAACCTTCGCCGCGCCATTAGCATCCCATTCCGCTCGTCCAGCTGCCGATTTTTCCCATGTATTCGCGTCCGCTTCTTGCTGTCCTGCTGTTCGTCTGTCCTGCCGCCCATGCCGCACTGAAGATCGACGGGCGCGCCGATGAGGCGGAATGGAAGGACGCCCACGTGCTGCGCGATTTCAAGCGCACCCAGCCCTATACCCTGGACGCGGCCACGGTCGTGACCGAGGCGCGCCTGCTGTCCACGCCCGAAGGCATCGCCTTCGCCTTCCGCTGCGAGCAGCCGGCGGATATCCCGCGCATCAAGCCGTTCACGCCGCGCGACCGCATCCGCAATGCGGACCGGGTCAACGTCAACATCGACTTCGATGCGGACGGCAAGGTCGGCTACAACTTCACCGTATCGCTGTCGGATTCGATCGAAGACGCGATCATCACCAGCGAAAACGAATTCAGCACCGACTGGGATGCCGACTGGCTGCATGCCGTGCAGGAAGACGAATCCGGCTGGAGCGTGGAAATCCTGCTGCCCTGGACCATCGCCGCCATGCGCGGCAGCAGCACGCCCACACGCGAGATCGCGGTGAACGTGGACCGCGTCGTCGCCTCGCGCAGCGAGCGCTCGGCCATGCCGCCGGTGTTCTACGGCAATCCGGTGTATCTGTCGGGCTTCCAGCGCGTGACGATTCCGCAGTACCGCGCGCAGGTGCTGGACCTGTTCCCGTACGTATCCACGCTGTACGACTTCAAGCATCCCGGCAGCGAATTCCGTGCCGGCGCCGACCTGTTCTGGAAGCCCAGCGGCGATTTCCAGCTGACCGCGACGGTGAATCCGGATTTCGGCCAGGTCGAGTCCGACGAACTGGTGGTGAACTTCGACGCGATCGAGACCTTTTATTCGGACAAGCGCCCGTTCTTCACCGAGAACCAGGCCCTGTTCGACCTGCCCAGCGCGCCCGACGGCGTGCTGTTCTACACCCGGCGCGTCGGCGCGGCCTCCGACGACGGCAGCGGCCGCGCCGCCGACATCGCCGCCGCGGTGAAGCTCAACGGCACCGCCGGCCGGCTCAAATACGGCGCCTTCCTGGCCGAGGAAGACGACGACGCCGGCCGCCGCTTCGCCGCCGGCCGCCTGCTCTACACCTTCGACCAGTCCAATATCGGCGCCCTGGTCACCTCGGTGGACCGGCCGGCGCTGGACCGCCGCGCCGATGTGCTGGCCAACGACTGGCGCTGGCAGATCGATCCAAAGCTGCGCCTGGAAGGCCAGCTGCTGCTGTCGCAGATCGACCAGCGCGGCGCGGACAGCAAGGGCAGCGGCGGCGTGCTGCGCCTGGTCGCCCTGCCCAGCGACCGGCTGCAGCATACGGCCGTGCTGACCCATCTGGACGGCCAGCTCGATTTCAACGACGCCGGCTACATGCCGCGCAATAATTTCAATCGTGCACTTTGGGAAACCAGCTACAAGCACAACGATTTCGCGGCGGACTCGGCCGTGGCCGCGGTGGCCTGGCGCGGCACGGCCATGTACCGCGCCAACGACGACGGCGACCGCCTCAGCCCGGTGGGCTATCTGGTGCGCGAAGCCAGCCTGCGCGACGGCGGCGTGTTCACCAGCGAACTGCGCGTGGACGGCGCCGGCTGGGACGACCAGATCTCCCGCGGCAACGGCAAGGTCTGGCGCGGTGCGCGCCAGTGGCTGTTCAACGAATACGGCAGCCCGCGCCGCGGCAAATGGCAGTACCAGTTCGGCGTGTGGGCGCTGCAGGAAGGCGTGGGCGACGGCCTCGCGCTGCAGCTGGAGACGGAGCTGAGCTACAGCATCAGCGACCGGCTTTCCATCGACGGCCAGATCAATCCGCGCTGGAGCCGCGACTGGCTGATCTGGCTGGACGGCAAGCGCCTGGGCAGTTTCCGCCGCACGCAATGGGACACCGCACTGAACCTCAACTGGTTTCCCAAGGCTCGCCACGAACTGCGCGCCAAGCTGCAGTGGTTCGCCATCGACGCGCACGCAGGCAAGGCGTATCGCATAGACCCGCGCGGACATCTGCTCAGAGACGGCGCGGCCGAGGACTTCAGCGTCAACAACTTCGGCCTGCAGCTGCGCTACCGCTACGAGATTGCGCCGCAGTCGGAGCTGTATCTGGTCTACAGCCGCGGCGGCTATGAGGAACGCGACCGGCGCGAGGAAAGCGCCGACCTGTTCGCCGATGCGCTGCGCCTGCGCGACGCCGACCAGTTCCTGGCCAAGCTGCGCTACCGCTTCTGAAGCGGCAGCGCGCGGCGCGGCCTGCACATTGCTGAATAGGCGGCGCGCACCACGCGCCGCCCGCGCCAATCCGCGGACAGCTCTGGCAGAATCCCGCCAGGCGCCGGCTGTTGCGGACCGGCGCGCCACGGAAGACAGGCAAGCAGCCGATGAAGAAGCCGATCTGGGAACCGAGTCCCGAACGTATTGAACGCGCCAACATCAACCGTTTCGTGCGCTACGTGCGCGAGCAGACCGGCAACGAGGACCTGCGCCGCTATGCGCCGCTGTACGATTTCTCGATACGCCATCCGGAACGCTTCTGGTCGCTGGTCTGGGAGTTCTGCGGCATCCGCGCCTCGGGCACTTTCCACGAAGTATTGGTCGACGCCGACCGCCTGCCCGGCGCGCGCTGGTTTCCCGGCATACGCCTGAATTTCGCGCAGAATCTGCTGCGCTTCCGCGACGAGCGCTGCGCGCTCAGCGGCCCCAGCCTGAACAGCGGCACGTTGGAACTCAGTTACGCCGAACTGCAGCAGCAGGTCGCGCGCCTCGCCGCGGCGCTGCGCGAGCAGGGCCTCAAACCTGGCGATCATGTCAGCGCCGTGCTGCCCAACTGCTGCGAGGCGGTGATCGCCCTGCTCGCGGCGGTCGCACTGGGCGCAACCTGGTCGGCCTGCGCCGGCACGGCCGACGCGGCGCACATCGCCGCCGCGCTCGGCGGCTTCGCGCCGCAGTGGATCTTCACCGGCGCCGCGCATGAAGCCGCCGTGGCCGCGGCACAACCGCAGGCGCGGCGCATCGTGATCGGCGCGGCATCCGCCCAGGCCATCGCCTGGAACACGCTGCTGGCGCACGAGCCGGCACCGCTGTCCTACGAACTGGCCGGCTTCGATCATCCGCTGTATGCACTGCATCACGACGACGGCAGCACCAGCCTGCACTCGGCCGGCGGCACCCTGATCCAGCATCTCAAGGAACTGGTGCTGCACGCCGACCTCAAGCGCGAGGACCGCGTGCTGTTCGCCGCCGATCCCGGCCAGCCGCTGTGGTACTGGCTGGTATCGGCGCTGGCGGTGGGCTCCACCCTGGTGCTGGCCGGCGCGAATTTCGATCCGGCGCAGGATGCTTCCTGGGACCGCGTCGACGAGCATGCCGTCAGCGTGATCGCGCTGACGCCGGCGCAGATTGAAGCCTTCTGCGACGGCGCGGCGAATCCGCGCGAGACACACAAGCTGCTCTCGCTCAAGACCGTGCTCGCGGTGGGCGGCCAGCTGGACGCCGGGCGCGTCGCACAGGTTTATGCGCGGCTCAAGGACAGGCTGATGCTGTCCACGTTCTGCGGCCATGCCGGCGGACTTTCCTTCCTCGCCCTGGGCTGTCCGCTGCTGCCGGTCTACGCCGACGAAGTGCAATGCCGCGGCCTGGGCATGAAGATCGAAATACTCGACGAAACCGGCCAGCCGCTGCATCACGAGCAGCGCGGCGCCCTGGCCTGCCTGGCCCCGTTCCCCGCCCTGCCCCTGGGCCTGCTCGGCGACACCGACGGCAGCCTGTTCCAGCAGCGCTACTTCGCCCGGCGCAACGCCTGGTGCAGCGGCGAACGCGGCACGCTGACGGAGCATGAAGGGGTGCAGTTGCAGGGGTGAGGGGCTGTGGCGGCTGTCGCCGCTGGTGATCGCTGCGTGAGCGAGCGGTGAAGTCGTTGTGCTCCCTCTCCCCCAACGGCTTTTCGTTGGGGGAGAGGGCCGGGGCGAGGGGGCGACGCTGAACCCCGCCGCGACGCTTGGATTTTCGGCAAATATTTCAAAACCGGCCGCCGGCAAAAACTCGTACGCTTTCGCAGCTGAGACGCTGCCCCCTCACCCAACCCTCTCCCCCAAGCGCGTTCGCGCTTGGGGGAGAGGGCTTTCACGCGCGATCCGCCATTGCGTCACCGCACTACGACTACGCTGCAGCGGCGCAATCGGAAACACGCGATGCGGTCGGAACCCTGGCGCGGACTTCGTCAGCGCCTGAAACAAGCACCGTCCGCGGCAGACTCCGACACACGCCCCATACTCACCGCAGCGGCTGACTCCGGACACGCGCCTCACACTCAATGCCGCTCCGCACCCGGCCACAACGGCGCCAGCACGCTGTCCTCGTTCGCCGCGGCGGGCGCGGCGCGGCGGTGCAGGCCGTCGCGGAAGGCGGCGGCAAGATCCGCCGGCAGTACCGCGCCGGCGCCGGCGGCATACAGCGCGGCCTGCAATTGATCGATCGCGCGCTGCTGCGCGGCGGAATCGAGCTGGCGCGCGAGTTCGCCGAGATTCACGGCGGCGAAACCTTCGCGCCGCGCCCAGGCCAGCAGTGTGCGCGCCGCGGCGTGCGCATCGCCGCGGGAAACGGCCTGGTCGAAATCGCGCCGCTGTCCGGCCGGTGCCGGCACCGCTGCCGCAATGGGCCGCGCACCGCGGCGGCGCCAGAACGTGTACCAGAACAGCAGCAGTGCCGAGGCCAGCCAGAGTGCAAAACTGGACAATGCCAGGTTGCGCCAGAACACCGTCTGCGCACCGTCCGCGGCGGCGGCTGGCGCTGCCGTGACAACCGCCGGCGCACTGACCGCCGGCACCTCGGCGGAAGCCGCCGCAGCCGGCGCCACATCGACCGTGAAGGACGGGCTCTGCGCCGTCGCGGCCTGGTTGTCGGTCGTATTCCACCAGCCCAGGCTGGCACCCGGAATCCGCAGGCTGCCGGGACGCTTGGGCACTATGGCGAACTTGCGGCTGCGCTCGCCGACAATCCAGCCGCCGCTCTCGCGCGAGCGCGTGACGGACTTGTCCGGATACACGTCGGCGCCGTCGATGGCCGGCAGTTCCAGTTCAGGCAGCTGCTCGAAACCCAGGCCCTGGGCGACCACGGTCAGCGTGAGCGTCAGCGGCTCGCCGACGCGGCCGCTGGCCGGCTCGGTGATGCCTTCGGCGCGCAGCTCCAGCGACTGCGCCGGCAGCCAGGGACCGTTGCCCGCTTCCGCCGGCCGCGGCCGCACGTCGATGCTGATGGCGTCCGAGCGCGTGCTGACCGCGCGGCCGCGGCCGAAGAACATCGCATTCGGGTCGTTGCCGCTGAGCGCGCGGCCGCGGAACTGCACCGCCGGCAATTCCAGCAGGCCGCTCTTCTCCGCGGTCACGGCGTAGCGCCGCTCCAGCACGCGGTAGCGCCGGCCGGAGCGCTCGGTGTCGTAGGCGCGGTCCTGGCCCAGCTTCTGCACCACGGCATTGCCCGCGGCCAGCTCGTCCAGTCCGCCGTCGGTGAGGTTGACCGCGAAGAACAGCTTCACCGTGACGCGGATCTGCTGCTGCACGAAGACGTTGAGCGGATCGGCCGTGACTTCGATAAAAAGATCATCGCCGGGCTTGGCGCTGGCCACCACCGGCGCCGCGCCGACTTCCAGCTGTACCGCGGCGGTCTTGCCGTTGCCGACGGGGAATTCGGGAATCGTGAGGCGGCCTTCGCGGCGCGGCTTGAGTCCTATCGCCCACAGCCGCGTGCTGGTCGCATCGCCGTTGACGATGCTGACCGAGGTCGAGCTGGAGCGGTTGAGCAGTTCAAAATCGGTTTCCAGCACGCTGAAATCCGGCTCGGCCGCCGATTCGGTGGTCTCGATGTTCAGGGTGACGGTTTCGCCCAGTTGCATGCTGTCGCGGTCCAGCCAGGCGCGCGCGGTCGGCGCGGCGGCGGCGAAGGCCGTCGCCGGCAGCAACAGGCACAGCACGAGCAGCAGCGCTAGGGAAGAGAACAGGCGTCGCGTCATGTCACTGGTTTCCGCGTTGGGCGCGCTGGCGCCGCTCGTACTCAAGCTGGAACTTGCGCCGCAGCAGACCGCCTGGATCGTCCGGCACGCGCTGCAGCCACTGCTCCACCGACTGGCGCTGCTCGCGCTCGGCCGTGGTCTCGGCCGGCGCGGCGGCCGCCTTGTTGCCTTTTTCGTCGTTTTCGCCGGGTTTGAGCGCCGGCGCCTCGCCCTGCTGCGCCTTCTGCTGCAGCGCCTGTTCCATCGCCTGCTGGAAGGCCTGCTGCTGTTTCGCATCGGCTTTGCCGGCGTCCTGCTGCGCGGAGGCCTTGTCGTCGTTCTGCTCGCCGGGCTTGTGCTGGCCCTGCCGGGAAGCCTGGTCCTGGTTCTGCTGCGATTCGCCGGCGGAGTCGGACTGATCCTGCGCGCGCGATCCGGCGTCGGGCTGGCCGGACTGGGCCGCCTCGCCCTGCTGGCCGGACTGGCTCTGCTGGTCCTGGCCCTGTTCGCCGGCGCTGGCGTCCTGGTTCTGCTGGGCGGCGTCGGAACCGTCCTGGTTCTGCTGGCCGGAGCCGGACTGCTGCCCGTTCTGCGGTGAATTCTGCTGCTGTTTTTCAGTGCTGTTCTTGCTGTCGGACTGCTGCGAGGGATTCCTGCGCAGCCAGTCCTCGACCGCCTGCTTGTTGGCCGCCGCATCGGCGTGGCCGGGATCGCGCTGCAAGGCTTCGTTCCAGGCCGCGATCGCTTCCTCGTAGCGCTGCTGCTGGGCCAGCGCATTGCCGCGGTTGTAGGCTGCGTCGGCGCTGGCGCCCTTGGCCCAGCCCGCGGCCGCGGCTTCGGCTTCGCCGGCGCGGAACTGCGCGGCAGCACGCAGGTCGCCGTCGCGGGCCAGCTCGGCGGCGCGCGCGGCATCGCCGGACTGCAGCGATTGCCAGGCCTGCTGGTCGGGTCGCTGCCACAGGTCCTGCCAGCCCAGAGCCTGGGCCGGCGGCGCGCCGCCCAGGCCCAGTCCAAGCAGGAAAACGACCAGCCAGCCGCGGCGGAAACCGGCCAGGGCCAGCGGAATCAGCAACAGGGCCAGCCAGGGGCCGCGGTCGCGCAGTTCGGCGCTCTGCGCGCCGGGCGCCGCGGATTCGCCGGCGCTGGCGGCCAGGCCGGCCAGCACGCTGAAATCGACCGTGCCGGCCTGGTCCAGCTGCAGGAAGCTGCCGCCGCCGGCCTGGGCCAGCTCGCGCAACGGCGCGGCATCCAGGCGCGGCACGACGATGTTGCCGTTGGAATCTTTCCAGAAATCCCCTTGTGGCAGGCTCACCGGCGCGCCGGCCGCCGTGCCCACGGCCAGCACCGACACGCGCACGCCGTTGCGCGCGACCTCGCGCGCCGCCGCGGCGGCGTCGGTGGAGGCCGCGTCCAGCACCAGGATCACCTCGCCGCCGCCGGCGCCGGACTGGTGGATCAGCTCGGCGCCACGGCGTATCGCCGCCGCGGTGGCGTTGCCGGCCACCGGCATCACGCCGGGTTCCAGCTCGGCCAGCAGGTTGCGCACGGTCGCGCTGTCGTCGGTCATGGGCGCGACCACGAAGGCGTCGCCGGCATAGCCCAGCAGCGCAACCTGGCCATCGCCCAGGCGGGTGAGCAGATCGTTGACGGCGAAGCGCGCGCGGGTCAGGCGGTTGGGCTTGAGATCGCCGGCCAGCATGCTGGGACTGAGTTCCAGCGCGATCACACGCGCGGCCTGGTTGCGGTACAGCGGCGCAGGCAGGCGCTCCCAGGCCGGGCCGGCCAGGGCCAGCGTGGCCACCAGCCAGGCCGCGACGGCCAGGCGCAGCGGCCAGCGCTGCGCGGACTCCGCGCCGCTGAGCAGATGCGGCAGCAGGTGCGCATCGACCACCCGCGCCCAGCTGCGCTGCAGGCCGCCGTCGGCGCGCAGCGCGCGCCACAGCAGCGGCAGTGCGAGCAGGGCCAGCAGCCACCAGGGCCGCAGCAAGGTGAAGTCGCCGATCATGCGCGGCTCCCGGCGGCGGCGCGGTAGCGGCGCGGATCCAGCAGTGGCAACAAGGCCAGTGCCAGCGCCAGGCCCAGCGGCAGATGGAACAGTTCGCGCACCGGGCGGTAGCGCTCGTTCTGGTCGGCAGCGGGTTCGAGCTGGTCGATCTCGCGGTAGATGCCGGCCAGCTCCTGCGTGTCGCGGGCGCGGAAGAAGCGGCCGCCGGTTTTCGTCGCGATTTCGGTCAGCAGGGCCGCGTCCAGGTCGGCAGAGGGGTTCACCGTGCGGCTGCCGAAGAAATCGTCGACGCGCATGCGGTCGGAGCCGAGCCCGATCGTATAGACCTTCACTTTTTCCGCGACGGCCAGCTCGGCAGCCTTGCGCGGATCGATCTCGCCGGCGGTGTTGACGCCGTCGGTGAGCAGGATCACCACGCGCTGCGCCTCGGGCCGGTCGCGCAGGCGCTTGACCGCCAGGCCCAGGGCATCGCCGATGGCGGTCTCGCGCCCGGCCAGGCCGACTGCGGATTCGTCCAGCTGGGTGCGCACCGTCTTGACGTCGAAGGTCAGCGGTGTGAGCAGGTAGGCGTTGGAGCCGAACAGGATCAGCCCGACGCGGTCGCCGCCGCGGCGCGCGATGAAGTCGCCGATGATGGCCTGCATGGCCTGGAAGCGGGTGGCTTCGCGTCCGCCCAGGGACATGTCGGCGATGTTCATGCTGCCAGAGACATCCAGCGCCAGCAGCATCTCGCGGCCGCTGCGCGGCAGATCCGTGGGTTCGCCCAGCCACTGCGGCCGCGCCACCGCCGTGAGCAGCAGCAGCCACAGCAGCCACGGCCGCCAGGACGTATGCGCGCCGCGCCGCGACAAGGAGCCGGCGGCGACCCCTTCGAGCACGCCGGCATAGGGCAGCTGCAGTGCCGCGCCCTGCTCGGCCGATTCGGGCCACAGCCGCAGCACCAGCCAGGGCAGCGGCAACAGGGCGAACAGCCAGGGCCAGGCCCATTCAAACATCGCGCAGCTCCCGCGCCAGCACGCGCTCGGCATGGGCCTGCACCAGGGCGTGCAGGCGTACCGCGTCGATGTCGCCGCGCGGCCGGTACGGCGCGTCCAGCAGCAGCGGCGCGTAGGCGGCGAAGCCGTCGCCGTGGCGGTCGAGGAAGCGGATCCAGTCTTCGCCGCGCAGCGTGGCCGCATCGGCGCGCACGGCGCGCGAGAGCCGGCGCAGGAAGGCCGACAGCGCCGCCAGCCAGGCCGGCACCGCGGCTTCGTCCAGCGCCTGCGGACGCAGCCGCGCCAGCTCGGCCAGCAGAAGGCGGTGACGGCGGCGCCGGTACAGCTGGCGCCGCAGGCGCAGGCCGGCCCAGACCAGCAGGGCCAGCGCGATCAGCGCCAGCAGCCACCAGCCCGGCGCCGGCGGCCACCAGCCCGGTTCGGCTGGCAGATGGATGTCGCGCAGCTGCGGCGCGGCAGCGGGAGCGGCGGCGGCAGCGGCCATCAGACGTAGCTCCGCCGTGTGGCCAGGGCCAGGCCCAGCGGCGCCAGGCAGCGGGAAAGATCGTCGCGCGTGTCCACGGCGATGTGGGCCACGCCCAGGCGCCGGGCCTGTTGCAGCAGCAGTTCGCGGCGGTGGCGGAAGGCATCGGTCCACTGCGTATCGGCAGCGGCCGCATCGAATTCCAGCCAGCGCCGCACGCCGCCCAGGGCGACGGCGTAGCGGCCGCGCGGCGGCGCGGCCAGTTCCAGCGCATCGGTCATCAGCAGCAGGCGCACATCGCCGTGCCCGGCCAGGCGCGCCAGCGGCGCTTCCGCCGCAGCATCGCTGCTGAAACCGTCGGTGAGCAGCACGACCAGGCTGCCCGGCCGCGCCAGGCGCCGGGCGCGCTCCAGCGCCTGCGACAGCGGCGCCGGGCCGGATTCGCGCTCGACCCGGGCCAGCGTGTCCCAGTCGGCCAGGGCGCGCAGGCAGTGCAGCACACCGCGCGGGCCACCGGCCGGGCGCACTTCGCCGGTCACGCCGCTGCCGAAGCCCAGCGCACCGACGCGGTCGCCGCCGCGGATCGCGCTCCAGGCGATCAGGGCGGCGGCGCGCGCCGCCTGCACCGATTTGAAGCAGACCCGCGTGCCGAAGCGCATGCTGGCGGCATGGTCGATCACGAGCAGCACGCTGCGTTCGCGTTCTTCCTGGAACACCTTGGTATGCGGCCGGCCGCTGCGCGCGGTGACGCGCCAGTCCATGCTGCGGATATCGTCGCCGGGCTGGTAGCCGCGCGATTCCACGTAATCGACGCCGCGGCCACGGAAGCGCGAGGCTTTCACGCCGGCCTGGGCCGCGGAAACCTTGCGCGAAGCCGCCAGCACCAGCGAGCGCGCGGCGATGCGCTGGGCAATGAGGTCGTCCAGGCGCACCTGTACGCACGCCGCGGCGTTGCGCGGACGCGCCGTGTTCGAACCGGGACCGGCAGCCTGCATGGCGGTCAGGGCAAGGCGACGCGGGCCAGCAGCTGGGCGATCACCTGATCGCCGCGCACGCCTTCGGCCTCGGCCTCGTAGCTCAGCAGCACGCGGTGGCGCAGCACGTCGGGGGCGACGGCATGCACGTCCTCGGGCAGCACGTAGTCGCGGCCGGCCAGCCAGGCATGGGCGCGGGCGCAGCGGTCCAGCGCGATGGTGCCGCGCGGGCTGGCGCCGAAGGCGATCCAGCGCGCGAGATCGGCGCCGTGGCGCTGCGCGTTGCGCGTGGCCACGACCAGCTCGACGATGTACTGCTCCAGTGCCGGCGCCAGGTGCAGATCCAGCACGGCTTCGCGCGCGGCGAATATCTGCGCCTGGCTCAGGCGCTGGCGCGGCGCCTCGGCCGCATGCAGCTCGGCGCGGGCGCGCGAACGCGCCAGGCGCAGGATGGCAGCCTCGGATTCGGCATCGGGGTAGCCGATGGAGACGTGCATCAGGAAGCGGTCGAGCTGGGCTTCGGGCAGCGGATAGGTGCCCTCCTGCTCGATCGGGTTCTGCGTGGCCATGACCAGGAACAGGTTCGGCAGCGGATAGGTCGTGCGGCCTATGGTGACCTGGCGCTCGCCCATGGCTTCGAGCAGGGCCGACTGCACCTTGGCCGGTGCGCGGTTGACCTCGTCGGCAAGGATCACGTTGTGGAAGATGGGGCCGCGCTGGAACTCGAAGCGCGCTTCCTGCGGGCGGTAGATCTCGGTGCCGGTGAGATCGGCCGGCAGCAGGTCGGGGGTGAACTGGACACGGTGGAAATCGGCCTCGATGCGGCTGGCCAGCTCCTTGATCGCCGTGGTCTTGGCCAGGCCCGGCGCGCCTTCGACCAGCAGATGGCCGTCGGCCAGCAGGGCGACGAGCAGGCGGTCCACCAGGTGCGCCTGGCCGATGATGCGGCCGGACAGATCTTCGCGCAGCGCGCGGAAGGTATCGATCAGCGTCGACACACGCTGCGGTTCGGGTTGATCCATGGATGTTTTCGCCAACTGGAACGTGGGGCGGCGGGCTTGGACCGCCGCGGAGCCGGAAAGTTTGCCGCAGCGGACCGGATGGGGCCAGCGGACCCGCAACGGATGGCTGCGCAGCGGCAGTATGGGTGAGTTCGTTTACCGGAATTGAAGGCCGCGGAAGATCCTGTGTCCTGTGCCGGATGTCTCAGGGTGGTGCGGTTCTGGCGCGATGGGCTGTCCGCGAATGCCGGATCTCCAGTCCCCGATCACGAATCCCGCCCCAGCAGCGCCACTGCCTCATCCAGCGCCAGCGGCTTGCCGATCAGCCAGCCCTGGGCGTAGGTGCAGCCGAGTTCGCCCAGCGCGCGCAGCTGTTCGGGCGTTTCCACGCCTTCGGCGACGATGTTGCAGCCCAGCGAATCGGCCATGGCGACCACGGCGCGGACGATGGCCAGGCAGCGCGGCTCGTGCATCTGGCGGATGAAGCCCTGGTCCATCTTCAGCGTATCGAATTCCAGTTTGTGCAAATGTCCCAGATTGGAATAGCCGGTGCCGAAATCGTCCAGCGCAACCTTGAGGCCGGCCGCATGGCAGCGCTGGATGATGCGCGAGACCTGGGCGTAGTCCAGCACCAGGCTTTCGGTAATCTCGATCTTGAGCTGGGCCGGGCGTATGCCGTGCGCGTGCAGCACGGCGAGGAAGCGGTCCAGCAGTTGCTCGTCGTCGAGCTGGCGGCCGGAAACGTTGAGCGCGACGAATATGTCCTCGCCCTGCTCCTGCCGGCCCAGCCGCTGCAGCGCGCCGCAGACTGCGTCCAGCACGTAGTCGCCCACGGGCACGATCAGCGAGGTTTCCTCGGCCAGGGCGATGAATTCGGCCGGCGAGATCGGGCCGCGCTCGGGATGGGTCCAGCGCGTCAGCGCCTCGAACCCGGCGATGCGCTTGCTGGCGATGTCGAGTATGGGCTGCAGGCGCACTTCGAGTTCGCCCTTGTCCAGCGCCTCGCGCAGATGGCTCTCCAGACGGATCTTGTCCAGCGCGAGGGCCGAGGCGTCGTCGCGCGGCGCGGCAGGCGCGGCGGCCTGCGGATCACCGTGGCCGTACAGCTGGGCCAGGGCCGAGCGGTAGCGCGAGATCTGGCTCAGCAGCAGCGCGCGCACCACCGGATCGGCGGAATCCAGGCGCTCGGCGAACTGCTTGCGGTCTATGGGCATCAGCACGCAGTCCGACAGCGCGCGCGCGGTCGCGGTGCGCGGCGAATCGTCCAGCACCGCCATTTCCCCGAGCAGGTCGCCGGCACCGAGCACACCGAGCCGGCGTATCGCATCGCCCTGCTCGGTGAAGACCTCGATGCTGCCGCTTTCCAGCAGGAAGGCCGAGGTCGGCGCATCACCCTGGTGGAACAGCACGCTGCCTGCCGGTACATCGACGCGGAACGAATTGGCTGCCATGGGACGCTCCCGCGGAGTTGACCGGATGCTAGCAGGCGGCCGTACCTGCCGGCAGGCGCCGGGTGAACGCCGCGCCGGCCCGGCGGGAAACAAATGCAAGCTGGCGGGCGCGGCGCCTGGGCTATTACGCAAAAGCGTGCTGCTGGCCGTCAGTGCCTGCGGCGGGCGCGAGCCGGCTTGCGCAGTCGGAGTGGATTCCTGCCGCGTTGAGCGCAATGGCGTGCGGCCGTGGGGTGGTCTTCGGCGAGCAGTTGCGCCGGCCACACCGGCTCATGGTCGAGGCTGCCGGCGCCACGCCGGCGCATGGCGACCGCGATACGTTACTGCCGTTTCGGCTGGCGGGCGCGCAAAAAAGAAGGCCGCCTTGCGGCGGCCTTCCTAACAGACAGCGTAATGCTGGCTTACTGGGTCACGGTCACGCTGCAGCTCTGCGCCGTGTTCAGCGTCACGCGGGCCTGATTGCCGCTACCGCCAGTCGGAGCGCAGCCGCCACTGAAGGTGATGGTGCGGGTTGCCGGGCAGGCCGGTGCAGCCGGCGAGGTCACTGCGGTGAGGGTCACCGTCTCGCCCTGATCGAAGTCCGAAGCGCAGTTCTGGCCGGTGGTGCTGAAGGGCGCGCTGCAACTCAGGCCGGCCGGATTGCTGACCACGGTCAGGGTGCAGTTGGCGCTGGGCGTGACCACGACGGTCAGCGTCACCGGATCGGTATTGTCGTCGCCGCAGAGCTGCGGATCCGGCGGCGGGCTGATGCCGTCAGGGTTCTCGCAGAAATCGATGCCGTCAAAGCCGACCTCGGTGGTTTCGCCGGTCGAAGCCGTGAAGGTGCAGGTGCCCTCGCCGGCCGTGTTGTAGCCGTTCAGGCCGGATGCGACGACAGTCGCCGTGGTCTGGCCCTGGGCATTGGTGGCTCCGGCCGGAACCGTCAGGCTGACATCGCCTTCGCAAGACGAATTGATCATCACGCCCGGAACCGGATTACCGGCGCTGTCGCGCAGAGTCAGCGTGATGACGCCGCCGGTGCCGCGGAAGTGGCTCGGTGCGGCCGTCAGCGAACCTTCGCCGCCCGCGGTGATCTCGACTTCGTCGGTGAGTTCATCGACGTAGAAATTGAGTTTGGGCTCGCTGTTGCCGCCGCCCGAGTCGTTCACGCCGACGGTGCGCGCCATGGCCACGGTGCAGCCGTTGGGGCCGGTACGGTCCTCGACGATACCGCTGCCGGGGATGTTGTCGACGAAGCCCTGTGCGCCGGAGGCCAGGCCGCTGAACGCGAAGCCGACAGCCACGCCCTGGATCGGTGCGCCCAGCTCGTCGAGCAGGCAGACCGTGACCGCCGCGGTGGTGTTGCCGGAAATCGACGTCGGATTCGCGAACAGCCTGCCTTCCTTCATACCGGCAAAGACGAAGGCACCGATGTCAGTGACTTTCTTGATCGCGCTGCCCGCATTGATGCCGTCGCCCTGGGCGTAGACATACACACGCTTGCCGAGCTGGTTGACCGGGTAGTTCAGGATGGCGGTAGCCACGCCTTGAGCGTTGGTGATGCCCAGGGCACCGATGCCGGCGAAGTTGCCCCGGTCGACAATGGTCGCCGACTGGGCGCGGCCGATCGCGTAAGGCAGGACCGGACCGTTGTTGACGCTGTTACCGGTGTCGTCGTTGCGGTTGAACGGTACGCTGACATTCAGGCTGGTCGCGGTGTTGACCGTGGTGATCTGGCGTGCGCTTTCGAGGTCGCGGTTGCCCGGCACCAGGTCGGCGAACACGAGCAGGGTGTCGCCCGGTCCCGGACGGTGGCCCGGCGCGGTGAAGCGGCCGGTCGGCGCGGTGAAGAGGGTGCCGCCTTCCTGCGGATCGCCGTCGGTGCCCGCAATGGCGAGGCGGCCCGGGCCTTCCGCCGGGAAGCCGATGAGCGGGGAGTCCACGGCGCCGAAGCGGATCGGCGTGCCCGGCGCGACCGGATTGCCCTGGCGGTCGGTCGCCAGTGCGCTGACGATCAGGCCGTAGGTGCCGTTGGGCTGGTTCGTGGTCGAGGCGGTGACGTTGCCGGTGAACAGCGCATCTTCAGTCGGCGTGGTCAGGGCGAGATCGAACAGCTTGCCGTCGGAAACGACGATCGAGGTCGTGACGGCGACGGGGTTGGCGATGCCGTTGTCCACATTGCCATCGGCGCGATCGGCCGTGGCGCGGATCTGCACCACGCCCTGCTGGGTGGCCGAGCTGAACGAGGCCGCGGCCACACCCTGGATGGTGCGTGCCTTGACGACGGCGGCGGTACTGCCCGTGACGCTCAGGGTGCCGTAGCTTTCGCCGCCGATCACTTCGAGCTGGACGTTGTTGAAGCCGGTATTGCCGGTGCCGGGGTTGGGCACGAGCTGGCCGGTGCCATCGCGCACCACGGCGTTGATGATGGAGCTGCTGGAGCCGCCGGCATCCGCCAGGTAGACGTTGCGCGGGCTGGCGTCGAGCGTGATCGAGGCCGGCAGCGAACTGGTGCCCGGAATGACCGTGACGTTGAACGTCTTGGAGATGGTGGTATTCGAGGACTGGCTGTCGCGCGCGGTGACCGTGATCGTCGCCACGCCGGAAATATTCGACGAATGGACGAAGATCTTGGCATGGCCGGCGGTGACGTCGACCGGGCCGCTGCCCAGGATGTCGAGGAACTCGTTGCCGCGCAGGTAGTTGCCGTTGCCGTCCAGCTGGATCTGGGTTTCCGGATCATCCAGGGTGGAGAAGCCGGCCACGCTGACCGGGCTGATCGCCACGGCCACTTCCTGGCCGCTGACCAGATCGCCGTTGGCACGGCGCCAGGTGATGTCCAGCTCCGCCATGAAAGGCGAACCGAAGAACGGACCAACGCCGTCGCGGTTCATCGGCAGTTCGCTGGTCGTCGCCGTGATGGTCAAGGTACCGCTGGGGGTCGGCTGGAAGGCGCCGTCCCCACCGCTGCCGCCCCCGCCACCGCAGCTGGCCAGCATCAGGCTGGCCGCCAGCAGACCGAGGCATCGCTTAATTGCTCTCATGTCGTCTCTCCAAGCTCGCAAATTCATTGCGTTTCTGGCCGCAACGCCCGGCCTGGCGGCCGGGCGTGTGCGAGCTAAAGCGTGTTATTTCAGGCTTTCGTTCAGGATGCGCGGCGTCACGAAGATCAGCAGCTCGGCCTTGTCGTTGTTGTTGCGCTTGTTGCGGAACAGCGCGCCAACGCCGGGGATGTCGCCGAGGAACGGAACTTTCTTGACGTCGGTGCGCGTCTCCACTTCGTAGACGCCGCCGAGCACCACGGTCTGGCCGTCATCGACCAGCACGGTGGTATTGATCTCGCGCTTGTCGATCTGCGGCACGAAGCCGCCGCCGGGGTTGGCTACCAGCGCGGCGATGTTGTCCTTCTTCACGTTCAGGGCCAGCACCACGCGCTCGTCGTTGGTGATGGTCGGCGTGACCTTGAGTTCCAGCACCGCGTCCTTGAACGAGACGGTGGCTTGGCCGGCGCCGCCGGCCGAACCCTGCTGGTAGGTCACGTAGCCGATTTCCTGACCCTGCTTGATCACGGCTTCCTGCTGGTTGGCGGTGATCACGCGCGGGCTGGAGATCACTTCGCCGCGCTGTTCGGTCTGCGCCGCGGAAAGCTCCAGATCGAGCAGATAGTCCGCGCCGAGGATGGCCAGGCCGAAGCTGCCCGCCGGCGAAGCGGCCGGCATGTTCACGCCCAGGCGGTTGCCCAGGGCTGGGACGGCGATGCCGCCCGGAATCTGGCCCGGCGCGCTGACCGGCGTACCGCGGTCGCCGGCGAAACGGTTGTTCAGCGCGACGTTGGCCATGGTGTCGGCGCCGACCTGGCTGCCGGACAGGGCGATCACGTTGCCGTTGCTGTCCTCGTAGCCGCCGCTGACGCCGAATCGCACGCCCAGCTCCTTGGCGAATTCGTCGGTCGCGATGACGATGCGCGATTCGATCAGCACCTGCTGCACCGGGCGATCCAGAGTCAGCACCAGCTCGCGGATCTCGCGCAGCTTTTCGGGAGTGTCGTTGACCAGCAGGGTGTTGGTGCGCTCGTCGAAGGTGACCGAGCCGCGGCTTGACAGGAAGCCCTTGGAAGCGCCGCCCTCGCCGCCGCCGCCGCCACCGCCGCTGCTCTTGCTGGCCAGCAATGCAGCGATGTCCTTGGCCTTGCCGTAGCTGACCTTGATGTAGGCCGAATCCAGCTCGACGCGCTGTTCCAGCGCGATGCGGGCGTCTTCCAGCGCCTGTTCGCGGTCGGCGATTTCCTTCTGCGGCGCGACCCAGATCACGTTCTCGCGGCGGCGTTTGTCCAGGCCCTTGGCCTGCAGCACCAGATCCAGCGCCTGGTCCCAGGGCACGTTGATCAGGCGCAGGGTCACGTTGCCGGTGACGCTGTCGGCCACGACGATGTTCAGGTCGGACACGTCGGCGATCAGCTGCAGCACCGAGCGGGTCGGGATGTCCTGGAAGTTGAAGGTGACGCGGGCGCCGGTGTATTCCGGCGGAGCGCCCTTCTCGCGCTTGGCCTCGGCCTCGGCCTTCTTGGGCGCGATTTCCAGCACGTATTCATTGCCCGACTGGTAGGCCATCTGCTCGAACGGGCCCTTGGCGGTGATTTCCAGGCGGGCGCCGTTGCTGCGCGAACGGGCTTCGATGAACTGCACCGGGGTGGCGAAGTCCAGCAGGTCCATGCGCTGGGCCAGGTTGGCCGGCAGCTGGGCGTTGTAGAGATCGAGGACGATCTTGTCGCCTTCGCGCTTGACGTCGGTGGTGGCGCCTTCGCCGCTGAAGTTGATCACCACGCGGCCTTCGCCGTTCTTGCCGCGGCGGAAGTCGAGGTTGCTCACTTCCACGCCGCGTGCGGCGACGGCCTTGGTCGGATCGTTGTTGACCATGGCCGTGGCGGTGGCCGAGCCGGTCACGCCGTTGGCCACGGTGAGGATAAGGTTGCGGCCGTCGATCTTGCTTTCGTAGCTGGACGGGCGCACCAGGTCGACCACGACGCGGGTGCGTCCCGCGGCTTCGACCGCGGAGACCGACGTGGTGGAACCGGTGTTGATGTCGACACTGCGCTGCGCCAGCGCGCTGCGCGTGTCGGCCAGATCCAGCGCGATGCGCGGCGGCGTATCGGTGGTGAAGACCTGAGGCTCGTTGGCCGGTCCCGAGAGTTGCAGCGTCACTTCCACCTTGCCGCCGGGCAGGGTGTTGTACGTGATCTTCTCGAGCACGTTCTCGGCGCTGGCCGTTCCGCTACCCAGCACCGTCAGCAACGCCAGTGCGGAAATGCATCGGCGCAAGCGGCGGACGAGGGGACCGGACGAACGTCCAGGGTTGTTGGCAGCTGTCGTAGTCATGAAAGTCACCCCCAATGGGCCTCTTATTGGTCATCGAGCGCGATGGAAGCCTGACGCTCCATCCAGCCGCCGGCACCGTTGGGCACCAGCTCGACGAGTTCGATTCGGTCTTCGGCGATCACCGTGATACGGCCGTAGTTCTGTCCGAGGTAATTGTTCTCGTGCACCCGGTGCACGACGCCGTCGGGATCTTTGACCAGGCCTTCCATTGCGCTGCCCATACCCAGCGTGCCGACCATGTCCAGGCCGTCCAGCGGATAGTTCTCGAGCAGTTCCTTGGGGCGATTGGCGTCCGGACGCGGACCGTTGCCGCCTTCGGCGGCCAGCTCGGCGCGCGCTTCCTCGGCGCTGGCGCCGAAGGGATCGCGCAGTTCCAGGCCGCCGGCGTCCTGAGACTTGTATTCGAAGGTTTCGAAGGTCTTCACCACCGGCAGCGGATCGATCGGGGCTCCCTTCTTCGCCTTTTCCGCCGCGACCCAGTCTTCCAGGTCACGCCGTCCCGAAGTGCAGCCCGCCAGCAGCAGCATGGCCAGGACGGGCACGGCAAATGTTCGCAGGCGCATGCTTACTTACCTCCCGCAGGCTTGGCGGCGGCAGCGGCGCCGGGTTTGGCGCCGGGCGCCGGGGCGGGCGCTTCGTCGTCCTCGACGTAGCGGTACGTCTTCACCGTGCCTTCCAGAGCGAGGATGCCGCCGTCGGTCAGGACCTTGGTCTTGGCGCCCGGCAGACTCGCGGCCGCGCCCTTGGGGCGCAGCGACACATCGTGCATGGTCAGGATCACCACGCGCGGCAGCGAGGCCACGCCGCTGATGAAGGCGCCGAACTGGTGGTAGGAGCCGACCATGCGCAGGGCGATGGGCTTCTCGGCGTAGAACTCCTTGACGGTTTCGGCGCCGGGCTGGAACAGGTCGTTCTCGATGCCCGAGGACAGCGCCGTCTGCGAGATGTCGACCAGCAGTTCCGGCATTTCCGTCTTGCTCGGCAGCTGGCGCAGCATCTGGCGCAGCATGTCCTTCATTTCTTCGAGCTGCTGGCGCAGCGCCTCGAGGTTGACCGCCTTGGCCTGCTTGACCGAGAAGTCCGCGCGCAGGGTGCGCTCGGTGGCTTCCTGGCCGTCCAGCTCTTCCTGCTGCGGCTTGATCCAGAAGTACCAGCCGATCAGGCACAGCACCAGGAACAGCAGCACGCAGAACGTCATCTTGACGCCCTGGGGCCAGTTGCCGGCGTTCTGCCAGTCGAGGTCGCGAAAATCGGAGGCTTTCATTGTTTTGCCCCCTGGGCAGCGTTGGCAGGCTGGGCGGCAGCCGGGGCCGGCGCGGCCGGAGCGGCCGCCGGCGCGGCTGGCGCACCGGGTGCAGCCGGAGCGGCGCCACCTTCCGTGGAACCTTCTTCCTCCGCGGCGGGCTTGCGCAGGCGCACGTCCATGGCGAAGTCATACGGCATGCGCTTCTCGGCGCTGCGCTTGATCTCGGTCTTCTTCAGATCCGGATGGCCCAGCCAGGGCGAGGCCTCGACATTGCGCATGTAGGTGGCGACGCTGGCGTTGGACTGGGCCACGCCTTCCAGCGTCAGCACGTCGCCGACCTGCTTGAGCGAGGTCAGGCGCACGCCGTCGGGAATGGTGCGCACCAGCTCGTCGAACATGTGAACCATCTGCGAACGGTTCGCCTGCAGCTGCTCGATCACCTGCTTGCGCTGCAGCAGCTTGCTGCGCGTCTTGTCCAGTTCCTTGATCTCGGCAAGTTTTTTCTCGACTTCCTTGATCTGTTCCTGCAGGAAAGTGTTGCGGTCGACCTGGTTCTCGATGCGCGCGCTCATCCAGTAATAGACGCCGCCGAACACCGCCACGGCAGCCACCGCGGCCATTCCCAGCATCATCAGGAATTCGCGCTTGCGTACGGCGCGCCGTTCCGCGCGCCAGGGCAATAGATTGATTCTGGCCATCAGTCGAAGCTCCTGAGCGCAAGGCCGCAGGCAATCATCAACGCGGGAGCGTCCTGGGCCAGCGTCTGCGCCTGCACGCGGGACGACAGCGACATGTTCGCCAGCGGATTGGCGACCACGCTGGGGACACCCAGCTGCTCTTCCACCATGTCCGCGACGCCGGCGATGGAGGCGCAGCCGCCGGCCAGCACGACCTGGTCGACCTTGCTGTACTCGCTGCCGGCGAAGAAGAACTGCAGCAGGCGGCTGATCTGCTGGACCATCGCCTCCTTGAAGGGCTCCAGCACCTCGATTTCGTAGGATTCGGGCAGGCCGCCCTGGCGCTTGGCCAGACCGGACTCCTCATAGGAAAGGCCGTAGCGGCGCATGACCTCGTCGGTCAGCTGCTTGCCGCCGAAGACCTGTTCGCGGGAATAGATGGTGCGCTGGTTCTTCAGCACGATCAGCGTGGTCATGGTCGCGCCGACGTCGACCACCGCGACCACCGCGTCCTTGGACACGGCCAGCTGGTCGGCGATGAGCTTGAAGGCGTTCTCCATGGCGAAGGCCTCGACATCGACCACCTTGGCCGAAAGCCCGGCCAGGTCCAGCGCGGCGACGCGCAGATCGACGTTCTCGGTACGGGAGGCGGCCAGCAGCACATTGACCATGTCCGGGTTGTCCTTCACCGGGCCCAGGGTCTCGAAATCGAGGCTGACTTCCTCGATCGGATACGGGATGTACTGGTTGGCCTCGACCTGGATCTGGCCTTCGAGGTCTTCCTCGCTGAGGTCGGCCGGCATCGGGATCACCTTGGTGATCACCGCCGAGCCCGCTACAGCGGCGGAGGCGAACTTGGTCTTGGCGCCGGAGCGCCCCAGGGCCCGCCGTATGGCTTCGCCGACGGCTTCGACCTCGACGATATTCTTCTCGACCACAGCATTGGGCGGCAGCGGCTCGACCGCGTAGTGCTCAACGCGGTAACGGCCACCCGACTGACTGAGCTGCAGGAGCTTAACCGCCGTCGAACTGATGTCCACCCCAATCAGCGGCGGCGCTTTCGGACTGAACAGGCCCACTTTTTTCCCCTTCCCACGCGCTCTTACGAGCGAAAGATGCGCAGTGACATTAAATACGAAACTTAACCAAATGGCAACGACCCGAAGAATATTCTCCAAGACCCTGAAAATCCATGGGTTTTGTCACACAAACTGGGCCGCAGCCTGGATATTTCGGCTACCGGCAAAGGCGGGGCAGGATCTATACTCCGGGCCGAGTCGCGCCGACTTTGACTACCATCACATTCCCGGTTCAACATGCGCGTTTTCCTTCGCTTGGCCCGCTACGCGCTCTATCTCGCGCTCAGCGGAATCCTGCTCGGGTGCCTTGCAATAGGCATCGCTTACTGGCTGATTTCCCCTCGCCTGCCGTCGGTCGAGACCTTGCGTGACGTCCGTCTGCAGGTGCCGCTTCGAGTCTACACCGCCGACGACAAGCTCATTGCCACCTTCGGCGAGACCCGGCGCATCCCGGTTTCCATAGACAAGGTGCCGGAAAAAGTGAAAAACGCCTTCCTTGCCGCCGAGGATGCGCGCTTCTACGAACACCCCGGTTTCGATGTGCAGGGCATTTTCCGCGCCGTGTGGCATCTGGTGCGCACGGCCGGCGACAAGGGGCCGGGCGGCTCGACCATCACCCAGCAGGTCGCGCGCAACTTCTTCCTGAGCCCGGAGCAGACTTACACGCGCAAGATCTCCGAGCTGTTCCTGGCCCTGCGCATCGAGGAGGCGCTGAGCAAGGACGAGATCCTCGCCCTGTACCTCAACAAGATCTTCCTCGGCCACCGCGCCTACGGCGTGGCCGCCGCTGCCGAGTTCTACTACGGCAAGACTCTGGATCAGCTCGAACTGGGCGAATGCGCCATGCTGGCTTCGCTGCCCAAGTTCCCGTCCACCGGCAATCCGCTGTTCAACCGCAAGCGCGCCGAGGAACGCCGCAACTACGTGCTGGCGCGCATGTACGAGAACAAGTTCATTTCAGAAGCGGACATGAAGGCGGCCATGGCCCAGCCCGACATGGCCTATGCGCACGAGCCGCCGATCGAGGCCGAGGCACCCTATCTCGCCGAGATGGTGCGCGTGGAAGCGCTGGAGCGCCTCGGCAACGATGCGCTGACCGACGGCTACAGCATCAAGACCACCATCGACAGCCGCATGCAGGAAGCGGCCAACCAGGCCGTGCGCAACGCCCTGCTGGAGTACGACAAGCGCCACGGCTACCGCGGCGCCGAGGCCCATGTCGAACTCAAGCCCGATGCCACGCCGGAAGACTACGCCCAGGTGCTGTCCGCCTTCCGCCCCGTGGCCGGGCTGATGCCGGCACTGGTGACGGAAGCCGGCAAGGAGCACGCCCAGTTGTACCTGTCCGACGGTCAGGCGGTGGTGCTGAACAAGACTGCGGTGGAATGGGCGCGCCCCTACCAGAGCGAGAACAGCCGCGGCGCCACGCCCAAGACGGTCGAGGCCGTGCTCAAGGCCGGCGACGTGGTGCGGGTAGCCCGCGGCGACGAGGAAAACTGGACGTTGTCGCAACTGCCGTCGGCCCAGGCCGCGCTGGTCTCGCTGGATCCGGAGGACGGTGCGATCCGCGCCCTGGTCGGCGGCTTCAGCTTCGGCCGCAGCAAGTTCAACCGCGCCACGCAGAGCGCGCGCCAGCCGGGCTCCAGCTTCAAGCCGTTCCTGTATGCCGCGGCCTTCGAGCACGGCTTCACGCCCAGCTCCATCCTCAACGACGCGCCGCTGGTATTCCCCGATCCGTCGCGCCCCGACGGCATCTGGGCGCCGTCCAACGACGACGACAAGTTTGAGGGCCCCATGCGCCTGCGCGAGGCGCTGGTCAAGTCGGTCAATCTGATCTCGGTGCGCCTGCTCGATGCGATCGGCGTGCGCTATGCGCGCGAGTTCATCACCCGCTTCGGCCTGCCGCTGGAGGCGATGCCGGAGAACCTGTCCATGTCGCTGGGCACGGCCTCGGTCGCGCCGCTGACCATGGCGCGCGGCTACGCCGTACTGGCCAACGGCGGCATGCTGGTGGATCCGTACCTCATCGCCAGCATCCGCGACCGCGACGGCAAGGAAGTCTTCGTCGCCCAGCCCGGCCGCGCCTGCCGCAATTGCCCCGAACGCCTGCTCGACGATGCGCGTCTTGCACGCGAGGCCGCGCCGGCCGTGAGCAATCCCGCCGTATCCACGACTGCGCCCGCGACGCCCGCCGGCGGCAGCCCGCGCTTCAGTCCCATCCGCAGCGCCAATGCCGCCAGCCTGCCCGAACCGGCCCAGCCCCTCAGCGAACCCGGCAAGCCGCGCCTGGCGCCGCGCACGCTGGACGTGCGCACGGCCCATCTGGTCACCTCGCTGATGCGCGACGTGATCCGCCGCGGCACCGGCCGCGCGGCGATGGATCTCAAGCGCAACGACCTGGCCGGCAAGACCGGCACCACCAACGAACACCGCGACGCCTGGTTCAGCGGCTTCAACGACCAGATGGTCACCAGCGTCTGGGTCGGCTTCGACGATTTCACCTCGCTGGGCCGCGGCGAATTCGGCGCCAAGGCGGCGCTGCCAATCTGGATCGACTACATGCGCGTCGCCCTGGACGGCAAGCCGGAAACGCCGTTCGTGCCGCCGCCGGGCATCAGCACGGCGCGCATAGACCCGCAGACCGGCTACCTGGCCTCCAGCGACGATCCCGGCTCCATCCTCGAGATCTTCAAGAGCGAGGACATAGAACGCCTGAGCGCGCCGCCGCCGGAAGACCAGGCCGACGAATCGCATCAGGGCGAGGCCTACGACATTTTCTGATGCCCGCCAGCCACCGCCATCCGCGCCGCCCCCAGGACGATCGCCGCGACGACCAGCGCCAGCGTATCGCCGCCGAGGCGGCGCGGCTGATCAGCGAGCTGGGCCTGCGCGACTATCACCAGGCCAAGCTGCGCGCGGCGCAGCGCCTGGGCATACAGGACGAGCGCCACCTGCCGCGCAACACCGAGATCGAAGCTGCCCTGCGCGAATACCAGCGTCTGTTCGGCGGCACGGAACGGCTGGAATACCTGCACACGCTGCGCCGCTGCGCGGTCGAGGCGCTGCGCTTCTTCCAGCGCTTCGAGCCGCGCCTGGTCGGCGCGGTGCTGGACGGCACGGCCGACCAGCATTCCGCCGTCTGCCTGCACCTGTTCAGCGACGACCCCGACGCCCTGCCCCTGTTCCTGCACGAGCAAGGCATTCCCTTCGAGCAGATCGAACGCCAGCTGCGCTGGGGCCATGACGAGGCGCAGCGCTTCGACGCCTACCGCTTCAGCGCCGACGACGTTCCCGTCGATCTCACCCTGCTGCCGCTGGACGCGCTGCGCCAGGCGCCGCTGGACCGCATCGACGGCAAACCCATGCGCCGGGCCAACCTGGCCGCGGCGCAGCAGCTGCTGGAACAGGACACGGCGGAATGAAAACGCCGCAATAAAAAAGCCCGGCTTGCGCCGGGCTTTTTCGTATCGCGGCGGAGGAAAGCGCGTCTCAGCGCTTGTCCGCCGGCACGTAGTCGCGGGTCGGCGCGCCGGTGTAGATCTGGCGCGGACGGCCGATCTTGGCATCCGGCGTCTCGTGCTGTTCCAGCCAGTGCGCAACCCAGCCGGCGGTGCGCGCGATGGCAAACATCACGGTGAACATCTCGGTGGGGATGCCCAGCGCCTTGTAGATGATGCCGGAGTAGAAATCCACGTTCGGATACAGCTTGCGCTCGACGAAGTACGGATCCTTCAGCGCGGCCTGCTCCAGCTCCATGGCCACATCCAGCAGCGGATCCTTCACGCCCAGCTCGCCCAGCACCTTGTGGCACATCTCGCGGATGATGGTCGCGCGCGGGTCGAAGTTCTTGTAGACGCGGTGGCCGAAGCCCATCAGGCGGAAACCGGAGTTCTTGTCCTTGGCGCGCTCCACGGCCTTGCCGACATTCTTCGCGTCGCCGATCTCGGCCAGCATCTTCAGCACCGCCTCGTTGGCGCCGCCGTGGGCCGGCCCCCACAGCGCGGCGATGCCGGCGGCGACGCAGGCATACGGGTTGGCGCCGGTGGAACCGACCAGGCGCACGGTCGAGGTGGAAGCGTTCTGTTCGTGGTCGGCGTGCAGAATGAACAGCAGGTCCAGCGCCTTGGCCGCGACCGGATTCATCTGCAGCGGCTCGCTAGGCACCTCGAACATCATGTGCAGGAAGCGCGAGCAGTATTCCAGGTTGTTGCGCGGATAGCGGATCGGCCAGCCGATCGAATAGCGATAGGCGGCGGCGGCGATCGTCGGCATCTTGGCGATCAGGCGGATCGCCGCGAGCTTGCGCTGGGCCGGGTCGTTGATGTCGAGGGAGTCGTGGTAGAACGCGGCCAGGGAGCCGACCGCGGCCATGCACATGGCCATCGGATGGGCGTCGTAGTGGAAGCCCTGGAAGAAGTTCTTCAGCGACTCGCGCATCATGGTGTGATGCGTCACATCGTGTTCGAACTTCTCGAACTCGCCGGCGCCGGGCAGTTCGCCGTTGATGAGCAAATAAGCTACTTCGAGAAAGTTGGAATGTTTCGCCAACTGCTCGATCGGGTAGCCGCGGTACAGCAGCACGCCCTGATCACCGTCGATGAACGTGACCGCGCTCTTGGTGGCCGCGGTGGACATGAAGCCCGGATCGTAGGTGAAGTAGCCGGTGTCCTTGTTCAGCTTGCCGATGTCGAAGGCGGGATCGCCCATCGTGCCGCTGACCACCGGCAGGGCGGTTGAACGGTTGGACGCAGCATCGGTGAGGACAACGGTCTTGTCGGACACGGCAGACTCCTGTTCGCTTGTTGCTTGTACGAGAGCCGGCGGGCCCGCTGGGCCGCCGCCGGCGGAGGCATGCGCCGGCGGGCCGGATCGCATGCGTAAAGGGCAATTATCGCACAGGCGTTTGAATCGGAAACCGTGCCATGGGACTGGCCGCTGCCCGCGGCGTTGCGACTTTGGTCCAGTCGCTGCGCGCGAACAGCGGCAATGCACACCAACCCGCGGGCGGCGGCCTGGAACCCGCCGGATGCGCAAACAAAAACGCCGACCCTTGCGGATCGGCGTTCTGCCGGACCTTGCGGCCCGCTACGGCGGTCAGCGGCGCCCGTTCGGGCGGCTGCTCACTTCTTGGCAGCGTAGCGACGGTTGAACTTGTCGACGCGGCCGCCGGTGTCGATGATCTTGTGCTTGCCGGTGTAGAACGGGTGCGAGGCGCTGGAAATATCGATCTTGATGAGCGGATATTCCTTGCCATCTTCCCACTTGACCGTTTCCTTGCTCGACATGGTGGAGCGGGTCAGGAAGGAGAAATCGGTGGTCACATCCTGGAACACCACCGGGTGGTACTTCGGATGAATGTCGGCTTTCATGGTGGCTCCAGAAAGGATTCTTAGGCGGAAAAGAGCGGTATGGTATCGTTCCCGCGGCGCTCAGCGCAAGCTGGTCCGGCCGCGGCGGCGCACGAACCCTGCCCACCCGGCCGTGCGGGCCGGCCGCAGCGCCGGGATACCCGTACCAACCCGCGATTGTGGCAGAAGCCGCGCCCGCTGCCACGCGGCGCTGCACCCGACTGCCGAAACTGGAGCCCGACGTTGCTGAAAAGTCTTTGGCCGCGCCTCATCGCCCCGCTGCTGGCCCTGTGCAGCCTGAGCGCCGCCGGCGCCGGGGCCGACGACCCGCTGCAGGAATGGCGCAAGGCCCATGCGGAAATCCGCGTCGCGCCGGACCCCGAATTCGCTCCCATCGACAGCCTGGACGGCGGCCAGCAGACCGGCCTGGCGGCCGACTACCTGCGCCTGGTCGCCGACCGCTCCGGCCTGCGCTTCCGCGTAGTGCCGGTGCGCAGCTGGGCCGATGCACTGCAGGCGCTGCGCGAGCGCCGCGTCGACATGCTTTCCAGCGCCTTCGCCTCGCCCGAGCGCGCCGATACCGCCCTGTTCAGCGCGCCCTATCTGCGCCTCCCCTGCGCCGCCTTCGTGCGCCGCGGCAGCGGCATACAGCGGCTGGACCAGATCGACGAACACCGCATCGGCGTGGCCGCCCAGCATGTCTGCCACGAGGCGCTGAACACGGTCGCGCCCAAGGCGCAGATCTCCGCCTTCCCCTCCACCACGCGTACCCTGGCCGCACTGAACCAGGGCGAGATCGAGGTGCTGGTCGGCGACCTGGTCACCGCCCAGCATGCCGCCGCCCGCGCCGGCATGCGCGAGCAGCTGGTCGTGCTCGGCCAGATCGGCAGCGACGAGGCCCTGGGCTTCGCCATCCGCAAGGACTGGCCGGAACTCAAGCTGATCCTCGACGCCGCGCTGGCCGACATCGACGTGAGCGAGGAAAGCCGCCTGCGCCAGCGCTGGCTCAAGAACCTGCTGCCCGAGGCGGACAACGACGGTGCCGACAGCATCGACGCCCTGCCGCCCAGCCTCGCCGCCGGCATCAAGACGGCGCGCCAGGCCCTGGCCGAGGCGAAAAACCTCGATACGCTGCAGACCGAGGCCATCAAGACCCTGCTCGACGCCGCCCAGGCCGACGACGACCGCGCCAACGGCCTGATCGATGAACTGCGCAAGCAGCGCGCCGCCGGCGCCAGCGCCGAGGCCGACGCCCAGGCACTGGAACAATCCCTGCTCAACGACAATACCGCCGCCCTGCTCGCCTGGCGCGCCGGCCTGTCCGAGCGCGCCAGCGTCAGCCAGCTGGAGGCCCAGCGCAGCCAGGAACGGGCCGCGCTGGCCGATGCCCAGGCCGCGGTGGCCCAGCTGCAGACCCGTGTCGCCGGCCAGCACGAGCGGCCGGCGCAGATCCGCGACGAACTCAAGCAGGCCCAGGCCGATGCGGAAAAGGTGCGCGAAGCCGCTCCCGCCGACAAGGACACGGCACCGGCCCTGGCCGAAGCCAGCCGCCTGCGCCGCCAGGCGGCACTGCGTCTGGCCCTGGTGCGCATTGCCCAGCTGGAAGAGGAACTGCGCAGCTACGAGCCGCGCATGCGGCTGGAATCGGCCCGTCTGCGCCAGCGCCAGCGCGAGGTCGGCGAGCGCCAGCACAAGGTCGACGCACTGCAAAGCCTGATCCTGGACCGCACCCGCGCCATGGCCCTGGGCCTCAGCTCGCGCCTGCAGGAAGAAGCCGCCGAGCTGGCCGAAGGCAATGAAGTACTGCGCGATGTGGCACGGCAAAACGCGCTCTACGGCGAAGACCTGGTGCGCGCGGTAGGCCACCTGGCCGAAGTGCGCGAGAACCGCGACAACTACGCCCAGCTGCGCCACGAGACCGCCCAGTCCCTGGCCAACACCACCGAGCGCGTCAAATACAGCGGCGTGAGCGAGGCGGTAGGTCTGATCCTGCTGGCCGAGCGGCAGAAACTGCCGTCGGTGCCGGTGCTCAAGCGCAAGCTCGCCGCGTTGCAGACCGAGCTGGCGCAGACCCGCATCGCCCTGATCCAGCTGCGCGAGACCGCCGACTTGCTGGCCGATCCCTCGGTGCCGGTGTCGGCCGAACTCAAGCGCCTGCCGCAGGACCAGGCCGGCGCCGGCAGCACCCTGCGCCAGACCTTGTACCGCCTGTTCGCCACCCGTGCCGAAGTCGTGCCCCAGCTCAGCTTGGTGCAGAGCCGCCTGGCCGACAGCCTGGCCGACGCCGAGCAGGAGCTGGCCGGCCTGATCAAGGACACCGCCACCCTGCGCGACCTGCTCGACGCGCGCCTGCTGTGGACGCCCAGCCATGCGCCGGTGGACCGCAATCTGCCGCTGGAAGTATTCAGCGGTGCCTCGGACATGGTCCAGCCCGGCCGCTGGTGGGAAGCGCTGCGCCAGACCGGCCGCCTGGCCTGGGCACGGCCGCTTCCCGTCCTGTCCGGCCTGGCCCTGGTAATCAGCCTGTGGCTGTTCCGCCGGCGCGTGCCGGCGCTGCTGGACACGCTGGCCCAGCCCACCCGACGCATCCGCACGGACCGCTACCGCCTCAGCGGCCAGGCCCTGCTGCTCAGCCTGGCCGCGGCCGCACCGCTGCCGCTGCTGTGCTGGGTCGCCGCCGGCCTGATCGGCCGCGCCGGCGAAACCGGCTATCCCTTCGCCGACGCGCTCAGCCTGGCTCTGAGCGGCCTGATCGCGCCGCTGTACGCGCTGGAATTCCTGCGCTGGCTGAATGTGGACAAGGGCCTGGCCGCGGCGCATTTCCGCTGGAGCCAGGGCCGCCGCCAGGCGCTGGACCTGCTCTGGCGCTGGCTTACGGCAGTCTATCTGCCAGCGCAATTCTTGCTTTCTCTATATTTTTACTTCGGCGAGCAGTGGGCGAACGCGAGCCTGGCCCGGCTGCTGTTCGTCAGCGCCAGCCTGCTGCTGGCCTGGCTGTGCTGGCGCGTGCTCGCACCCGGCGCGCTATGGGCTCAGCGCAGCGGTCAGACCGAACCGCTGCGTCTGCGCCAGCTGCTGCGCCTGCTGCTGACGGCGCATTCGCTGGGCCTGGCCGGGCTGGCCATCGCCGGCTATTTCCTCACCGCGATGGCGCTGGCGGCGCATTTCATCGAGTCGGCGATCGCCTTCCTCGCCATCGCCACACTCAACGGCATGGCCCTGCGCTGGCTGTCGCTGGGCGAGCGGCGCCTGGCCCTCAAGCGCATGGAGGACAAGCGCGACGACCAGGCCGCCGCGCGCGACGACAGCGAACTGGAGACCCGCCCCGAATTCGCCGCCGAGGCCGAGCAGATCACCCTGGCCAGCATCAACCAGCAGACCCGCCGCCTGCTGCGCGCGCTGGTCATCGTCGTACTGGCCGGCGTGCTGCTGTGGGTCTGGTCGGATGTGACCCCGGCGCTGGCCTATCTGGGCGATATCAACGCCTGGAAGACCAGCTATACCGCCGACGGCAAGGCCGTCACCGTGCACGTGACCCTGCGCTCGCTGCTGTTCGCCGCGGTCAGCCTGATGCTGACCTGGATTGCCACGCGCAATATCCCCGGCCTGCTGGAAATCGGCGTGCTGCGCCGCCTGGATGTGGACGCGCCCACGCGCTACGCCATCACCGCGGTCGCGCGCTACGCCCTGGCCATCGTAGGCACGGTGCTGGGGCTCTCCCTGCTCGGCCTGCGCTGGGGCCAGCTGCAATGGATGGCGGCGGCGCTGACCGTGGGCCTGGGTTTCGGCCTGCAGGAGATCTTCGCCAATTTCGTTTCCGGCCTGATCGTGCTGTTCGAGCGCCCGATCCGCGTCGGCGACGTCATCACCATCCGCGGCATCGAAGGCACGGTCACGCGCATACGCACGCGCGCGACGACGGTGGTCGACTGGGACAACAAGGAAGTCATCATCCCGAACAAGACCTTCATCACCGACCAGCTGACCAACTGGACGCTGTCGGACGCAGTCACCCGCGTGGTGATAAAGGTCGGCGTGGCCTACCAGAGCAATCCCGAAGAAGTGCGCGGCCTGCTGCTGGAACTGGGCCGCGCCCATCCCAAGGTGCTCAAGGAACCGGGACCGAACTGCTGGTGCGTGGCGCTGGGCGCGAGCACGCTGGATTTCGAGCTGCGCGTGTTCGTGGGCAACATCTTCGAGCGCAGCGCGGTGCGCAACGACCTGCACGGCGCCGTACTGCGCGAATTCCGCGCCCGCGGCATCGACATCTGCTTCCCGCAAATGGACGTGTGGGTGCGCGAGGCGGAAAAGATGCCGGAAAAGCCGCTTGCGAAAGCGGCCGCCGCCGAGGGTGAAATCACGCCGGCGCCCTGATTGCGCCGGCTGACTGTTGCGCAGCCCGGGTCCGGATGAATCAGGCAACTCGAGCCGGACTGTGCGACTGCGCCGGCACGACGCGCCGGCGCGCTGCATTCAATCCGCGCCCAGTGCCTGCCGGATCAGCGCCTCGAAGCGCGCCTGGTCCACTTCCAGCACGATGCGCGCATTCGCCGGGCGGCCGCTGCGGCCGTCCCAGTCGACCACGGTGGCACCGCGGGTCAGGCCGCCGCTGAGTTCCACCGCGACATGGCGGTGCTCGGCGCGCTGCACGCAGTCCGGGTCCAGCACCACGGCCATGGCCAGCGCATCGGCCACGACCATGCCGGGCCGGCCGCGCTCGCGGTGGAAGCCGCGGATCTTGCGCGAAATGGCTTCGTAGAAGCGCGCCCGCGCATCGTCGGCCGTCAGCCAGGCTTCAAAGCGCTGCAGGTCTATGCCGTGGCGCAACGTCGCTTCCCAGTCGACCAGCTCGAACTGCGGCCAGGCCGAGAACACCACGTGCGCGGCCTCGGGGTCGAAGCCGATATTGAATTCCGCCGGCACCGTGGTGTTGCCGCGGCCGGTGACCGCGCCGCCCATGATGACCAGGCGCGGCACGCGCTGCGGCAGGGTCGGATCCAGGCGCAGGGCCAGGGCCAGGTTGGTCAGCGGCCCCAGCGCGACCAGGGTCAGCTGCTGCGGACGCTCGCGCGTGAGGCGGATCAGGGCCAGCGCTGCATGCTCGCTGTCGGCGCGGCGCTGCGGCGGAGCCAGTCCGGCATCGCCGAAACCGTCGGCGCCGTGCACGAAGGCCGCATCCGCCGCCGGCAACACCAGCGGCTCGGCACAGCCGGCATACACCGGCGTATCCGCCCCGGCCAGCTCGACCAGGCGCAGCGCATTGGTCACCGTGTGCTGCAGGCCCACATTGCCCGCGGCGATGCTCAGCCCGGCCACGTTGGCCCGCTCGTAGGCCATCAACAGGGCGAGCGCGTCGTCCACGCCCGGATCGGTGTCGATCAGCAGCACTTGTTCCATGAGGTCTTGCACCTTGGTCACAGTCGGAGCGCGGCCGGGGCTGCGCGGGACTGGGCAGCATAGCGTGGTGGGCCGGGATTCGGGATTGGTATTCGGAACTACGGATCCGGGATCAGGGAATCCGGGATTCGGGGTGAAGGTGGCGAACTGAAATTCGGGTATCCACTGTCGTGCGGCCGGTGCGCAGGATGCATGGGGCGGTATTCGCGGATCGCGACTGCGCCGCCGCAAACAACGCGGGGGTAATCCCCAAGTCGCGGCGCCAGGCAAGAGGCCGGCGTGGAGGCAACGGGTCATGCGTCACGCAACGCTCCGGGAGCCAGAGGGTCACGTGTCACGCCATTCCGCCGTCAGGCTGCGCCCTGGCAAGCCTGCGCGCAGACGATCCGGCTGCGCCTATTCAAACCTGCCGGCAAAGATCACATTGCCCGACCATTCCACATGATCGAAATGGCAGTAGCTGTACCCCGGCGTCGCCGCCGAAGTCTGCCGGTGCGCGAGCAGCACCCAGGCCGAAGCGCTGCCCAGCGGCGCGACTGCGCTGATCTGCACGGTCTCGAAGCCGGCATTGTTGGTCGTCGCGACTGCGCTGCGGGTCAGCAGATTGGTGACGCCGGGCGGCGTGGTGCTGCAGTCGGCGCGGTCGTTGATCTCGATGCGCAGCTCGCAGGAGGCATTCGGCTTGAGCTGGGACGCCACGGCCGCGCGCAGCGTGAAAGGCCCGGGCGCGACCTTGAGGCACTGGCCCCAGAAATCCGCACGCTGGCCGCCGCGGTTGTTGCGCACCCGGCCGCTGCCCGGCGCGGGCGCACCGGCAATGCCGTCCCAGACCAGCTCGCCGCCGGCGCCGTCGTCCAGGAACCAGCGCCAGTTGGTCGGTGCCGGCGAAACGGCCGCGGCGGGGTCGGTGTCGAAATCGGGATTGCGCAGCACCGTGAGCGGCGGCGGCATGGGTTCCATCCAGGCGACGGCCAGCAAAAGACTGGTCAGGGCTTGCATGACGGCATCTCCCACGCTGAGGCGGCGCCACTATAGCGCGCCGGCCGCGGGGCGGAAGCGCACGGCGTCGCAGATGGCCGAGACGGGCCGCGCTTGCAGCGTAACGAATGGTCTCAGCCATCCCGGGCCGGGCAGCAAGGCGAGGGGCGACGCCTTGCAGCACTTGCCGGCGCACAGACTCGGCGCCTGACGCCCCCGGCACACATCGCGGCTGTGAAGCCGGCTGAACCATATCGCCGAGCGGCAGCCCCACCCGCGGCGCCAAGGCGCCGATGGCTGCGGCCTCGTCCTTATGAAGACGCGGCAGCCCCGCCCGTACCGCTCAGGCCCCGGCGTAGCGCGCCGCCGTGCCTATCCAGCGCGCGACAATGCGCTCGGCCAGGGGCGCATGCTGCTGCAGCAAGGTCTCGCCGACCTGCTGTACGGCCGGCAGCAGGGCCGCGTCGCGCTGGATATCGGCGATACGGAACTCCAGCCGGCCGGTCTGGCGCGTGCCCAGCATCTCGCCGGGGCCGCGCAGTTCCAGATCCTTCTCGGCGATGCGGAAGCCGTCGTTGGTCTCGCGCAGCACATTGAGCCGGGCCTTGGCCAGCTGCGACAGCGGCGGCTGGTACAGCAGCACGCAGCTGGAGGCGACGTTGCCGCGGCCGACCCGCCCGCGCAGCTGGTGCAGCTGGGCCAGCCCCAGGCGCTCGGCGTTCTCGATCACCATCAGGCTGGCATTGGGCACGTCCACGCCGACCTCGATCACCGTCGTGGCCACCAGCACGGCGATCTCGCCGGCCTTGAACGCATCCATGATGGCGCTTTTCTCCGCCGGCTTGAGGCGGCCGTGGACCAGGCCGACCTTCAGCTCCGGCAGCGCCGCGCTGAGTTCCACATGGGTCACCTCCGCCGCCTGCGCCTGCAGCAATTCGGTTTCCTCGATCAGGGTGCAGACCCAGTAAGCCTGACGCCCCTGCAGGCAGGCCGCGCGGATGCGCGCGATCATTTCCTCGCGCCGCGTATTGGACACCGCAACCGTCGTCACCGGCGTGCGCCCGGGCGGCAGCTCGTCGATGACGGAAACATCCAGGTCCGCATACGCCGTCATCGCCAGCGTGCGCGGGATCGGCGTGGCCGTCAGCACCAGCTGATGCGGAATGCGCTCGCCTTCGCGGCCCTTGTCGCGCAGAGCCAGGCGCTGGTGCACGCCGAAGCGGTGCTGCTCGTCGATGATGGCCAGGCCCAGCTCGCGGAACACCACGCCTTCCTGCATCAGCGCATGCGTGCCGACCACCACGCCGGCGCCGCCGGCGACCGCCTCCAGGGCGGCCTTGCGCGTCTTGCCCTGTACCTTTCCCGCCAGCCAGACCACCTCCACGCCCAGCGGCTGCAGCCAGCCGCGCAAGGTGCGCAGGTGCTGCTCGGCCAGCAGCTCGGTCGGCGCCATCAGCGCCGCCTGGCGCCCGCTTTCCACCGCCGTCAGCGCGGCCAGGGCCGCGACTACGGTCTTGCCCGAGCCCACGTCGCCCTGGACCAGGCGCAGCATGGGTTCGGCCGTGGCCAGGTCCTGCGCGATCTCCGCACCGACGCGGCGCTGCGCCGCGGTCAGTCCGAACGGCAGGCCGGCAATCAGGCGCCGGCGCAGCGAACCGTCACCGTCCAGCGCCGGCGCGACCTGGCGCCGCACCGCGTTGCGCATCTGCTTGAGGCTCAGGTGATGGCTGAGCAATTCCTCGAAGGCCAGCCGCTGCTGCGCCGGATGCCGCCCCTGCAGCAGCAGCGATACATCCGCGTCCGGCGGCGGCCGGTGCACGAACAGCAGCGCGCGGCGCAGCGAGGCGAGCTTGAGCCCCGCGCGCAGCGGCGCCGGGATCAGTTCCAGCTGCTCGTCCTCGGGCAGGCGCTGCAGGGCGTGCTGGATCAGCGTGCCCAGGCGCTTCTGGCCCAGGCCTTCGGTGGTGGGATAGACCGGGCTCAGCGTCTCCTCGACCGCCGCCGGCCCTTCGCCGCCGAGGTGCTGGTACTGCGGATGCACCATTTCCAGGCTTTGCTGGCCGCGCCGTACTTCGCCGTAGCAGCGCAGACGCGCGCCCAGGCGCAACTGATCGGCCTGGGCGCCGCGGAAGTGGAAAAAGCGCAGAACCAGCGTTTCCTGCGAGCCGTCGCTGATCGCCACACGCAGCTGCGGCCGGCCGCGGAAGCCTTTTTGCACCGCCTCGATCACGCCCTCGACCTGGGCCGTGTCGCCCGGGCGCAGATCGGCAATCGGCACCAGCCGGGTACGGTCCTCGTAGCGCAGCGGCAGGTGGAACCACAGATCCTGCAGCGTTTTCGCGCCCAGCCGCTCCAGACAGTCGCGCAGCGCCGGCCCCACGCCGGGCAGCGTCGTCAGCGGCTGCAGCCCCGCCTCCTGCGCCATCGCCGTCCGCTTAGCCGCGGACCAGTACCAGATCGACCTCGACCTGCGCGCCGCGCGGCAGCGAAGCCACGCCGATGGTGGAGCGCGCCGGATACGGTTCGCGGAAATATTCCGCCATCACGGCATTCACCGCGGCGAAATTGCCCAGATCGGTGAGATAGATGCCCACCCGCGCCACGTCGTCGAACGAGGCACCGGCCGCTTCGATCACCGCACGCAGATTCTCGAACACGCGGCGCGCCTGCGCCGTGATGTCGCCGCCGATCATCTCGCCGGTAGAGGGATCCAGCGGGATCTGGCCGGAGGTGTAAATCGTGTTGCCGACCTGCACAGCCTGCGA
This sequence comes from Tahibacter harae, assembly GCF_024437735.1. Lineage (GTDB taxonomy): Bacteria > Pseudomonadota > Gammaproteobacteria > Xanthomonadales > Rhodanobacteraceae > Tahibacter > Tahibacter harae. The sequence goes on along the minus strand of NZ_JANFQO010000006.1, from coordinate 140,416 downwards.
ATACGGGCCGATGGCCTTGGGAGCGTTGTCGGTGGCGATGATGGTGCGGGACATGGCAATCCTCGAAGTGGCAAGCAAGCCCGGGATTCTAGCCAGCCAGCGGGTTGCCGCCTAATGCCGTCCGCAACCGGCGGCGCCCGCGTCAGGGCTTCCCGAGGTTGCTGTCCATGCGCGTCTCCAGCGCGTCGGCGATTCGCTGCATCCGCTGCAGCTGCCGGGTCTGCTGATCCTGCAATTCCGCCTGCCGCTCGGCCAGCGCCAGCATCCGCCTGTGCCGCAGACGCCGGCCGCGGGAACAGTAGGCGACGGCCAGCACGAACGGCATCGCCAGCAGGAACGGAAGCCATACCACCCGTTCGGACAGGAAGGTGCCGCGCGGCGCCCCGGGGCGGTACAGCGGCCGTGCGTCCACCACGGTCACCTCCTGCGTCACGTAGTCGGCGAGCGGACGCAGCGGCGGGCTGTCCAGCCGGTAGGTGACCGTCTTGCCGGGCGGCACGACGATACCGCGGAAAACGCCGGTGGCGCTGTCGATCAGTTTCCTGCCGGCGTCGAAGTAGCGCGCCTGCAGTACCACGTCATCGGCACAACTGGCAGCCGTGTTTCTCAGCGACACCAGCGTCGCCACGACGCTGCCGTCACCGCGCGCGACTTTCTCCAGCTGCGATTCGAGCACGACCAGACTTCCGCTATCGGCCGCAGGCGCCATGCCTTCCTGCACCTCGCAGGCGGCCGCAGCGCCGGCAAGCAGGTACAGCGCCACGGCAAGCCGGCGCCGGAGTTTTGCGCCACGCCGGAGCCGCACCACGGCGCCAGGCCGGAACTGCGCAACAGCGCCAGGCCGGCAAAACAGAAAATCGGCGGTCATGGCCGTGCACTACCCGGGAAGGCAACAGGGACTGCCACCGTGGCAGATCCGCATCGGGCACACATCGGCAAATCCGTGGATGCGGCGGCTCCGCCGGCACGGCGGCGGTGCGTTGCCAGGCGGAATTGCCCGCCCTTCGGAAAATGCCGGAGTCCGCGCGGTGCCCGGCGAAAGCCAGTGCTGCCTGCAGACCAGTGCCAGCCCGGAAGATCCGGCCCCGACGCGGCGGCCCCACCGCCGGTACGCCGCTTCAGACCGGGTGCCGGTAAACCCCGTGCACCACGCCCAGCCTGCGCACCCGGCGCATCACATCGGCGAGATGCTTGCGGTTCCTCACCTCGATGGTGAATACGATGATCGCCGACATCACGCCGCGATCCTGGTATTCCACATTCTCGATATTGGAATTGCTCTCGGCGATGGCCGCGGCGACCGAGGCCAGCACGCCGGGCTTGTTCTGGATGTCGACGCGCAGCTCGCACTTGTAATCGCCGCTGACATCGCGGTCCCATTCCATCGCGATGCAGCGCTCGGGCGACTTGCGGAACTCGGGCACGTTCGGGCATTCGAGCCGGTGCACCACCACGCCCTTGCCGGCCGACATGAAGCCCATGATCTCGTCGCCGGGCAGCGGATGGCAGCAGTTGGCGAAGGTGAGCACGCCGCGCTCGGCGCCGGTGATGCGGATGCTTTCGGCCGTGCGCGAGACGCGCAGGCGGGTCTTGCCGCCCTTGAGCCGCAGCAGCTGGCCGGCGACGTGTTCGGCAACGCGGTTGCCCAGCGCGATATCGGCCAGCAGCTCTTCCAGGCGGCGGAACTTGTTCTCGGCCAGATAGCGGTCGAGCATTTCCCCGGGCACGCCTTCCAGCGAGATGCCGACCTGGTCCAGCGCGCGGTCGAGCATGCGATGGCCCAGTTCGACGGCGTCCTCATGCTGCAATCGCTTGAGGTGGTGGCGGATCGCGGTGCGCGCCTTGGCCGATACCACCCACTCCAGCCATTGCGGGTGCGGCTGGGCGGAAGGCGCGGTGATGATTTCCACCGTCTGGCCGCTGACCAGGCGGGTGCGCAGCGGCGCCAGCTTCTTTTCCACGCGCGCGGCCACGGCGTGCTGGCCGACTTCGCTGTGCACGGCGTAGGCGAAATCCAGCGCGGTCGCATTGCGCGGCAGCGCGAGGATGCGGCCCTTGGGCGTGAACAGGTAGACCTCGTCCGGGAACAGGTCGACCTTGACGTTCTCGATGAACTCCAGCGACGAGGCCGTGCGCGCCTGGCTGTCGACCAGGCCTTCGACCCATTCGCGCGCGCGCGACTGCGCCGCGTTGCCTTGATCGCCGCCGGTCTTGTAGGCCCAGTGCGCGGCGACGCCGCGCTCGGCGACGGAATCCATTTCCTCGGTGCGGATCTGGATTTCGATAGGCGCGCCGAACGGCCCGAACACGACCGTATGCAGCGACTGATAGCCGTTGGCCTTGGGAATGGCGATGAAATCGCGGAAGCGCGTATCCAGCGGCTTGTACAGGCCGTGCACCGCGCCGAGCGCGTAGTAGCAGCGCATGACCGAATCGGTCACCACGCGGAAGCCATAGACATCCATCACCTGGGTGAAGGATTTGTGCTCGTTCTTCATCTTGTTGTAGATGCTGAACGGCGATTTGATGCGGCTGACCACGCGCGCCACGATGCCTTCGGCGCCCAGCCGCGCGGTCAGCGCGGCCTCGATCTTGGCCATGGCTTCGCGCCGGTTGCCCAGCGTGTTCTTGATGCGCGCCTCGATCACCCGGTGGCGGTCCGGATACATGGCACGGAAGCCGAGTTCCTGCAGCTCGCCCTTGAAGCGGTTCATGCCCAGGCGCTGGGCGATGGGCGCGTAGATTTCCAGCGTCTCGCGCGCGATGCGCCGGCGCGCGGAGGCTTCCATCGCGCCCAGGGTGCGCATGTTGTGCAGGCGGTCGGACAGCTTGATCAGGATGACGCGCAGGTCGCGCGCCATTGCCAGCAGCATCTTGCGGAAACTCTCTGCGGCGGCTTCCTGGCGGCTTTTGAACTGCAGCTTGTCCAGCTTGGTCACGCCGTCGACCAGTTCGGCCACGGATTCGCCGAACTCGGCGGCGAGTTCGGCGCGGGTCAGCTCGGTGTCTTCCAGCGTGTCGTGGAGGATGGCGGCGATGATGGTCTCGTGATCGAGACCGAGGTCGGCCAGGATGGAGGCGACCGCCACCGGATGGGTGATGTAGGGTTCGCCGCTCTTGCGCTTCTGCTCGCGGTGGGCGTGGGCGCCGACTTCGTAGGCGCGCCGCACCAGCACCACCTGCCCCGGCGGCAGATAGCCCAGCAACTTCTCTTCCAGCGCGCGAACGTAGGCGGGAGGATCGCTCAACGCCGGCGCCTGCTGCGACATCAGGGCCGTATCCACGGGTTACTCCGCCGGAGCCGGGCCCGCGCGGGAGGCGGGACCGGAATGATGACTGCGAAGGTGATTACAGGTCGTCGCCGCCGCCCTTGAGGTCGTCGTCGACTTCGGCCGCGGCCCATTCCAGGGCTTCGCGCTCGGCGCGCTCGCGTTCCAGCTTGTCGACCTGTTCGATCAGTGCGTTGTCGACCTTGCCTTCGGCGATTTCGCGCAGGGCCAGCACGGTGGGCTTGTCGTTCTCGGCGGCGACCAGGGAGTCTGCGCCCTTGGCCAGCTGGCGGGCGCGCTTGGTCGCCATCAGCACCAGTTCGAAACGGTTGTCGACCACTTGCAGGCAATCTTCTACGGTAACTCGTGCCATGTGAACCTCTGAAGCCCAAAATCAAAAAAATCAGACGCTTGTATGCCGGCATTGTAGCCGCCCGGCCAGACCCGGCGCAAACCGGCCTAACCCGGCGCCAGCGGCCCGGTGTACACTTCGCCGTTCGTGCCCGGGCCGGGGCTTGAATCCGCCAGGATCAGACCCAGCTGGGCGCGGTGCCCCCGCTGTCGCAGGAAGCCGTACGCATGCGTTCCCCTTTGCGCTGGAAGCCGCTGAAGAATCTCGGATTGATTGCCTTCAGCGTGGTGCTGGCCGGCTGCACCATCGCCAAGCCGCGCACCGACGATCCGTGGGAGCGCTGGAACCGCAAAGCCTACGCCTTCAACGATGCCGCCGACCGGGCCGTGATCCGCCCCGTCGCCGTGGGCTACCGCAAGGTCACCACGCCGAATATGCGCCGCGTGCTGAGCAATTTCTTCAGCAACCTGCGCATGCCCATCACGATGGTGAACAACCTGCTGCAGGGCCGGCCCAAGGATTTCACCCGCAGCACCGGCCGCTTCCTGGTCAATACCACGCTGGGCCTGGGCGGCTTTTTCGACCCGGCCAGCCAGATGGGCCTGAAGCTGCAGGAGCAGGATTTCGGCACCACCCTGGCCAAATGGGGCGTGCCCGACGGCCCTTACCTGGTGCTGCCGCTGCTGGGTTCCACCACGGCCCGCGACATCTTCCGCTTTCCGGTGGACCGCACCTTCGATCCGCTGGCCTGGTATGCCAGCCAGCGCGACCTCAAGTACGGCGCCCAGTACATGCCGACCTGGCTGTTCCTGGTCACCCTGCGATCGCGCGGCATCGACGCCGAGAGCCTGCTCGAAGGCGTCTACGATCCCTACGTGTTCTATCGCGATGCCTACCGCCAGCAGCGCGTCTACCAGATCTACGACGGCAATCCGCCGGTGGAAGTGATCGAGCTGCTGCAGGGCGTGGGCGAGGATTTCGACCCCGACGAGCTGCTGGAAGAGCAGCAGCGGTACGAGAAGGGCAAGACCGGGAAAGAACCGCAAGCCCAGCCCTGACCCGAACCCGGCACGCCCGGCGCCAAAGAGCGCCTGGACCGCCTTCCGGCCCAGGCGCCCGTTGCATTTAGTCGGCTTCCGGCCAGAAGGTGCGCTGCAGCTCCTGTTGTGCGCGTTCGTATTCGTCGATCCGGAACTCGGCACGCAGCGCCTCGCTGCGCTCTACGTACTCGTGCACGACTTCAGGCGACAGCTTGATCGCGGTCTCCGGTACGGTCTTGAACTTCTGCGCGCACATATGGCACGGCTTGATGATCTGGCTGCCCGTCGCCGTGGCCGCGTCCACCGACTGTTGACAGGCGGCCATCGAGACCTTCATTACGTTGCGGTCAGACAGCACCGCGCAGTATCCGTCCAGCGTCAGCCCGCCGCCGCTGGGTACATAAAACGCACTGCTTGAACCAGCCGCCGCCACCAGTCCCAGCGCCAGCAGCACCTTCTTCATCCGCATAAACATCGTGTTCTCCCGTGATTGATTGGCGCGTCCTTGCGAGTGGACGCGGCGACCAACGCTAGGCACGGGATGGCAACGGCGCGAGCGAAATGCGGTGACGACATCAGGATAGCTGCGGATGCGTTCGGGAACGGGAAGCCCGCGACGCGCGCCGGCACTCGCAGTAAAAATTTGCCGGAACAAAGGCTTGCGTGAATACATTCCCGTCGCGGTCCCAATCCGCGCTGGCTTGGGGCAGCGGCACCGCTAGGATCGCGCCACCACACCAGGAAGCCTCACGATGAACCTGACCCGCTTCGCCCTCGCCCTCGCCGCCGGCCTTGTCGTTGCCGGCACCGCCTCCGCCCATAGCGAGCTGTACAGCTCGGAATGGTGCACTGGCGGCATCGTCAGGTTCCGCGGCATGTTCGCTTTTTCACCCGCCGAACTGCAGGCCGAGTTCAATAGCCGCCAGACCCGGCGGATGCAATGCCTGCAGGAAACCGGCACCTTTGACGGCGACGACACCTGCGGCATATTCGATCCGCCCTACGAGATGGCCGTCTCCATGGCGCGCGCCGCCTGCGGCGACTCCACCTCGCGGGTTCCGACGCAGGAAAGCCCTGTCACTGCCTTCATCACCGTGCCCAGCAGCTTCAACGCCACGGACCACCACACAACCTTCGATTTCAGCTCCGGCCTCGAAGGCATGTGCGGATACTGCGAGATGTATGACAGCCCTCCGCCCGTGAATCCGCCGCCCCAAAACTGACTGCGTCAGGCCAGCGAGCGCCGCCTGACCGCGTCCTGCACCTGCTCCAGCCGGCGCTTGAGCGCTTCGCGCTCGGCCGGTTCCAGCGGGCATTCGGTCAGCACGTAATAGACCGTGCGCAATACCTCGCGCCAGCGCGGCCGGCGCGGCAGCTTGGCCAGGCTGAGATAGCGTTCCAGCGCGCGCACGCGCAGGCGGCCCTCGTCGATGGTTATGCGCCAGATGCGGCTGGCCTCGGCAAGATCGATGCGCGTCTTGCCGGTGCTGCGCTCCCAGGCCGCGACCGCGGCCAGCATCAGCTCGACCAGGGCGCGGCGGTAGGCGTCGCGTTCCTCAGCGCTGCTGGCTTCCAGAGTGACCGCGTCGTCGCCGGACACCGCGACATCGGGCGCCGCGGCATTGCGCGTCGCGGAATCGGGCGCTGCACCGTCAGGCGTTACGGCATTGGAAGCCGCAGCATCGTGCCCGACGGCATCGCGGCCCCCGGCACCGCCGGCGCTGTCAGCGGCGAAGCTCAGCACCGCAAGCCCGCCGCCCAGTGGTGCCAGCGCCGCAGCGGCGAGACCGCCCAGCTCCAGCGCCACGCGCGTATCGCGCTCGTCCATGTCGGCCAGGGCCGCGTCGAAGCGCGCGGCGTCCCCGGCCGCCAGCAGCGTGCGCATATCGGTGCCAACGGCGCGCCCGGGCGTCAGGTTCCAGCGCAGCGCCGCCGGCGCATTCAGCGCGACGATGCCGCCGCCGGCGTCCAGGGCGACGACGGCATTGGCCGCGTTGTCGAGCAGCGCCTGCAGCCGCCCGCGATCCGCCGCAAGCGCGGCAGCTTCGCGCCGGTAACGCTCGATCTCGTCGGCGAGCTGCGCCGCGCGCACCGCGCGCTGCACGCGCTCGCGCTGGCGCCAGCGCCAGATCGCCGCGGCGAGCAGCAGGAGGCCGACCAGCACCGCCAGCAGGGTAGCCCGCTGCTGCGCCGCGCGGCGGTCGATTTCCAGCGCGCGCAGGCGGTTTTCCGCATCGAGGGCGGCTATGCGGCGCTCCTTCTCGGCAACGTCGAAACGCACGCGCAACTGTTCCAGACGCCGGTCATGCTCGGCGCCGAGCCGCTCCACATCGGCATCGCGCCAGGCGCGCCAGTCCTTGAGCGCGGCCGCGTAGTCGCCGCCGGCTTCGCTGGCCGCGGCAAGTTCGTACAGCAGATCGATGCGTGCGCCGCGGTCGCCGTGCACGCGGTCCAGCGCTGCCTGGATCAATTGGCGCACCCCGTCGAGACGGCCCGACAGGCGCAGCAGACGCGCGCGCTGCGCGACCAGCGCCGCCGGCTCGGGCAGGCCGAGCTGGCGCGCGAGCGCGGCACCGCGCTCGGCATGCGCCGTTGCGCCGGCGATATCGCCGGCATCCAGCGCCGCACGCAACAGCAGCGCCGTCAGACGCAGCTGATCGCCGCCGGCGCCGGCGCGCTCGTAATCCGCCGCCGCCCGCGCGTAGAAGCGTGCCGCGCCCGCAGCGTCGCCGGTCTGCGCCGCGAGCAGGCCCAGGGCTTCGCGCGTATGCGCCGCGTCGAGCACCCGGCCGCCGGCCTCGAACGCCGCCAGCGCCTCGTCATAGCGCTGGCGCGCCGCGCCGGCATCGCCGAGTTCGCGCTGAATATCGCCGAGATTATTCAACAGTGCGCCCAACGCCGTGTCGCCGGCGGCGCGCTTGCGCTCCAGGCTGGCAAGGAAGGCTTCCAGCGCGCCGCGCAGTTCGCCGCTGCGGCGCAGGGCAATGCCGATATCGTTCCAGCTCTGCCCCTGCGCGCGCAGGTCGGCCTGTGCGGTCGCCAGCGCCAGTGCGGCGCGGAACGAGACCAGGGATTCGGCAATCTGCTCCTGCCGGTAGGCGAGCATGCCGCGCCGGCGCAGCAGCCGGAACTGCGGCTCCCAGGCCGCCGCGCCGGGCAATGCGGCCACGCGGTCCAGCGTGCGCGCCGCCGCCGCGTATTCGCCCAGCGCCAGTTCCGCATCGCTGCGCCGGGCCAGCGCATCTTCGGCCGCCCGCGCATCGCCGCGCACGGCCGCGGCAGCGTAGGCGTTCTCACACAACGCTATCGCCGGGCGCGGCTGCTGCTGGATCAGTTCGCGGCAGCGTTCGTCGTCGTCCGCGGCCTGTACGCTGGCCGCGGCCGCCGCCAGCGCGGCCGCAATCGCAAAACGGATGAAGGAAGGCAATACCGCCGGGGGCGGCACGGACGCCGGCGGCGCGGTTTCGCCGCCGCACGCCGCCATCAGGCGAAACCGAGCAGGCCGTCGACTTCGGCGAGGTGGGCCAGCGCGCGCAGGCTTTCGGGTGCGTTGACGATCTGCAGCGTCGCTCCGCTGCGGCGCGCATCGCCGGCCAGCGCCAGCAGCACGGCGAGGCCGGCGCTGTCGGCCTGGACGACACCGGCCAGATCCAGGCTCGCTGCGCCGCGCGGCATGCGCTGGCGCAGCGCCGCCAGCGCGGCCGCGGCTGTGGCAAAAGTGAATGCGCCGGTCGCCGCAAGGCGGTCCGGCGCCGGCGCTGTCACCGCGAACGCATTCGCAGCGCTCACGACTTGGGATTCTTCTCTAGGCTTTCCAGCGCCTTCTCGCCCTGGGTCTCCAGGCGCGAGATCAGTTCTTCCAGGCCCGACTTGGCCACTTCCGCCGACACCTGGTTGCGGTAATTGGTGACATAGGAAATGCCTTCGATGATGACGTCGTAGGCCTTCCATTCGCCGTCCTTGGTCTTGCGGAAGGCGTAGTCCACCGGTACGCGCTTGCCGTCGTCGAGGATGACTTCGGTGCGCACCAGCGAACGCTTGTCGTTGAGTTCGCCCTTGTACGGCGAAATGTTGATGCGGCCGCGGGTGTAGTTGAGCAGGCCCTCGGCGTAGCGATGGGCGATGGACTTGTAGAACGCCTTGGCAAAGCGCGTGCGCTGCTCCGGCGTGGCCGAACGGGCGTTCTGGCCCAGCACCAGGATGGAGGCGTAGTCGATGTCGAAATGCGGCAGCACGATGCCGTCGATGAGCTTGATCAGCTTGTCGCGGTCGTTGCGCAGTTCTTCCTTGCGGCCTTCCAGCGCCTTGCCGAGATCATCGGCAATGCCTTGGACCACGGCATTGGGATCGGCCGCGGCGGCCTGCGCGGCGGGCACCGCCGCCAGCAGCATCAGCACGGCCATTAGCGACAGCAGTTTGCGCACTATGCTCATGGGGTCTTGCCTTCCTGGGTAGCGGATTCGGATTCGGCGGGCTTCTTGGCCGGGCTGTCGCCGCTGCCGACGAGGTATTTGCCGATCAATTCTTCCAGTTGCATCGAACTCTGCGTGAGGATGATCTCGTCGCCGTTCTTGAACATGTCCGGTGAGCCGCCCGGTTTCAGCGCAACGTACTGATCGCCCAATAAACCACTGGTGAACACGGCGGCGGCGGAATCGTCCGGCAACTGGTTGTAACGGTTGTCGATGGCCAGGGTCACCAGCGCCTCCAGCCGGTCGGGTTCGAGCTGGATGTCGCTGACGCTGCCGATGCGCACGCCGGCGATCTTCACCGGCGCGCGCAGCTTGAGCTGGCCGACGTTGGTGAAGCGCGCCTTGAGGGCGTAGGTCGGCCCCTGCCGGTAGTTGGCCAGGCTGGTGGTCTGGGTGGCGAGGTAGCCCAGCGCGGCAAAGCCGAGCAGGATGAAAAGCCCGGTGCCTATCTGGTGGGAACGTCGTTGGGTCATGGAATGCACTCGCGCCGCATCACATCAGGAAAGCCGTCATCAGGAAATCGATGGCGAGGGTGAGAATCGAGGAATACACCACGGTGCGCGTGGTGGCGTAGGCGACGCCTTCGCTGGTCGGCGCGGTGGAATAGCCCTGGAAGGTGGCGACCAGGGTGACTACGGCGCCGAACACGGCGCTCTTCCACACGCCGTTCATCACATCGGTCCAGACATCGACCGCGCCGGTCATGTTCGACCAGAACGTGCCGTTGTCCAGGCCCAGCCAGGTCACCGCGACCAGGTGCGAGCCGAAGATCGCCAGCGCATTGAAGATGCTGGCCAGCAGCGGCATGGCGATCACGCCGGCGAGGAAGCGCGGCGCGACCACGTAGGCCATGGGATCCACCGCCATCATTTCCATCGCGGCGAGCTGGTCGGTCGCGCGCATCAGGCCGATCTCGGCCGTGATCGAGGTGCCGGCGCGGCCGGCGAACAGCAGCGCGGTGACCACCGGCCCCAGCTCGCGGTACAGCGCGATGGCGACCACGGTGCCGACCGAGGCCGTGCTGCCGAAGCGCGACAGCACTTCGTACAGCTGCAGCCCCAGCACCAGGCCGATGAACAGGCCGCAAGTCATGATGATGACCAGGCTCATCGCGCCGACGAAAAAGATCTGCCGCACGGTCTCGGCGAAATAGCGCAGGCTGCGCGGCACCGCCGCCAGCACGGACAGCAGGAACAGGCCCAGCGCGCCGATCTGGGCCAGGCCATCGCCGATGAAGCCGCCGCCGGGTTTCCTGCTCATGCGCGCTCCTTGGCGAAACCCAGGTCGCTGGCGTAGTCGCGCGCTGGATAATGGAACGGCACCGGGCCGTCGGCTTCGCCGCCGAAGAACTGGCGCGTCCAGTCGGTATCGCCGCGCACCAGTTCGTCCGGCCCGCCATGGGCCGCGACTTTGCCCGCGGCCAGCAGGTAGATGTGATCGGCCACCCGGCTCACCGCCGACAGTTCGTGCGCGACCACGATGCTGGTCAGGCCCAGCGTCTGGTTGAGCACGCGGATCAGCTTGAGCACCTGGTTCAGCGCGATCGGATCCAGGCCGACGAAGGGTTCGTCGTAGATCAGCAGCATGGGGTCGCGCACGATGGCCCGGGCCAGGGCCACGCGCCGCGCCATGCCGCCGGAAAGCTCGGCCGGCATCAGCTCGGCCGCGCCGCGCAGGCCTACCGCCTGCAGCTTGGGCAGCACGATGTTGCGGATCAGTTCTTCCGGCAGGCGCGCATGCTGGCGCAGCGGAAAGGCGACATTCTCGAATACGCTGAAATCGGTCAGCAGGGCCGAGTTCTGGAACAGGTAACCTATGCGCTCGCGCAGCTCGAACAGGCCGTTGCGGTCGAGCTGGGCGAGGTTGCGCCCGTCCACGACAATCTCGCCGGCGTCGGGCTGCAGCTGGCCGGTGATATGGCGCAGCAGCGTGGTCTTGCCGGTGCCGCTGGGCCCCATCACCGCGGTGATGCCGCCGCGCGGGATATCCAGGTCGACGCCGTCGAAGATCACCTTGCCGCCCAGGCGCGTACGCAGCCCGCGGATGCGGACAAGTGCATCTTTACTCGATGTGGAAACTGCGCTCATCAGTGGGACCAGGCGGGGATCGGAGCGGCCGGAGCCGCGCTACCTTAGGGCAAACCCGGCTGCGGCGGAAGCGCGTGCGTTCAGTCGGGTTTAAGCAGATCCGCGATCTGCGCCTCGTGCCGGGCCAGCTGGTTGTGGCAGCGCAGACGCTGGGCCGTCACTATGGCCTGCAGCTCGCCCAGCGCGGTGGCGAAATCGTCGTTCACGATGATGTAGTCGAATTCGCGGCAGTGGACCATCTCGGCGCGGGCCTCGGCCGTGCGCCGGGCGATCACCGCCTCGCTGTCGGAGCCGCGCGAACGCAGCCGGCGCAGCAGCTCCTCGCGCGACGGCGGCAGGATGAAGATGCTCACGCAGGGCAGCTTGGCGCGCACCTGCTGTGCGCCCTGCCAGTCGATCTCCAGCAGCACATCGTTGCCGGCGGCGAAGCGCTCGGCCACCGTGGCGCGCGAGGTGCCGTAGAGATTGCCGAACACTTCCGCATGTTCCAGGAAAGCGTCCTGGGTCACCAGCAGCTCGAATTCGGCGCGCTTGACGAAGTGGTAGTGCACGCCGTCCTTGTCGTTCGGACGCGGCGGGCGCGTGGTATGCGAGATCGACAGGACGATGCCCGGTTCGCGCTCGAGCAGGGCGTTGACCAGGCTGGATTTGCCTGCCCCCGAGGGCGCCGCGACGATGAACAAGGTGCCCGGCATCGACCTACCCGAGATCCTGCACCTGCCCCGGAGAGCAGAGCACAACCAGTTGATCCAGCATGATTTTCCCTAGCCTCTTCGAGCAAATCCCGCGCGCTTTCCGGCCCTTGGGGACCAGGTCTGCCGGCGCTGTCTCGGGCTACCGCCGGACCTCGGCCCGACGTGGCGGGCCGGGGAGTCTAGCAGAGCTGCCGGATCCGCAAGAAACCGGTGCGTGAGGCAGCCGGCCGGCTTTCCCGCAGGGCCTGTCGGCGCCCGCCCGCCAGTGCCGACTGCCGCGGCCGGCAGCCTCCCATGCTGGCGAAGCAAAAAAGCGGCCTGTCGAATCGCCGGCGCCGCCGTGAAAATCGTGGTCCAGCCGCGAGGTCAACTCCCGCTCCGCACGCGCCGGCGCACGCGCTTCAAAGCCAGGTCAGCGACCTGTCGATTTCACCGCTTTGGCTCGTCGCAATCGGCGGCTCTCAACGGAGACGGACATGGGCAAGCTCATCGTGGAACAGATCATCAGCGCCGACGGCTACGCCGCCGACCGCGACGGCGGCATCGGCTTCTTCGTCAACGCGCGCAGCGTCAACGAAGCCGACCAGGAACAATTGCGCCTGCTGCAATCCGTGGACGCCATCGTCCTCGGCCGCACGACCTACCGCCTGTTCGCCGACTACTGGCCGGAGGCCGACCCGGCCGAAGAACCCGTGGCGGCACCGCTCAACACCATCCCCAAGTACGTCGTGTCGAACACGCTGGACAGCGCGCCCTGGGGCAGCCGCAGCGCCGCGACCGTAGTGCGCGGCGACGCGGTGGCGTCGGTGCGCGCCCTGCGCGAGTGCGTGGCCGGCGACCTGATCGTCTGGGGCAGCCTGACCCTGGCCGATGCGCTGCTGCGCGCCGGCGAAGTCGATGTACTGCGTCTGCGCCTGCTGCCGGTGCTGATCGGCGCCGGACGTTCTTTTGCTCCGGCGGACCTGGGCCCGCGCGCGCTGGCGCTGTCTTCCGTGCGCAGCTATCCGCAGGGCCTGGTGGTGCTGGAGTATCGCTGTGCGCGTGCGGGTGACCGCACGCCCGGATGAGATCTCAGCGGAGCGCGCGCGCCGCCATCCTCACTCGATGTTCTGCACCTGCTCGCGCATCTGCTCGATCAGCACCTTCAGCTCCACCGCGGCCTGCGTAGTGCGCTGGTCCACTGATTTCGAGCCCAGCGTATTGGCTTCGCGGTTGAATTCCTGCATCAGGAAATCCAGGCGGCGGCCGTTGGCGTCGGCCAGCTTGAGGATGCGGCGGGCTTCGGCGAGATGGGCGCTGAGGCGGTCCAGTTCCTCGTCCACGTCGATGCGCGAGAGCTGCAGCACCAGTTCCTGTTCCAGCCGGGTCTGGTCGGTGCCCTGGCGGAAATCGGCCAGCTTGGTTTCCAGCTTCAGGCGCAGCGCGGCGCGGATTTCCGGCAGCCACTGGCGCACCTGGGCGACGACGGCGGCGATGCCGTCCAGGCGTTCGCCGATGAAGCCGGCCAGGCGCTCGCCTTCGCGGGCGCGGGTGGCGACCATGTCGTCCAGCGCCGTATCCAGCAGGGCCAGCGCGGCCGCGTGCAGTTCGCCCTGGTCGACCTCGGGCCGCAGCAGCACGCCGTCGATGCCGAGCAAGCCGACGAAATCGGTCTGCATGTTGGGGAAACGGCCGGACAGGCGCGCGGCGGCGTGTTCGAGCTGGGCCAGCAGGGTTTCGTTCAATTCCAGCGCGGCGGCGGCCGAGCCGTTGCTGCGCAGGCGCATGCCCAGGTCGACCTTGCCGCGGGTCAGCTTCGCGGCGACCTTCTCGCGCAGCTGCGATTCCAGCGCACGCAGTTCTTCCGGCAGGCGCGGGCTCAGCTCCAGGTAACGGTGGTTGACCGAGCGCAGCTCGCAGGACAACAGGCCCAGCGGCGTCTGGATTTCCGCGCTGGCGTAGGCGGTCATGCTGCGGATCATGGTGGTCGCGCTCGGGAAAAGGGCGGCAATGGTAAACTCGCCGCCCGCTTTCCCCAAGCACGTCCGCCCATGACCTCGATCCAGCGCCCCTCCGGCCGCGCGCCAGACCAGCTGCGCCCGCTTTCCCTGCAACGCCGCTACACCTGTCACGCCGAGGGTTCGGTGCTGATCAGCTGCGGCGATACCCGCGTACTGTGCACTGCCAGCGTCGAGGAAAAGGTGCCGCCGTTCCTGCGCGGCAAGGGCGAGGGCTGGATCACCGCCGAATACGGCATGCTGCCGCGCGCGACCAAGGAGCGCACCCAGCGCGAAGCCGCCCGCGGCGGCCAGGGCGGCCGCACCATGGAGATCCAGCGCCTGATCGGGCGCAGCCTGCGCGCCTGCGTGGACCGCAGCGCCCTGGGCGAACGCACCATCACCCTGGATTGCGACGTGCTGCAGGCCGACGGCGGCACGCGCTGCGCGGCGATTACCGGTGCCTATGTCGCCCTGGTCGATGCCATACGCCAGCTGCAGGCGCGCCGCGTCATCAAGAAGGATCCGATCTTCGGCGCCATCGCCGCGGTCTCCGTCGGCATCTGCAAGGGCCAGCCGGTGCTGGACCTGGACTATGCCGAGGACGCCGGCTGCGACACCGACATGAACGTCGTGATGAACGACGGCGGCGGCTTCATCGAGTTGCAGGGCACGGCCGAAGGCCATGCCTTCCGCCCCGACGAACTGCAGGCCATGCTGGCCCTGGCCGGCAAGGGCGTGGCCGAACTCATCGCCGCGCAGCGCGCGGCGCTGGCCGAAAGATGAGCCGTGTCGTCCTGGCCAGCGGCAACCGCGGCAAGCTCGCTGAACTGCGCGAGCTGCTGGGCGGCCTGGGCCTGGAACTGGTCGCCCAGGGCGAACTGGGCGTGGACGACGCCGAGGAAACCGGTCTCAGCTTCGTCGAGAACGCCCTGCTCAAGGCGCGCCATGCGGCGCGTGTCACCGGCCTGCCGGCGATCGCCGACGATTCGGGCATCTGCGTGGATGCCTTGGGCGGCGCGCCAGGGCTGTATTCCGCGCGCTACGCCGGCCGCCACGGCGACGACGCGGCCAACAACGCCCTGTTGTTGCAGAAGCTGCAGGGCCTGGCGCCGCAACAGCGCGGCGCGCATTTCCACAGCACCCTGGTGCTGCTGCGCCATGCCGGGGACCCCGCCCCGCTGATCGCCGACGGCCGCTGGCCCGGCCGCATCCTCGAAGCGCCGCGCGGCAGCGGCGGCTTCGGCTACGACCCGCTGTTCCTGCCGCACGATTTCGATTGCGCCGCGGCGGAACTGCCGGCCGCGGTCAAGAACCGCGCCAGCCACCGCGGCCTGGCCATGGCCCAGCTGCTCGCCCTGCTGCGCGCGGCGCCGCTGCAACCGTATACCGGGCCGTGACCGCGCCGCCGCTCGCGCTGTACATCCATATCCCGTGGTGCGTGAAGAAATGTCCGTACTGCGATTTCAACTCGCATACGGCGCCGGGCGGACTGCCGCAGCAGGACTACGTCGATGCGCTGCTCGCCGACCTGGACCAGGACCTGCGCGACTACGCCGTGGCCGCGCGCCCCATCGTCAGCGTGTTCTTCGGCGGCGGCACGCCCAGCCTGTTCGCACCGGAATTCATAGGCGCGATCCTGCGCGGCGCACGCGAACGCCTGCGCTTTGCCGATGCCGCGGAAATCACGCTGGAGACCAATCCCGGCACCGTCGAACACGGCCGCTTCGAGGATTACCTGCGCGCCGGCGTCAACCGCCTGAGCTTCGGCGTGCAGAGCCTGGACGACGAAAAGCTGAAACGCCTCGGCCGCATCCACAGCGCCGCCGAAGTGCGCGCCGCGGTGCGCCTGGCGCGCGCGGCGGGCTTCGACAATTTCAACCTGGACCTGATGTACGCCCTGCCGGAGCAGAGCCTGGCCCAGGCGCTGGACGACCTGGACCAGGCGCTGGAACTGCAGCCGGCGCACATATCCCACTATCAGCTCACGCTGGAGCCGAATACCGCCTTCGCCAACAATCCGCCGCCGCTGCCCGACGACGACCTCGCCTGGGACATGCAGGAAGCCTGCGCCGCACGCCTGGCCGGCGCCGGTTTCGACCATTACGAGACTTCCGCCTACGCCCGCCCCGGCCGGCAAAGTGTTCACAATGTCAATTATTGGCAATTTGGCGATTATCTCGGCATAGGTGCCGGCGCCCACGCCAAGCTCACCGACACGGCCGCCGGCGTGCACCGGCGCTGGAAAATACGCGCGCCCAAGGCGTATCTGGCCCACGCCGGCAGCCCGCGCGGCGTCGGCGGCGATGCACGGATCGGCGCCGAGCAGCTGCCGTTTGAATTCATGCTCAATGCGCTGCGCCTGGAAGACGGCTATCCGCAGTCACTGTTCGCCGCACGCACGGGCCTGGATGCGGCGCAGATCGCCGCGCCGCTGGCCGAGGCCGGACGACGCGGCTGGCTGGAATGCACCGGCGGCCTGGTCCGCCCCACGGCGCTGGGCAAGCGCTTCCTCAACGATGTGATCGCCCTGTTCCTGCCCTGAGGCCGGCCATGCTCGAATTCGTGACCTTGCACTGCCCGTACTGCGGCGAATCCTTCGAGTCCAGCGTGGATCTTTCCGGCGGCGATCAGGACTATGTCGAGGACTGCGCCGTCTGCTGCCGGCCGATCAACGTGAGCGTGCGCGTAGACGCGCAGGACGAACTGGTTTCCCTGCACACCCGGCGCGATCAGGACTGAGTCGGCAAACGCCGCTGCGCACGTAGCCGCGGCGCCGTACGCATCCGGAAAACATCGCTTGCGGCCTGCGCCGGCACAGGCCGGGCCAACTCGGTACATATCCTTGCAAACCTGAGGGTTCTGGCTATGGCTGGGCTCCGGAGGCGGGCATAGAATCGCGCCATCAGGGACAGCAGGGGCGGGCTATGCAACTCACGGAACCGGGGTCGGCGCCCCGGCCGGACGGCGAGGTCCGTCTGGTCGCGCTGAGCGCGCGTCCCACACTGCCGCCGCGCGTGCGCAGCCTGCTCGAAGGTGTGCTGGCCCTGGCCGGCGGCCTGCTCGAACGCTCCCTCGCACTGACCTTGAACGAACACGAGCAGCAGCTGTTCAAGCTGGCCGAAAAGGCGCACAGCAGCAACGAGCAGCATGCGGTGTTTGAATCCCTGCGCGAGGTCAAGCGCGGCCGCGCCGATGTGGCGCCGCGCTTCATGCTGTTCCTGGAGTCGGCCCTGGCCCAGCTCGACGGCAAGCCGGAGGCCGCGGCCAGCGCGCCGCCGCGGCGCTTCCAGGAGCTGGCCCTGGTCGAGACCCGCGATCTGGAAGAACACATCGCCCTGCAGGAGATCTCGGCCAAGGCCGAGATCCGCCACAGCCAGGCGCTGTACGCCCTGGGCCACCGCTTCGGCGTGATGGCCGGCGCGCCGGCGCTGGACGCCGAGCGCCTGCCCCTGGGCCCGCAGCAGATCTGCGCCGCACTGCGCTACGCCACCGCCTGCCTGGGCATAGCGCTGGAACACCGCCTGCTGCTGTACCGCCAGTTCGACCGCGTCGCCCTGGCCGAGGCCGGCGCCCTGTTCAGCGCGGTCAACGACTACCTGATCGAGAAACGCATACTGCCCCATCTGCAGCTGGCGCCCGGCCGCGGCAGCGTCGCCACGCCGCCGCAGAGCCCGGCCAATGCCGCGAACACGCCGCCGCCCGCCGGGGCGCGCCCCGCCCCGCCGCGCGGCGCGTCCGGATCGCGCACGGCCCAGCCCGAAGACACGCGCGACTCGGAACTGTTCCACACCCTGCGCGAACTGCTTGCCGGCCGGCGCCAGCATCTGGCCCCGGTGCCCGCGGCGGCGGGCACGCTGTCCAGCTACGTCGCCACCGGCGAGGACCTGCAGGCCGTCCTCGGCAGCCTGCAGGCGCGTCCGGCCGCGCCCATGATCCTGGGCGGCCGCGTGGTGCAGCGGAACATCGCCCACCTGCGCCAGGACCTGCTCAACCAGTTGCGCCAGTTCACCCCGGACGGCCGTCCGCCGCGCCTGACCGAAGTCGACGCCGACACGCTGGACCTGGTCGGCATGCTGTTCGACTTCATCGCCAAGGACGTACGCCCCACCGGCGCCACCCAGTCCCTGCTGACCAAGCTGCAGGTGCCGGTGCTGCGCGTCGCCCTGCGCGACAAGAGCTTCTTCACCCGGCGCGGCCATCCGGCGCGCCAGCTGCTCAATGCCATCGCCGAGACCGGCCAGTACTGGATAGACGAGACCGAGGGCGAGGCCGACCGGGTGCTGGTCGAGAAGATGCAGTTGGTGGTCGACCGCGTCAGCAACGAATTCGACGGCCGCGACGAACTGTTCGACGAGTTGCTGACCGATCTCAGCCGCCACATGGGCACCCTGGCGCGCAAGGCCGAAGTGTCCGAACGCCGCCACGTCGACGCCGCCAAGGGCCGCGAGCGCCTGGACATCGCGCGCGAGCGCGCCACCCAGGCGGTGGCCGCGCGGCTGCAGGACAAGAAGGTCAACCGCCTGGTTCGCAGCCTGCTGGAACAGGCCTGGACCGATGTGCTGGCCCTGACCATCCTGCGCCAGGGCGAGGAATCGGAGGTCTACCGCCGCCGGCTCGGCGTGGTCGAGCAACTCGTCGCCGGCCAGGAAACCGGATCGCCGGCGCTGCGCCATGACATCGAACAGGGCCTGGGCCAGGTCGGCTTCCATGCCGAGGAAGTGCAGGAGATGCTGCAGCAGATCCTCGGCGGCGGCCCGCCGCGGGACGACAGCAGCGCCACCCGCACCGAACTCGCGCTCAAGCTCAAGTCCAAGACCCGCCTGGGCGAGGAACCCGCGGCGGAGGCGCCGCCCGTCGCCAGCGCCATCGGCGGTCCGGCAGCCGGCGCGGCCGAAGCGGCCGCCGAAACGGCGCCGCTGAGTGCGGAGGAACGCCAGATGCTGGAACGTCTCAAGACCCTGCCCTATGGCACCTGGTTCGAATTCGTGCTCAACCAGCAGGGCGACACCGTGCGGCGCAAGCTGTCCTGGTTCTCCACGCTGACCGGCCGCTGCCTGTTCGTGAACCAGCGCGGCGCGCGCACCGAGGAACGCAGCATGCAGCAGCTGGCGCGCGACCTGGTACGCAAGCAGGTGCGCATCGTCAGCGAGGAACGCGAATCGCTGATCGACCGCGCCTGGCATGCGATAGTCGGCACACTCAGGAACTTCGCCGGCAAGCCGCCGGCGGCGCAGACGGACGCCGGATGAGGAACAAGCTCATGGTCGAACACCGCCGCGCGCCGCGCCGCCGCGCCGAGGAAATCATCCAGGTCATCAACACCATCACCGGCGAGAGCGTGGGCCGCATCGGCAATCTCTCCATCGACGGCATGATGTTGGTCAGCGACCGCCCGGCCCGGGACGATGCGCTGTACCAGTTCGCCTTCCAGCTGCCCGACGAAAACGGCCAGTTGCACCAGCTGGAAATCGGCCTGCACGAGCAATGGACCGAGCAGGCCAGCGTGCCCGGCCAGCACTGGGTAGGCCTGCGCTTCATCGACATCAGTGCGCAGGACCAGGCGCTGCTGCAGGCCTGGCTGGAACGCGGCCGGCACAGCTGGGAATAGGCGCTTGAAGCGGCTGGCCGGTTTCGTCCTCGCCGCCGCCGCGCTGCTGGCCGCGGCGGCATGGCTGTACGGGCGGCCGCGGGCGGATGTGCACAAGGCCAGCTTCGTCATCTTCGGCGGCCTCACCGACGTGGAACTGCGCGGCGTGCCGCCGGCGGCCGCGGCCGCCGCCTTCGGTGCCATCGGCGAACAGCTGCAGCGCGACCAGCGCGCCTGGCATCCCTGGGAGATGAGCGACCTGATGCGGCTCAACGCCGCCATCGCCCAGGACCTGCCCTACCAGGCCTCGCCCGAACTCGCCGGCCTGCTGCGCAGCGCCCAGCAGGGCTATGTGCGCAGCCAGGGCCTGTTCAACGCCGCCATAGGCAGCCTGGTCGGCCTGTGGGGCTTCCACACCAGCGACTATCCCATCACCACCCCGCCGCCGCCCCAGTCCACCATCGACACCCTGCTCGCCACACGGCCGCGCATGGATGACATCAGCGTGGCCGAGGACGGTACGGTCACCTCGCGCAACCGGCATATACAGCTGGATTTGAACGGCCTGGCCGAAGGCTATGCGGCCGAGCAGATCGCCGCCCTGCTCAAGCGCCAGGGCATCGCCAATGCGCTGATCAACGTCGGCGGCGATGTGCTCGCGCTGGGCCAGGCCGACGAACGGCCCTGGCGCGTCGGCATCAGCTCGCCGCAGCACCAGACCCTGGCCGGTGTGGAACTGCGCGGCCACGAGGCGCTGTTCTCCTCCGGCAACTACAACAAGTTCCGCGAGCGCGAAGGCGAACGCTGGGGCCACGTGCTGGACCCGCGCGATGGCAGGCCGGCACGCGGCGTGGCCGCGGTCAGTGTGATCCATACCGATGCCGTCGTGGCCGACGTGGCCTCGACCAGCCTGATGATAGGCGGCGCGGAAGGGCTGGAAGCCCTGGCGCGCTCGCTGGGCGTGAGCTGCGTGCTGCTGGTGGCCGACGACGGCACGGTCTGGGTTTCGCCGGCGATGCAGCAGCGCCTGACGTTCACCACGCCGCCGCAGAATCTGCGCCTCAGCGCCGATCTGGGCGGCAATTGCGCCGGCAGCCGACCGCAGCCGCCAGCGCCATCGGCCGCGCCCGCGGCGACGGCGCCTTAGCCGCGTTGCGGGGCGAAGTGGCAGGCCTGCGCAGGAATGCGCGCCTGCGGTAACGGTTACGCCCGTACGGCGGAACGGCCGCCATGCGGCCGTTCCGTCCGCGTCTCAGTAACGCGCCTTCAGGAATACCGAAGGACCGGACAGGTTGATGTTCAACTTGCCGTCGAAATCGCGTTTGTCCGCGTCGATACGGATGCGCTGGGCGCCGTATTCCACGCCGAAGCCGACATGGCGGAACGGGAAAAACTCGAAGCCCAGGGTGGCGTTGTAGATATGTCCCGAAATGGAACCGCCGTTCTTATACACGCCGGCGATATCGGCATAGAGACGGGCCGAATCGCTGAAGGCATGGCGCCAGCCCAGTTCTACCAGCGGCGCCCAGGCCGATTCGCTGTCGCGCAGATCGACCCGGGTGGTGCTGCCGTTGAGCGAGGCATCGCCGCTCACCTTGCCGGCCACGCGGTAGTAGCCGCCACCCAGGCCTATGCCCCAGACATCGCGTTCGCCGGCCGGTATCCACCAGCGCCAGGCCACGCTGGCGAAATCCATGTTCAGCTCGCCCTGCACATTGGCGCCGATGTCGAAGGTGCTGCCGTCGTAGTTGATCTGGCGGCGCAGGGTGGTGCTGGCATCGCGGTGGAAGCGGTAGCCGTCGACCTCGATGCCCTGGCTGTCGCCGATCAGGAAGCCGAAGCGGGCGCGGCCCACGACGCGGTCCTTGGTGAGGCCGAAATCGTCCTCGAAGTTCACATCGCTGCCGATCACATCGTTGGACCCGTTGATGCGGGCGTCGGCATCGCTGTCGGCCTGGTAGGCGCCGGCGGAGAAATAGATGCGGTCCAGCGCCATCGGCCGCTCGGCCTGGGCGGCGGGCGCCAGCGCGGCACCGGCAAGCAGCAGGGCCGGCAGGCAGCGCAGCGGAGTTTTCCTGTTCATGGTGATTCCTTGTCGCCTGTTGCGTATACGGCGGCCCGATGGCCGCGGCCTATTGTGACACGGTGACGACGCGGCCCCGTTCCTGAAGCCCCGCGCATCATGGATCGCGCCGGCGTCGAAGCCGTGTGAACTCGGAAAACTCCCACTGGCGCAGGCCCAGCATCAGGCTGAAGCCGTCACGCTGCCGCAGCGGCAGGCGCGCATCCTGCCGCGCCAGCTCGTCGAATTCCTGCGCCAGCCGCACCAGCGCCGCGCGCAGCTGCGTGCGCGAAGCCATCGACAGCATGCCGCTGACGAACTGGAAGGCGTCGCCCACGCCGTCGAACGGCCCGCGCAGGAATTCACCGGCCACCCGCGCCAGGAAAAATTCGTGCACCGGCCCGTCGCGGCGCCAGGAAAAAGTGCGCGAAGTCAATTTTTTGATACGGCGCGGCGGGCGGTAATCGACAATGCGCAGCTCGTCCAGGCGCAGCAGCAGGCTGACCAGCTGCGATTCGTCGAAGGCATAGGTGCTGGCGATCTCCTCCCACTTCCAGTCGTTGACTACGAGATAGGTCAGCAGCAACAGCTGCGGATCGCGCACGAGGGCGCGCTCCTGCGCGTCGCTGAACTCGTGCACGCTGAGCGGTGCACTGGCATCGACCAGCTCGGCCAGGCTGAGCTGCAGCACTTCGCAGATGCGGTCCAGCCGCGCCAGGGAGAAATCGCCGCGGCCCAGATCGCGTTTGATGGTGGGCTCGCTCACGCCCAGCAACTGCGCCAGCTGGCGATAGGTGATGCCGCGCTGGCGCAGCACGCTGCGGATGTTCTCGACGAGGATCTTGGCGGCGCTCATACGTACTGCCCGGTATCGGATTCCGATACCGGATCAGACCTCAGGTATCGCCGGGAAACAAGGTGGGCTGAGCTGGCCGCGGAGCCTGGCGGCCCGCATTCAAGCCACGGCAACAATTGCGATGACTGGCAGACGGCCACGGATCGGCGCTGTACCGGCGAGCCGCGAAGGGACGCGGCCAGGGGCGCAAGCGCCCCGGCCGCGGCTGGATCGGTCACGGGACTTGGTCCATCCCATCAGCGTTGCGAGAATCCTTGTGCCCGCCGCGTGCCCGCATCCTCACCAGCCGCCGAAGTCTGCCAACCCTGTCGCAGTTCGCGCATCCGGGAAATCCCTTGCACCGCAGCGTCAATGTCATGGCAAATACCGAATTTCATGACCCAGAATTCGCTGCGCCGCCGTAGGTGCATGCGCAATCACTGTTCTTCACGCTTTCTCACGCCGACGGGCGCGAGCGGAACAGCGGCCCGCGTCTGGCCGGAGGCGTTGCGGCGGGATTGAGCGATCGCATGGGTCTGCAGCGGCAGGAAATGGCCGTCCCGATCCGTGCGCCGATTCGCCACGGTTCCGGACTATGGGTGTCCTGAAATGGCGCCCTTCACGGCGGTTCCGGACTGTGGGTGTCCCCAGTTGCACTGCCCCATTTGCACAGGCGGGCATGAGCGAAAAAGCGAAACCGTGCCTTGCTTGCGACATCGCACTGGCATTGCGTCATCGCGCCGATCCGCCGCAAGCGGCTGGAACAGGAAATGGGCGTCCCGATCCGTTGCGCGGATTCGCCGCGGTAGAGATCTCCCTCGTGACGACGATCCCAAAACAGGAACCCGTGTTGCGCCATTCCCGCCTGCCCAACCTCAGGGCCGCGCCGTTCACCTGTCCCGCGCCGCCATCACTTCGGCGATCCACGCCGCATAGTGCGACAGGCGCACCTGATAGCTGACCTGGCCGTACAGGCCCGGGCGGAAATCCGCCAGTTCGCCCTGGGCCAGCTTCCACGAGGCCAGCCCGGCCAGCTTCCAGGAACCACCCTGGCGTATCAGCACCGGTCCGCCACTGTCGCCATTGCCGAGCATGCCTTCCAGCGGCAGCGCCGTGCTGCCGCTGTCGAAGCGATAGGTCAACCAGCGTCCCTGCGCCTGCGTGATCCGGTTGTAGGCGCGGCGCAGTACCGTGCGATGCGGCGACTGCATGTCCTGACCGCGGCGTCCGTCGCCGCTGGCGCCGGCACCGAACAGCCTGGCCAGCCTTCCTTCTTCGCCGTTGCCGCGGAACAGGGCCACCGGTTTCACGTCCTCGACCGGCTCGGCCAGGCGGATCAGCGCAATATCGTCGCTGGCCGCGAGCGCCGCAATCAGCGGCGCAGCATCGCCGCTTTCCAGTGATTTGTCCGGCCTGCGGTAGGCCGGGTGCAGGATGACTTCGGCCACTGCGCGTGCGCGGCCGGCCAGGCAGATCTCGTTCACGGCGGTTCCCTGCACCGCATGCGCAACGGTGACCACCCATTGCCTGGCGATCAGTACGCCATGCCCTTCATGCGGCAGATCCGCCAGCGCCGGGAATTCCTCCGGCGCGACGCGGTAGCGCCCCTCCGGCACGTCGTCGCGGATGACGATGGCGCTGGCGGCCGGTGCGAAAGCCAGCAACAACAGCGCAGCGAAGTGGAGAGATGACATGGGATCCTGGCGGACAGAACGACGCCACACGATAGCGCAGGCGCGTGTCCAGCGGGATGCCCGCCGCGCCGGAACCCGTGGCCGCGGCGCGTTGCGGCCGGAATACCTGGCCTGCAGGAATCCGCGCCGCCGTACTTCGCATGCGGCCTTTCCGCTGCGGCTACCAGAATTGCATCGCACGCAAAGGCAGCCGCACCGGCGCGGCAATTCCGGCGGCGCGGCGCTCCCAGTAATCGCCGGCCAGGAACGGTGGAAACACCGCCCTGCCGGCGAAGTCCGCCCGCGCCAGCCAGGCTGTCTCGACGATGTGTTCGATCCGGGCTTCGGCACGGTCCGCGCTCAGGGTTCCGCCCAGCACCTCGGCCAGAAACCAGAACTTCACATGGCGCGTGTGCGGCGAATGGAATTCCTCGATATACGCCAGCGGTCCGACGCGGACTTCCAGCCCGGTCTCCTCGCGCACCTCGCGCGCGGCGGCCTGCTCCAGCGACTCCTCGCCCTGCACGCCGCCGCCGGGCGCTACCCAGAAGTCGTATTTTCCGGGCACCGCGTGACGCACCAGCAACAGGCACCCATCCTGCTCGACCAGTGCTCCCGCGGAGATGCGATGCTGCATGATGGACATGTTCCCTCCTCGCAATGATTCGTTCCCGGCCCGGCCATGAACCGCGGCCGGCCCAGGCGGCTCAGCGCAACGCGGGCGCGCGCAACAGCAGCACGCCCAGCAGCACATACCACAGCGCCTGCGCCAGCAGGACTGCGCCCATGCCCGCCACATCCAGCCGCAGGCCGCCAAGATAGGCGATGGCGCAAGCGGTGGCCGCCGCCATGCCGTAGACCGAAACCAGCCGCGCCAACCCGTCCGGCGCACGCCACAAGTCCAGCGACCAGGCCGCGATGCCGCAGGACAGCAGCAGCGTGCCGAAACCTGCCAGTGCCTGGTTCAGCGCCGCGGCGAACAGCAGCACGGCCGGCGCCGCGGCCTGCACGGTCTCGCTCGCGCGCAGCGCCCGCGCCGCGAAATGGCCGGCGGCGAATCCGTTGACCAGCGCCGCGCCCGACATTGCAGCCACCCCCAGCCCGTACAGCCGCCCGGCGCAGCGCACCAGCGGCCGCTGCGCGCGCGGGCCGGAATACTGCGCCAGCGCCAGCCAGGCCGCGAGCACGAGCAGAATCAGCAACCCATGTACATGCGCACTGAGCGGCGCCTGTGCCGCGATCGAGGCGACCCGCTCGGCGGCGCTGTCGCCGTGGGCGACGGGATGGAACGCCATCGCCGCCAGTTGCAGCACGGCGGCCGCGATCAGCACGGCCGCGGCAACCGGGTGGCGCGCGGGCGAAACGGGGACAGGCGGGGACATGATCGGCTCCGGCAAGGTGGCGGCGGAAAACTAGCAGCCGCGCGCCGGCGGATTCCGGACAATCGCGGCGCAATGTCCGCCGCGTTTCGTGGGACCATCCCGGCCATGAGCAGCAGCCCGCAGAAAACGGATCCCCGCCGCCAGCGCACCCGCGACGAATTGCTGTCGGCCTTCTTCACCCTGGTGCTCAGCCGCCGCTACCACGAGATCCGCGTGGCCGACGTGCTGGCCGCGGCGGGCGTGGGCCGTTCCACGTTCTACGAACATTTCCGCAACAAGGATGAGTTGCTCTCCGCCGCCCTGTACGGCCCCTTCTCCATCCTCGCCGGCATCGTCAGCGCCGAAGCGGGCACGGCGCGGGTCGCCGGCATCCTGCAGCACTTCTGGGAAAACCGCGCGCTGGCGCGCAGCATTTTCCACGGCGCGGCGCTGCGCGTGGTGCGCAGGGCGCTGATCGCGCAGATCGAATCCAGCCTGGCTCGCCAATACCGCAGCCGCCTGCGCATTCCGCCGCGCCTGGCCGCCCATGCCCTGGCCGACGGCATGTTCTCGCCCATCGTCGCCTGGCTGTCCGGCGAGGCGGCCTGCAGCGCCGGCGATCTGGCGGCCGCACTGCAGCTGTCTGCCACGGCGACGCTGCGCGCGCTGCAGGTCAGCGCAGGTGCGGATGAATCCGTGCGGGCCGGATAGCGGGCAGGCGGCCGGCGACCGGTCTGTTCCGCCGCGGCGACCTGCCGCGGAGGCCAGCTGGCGCCGCAGCAGGGCCGGCGCAATCGCGCACGAAAAAACCCGGCCCCTCGCGGGCCGGGATCAAGCGGAAGGCCGGCCGTAGCGGCGATCTAGTGCCAGGCCGCCACGTCGCGGACCGAAACGTCCGCGATCAGGATGGTCCGGCTGTTCGTGTCCGGCTCTGCTGCCGCGGCAGCGAGGCCTTCCTTGAGTTGGAGCATCTCCGCGCCCATTGCTTCGAGATCCAGGTCCAGCTGCTGCACGCGCGGGAACAGCTCCTTTTCCTCTTCGCGCACGTGGTGCTGCACATACTCCTTGAGCACGGTCACATGCGCCTTGATCGCGGGCTGGGCCGGATCGCCGCCGTTCATGCCGGCGATGAGCCCGCGCAGCGTGCCGTGTTCGACGGCCGCCTCCCAGGTGAGGTCGGCGCCTTCCTCGTCCAGCAGCGGCAGCACCGCCGGATAGAACAGGTTTTCCTCGATCTCCGCGTGGATGGTGAGGGCCTGGCCTATGCGGCTGGCGAGCAGCATCTGTTTTTTCGCGTTGCCTTCGGCCTGTTCAAATTCCTCGAACAATTTATCCACTTCGCGGTGGTCGGCCTTGAGCAGTTCGATGATGGTCGGGTGGTTGCGTGATGCCATGACGTACTTCCTTGCTGGCTGTAGGGCTGGCGGAAAGGCAATCGTCGCTGCTGCCGCAGCTGGCTGCGGGCCTGGACACAGTAGCCGGACGTCAATGGGCCGCTTCCACAGACAGCCGGCTACTGTGTCCGCCTTCGGCGCACCGCCTCCCTAGGCGGCGCGCATGACCGCTGCCGCAGCGCCGCAGCCGGTCGCGGTACTGCTGTGCCGCTAGCGGCGCTCGGGTTTATCGGAATGCTTGTTCCACTCGTCGCGGGAGACCATTCCGTCGCTGTTCTGGTCGACCTGGGCCAACGTCATGTTGCGCACCTTGGCCGCGTCGAATTCGGCCTGGGACACGCTGCCGTCGCGGTTGGTGTCGACCGAGTCGAACGACGGCATGTTCATGCCGCTGCGATCAGTGGGATTGTTGGGGTTGTTCGCCGTCGGATTGTTGGAGTTCTGCGCGCAGGCGGAACCGGCGAGCAGCAATAAAACGGCAAGGATTGGCATTTTCATGGAATACCTCGGCTGGCGATGGGTTTGGATAATTGCGGAATCTTTCAATCGGAGCCGCTGCGGATCCGCGACAGGAAGCGGATCCGCAGGGACAGCCGGCGGCGCCGCGTCCGCTGTGTCAGCGGTCGCGGCGGTTGCCGCTGTCTGTGTCGTTGTCCTGATCGGTGCGGCTGGCGCCGCCGCGCGCTTCGCCGCCCTTGCGGCCGATTTCCGCCATGTGCTCCCTATCCTGGCTCACCGCTTCGCCGCCCTTGCGGCCGGCTTCGCGCGCCTCCTCGGAGGTGAACTCGTGCGCGCGGCCGCTTTCGTGGGCGGCGCGGCCGCCCTGGCTGGCGATCTCGCGCTGGCGTGCCTCGTCCATTCCGGCAAAGCCGCGGCCACCGCCCTGCTGGCCGCCGCTGGCCGAACGGCTCTGGCTGCTGCTCTCGCCCTGGCTGCGGCCGCCCTGGTTGTTGCCGCTCTGGCTGCGATCGTTCGTGGTGTCTTGTCCGCGTGGTGTGTTCGGCATGATTTCTCTCTCAGGCTGGGTTGCTGTTACGCCGGCCTGCTGTCGCAGTTCTCATGCCAACCAGCCCTGCCGCGAAAAAGGCCTGGAAATACGCGGTTTTCCGCGCACAGTTCAGCTTCGGCACTGGAGCAATGCACGGAAATTTGTACAGTAGAATTCAATGTGCACTGGCGGGCACAGCGCTGGCGTCGCGACTTGCGCAACGGCGCGATGAAACCCCCACATCACGACGACCCGGAGCGGCCTAATCCGCAGCGGCGCTCAGTAAGGCGGCAGCAGACGCCGCAGCCCGTGGCACAGGACGGCTGCAAGAAAAAGCGGACTGCGCAGAAACAGTCCCGCGGAAAAATTCGTTGCGCAGGATTCCTGCGGATCTGCCAGAGCCGCCGCGAGCCGTTGCAGATAGCCGGTGCCATGCGGCCAGTCCAGCAGTCTTTCGCGCCATTGCGGCGGAATGCCGTCCACACCGCAGACCAGCGCCGCCAGCGCGCCCGCCATTGCCGCATTCGTATCCACGTCGCCGCCTGCGTCCACGCACAACTGCAGCGTCTGCGCGTAGTCGCCATGCCCCTCGTACCAGGCGAGCAGAGCAAACGGCACCGAGTGCAACGCGAACCCGGGCACGCCGCGCTGCAGGCCTAGGGCCTCGCGCAACCGCTGCGTCGGCTGCGCGCTGGCGCAGGCTTCGGCCAGCACGGGCTGCAGCGCGCGCCATTGCGCATTCTCGCTGACCCCGGTCAGCACCTGCGCGAATTCCGCCGGATCCGGCCGCTGCCGCCACTGGCCGCAGCTGATGCGCGCGGCCGCCTCGGCGATGGCCAGCGCACCGGCCAGGGCGCGTGGATCGGTATGCGTCAGCAGGGCCGATGCGGCCACGTGGGTTCGCCGCGCCGCGCTGTCGTAGGCAAAGCGGCAGCCGATCAGTGCCGCACGCATGGCCGGGCCGTTACCCGCCGAACGCACGCCGCTGGGCCGCAGCCCCAGCCAGAGTTTCAGGATTCCGCGCAAGGTGCCCAGGCCGATGCCGGCCGGCAGCGACAGCAGCCACCAGCGCAGCCGCCAGGCCAGCACGCGCCGGAAGACATCGACATCGCCGGCGCTGCGCAGCAGCGCCTGGGCCACGAATACCGTGTGATCGGTGTCGTCGCTGACCATGCCTCGGCCAAGAAGGAAACGCTGCCGCAACGCCCCGTGCGCCCAGCGCCGGGCGCGGCGCGCCGGCAGTCCCTCGAACGGCAGTCCCAGCGAATCACCGACCGCACCGCCAAGCAGGCAGGCGTGCAGTTGCGCAAGAAGGTTCATGCGGCGTCCCAGGCCGATGCGAATGCGCTTCGGACCTGGGTGGAGGTGTTTTGTTCCGCGGCGGCGCGGATGATGCTCTGCTGCTTCGTCCACGCCGCCGCCTGTACGGACCGGACGCCGGCCACCTTTATTCAAAAAGCGAGCAGCAGGGATTGCGGAACATGCTCTCGTGACTGTAGATGAATCCGCCGCCGTGAAGCACGAGCCAGCCGGCCGCCGCACACAGGCACAGGCCGGCGATAAGCCAGCGCAGCCACCGCAGACTTCCGCCGGAAGACGAAACCAGCCAGGTCGCTGCGATACTGCAGAGCCAGGCCACGATATAGCCCATCACCACCACGTCGCCGCCGATATTGCGGGCCTTGCCAGCCAGCACGCGGCCGACCAGGACCGCGTCATACCACGCCAGCACCAGCGCCACGGCCGCCGCCGCCGCGCACAGAAACAGCAGCCGGCGCGAAGGCCGCCCCGCTGCCGTAGCTTCATCTGTTCTGCTCACACAGCCCCCTGCGCATCTAGGTCGAAGATCGCCGACACGCCCATGTTCCTGGCTTGACGCGCCGCCGGCAAGCAGCGGGCAAGCCGGCCCGGCATGGGAAGTGCGCTTGTCCCGCGCTAGCATAGGAACAACCTGCCCGAGTCAACCGACAAAAGGAGATTCGTATGCTTCGCCGCATTCTGCCGCTGCTCTCGTTCGTGTTGTTGTCGGTCGCCGGCACCGGCGTCCAGGCCCAGCCCAGCGACATCATCGGCACGGTGATCGACGCTACGAGCAAACAGCCGATTGCCGGCGTGAACGTGACGGCAATGAGCTCCAACCTCCCGGATCCGAAAAAAACCGCCACGGGCGCAGAGGGCGATTATCGCCTCGCCGAGCTGTCGCCCGGCGTCTACACCTTGACCTACGAGCACAGCGCCTACAGACCGTATGCGCGCTACGACTACCAACTGCGGTTCAACCGGACGATACGCCTCAACGTCGAGCTGTCGCCGAAATCGCTGGCGCCGCCGGCGGGCCAGCCATGACGGCCGCGCGGGCCGAAGAACGACGGACGCGGAATACCGCGCGGGACACATGCCCTACCATCCCGATCACCTGGCGCGGAATGCCGGCCGGACACAGCGATGCGTGAGGGCTGGGGCCAGAGGCTGCGGCAGCGCCGTCGGATCACCGCCCCTATTGCTTGATCGGCCAGTTGTGCGCCCGCTGCTTCTGCACCGGAGCCGGCCGGGGGCCCGGCTCCAGGTTTTCGGCCAGCAGGCGTATATCGGCGGGAAGGAAGTCGCCGCTGCCGTCGCAGTCCAGATAGGCGCCGCCGCCGACCTTGATCTTGTCGAAATCGACGAACAGCTCGCGGCCGCTGGCCGGCCTCCTGGTCGAGCTGCACAGATCCAGCGGAACCTGCAGCCGCGCCTGCATCGGAAACGTGGCGACGCTGCCAGGCTTGAGCTTCTGCAGAACCGAGTAGTCAATGGAGACAAAGGCATCCTTGGTATCGATGCCCACGCATTTGCCCAACGCGATATCAAAGCTCATGCCGGCCTCTACACATGCATGCGCGTCAGCGTCGGCAGAGCGCCTGCGACATGACGGTCCAGCAGCGCCCGCAGGCGGATTTCCACGGCCGCGAGGTTCTGCAGGTCCATCGGCGCGTACAGGGAATAGATGAAGCCGCCGGCGTTTCGCCGCGGCTGGCGGCCAACCTTGACGCGGCGGCTGTCGGCCGCCGTGCTCCAGAGCAACTGCAGCAGCGCCGGGCCGATGCTGGTCTCCGGAGACAGCCGGAACTGGAAATGCACGACCAGCTGAGAGCGGCCCTTGGTCGCGATAGCCGCCGAAACAGCGGGATTGTTCACGGCACCCCCTGACTTGGGGAAAATCGGCCGGACGCCGTGACGGACGAATAGCGCGAGAATTCGCGACGAAACCGGATAAGCCACCGACTATGCGCGCGCGGTTGTTAGTTCGCTGTTACGTGGACTCCCGCTGACGGCAGCCCTGGCCGGCAGGGGCCGTTTCCGGCGGCAATCCGGCCCGGCCCGTTCTCGTGATGCGTGAACGCCGGCGGCGGGCGCTTCGCAGATTTCACCGGCTTTCGGCCGCGACCTCGCGCTGCGCAATGCGGCATACGCCGTCGGCATCATGCGAATCCGGGTCGCCAAAGCAATCCACCGGGCGGAAACGCCGCGGCATCCCCGGCGCAGTGCTAGCCGGCAACCCTCGTCAGCAGGGTCACTTCACCAAGCACCTGTGCCACCAGCCGCTGCCTCAGCTCGGCTTCCACCCGGGCCAGATCGTCCAGGCCCGACGCAGCGGCGAGGGAATAGATGAAGCCGTCCGAATTCGACCGCAGCGCCCGGCTCACCTTAACGTTTCTGCTGCGCGCCACGGTTTCCCACAGCTTGCGCAGAGGCACCGGTCCGATTCCGCCACGCTGCGAAATACAGAACTGGAAATAGATCACCAATCTGTTCTGCAACGGTACGCGCTCAGCCGTGCTGGCCGTGTTCAACATGCATACCCTTGTCGCCGTATCGCGCGTCACCGCTCAGCGATCCGATAGTTTGCGCTGACCTGTCCATCGCCTTGTTCGGCCATGGCGCGGCACCAGCCTGGAGACCGCCCGGAAAAGTCCGGGCGGTCGCGCAGTCAACGCGCAGAAACGTCCTGCTCCGCAGCACCGGGCTGCTGTTCGTCCGTCGCGCGCGTGCGCTTCTCTTCAGCCAGTTCGGAATTGGCCTGGTCCACCTCGTTCACTCGATCGGCGGCGTTTTGCGGCGCACCTTCCGCACCGGACTTGTTGCTGTTGCTGGCATCGGGCTTGGTGTATGTCGTGGCTTCTTTCATGGGGTGACTCCAAATAAGCCATCCGTGGCGATGCGCTCCAGGATCGGTGCAACAGGAAAGCCCTGCCGCAGAAGTCGTGCCGGTGCCCGGCACAAATTTTTCGGGAATGGCACATGCCGCACCGGGTGCGTCATGGCATTGATCGGGGAACTGCCTCAGCGGGACGTGTGAGGCGGAAGGAACTTCACTATGCGCTTCACCGTGTGAAGCACTTGTTACGCAACACGCGCAGCGCCGGCCGCCGCGATGAGGACAATGGCTGCGAACCGGCACGGGATTTCAACGACGGCCAATGCGTACGACCAACAACGAATCGAGTCCCCTGCGCGATCAGAGCACGACGCGGCGCCGACGGCGGCGCGGACACCCGCGTCCCTGGGCGCAGATGACATAAAGGAAGATGTAGAGATACCAGCGACGGTGGCGCAGACGGGATTGGTGGGCTGCCGGAATCCCATTATTGCCGGGAGATGGCGGCATAACGTTGCCGTTTGCCCAGCGGATCCGAGCAATTTTGCACGGATGACGGCGGCCGGGGAAATGGCCCAGGCTGACCGATTACGCAACGTTGCGGGACCGGACTGCTCAGAACCGGGCCCGCTGATTTGCCAGGAAACACCCTGGATTTGGCGTGCCGGCCGGCGCGCCCACACGTTGGGGGGTTATTTTGGATCGATGGCTTGCATCCAGTTCCGGAATTCCGGAATCGGCGGGCAAGCACTTCTTTCTCACCCCGCCCGTAATCTCCGTGGCGTCATTGATCATGATGCCGTCGAAATCTCGGTATTGTTTTAGCAGATCCGCCCCCGCTGCCGGCCGACACAAGGTAGTCCAATGATGCGCTTCCTGATCACAGCTCTTCTTGCTCTTGTATGCTTTCCGGCAGCTGGCCAGCTGCACCCCTGCGATGATCCATCTCTGCCCAAAGAACTGGCGTGGAATCCGCCCAAAGCCGACACGACGGAAAGGCTTGCCCAGTTCTATCGGATGAATGACACGCTGAGCAAAGCCGTTGGTAGCAAAGATTTCGAACTGGCGGCGAGCACGGCGCGAAAATTCCTGGAGGAGTCGCGCTACTACCGTTGCAACTGGAACTTTGGCAATGCGATCCACGATGCCCATGCCGCCCTGGGTATGGAGGCGCTGCATCGCGGCGATGTCTCAGCGGCGGCCAGCTTTCTGGTTCAGGCTGGACGCAGTCCGGGCTCGCCCCAGCTCGACACGTTTGGACCGGACCTGGACCTGGCCAAAGCGGTGTTGAATGCGGGCAGAAAAGACGCGGTCGCGGCCTACCTGTGGGGAATCGGGCGCTTCTGGAAAGAAGACGATGGCTTGGTAGAGCGCTGGAAGCTCGACTTGTCAGCAGGCCGGACTCCAGATTTCGATTCGGATTGACTCCAGGCTGAAGGCACTGTGTCGAACGAGTTACAGGAGTGGTCACACTTGCGGCCGCCACCACGCATCAGCGCCGGTTGAGGTTGAACCCGCCTGTGCCGGGCCAGATTCTCCAGGCACCGCGCGAGTTGGCGGGTCGTGCCTAACCGCCTGCGCACAAGCGAGGCATCGGTGCGCGGTCTCGTGGCCCCCTCGATTCGATCAGCGCAGCGCGGTCAGGATCGTGGGCGGGGTGATGGCGCCAATGGGCGGACGGCGACACGGTATTTCAGCCGCCGCCAGCGCGTGCCGTTCGGGTTGATCAACAGATATAAACCGCCCCGTCGAACAGCGGGCGGTTGGACGGCGGCGTTTTGCGGGCTTCGGTGTCGGCCAGGCGCGTGGAGTAACTGTCGGGAACGGCCCCGGCTTACCCCCATTGTTACCCCCACGCGAATCCGGTTACCCCCGGACATTGGCGAACGCCGCCGGCCGCGGAATTGCGCGGAAAGGCCTGGATTTACGGGATTTTCGGATGCCAGCGAACGCTAGCGGAGATAGGATTGGTGGGCTGTCGGAATCACACTATTGCCGGGAAATGGCGGTATATAGCGGGATTTGGCGGGACGCCTCGGCGGAGTTACCCCCAAAGTTACCCCCAGAATTCCGCGCTTGTTCTGCCGAACAACTCAGGCTGGCGATTCATGATTGACGTAGGTCCAGATCCAGCCAGCGTAATCCGGGTGGGAGGCGTAGTCGTCGGTGGTAGATGGTGGCGGGATAGGAAGCCCCTGGGCGGCCCTATCGGCGCACCAGAGCCCCACAGCCACAGCAGCATTCGCAATCGCTTCCTCCCGCGAATCGCCCGCGCTGAAGCAGCCTGGCAGATCCGGAACCACGATGCCCCACGCGGCGGTGTCGGTGCCGGGTTCGATTGCGATGGGATAGTTCGTCACGTTGCAAATGGTGCGCATGAAACGCGCTGACTGCAAGCTTGCGCGCCAGTTCCGGCGCCTTCTTGGCCACCGTGTCGGCCATCTTCTGCGTCCGCAAACTCGCGCCAGATTGAGCTGCGCGGTCGCTGGCAGTGATTAAAGGTGCAACGTTGCACCTTTTCTCGGGTCTTGCGTGACCTTGGGCAGCGCTCCAATCCTGAGCGCTGGCCACGATCGCTGCTTGCTGGCCCGCCGACATATGGCGGCGATGCCATTTGAATCGGCCAGATAGCAGACCGGCAACGTTGCCGGTCTGCTCAAGCTCCGGTTTGAAACCGGACCTTCCCAAGGGATCACCGGCAGCGTTGCCGGTGATGGCCGGGGTAAATGGTCAACGTTGACCAATCCCGCCACGTGGCGGAATTGGCCGGCACTCGCGCCGAACATGCGGGCAATTTTGCCGTCATGTTCCAGCGCCGGGCCTGGCTCAGAATTGAGCCCGTTGATTGGCAAGGGAAATAACCAGAATTTGGTCATTTCCCCGGTGGGCACGCCTCAAGTTTGAGGTTTGCTGGCGAATCAGCGGGTTAGGGTGGGTCCGGCAACGTTGCCGGAGCCTGCCCGCATCACCGCCGGTTGAGGTTGAACCCGCCCATGCCTGCAAGGTTCTCCAGGCGCCGCGCCATTTCGCGGGTCAGCACGTCCATGGCCTGGCTGTCCTTCACCAGCGTGTTTACATCAACCGCCTTGCCGACGACTTCGACCTGTATGCGGCCGGAGACTCCGCCACCGCTGGCCCCGGATCCGCTGCCGCTGCCCTGTTGCTGCTGCTGGCGCTGCTGTTGATCCTGCTCGCGCCGTCGCTGCTGGTTCTGCTCCAGTAGCTGTTGCTCGCGGGCGATCTGCTCAAGCTGCGCATCGCCCAGATAGTTGAACTGCCGGCGCAACTGCTCCAGGCGCTGGGCCTGTTCGTCGTACTGGGCGTTCTGCTGGCGCAGCGATTCCAGCAGCTGGTTTGCCTGTTCCTGCTGCTCGGCGCCCACAGTGAAGGTAATCCGGTCCAGGCCCTGCGCGTTGGTCGCTGCATCCGCGAACGCCTTGGACATGTCCAGCGCAACGGATGCGGCTTGCGAGGCGGAGGAAGCCACCTTGTCCAGCCCTTCCGCGGCCTTGCTGGACTCCTGGCCCATCTTGGTCGCGCTGTCCGCGGCTTCCTCGGCGGCTGCACCGAGCTTGCCCAGCGAGTCCGCTGCATCGTCGGCCGCGGCGGCAGTGCGCGAGCCGGCTTCCTCGCCTTGCTCGCCCATCGCTGCCAGTGCGGCCGTAACGCCCCTGGCTGCGGCCTCGGCGCGTAGGTGGGCTTCGACCTGGTCGCGGGCGCCCTGAGTGGACTGAGCGACCGCAGCGCGTGCTGCAGCGGCGTACACCTCGAAAGCCCGGATCACGTCCTCCTGACTCGCCTTACCGCGGCGGGCGCCGTCCGCAATCGCGTTGAAGGCATCGCGGGCGCTATCCCTCGCCGCGTTGAGTGCCTGTTGCGACTTGATGCCCAGCCGGCCGAACGCATCGGCCAGGGGATCGGTTGCCGTGGCGATCTCGCGGATACGGTTCTGCAGGGCCAGGCCGGCACGCTCCGCACCTTCCAGGCTGATGCGGCCCTGGTCTGCGGCTGCTTTCAGTGCCGCGCCCAGGGCGGCTACATCTTCCTTCGACGAGGCGGCGCGTACCGCTGCGGTAAAGGCTGCCTCGATCTGTTCGGACGTGGCCCGGGCGTTCTCGGTGATGGCCTGGAACACGGCCACCGCCTGCTTGCCGGCGGCCGTCATGCCTAGCCCAAACTTCTCCGGCGCAACGCCCAGCTTCTCCATTGCGACCAGCAGCGTTGTATCCAGCACCGCGGCTGAATCGGTCGCCCCGCCCTTGAACGTGGCGAAGGCAGCGACCGATGCGGCCTGGAACTTCAACAGCTCCTCGCCGGTGAGCTGCCGCAGGGCCGTTGCGAGTCCGCCCTGAATCGCTTTCGCTGCGCTGTCGGACTCCTTGGCCACCACGGACACGGCCAGGCCAATATCGCCAATCTTGGCAATCGAATCGGTCTCGATGGTTGACAGGGCCTTGCTCAGCGTGTCGCCGAGTGCCTTCGTACTGCCGCCGGCTTTGTCGAGGTCATTCGCCAGCATGCGGGCGCCCTCGCTCAGCTTGGAGCGAAGCGTCCCGTCTGCAACAGACGCGGCGGTCTGCAAGGTCTTTATGCCGGCCTCCACCTCGGCCAATCGAGCCTTGAGGTTGGCCAGGTGCTGCAGGCCCTCGTCGTTGAGGCTGCCTATCGACCGCAGCGCGTCGTAATACTTGATCTGCGCCTGAAGGTACTTCTCAAGCCCGATCAGGCCCTGGGCGTATTGGACCTGTTCTTTCGCGGTGAGAGCTTCGACGGCCGCCGCGGACTTCACTTGCCCATCCCGGTACCGATCGAGGGACGCGGTTGCTGCCTTGAACCGTTCGGCCGCGGCGGCCGTCTCGGCGTTGAGTTCGCGCGTGCGTTCCTCCCAAGCCTTCGTTGCCGGAAGGTTGCGGCCGATGGCGTCGCCCAGCTCGCGAGCGCCCTTCATGGCCAGGTCCAGGCCGATCAGCGCAATGGCGATCTGCACATTGCCCGGCAGCGCGCGGAAGGCGCCGGACAGTGACGTGATGCCCTTGCCGGCGCTCGCTGCGCTGGCGGCTATGCTGGCCAGGTCTGTGATGAATGTGCCGATCTTCACAGCCGCGTAAGCCTTCGCCAGCAGGATCAGCGCACCGGCGTACTCCGCGACAAACTTGCCTGCGCCCACGACGGCATTCGATACGGAAACGATGGCGGAGCCGACCTTGCGCGCCCACGTTTCCAGCGCGTTCGACTTGGCCAGCCCGTCAACTGTCGCGATGGCATCGCGCAGCTGCTGCTTGAAGAACTCCAGCGGCCCCTTGTTGCTGACATCGGTAAAGAACGTCCGTACGCGGCTGCTGAGCTGCGTGAACAGGCCCGAGAGGGTTTCCGCGTTCTTGGCCGCGGCACCTGAATTCATCTTGCCGATTTCGCGCAGCAGCCCGGAGATTTCGGCGCGGCCGAGCTTCCCCGCTTCGCTGAGCTTCTGCAGTTCGCCGACGTTCTTTCCCGTCACCTTGGCCAGCAGGTCCCAGACCGGAACGCCGCGCTCGACCAGCTGCAGGATTTCTTCGCCTTGCAGCTTCTGCTTAGCCCACGCCTGGCCAACCGCCATGATGGTGCCTTCCAGGCGCTCCTGGCTGCCGCCCATGGCAGCGTTCTCGTCGACCAGCGACTGCAGCGAGCCATTCAATGGGTCGATGCCGAACGCCTTCAGCTTGATTGCCGCATCGCGTGTCTGATCGAGCCCTTGGGCGTTGTCGTTGGCGAATTTGGTCAACCCGGCCAACGCCTTCTCGCCGGCCGCGGTGGAGCCGAAAAGCTGCGTGAACTGGTTGCGCGTTTTTTCGGCCTGGTCGCCCAGCAGTGCAACGTCTTTGATGCCCTCGGCCGCGGCGCGAATGGATAGGCCGGCGAAGATGCCGGCGACCGCGCTGCGCAGGCTCTGGAGTACGCCCCCGGTTTGTTTCGCCTGCGTGCCGGTCTTCTGCAGCGTGGCCGCGTACTCGCTAGCCTCGTTGATGGCCTGCTGCGTGCGGTGCGTGACGTCGGCCTGCGCCTTGGCCAGCTGGTTGAGGTCGTAGCCGGCGCCCTTGATGACGTTCTCGGCGCGCTGTAGCGCCGCGGTCTGCTTGTTCTGCTCGACCGCCAGGCGCGCAACCTCGGCGCGGGCCTTCGCCAAGTCCTTTTCCAGCTTCTTCGTCGGCTCCAGCGTGTTGCTGAATTCCGTCTCCAGCTCCTTCGTCCGCTGCCGCGCCAGGAACAGCTTGTCTCCGGTCTCCTGCAGCTGCGCCTTGAGCGCGGCGAAGCCCTTCACTGCCGCCTCGGTCTTGGTCAGCCGGTCCAGTTCGTCTATCAGGGCTCGGGCTTTCGGGTCGGCTTCGTCGGCTGATTTGGCGAGCGAGTCGAAACTGTCGCCCATCTTTTTCACGCCTTCCTGCCCCTCGACCTGGGCAACAAAGCGGAGGATTTCATCGCGGGTTGCCATGGCTAAAGTCTCCCGAGCTGCCGGCGGATCTCCGCGGACAGGCGTTGCAGTGCGAATCGAACCATTCCCGCGTTCACGTCTGGATCGCGGAGTATCTGCGCGGTGCTGCTGCCGTACATGGCCTTGATCGGCTGCCGTTTCTTGCCAACGTAGCGGCCGTATTTCATCTTGCGCTTGGCCTTCGTCAGGTCGCGCTCGAATATTTGCGCGTTGCCGCTCAGGCCCGTCGCTTTGAATGCGTGCTTGAAGCGCTGCGGGCCATCAGCCCGTGCGATGGTTACCGTAACGCCGCTCGTCTTGCTCGCGACTGCGCGGTAGTTCAGTAGGCCCGTTCCGCGGTGGTAGCCGGTCAGGGTGATGGTGTTGCCGCTGCGCTGAACTCCGGAGGTGTCGCGGATGCGCGCGGCGGTCAGGTTGTAGCGGCTCGTCGCCTGGCGGGCGAACTCCGGCACCAGTCGGCGCTGCAGGTCGGAGGCCGCAAGGGCCTCCGCCTTCTCCAACTTCGACGCCAGCGACTTGAAGCGCTTTCCGGCGGCATACGCGCCGCGGGTGTCGACTTTCAGGCCCATGCCGTTGCATCGCTCCAATTGCTGTTTGCCGCGTCACCAACCCGAGAACCAGGGAGCCGGCCGCGGCTGCCGGCGTTGTTATGGACACTGACCGGCTTGTCCGGCCATCAGGAGTGCGTAGTCCGGTGGTTTGTGTCGCTGGGCTTGGCGCGGCGCGCGTAGACCTTTGCGACGGGATCTGTTGCGTAGCTCTTGCCGGTGCGCCGGTCTTCGTAGATTTGCAGCGCGCCGCGTTGCGGCTTCGTGCGTGCCGTGCT
Organism: Tahibacter harae; assembly: GCF_024437735.1. Classification (GTDB taxonomy): domain Bacteria; phylum Pseudomonadota; class Gammaproteobacteria; order Xanthomonadales; family Rhodanobacteraceae; genus Tahibacter; species Tahibacter harae. The sequence goes on along the minus strand of NZ_JANFQO010000006.1, from coordinate 101,189 downwards.
GCGAATGCATGTGGTCACGGGCGGGATTGCGCGTGTCCGCTTTGGCGCCGCACGGAAATACTGTTTGGTCACTGCCATTTCTGCCCCCGAATATGGCCGCTTGGTTGTCAGTGGATGTGTGAGCTGTTGGGCGCGGGGAGCGGCTTGCCGCCGGCGATGGCATCCATGGTGAGCTTGTAGGCGAACTCCTCCACGCTGATGCCAGCGGCAATGGCGAGCTTCGCAGCGGGATCACGCCAGCCGCCCGGTGCGACGGCGCTGATGTCGCGGATCCGCTTCCGCTCTGCGAGCGCAGCGTCATGCGCCGCCTGCCGTTCGCCTTCCTTGACGCCTTCGGCGTGGGACTGTTGCAACATCGCCGCCTGCACGGCCGCGGGTGCGGCGCGGAAGTCCGAAACGATTTCGATGCCTTCGCCGTCGGGGCTGGCCTTCAGCGCCGACTGCAGGCCAGCGTTGTTCCAGACGTAGGTAGTGTCTTTCAAGGTCAACATGTGCGATTTCCTCAGTTGCGTTGCGGGTTCTGCACGGAAGCGATTGCCTTATCCCAGAGGGCGGCAGCATCGGTGCGTGGCTGGTTGTGCTGCGCATAGATCGCGGCCGGATCAAGCGTGGCTCGCCGGCCTTGCGCGGTGCGGGGTTGTGGCCGACTGGCCTCGATCTTGGCGAATGCGTGGTCCCAGGCGTCTTGCGCCGTGGGCTGGCGCTGCTGCGGGTCGTTGTGCGCGGCGTAGATCGCCGCCGGGTCCAGCGTGCTGCGGGTTGAAGTGGGCGGGCTTGTGCTCGGCTTCGCGCCCGATCCCAGGAGCTTCAGAGATGCCGCCAGGTCGCTCTCGGTCATGAGGCCGGAACGCATCGCCGTAGCGATCACGCCTTCCCAGCTATTCGGCCCAGCAGCCTGGGCGACGCTGGCGAGCGTACTGGCGGCCGATGCTGGAACCGTTGCCGCGGCCTGGGCTGGCGGCTGTACGGCGGGCGGATCTTCCGTGACAGCGACGCGCGGCGCTCGATCGAAGGCGTCGATCTGGGCGGGCGTGGCCTGCTGCAGTGTCCAGTAATAGCCGTTCTGGCCGCGTGCCCACACAGCGACTTGTCCCTGCACTACGTGCGCGACGCTCGGCCTTTCGGGGTGGGCGGCGATGGTGCCGGGCGCAAGCGCTTCCGTGCCGGCGTATGCGTCTTTCTGGTTGATGACGAACAGCTGATTGCTCACAGGTCGAGGTCCTTTTGCAGCTTCGCAAGCTTTTCGCCGAGCCCTCTTGCATCGGCGTTGTACAGCGGGATTTGGTCGTTCGAGGCGCTGGGCAGGATCTGGATTTCCTTGTGCAGCGCAGCGGCCCAAGTCGGCGGGTGGTAGTAGTCCTCTTTGACTTCCACCTCCATGAAACGCGGAACGCTCTGCCCGTTGTGCAGAGTCACGTTTGCTGGCGGATTGCCCATGTATGGGCCGCCCCGGTATTCGGTCTTGCGCCATTCCGCGTTGTGCGGATGTTCGGCCTCGTTGATGCCGACCATCTTTCGAATCGTGCGCGTCCCGGTGCGCCCCAGGATGTGACGGATCTGGTTGGGGCTCGGCACGGAGCCTTCGCGGCCTGCATTGGCCAGCGTGTAATTTTGCTCCTCGATGAATTTGTCGATGGCGCGCAGCTTCATCAGCGTTTCAGCCAGCGCCGCGGCCTGCTTGGCGTAGTCCTTGCGGATCAGTTCCTCGCCGAGCTTGCGTGCCTTCTCTGCGCGGGCAACGATGGCGTCAATCTCCTGTGCCTTCTCGCGCTCCTGCGCCTGTGCGAGCTTGCCTTCCAGCAGCTTCACGCGCTCAGCACGGCGGCCAGCGTCGCGAGAGCTGGCGACCAATTGAGCGTCGATGCGATCGAGTTCCTTCGTGTCGTCGGCAAGCAGAGCATCGCCGCGCGCCTCTCGCAGGCGGGCGTCCGCCGCTGCGGCTTCCTCCGCGCGCTTTGATTCGGCGTCGATCTCGGCCTGGATCTTGGCGCTACCGGATTTCAGAAAGTCGAACATCAGGGTTTGTCCTCGTGGGGTCGCGCTCCCGAGGCGTTGACGCCAGGCGCCAGCGACACGCCGGCATGGATTTCGGGGTGGGCGCGGTCGATGGCCTGGCGTACAAGTTCTGCGGTCGACGTGCCGCGCACCAGGGCGAGCTTGCGCAGCTCAAGGTGAGCATCGGACGGCAGGCGGATTTGCAGCAGCTTGAGATTCATGGAACCCAAGTCTGCATGCGCGAATTCGCTACTGCGCAGGCATGTGGGACAATGTGGCCCGATGTGGCTCGATGTGGAAATTTCAGGCGCTGTTGCGGCGCCGAACGCGGTCAGGCTGCGCGGATTTGCGCAAGTTTCTTCTGCTGGGCTATCCAGGCATCAAGATCGGCCAAGCGGTAACGAATCCCGCGGCCGGCGCGGATGAACTCGGGCCCCGCTCCCTTCCTGCGCCATTCCTCCAGCGCGCGAACGCTGACGGCCAAATAGACCGCCGCTTTCTTCGGCGGCAATAGGCCGCTCGGCGGCATCTCCCACACTTCGGACTTGGTCATGGTGCAACGGCTCCTCTCAGTGAAGCGCAACTACGGCAGCCTTCAAGGGCAACACGTAACTCAAAAAAGTACATCTGCTGCTGCGGCCCATAGAACCCGAAAAACTCTCGCAGCCCGGGAGTCGTATGCCCCCGTGGTGACGCCACCCTCCAGAGGGACCCCGGCCCGTTGGCGCCCAGGTCGGCTCGTGGCGCTGCGGTGCGAGGTAGGAAGTCGGGGCGGCGCTGGGACTAGCGAGCCCGCGCGTGTAGTAGGCCCCACTGCGATGGCCATGCCTGGAAAGGATCCGTGCGCTACGGTGCATGGGCAGCCTCCAGCCAAGTCAGCCGGTAGCGCGCCTTGGTGCCGGGGCGGTAGGGCTGCACCTTGGCTAGCAGCCCGAGCTGCACCAGTTCCTTGCGTGCGCGGTCCAGGCGTGCCGGATCCCACCACTTGTACCGCTGCATGACCCTCGGCGAGATACAGACCGTACCGTCCCCGCTCTCGGCGTGCTGGTGCACCAGGCGCAGGGCCAGCTGCTGAGCCAGCGACGAGGCGCGCCACAGGTCGAGAGGTATGGGCATGGTGCGGACGGCGGTCACGCGCGGCCGGGTCCTTCCCCGCAACAGACGGCACCACAAGTGCAGTCCTGGCCAATGCTGGCGCGGTCTGCAGGCTGGCGGAACTGGCGGTCGCTGGGCAGATGGGCCGAACTATTTCGGTCGTGTATCCAAAGTTTCGGGGCGTCCGAGTGCCCGCTACCAGCCGACCCCATTGGGGCCCCGGCACGGCAGGTCGGGCAAATGCAGCAGATCTGCGGTGTTTCCATCACGCCGCCTCCTCGCCGTCCTTGGCTGCCCTGTAGGCAGTGGCGTTAGTGGCGGAAGTGGCGGTACTTCTCGTATGAGCAGCTTGAGAAATGTTTCTCGCGTGGACTAACCCCAAACCTCCGCCACTTCCGCCACTCGTGCCACTGTCCGCCAGACCGATTCCGCGCCAACGGCGCTTGCCTCCTGTGCCTTTCTCGGCGTCGAATCCACGCTCCGAAAGCCGCATACCGAAATCCCGCTGCGGTCGCGGACGTTCACCAGAGTTCTCGCACCACTCCACGTAGGCTTTGTAGAGATCGCTGGCTGGTACGGTGAAGAACGGATTCTCTCGGCAGCACTCGCTGATGAACGCGCCGATGGCGTCGCTGCTGGATCTGTAGTCGGCGGTAGCGGCCTTCACACTGGCTGGGGTGTTGAAGCCGTTGGCGCGATACTTCTTGAGCCCTTCGAGTGCCCAGGACAACACGCCCGGAAGCTCGGCGCGCAACTTGTCGACCAGTCTCGCGTCGCGCATTTCCGGTGGGATGGTCACGACGAACGGAAGCAATCGCAGACGGCGCCAAATGCCCTCGTCCGTGCCAGCGACACGTGGCCGATGGTTGGTCTGCAACATCAGCAGGTGCGTTGGTTTGAACTGGTAGAAGTCCTGGCGCATGCGGCGGGCGGTGATCGTGTCGCCGCCGGTAAGCATCTTGGCGACCTCCTCGTTCAGGCGGCCGGCCTCGCCTGTTTCCGACACCACGACCAGGCGCTTTCCCTGCAGGTCCGCCAGTGCGGTCGGGTGTTCGTTGCCGCCCTTCGCGATCAGCAGGCTGGGGGCGGCGGTGCCGGCGTAGTCGCCCAGCAGCGCTTGCATGGTCGATAGGAAGGTCGATTTGCCGTTGGCGCCGCAGCCGAAAAGGATGGGGAGGAGGTGCTCGCCACGGTGCCCCGTCAGCGAGTAGCCGGCCAGGCGCTGGATGTAGTCCAGCAGTTCGGCGTCATCAGCCATGATGTCCGCGAGGAACTTGCGCCACGTCGGCGCGTCGGCGGCAAAGTCGATTTCAGCGCCGGCGGTTTTGGTGATGTAGTCATTCTGCTGGTGCTCGCGGCGCTTCCAGTTGCGCAGGTCGAGCACACCGTTGGGCAGGCCGAGCAGATCGGGGTCGGCATCGAGTTCGTCGGCACGGCAGCAAAGCATCGGCTGCGCCATGTGCAGCGTCGCGCGCACTGCACTCGCCTGTTCGGACGCGGTAGCGAAGCGGAAACGTGCCTCCATGGCCTGCTCCCGGATCTTGCGCTCTGCACCGTCTTTCGATGCAGCAACCCACGGTGCCATCGCAGCAGCTTCTTCGGCGATCAGGCGGCCGAGTCCGTGCGCGATGCGGCGGGCGCCGAGTTCATCGAGTTTCCACGGTGGGCCCCAGGTATGCCAGCCGATGCCGTCGACGTAGAGCAAATGGTCGCCGAAGTGATGCTTCAGCCGGTTGGCATTGGCCAGGTCGGAGCATGGCGAGTGCGCATTGCCCCAGGGCCTACATTCGAGAACGCCCTCTGCAATAGCGTCGGCCATCGCACGGGTTTCCAGGTCAGCGTGCATTGAGCACCGCCTTCGCGTTCTCAACGCGGTCGACCGCTTCGCCGAGTCGGTGGAGGTCTGTGCTGTCGAGCGGCTGCCCCTGCAGCAATTGGCGGCCGGCGATCACTATCACGCCCATCTCCAGTTGGATGGCGTTGAGGGCGGCGCGCCAGCGGGCCTGCGATGCATGCTCGCGCTGGACAGCGCGCTCTACAGGCGTGAGGTTGCGCAGATCGCGACGCACGAAAAGATCGCCGATTTCGAGCCCACACGCATGCACTACATCGGCGGCGCTGCAGCCTGCGAAGCAGTGCAGGAGGACGCGGCCGTCTTCACCCGACGACAGACTCAGAGATGCGGTGCGATCTTCGTGGGCGGGGCAGCGTGCGGTGTAGCCTTTGCCTTGGCGGCGAACGCGGTCGAGTCGGGAAACGAGGCGTTCGAGCGGATCAGTGATTGCGTCGCCGGAGCGCGGGCGGGTATGCTTGTCACACGAATGCACTGCCAATCTGCTTGAACTCGACGCCCCGGTAGCCGCCGGGGCGTTCTTGTTTGTGGCGGTCATGGCGCTCCTTATGCAGCACGCGCATCAGTAGAAGCGGTCACGATGCGCGGCATCGAGTCGAGCCACGCCTTTTCGTTTTCGAGCGTGACGAACGTGCGGCGTCCCAGCTTCTGAGCGACGAGGCGACCGGCGCGGATCTGACGCCACACGGTCGCTTCGCCGAAGTTGTTGCGGGCCGCGATCTCAGCCGGCGAAAAGGCGCGGCGTTCGACGGTTGCGGGTTTCATTGCAGCCTCCTGATTGGTCCGTATCGGTTCGGACCGTTCCCGCAATCGTCACTCAGGTGGGGCCAAACCTCGCAGAAGCTTTCGTGTGCGCTTTTGAGCGAGAAACTTCGGTCACTCATGCTGAGCGAAACGCCCTCCAGCGCGCACCAACGCCCTCCGTGTCAACGTCGTCAACCTCGAGCGTTGCCGATACCAGCAATGCGACCAGATCGGAACATGGGCCGTCACTGACCATCTCGAATTCGTGGCAGAGCCTGCGTTCAAGCAGGCGCGCCCTTCGCTCGGGCTCGCTGTGGTTTCCGATCGGCGGCTGCAAGGGATCATGCTCGGCTGTATCGGCGACGATCTTCGCGAGATCAGCAATGAGCGAGTCCAGCGCGAGAACGATGTCGTAGTTGGACTGATCGCCCGTTCGCCGCTTGTCATAAATCGTCGCTGACATTCTGTCCCAGCCGAGGCGTTTGTCCGCCTTGATCTCAGCGCGCAGCTTCGTCGCCAGCTTTGAAAGCTTGGCCCGTCGCTCCCGCACTTTTCGGGGCACCTCAGTTCTGAGCCGCCCACCGCGCCAAGCGCACCATTTCAGGATGGACCGCCGACCATGCGCCAGCGCTTGGGCAGCGCCTCCCCACCTTTCCGCGCGCTTTCCGCTGGTGATGCGCCTTTCGATCTCCAGCCAGGCATTGGTTGGCTGTGCGCCGGTTTTCCCCATCAGCAGTGAACTGGATAGCACCATTTTCAACTGCGGCTCATACTCACGGTTGCCGCTGTCGAGAAAGTCGCGCCCTTCGTCAATCCACGCCTGCGGGACTGCGTCGTCGATGCCGTGAAGCAGCAGCAACCTTGAAATCCGGCGGTGCTCCTTGTAGTCGTCGTCGCCCAGCCGATCACATTCGGCTCGGATTTCTTCGATCGTTCGCTCGCCTGTTCTCATTCCTTGCCTCCAAAGTGATGCCGTGTAGGTGAACTTATATCTCGGACAGAATGATCCGCTGCGCCTCGGCCAGCAGGCGCGACGCGGCGATGGCATGGCGCTGGGCCTTGCCGGTGACGCGCGGCAGAACCCGGCCCGCGCGGAAGTTGCAGTGCAACACTTCGTTTTTCGGCTCGGTGTTCATGGCCCACTCCACGGGCGTCATCTTCCTGCCAGGGATCGCACGCAACGCTTCTTGCAACGCGCCGGTGATGGCTTGCTCCAGCTGTTCATGCGCCACGGTTCTGTCTCCCGATGTTGCGGCGGATGTCGGCCAGGAACCATCCGCAGCGCTGTGCGATGTGGCGAAGCTCCTTCGCGGTTTCCGGGTCGGTACATGTCCTGGCTGCGGAGAGAAGCTTGCTGCGCGCCTTCCTCACCAGCACCGGCACACGGTCTATTGCGTGCTCACTGGCGAGTGCTGCTGCTTCCTGTTTGGCCTGGTCGCAAATCAAGATCGTCGCGAACTCGGCGCGAAGGTTGTCGCGAATGACCTTCGTGTCGCGTATGGCAGCGGCGCGGGTCATGCGTCCACCTTTGGTTTGATCGTCGGTCGATCCGGCTCGGTGAAGCCGAGCGCAGCCCATGCTGTCGGGACGAAGTCTTCGACCTCCGGCGCCGGCCCACGCTTGCCGTGCCACTCCCACTGATTGATAGCTTCGAGCGCCAGGAAGAAGGCCTTGTTGCGTGCGCGCCTGTAGATCGCGGGATCGTCCGGCGGCAGCGGGAGTTTCTTCTCAGGCTTCGCGAACGCCACCACGTTGCCGCCCAGCACCACGTTCGGCTTCCTGCCGCGGCGCTTGGGCACGGGCTGGAACTGCGCGGCGTTCTCCGGCGTCACTACGATTGGGCGTTGGCGCACGGCCGGCGGTGTGTACTTCACGCCGTAGTAGGCGCAGATATTGCGGCTGAATTCGTCAAAAGCGTCATCAGACATGGCGACGTCCTCCACGGCGGTTCATCCTGTTCAGCGTCAACGTCAGCGCGAAACCGACGTTCACGCACAGGGCGGCGAGATAAACGAGGAACCACAGGATGGTTTCGGGCATCAGGCCTTCGTGCAGCCAGAGTCCCAGCAGCGCGCGATGCGCAGCCAAGGCCAGCACCAGAACGGCCAGTGTCAACGCAGCGCTGTTCAGCGCCCAGCGCGCCAGGAAGCGCACCGCGGCGCGGGTGGCGCTCGGTCGCTGAACGGCAACGGTGGGCTGCGTGAACGTGGCGATGGCGATGTTCGACTGCAGTGCGGCGAGGTTGATCGCCGGCAGTGAGCGGGGGATGCTCATTGTTCGTCGCCTCCCTGCAGCTGGCGACGCACGGCCGCAGTGAAGCCGCGGGCGTACTCGATCAGGAACATCACACCGCAGATGCACTGCGCTGCCTGCGGCGTGTTGGCGGAGAGCTGGCAATCCGGGTCGGCCAGCTGCTCAGCCACCAGATCCGCGATATTCTTTGCCGCTTCCAGCAGCATTTCGGACTCGTCGACGCACTGGATCGGTGAAGTATCGGCGCAGACCTGCACCGGGGCCTGCACCGCCGCGAAAGGTTCGCCGACGACGGGATAGGGGTGCGCGGAATTGGCGCGTTTTGTACTTTTTCCGCGACCGTGTTGCACCGCCGCCGATGATTCGTTAGAATCGTTCACGTTGATTACCTCGCAAGTTTCAACAGCTTTTCCAGAAACCCCGACCGCTCGTAACGGCCGGGGTTTCGCTTTTTCGGGGCAAAGAAAACCCCTCGCGCTATACGCGATTGGTACACATTGGCTGGTTGTGGTCAGTGCTGGGCGGTTGCCTCCAGTCGGCTGCGCAGCTCTGCGACGGATCGCTGCAGGCCGGCCAAGGTATCCGCAACCTCATCCAGGCTCGCGGGCTGCGGCAGGAACGCCGGCCATGATCGGGTGGCGATGCTCACGCGCTGGGCGCCTGTGGTGATCTCGGCTAGAACGTCATTCAGACCGCGCGGTTTCGATCCTCTGCTCATGCAGGCACCTGGTTGGCGGCTTCTTCTTTCATGCGCTCCTCCACACCGGCGCGCACTTGAACGAGGAGGTTGTCCAGCTGCGTGCGGCTGTTGCTGTCCAGCTCATCACGCAACAACAGCAGGCTTTCGAGGCTGAACTTGGCGCCCAGTTGCGCCATGCGCAGCTCAGGCGGGCACGCATCCTTGTATTTGTCGAAGGTTTGGGCGGCGAATTCCGCCCAGATGATCGCGGCGGCCAAGCGGTGAATGTGCGATTCGGTCATGCTGCTTTACTCCATTTCAAGGGCAGCGGCTGCTGCTGGAAGGGGCCACCCCAAATCGTCTCGGCCTGGAACAGTGAAGCCTGCTCGGGCGTCTGCCGGCCGCAGTGGCTGCACTCGATCCGATGGCGGACGCCGTGCCCGGCGGTGTCGCCGATGCGGCCCAGCGTGTTGCCGCGGCCGAGAATCGCGACATGGCGGGGAATGCAGCCGCAGCGGCAGCGGGCCAAGCCAGCACGGGGCGGCGGGATGACCAGTTGCAGGCTCACGGGCGCACCTCGGCGGTGACAGGCAGCAGCCGCGCCCAGCCGTGGGCCGCCTCTGCGCGGCGCTGGGCGCTCTCCAGGGCGCGTGCGCGCGTCTCCGGCCGCTCGGCGTCGCTGGCGCGCGTCAGCAGCACCTCCACCGCTACGGCGTGGCTGACGATGGCCGCCCGGATCGTTTTCGGCGTGGCTCTCATGCGGCCTCCTGCGTCGACAGCAGCGCCAGCACCGACCTTTTCCAGAGGATCGAGTAGCCGGCATGGCTGCCACGTTTGAACGGCAGCAATTCGCCGTGGGCCTTGCCGGCTTCGGTCAGCACGTAGGGCACCTTGGCGCCCGTGGGCTGCTTGTCCTGCAAGCCCAGCGCGCACAGCCGCGCGTTGACCTTCTGAGCCGTCAGGCCGCACTGCTCGCCGATCAGGGTTGGCGTCAGCTCCGGCGCTTCCTCGGCCGGCGGCAGCGCCTTCCGGAACGGGGCCACGTTGACGCCGGTAGTCAGTTGGATCGCCTCCAGCGTGCTCGCCATGGCGATGCCAGGCTTCACGCCGGGCAGCTCGGCGATGGTCTTGCCGACCAGCAGCAAGGCCGCCGTCTGTTCCTCGGCATGGCTGATCTGGCGCACCGGCTCGGCTGCGGCGGCACGGAACCCACCGGTGCGGCGGTACTCGGGCAGCAGCTCCTCGAACAGAAAGCGCTCGAACCGCTGGGCCTCGGACAGGCTGCTGCTGACCACCAGGCGCATTACGTCGGCCTCGCCCAGGACGCGTACCAGCTGGACACCGCCGGCGGTAGAAAGGGGGTAACGTTTCGTTACCCCCTTGCAGTGGTCGCCCATGGCCTTGTTCGGGTTCGTGTAGCCCAGGGCCTCGGCCACGTCCTTGCCGACCAGATGCGGCACGCCGCCGACGTCGACCGCTCGGACGTCGCGGCCTTCGAAATTGAAAGGAATCAGGTTCATGCGGCCTTCTCCAGACTCGCGATGAACTCGTTCGCCGCTTCCGCCGTGATCAGTCGGCTACGGCCGAGCTTCACGGTCTTGAGCTTGCCGGCGGCGATCAGCTCGTAGATGCGGGTGCGGCAGATGCCACTAGCGTGCCGGAACTCCTTGACCGTAAAGGCGAGCTTCGGGACTTCGGTTGCCTTACTCACTGCGGCGTTCTCCTGTGAGCCCTGGCGGGCGTGCATGGACTTTACTGGATTTATGGTCAGTAAATCTAGTCAATCCAGACAAGTCCGTCAACATGCAACAATCGCCGCCCGACTGTGCTGGGTGGAAGTTCGTGGCGGACCGGAAAACCAAGAAGGCAGGGCGCCCCCCAAGGGTCCCGGGGGAACGGCTGGAGCGAGTCGCAATCAACCTGCGCCGGTCTGCGATGCTCGCGCTTGAGCTGATCGCGCGAGACCGCGATACCTCACTGAGTCAGGCGGCAGAGTTCGTGTTGACCACTACGATGCGGAGCTACTTGATTGACGGCGAACCGCTTGAGAAGACCGTGAACAAGATGCTCGTGATGGAGGAGAGCAAATTCGGAGAGGTCGCCGCGTTCAATGCGCACGACGGAGTCCAGCGGTCGCCAGAGGAGATTCGGGCTGTGCTGGCGAAATTCGCCGATGAGTCGCGCGTTTTTCGTGTGCTATTCATGCCTAGCCGCCTGCGCACAAGCGAGGAACGGTATCTGCTTGAAGTATTCGAAGCGGCCGACGCTGGCTACTGGACCCAAGGGGCTCTATTGGCGCGATTGGCGGCGGAGGGTTTCAGGGATGGTGTACCCGCAAGTGAGGTCGCAGCAGAGTGGGTGCGACAGGCCAAACTGGAAAATCAGACCGCACACCCTAGCACCTGAGAGCTTAGGCGCACCTCAGCCAGGATTACCCATGTTCCTTACCCGCGACTAAGTCGCCGAGCTGACCGGAGCCAAGACCCGCGCGCGACAGATTGCCAACCTGAGGCAGAACGGTATCCGGCATACGATCAATGCGGCCGGGTGGCCTGTGGTGGCCCGGGCGGTTGTCGAGGGCACCGCGGCAGCTGCCCGCGAGCCCGAGAGAAAGCCATGGCGGTCAGCGGCGCTCGACAAGCCCTAGCCCGCCCCTGAGAGTTCCGATGCGGTGGGGGCAGTAGGGCCGGCGCATGGCCGGCCCCGTGTAGATCAACTGCAGTTGCCCGCCTTCTGCTTGGCCTGGCATTCATTGCAGAACTCGCCCGTCGTGGGCTTGGTGTTCTGCTCCTTATAGCCGCTTGTGGGCCAGTTCGAGCAGTTCTTGCAGAAATGCCAGGTATCGTTCCCCTCGCGTTTGCGGTAGGTCATGGCTTGCTCCTAGTGCGGCCGGCGCGGCCGAAGCGGCGCCTGCGCATCGGCCCTCAGAAGTCGACCGTAGCAAGCGCACTGAGCTGCTGTTGCCACATGGATGAACCTCTCACCACAAACGAAAACTCCGCCAATTGGCGGAGTTTTGGCTTGGGCAGATGGCGCTTCACACGGCGCGCAATCTAGGGGGTTGTGAAGGTTGGGCAGCGCTCTCGCCATACAGCCCGCCCACAAGCGCCTCTATTTCATCAAGAGGTATGTTCAGCTCCCGTGCGACATGCTCCTTTGACAGTCGATCCTTCCAAAGAGATTCGAATACCTTCTTCCATACTACAGACTCTTCGCGAGGGCGAGATTCTGGCTCATTCTTGCGATAGCCGGCCACGCTAAGTTGACGGCAAATTTCGCGATAGCTCCAATCACTCAATAGGCTGCACTCAAATGCATTTCGAGCTAGCGCCGCGACTGAAACTCCCCACCGCTGCTTGTCTCGGATCAGCTGCTTTACCGACGGCGACTTGGGCAAATTGCTGATTAGGTCATCCCTTGGCATCAGGAAAGCTGCCGCGAATTGGTCGGCTTCCTTCTCTGCATCACGGAATCCGTTCACGTTGTGTCTGTGGAGCACCAAGTGTCCAAGTTCATGCGCCGCATCAAAACGGCTTCGCTCCGTTGATTTAAAATTGTTGAGAAAGACGTAGGCTGAGTTTTCGCGCCAGCAAGAGAAAGCATCCACGTTCTGATTTCTCTCGCAAAGAGAGAACACGCGTACGCCTTTCGCCTCCAGCAACTTAGTCATGTGAGGTATCGGTCGAGACCCGATTGCCCAATGAGTGCGAAGTGCAGCCGCCGCGGCCGCCGGATTCTCGTCCCTCATGTCAGGCAAGTCTGGAGCGGGCAAGTTGAATCGCTCTCCGACCCAATCATCAAGTAAGAAAGCAATAGAGCCGGCAGCCAGCGCTGCATCCCGTTGACGCGCGGTTAGCGACGAGAGACTACGGAAGCTAACGGCGCTCTCTCGCAAGTCCTCGCAATCATCGAGGTAGAAAAACTGTGCGGGGTAGCGAAGGGCATTCGCCAGTAGACCTACGGTTTCGGCGCTAGGGTCCGACGTCTCTCCGCTCTCTAGCCTAGTCACGGTCAGCTGCGAGACACCAGCAGAATCTGCTAGCGCCTTTTTCGTAAGCTGCCGTCGCTTCCTTGCGACGCTAAGGCGGATAGGGTTGAAGGTCATGCAGACTTCTTCGTCACAGCAATCTCGAAATCCAGCTCTTGGGAGTCGCTCTTGCGGCGCGGATCCGGACTTGGCTCACGAGGCTCATTAAGCACAAAAATACGCTTGCTGAACCCTTGAAACTGGGTACCCTCGAATGGTTCCGGACACGACACTTCCGCGCAAACTGAGGAATCATCCGAGCTTACGCACAGTAGCCAAACGACTGGGCTGTTGTCGTGATCATCGTCCGGTTTGGTGATGTCGAGCAAACCTTCGAAGAGGTCGGACTGGCCCGAGTTAACAAGGTCACGGGCGGCGGCCCCCTTCCCCGATACCGCCATCGGGTCAGCGGGACCACATGCGCGATCGACATTCTGGAAGAAAAGCTGAACATTGATCTCGTCGTTGACGGTTGCCTCGACATTTCCGGCGCGGCGGATCTCCCAACCGAGCGGGAGCAGCTTCAACCTCATCGACCGGACACCGTATATGAACGAGAGCATGCCTCCCGTAAAGCTCGGGTCCACCGCCAAGCTTTCGGCTCGCGCTGCCGCTGCTGCATGCGCAACCTGGCGCACGATCTCAGTAGTGAGGCCGAGTTCGGCCAACTGCTGATTGACCTCCCACGGCGTGGTTACGATTACGGTTCGTGCTGAACTGGACGACATGGACTGCCCCATGTTGATTTTTGGCTCCTACATTGTAGGATAAAAAAATCAACAAGCAACTCCGGCGGCCCGCCCTGACCCACATGTCGCCGTCGTCACGGTCGACGCAACCCATCCAGGTAATCCGCCCACGCTTGCATCATCTTCCGCCGCTCCGGCAGGTACTGGGCCCGGTTGTAGACCGCCCGGACCCTGTTCGCCTCGGCGTGCGCCAGCTGCCGCTCGATCACGTCCGGCGCCCACCCCATTTCGTTCAGCCTGGTCGAGGCCAGGGCCCGGAAGCCGTGGCCGGTCATCTCGTCCTTGGGGTAGCCCAGCCGGCGCAGGGCGGCGTTGATCGTGTTGTTGGACAGGGGTTCCGCCCGGTTGCGCACGCCGGGAAACACGAAGCGGCTGTTGCTGCTGACCTTGTGAGCCGCACGCAGGATCTCCACGGCCTGGGTGGACAGCGGCACGATGTGCTCCTGGCGCATCTTCATCCGCCGGCCGGGGATAACCCACTCTGCCCCGTCCAGGTCGATCTCGGCCCACTCCGCGCAACGTAGCTCCCCGGGCCGGGTGAAGACCAGCGGTGCCAGCCTGAGCGCGTACAGCGTGGGGTAATGGCCCTCGTAGCCGTCGATCGCCCGCAGCAGGTCGCCGATGCGCTCGGGATCGGTGATGGCCGCCCGCGGCGTGTGGACGACAGGCGCCAGGGCTCCGCGCAGATCCGCCGAGGGATCCCGCTCGGCCCGGCTGGTAGCGATGGCGTAGCGGAAGATCCGGCCGCAGAAGGCCCGGCAGCGGTGCGCGGTCTCGTGGGCTCCCTTCGATTCGATCAGGCGCAGCGCGGCCAGGATCATGGGCGGCGTAACGTCGCCCATGGGCAGGCGGCCGAATGCGGGGATCAGATAGCCGTCGAGCATCCAGCGGCACTTGCTGTGCGTCGCCGGCGCAAGGCGCTTCTTCTGCAGCTCAAGCCATTCGTTCGCGATGGCCTCGAACGTGTCGGCCACTGCGCCGGCCTGGGACAGCTTTTCCGCGCGGCGCTGCTGGCCGGGATCTATGCCCGCCTTCAGTTGCCTGCGCAACTCCTCGCGGCGCTCGCGTGCGGCCTTGAGCGACACCTCGGGATAGACGCCCAGGCTCAGGAGCTTTTCGGAGCCGGCCACACGGTATTTCAGCCGCCACCAGCGCGTGCCGTTTGGGTTGATCAGCAGATACAAACCGCCCCCATCGAACAGCTTTTGCGGGCGATCAGACGGCGGGGTTTTCCGGGCTTCGGTGTCGGTCAGAGGCATTGGGGGTAACTCGTCGAGAGCTGCCCCAGCTTACCCCCATTGTTACCCCCACGCGAATCCGGTTACCCCCGGACATTGGCGAACGCCGCCGGCCGCGGAATTGCGCGGAAAGGCCTGGATTTACGGGATTTTCGGATGCCAGCGAACGCTGGCGGAGATAGGATTGGTGCCGGCTGTCAGAATCGAACTGACGACCTACTGATTACAAATCAGTTGCTCTACCAACTGAGCTAAGCCGGCGCGGTGGGCGATTGTAGGCGGCGGCGGCGGGGCGGGCAAATCGAGGCAGCAACGACTGCCGTTCCGCGTCTGCCGCCGCCGTCTGCCGCGCGTCTTCCGCCAACCGCCGCTGCCGCGTCCTCTACACCGCCGCAGCCCACCAGGCGCGCCTAACCCCGCGGATGATGCTGCGCATGCAGCCGCTTCAGGCCTTCCCGCGCGACATGGGTGTAGATCTGGGTGGTGGACAGCGAGCTATGCCCCAGCAGCAGTTGCAGGGCACGCAGGTCGGCGCCGTGGTTGAGCAGGTGGGTGGCGAAGGAGTGGCGCAGCACGTGGGGCGAGATGCGCTGGCTGGCGATGCCGGCGCTCAAGCCGTGTTTCTTGACCATGACCCAGAACATCTGCCGGGTCATGCCGGCGGCGCGGTTGCTGAGGAAGATGGCCTCGGCGACGCGGCCGCGGGCGAGCTGCGGGCGCGCCTCGGCCACGTATTTTTCCAGCCAGTGCTGGGCTTCCTCGCCGATGGGCACCAAGCGGTCCTTGCCGCCCTTGCCGCTGACGCGCAGCACACCCTGGCGCAGGTTGACCTGATCGGCGCGCAGGCCGACCAGTTCGCTCACGCGCAGGCCGGTGGCGTAGAGCAATTCCAGCATGGCGCGGTCGCGCAGGCCCAGCGCGGTGGCGATGTCTGGGGCGCGGATCAGGCCTTCGACCTCGCTTTCGCTCAGCGCCTTGGGCAGGGCGCGCGGCAGCTTGGGCGAATCCAGCAACTGGGTGGGATCCACGTCGAGCTGGCCTATGCGCCGCATCAATTTGTAATAACGCCGCAATGTGGACATGAGCCGGGCATTGGACCGCGCCGTGTATTTCGCCGCGGTGCGCGCGGCGAGGTAGCGGTAGAGCAGCTCGCGGCTGGCACTGGCCAGCGTCGCGCGCTCGCCGCCCAGCCAGCGCGCGAAGCCGACCAGGTCGCTGCGGTAGCTGGCCAGGGTGTTGCCGGCCAGGCCGAACTCGGACCAGGCGTGTTCGACGAACAGCTCGATGGCGCGCCGGTCGGCGTCGCTGAGGGCGGGGGATTCGATCTCGGCCATGGTGTTGCGCAGCGGAAACAGCGGCCAGCGTAGCGGAAAGCGCCGGCGGGAGGACAGCGGAAGCCGGCAGCAGTGCCGTTGGCAACGCAACCGTCCGGCAGCACCGCCGCTACATGCCCTATGCGGCAAACGGCCGCGGCGAGTCAGGCGGCAGTGCCCGGCCGTGACTGCGTGCGCGGCGCAGCCATCCTCAACCTGCCGCTCGCCGGCACTTCCATCTGCCGTCCGCCGCAACCGCGGCAAAAAGTCCCGCTCTGATGACAGCACCCGGGCCAGGCCTCATGCTTGCGCGCCGAACCCGGCCCGAGCTTCGCCCCATGACCGACGCAACGCCCAAACCCGCGCACCTCGGCTGGCGCCTCGCCGCCGCGATTTACGATCTGTTTCCGCTGATCGCGCTGTGGATGGCGACGGGCGCGGCCTCCATCGCGATCACCCGCGGCCAGCTCGACTACCACGTCTGGTGGTACCGCCTGCTGCTGCTCAGTGTGACCGCCGGCTATTACGTGCTGTCCTGGCGCTACGGCGGCCAGACCATAGGCATGCGCGCCTGGCGCCTGCGCGTGGTCGGCCGCGACGGCGCATCGCCGGGCTGGGGCGCGGCGCTGCTGCGCTTCGCCGTCGCCCAGGTGTCGCTGGCGGTGTTCTGCCTGGGCTTTGTCTGGTGCCTGTTCGAGCGCGAGCGGCGCGGCTGGCACGACCTGGCCAGCGGCACGCGCCTGCTGCGCGAACCCAGGCGCTGAGTCGACACACAAGTCCCCACGGAACGGAGCAAGACCATGCTGGAGCAGATCCTGCTGATCGCCGGCGCCGCCATCTTCGGCGTGCTGGGAACCATCCACCTCGTCTGCACCTTTTTCAGCACCAAGTTCGATCCCTACGACCCGGCCGTGCGCGCCGGCATGCAGGCGACGACCATGCGCATCACGCGCAACACCTCGCTGTGGAACGCCTGGACCGGCTTCAACGCCAGCCACAGCCTGGGTGCCATGGTGTTCGCGCTGTTCGTGCTGCTGCTGGCCGGGCTGCACATGGATTTCCTGCGCAGCGCGCCGCTGTTTGCCTGGCTGGCCGCGGCCAACGCGCTGGCCTGGCTGGCGGTGGGCCTGCGCTACTGGTTCCGCGTCCCGACCACGGGGCTGGCCTTGTCCAGCGCCTGTTTCCTGATTGCGGCGATACGCCTGAGCTGGGCCTGATCGCGCGCTGCGCTCAGGATGCGCGGCGGAAATAGCCGATGGCCACCAGCGCCAGCAGGGCCGCCGGCAGCAGGGTGGCCACGGCGAGGTTGATGCCGTAGACCGCGCCCACGTTCACCAGCGAGCGCTGCAGGAAGCTCCAGCCTATCGCCACGATCATGCCGATGAAAATGCGCTTGCCCATGCCGCCGCTGCGCAGGGCGCCGAAGGCGAACGGCAGCGCGCAGACCACCAGCAGCAAGGTATTGAACGGCCAGAACAGGCGGCCCCAGTAGGCCATCTCGAATTTCTGCGCGTCCTGCTGGTTGCGCTTGAGGTAGCGGATATTGCGCCGCAGGTCGCTGATCGACAGGTATTCGGGCTGGATGATGGACAGGGCCAGCATGCGCGGATCCAGGCCCGACTTCCAGCGCGTGGAGGCTTCGGTGGTGCTCTTCGCCTCGGCTTCGCCGAACTCCGTGCGGCGCACTTTTTCCATGGTCCATTCGCCGGCCCGGTGCAGCGCGGATTCGGCTATGGCGATGGACAGCAGCTGGCCGCGGGGCGTGAACTCGAACACGCGCACATCGGCCAGGCGCACTTCGCGCAAGCCATCGACCTGGCGCGTAGTGCCCTGCTTGGCATTGATGAAGGTATCCCCGTCGCGCGCCCAGATGCCGCCGGCGCGGCGGCCGATGGCGATGTCGTTGGACTTGGCCTGCAGCACCAGCGACTGCGCCTGCTGCTCGCCGCCGGGGGCCAGGGTCTCGCCCATGGCCGCGACCAGCGCGGTGAGCAGGCCCAGCGACCACGCCGCCGACAGGCAGATGCGCAGCTTGGACATGCCCGCCGCACGCAGCGCGGTCAGCTCGCCGGTGCCGGCCAGGGTGCCCAGGCCCAGCAGCGAGCCGATCAGCGCCGCATAGGAGAACCATTCGTAGGCACGCCGCGGCAGCGTCAGCAGCACGTGCAAGGTGACCGCGGCGAAGCCGTAATTGCCCTGGCCGATGTCGGAGGCCTCGCTGATGAAGGCGCGTACCGCGTCCAGGCCGACCAGCAGCAGCCAGGTCATCAGCACGGCCGACAAGGTGCTGTAGGCGACGAGTTTGTCGACCTGCTTGATGCGCCAGTTCATGCGCGCACCTTCTTCTGCCGCAGCGGCGCGGGCGCCGGCCGCTTGAGACGGTCGCTGCGCCGCAGCAGCCAGAGCGCGACCGCGGCGGCCGGCAGGTGCACCCACCACAGGCCCAGCGCTGGCGGCACCTTGCCCTGCTCGATGAAGGAACGGGCCAGCCCCAGCCAGCCCAGATAGACCAGATAGCCCAGCAGCGCGACGAGCAGGCTGGCATAGCGCGCCTCGCGCGGCCGCGTGCGCGCCAGCGGCACCGCCAGCAGCGCCAGTATCACCACCGACAGCGGCGCCGCCAGGCGCCAGTGCAGCTCGGCCTGCTGCAGCGGCTCGCTGCTGGTCAGCAGCTCCGGCAGCGGCGCGGCGCGCTTGAGCGAATCGGGCGTGGCATCGTCGTCGCTGTCGGCCAGGGCAATATCGTTGCCCTTGAAGCGCAGCAGGCGGAAATCGTCGTGACCTATACGGCCTTCGACGCGGAAACCGTCGCGCAGAGCCAGGTAGCGACCCACGCCGTCGCTTTCATGGCCCAGTTCGCCGCGCTCGGCGGTGATCACGTCGATACGGGTGTCCTCGCCGTCGGTGCGTTCGGTCTGCACGAACATGCGCTCAAAGCGCGTACCCGCATCGCTCATGCCGCCGACATAGATCACGCCCCCGCGGCCGGGCAGCTGCACGAAGCGGCCGGCTTCCAGGCCGGCCACGACCAGGGAACGGTTGGCCTCCTGCACCAGGCTGTGGGACAACCGGATCGCCGCCGGCGCCAGCCAGAACGAGATCAGCCCGACCACGGCCACCGTCGGCAGCGCCAGCCAGGCGAGCGGCCGCAGCAGGCCGGTGACGGGCTGGCCGGCGCCCTGCAGCACGGCCATCTCGTTGTCGCGCCAGAGCCGGCCATAGGCCAGCAGCACGCCGATGAAGACCGCCAGCGGCACCAGCACGGTCAGCGCGTCCAGCGTGCGCAAGCCCAGGATTTCAAACACGAGATTGGGCGGGAGCTTGCCCCGGGCGACCTTGGTCAGCACGTCCGTGACGGTGCCGCCCAGGGTCACCACCAGCAGGACGGCGGCGCTGGCGAAAAAGCCGAAGGCCAGTTCGCGCAACAGATAGCGATCAATGATTCTGAGCATTGCCAAGGGCTTGTGCGATAATCCAGGCGCTTGTGCCGGTCGCGCACAAGATACTCCCCGAGTTTAACCGGCCTTGCGGGGCGGCGCGGCATCGCGCCTCCCGGCTACCGCCACTTTGTCTGGTGCCCGTTCATGACGATTCAGTTCTCCCTTGCCAGCGCCACTCCCGAAACCGACGCCACGCCCTGCGCCGTGGTCGGCGTATACGAAGACAAGATGCTGACCAGCGCCGCAGCGCGCATCGACGAAGCCTCCGGCGGCGCGATCAAGCGCCTAATCGATTCCGGCGACATCAGCGGCAAGCTGGCCAGCAGCCACGTGCTGTTCGGCCTGGGCGGCATCGCCGCGGCCCGCGTGCTGGTGATCGGCCTGGGCGAACAGAAGAAGTTCGACAGCGCGCGCTTCCAGCGCTGCTGCGCCGAGGCCGCCCGCGTGCTCAAGGGCCTGCCGCTGTCCACCGCCACCTCGTTCCTGCCGCAGGTGGAAGTGCCCGGCCGCGACCTGTCCTGGAAGCTGCGCATCGCCGCACTGACCACCGACCACGCCACCTACAAGTACACCGCCACCTTCAAGTCCAAGGAAAAGCCGCGCGGCGAGAGCTTCTCCGCCATCGCCTTCGCCGGCGACGCCGGCGCCCAGTCCGCGCTGGACCAGGCCGGCGCCATCGCCGCCGGCATACGCCAGGCGCGCGAGCTGGGCAACCTGCCGCCGAATATCTGCAACCCGGCCTACATCGCCGCCCAGGCGCAGCAGTTCGCCGAGCAGCACGACGGCGTCAGCTGCGAAGTGCTGGAACGCGAGCAAATGCAGGAACTGGGCATGGGCTCGCTGCTCGGCGTGGCGCAGGGCTCGGCCAATCCGCCCAAGCTGATCGTGCTGCGCTGGAACGGCGGCGGCGACGCGCGTCCCTACGTGCTGGTGGGCAAGGGCATCACCTTCGACACCGGCGGCATCTCGCTCAAGCCCGGCCCGGGCATGGAGGAAATGAAGTTCGACATGTGCGGCGCCGCCGGCATGTTCGGCACCTTCGTCGCCGCCAGCCTGCTCAAGCTGCCGCTGAACCTGGTCTGCATCCTGGCCGCGGTGGAAAACATGCCCGACGGCAACGCCTACCGCCCCAGCGACGTGCTGACCAGCATGTCGGGCCTGACCATCGAAGTGCTCAACACCGACGCCGAAGGCCGCCTGATCCTGTGCGACGCGCTGACCTATGCGCAGCGCTTCAACCCGCAGGTGCTGATCGACGCCGCCACGCTCACCGGCGCCTGCGTCATCGCCCTGGGCAAGCACGCCTCCGGCCTGATGAGCAAGGACGATGAACTGGCCGAGCAGCTGCTCGCTGCCGGCAACGCCAGCCTGGACCGCGCCTGGCGCCTGCCGATCTGGGACGATTACCAGAGCCAGCTCGATTCCGGCTTTGCCGACGTGGCCAATATCGGCGGCAAGAACGCCGGCGCCATCACCGCCGCCTGCTTCCTCGCGCGCTTCACCGAAGGCCAGCGCTGGGCCCACCTGGACGTGGCCGGCACCGCTTGGGATGAAGGCCGCAAAGGCCTGGCCACGGGCCGGCCGGTGCCGCTGCTGGTGCAGTACCTGCTCGACCGCTGCTGAGTCGCGGATCGGACCGCGCGGCAGGGACGCGGGAACGGAACGGCGGCGCAATCACCGGCCTTTCGGTTCCCGCTTCCTGCCCGCAAACGGACAACAGGCGCACGGATGCGCCGCGTACCGCCCTCCACTTTGGTGGAACCGGACAGGACGCACGCGACACCGCAGCACCTGCAGGTCTGCTCCATCCCCGTCCCCCACTGGCTGCCCTCCCCACTCCCGATGCCCCGCGCCGACTTCTACCTGATCGACAAGCCGCGCTTCCGCGCCGATCCGCTGCTGCTGGTCTGCGAGCTGGCCAAGCGCGCCTATGCCAGCGGCCAGCCCACCCTGGTGCTGGCGCGTTCGCTGGAACAGGCCGAGGAGATCGACGGCAAGCTGTGGGAGTTCGACGAGGACGCCTTCATCCCGCACCAGATCGCCGGCGACGAGGACGACGCCATCACGCCGGTGCTGATCGTGCCGCCCGGCGTGGCCACGCCGGACCGGCCGCTGATCATCAATCTGCGCGACGACTGCGCGCCGGGCCTGTTCGAGCGCGTGCTGGAAGTGGTACCCGCGGAAGAATCCCAGCGCCTGGGTTCGCGCGAGCGCTGGAAGACCTACAAGCACGCTGGCTTCGAGCTGAAGAAATTCGATATGTGAGGCCTGGTGGTGTGGACGGCGCGCCGATGCGCAGTCCGCACGCGCCACGCTGTCGCGGCGGATGAATCCCTCCGGCCTGGCATCCGCGCACTTCGCTGTTGACTGCTGATCCGGCGCACCCGGCAACTCAGTGCCCGCTGCATGGCTGGCACAGACGTCGCCGCTGTCTGCAGGCGCGTCCGGGCCGTTCACGACCTCGCCCGCGGCCCACTTTCCGCACCCACACCCCCACCCGCAAAACGGACACGAACCGACCTGATTCACGCGCAGGCTTGCCGCGTCGCATTCCGCCGACTCAACGCAAGGAACAGCGCATGACCAGCGACACCGCCTACGGCACACCGCACGGCGCCCCCATCGACTACGACTGGCTGCGGCTGTACCAGCGCAGCCCCGCGGCACCGGCCGGCCCGCGGCTGCGCCTGCGTCCCGGCGTGGCCCGCGTGCTGCGCGCGCTGGGACTGATCACGGCCGTGGCCGCGCCCGCCGTCCACGCCGCGGAACCGGCCAGTGCCCGCGGCGACGGCAGCCAGGCCGTGGTCGAGCTGCGCCAGTACACCTTGCATCCAGGCCGGCGCGACACGCTCATTGAAATCTTCGAGCAGAATTTCATCGAAAGCCAGGAACAGGCCGGCATGCGCGTGCTGGGCCAGTTCCACGACCTGGACAATCCCGACCGCTTCGTCTGGCTGCGCGGCTTTGCCGGCATGCCGCAGCGCAAGACGGCGCTGGAAACCTTCTACGGCGGGCCGGTCTGGAAGGCCGGCCGCGAGGCCGCCAACGCGACCATGATCGATTCGGACAACGTCCTGCTGCTGCGCCCGGCCTGGCCGCATACCGGCTTTGATCTGCACGGGCTGCAGCGCCCCGCTGCCGCTGCCGCTGCCGACGCCGCGCCGGCAGGGCTGGTCGCCGCGACGATCTACTATCTGAAGGAACCGGCCACGCCGGCCCTGTTGAAATTCCTGCGCACGTGGCTGGAACCGCAGCTCGCCGCCGACGGCGTGCGCGTGCTGGCCAGTTTCGTCAGCGAAGCGGCGGAAAACACCTTCCCCGCCCTGCCCGTACGCCTGGGCGAGCCGGTGCTGGTGATCTTCACTGCCCATGCCGGCGCGGACGCTCTGGCCGCCGTACTGAACCAGCGCGAGGCTTCGGCGGACTGGCGCGAAATCGCACAGCGCCTGCAGCCGTATCTGCGGCGCGAAGCGGAACTGCTGCGCCTGGCGCCGACACGCCGCTCGCTGCTGCGCGGCGGCTGAAGCCCCGTCTGCCGCGGCGCAGCACGGAACGCTGCGCCGCGGCGGGACGCCCGACTGTACTTTGGTACAACTGCGCGGCGCTGCGGCGCGGATCTACTCTCGCTGCACCTTGGGAGGGTCCGCTCATGAACACTTTGCTGCGCTTTGCGGCGAGCCTCGCGCTCGCCTTCGCCGCCCAGGCCGCCAGTGCGGCCTGCGTCGACAACGTCGTGCTGGTCCACGGCAACAGCGGCTCGCCGCCGGATTTCGACAACACCTATGTGGAACTGCGCGCCCGCGGCTACACCGATGCGCAGATCTTCCTGCCCGACTGGGGCAGCAAGACCTGCCCGGCCTGCAACGACCACAGCGGCAGCGAGGAAACGCCGGTCGCCAATGCGCTGAACGCGGCGGTCGCTGCGTCCTGCACCGGCCGGATCGATGTGATCGGCCATTCCATGGGCGTGACCCTGGCGGCGCGGGAAATCCTCAAGCTCAACCTCGCCGCGAAAGTGGACAGCTTCGTCGGCATCGCCGGCGCTTACCGCGGGCTGTGGAGCTGCGGCATGTATCCGTTCAATGTGCCGACCTCGACCTGTGCCGCCAACGGCCTGTCGGTATCCAGCCCGCTGCTCAACGGCATATACGGCAAGAAGCTCGCTGCACGCAGCTATTCGATCAAGTCCTATATCGACGAGATCGTCTGCTCCACCGGCACCTGCCTGGTCTACGGCGCACATTCCTCGTCCATCGCCGGCGAGAACGCCAGCTACACCTTTGCCTATTACCACTACCAGCTGCTCTGGTTCACGGCGATCCTGCAGGCGGATCTGATTGACTGAGGGCAACGGCCCCGCCGGCGGAACACGGCAGCGCTGGACACGGAAACGCGGCAGGCGGGCTCGGCGGGAATCGGGCTGGCGGCGGGCCATGCCTGCAACTGCGGGCGTAGCGGAACACCCGCCGGCGGGCTTGCCGCGCCTTTGAAATTTTCCAGCGACTTTTCAGCCCGCCGGAAAATTCTAGCACAGTGGCAGCCGCCGCCTTTCGCGCGCTAAGTTGGAGGAATCCACTGCGCGAGGCCGCCATGCAAGACCTGACCAAAGGCTCCATTCCGCAACACCTGCTGCGCATGGCGGCGCCCATCGCCATCGGCATGCTGTTCCAGATGCTGTACGTGCTGATCGACCTGTACTTCGTCGCCCGCCTGGGCGACACCGCCGTGGCCGGCGTCGGCGCCGCGGGCAATGTGCAGTTCATCGTGATGGCGCTGACCCAGGTCCTCGGCGTGGGCACCATGGCGCTGATCGCGCACGCCGTAGGGCGCAAGGACCAGGCCGACGCCAACCTGGTGTTCAACCAGAGCCTGCTGATCGCCGCGGCCTGCGCGCTGTTGACCCTGGCCGGCGGTTATTTCGCCGCAGACCACTACATCGGCCTGCTCGCCGCCGACGCGCAGACCACCGCCGCCGGCCTGGACTACCTGCATGCCTTCCTGCCCGGCATGGCGCTGCAGTTCGCCATGGTCTCCATGGGCTCGGCCCTGCGCGGCACCGGCATCGCCAAGCCGACCATGGTGATCCAGGTGCTCACCGTGGTGATCAACGCGCTGCTGGCGCCGGTGCTGATCGCCGGCTGGGGCACGGGCGTGGCCTTCGGCGTCGCCGGCGCGGGCTGGGCCAGTTCCATCGCGGTCGCCGCCGGCGTGGCCATGTCGGCCTGGTATTTCCTGCGCCTGGAACACTATGTCGGCTTCGACCTGCGCCTGCTGCGCCCGCGCCTGGCGGTATGGAAGCGCATCTTCGCCATAGGCCTGCCGCCGGGCGGCGAGTTCGCGCTGATGTTCGTTTACATGGGCGTGATGTACTGGCTGATCCGCCATTTCGGCGCCGCCGCCCAGGCCGGCTTCGGCATAGGTTCGCGCGTGATGCAGGCGATTTTCCTGCCGGCCATGGCCATCGCCTTCGCCACCGCGCCGGTGGCCGGGCAGAACGTCGGCGCCGGACTGGGCGAACGGGTGCGCAGCACCTTCCACGCCGCGGTCGGCATCAGCGCGGTAATCATGTTCGGGCTGACCCTGTTCTGCCAGTGGCAGCCGCAGCTGCTGATCCGCCTGTTCACGCAGGAACCGGCGGTGATCGACGTGGCCGCCGGCTTCCTGCTGGTGATCTCGTGGAATTTCGTCGCCTCGGGGCTGATCTTCAGCGCCTCGGGCATGTTCCAGGCCCTGGGCAACACCTTGCCCGGCCTGTTCAGCACGGCCACGCGCCTGGTGACCTTCGTGCTGCCGGCGTTGTGGCTGTCGCGCCAGCCCGGCTTCGAGCTGCGCCAGCTGTGGTGGCTGTCGGTGACGACGATGACGCTGCAGGCGGCGCTGTGCTGGTTCCTGGTGCAGCGCGAATTCCGCCGGCGCCTGTCGCGGCTGGTGCCGCGCGCCGCCGCGGGCGATTCCGCACCGGCCTGACGTGCGCCGCGGCGCCGGCGTTGCGCGGCTTGCGCATTGCCCGGCGCCGCGCCGCGGACCGGCGCGTGCTGCCGTATCGTGCCGCGACCAGCGCCCGGGACCACCGCATGAACGCCATTGCTTCCTCGCCTTCCGTCCGCCATCGCAGCGCGCTGCGCGCCTGCCTCCAGGCCGGTGTGCTTGCCGGCAGCCTGGATCTGCTCTACGTCTTCCTGTTCCACGGCGTACGCGGCATCAGCCCGGAACGCATACTGCAATACATCGCCAGCGGCCTGCAGGGGCGGGCCGCGTTCGAGGGCGGCCATGCCAGCGCGGCGCTGGGTGCGGCGGCGCATTACTTCATCCTGATCGTGGCCGCGGCGCTGTACCTGGCCGCCAGCCGCCACCTGCCCTGGCTGCGCCGCCAGGCCGCCGCGGCCGGCGTACTGTACGGCGCCGCAATTTATACAACGATGAATTTCGTCATCGTGCCGCTGTCAGCCGCCAGTCCCGGCCAGGGCAGCGACCTGGCGCGCATCACCAACCTGCTCATGCACCTGTTCGTGATCGGCCCGGCCATCGCCCTGGGCCTGCGCCGCTGGAGCAGCCCGGCCGGCTGAACCCGCGCGGCGCACGCAACGGATGCGCCGCCGCCCGCGATGACGGAAAATGCCCGGTCCGCTTTCGTCCGACCAGGGATGTCCGTATGAAAATCCGTTGCAAATCCGCCGTCCTCGCGCTGGCTGTCTGGGCCGCCGGCCCGCTCGCCGCGGCCGGCCTCGCGCCCGATTCGCTGCCGGCCGAGCGCCGCGCCGGCGAGATCGAGCAGGTGTTCGCCTTCACCGACGCCATGCCCACCGGCGTCAGCGTCGCCCGCGACGGCCGCATCTTCGTCAATTTCCCGCGCTGGGGCGATGAAGTGCCGTATACCGTGGCGGAGATTCGCGACGGCAAGCTGCTGCCCTATCCCAGCGCCGCCGCCAACCAGCCCAATGCCAGCGATCCGGCCGACGGCTTCATCAGCGTGCAGAGCGTGGTCGCCGATACGCGCAACCGCCTGTGGGTGCTGGATACCGCCGCGCCGAACTTCGCCTCGCCGCGCCCCGGCGGCGCCAAGCTGGTCGCGATCGACCTCAAGCGCAACAAGATCCAGAAGACCTACGTGCTGCCGGCCGAGGTCGTGCTGGAGCACACCTATCTCAACGACGTGCGCTTCGATTTCAGCATCGGCAAGCAGGGCGTGGCCTATATCACCGACAGCGGCGAAAACGCGCTGATCGTGCTCGACCTCAACACCGGCAAGGCGCTGCGCCGCCTGGCCAACCACCGCTCCACCTCGCCCGATGCCGAATTCCTGCCCGTGGTCGAAGGCCGCCCGCTGCAGCGCCGCGACGCCGCCGGCAAGACCCAGCCGTTCGCCGTCGGTGCCGACGGCATCGCCCTGTCGCCGGACGGCGCCACGCTGTATTACTGCCCGCTGTCCAGCCGCCGCCTGTATGCCGTGCCCACGGCCAAGCTGCGCGACGCCGGCGTCAGCGACAGCGAAGTCAACGCGGCGGTGCGCGATCTCGGCATCAAGGGCGCCTCCGACGGCCTGGACGCCGACGCAAGCGCGATCTACGCCGGCGACTACGAGCACAACGCCATCCGCAAGCTCAACCCGGACGGCTCCTGGCAGACCATCGCCCACGATCCGCGCATCCTGTGGCCGGACAGCCTTTCCGTCGGCAAGGACGGCTATCTGTATTTCACCGCCAACCAGCTGCACCGCCAGGCCAGTTTCCAGGGCGGCCGCGACGAGCGCGAGAAGCCTTACAGTCTGTTCCGCGTCAAGCTCTGAGGGGTAGGACCGGATTTGAACCGGAATCGGCATCGGGGATCGGAAGTCGGAATTCCACGAGCGCGAAGCCGATACGCCCTCTCCCCCAAGCTCGCTTGGGGGAGAAGGTTTTCCAGGCTCCGTAGCGCCTGTTCCTTGTCCGGGTGCTCCGCTCCAAAAGCAAGCGATCCCCCAGTCGCGACTCTCACGGCCTGACGAACACCTGCAGCCCGTCGCAGAAGATGCCTTCGTCGCCCCACTGTGCGGCGCAGGGGAAGAAGGTCGTGATCGGGTATACCTTGCAGAAGGCCTGGGTCGGGTTTGCCGCGCAGCTGGTCAGCACGCCGCTCGCGGCCGGCTGCGCCGCATCCACGCCGATCAGCACATTGAGCGGGCCGGGCGATGCGGCGGCCGCGCCGGCGAATACGCGCAGATTGACATAGCCGCTCAAGCCGGCCGGCATGCCCACGCCGGTGCAGGTCACCACTTCGCCGCTGGCCGGCAGGCCCTGGGCGCTGCAGCTCATGGGCGGACTGGCGGATTGGACGCCGAGATAACGGATATGCGGCGGCAGCTGCACCTGTACATTGCTGGCCGCACCGGCAGCTTCGCCGACATTGCGGTAGCCGATGGTCAGCGGGCCGGGTTCCTGGCCCAGCGTATACACCGCGGGACTGTGGCTGACCGAGTCGACCACCATGGTCGCCACCCGCGGCGTGCGCGTAGGCACCTGCAAACGCGCACAGCCCAGTTGCAGCGGGTTGCCGACACAGTCGGCCGGCACCGCCTGTACGTTGTTGCTGATCGCCGCGTGCACGAACAGCGGACCGGGCACGGGCACGTCGTTGTCCATGCGCACACGCAGCGACATGAAGCTGTTCAACGTGTCGTACATGTACGGCGTGGTGCAGCGCATGACGTCGCCGCCGGGCGAGAGCTGCGGCGCCTGGCAGGTCCAGGTCGGGATGCCGGTGAGAATGCCGTCGAAATGCATCTTGGGCGGCAGCCAGATATCCACCGCCACCGGCGTATTGACCTGGCCATAGCCGATATTGTGCATCTCCAGCATGAGCATGCCGGTGGCACCGGCCTCGAACGGCGCCCCGGTCCAGGTGGCGACCTGGCCCGTGGTCACATTGCCGTTGCTGACGCCCCAGCCGGTGAAATAGACCTTGGACGCGACCGCGGTGGTGGCCACGGTGACGCAGCCGTTCAGCGCCGGCGACGCCGTACAAACCGGATTCGGCGGCAGCGGCACCTCGGCGCTTTCCAGCGTGCCGCCTATGCTCATCGGCCCCAGCGTGATGCCCGGCGCCACCATGGCGTTGATGCCCAGCGAACTGGAACCCGGATTCCAGAAATTCAGATCCACGCTGTAGACACAGGTCACCACCTGGCCGGCATTGCTGCACGACCAGCTGCCGCCGTTAAAGCCGGTATAGGTTATGCCCGCCGGCAAGGTGGTGCGGAAGGTGAACGGGGCGTGGTGGACAAGGCCGTCGTTGCGGTCCTGCTTGGCGAAGATCACCCCGAAGTTGTAGCTGGTGCCGGAATACACCGGCGGCACCGGCCACATTTCCAGCTGCAGCCCGGCGCCCTCGGCGCTGCCGGCCAGCAGGGTCAGCGGCAGCAGCGCGCGCAGCAGAAAGGCGCGAAGTACGGCGGCGGCGCTGATTGCGGCACCCAACCACAGCCGTGCGCGCGCAAGCAAAGAACCGATGGCTGGCTTCATGACGTCCCCGTGTCCGAGCGGCGGCCGGTCGCGGCGGCCTGCGGGCGGCGATAAAAGACGGCGGGCGGCCAGTCGGCCGCCGCCGGCAGGACGCAGCCCCTTTGGCGTCCGCGTGCCGATTCTCGGCCGGAGCGCGGCGGCGGCCTACCCCGCGTTTGCGGGGGTGCAGGCGGCACCGCAGGCCGACGCATCCGGGCTTGCCGGGCTCTGTGGAACGGGCCGGGGATCCGGGTCTCCGCAGCTCCGTGCGCGACGCCGGCGCTTCATCGCCGCCTGGCTCCAGCCAGGAATTCCCCATGCCAGGCGCGGCCGGAAAAATTTTTCGGCGGCGGCGTCGCACCGCTGTCGATCTGCGTGTTCCCCGATCGTCGTCTCAGCGCATCAGTCATCCAGGCCCGCGCGGGCCGGCAACCCACCATCGATCCGGAGCGTCCCATGAGCAAGCAGATCTATCTCAACCTCGCCGTCAAGGACCTGAAGAAGTCCATGGATTTCTTCAAGGCGCTGGGCTACCGCTTCAACGCCGAATACACCAACGACGACGGCGCCTGCATGGTGGTGGAGAGCAACATCTACGTGATGCTGCTGCGGGAAGACTTCTTCCGCACCTTCACCGACCGCCAGCCCTGCGACCTGCGCACTCACGTCGAAGCCCTGACCGCGCTGACCGAAGACAGCCGCGAAGCCGTCGACCGCCAGGTCGCCAGGGCTGTCGCCGCCGGCGGCCGCGCCCTGGGCGAACCCAAGGACTATGGCTTCATGTACAGCCACAGCTTCGAGGACCTGGACGGGCATATCTGGGAGCTGCTGCATATGTCGGCGGCGCAGGCGGAGTGATGCCGGGGCCGGCCGGTTTCAGGCGGTGAGGGTATACGCTGTGTTTCCTTTCCCCGGATGCGGCTACGTGCCTGCGGGAGCGCAGCCGGGGCGAGCCGGCGCAACTCGTACCAACAACCGTTGCGGGCTTCCGGCGGCTGTCCCGCCTGAATTTTTCGGCGAAAATCCAACATTCGCCGCGGGATTCATCGCCCCCTCACTCCGGCGCTCTCCCCAGGCGAGCCCGGGAAGAGGGATCGGCAGAGCCTTGCGATTTCGGGCAAACCCGCCAACCGTTACTGGCACCCCATCATCCGCACCAGCTGGAACCAGCATCCAACGGAGTCCCGCGGCACAATACGCCACCGTCGTCGCCGCGCAGGAAAAATACCATGAAGTGGATAATGCAGACCGGCAGCATGGACTGGGACGAACTCAGCACGCTGTACCGCATCGCTCCACTGGGCGAGAAGAAGCCCGAGGACCTGCGCGTTTCCTTCGGCAACAGCCGCTATGTCTGCTTTGCCTATGACGGCGAACGCCTGGTCGGCGCCGGACGCGCCCTGGCCGACGGCGTGGACTGCTCCTATATCTGCGACGTGGCGGTGCATCCGCAGTACCAGGGGCAGGGCCTGGGCAAGGAAATCATCCTGCGCCTGCGCGAGCTTTCGGCGGGACACCGCAAGATCATTCTCTACGCCAACCCCGGCAAGGAAGGCTTCTACGCCGCGCTGGGCTTCCGCCGCATGCGCACGGCCATGGCGATCTTCCGCAATCAGGAAAGCGCCGCTGCGGGCGGGCTGATCGACTAGCGCGGCAGGCCACGGCCTTCACGCCACCGTGCAAAAAGGAAACGCCGGCGCGAGGGCCCTGCACCAGGCCCGTCGCGCCGGCGCCGCCGTTGCTTCGCTCAGGCGAATTCGAGGCTGCGCTCGAAGTTCTTCAGCTCGTGGCGCGACAGCGCCAGGTTGGACTTGGAGCGGTCGAGCACGACATACAGGAACAGCTTGTCATTGCGCTCCAGCGGACGGATCAGGTGGTACTGGCGTTCCAGGCTGATCAGGATGTCTTCGATGGTGTCGTTGAGCTTGAGCGAAGCGGCGACGCGGCGCTTGGATTTGACGACTTCCGCGTTGCCGCTGGCGGCCAGGTCCAGGTCCACGCCGCCGCCGCCGAGCTTGGCCAGGGCCATGCCGGAGTCGGAATCGACCAGAGCCGCGCCGACGAAACCGTCGATGGCCGAGAGCGGAGTGAGATCAAGCTTTGCCATGATGCTTCCTTGGAAGAGAGGGGGAGAAGAAATCCCGCAACTGGCGGGAACGGCATGTTTCAGGCTTCGGCCGTACTCGCGGCAGCGGCCAGGCGGGTCTGCTGCTGTTCCAGCCAGCCGTCCACCGCCTGGCCGATTTCCTCGGCCGCGCTGCGCGTCTCGTGCAGCACCAGGCCGAGGTTGGTCGTCGGCCTGGCCAGGGTGGAGACGACGAACAGTTCGCGCCGACTGGGCACGCGCTGGGCATAGAGCAGGCCGTTGCTCGCGTTCACCACCACGTACTGGGAGCGGTCTATGCGCGTCTCGCGGCCTATCGATTCGCCCAGCGCGACCATGGAGCCGATCATCGCGGCGATACGCTGCGGATCGGCTTCGTTGTCGATGATGTGCGCGACCAGGCGGCCGTCGACCGTGGCGACCACGCAACCCATGATCGCCGGTATGCGCTGATGCAGCTCGCGCAGCGCCGTGTCCAGCGCGCCGCGCAGGGCCTCGGGCAGATTGAGGGAAGCCTGGGTCATTGCGCCCTCGCCCGCTGCACGAACTGCAGCCATTCGTCGTCGCCGGCGGCTCCGGCTGCAACCGCCGCGGCGGCCGTGCTGGCGGTGGATTCGATCTGCTCGAACAGCAGCTCCAGCATGCCGACCACATCGTCGCGCCGGCGCACGTCGGCGCCGATCACCGGCAGGAACTGGCCACGGCGGGAGACGCTCGCCAGATAATCGTCGAGGCCGGGCTGCGGATGGGTTTCCAGCCGGCCTACGGCAACCACGACGCGGCCGGCCTCGATCAGGCCGGAGAACGCGGACAGGAAATCCTCCAGATCGGCCAGCGGCTCCGGCCGCGAATTGTCCAGCAGCACGACCACGCCCAGTGCGCCCTGGGCCAGCAGCGGCCACATGAATTCAAAGCGCTTCTGTCCAGGCGAGCCGTACAGGCGCAGCTTGTCGCCGCTGTCCAGGGTCAGCTCGCCATAGTCCATGGCGACCGTGGTCTCGGCCTTGTCCGATTCGGAGAAATCCGTGTTCTCCACTTCGGTGCTGATCGGTTCTATCTCGCTGATGGCGCGTATCGCGGTGGTCTTGCCGGCGCCCATGGGGCCGGCGAACAGCAGCTTGATCTCGCTCATGGTGTGCCCGCATGCAGGCTGCGGCGGATCGAGGCAATCACCGCCTGCTCGTTGCCCGGGCGCATCTGCGCGCCGGCGAACACACCGGCCGGCACCGGCACCGGCGCCGGCGCCGACGCGGCCGGCTCGGCCGTCTCGCCGTGGAAGAAATCGCAGACCAGGCAGGCATTGAGGAAACCGTCGACCAGGCCGGCCGCGGCGAGACCCGAGTCGCGCAGGCTGGCCGCGGTGTTGAAACCGCCGCGCAATTTCTGGATCAGTTCCGCATACGCCTTGGGGCCGCCGGCCGCCAGATAGGGCCAGCCCTTCAGACGCAGCCCGCCGCGCTGGCGCAGCGCCGGCAGTGCGCCGTAGTGGCCCGAACGCACGCCCAGCTGCCACAGCAGCGGCTTGATCGACACCGGCCGCAGCAGCGGCGGCGGCGTGGCCTGGCCCAGCTCGATCGAATAGCTGTCGCGCGCCAGCGCCGTGACGAACTGGGCCGCATCCGGCAGCACCTGATTGGCCGCATACCAATAGCCCAGGCGCGCATCCATCAGCGCAACCACCTGGCCGCCCATACGCAGTTCCAGCAGGCGCCCGCGCGCTTCCAGCGCCAGCTCGCTCCAGCGCCTGAGCCATTGCCAGGCCAGCGCATCGCGCGCGTCGGCACTGCCGGCGGCGCCGCTGCGCAGCAGGCGCGCGATGCGCTGCAGCGCCGCCAGCAGCGCGCCCGGCCGCCATGGCCATTCGATGGTGAGGGTTTCGCGGCCGCCGTCGGGGCGGCGCAGTTCGGCCAGCAAGCTGGCGGAAGGATCCGCGCCTTCGTCGGGAGGAAGACGCAGCGTGACGTCCGCCTCCGCCGCATGGCTCACGTACCAGTCGGCGCTCATCTCGCCGTTTTCCTGCAGCAGGCGCTGCAGCATGCGTTCGACCAGCGCGCGACGATAAGCCGGCAAGGCGACCGCGATGGAGAGCGGTGCAAATTCCTGCGTGTTCGTCATTACCTTTGCCATCTGACTTCAAGACCCCTGATGTCCGAATCCAGGCAACAGCAAGCGTGGGCGCCGTCACCTGGGATGCGCCTGGCCTGGAACTGCGGAATGAAAACTACGAACAGAAACGAGACAGCGCTGGCTGGCGGCAGAGTGCCGGCATTGCGTTGCCATTACTGTACTCGTCGGTTGCGATTGTGGACGATGAAGTGCGAACCGGCTCATGCACAGCTGTAAACAACTGCCAAGACTTCGGCCGAAAATACCTGATTTTTGTAATATTTTCGTAGCGGCCGACGGATTGGCCAAGTCATTCGCTGACGCCTCACACCGTCTTCACAATAGTGCAGAAGCCTTCACGCGGCGCCCACTGTTGCTGCGGCGCACAGGCGTCGCCGGTTGTGGCGAGCTGGACAGCGATCCGGGCAGTCCTGCCGCCTCCGGCCGCCATCGCCTTCGGCGGGGCGCCTGCGGCAGGCGGCGAACTGGCGCCGAACGGCGCGATACGGCAGCGGGCGATGCGATGCAGGCGGTAGGCAAGGTAATGCGGCATCGGCCGTCGCGGCGCACGACGCAGGCGAGGCGTTGCGGTACCGGACCGCACGAGTGATGCGCGGGATGGCACGGCAGCTGCGCGCGCTGCTGCGATGGAAAAGCCGCCGCACTCACGGCGGAGGACGCCAGGCACAGAATGCATGCGCGATGCGCACGAATAACGCGGAAATTGCAGCGCGCCCGCGTCCCGTGCGGAACGCAGGCGCTGCCGAATGGTTCAGCCCAGAGTCGCCATGTCGATCACGAAGCGGTAGCGCACGTCGCTGGCCAGCACGCGCTTGTAGGCGTCGTTGATCTGCGCCACGCCAATGGTCTCGATATCGGCGACGATGCCGTGCCGGCCGCAGAAATCCAGCATTTCCTGGGTTTCCTTGATCGAACCGATCATCGAACCGGCCAGGCTGCGCCGGTGCGGAATCACTGCGAACGCATTCACCGGCACCGGCTGCTCCGGTGCGCCGACCACGACGAAGGTGCCGTCGACCTTGAGCAGGCTGAGGTAAGCGTTCCAGTCTATCGGCGAAGACACGGTGCAGATAATCAGGTCCAGGCTGCCGGCGAGCCGGGTGAAGGTTTCCGCGTCACTGGTCGCGTAGTAATGGCTGGCGCCCAGACGCAGGCCGTCTTCTTTCTTGGACAGGGTCTGGCTCAGCACCGTCACCTCCGCGCCCATGGCCTTGGCCAGCTTCACGCCCATGTGCCCCAGCCCGCCCATGCCGAGAATGCCGACCTTCATGCCCGGCCCCGCCTTCCAGTGCCGCAGCGGCGAATACAGCGTGATGCCCGCGCACAGCAGCGGCGCGGCCGCATCCAGCGGCAGATTGTCGGGAATGGAAAGCACGTAGCCTTCCTTGACCACGATGGAATCCGAATAGCCGCCGTAGGTCGGCGTGCTGCTGCCCGGCTCGAAGCCGCTGTAAGTCAGCACCAGGCCGGGCATGTATTGCTCGCGGTCCACATCGCGCTGGGCGCAGGTTGTACAGGAATCCACAAAACAGCCTACGCCGACGTGATCGCCGACCTTGAACCTGGTCACCTTGGCACCGACCGCCGTCACCACGCCGGCAATCTCATGCCCCGGCACCAGCGGATACACGCTGGCGCCCCAGCCGTTGTCCACCATGTGGATGTCGGAATGACAGATACCGCAGTAACGGATCGCGATGACGACATCGTCTTCCCTGGGTTCGCGCCGCTGGAACGTGAACGGCGCCAGTGGCGCCGACGCGGCGTGCGCCGCGTAGCCCTTTGCAATGGCCATGGGGGAATCCTTGCAGGTTGAGTGGGGTGCGTAGCATGGCTGCCGGATGGCCGGAGCCGGTAGCGTGTTCGTGCGGGGTTCTTGCCTGATTCTGCAAATGCACCCGTGCCGGCAACATCGCGCAAGCAGCCGATTCGTGCCCGCGCACGCTGACGCAGCCGGGTTCTGTGCTGCGGGGCTTGGCGGCGGGTAGCCGCGGCAACGCTGCCGCATGCATCCCGTTCGCCGCATTCCGCGACATGGACATAGGTCGAATCGCGCGACGGCCGCGCAACGGCGTCTGCGCCCGTTGCTACCATGGCCTGTGCGATTCCGGAGCTTCCGATGCGCCTTTTCCCACTGCTCGCCTGTTGCTTGCTGCTGACGCTGGACGCCGGCGCAGTCGACTTCACTCCGGCCGCCGCCAGCGACGATATCGACAACCCGCACAAGGGCTACATGCTCTGGGGCACGACCTGGGCCCAGGGCAGCGCGGACAATTACTACGGCGCCAGCATCTATCACGTCTATGTGCCCTGGCGCGAGGTGGAGACGGCCGATCAGGTGTTCGACTGGGCCGGCTTCGAGCAGCGCCATCTGCAGCCGATACTGGCCGACGATCCGGACGCGACCTTCGTGCTGCGGCTGGTGGCGGATTATCCGGACGGCGTGGGTTCGGGGCTGAGCTATTTCTACACGGGCGGGCAACTGGAGCGGGACTATCCGCTGTTCCTGGAACAGGCGCCGCTGAACATTCCGGGCACGGACTACGCCAGCTGCGATGGCGACGGTCCGGGACGCACGCCGGCGTGGAATCATCCGGCATTCGTCAGCCAGGCCGTGCAGCTGGTGCAGGCGCTGGGACAGCGCTATGACGGCGATGCGCGCATCACCGCGGTACAGGTGGGTCTGCTGGGCCTCTGGGGCGAATGGCACCAGAGCGGCTGCGACGCGAATGCGCCGGGCAATGCCGTCAAGCTCGCCGTGCGCGAGGCCTATGCGGGCGCGTTTACGCGCACGCGGCTGCAGACGCGCTATGCGCGCGATCCGGATGTGGTGAATGCGGATTTCGGCTTCCACGAAGACTATTTCCCGTCGTTCACCGCCAACTGCATCTACGGCTTTCCGCTCTGCGATGCGAGCGGCGACTGGAACCTGGAATACGGTTTCGCCAACGTGGTGCCCGCGGCGCGCGGCAACTGGCGCTTCAATCCGGTTTCCGGCGAAAGCCCGCTGACCAGCCAGCAGAACAGCTGGACCAGCGACACCGACGACGTGATCGCAGTGCTGCGCAACTATCACTTCAGCTTCCTGGGCCCGGCCGGCAAGCACGAGCAGGCCGGCTTCGGCGTGCCGCTGGCGCGGATCAAGCGCGCGCTGGGCTACGACCTGAGCGTGGTGCGTTTCAGCCTGAGTGATCCGGTCAGCCAGGGCAGCTCCCTCGCCTGGCGGCTGGAGCTGGCCAACCGCGGCAGCGCGCCGGTGTATCACGCGGTGCAGGGCAAGCTGGAACTGCTCGATGCGGGCAATACCGTGCGGGCGATGGCGCCGCTGGCGCTGGATCTGCGCGGGGCCGAGCCGGGAGCGACGACGGTCTATCGCGGCCGGTTGCTGTGGAGCGGACTCACGCCGGGGAACTACACCGTGCGGCTGAGCATTGCGGATGCGGTGGCAGGGCGGCCGGGAATCGTTCTGCAGAATACCGCCAGGGACAGCGCTGCGGCTGGGGTGAGGCTGGGAATGGTTGTCGTCGGCCCTGTCGGTGATCGCCTGTTTGCGGATGCGTTTTCGGAATGAGGGGCGCAATGCGCTGGCTTCCGGGCAGGGCTTTACGCTGAGCTTTCCAGGTGCAGCCTTTGTTCGGACCAGATGTGTTGTGGCGCGCGCTACAGGCGCTTCGTCCGGGCACTCCTCTGCGCGCTCCAGAACCCGTGCTGCCCGGCAGGGGCTGGTGCGATGAATCCGCCTGGCGCGCGCGCTGGCGCTGGACGCGCCTGGGAAAGGCGGCGGGATGAAGAGCGGCGTCAGTTCGAGAGTTTGCGGTTTTCGCCGGGCTTCCGGTTGGGATTTCCCGAAATGCGAATGGCGAGGCGCGTTGATCGTCGCCCCTCACCCAGCCCGCTCCCCCGACAAAGTCGGGGAGCGGAAGCGCGTCGACTTCAACTGAAAATAGTCAGAAATATTCAATGACAGGCCCGCGCCGCTCCCGGCACCGGATCCAACGATTTCATCTCGAATCCGAATTTGAATCCCGAGCTACGCCGGCAACACCCGACAAACAAATCCCTTCAAATAGTCCGTCTCCGCAATCGCCGGATGTACCGGATGGTCGGGTCCTTGCTGTAGCTGTTCCAGCACCTGGGCCTGGCGGTCCAGATGACGCGCAGCCTGTTGCACGCTGTCCAGCAGGGCGGCGCGCGGCATGTGGTAGGAGCAGGAGCAGGTGACCAGGATGCCGTCGCGCTGCAGTACCTGCATGCCCATTTCGTTGAGGCGGCGGTAGGCGATGCGGCCTTCGGCGAAATCCTTCTTGCGCTTGACGAAGGCGGGCGGGTCCAGGATCACCACGTCGAAGCGTTCGCGCAGTTCGCGCAGGCGCTTGAGTTCGTCGAAGGCGTCGGCCTTGACCGCGCTGACGCGCCCGCCCATGCCGTTGCGTTCGATATTGCGCCGGATGGCGTCGACCGCGTGCTGCGAGACGTCGACGCAGACCACTTCGCTCGCGCCCATGGCCGCGGCGCGCAGGCCCCAGCCGCCGAGGTAGCTGCAGATGTCCAGCACGCGCTTGCCGGCGACATAGCGCGCCAGGCGGTCGCGGTTGGCCTGCTGGTCGTAGAACCAGCCGGTCTTCTGTCCACCGATCACATCGCATTCAAATTCGACGCCGCCTTCGCGCACGACGACCGGCGCATCCAGTGCGCCGTAGCCGATATCGGCGTATTCGGGCAGCTGTTCCATGCTGCGGATGCCGGCGTCGTTCTTCCACACCACGGCCCTGGGCTTGAGCACCTTGACCACGGCTTCGCTGATCTCGTCCTTGAGCCGTTCCATGCCGGCCGTGGTGGTCTGGCCGACGATGACGTCGCCGAAGCGGTCCAGGGTCAGGCCGGGCAATCCGTCGGATTCGCCGTAGACCAGGCGGTAATAGGGTTCGTCGAACAGGCGCTCGCGCAGGCTCAGCGCGACGTTGAGGCGATGCACGAACAGGGAACGGTCCAGCGCGTGGTCCAGGCCGCGCGCGACCAGGCGCGCGCAGATCAGCGAGTTCGGATTCACATAGCCCACGCCCAGGGGTTTGCCGGCGTGGTCGACGACGATGCAGATTTCCCCCGGAGTGAAGCCACTCAGCGGCGTGCGGCGCACGTCGACCTCGTTGGAGAACACCCACAGATGGCCGGCGCGCAGGCGGGCGTCTTCGCCTTTCTTCAGATACAGCGCGGGGTATTCGACGGCGTCGGACATGGCTCGATCCTGGTTCGGAGGCGCGCGGCAGGCATGAATCGCACGCAAAATGGAAAAATAAAGTTCGCTGCAGGACCGCGTACGCCTGCAGCTCCCGCTGCGGCGCTGCGGCGCTGCGGCGGCCCGCCGCCGCGCTGGCAAGCCGGGTGAATCTCCGGGCGGCGCTAGAACCAGCGCGAACCCAGGATCAGCCCCCAGCACAGCACCACGTTGACCATCAGCATGAATACTGCCGCCGAACCCATGTCCTTGGCCCGGCCGGCCAGCACGTGGAATTCGGGGCTGGCCTTGTCGACGATGGCCTCGACCGCAGAGTTGAGCAGTTCGGCCGACAGCACCAGGATCAGGCTGCCCACCAGCAGCGCTTTTTCCATCGGCCCCCGGCCCAGCCACAGCCCCAGCGGCGCGAAGATCGCGAACAGGTAGACCTCAAGCCGGAACGATGCCTCGAAGGTATAGCCCGCCTTGATGCCCTGCCAGGACCAGCGCAAGGCTTTGAGTATCTGTTTGGGGCCGCGCGGCTCGTTGCTGGGCATGGCGTGAAAGTGGGCTGGCGCAAAGGCCGCGTATGATGCCACAAGCGGGCCGGGCCGCCGTCCCGAAGGGGCGGCGGCGGCGCGTTTGATGCCGCCGGCCATCCTCCGCCAGCGGCGCGCCGGCGCTGCGGCCGCAGGGCCGCCGCAGACACCCTCCCGCGCCTTGCGCACCGCAGCAAAAATTCAGCTGAAAACAGCGTTCTAGCCCGCTTCGCCGGCAAGACTAAAGAATAACTTGACCTGCCGCGGCCAACCCGCGGACGCTCGCGCCGTCATGTACGTGGGGACGGGAACGATGACGACGGGAACGACGGCAAACTGGATGGGCAAGCTGGGCTGGCTCGTGTTCGCGCTGTTCGGCGCCGCCTGCCTGGGCGTGGTCGCACTGCAGCGCGGCGAGCCGGTCAACGCGATCTGGCTGGTCTGCGCGGCGGTTGCGGTGCTGGTGATCGGCTACCGCTTCTACAGCCGCTTCATCGCCGATACGGCGCTGCAACTGGATCCGGGCCGCGCCACGCCGGCGCTGCGTCGCAACGACGGCCTGGATTTCGTCCCCACCGACAAATGGGTTCTCTACGGCCACCACTTCGCCGCGATCGCCGGTGCCGGCCCGCTGGTGGGGCCGGTGCTCGCCGCGCAGATGGGCTATCTGCCGGGCACCTTGTGGATACTCGCCGGCGTGGTCTTCGCCGGCGCGGTGCAGGACATGGTCATCCTGTTCTGCTCCACCCGCCGCGACGGGCGCTCGCTGGGCGACATGATCCGGGCGGAAATGGGCAACACTGCCGGCACCATCGCCATGCTGGGCATTCTCGCCATCATGATCATCCTGCTCGCGGTGCTGGGGCTGGTGGTGGTCAAGGCGCTGGCGGAAAGCCCCTGGGGCACCTTCACCGTGGCGGCGACCATTCCCATCGCCATGTTCATGGGCATCTACATGCGCTGGCTGCGGCCGGGGAAGATCCTCGAAGCCTCGCTGATCGGCCTGGTGCTGCTGTTCGTGTCGATCTGGCTGGGCGGCGTGGTCGCGGCCGATCCGGACTGGGCCGCACGCTTCCATTTCGACGGGCGCCAGCTGG
Source organism: Tahibacter harae (assembly GCF_024437735.1). Classification (GTDB taxonomy): domain Bacteria; phylum Pseudomonadota; class Gammaproteobacteria; order Xanthomonadales; family Rhodanobacteraceae; genus Tahibacter; species Tahibacter harae. The sequence goes on along the minus strand of NZ_JANFQO010000006.1, from coordinate 61,246 downwards.
CCTGGATGATGATTGTCTACGGCTTCGTCGCCTCGGTGCTGCCGGTGTGGTTCCTGCTCGCGCCGCGTGATTATTTATCCACTTTTCTCAAGATCGGCACCATCGTGATCCTGGCCCTGGCCATCGTCGCGGTGCGGCCAGACCTGCAGATGCCGGCGGTCACCCGCTTCATCGACGGCAGCGGCCCGGTCTGGTCGGGCAGCCTGTTCCCGTTCCTGTTCATCACCATCGCCTGCGGCGCCGTGTCGGGCTTCCACGCGCTGATCTCCTCGGGCACCACGCCCAAGATGCTCGACAACGAGAAGAACATCCGCCTGATCGGCTACGGCGGCATGCTGACGGAGGCCTTTGTCGCCATCATGGCCCTGGTCGCCGCCGCGGCGCTGCAGCCGGGCGTCTACTTCGCCATGAACTCGCCGGCGGCGGCGCTGGGCGGCACGGTGGAATCGGCCGCCGCGGCGATCAGCCAGTGGGGTTTTGTCATCACGCCGGAAATGCTCACCCAGACGGCGAAGGAAATCGGCGAAAGCACCATCCTCTCGCGCACCGGCGGCGCGCCTACGCTGGCCGTGGGCATGGCGCAGATCCTGCACAGCGTGATCTCCGGCGAGGGCATGATGGCGTTCTGGTACCACTACGCCATCCTGTTCGAGGCCCTGTTCATCCTCACCACCATCGACGCCGGCACCCGCGTCGGCCGCTTCATGATCCAGGACCTGCTCGGCACCGTACATGCGCCGCTGCGGCATACCGAATCGTGGACCGGCAACCTGGTCGCGACCGGCCTGTGCGTCGCGGGCTGGGGCTGGTTCCTGTACCAGGGCGTGGTCGATCCGCTGGGCGGCATCAATACCTTGTGGCCGCTGTTCGGCATCGCCAACCAGATGCTGGCGGCGCTGGCGCTGATCTTCGCCTGCGTCGTGCTGATCAAGATGAAGCGCGACCGCTATGTCTGGGTGGTGGCCATGCCCACGGCCTGGCTGGTGCTGTGCACCCTGGTGGCGAGCTGGCAGAAGCTGTTCCACGAGAACCCCAAGATCGGCTTTCTTTCCAACGCAAAACGCTTCGCCGACGCGGCGGCCTCGGGCCAGATCCTGGCGCCGGCCAAGTCCATCGGCGACATGCAACGGGTTGCATTCAACAATTACCTGGACGCGGCCCTGTGCGCCCTGTTCGCCCTGGTGGTGCTGACCACGCTGTATTTCGGCCTGCGCGCGGCGCTGGCGGCACGCCGCAACAGCCAGCCCACGGCGCTGGAAACGCCTTACGTGGCCGCGGCCTCGGTGGGCACGTGAGGCGCCCGGTAACGCTGCTGCGCGAGGCTTGGCGCCAGCTGTGCGAGACGGCGCGCCTGGCCGTGGGCGTGCCGGACTACGGCAGCTACCTGCGCCACCATGCCCAGGCCCACCCCGGCCAGGCGCCGCTGAGTTACGAGCAATTCTTCGCCGACCGCCTGGCCGCACGCTATGCGCGCGGCCGCTCGCGCTGCTGCTGAACCGGCGCGGCGGCGGCCCGGCCGGGCTGCCGCCGCGGCACGCGGAGGTTTGCAGCGTGGCGGATGCACGGGATAATCCGCGCCCCGCACGCCTGGAACCCGCTGCTGATGCATTTCACCCCCGGACAACGCTGGATCTCCAATGCCGAGCCCGAACTGGGCCTGGGCACCATCTTGCGCATCGAGGGGCGCAGCATTCAGGTGCTGTTCGCCAAATCCGGCGTGCTGCGGCATTACGCCGCACATGCCGCGCCGCTGGTGCGGGCGGAATTCCGCGTCGGCCAGAAAATCAGCGGCAAGGGCGGCAACTACACCGTGGAGCGGGTCGAGACCCACCAGGGCCTGCTGCACTACTACAGCGGCAGCACCGTCATCGTCGAGGGCGAGCTGGACGACGTGCAGAGCCTGTCCCAGGCCGACGAGCGCCTGCTGTCGGGACGGCTGGACCGGCCCGACCGCTTCGATTTCCGCCTGGAAGCCCTGAACCGCCGCGCCGGCGCCCGCCGCGGCCTGGATTTCGGCCTGGCCGCCGCACGCATCGCGCTGGTGCCGCACCAGCTGCGCGTGGCCCAGATCGGCGCCAGCCGGCGTCCGCCGCGGCTGCTGCTGGCCGACGAGGTCGGCCTGGGCAAGACCATCGAGGCCGGCATGATCCTGGCTCGCCTGATCGCCGCCGGCCGGGTCGAGCGCGCGCTGGTGCTGCTGCCCGAGCCGCTGGTCTACCAGTGGTTCGTGGAACTGCTGCGGCGCTTCAATCTGCAATTTTCCATTTTTGACGAAGAGCGCTGCGAGGCCATCGAGATCGGCGGCGACGGGCGCAATCCGTTCGAGGACGAGCAACTGGTCATCACCGACTTGGCCTTCCTCGCCGGCAATCCGCGCCGCGCCGAGCAGGTGGTCGCGGCGGGCTGGGATCTGATCGTCGTCGACGAAGCCCATCACCTGGCCTGGACGCCGCAGGCGGCCAGCCGCGAATACAGCGTGGTCGAGACCCTGGCCGCGGCCACGCCCGGCGTGATCCTGCTTACCGCCACGCCGGAACAGCTGGGGCGCACCGGCCATTTCGCCCGCCTGCGCCTGCTCGATCCGGCGCGCTACCACGATCTGGAACGCTATACCGCCGAAGCCGACGGCTATCTCGCCCTGTCGCGCATCGCCGCCAAGCTGGTCGACGCGCAGCCGCTGGACGCGGCCGAGCGCGAGGAACTGGCGCAGAAACTGGGCGGGGACGAACGCAGCCGCGGCCTGCTCGAACGCCTGGACACGGACGAAGCCGCCGCCGGCGAGCTGCTGGACGCGCTGATCGACCGCCACGGCACCGGCCGCGTGATGTTCCGCAACCGCCGCGCCGTGGTCGGCGGCTTTCCGCGCCGCGTGGCGAATATCGAGCTGCTCGACGGCACCGAGCTGAGCGAGGACCAGCGCCAGCGCCTGCTGACCGAATTCCTGTCCGACATACAGCAACCGCCCACCCTGCACGAATACGACTACACCCAGGACCCGCGCCTGGGCTGGCTGATCGGCGTGCTGGAGAAGTTCCCGCGCGACAAGTTCCTGCTGATCTGCCGCAGCCAGGCCAAGGTGCTGGCGCTGGAAGAAGCCGTGCGCACGCGCAGCGGCATCAATCTGGCGCGCTTCCACGAAGGCCTGTCCATCGTCCACCGCGACCGCAACGCGGCGTACTTCGCCGATCCGGAAGGCGCGCGCCTGCTGATCTGTTCGGAAATCGGCTCGGAAGGACGCAACTTCCAGTTCGCCCATCACCTGATCCTGTGGGATGTGCCGCTGGATCCGGACCTGCTGGAACAGCGCATCGGCCGCCTGGACCGCATCGGCCAGCAGCACGATATCCAGCTCCACGCCGCGGCCTTCGCCGGCAGCGCCCAGCACGTGCTGCTGCGCTGGTACATGGAAGGCCTGGACGCCCTGCGCAGCAGCCCGGCCGACGGGCGCGAGCTGTACAAGCGCTTCGGCCCGGACCTGGCCGAGCGCGCCGCCACGCACGCGCTAGAAGGTACCGATCCGGACCAGGAACTGGATTCGCTGATCGCCGAGACCCGCGCTGCGCACGAGGAACTCTCGCGCCTGGTGCACGCCGGGCGCGACCGCCTGCTGGAACTGGCCGCCAGCCGCGAGGCGCGCACGGAAACCCTGCGCGAGGCCCTGCTCGCCGGCGACGCGGATCTCGAAACCGAGGACTTCATCCTGCGCCTGTTCGAGCAGTTCGGCGTGCAGCACGAGGAAACCGGCCCGCGCACCTGGGTGCTGGATCCGGAATACCTCAGCACGGAAGGCTTCAGCGGCCTCAAGGACGGCCCGCAGCAGGTCACTTTCGACCGCGCCACGGCGCTGGCGCGCGAGGAATTGCCGCTGCTGCGCAACGACCATCCCATGGTGATCGGCGCACTGGACCTGCTGCTGGAAGGCGAGCAGGGCAATGCGGCCTTCCTGGTCGATGACGTGCTGCCGCCGCGCACGGTGCTGATCGAGGCGGTGTACGTGCTCGAATGCATCGCCCAGCGCAGCCTCGGCCTGGAACGTTTCCTGCCGCCGCTGCCGCTGCGCGTGGTGGTGGATACCAAGCTGCAGGCGCGCGAATACCGGCCCAATCCGGTGTCGCTGAAGAAATCCGCCGACCGCGCGGTGGATTTCAACCGCTACCGCAAGTTCCTCGCCCAGCTGGTGCCGCCGATGCTGGAGCGCTGCGAGAGCGTCGCCCGCGACGCGGCCGCGCGCGAGATCGACGCCGCCGTAGCCGCGGCCCAGGCCGCGCTGTCGGCGGATATCGCGCGATTGCAGGCGCTGCGCAGCGTGAATCCGGCGGTGCGCGCCGAGGAAGTGGACGAACTGGTGAACGAACGCGCGGCCGTGCTGGACGCACTGCCGCGGGCGCGGCCGCGGCTGGATGCGGTGCGTTTCGTCTGCAGCCAGGATTTCCTGGCGCTGCGTTGAGGCGGGACTTGCCGTGAAAGACGCCGGGACACCGGTTGACAGGCCCCGGCCGCGCCGGCCGGAAATCCACCATGCGCCGCGCCGGGCGAAGCAGGTTTGCGCCTGTCCGGCGAGCGCAAGCCCTGGCCGGCTCATGCCGCCGCCCGCCTGAGCCCGGCGACCGCGGCAGGACGACGCAACACGCGCCTGGCGCTGTTGCGCAGACCTGCCGCAAGACACAGAAGCCCGCGCCTCGAACGGCTATTCTGGCCGTTCCTGATGCGACGTTACGCCGGTTCCTCGCGTCCTGCCCATTCCTGCCGATTCCGTCGCACGCATGCCGCATCTGCATTACCGCTTCGGCGAATTCGACCTGGACCCGGCCGCGCGCGAACTGCGCCGCGGGACCGAACGGGTTGAGCTGCCCGGCAGCGCCTTCGACGGATTGGTCTATCTGATCGCCCAGCGCGACCGCGCGGTCGGCCGCGACGAACTGATGGCGGCGATCTGGGGCCGCGCCGACGTGGCCGACAGCCTGCTCGGCCAGACCCTGGTGCGCCTGCGCCGCGCCCTCGGCGACAACGGCGAGACACAGCAGTGGATACGCACCGTGCCGCGCTTCGGCTACCGCTGGGTGGGGGAACTGCGCGAGGAAATGCCGGGCGAGGCAGAGGCGGTTGCGGCGGACGCCGCGGCTGCCGCGGCAACGGCAGCGGGCGCCGCAACCACGGCTGCGATCGCGGTGCGCAGCACAACCGCGACGGCAGCGGACGCCGTGGCGGCGGCAACGGCAGCCAGCGCTGCAACGGCGACGGATGCCGGGCAGCCCGGCCCGAAGGCCGCCGCCGCGGCGCCCGTTACGACGCCAACGGCCGCCGCGCCAGCGGCGGTTGCAGCACCGGAGGTTCCCGCCGCCGTAGCCGCACCGCCTGTCGCAGCCGCTCCGGGCGCGGCGTCCGAGGCCGCAGCCGGCGCCGCACCGCCGGTCGCCGATCCATCCGTACCCACCGCCGCGCCCCTCCACCCGCCGGCGCCGGCGGCCGCCCCGCGGCAGCGTCCGGCCGCCTTCCTGCTGGCTGCTGCCGCCTTCGCCGCCGCGCTGGCAGCGCTGCTCTTCGTCCACCTTGCCGGCAGCCGCCGCACCGCGGCGCCGGACGCCGCCGTTCCGGCCGCGCTGCTCACGGCACCCGCGCTGGTGCTGCCGGCCCAGGTCAAGACCGGTCCGGAATGGGAATGGCTGCGTCTGGGCCTGATGGATCTGATCGCCGGCCGCCTGCGCCGCGGCGACCTGGCCACGGCGGCCAGTGAAAGCGTGGTCGCGGTGCTGCGCGAGCATGCCGATGTCCCGGCCGAGGCCCTGCTGGACCTGCCCGGCCTGGCCGGCGCCGACAGCCTGCGCATACTGCCGGAAGTGGAACAGCAGCAGGGCCGCTGGCTGCTGCGCCTGCACGCGCGCGACCGCAGCCGGCGCTTCGTGGTGGAGACCCGTGCCGACGACGCCATCAGCGCCGCGCGCGAAGCCGCCGACATCCTGCTGCTGCGCCTGGGCCACCTGCCGCCGGCCCAGCCCGAGGACAAGCCGCAGGAACTCACCGAGCTGCTGCAGCGCACCCGCGCCGCCATGCTGGCCGACCAACTGCAACTGGCCGGCGAACTGATCGCCCGCGCCGACCCGGCCCTGCGCGAGCGGCCGGAGATCGTGCTGCGCCAGGCCAATGTCGAACTGCGCGCCGGCGCCTACCTCGCGGTGGAGCAGCGCCTGCTGCATTTGCTGGACCAGATCCCGCCCGAACGCGATGCCGAACTGCGCGGCCGCGCCCTGGTCACCCTGGCCGCCAGCTACATCCGGCGCGAGCGCCCGGCCGACGCCGAGCGCTACTACGAGGAAGCCATACAGCTGCTGCACGGCAGCACCGCCTCGGATGCGCTGGGCATCGCCCTGCTCGGCCGCGGTCTGGTCGCCACCCTGCGCGAGGACTACGCCTCGGCCATGAGCGACCTGGGCCAGGCCCGCGGCGAGACCGAGACCGCCGGCAATCCGCTGGGCACGGCCCAGGTGGACCTGAACCTGGCCCTGATCGAGGTGCGCCGGCTGCGCCCGGCCACGGCCCTGCCCATGCTGGTCGACGTGGCCGCGCGCTTCGAGCGCCTGGGCGCGCAGGAAGAGTACGTGTTCAGCATCGCCAGCATCGCCGAGGTGCAGCAGCTGCTGCTGGATCACCAGGGTGCCCTGGCCACCATCGCGCGCTGCTGGCCGCCGCAGGAGCACAGCGCCAATCCGCGCCTGCGCTGGAAGATCAGCCTGGTACGGGCCGAGGCATTGCTGGAAACCGGCCAGGTCGAGGCCGCCGACCAGCTGGCCCAGTCCATCGTCGCCGGCGCCGACAGCAACCTGGATGCGCCGGCGCTGGCCCGCACTACCCTGCTGCAGGCGCGCCTGGCCGCGGCCCGCGGCGACGCGGCCGCCAGTGCCGGCCTGGCCAGGGCCGCGCTGACGCCGGTGCTGCAGGCCAACGACAGCGTGCGCTACGTCCAGGCCTGGCTGCTGCAGCTGCGCGGCCTGCGCGGCAGCGGCCGGCTGGCCGAGGCGGCGCAGGAAACCGCCCGCCTGGGCGACTGGGTCAAGCAGCATCCGGCGCCCTGGCGCCAGGCCTATGCCGATCTGGCCCAGGCCGAGCAATACGCCGCCGAAGACCGCCACGAGCCGGCCCTGGCCCGCTTCGACCAGGCCCTGCGCCTGATCGACGCCGCCGGCGCCATCCCCGACGACGTGGTCGAAGTGATCCAGCCCTATGCCGCCCTGCTGGTGCGCGACGGCCGCCTGGACCAGGCCCGCGCCCTGAGTGCGCGCATCGCGCCCTGGTCCGAGCGCGACTTGCGGGCCGCCACCGTGCTGGTGCAGATCAACAGCGCCCCGGGCCGCAGCGAGGCGCGCCAGAGTGCCGAACAACGCGCCCTGCAGCTGGCCGGCGAACGCCGCCTGATCCAGGCCCAGCGCTGAGCCAGGCTGCCGCACCGCCGACCACAAGCCGAGCTGGGCCGCCGCCCCGCGGCGACCTGAGCGGCATCACTGCCGCAATGGCCTGAGCGGCACCATTGCCAGCGGCAACCCGAGCTGTGCCAGCCGGCGACAACCAGGACTTCGCCGCCGCCACGATGGCCTGGGCTGTGCCGCCGGCAGCCCGGCCGCGGCGCGGCGCCAGCGCCGCCCTCAGGCAAATCCGCATGACAAACGCATGGCGAACGAATGCGCCGGCGCACGGTGCTGCCGACACTTGGGCGGTTGCAATCCTTGTCTGGAGTACCCATGAAAGCGCCGCATACCGTTCTCGCCCTGTCCCTGCTCGCCGCCGCCGCCGCCGTCGCCTCCGCCACCGCCGCACCGCCGGCGCCGACCGCCTTCATCGCCGCCCGCGGCGGCAATGCCGTGCCGCCGGTCGCCGCCGAGAGCCGGGTTTATTTCGCCGCCGGCTCCACCCTCACGGTGTGGGACCGCAACGCCGACGGTTCGCTGCGCTTTGCCGGCGACACCCGCACCAGCCCGGCCAAGGGCCTGCTCAACGGCCTGGCCCGCCAGGGCGACTATCTGTATGCCAGCTACCGCGCCCATGCCGAGGACGTGTCCGGCGTGGCGGTCTACTCCATCGCCGACCGGGACCACCCGCAGCTGCTGGGCCAGTACCCGTACAGCAACGGCAGCCTGCTGTACGCGCAGAACATCGCCATCGCCAACGGCTATCTCTACGTGCTGGACAACGAACACGGCCTGTTCGCCAGCAACCTGGCCAACAATCCGGCCATGCCGGTGTTCAGCCAGGTGTATACCGGCTGGAGCAACTACGACCACGTCGTGGTGGACGGCAACCGCCTCTACACCACCGGCCGCAATTTCCTGTCCAGCACCTCGTTCAACATCTTCGACCTGAGCACGCCGCTGGCGCCGCAGCTGCTGGGCTCGGCCACGCTGGACGGCTACGACAATTTCCGCCTCAAGGTGCAGCCGCCCTATGCCTACGGCGTGGGCCTGGCGCTGAACGTCACCGATTTCAGCGATCCCGCCGCCATCACCCAGCGCGGCCGCGTGGACGCGCCCATTGCGTACGAAGGCCTGGTCCTGGGCAGCCATGCCTGGAGCGTCGGCCTGCAAGGCATCGATGTGTGGAACGTCACCAATCCGGATGCGCCGGCCGAAGCCGGCCATGCCGATATCGACAGCTTCGCCACCATCGCCACCAAAGTACTGGGCGACGACGCTTTCCTCGCCACCCTGGCCGACCGCCTGGTGCGCCTGGACGCGACCCAGCCGGCCACGCCCACCCTGCGCGGCGAAGCCCTGTTGCCGGGCGGCGCCATGACCTACGACATCGCCATCCGCGGCGATACCGCCCTGATGCTGGGCAGTGCCTACGGCCTGGGCGTGGCCGAACGCGCCGACCTGGCCCCGCTGGGCCGCATGGTCGCCGACCTGGAGCTTTCGATTCAGGGCCGCGCCTTTGAACAGCTGGCCCTGGACGGCGACCGCGCCTACCTGACCAGCTGGGGCAGCGGCCTGGTCATCGCCGATATCAGCAACCCGCGCCAACCGGTGCAGACCGGCTACTGGGAATATCCCTTCGCCACCGCGATCGCCGCGGCGGGCAACTACGCCTACGTCGGCCGGACCACCAACGGCGGCGAGCTGGTGGTGCTGGACGTGACCGATCCGGCCAACCCGCAACCGCTGGCGTCGATGGAAACCAGCAAGCTCATGCGCCTGGCCCTGCACGGCAACTATCTCTACGTCGCCGACGAGGCGCAGATGGGCAATACCGGCGCCGGGCTGTACATCCTGGATGTGTCCAAGCCGGCGGCGCCGCAGCTGCTGTCCCACTTCGACGGCTGCGGCAGCACCCGCGACCTGGCCCTGGCGCCGAATGGCCGGCGCCTGCTGCTGGCCTGCGGCGACAAGGCCCAGCTGCTCGACGTGAGCAACCCGGCGGCACCGGTGCTGCTGGGCAGTTACGCCGCCGATACCTATTCCGTGGCCCTGCACGGCGACCGCGCCTATATCGGCGCCCAATACGGCCGCCTGGAAGAAGTCAGCTTCGCCGACCCGGCCCAGCCGCAGCTGCTGCAGCACTGGGACCAGGCCGCCGGCGTGATGCGCCTGCAGGTCGGCAGCGATGCGCGCGTCTACGCCATGACCACGGTCGGCGGCGTGTACGTCTACGAAGTCGACCGCCTGTTCGCCGACGGCATGGAATGAGCGGCGCGGAAAATTGATCGCAGGACGCCGCGACGCCGCACCACGGTTTCGCGTCCGGGCTGAGGTGTGCCGCTTTCCTCCCCTACCCCCCGGTGCGGCACACCCCGGGACGTCACGCCGCGCTTCCCTCGCGCGGCGTGACGTTCGTTTTCCGGACGTCTTCGCCGGGCAGCTGCGGGCACGAGGCAGTCACGGGCGCGCTTGCGCGGCCGGTCTGCCCGCTTCGTTTCCGGAGCGCTTCGCCGCCTGCGGACGCCGGCCGGCTAGCCCGCTTCCATCGCCGTGATCCATGGCGCCTGGCGCGGGCCCACCCAGCCCTGCGAGCCCACCGACAGCAGCCCGGCCTCGGCAAACACCTGGCGGTACCAGCGCGGCGTGCGGCGCTGGAAACCGACCATGTCGCCGTCGAGGCGGTCGGCCGTCGTATACACCTCCAGATAGGCCAGGCCTTCGAGCTGATCGACGATGCCGTCCAGGCCGCGGCGCAGCTCCGGCGCGCGCAGGTAGTGCATTACGTCGGCGCAGATGATGAGGTCGTAGCGCTCGCCCAGGCGCAGCTGGCCCAGGTCGCCGAAGCTGGCCAGGCGCAGGTTGCGCTGGCGGCCCCAGCGGGCGATGGCGTATTCGCTGGAATCCAGGCCGAGGTAGCTCGCCTGCGGCCGCAGCGCGCGCAGCGGCTTGTACCAGGCGCCTTCGCCGCAGCCCACGTCGAGCACGTTGCGGATGGGCCGGCCCAGGTAGTACTCGGCCAGGCCCACCGCCAGCGCGGCCTTGCGCGCGAGCACGCCAGAGGAAATCACGCGGTGCCGGCCGTCGCGGTACCACTTGTCGAAATAGGCCTTGTCGTAGATTTTCATGCGCACCGGAAAGTGGGGCTGCCGCGCCGGCACAGCCGGCACGCGGACAGCGTGGCGAAGGATGTCAGCGCGGCTGCAGCGACTGCTGCGCCTTTTCCGGCAGCTTCTCCACCACCAGCTCGTAGGAGCGGCGCAGATAGGCCTCCAGTTCGCCCGGGGCGAGCTGGGCCGGATCGGTCAGGGTGACCCAGAACGCCCGCGCCATGTACGGCGCCGGCATGAAGCCGGGATGCTCGGCCAGTTCCAGGAACTTGTCCGCATCCACCTTGAAGGAGACCCGGCCGCGTTCCACGCCCAGGGTGCAGTAGACGGCGAACATCTTGCCGGCCACGTTGTAGACCAGGTCCACTTCCCATTTCAGCGTGGTGCTCACGCCGGGCCAGTCGGCGCAGATCGCGGCCAGTTGCTCGGCTTCCAGTGTCGTCATCGCCTGCCTACCCCTCGCCGATCCGATAGCGCTTGTTTTCCACCCGCACGCGCGGCGGCTGGCGCTCGCGCTCGAACGCATCGTAACCGGGCTTCAGCTCGGACCAGAAATCGAACCAGGGCGAGGCCCGCGCCGCAGCGAGCGCGGCATCATCCAGGCGGAACGGAAAAGCATGCACCTCGAACGCCGCCTGGCCCTGGCGCAGGGCGGCCTCGGCCAGGGTGTAGATCTCCTCGATCGCCGCATCGCCCATGGCGTAGCAGCCGATGGAAACGCAGCTGCCGTGGACCATGAGGAAGTCGCCGGTATAGCCGTTGGCGCGCTCGTAGGCGTTGGGATAGCCCAGGTTGAAGGACAGGTGGTAGCTGCTGGCCGGATTGAGCTGGCCCAGGCCCACGCGGTAGAAACCTTCCGGCGCCTGGCGGTCGCCCTGGCGCCGCTTGGGGCCCAGCCCGCCGGAGAAGGTGCAGATCGGATAGGTGCGGAACAGCTGGTAGCGGCCGTCCTTGCCGGCCAGCCACAGTTCCAGTTCGGCCTCGCGCTTGAAGATGCGCATGAACACGGCGCCGCCGTATTCCAGGCCCAGTGCGGCCAGATCGCGCTGCAGCGCCGGCCTCACGCGGGCCGCGGCCTGCTGCGCGCGACTGCCGCCGCCTTCCACGGCATTCACGAGGGTTCTGCCCGATTTGCTCCAGGCCCACGGAGCCATGGCCGCCGCACAGGCGGCAAGCAGGAAAAGCGTCCAGCGCAGCATGTTCGGCGTCCGGTAGCGGCGGAAGGCAGGGTGTATCGACAGGGGCGGCGGCGCGGGGTTGCGGGGGCGGGATGCGGGATTGGGAATTCGGGATTCGGACTGGCGCTGCCGGCGCCGCGGCGAAGGTCGGCGAAGCGGAACCGGCCCGGGCGGCGTGGCGGCACCTGCCGCACGCCTACAGATCCCGCGCTACGCGGAAGCCTACGCGACCGCTGCGCGTGGTGCTCAGCGCGGACAGGCGGAAGGCCGAGCGCACCTGGTCCGGATCGCTGCCCCAGGAACCGCCGCGCACCACATGACGCTCGCAGCCGGCATTGACCCAGGCGCGGCTGTCGCGCGGCGCGCGGATGTAGTTGTCATGCCAGCAGTCCTGCACCCATTCCGACACATTGCCGTCCAGGTCGAAGAAGCCCAGCGGATTGGCCGGGAAGGTGCGCACCGGCGCCGGGCCCCAGTGATCGTCGGAATAGCGCGCGAAGGCCTTGCGCCAGGTGCGGTGGGCCGGCGAGCGGTCGCCGGTGCCGGTGTAATTGCCCAGTACCCGCGGCGGATCGCCGTCGCCCCAGGGAAAGCGCGTGACCGAGCCGGCGCGCAGGGCGTATTCGAATTCGGCTTCGGACGGCAGGCGATAGCGTTTGCCGCTGCGTTCGCCCAGCCAGGCCAGGTAGGCGCTGGCATCGTCCCAGCTCACATGCACTACCGGCAGGTCGTCGGCGGCGCGGCGGCCGCGGTAGTCGTCCTGCCAGGTCACGCCGCGGCCGTCGCCCATGCGGCCGGAATTCTCGTCGTAGACACTGGAGGTGCCTTCGATCTCGGCCGTGGTGCGGTAGCCGCTGGCGCGGATGAACTCGCGGAACTCGGCCACCGTGACCTCGCTGCGGCCCAGGGCGAAACCGCTGTCGATCACCACCTCACGCTGCGGTCCTTCGGAACTGCGGTGGCCTTCCTCGGCATCGGGCGAGCCCATGAGGAAACGGCCGGTGGGCACGACCAGCAGCGCCGGCGCCGAGCCGGCGCGATCGAGGAAGGGATCGCTGACCAGCTGGCCCGGGCGCAGGCTGGCGTACAGGCGCGCGTTGCGCAGGCGGTCCTGGAATTCGTCCACGCCGGGCAGATCGGCGCTGATGCCCTGGGCCTGCGCGGCCAGGCGCTCGGCCAGGTCGGCATTGCCCGAATCCAGCGCCGACTGGGCCTGGGCCAGCACGGTCTCGGCACGCTGGCGGCGCACGCCCTCGGTGCGCGTGCGCGTGTCCAGCAGCTGCTGCGAACCCGGCGCTATGGTCGCGGCCTGGGCCAGGATGGCGTCGGCGGCGAGGAAATCGTCCCGCGCCACCGCGGCCAGGGCGCGTTCGAGCACGCCGCGCTGGATCTGCTCCAGGCCCTGTTGCGCCAGCACATTGGCCGGATCCAGTTCGCGCACGCGGCGGTAGACATCCAGCGCACTGTTGCCCGGCGGCTCCAGCCCCTTGCCTTCGCGCAGCAGTTCGGCAGCCTGGGCCAGCAGCGGCTCGACCTGGCGCGCGAGCTTCACCCGTGCGCGCAATTCGGCGAAACGGTTGGCCTCGTGCGGCAGTTTTTCCAGCGCGGCCAGCATGCGCTCGGCCTCGTCCGTGTCGCCGCCGTCCAGGCGCGCGCCGATGTCGCCCAGCAACTGGTCCTGCACCGCGGCCAGGCCGCTGCGCGCGCGGCGGTTGCCCTTGTCCTCGTCCAGTGCCTCGCGGTACAGCAGCAGGGCGCTGCCTTCGGCCGGCTCGAACAACTGGCCGCGGGCCAGCGCCTCGTCGGCCTGCTTGAGCAGGCCGGCAATCTTCTCGCTGGCCGGCACTTCGGGTTCGGGCGGCGCCTCGGGCAGGGCCTCGGCCACGCCGGCCAGTTCGCGCGGCGGGCCGAATTCGACCACCGCCGGCGCCGCGCCGCGCACATTGATCGGCGGCGGCGGCGCGCTGGTGCGCACCGGCAGGCCGGCCGGGCGCTCGCCCGGGGAAACGTGGATCACTTCGGGAAAAAAGCGGTAAACCAGCGCGAAGCCCAGCAAGGCGATACCCGCTGCCCCACCCCAGGTGGTCTGCTTGCGGACTTTTTCAGGACCAGCCATGCGCGCTTTCAGTGTGACAGCAGGGGCGACTGACCTTAGGCTAATGCGTTTGACCTGACAACCGCGCGCGCCCCGCGCGCCCTGCCCGGAGTATTGCGTGCACCAATGGATAGCGCAGCCTGAAGCCGCCGCCGAGCTGCTCAACCGCCACCCCGCCGCCCGCCTGGTCGGCCTGGACACCGAGTTCATGCGCATAGACACTTTCTATCCGCGCCTGGCCCTGGTACAGGTCAACCTGGAAGGCGAGATCGCCCTGCTCGACCCGCTCGCCCTGGGCGGCATAGGCGCCCTGGCGCCGCGCCTGGCCGATCCGGCCACGCTCTGCGTCATGCACAGCGCCAGCGAAGACCTCGAAGCCCTGGCCGAGGCCGTACCCGGCGGCCTGGGCCAGCTCTTCGACACCCAGATCGCCGCCGCGCTGTGCGGCTACGGCGCCGGACTGAGCTACCAGAAACTGGTCGCCGCCATCGCCGGCGTGGATCTGCCCAAGGCGGAAACCCGCTCGGACTGGCTGCGCCGCCCCTTGAGCGCCGAGCAGCTGGACTACGCCGCCCAGGACGTGATCCACCTCGCCGCCATCCACGCCGAACTCGATGCGCGCCTGCGCGCCCGCGGCCGCAGCGACTGGCATGCGCAGGACTGCCAGCGCCTGCTGGCCAAGGCGCGCAGCCGCGACGGCGACCCGCAGCCCCAGCGCAGCTTCAAGAGCGCCGCCGAATGGAGCCGCCCGCAGCAGGCCCTGCTGCGCCGCGTGCTGCTGTGGCGCGAAGCCACCGCGCGCCAGATCGACAAGCCGCGCCCCTGGCTGATCGACGATGCGCATATCGCCGAATTCGTGCTGCGTCCGCCGCACGATACCGACGAGCTGTTCCAGCGCGCCAAGGGCCTGCGCGCCCTGCGCGGGCCGCAGCGCGAGGAATTGTTCCTGCAGCTGGCCACGCCGCTGCTGCCCGAGGAAATGGACTTCGCGCCGATCTTCCCGCTGCCCAGCCCGGCGCAGAAGCGCACCATCGCCGCAATGAAGGAAGCCGTGGTCGCCATCGCCGCCGAACTGGACATTCCCGACGGCCTGCTCTGCGCCCGCCGCCACCTCGAAGCCTACGTCTTCGACGGCCAGTGGCCCGAGGCGCTGGAAGGCTGGCGCCGCGAGGTGCTTTATCCGCGTCTGGCAACGCTGCTCTGACTGCCGCACTTTCAACAGTTCCACTTTGAAACACAGCCGCGCCGACCCTGTGCCGGCGCGGCCCGGACGTTATGCCATCTGCGCCCTTGACAGCACGGGGCCGCATCCGCTCCACTGGCCCGCATGTCCACGACCCCGCACAGTGAACTGAACGCGACCGCCCTTGCGGCGGCAGCGTCCATTGGCGGCGGTACCATTACCACCACCACTACCGTGGTGCGGCGAGTCGTGCGCGAATAGGTTCATACGCAAACGGCCCCGCACCCGAACACGGATGCGGGCCAGAACCCGGATCCCTGTGACGGCGGGGCCTCTCAACGGAGGCAGCATGAGTTCGTCCGCTGTACAGGTTCAGGAGTCCGGGGCCGCCGCACTGGCGGCGGCGCCCTTGTCCATCATTGCGCATAAATTCGGCGGCTCGTCCGTCGCCGACGCGGCGCGCTACCGCCATGTGGCCGGCCTGCTGCGCGCCCGCGACGAGGCCGTGCAGGCCAGCGTGGTCTCGGCCATGAAGGGCGTCACCGACGCGCTGATCGGCCTGGCCCACAGTGCCGCCGACGGCCGCGACTGGCGCACGCCCTGGGAAGCCCTGCGCGGGCGCCATCTGGACACCGCCGCCGATCTGCTCCAGGCCGATGCCGCTCCCGTACAGGACTGGCTGCGCGCGCAGTTCGACGAACTGGCCGAACTGCTCCACGCCCTGTCCGTACTCGGCACGCCCACGCGCGAGGCGCTGGAGCGCGTACAGGGCCTGGGCGAGGTGTATTCGGCACGGCTGCTGTCGGCCCATCTCGCCGCCCTGGGCGAGGACGTGGCCATGCTCGACGCGCGCGAGGTGCTGGTGGTCAACCACGGCGACCTCGGCGTCGCGGTGGACTGGCCGGCCAGCGAGGAACGCCTGGCGCGCTGGCGCGAACGCCATCCGGCGCCGCGCATCATCATCACCGGCTTCGTCGCGCGCGACGGCGCCAACCGCATCACCACCCTGGGCCGCAACGGCAGCGACTATTCCGGCGCCATCTTCGCCGCGCTGTTCCAGGCGCAGGAGCTGCACATCTGGACCGACGTCGACGGCGTGCTCTCGGCCGATCCGCGGCTGGTGCCCGACGCCGTGCCGCTGGCCGCGCTGTCCTATCACGAAGCCTGCGAACTGGCCTATTTCGGCGCAAAGGTCGTGCATCCGCAGACCATGACGCCGGCCATCAGCCGCGGCCTGCCCATCCTGATCCGCAACAGCTTCCGGCCGGAACACCCGGGCACGCGCATCGCCGCGGCCGGCGACGAGGCCGGCCCGGTCAAGGGCCTGACCCTGTCGCCGGGGCTGGCCCTGCTCAATCTCGAAGGCGCCGGCATGATCGGCGTACCGGGCACGGCCGAGCGCGTATTCGCCGCGCTGCGCGATGCGCGCGTATCGGTGGTGATGATCTCGCAGGGTTCCTCCGAACACTCCATCTGCTGCGTGGTGCGCGAAGCCGAGGCCGAGATCGGCCGGCGCGCGGTGCAGGCCGCGTTCGCGCGCGAACTGGCCAACGCCCAGGTGCAGAACGTGCAGCTGATCCGCGACATCAGCGTGCTGGCCGCGGTCGGCGACGGCATGGCCGGCACGCCCGGCGTGGCCGCGCGCCTGTTCGGATCGCTGGCGCGGGCGCAGGTGAACATCCGCGCCATCGCCCAGGGCGCGTCCGAACGCAATATCTCCGTCGCCGTCGCCAGCGCCGATGCGGACAAGGCCCTGCGCGCCGCGCACGCGGGCTTCTGGCTGTCGGCGCAGACCATCTCGGTCGGCCTGATCGGCCCGGGCAAGGTCGGCGGCGCCTTGCTCGACCAGCTGCATGCGGCGCAGGCGCGCCTCAAGCGCGAAGCCAACCTGGACCTGCGCCTGCGCGCCGTCGCCGCGCGCGGCCAGATGTGGCTGGACGAGCGCGGCGACACCGCCGGCTGGCAGGCACGCCTGCAGGCTTCGGCCGAAGCCACCGATCTCGACCGCTTCACCGCGCACCTGCAATCGGCCCATCTGCCGCATACCGTCATCATCGACTGCAGTGCGAGCGACCGCGTGGCCGAGCGCTATGCCGGCTGGCTCGCCGCCGGCATTCACGTCATCACGCCGAACAAGCAGGCCGGCGCCGGCCCGCTGGAACGCTACCGCGCGATCCGCCAGGCCGCCGCCGCGAGCGGCGCGCGCTTCCGCTACGAGGCCACCGTCGGCGCCGGCCTGCCGGTGGTCGGCACCCTGCGCGACCTGCTCGACACCGGCGACGAACTGAGCGCGGTGGAAGGCATTTTCTCCGGCACGCTGGCCTGGCTGTTCAACCGCTACGACGGCTCGGCCGCGTTCTCGGCCCTGGTGCGCGAGGCGCACGGCCTGGGCTATACCGAGCCGGATCCGCGCGACGATCTCTCCGGCACCGACGTGGCGCGCAAGCTGGTCATCCTCGCGCGCGAGGCCGGCCGCGAACTGTCGCTGGCCGATGTGCGCGTGGAAAGCCTGGTGCCCGAATCCCTGCGCGCCGCCGCGCCGGAGGAATTCATGCAGCGCCTGGGCGAACTCGACACCGCCTTCGCCGCGCGCCACGCCGCCGCCGCCGCGTCCGGCAAGGTGCTGCGCTACGTTGCGCAGCTCGACCGCGACGGCCGCGCCAGCGTGGGCCTGGTCGAACTGGGCCGCGAACACGCCTTCGCCCATCTGCGCGAAACGGACAACATCGTGCAATTCTCCACAAGACGCTATTGCAACAATCCACTCGTGGTGCAAGGCCCCGGCGCCGGGCCCGAAGTCACTGCCGCCGGGGTCTTTGCCGATCTGCTGCGCGTCGCCGCCACGCTGGGAGCGCGCATCTGACATGAAGCATGAGGCTACTGCTTTCTCGCCGGCCTCGGTCGGCAATATCGGCGTGGGTTTCGACATCCTCGGCCATTCCATCGCCGGCGCCGGAGACCGCGCCACAGTGCGGCGCATCACCGAGCCCACGGTGCGCATCGCCGCGATCCGCGGCAGCACCGTGGACCTGCCGCTGCAGGCCGAAGCCAATACCGCCGGCGCCGCGCTGATCGCGCTGCGCGAGGCGCTCGCCCTGCCCTACGGCTTCGAGATCGAACTGGACAAGGGCATTGCGCTGGGCTCGGGCATGGGCGGCTCGGCCGCTTCCTGCGTCGCCGCGCTGGTCGCGGCCAATGCGCTGCTCGATGCGCCGCTGTCGCCTGCGCAGTTGTATCCGCATGCCATGACCGGCGAAGCCGTCGCCAGCGGCGGCCGCCACGGCGATAACGTAGGCCCCATGCTGCTGGGCGGCCTGGTCCTGGCCACGGCCGACCACGTCGTCGCCGTGCCGGTGCCCCCGCAATGGACCTGCGTACTGGTGCATCCGGATGCGGTGCTGGAAACCCGCCGCGCCCGCGCTGCTTTGCAGGGCGCCTACGAACTGAAGGAATTCGTCGCGCAGAGCGCCAACCTCAGTCTGGTGCTGGCCGGCTGCTGGCGCGGCGATGCGGCCCTGGTGCGCGCCGGCCTCAGCGACGTGCTGGTGGAACCGCGCCGCGCGCCGCTGATCGCGGGCTTTGCCGCGGTCAAGCAGGCCGCGCTGGATCACGCCGCGCTGGGCGCGAGCATTTCCGGCGCCGGCCCCAGCGTATTCGCCTGGTTCGAGGACGCCGCCAGCGCAAGCCGCGCCGCACCGGCCATGCAGGCCGCCTTCGCCGCCGCCGGCTTTTCCAGCCAGGCCTTCCTGTCTCCGGTGGCCGGACCCGCGGCCGAGGTGCTCGCATGATCTTCGTCAGCACCCGCGGCAAGGCGCCACCCGCCGGGCTCAGCGCCGCGATAGCCGCCGGTCTCGCGCCCGACGGCGGCCTGTACGTGCCGCAGAACCTGCCGGCGCTGAAACCCGAAGACTTCGCCGGCCGCGACACCCTGCCCGCCATTGCCGCACGCCTGCTGCAGCCGTTCTTCGCCGGCGACGCGCTGGAGGCCGAGCTGGATGCCATCTGCGCCGAAGCCTTCGACTTCCCCGCACCGCTGCGCGCACTGGCCACGCCGCGGGACTCCGTGCTGGAACTGGTGCACGGCCCTACCGCCGCGTTCAAGGATTTCGGCGCGCGCTTCCTCGCCGCCTGCCTCAGCCGCCTGCAGCGCGCACGGCAGCAGCCGCTGACCATCGTCGTAGCCACGTCCGGCGACACCGGCGCCGCCGTCGCAGCGGCGTTCCATCGTCAGCCCGGGCTGCGTGTGGCCGTGCTCTATCCCGACGGCCGCGTATCGCCGCGCCAGGCGCACCAGCTCGGCTGCTTCGGCGGCAATATCCACAGTTACCGCGTGGCCGGCTCCTTCGACGACTGCCAGGCCCTGGTCAAGCAGGCGCTGAACGATGCCACGCTGCAGCAGGCCGTGCCGCTGAGTTCCGCCAACAGCATCAGCCTGGGCCGGCTGCTGCCGCAGATGAGCTATTACGCCGCGGCGTCCTTGCAGCACTGGCGCCGCCACGGCGAGGTGCTGAACTTCGTCATACCGACAGGCAATCTCGGCAACGCCTTCGCCGCGGTTCTGGCGCGCGCGCTGGGCCTGCCGCTGGGCGAAATCGTGCTCGCCACCAATGCCAACGACGTGCTGCCGCAGTTCTTCGCCGGCGCCGACTACACGCCGCGCGCCAGCGTGGCGACCCTGGCCAATGCCATGGACGTGGGCGCGCCCAGCAATTTCGAGCGTCTGCGCTGGCTGTATCCGGACGCCGCCGCGCTGCGCAGCGCCTTCCGCGCCGTGCGCGTGGACGATGCCGCCATCCGCGCCACCATCGCCCGCCGCTGCCGCGATCACGGCGAAGTGTTCTGCCCGCATACCGCTACCGCGGTACATGTGCTGGAAACGCTGCGTGGCGAAGGCCGCGATGGCGACTGGTGCGCAGTGGCGACGGCGCATCCTGCCAAGTTTGAAAGCATCGTCGAACCGCTGATCGGCCGCACTGTGGACGTGCCGCCGGCCCTGGCCGAACTGCTGCAACGCCCGGCCCGGGCCGAACCGCTGGCGGCGGACTATGCGGCGTTTGCGGGAGAACTGCAGCGGATGTGAGCCGACGATGGCGGAGAATCGCAGCCACGCTGCACGGCTGCCGCACCAATCCGCAGCCGCAGCGCGAAGACAGCTGCGCAAACATGCCACAACCGTTCCCAATCGCCCTCGCCCCGCCGATGCACCAGGAAAAGCCCTCTCCCCCAAGCGCGTTCACGCGCCTGGGGGAGAGGGTTGGGTGAGGGGCGACGCCGGCCTCCAGCGCAACATCAGGTTTTTCGGCGCGAGTTCAACATTGAAAATTCAAGTGAATTTGCAATCTCCCGCCAGCACCGGCACCGCTCCCGGCGCAAACCATCGCGACCCCAGCCGGTGCCTGGCCACCGCGCGCGGTACCTGCATGCGCTACGGCAACACCACCTCCGCCGCCGCCCCGTCATTGCCGGCATTCGCATCCGGCTGCCCGCCGGAGACCTGCACGCTGGCCTGGGCCACCCCGGCCGGCACGCCGCCCACTTCGACCAGCAACGCCGGCGCACCCGCCCCCGGTGCGACAAAGCCGGCATAGCTGCAGCGCGGCGCGGGCACGGTCGTATCGCACTGCCAGCCGCTGCCGCCGGCACTGAGCACCACGCCGCCGGCCGGCGGCGTCAGCACCGCGACGATTCCGCCCGCCGTGCCCATGCCGCGAACCGGCGACGGCATCTGCAGATTGTCCACACCGATCTGGTAACCGATCAGCGTCGGCGCCGTCGCACTCTGCACGCTGGCCTGCAGGCGCGCCGCCAGATCGACGCTGGCGTAGGCGGCGATGCGCCGGCCCACCACGCCGAAATCGTTGCTCCAGGACGATTCCGCGTTCTGCCACACCACCGTGGCGTCGCCGTCGGCATCGGCGGCAATCTGCGCATAGGCCGCTCCCGCGGTGCCGTCGGAGATCAGCTGCTCGCTGCTGCGCGCCGTGCCGTTCGCCGCGTAGCTGCGCACGTAGATAGTGCTGCTGCGCCGCTGCCAGCTCACGCTGAAATCGCCGCTGGCCCGCGCCATCGCCACCGAAGGCCGGGTCGGTTCCTCGGCCGGATAGCCCTGCTTGTAGGCCAGGACGAATTCGCCGCCGACGGCCGCGCCGTTCGCGCCATAGCGCTGGCCCAGCACACGCGAATCGTTGCGATTGATGTAGCTGTCCCAGACCACGACGCTGTTGCCGGCCGCATCCATGGCGATGTCGGCCACGCGCTGCCCGCCGGCGTAGGCGGTGTTCACCCGCTGCACCGGCCCCTGGGCGATGCCATAGGCGTCGAAGCGGCGGCGGAACACGTCATAGTCGGCGCCGTTGCCCGTATCGTGCGTCCACACCACGGTGAAGGCACCGCTGTCGTCGGTGGCGATGCTCAGATCCGGCCCGGCATAGCCGCTGCCGCGCACGGCGACGGTGATCTCGCCGCCCAGCGCATTGCCGGCCGCATCGAAGCGGCGCGCGCGGATCTCGGCGCCGCTGGCCGGATAGGCGTCCCAGGCCACCACATAGCGGCCATCGGCGCTGCGCGCGACCACGGCGCCGCCCGCCTCGGGCACAGCGGTGTCGATCTGTTGCTGCGGGCCCAGCGGCACGCCGTTGCGGTCGAAGCGGCGCATGTGCACATGGGTAAGGCTGTACAGCTGCGTGCTCGACGCCGACCAGACCACGACGAAATTGCCGTCCGCATCGGTGGCGACGGACGGGTGGTAAACGCTGCCGGCCTGGGCAATGTCGTTGACCAGGATTTCGGCACCGGCCGGCGCGCCGGCGCTGTCGAGCAGGCGCGCACGCACACCGGCGGGGCCGGCGCCGGAATCAGGCCGGCTGTACCAGACCGCGACGGCGTTGCCGTCCGCCGCCGCGGCGACCGACGCCTGCTGCTGCGGTCCCGAGCTGACCTGGTTGTAGCGCAGTACCGCACCGGCCGGCGCGCCGGGCGCGACCGCCTGGGCCGTGCCCGCGGCCGCGAGGCCCAGCAGCACGGCAACGGCGAGCACGCGGCGGCGGGAAGAAATGGATTCGAGGAAATCGGGTACGAGGGAGTGCAATGGCATGGGTCGCTCCTAGCGATGAAGTTCCAGGGAGCGGCAGCCGGCGCCGGCAGGGCCGGCGTCACGCTGCCGCCATCGCAGTCTGCGAAATTCACCGCGTACCGGCCTGCCGGCCTTGTCCAGCGCGCTGCGAAGAACTGGACAATTTGTTCGGTCGGGCCTTGCGTCGCGGTAGTTGCGACAGGAGCATGCAGCGCGATGTTCAACCGGCTTCTCGGGCAGCGGAATCCGCTTGGCCAGGACACGGCGGCCCTGCGCAGCGCGACATCGCCCCGGCGGCGGCTGTCGTATCCGCTGCGGATCGCTTCGATAATGCTGGCCGCCCTGCCCGTCGCCTGCACGCAGGCACCGCCGCAGCCCTCACCTGACAGGGAAACCCGCATGCCGACCGCCACGCCGCTTGTCATCGCCCACCGCGGCGCCAGCGCCTACCGGCCCGAGCACACGCTCGCCAGCTACGCCCTGGCGATAGAACAAGGCGCCGATGTGATCGAGCCCGATCTGGTGCCAACCCGCGACGGCGTGCTGATCTGCCGCCACGAGAACGAGATCAGCGGCACCACCGACGTGGCCGCACGGCCGGAATTCGCCAACCGCCGCACGCGCAAGCGCATCGACGGCGAGGAGGTCGAAGGCTGGTTCGCCGAGGATTTCACCCTGGCCGAGATCCGCACCCTGCGCGCACGCGAACGCCTGCCGCAGCTGCGCGGCGGCAGCGCGCGGTACGACGGCGAATTCGGCATTCCCACATTCGCCGAAGTGATCGCACTCGCCGCCGCGGCGCCGCGACCTGTCGCGATCTATCCGGAAACCAAGCATCCGACGTTTTTCGCCCACGAAGGCCGTTACCTGGACGGCACGCCGATACACGTATCGCTGGGAACGCTGCTGGTCGAGGAATTGGTACGCAGCGGTTTCACCGACGCCACGCGCATCTATATCCAGTCGTTTGAACTGGCCAATCTGATCGAACTGCGCGACAGGCTGCTGCCGGCCGCCGGCCTGGACGCGCGGCTGATGCAGCTGTTCGGCGATACCGGCACGGTCACGGCGCAGAACCGGGATTTCGCCCTGCCCCACGATTTGCGCTGGCATGCGCAGCGCGGCGACGATCTCGATGCGCTGTATCCGGGTTTGCGCGAGGTGCTGCCGGTGCTGGGACAAAGCCCCGTCAGCTACGGCGATCTCGGCGCGCCGGCCGTGCTGCACTGGATGCAGGCGCGGTATGCCTACGGGATTGCGCCGTGGAAGGACAATCTGCTGCCGCGCAGCACTGTTCCGGATGAAGTCCTGCCGCGACTGAGCGGCACGGTGTCGCCACTGATTGCGGCTGCGCATGCGGCCGGACTCAAGGTGCATACCTATACCTTGCGTGCGGACCCGGGTTTCCTCGTTGCGGACGCCGATGGCCGCACCTTGCCGATGCCGCAGGAAATCGCGCTGCTGCTTGCCGCGGGGATAGACGGCTATTTCACCGATTTCCCGGATCTGGGCGTAGCGGCGCGGGATGGGTGGAAGGCGAAGGCGAACTAAATTGTTCGCTTGAGTCGACGATCTCAAGAAACGTACGTTTCCTGAACCACGATGATTGCGAACCACGCAATGGATGAAACGAAAGCGCGACAGAGCTCAAGTTAGCGATAGCCCTCTCCCCCAAGCTTGCTTGGGGGAGAGGGTTGGGTGAGGGGGAAACGCCCACACCATCGGCAAAGCAGAAGTCTTAGCCATGCCTTGCATGCGGCGGAAAACCAGCAATGAGGTGATCGTCCGCGTCGCCCCATCACCCCGCCCCTCTGCCCCAGGCGCGCTTGGGGTAGAGGGCGATTTACCGCAGGGGTTTGATCCCAGGGGTCCGGAATCAGAAAGCGCGACAGGGCTCAAGTTAGCAATAGCCCTCTTCCCCAAGCTTGCCTGGGGGAGAGGGAGATCTACCGCCGCGAACCAGCCAATCGAACCTCACCACTACTCCGAATCCCGATCTTTACTGCCCCGTCCACCGCTTCAACCAAGCCCCCACCGTCTCATGCCACTGCACGCTGTTCTGCGGCTTGAGCACCCAGTGGTTCTCGTCGGGGAAGTGCAGCAGCTGGCTTTCGATACCCTGGCGCTGCAGGGCGGTGAAGGCGCCCAGGCTCTGCTCCAGCGGAATGCGGAAGTCCATGCCGCCCTGGATCACCAGCATCGGCACCTTCCACTTGGCCACGTGGTTGGCGGGGTTGAACTTCTCGTAGTTCTCCGGCTTTTCGTACGGCGTGCCGCCGTTTTCCCACTCGCTGAACCACAGCTCTTCCGTGGAATAGCCCATCATGCGCGTGTCGAACACGCCGTCGTGGTTGACCAGGCATTTCCACGGCTGCTGCCAGTGGCCGGCGATCCAGTTGATCATGTAGCCGCCGTAGGACGCGCCCAGTGCGCAGGCGCGGCTACCGTCGAGGAAACTGTACTTGGCCAGCGCGGCAGCCCAGCCCTTCTGCAGGTCCTCCAGCGGCTTGCCGCCCCAGTCGCCCGAGATGGAATCGGTGAAGGCCTGGCCGTAGCCGGTGGAACCGTGGAAATTCACCGCGACCACGGCGAAGCCCAGGCCCGCATAGGTCTGCGGGTTCCAGCGGTAATGGAAATCATCGCCGTAGGCGCCCTGCGGGCCGCCGTGGATCAGGTAGGCAACCGGATACTTCTTGCCTTCTTCATAATTCCACGGCTTGACCACATAGCCCTGCACGCGCTCGTTGTTCCAGCCCGGGAAATCGAAGAACTCGCGTTCGCCGAAGGCGATGTCCTTCAGCTTGTCGGCGTTGCGGTCGGTGAGCTGCCTGGCCTTGCCGCCCTTGACCGTGGTCAGGAACAGCTGGCTGGGCGAGCGCAGATGATCGCGGCCGAACACCAGCGTATTGCCGGCGACGTCATAGCCGTTGATATGGCCTTCGCCCACGATCTGGCGCACCTTGCCGCTGGCGACATCAATGCCGAACAGCGGATGCTGGCCGTTGTCGTCGGCGGTGGCGAATACGGTCTTGCCGTCGGCGGAGAGCTGGATGGAGCCGGCGGAGCGGTCCCAGTCCGGGTTCACTTCGCGCGCCTTGCCGCTGGCCAGATCCAGTGCCATCAGGCCGAAGCGGTCGGCCTCGAAGCCGGGCCGCTTCATGGCCAGGTAGTACAGGGTCTTGCCGTCGGCCGAAGGCAGCGGGTTGGCATCCCAGGCCGGGTTGGCCGCGGTCAGGTTGCGCGGCTGGGCCGAAGCGTCGGCCGGTACGGCGTAGAGATCGAAATTGGTCGACCAGGGCTCGCTCTTGCCGGCGATGCGCGCGCCGAAATAGACCGTCTTGCCGTCCGGCGAGAAGGCGTATTCGCTATCGTCGCCGAAGGGCTTGGACGGCACATCGCCGTCGATGCCGCGCGACATCAGCTTCAGGCGCGGCCCGAGCTTGCCGTCGGCGCCGATCTCGCCCAGGAACAGCTGGCTGCGGCGGCCGTCGGACCAGGTATCCCAGTGGCGCACGAACAGCTTGTCGTACAGCACGCCGGTGTTCTTGGCGGCGGCGCGCTCATCCAGGCGCTTCTTGGTGCATTCCAGATCGGGGCAGTCGGTGAACACGTCCAGCCCCAGCAGCACGTGCGTGCCGTCCGGCGAGAGCTTGAACGAGCCCACGTCCAGCGGCAGGCCGCTGGTGACCACGGCCGGCTGCGGCCGCGCCTCGAAGGCGTCGCGCATCACCGATTTGGGCGCCTTGTCGCTGCCTTCCAGGGCCGGCGCGATTTCCACGCGCCAGAGCTGGTTCACGCCCTCCTGCACCGCGGTGAAATAGACGCTGCGGCCATCCGGCGCCCAGCGCGGACCGGCGCTGCTCTTGCCCGGCGCGGTCAGGCGCAGCGGTGCGGACTTGCCATCCAGCTTGAGCAGCCACAGGCCATTGACGCCCTTGTTGGCGGCGTAGTCGGTCTCGCGCACTTGGTAGGCCAGGTAGCGGCCGTCGGGCGAGAGCTGCGGATCGCTGATGCGGTCCAGGTTGACCAGGTCGTTCACGGTGAAGCCGCGGGCGGCCGCGGCATTGCCGGCGCCCAGCGCCGCGAGCACGGCGAGGGAAAGCGTGGCAGACAGTTTCATGAGTCCGTCCATCATCGGAAAGGTGGAAAACAATAGTTCTTCACAAGGCACGCCGGCGGCGCGGCCGCCGGCGCGGGCTCACTGGCCCTGGCCCTTGATCGCGGTGCGGTACAGCAGCCAGCCAGTGATGCCCAGCACGATCAGGCCGGCGAACTGGCCCAGGTGCCACGGCGTCGGCAGGGCCAGCACATCGGCGCGCTCGCTCAGCACGATGGGCACGGCTATGCCTATGCCCATCAGCGCCTCGCCGGTGATAAGGCCGGCGGCGAACAGGGTGCCCGGACGGTGCACGCGGTCGCGCGCTTCCTCGTCCGTGGCCGGCACGCCGAAGCGGCGCTCGACGATGTAGGACAGCACGCCGCCGAGGAAGATGGGCACCATCAGTTCCAGCGGCAGGTAGATGCCGATGGCCGCGGCCAGCACCGGCACGCGGAAGTGCGACTTGCGCGCCTTCAACCATTCGTCGTAAGCAATGATGGCCGCGCCGATCACGGCGCCCAGGCCGATCATGTCCCAGGGCAGCTTGCCGCCGAACAGGCCCTTCGCCACCGAGGCCATCAGCGTGGCCTGGGGCGCATTGAGCGAATTGGGATGCTCCGGCGTGGCCGGGCCTATGCCGTAGGCGGTGGCAAGCAGGTTCAGCACCGGCGCCATCACCAGGGCGCAGGACAGCGCGCCGATGGCCAGCATCACCTGCTGCTTCCACGGCGTGGCACCGACCAGGTAACCCGCCTTGAGATCCTGCAGGTTGTCGCCGCCGACCGCGGCCGCGCAGCAGACCACGGCGCCGATCATGATGGCGGCCACCGCGCCTATGGGCGAATCGCGGCCCAGCAGCAGCATCAGTACCACCGAGGCGAACAGGATGGTGGCGATGGTGATGCCCGAGACCGGGTTGTTGCTGGAACCGACCAGGCCGGCGAGATAGCCCGACACCGATACGAACAGGAAGCCCGCCACTACCATGATGATGGCCATGGGCACGCTGACCACCCAGTTGCCCACGATGGCCTGATACAGCAGCAGCAGCGGCAGCACGAACAGCACCAGCGCAATCAGCATCCACTTCATGGGCAGGTCGCGCTCGGTCTCGGCGACGTTTTCCGTACCGCCCTTGCGCGCGGCGGCGATACCGCTCTTGATGCCCGACAGCAGCGACTTGCGCAGCGAGAACAAGGTCCACATGCCGCCGATCAGCATGGCGCCGACGCCGAGGTAGCGCACCTTCTCGGCGCGGATCAGGCCGGCGGCTTCGGCCGCGCCCAGGCCGGCCAGGCGCGTGGCCAGTTCCGGGTCCAGGCTCTGCGCAAACAGGTGGAACAGCGGAATGGCGATGTTGTACGACAGCACGCTGCCCGAGAGCACGACGATGCCGATGTTCAGGCCGACGATGTAACCCACGCCCAGCAGCGCCGGCGACAGGTTGGTGCCCATGTAGCCGAGGAACTTGCCGAAGAAGGTCGCGCCGGAGGCGTTGTCCGGGATCATGCGCAGGCCGCTCTCGGCCATCAGCTTGACCAGGGCGCCGATGGCGCCGGAAATCGCCAGGATCTTGATGCCCGGGCCGGGGTTCTCGCCGGCCTTGAGCACTTCGGCCGCGGCCTTGCCTTCAGGGAACGGCAGCGGTTCTTCCACGATCATGGAACGGCGCAGCGGCACCGAGAACAGCACGCCCAGCAGGCCGCCCAGGCCGGCGATGGCCAGCACCCAGGAATAGCGGAAGTCCTGCCAGTAGTTGAGGATGATCAGCGCGGGGATGGTGAAGATCACGCCCGCGGCGATGGACGAGCCGGCCGAGGCGCCGGTCTGCACGATATTGTTTTCCAGGATGGTGCCGCCGCCCAATACGCGCAGCACGGCCATGGAGATCACGGCGGCGGGAATCGCCGTGGCGATGGTCAGGCCGGCGAACAGGCCGAGGTAGGTATTGGCGGCGGCGAGGATCATCGCCAGCACCACCGACAGCACGACGGCGCGTACGGTCAGCTGCGGAACGGCAGGTGTACTCATGCGGACTCCGGAATCGCGGAAAACACGGCCGCGCGGCTGGCGCGGGGGCGCCAAGCATAACCGGGATGGGTGCGGGGCTGGATGCCCGGAAAGCGCGATGGCATCACCGGCGACCTACCCTGCCATTGGTCATGGTGATTTTTGCTGCGCCGCGCAAAAAACTGTGCGACAGAACCTGCAACCGGCCCCAAGCGAGGCCAGCTGCGCCGCTTTTCCCGATGTGGATTAATCCATCGGCAGCACGGACCTCACTTGCGCGATTCCGCACCCCACGCCGCCGGCGGCAGCTTCTGCGGCTTGCCCAGATCGAACTCCACCCGGAACAGCCGCCCGGGCCGCGCCAGTTCGTAGATGAAGCGCTGTCCGTCCAGTTCCAGCGCCCAGACATTCGGTATCGACACCGCCCGGTCCAGCTTCTGGAACAGTGCCTTGGATTCCGCATCGGCCGGGAATTCGTAGCGCCAGCGGTCCGCTGCGGCGTCGCGGTCGGCGGCCTGGGTCTCGCCGCCGTACGGGGTCATCGCATCGGAACTGCCGTCCTCGTGGCGGTGATCGTGCTTGAGGCGCAGCCGGCCGCCGTCCAGGCGCGTGATGATCCAGGTGCGCGAGCGGTCGTCGCCGACGTGGAAGGGAATGCGCAGCGTGTCCGCCGTGCAGTCGCGCAGGTGCATGACCAGGGGCTTGCCGGCGAAGGGGTTGTCGGCACTGGGCGGGGTGTCGGCGACTATGCGGCCGGCATAGGCCTTGCCGCAGTGCGCGCGCAGCTGCGCGAGAAAGGCATCGCGCGCCGCGGCGGCATCGGGCGCGGGCTTTGCGGAGTCCGCCTTCGCGGCGGCAGGTTCGGGCGCTGCGCCCGCATCGGCCGAAATAACCGCGACACCGGCGGCGGCGCTGCCGGCATACAGGCCGGCGAGCAGGAGGAACAGGGAACGCATCGTCGTGGGATTCATCCGGCTACAGTACGAATCCCGGCGCGGCGCCGCAAACCTTGGCCCATACCGGGCCGCAGCGCGCGCCGTTTCCGCCATCCCGGGCCGATCCGACGCGCGCGGTCCGCCTGGCAGGCCGTCCGCCGTTTATGCTCGGCACGGCAACACCGCTTCCCGTCCGCGCGGCCCGGCGCCGTCATCCTGGCGCCGCCGGCCGTCTTCTGCTTCGACCACAGGTTTTCCATGTCATCCAACGCCATCGCCGCCGCGCCATCCACGGACAATTTCCTCGGTCATCCCAAGGGCGTCTACGTCTGCTTCTTCACCGAGATGTGGGAGCGCTTCTCGTTCTATGGCATGAAGGCGCTGCTGCTGCTCTACCTGCTGCGCCATCACAAGTTCGGCGACAACGTCGGCCTGGACGTGCTCGGCGCCTACGGCGGCCTGGTCTACTGCCTGCCGGTGATCGGCGGCATGCTGGCCGACCGCTGGCTGGGCATGCGCAAGGCGGTGCTGTTCGGCGGCCTGCTGCTGGTGCTGGGCCATGCGGGCATGGCGGTGGAAGGGCACGAGGCCAGTCTCGCCGGCGGCGTGGTGCAGCGGGACGAAAACGCCCTTTACGTGTTCTATTTCTCGCTCGCACTGATCATCATGGGGGTGGGTTTCCTCAAGCCGAACATCTCCACCATCGTCGGCAAGCTCTATGCGGCCGACGATCCGCGCCGCGATTCGGGCTTCGCGCTGTTCTATGCCGGCATCAACCTGGGCTCCCTGCTCGCGTCCATCGTCTGCGGCTATCTGGGCGAGACCCTGGGCTGGAGCTACGGCTTCGGCATCGCCGGCCTGGGCATGCTGCTGGGACTGCTGCAATTCCTCTGGGGCCAGAAATACCTGCACGGCCATGCCGAGGCGCCGGCGCCGCAGAAGCTGCGCGAGCGCGTGGCCGGCGTACCGCGCGAATGGCTGATCTATGCCGCGGCTCTCGCCGGGCTGTTGCCGCTGGCCGGGCTGATGTGGGCGGTGGCCAACGGTGCGTTCAAGCTCGGCGGCGAGATCACCCTGGCCCTGGCGCTGATGATCCTGATGATGCTGGCCGTGCTGGGCTGGTTCGCCTGGTTCATTACGTTCAAATGCAGCAAAGTACAGCGCGACCAGATGCTCGCGCTGATGGCCATGATCGCCATGTGCCTGGTGTTCTTCACCCTGTACGAGCAGACCTACGGCTCCTGGGTCACCTTCACCGACCGCCTGCTGACCAAGGACGTGGTGCCCGCGCTGGTGCAGGCGACGCCGCCCATCGTCTGGAGCGGCGACTGGGGCGCCAATCTTTCGCTGTTCCTGCGCACCGCGCCCTGGTCGACCAGCGTGCTGCTGCTGGCGCCCGGAGCCTTTGTCGTGGCCGCGCGCCTGTCCGACCGCGATCCGCATTCGCGCGCGCCGCGCCTGCTGTTCGGCACGGTGGCGCTGGCCGGCCTGCTGATGCTGGTGCGCGACTGCGTGGTGCTGCCGCAGACCGCAGGCTCGCTGACCTATCTCGGCGCGCTGTTCCTGGTGCTGCTGGCGCCGCTGTTCAGCGGGCTGTGGGGCTGGCTGGACCGGCGCGGCGCGGATCCGTCCAAGCCGGTGAAATCCGCCCTGGGACTGCTGCTGGCCGGGCTGTCCTTCCTGCCGCTGATCTGGGCCGCGGAGCAGGCCGGCGCCAGCGGCGTGCAGGCCAGCGTATGGTGGCTGGTGCTGGCCTATCTGGTGCTGGAGCTGGGCGAAATGTGCCTGTCGCCCGTAGGCCTTTCCGCGGTGACGCAGCTGTCGGTGCCGCGCGTGGTCAGCCTGATGATGGGCACCTGGTTCCTGGCTACGGCGTTCTCGGAAACCCTGGCCGCGCAATTGGGCAAGCTCGCCGCCATCGAGATCCCCGAAGGCGCCACCCTCGCCTTCGCCGAGGCCGGCGCCAAGTACGCGCATCTGTTCTGGGTGCTGCTGCTGATCGGCGTGGGCTGCGGCCTGGCCGCGCTGGTCGCGGCGCCGTTGCTGCGGCGGCTGATGCACGGCGTGCGCTGAGGACACGACGGAGTTTCCTGCGCCGCTGTCGCTGTCGGGAAAGCGCGGCGGCAGCGGACGATGTGGTGCGTGCGATGCCATGCGGTGCGGCGCGTGCTGTGCCGTGTGGTTCTTGCGGTACGTCGATCCATGCGGTCCGCGCGATGCGTACGGTGCATGTGGTCCCGCGGTACGCAGAAGCGCGCTGCGATGCCGCAATGCGCACGGCGCCGCCGCTAGCGTATCGCTTCGACGCGGCGCGCACCGGCTGGCGGCACCGGCAAAACCTGGGCGCGGCAGCGTCCCGCTACCACATCCTCGGCCAGGCCGAATGCCAGCGTCATGCCGAGGCCGGCACCCGGCGTGGCTACGGCGGTCACGCCGTCGGCGATGGCGACCGCGCCTTCGCCGGCGCCCAGCGCCTGTGCGGCCTGCCAGGTCTGTTGCAGGCGGCAGTCGGGCAACTGGGCCAGGCCGCGCACCGCATCGAGGACACGGCGCTGACGCAAGCTGTCGTTGCCGGCATCGTCGCCGCTTTCGCCCTCGGGCAGGGCGAGGATCTCGCCGCTGCCGTTCTGCAGCAGCAGCAGGCCGCTGCCGCCCTCCTGCGCCAGCCGCTCGCGCAGCCGCGGCAGGGCGGGCAATCCGGCGAAGGCGGCCAGCTGCGGCAGCAGTGCGGCATTGCCCAGCGGCAGCGGCAGGCGCCAGCCCTCGGGCTGGTTCACCAGGCGCGCCGCGGGCTGACGCTGCAGCCGCACCGCACCGGCCGCGGACAGCGCCGGCACCAGCGCGGGCAGATCGGCGCCGCCGGTGAGATAGATCACGTCGGCGGCGTGGCGGCGCCCGCCGCTCCAGACATACGGGTGCTCGACCCGCGTGACCGCGTGCTTCCAGCGGAATTCGACGTCATGGCGATCCGCCAGCCAGGCCGGCAGCTGGCGCAGCGCGACGCGCGGATCGACCAACATTTCCTCGCTGCTCCACAGCGCGCCGCGCAGGCCGCGGGCCGGCAGCAGCTGGCAGCGCTCGCGCGCGGCGGCCGGCCCCAGCCATTCGCCGCCGCGGTGCGCGCCGGCGGCGAATTCCTGCATTACGGCGGCCTCGTCGTCCTGCCAGGCCGGCAGCAGGCAGCCTGAAGCGTCGTACCAGACATCGGCAGCCTCGCAGAACTCGCGCCATACCGCGCGGGAACGCCGCGCCTGCTCCAGCGCCGGCCCCTCGGCCACGCCCAGCGGCAACACCAGGCCCGGGTTGCGCGCCGACGCGCCGACGGCGCGCTCATGCCGTTCAAACACGACCACGCGGACACCCTGCACAGCCAGGGCCCGCGCCAGCGCCAGCCCCACAATGCCCGCGCCGACCACGATGGCGGAGGAGTGCTTCATGCGTACACCGTAATCGTCCATGGCAATTAATGACTAACTACACATGTGACATTTGACTTTGATTGCCGCCGGATGACAGCAGCGTTGCAGGCCAGCAGCAGAGCCTTGCAGCTTACGGTGGCGGTTTGATGACAGCGCGGCCGGGCGCGCACCTGGCGGCGGTGCGGCGGGGACAGCCTGGTGGGTTGCAGGCGGGCGCTTCGACCCTCTGCCCAAATGCGTTCACGCGCTTGGGGCAGAGGGTCGGGCGAGGGGGCGACGCATCAGAAAGCCATGAAGCCCGAAGTTTCGCCGAAAGCTCTGGTGCTGAAAATCATGGCGGAAACTCAAATGCTGCGGCGGGGTTTGTCGTTTCCCCCTCACCCAGCCCTCTCCCCCAAAGCAAGCTTGGGGGAGAGGGCTAAAGCGTGCTGCAGCCGGCTTCATTTCCGGACATGGATTTCCCGCAAGAGGAAAAAACCAGGGAGATCCACAGAGGAAAAAGCCGGGAAAAATCCACCCGGCAAATCAAAGCCCGCTCACCGCCTGCGCCACCGCGCGGAACAGCGCCCGGCCCTTGTTCATGGTCTCGTCCCACTCGGTCGCCGGGTCGGAGTCGTAGACGATGCCGGCGCCGGCCTGGACGTGCAGGCGGCCGTCCTGGATCACCGCGGTGCGGATCGCGATGGCGGTGTCGCCGTCGCCCCACCAGCCGATATAGCCGACCGCGCCGGAGTAGATATTGCGGCGTATGGGTTCGAGTTCCTGGATCACTTCCAGCGCGCGGATCTTGGGCGCGCCGCTGACGGTGCCGGCGGGGAAACTGGCGCGCAGTACGTCCATGTAGCTCAGGCCGTCGGCAAGATCGCCCTCGACCTGCGACACGATGTGCATGACATGGGAATAGCGCTCGACGGCGAAGCTCTCGGTCACCGTGACCGTACCGGTGCGGGCGACGCGGCCCACGTCGTTGCGGCCCAGATCGATCAGCATGAGATGTTCGGCGCGCTCCTTGGGATCGGCCAGCAGCTCGCGTTCCAGCGCCTGGTCGGCTTCCGCCGTCGCGCCGCGCGGGCGCGTGCCGGCAATGGGACGCAGCACCACCCGCCCCTGCTTCAGGCGCACCAGGATCTCCGGCGAGGAACCGACGATCTGGTAGCCGCCGAGGTCGAGGAAATACATGTACGGCGAAGGATTCAGCGCACGCAGCGCACGGTAGACATCGACCGGGCGGGCGCGGAACGGCACGCTCATGCGCTGCGACAGCACCACCTGGAACACGTCGCCGGAACGAATGTACTCCTTGCTTTTTTCCACTGCCTCGATGAAGCCTTCGCGGGTGAAGCCGGAAACGAAATCGCCCTCGTCCAGCAGCTTCGGATCCAGCACCTCGGGGTAGCTGGAGCCGGAATGGCGCAGGCGGAAGCTCAGCTCGTCCAGCCGGCGCACGGCGCGGGCGTAGGCGCGCGGTTCGGACGGATCGGCGTGGACGATCAGGTACAGCCGGCCCTTGAGGTTGTCGAAGACGGCGACTTCCTCCGACAGCATCAGCAGCGCATCGGGCGTGCCGAGCTGGTCGGGCTTGTCCCAGCCGGCCAGGCGCGGCTCGATGTAGCCAATGGTCTCGAAGCCGAAGTAGCCGACCAGACCGCCGCTGAAGGCGGGCAGCTGGGGCAGGCGCGGCACGCGGTAGTGCCGGCGCAGCGCATCCACGTCGGCCAGCGGGTCGGCCAGTTCGCGCGTTTCCACGGTCTCGCCCAGCTCGGACACGGTCAGCGTAGTGCCGCGCAGGCTGTATACGCGCCGGCAGGGCAGGCCGATGATGGAATGGCGGCCCCAGGATTCGCCGCCTTCGATGGATTCCAGCAGGTAGGTGTAAGGCCCGTCGGCCAGCTTGAGATACACCGACAGCGGCGTGTCCAGGTCGGACAGCACTTCGCGCATCAGCGGGATACGGTTGTAGCCTTCCTCGGCCAGCGCCTGGAATTCTTCCTGGGAAATCATTGCCGCCACCTTGCTCCGGAGGCGGCGGACGATAGCAAGACCGCCGCGCGGGCGACAGGTTGTAAGCCTGGCGGCATAAGCGCGCGGCCCGGGCGGGCGCGGCGCATGCCGCCATGGTCGCGGCCGCCTGCACGCGGCGGGCCTGTCGGCCCGGCGACGGCGGCGGCGCTCAGCCGCCCCGGCGCAACACAGATTCGCGCGCCATGCCGCGCAGGCGCAGCACGAATTCCACGCCCTCGCCGCCGGCCAGGTTGTGCGCGGCCGCGCCGCCGCCGTGGCGTTCGCAGACCAGGCGCACCACGTACAGGCCCAGGCCCAGGTGCGGCGCCTCGCCGCGCGAGGCGCCCTCGCGCAGGCTGACCAGGGAGTCGAACAGGCGGCCTTGCATGGCCAGCGGCAGCTCCGGGCCCTGGTTGGCCACGCGCAGCGAGATACCGTCCGGGCCGCTGTCCAGGGCAATGCGTATCCAGCCGGATTCGGGGGTGAACGAGCGCGCGTTGTCGAACAGCTTGTCCAGGGCCTGGGCGATGAGTTCCGGCGCGCCGTGCATGGGCACGGCCTGGGCCGGCAGTTCGCAGTCGATGCGCCGCGGCGCGGCCAGCGCGCGGTAGGCCTCGGCACAGCCGCGCACCACGTCGGCCAGGTCGAAATCCTCGCCCTCGGCCGAGGCAATGGCACGCTCCATGCGGCTGGATTCGCTCATCGCCCGCACGATGTGGGTGAGGCGGTCGGTGCCGTCGCGGGCGCGCACGACGTAGGCGCGGGCCTCGGCGGAAATCGGCTGGTGCTCCAGGTTGTCCAGCGAGGATTTGACGATGGCCAGCGGCGTATGCAGCTCGTGCGAGAGCTTGGAGGCGAGCGTGCGCAGGTAGTCGGTATACGCGCCTACCGCATCCAGCAGCTGCTGGAAGCTGCGCGCGAGGTCGCCGAGTTCGTCGCGCATGTCGGTCAGCGGCACGCGGCCCTGGATGCGGCCGTCGGCGGCCAGGGCGCGCTCGGCGCCGTCGCGCAGGCGGCGTATGCGCACTGATAGCCAGGTGGCGAAGACGAACAACACGCCGCCGGCCAGCAGCAGCGCGGCCACACTGACCAGGGCCAGGCGCTGCAGCGCCGCGTCGGTGAGCAGCGGCAGCGCGGTATTGACCTGCTCCAGCACCAGCGCGCCGCGGGTTTCGCCGTTCAGGCGCAGCGGCAGCGCGGCCACCAGCACCACGTCGCCCTGGCGTTCGCCGGCGCGCCAGCTCGCCGCGGGCACGCCGGACAGGGCCTGCCACAGTTCGGCCGCGTCCAGCCGCGGCTGGCGCCCGGCCAGGCCCGGCGTGCCCTGCAGCGCCGGCGCGATCAGCCAGCGGTAAGACCAGCGCGCCAGTGCCGAGGGCTCCTGCTCCGCCGCCGGCGCGGCGCCGGCGCCCAGCTCGCCGCTTTCGGCCATCAGCCAGCCTTCGCCGCTGACCAGGCGCGCGCGCGTGGCCTCCGGCGCGAACTGGGCCAGCTCGGCGGCCAGCGCGGCGGAGTAGCTCAGCAGCGGCAGTTTTTCCAGGCTCACCACCGGCGCGGCGCCGACAGCGGAATCGAACCATTGCAATGACAGCCGCTGCGGCTGCTGCGCCAGCGGCAGGCGCAGCTCGACGCGGTAGCCGGCGGCGTCTTCCTGCCATTCGCCGCTGAGGGCCAGCGGCAGGCCGGCGCCGGTGCCGCCCAGCCCCTGGGCCTCGAACGAACCCGGCGCCGCGCTGGCCAGTAGGTAGCGCCGCTCGGCGCCGGCGCGTTCCAGGCCCAGCTCGATGCGGTCGGTTTTCTGCTCCAGCGCCGCGGCCGCGTCGGCGCGGTGGCGGCTGGCATCGCGCACTTCGATCAGCAGATACAACCAGGCCGCGTCGGCAGCCAGGGTCATCTTCAGCTTCTGCGCGTTCTGCGGCGGACCCAGGTGCTGGGAATAACCGCGCAGTTCCAGCCAGTCGTCGGCATAGCCGTCGACCTGCAGCTGTATGTCCAGCGCATGCACGTACAGCGCGCCGCCCGGCGGCGGCAGCTCGGCGTTGATGGCCGCGAGGCTGCGCGCCAGCGCCTTGCCCGAGGCGATCAGGGTCTGCTCCTGGCCTTCGCGCAGCAGCACTTCCATCTGGCGCACGAACTGCCAGCCGGCCCAGGGCAGGGCCAGCATGGCGAGGGCGACGAGCAGGAGTTTGCGCCGTAGCGACATAGGCTGGGAGCCGGAAATCAGGTGAACGGGTGGGACGTGCCAGCGGCAAGCGCCGCAACGGCGGGAACAAGGATCAGGGAACGGTTCCCGCCGTATTCCTGCCGCCCTTTGCGATACCGCCCGCGCACCGGCAGGAGAGAACCGCGCAGGAGACAGCCGGGAATCCGCAGCGGCGGTGAAATACCCGCGCCGGCTTCAACCGCCATGCCGGCCGCTGCGCGCGGCTTCACGGCTTCCAGCGGTAGCCGACCCCGTGCACCGTGTCGATCGCATCGAAGTCAGCGTCTATGGCGAGGAATTTCTTGCGGATGCGCTTGATGTGCGAGGTGATGGTCGCGTCGTCGACCACGACCTGGGCCTCGCGCATGAGCTGGTCGCGGTTCTTCACGTGGCCGGGGAAGCGCACCATGGTGTGGACCATCCAGAACTCGGTCACGGTCAGCGGCACTTCCTCGCCGTTCCAGGTCACGCGCATGCGTTCCTGCTCCAGCTTGAGCGGGCCGTGGCTGATTACGTTTTCCGCTTCGGCCGGCTTGCGCAGCGCGTCGATGCGGCGCAGCAGCGCGCTGATGCGCGCGGCCAGCTGGTGCAGCGAGACATCCTTGGTCAGGTAATCGTCGGCGCCCAGGCGCAGGCCGGAGATCACGTCCAGGTCCGAATCGCGCGCGGTCAGGAACAGGATGGGCAGGGTCGCGGCGCGGGTGCGCAGGGAACGGCACAGGTCGAAGCCGCCTTCGGGTTCGTCGCCCAGGCCCACGTCGATGATGACCAGCTCCGGCAGGCGCAGGGCGAAGGCGGCCTCGGCCTCGGGCCGCGAGGCGTAGCCGCGCACTTCGTAGCCGAAGCGGGTCAGGGCCTCGACGTAGTTGGCGCGGATCAGCGGTTCGTCTTCGACGATGGCAATGCTGCGGGGCATGGGCGGAACTCGGCGTGGATTCGGGCGGCACTGTATCGGCCCGCCGCGACCGGCCGCAACGGCGGGGGACGGTTTGCCCGCGAAAAGCCAGAAATCGCTGCTGGAATGTCCGCCGCCGGCAGCACGCGGCCCCGAATGCGCGACTACGCTGATTTCCACCGAACCGAGGCAATCCCCATGCAAGCCCGTCCCGCCGAACCCAACGCCGAACTCAAGAGCAGCTTCGAGCCGCTGCGCGTGATCTTCGCCCTGGGCGCCCTGTTGCTCGGCTTTCTCGCGGCGCTGCAGGGCGGTTGAGCGGCCGGACCGCCCTTCCCCACCAGCAAGGTTGCTCCATGGACGTCTGCCTGCCCGAAGAATTCCTGCGCCTGACCAGCGAGAACGCTGGCGAAACCGATGCGAACTGCGCCGACTGGCTGGGCGCCGAAGCCTGGGTCAGCGGCGTGCCGCAGCGCGCGGCGGCAGCGCAGCGCAATGCACGCCGCGACGACCCGACCTGGCAGATAGGCTGAATTCTCCCGACGGCGGCAGCGCAAGGCTGCCGCCGGATGTTCGCGACTCCGGAATCGCCGCCCGCGATTCGCGCGGCCCCGACCGCACGCCGTCGTTTGCAATAAATCCCATATAGGCAACTGTGAAATATTCATCGCCGCGCCAGCGACGCCGGCGGCCTTGCCGTGTCCGCGTCGTGTCCGCGGCGGCCGCCGCAGCCGCGTCAGAAAAAGCGCCGCATTCGCCGCCGCCGCGCCGCAAGTCCGCAATACCCGCGCCGCCGCCGCTGCGGAAAGTGAGGCCGCGGCGACCGCCGCGCCACCGACGACGCGCCATGAAATTCCTGTCTTTGCTGTTCTCCGCTGCCGCGGGTCTGGGCCTGCTGCCGTCCGCTGTCCGCGCCGATGCCGGCGCACTCGCCATACTGCGCGAGGACGGCAGCCGGCTCGAAGTCGCCAGCCTGGAAACCACGGCGCAAATCGACATCCACGGCCTGCTGGCCGAAGTGCAGCTCAAGCAGCGCTTCCGCAACGACGGCGCAGCCTGGCAGCAGGGCGAATACCTGCTGCCGCTGCCCGAAGGCGCGGCGGTGCATGCGATGACCTTGCGCCTGGGCCGGCGCCTGATCGTCGGCGAGATCCGCGAAAAGGAAGCCGCCCGCGCCGAATACGCCCAGGCCGTGGCCAGCGGCCGCAAGGCCAGTCTGGTCGAGGCGCACAGCGCCAACCTGTTCCGCACCGCCCTGGCCAACGTGGCACCGGGCGAGACCGTCGAGGTGGAAATCCGCTACTGGCAGCAGGTGGATTACCGCGACGGCGAGTTCTCGCTGCACCTGCCGCTGACCTTCACCCCGCGCTACACGCAGCAGGCCATGCCGGTGCAGGCTGCCGCGCCTGCAATCGATGGGCTGCCGCAGGACGCCGCGGCCGCGGTGGACACCGCCGCGCCGGCACCGGCGGCGACGCAGCAATCGACGCTGACCACGCCGCCGGTGCGCGCCGGCGCCCCGACCGTGGTGATCGACGCCGTCCTCGACGCCGGCCTGCCGCTGCAGGACGTGGGATCCTCCACCCATGCGCTGGAGGTGCAGCGCCAGGACGGGACTTACCGCATCGCGCTGCGCGATCGCGTGGTCGCCCCCGACCGCGACTTTGTGCTGCGCTGGACGCCGCAGCCGCTGGCCGCGCCCACCGCCGCCCTGCTGCGCGAACAGGCCGGCGGCGAGCAGTTCGCCCTGCTGATGCTGCTGCCGGCGACCCGGCCGGCCGCGCCGCTGCCGCGCGAGCTGATCCTGGTCATCGACACCTCCGGCTCGATGGAAGGCCAGTCCATCCTGCAGGCGCGCGCGGCACTGGACCTGGCGCTGCGGCATCTGGCGCCGCAGGACTATTTCAACGTGATCGAATTCGATTCGGATACCCACGCGCTGTTCCCGCGCTCGGTGCCGGCCGCCGCGGACGATGTACAGCTGGCGCGCGAATGGGTGGCCAATCTCGGTGCCGACGGCGGCACCGAGATGCTGCCGGCGCTGCAGACCGCGCTGCGCAGCGAGGCGGCGCCCGACCGCCTGCGCCAGGTGGTATTCATCACCGACGGTGCGGTGGAACAGGCCGATGCGCTGTATACCGCGCTGGATACGGAGCTGGGCGCGGCGCGCGTATTCCCGGTCGGCATAGGCAGCGCGCCCAACGGCGAATTCCTGCGCAAGGCGGCCGAGCTGGGCCGCGGCAGCGCGGTGGTGATCCGCGATATCAACGAAGTCGGCGCGCAGATGGAAAAACTCTTCGCGCGCCTGGACCGCCCGGCCCTGCGCGATCTGCAGCTGAATCTGCCGGTGGCGGCCGAGGTCTATCCGCAGCGCCTGCCCGATCTCTACGCCGGCGAGCCCCTGCTGCTGGTCGCGCGCCTGGACGGCGCGGCGCGCAGCGGCGGCCAGATCGAGCTGCTGGGCCAGCTCGCCGCAGCGCCCTGGTCGCAGAAGATCGGTTTTGAACTGCACGGCCAGGCCAAGGGCCTGGCCCGGCTCTGGGCCCAGCGCAAGCTGGAGGCACTGGAAGATGCCCAGCGCCGCGGCGGCGATGCGCAAGCCCTGCGCGCCGAGGCCACGGCGCTGGCGCTCAAGCACCACCTGGTCGGCCGCTATACCAGCCTGGTCGCAGTGGACCGCACGCCGCAGCGGCCGGCCGATGCCGGACTGCAATCAGTAGAAGTAGAAAATGCCGCACCGGCCGGCAGCGTGGCGTTCGCCCAGACCGCGACATCGGGCAGGCTGTGGCTGGCCCTGGGCGCCCTGTGCCTGCTGCTGGCCCTGGCGCTGCGCCGCGCGCCGGCAGCGCGCCGCGGACTGGCCGCATGAACACACGCCGCCGTCTCAGCCTTCTGCTGCTGCTCGCCGCCGGCCTGCTCTGCGGCAGCGCCGGCTATGTGCAGGCCAAGGCCTGGCTGGCCCAGCTGCTGCTGGAACAGGCCTGGCAACGCAGCGCGGCCGGCGCTGTCGCGGCCAAACCGTGGCCCTGGGCCGATACCCGCCCCGTCGCGCGCCTGCGGGTGGCCCGGCTGGGCGTGGACCAGATCGTGCTGGCCGGCGATTCGGGCCGCAGCCTGGCCTTCGGCCCGGCCTGGAACGAGGCCAGCGCCGCGCCCGGCGCCGCCGGCACCAGCGTCATCAGCGGCCACCGCGACACGCATTTTGAATTCCTGCGGCATCTTTCAAACGGCGACGTGATCGAGATCGAAAGCCGCGGCCGGCTGCGGCGCTACCGCATCAGTGCGCAGCAGGTAGTCGATGCGCGCACCACGCGCATCGCCGCCGGCGAGGGAACGGCTACGTCGAAGCTGCTGCTGGTGACCTGCTATCCGTTCGACGGCTGGATCGCGGGCGGACCGCTGCGCTATGTGATCGAGGCGGTGCCGGTCTGAAGGCTTGGGGCCGCAGCGGCTGCGGCCTCCGGCACGGTACGGCGTCGCGGCCCATGCGCGGCGGACCGCAGCACCCGGCCGGGCCTGCGGCGAACGCAGACCCGCGCCGCCGTCAGACCTTCGCCAGCTCCGCCCGCATCGCATTGATGACCTGGGCGTAGTCCGGCTTGGCGAAGATGGCCGAGCCGGCGACGAAGGTATCCGCGCCGGCCGCACCGATCTCGGCGATGTTCTCGGGCTTCACGCCGCCATCGATCTCCAGGCGGATCTCGCGGCCGCTGCGGTCGATCAGCTCGCGCACGCGGCGCAGCTTGTCCAGCGCCGAGGGAATGAAGCTCTGGCCGCCGAAGCCGGGATTGACCGACATGATCAGCACCAGATCGAGCTGGTCCAGCACGTGGTCCAGGTAGTTCAGCGGCGTGGCCGGATTGAATACCAGCCCGGGCTTGCAGCCCAGCGAGCGGATCAGCTGGATGGTGCGGTCGATGTGTTCCGAGGCTTCCGGATGGAAGGAGATGTACGTGGCGCCGGCCTTGGCGAAATCCGGCACGATGCGGTCCACCGGCTTGACCATCAGATGCACGTCGATGGGCGCGGTGACGCCGTGCTTGCGCAGCGCCTCGCAGACCAGCGGGCCTATGGTCAGGTTGGGCACGTAGTGATTGTCCATCACGTCGAAATGCACCCAGTCCGCGCCGGCGGCAAGGACGTTGTTCACCTCTTCGCCGAGGCGGGCGAAATCGGCGGAAAGGATGGACGGCGCGATGACGGCGGACTGGCGGGACATGGGACGGTTTCCGTGGACACCGCGGACGCGGGCGGCGCGCAGTGTAACCGCGCCGTCCGGGCTGGCAAATGCAGGATCGTCCGCGCTGCCGCGCAGCGGCAGCGCGCTCAGCGAAATCCGCGCTCGGCCTTGATCCGCTCGTATGCCGTATTGATCTCCCGCGCACGCTGCTCGGCGCGCTGGCGCAGCAGTTCGGGCACGTCGCCGAGCTTGTCCGGATGGTGTTCGCTCATCAGCTTGCGCCAGGCGCGCTTGAGACCGCGCTCGTCGATGCCGCGCTCCACGCCGAGCACGGCGTAGGGATCGGTGCCGCCGTTCTGCGGCGGCGGCGGCGCGGCGGTGCCGCCGCCGTGGCGGTAGGAATAGCTCTGCCCGGCCGGATTCCAGATATGGCCCTTCATCGCGGCGAGTACCGCGATCTCGCGCTCCTGCACGCCCAGCGCCGCACACATGCGCCGCATCAGCTGCATGCGCGGCTCGGTACCCTGGCCGTCGGAGAACACCACGTCCAGCAGCACGTCGATCAGCACGTAGGCATGATCGCGCCGGCCCAGGCACCAGCTGCGCAGGTCGCGGATGGCGCGGTCGACGACGAAGCCCGGCGTCTTGCCCGCGTTGAAGCAGGCGATGGCCTCGTGGCGCTGGGCGGCGCTCAGGCCCATGCGCTGCATCAGCTGCTCGACGGCCGCGATCTCGCTTTCGGAAACGCGGCCGTCGGCCTTGGCCATGGCACCGATCAGGCCGAACAGCGGATCGACGAAACTGCGCGCCACGCGCGGCCGCGGCCGGGAAAACGAAAAGCCGCCGATGTCGTACATATGCCCGACCAGCAGCCCGAACAGCAGGCCCAGCGGATGCCGCAGCAGGGCCAGGCCGACCGCGGCGCCGATGATCTTGCCCAGCCATCCTTTCATTGCGGCTGCGGCGCCTGGGCCGCATACCAGGCAGCGAGTTCGTCCAGATCGGACTGGCTCAGCGCACCGACCGCCGCACGCATCACCGCCACGTCGCGGGCGCCGCTGCGGTAGGCGGCCAGGGCGGTCTTCAGGTAATCCAGATCCTGCCCGGCCAGGTGCGGCGTGCCCTTCAGCGGCGAGCGGCCGGATTCGCCGTGGCAGGCCGCGCACAGGCCCAGGCGGGCGGGTTTGGCCGGGTTCTGGGCATGAGCCGCCGGCAGCGCGGCCAGGGCGGCGGCCGCGAGCGCGGCACGGGACAGGAACGGCATGGGACGCTACCGGAAACGAAATGCGCGCGATTCTAGCCGGCGCGGCCGCTACAATGCGCGCCTTTTCCCGCGGAGCCCCGGCCAGTGCCTACCACCCTGAGCGAATCCCACCTGCCCGGCCTGAACCTGATCCACCGCGGCAAGGTGCGCGACGTCTATGCCCTGTCGCCGCAGGAGCTGCTGATCGTCGCCAGCGACCGTCTCAGCGCCTTCGACGTGGTGCTGCCCGACCCCATCCCCGGCAAGGGCGAGATGCTCTGCCAGATGTCCAACTTCTGGTTCGCCCAGACCGCCCACCTGGTGCCCAACCACCTGACCGGCAAGGACATCGCCGGCGTGCTGCCGGCCGGCACCGACCTGGCCACCTATGCCCGCCGCAGCGTCATCACGCGGCGCCTGAAGCCGGTGCCGGTGGAGGCCATCGCCCGCGGCTACCTGATCGGCTCGGGCTGGAAGGATTACCAGGCCAGCGGCTCGCTCTGCGGCATCCGGCTGCCGGCCGGCCTGCGCCAGGCCGAACAGCTGCCCGAACCCATCTTCACCCCGTCGACCAAGGCCGCCGTCGGCGACCATGACGAGAACATCAGCTTCGACAGCCTGGTGGCCAAGGTCGGCGCCGACCTGGCCGAGCAGGTGCGCGAAGCTACTCTGCGCATCTACCGCTGGGCCGCGGCCTTCGCCGCCGAGCGCGGCATCCTGATCGCCGATACCAAATTTGAATTCGGCACCGACGAGGACGGCAAGCTCTACATCATGGATGAAATGCTGACGCCGGATTCCTCGCGCTTCTGGCCCGCCGACGAATACCGCGTCGGCATCAGCCCGCCCAGCTATGACAAGCAGTTCGTGCGCGACTACCTGGAAACGCTGGACTGGAACAAGACCGCACCCGGCCCGCGCGTGCCCGCCGAGGTGATTGCGGCGACGGCGGCGAAGTATGCGGAAGCGCTGAAGCGGCTGGCGGGAATAGATCTGGCCTGAGCGGCGGAACCGGATTGGCGATGGGAGATTCGTGGCAGGGTGCGCCTGGAATGGCCAGCTTGCAGGTTTCCGGGTGGGAGCTTGCGGTACTGGGCGACGCGCCTTCCGGCTTTTGAGCAACCTGGGGCGAAGGATCAGGCGCGTCGGCCGCCGGATCGCCCCGGCACCGCGACGACACGGCTCGGAATCCCTATCGCCCTCCGTAACCCGAAACCCCGATCCCGGCTTGATCAGGATCAAAACGCGCCCCGCAGCGCCGGCTAGCATGGCCCTGCACACTCCGCGTGCGCCTGCCGACCCAGCCCCATGCCTACCGAACTATTCCGCCAGGGCGACCATGCCTGTATCGCCTTCCACGATCTGGTGCGTGGCGACGACGGCATACAGGCGAATCAATTCCTGGTGCTGCACGGCGACAAATCCGCCCTGATCGATCCAGGCGGCGCCCTGCTGTATACGCCGCTGAGCCTGGCCGTATCGCGCTATCTGCCGCTGCGCCAGCTGACCTACGTGCTGGCTTCGCACCAGGATCCGGACATCATCGGTTCGGTCGACCGCTGGCTGATGTATACCTCGGCCACCATCGTCTGCTCGCGCCTGTGGGGCCGCTTCATTCCGCACGGCGTGCCGCATTACCAGAAAGACAGCGGCGGCGAA
Source organism: Tahibacter harae (assembly GCF_024437735.1). GTDB lineage: Bacteria > Pseudomonadota > Gammaproteobacteria > Xanthomonadales > Rhodanobacteraceae > Tahibacter > Tahibacter harae. The sequence continues at coordinate 16,564 of NZ_JANFQO010000006.1, read as the reverse complement.
CGCTATTTCCTGCTGCCGGATCCCGGCGCGGACATTCCGCTGGGCAATTCCCACCTGCGCGCGGTACCCGCGCACTTTCTGCACAGTGTGGGCAATTTCCAGTTTTTCGATCCGGTCAGCCGCATTCTCTTCTCCGGCGACATGGGCGCCTCCATGGTCGACGGCGAATACGCGCCGGTGCGCGATTTCGAGGCGCATGTGCCGACGATGGCCGGTTTCCACCGCCGCTACATGGCCTCGAACAAGGTCTGCCGGCTATGGGCGCGGCGGGTGCGCGCGCTGAATCCCTCGATGATCGTGCCGCAGCACGGCGTGCCGTTTGCGGATCCGGCGACCATCGGCAAATTCCTCGACTGGGTGGAAAACCTGGCTTGCGGGATCGATCTGATGGACGAGACGGATCCGGTGTTTGCCTAGTTCCCGGTTCGGCAGCCCCCTGACACAAGCCTGGCCTCGCCGTGGCACGAGGAAATGGCCATGGCGACTCCGCAAGCAAGGTTTCCCGGCCTGTACGCTTGCGCTGGCTCGCGTACTCGCCATCGCCGACGCTCATCGGGTCCGCCGCCCGGAGTTCCGATCGGGGCGGGGCTGTCTCGGTCAGGTGGATTGTTCAGACCTTTCTCAATTGCCCTTCAGGATGTCCGCCTGCCAGGACGGCATGGTGGAGGTGCCGAGATAGTTGCCGTTCTGGTCGTAGCTGCGGACGGTGACATCGCCGCGGCTGCGGTCGATCTTCCAGGCATTCGCCCGCGACACCCGCTCTTCCATCGCGGCATTCTCGCGCGCGTAGGCGAGATCGCGCTGGCGTTGGCAATAATCGGCCGGACCGTACTGGCAGAAGTCGTCGCGCTGCCATTGCTGCATCAGCACCTGCTCCTTCCCGATCGGTACGATGTACTCCCCGCGCAGCCAGAAGGAGAGCTGCACGAACCGCTGTTCGTCTTTCGCGTCGAGTTCCTGTTTAGCCGCCTTCGCCGCGATGCGCTTTTCCTGCAGCGATTTCCATTCCGCGATGCGGGCCTGGTGTGCGGCCGCATCCGCTTCGCGCTTGGCGATGTTGGCGGCGCCTTCCCGCGCGTTCACGCCGGCGCGCATCCTGTCGTAAGCCGTCGAGTAGGCCGCTCTCACCTCCGGGCCCTGCGTATAGACCCAGGACATGATCCACACGCCATCTTCCGGCGCATCCGTGGTCTCGCCCTGGTTCCACTTCGCGATGATCCGCTGGAACCGCGCCAGCTCTTCTTCCGGCGTCAGCTTCGGCGCCATCGCGTATTCCTCGAACACGATGCTGCGCGGCGCGGCGAATCCCGGCTGGCCGTTGGCATAGCGGAACAGGTCCTGGCCGGCATCAAGTTCGATGGTCGCGCTGTAACCGCATTGCGTGGCCGTGAAGCGGCCGGACTTCGGCCCGGTCTGGGGACCGCCGGCATCATCGAGGCACCCGTTGATCGCCCACGCCAGCCATCGGTCGCGCTCGCCTTCCCGCCACAGCGCCATGGCCCACAGGCCGCGCAAGCCCGCCATCGCTTCCGACTCGCGGCGGCTGCCGCCGGTGAAAAGGGTCTTGACGTCCCGCACATCGCCATAGCCCTCGAACAGTGCGTACATGGCGGCAATATCGCCCGCGTTGGCCATCGGGCGCAGCGCGATCAACTCGGCTTCGGTCAGGGTCTTCTTTTTCTTGAGCGCGGCGATCACGTTCTTCGCCGTCGACTTCTCCTTCGACGTAAGCGGGCGCTTCTCGATCTTCGGCCGGTGCTCGTCGATGTACTCCCTCGCGGTGGGGAATTTGACCTCTGCCACTGCCGGCGGCACGGCCGCCAGCAACAGACCCGCCAAGGCTATCCAACGGCGCATGTCCCCCTCCCCGTCCGGTTCGCCAGCCCGAACAGGGTGGCGTCATGCGGAAGTTTGGCACAAGGCGTGTTTTCCCCCGCGCACGACAAGCAAACTTCCTGCGTTTCTTGCGGCGCTCCCCGCTCATGCCCGTCCGTTACGGCCACCCTCAGCCCGGCCCGGACGAAATTTCGGGACACCCATAAATCCCGCAGTTCCGGGACCCCCACACAATCCTGCCCCACACAACCGCGCCAACGCCTTGAGCGCCAGCCCATTGCAGCGAAATTTCAGGACACCCATGGACGAAATTTCGGGACACCCATATCCCGCAGTTCCGGGACCCCCACACAATCCCGCACCACACAACCGCGCCAACGCCTTCAGCGCCAGCCGATTGCAGGAGGGCAATTCGGGGACATTCATGATTCCCGCTGTGCTACTGGGGCGCCATTTCATCGCCCCGCCCGTTTCGGCATACCGTGCGGCCGACGCAAGCCATTGATCCCGATTTTTTTTTTGCTCCGCATTGTCCAGAATGCGAGGCTTGTAACAGATGAGTCCGCTGTTGTAGCGTCCCGGACGAGGTGCCCGCGATGCTCAAGCTTACTTGCGGCGAGTTCGACGAGTTCGAGGAAGCGCTCTACGGCGTACAGGGGCGCTACGTCCTGAAGTCCAGGCAGCAGCGCGACTGGCGCCTGCGCGTCCTCGACCTGGGCGGCGTGGCCGTCATGGCCGGACGCGAAGGCGCCGGCACCGTGTATCACGGCGTCGGGCTTTCCGGTTACTTCAACCTCTTTCTTCCGATCACCGGCCACGACATGACGGCCGTCGACGGGAATCGCTTCAACCGGCGTACCGTCGGATGGATGATCCCCGGCGCCATGTTTCACATCGACGCAGCGCGCCCGGCAAGCTGGATGACGATAGCCATGTCGTGCGAGCTGGTGCTCCGGTGGGCCGCCGCGCACGAGGATGAATTCGATGCTTCGCTGCTGAAAAAGAACCTGGTGATCCGCTCCGCCGCCGGTACCACCGCGCTCTCCTGGCTGGTGCGGCGGCTGTTCCGGCAGGAGCTGAATGCCCCCGAGGAACTGCACGCCGACGCCGCCCAGGACGCCGCCCGCCGTGAATTGCTGGAGGCGGTATTCGCGCTGCTGCTGCCGGTCGAATCCCGCCAGGTGCTGCGCCCCAAGGGCTATGTCGACTACGCCCGCGTCCTGCGGCTTGCCCTGGAACTGATCGACTCGGTATCCCACGCGCCGCTCTACACGGAAGATCTGTGCTCCGCCACCGGCGCTTCCGAGCGGACGCTGCGCAACATATTCAACAGCCATCTCGGGATCAGTCCCCACCGGTATCTGATGGGGCACCGCCTGAGGGTCATACACGCCGCGCTGAAGCAGGCGCCTCCAGGCGAAACCGTGACCAATGTGTGCGCCCGCTTCGGCGTCTGGGATCTCGGGCGTTTCGCCAGGCAGTACCGTGACTATTTTGGCGTGCTTCCATCGACGGCCCTGCGGGGAGCACTGAACAAGCCGGAATCCTGATCTGCGCGGCGGGCCTCCTGTCCAGGCGGGCGGCCCGGTGCCTGCGCAACAGGCGTCCGGCGGGGCTGCGAAGATGAAAGAACGGATACGCGACCGTGCCGCGAACACCGGCCCGGGTACACGAAGACCGCACGCAGCTACTCGCCGAGGCGTCGTTCCAATGTCTGTTGCGGATACTCGCCGAACAGGTCCAGATAAGCGGACGCCATGCGCCCGGCATCGGCGTATCCGAACCGCTTCGCCACGGCGGCCACGGTGTCCTGACCCGCCCCGGACATACTCAATGCAATGCGGATCAAATGCATGCGCCGGATATGCAGGTAGCGGTGCGGCGCCACGCCGAAACACCGCCGGAACCAGGAACGCAGCGTCCGCTCGCTCATGCCCGAGGCCTGCACCAGATCCGCAACACAGAGCGGCCGGGCATCCGCCTGCCTGAGCCGATCAACGATCTTGTCCACAGGTGTCCTGTGGCCATGTCCAACCGGGGACCACGCGGGAGAGCGCACCATGAGGCCGGCCTGTGCGGGCTGCGGGACACGTTCCCATCATTTCCGGAAATCCCGGCGTCGGCTACGCAAATCTGGCAATTCCGCTCGCCGCCGGATCACAAAGCGAAAATCGCGGCGGTGGTGCTTTTTGCCGTTTTTACGTAGCCAGGCCGCAGGCGGCGGACCGACCATCTTGCACAGCCGCTCCGCATTCCAGCCTGGGGAGATGACCTGTGGGCCCGCCTCGCATTGCGCACTCCCCGGCCGACAGCAGCGCCCGCGGGCCGTTGGACGCGACCCGCCGGGAACTGATTATCGGCGGCGCCGCACTCGCCGCGGCTGCGCTGCTTCCGCTGGCGGGCTGTGCGCCCTCGCCGCCGCCACCCGGCGGGAATGCTCCCGTCGCGTCATCCCCTTCCTCAAGCGCAGGAGTCCGCCGGACCATGAGCACCTTCACAACCAAAGACGGCGTGGAGATCTATTACAAGGACTGGGGGACCGGCCCGGTGGTCACCTTCAGCCATGGCTGGCCGCTCAATGCCGACAGCTGGGAATCGCAGATGTATCACCTGGCCGCCAATGGTTTCCGCTGCATCGCCCACGACCGTCGCGGACACGGCCGCTCCAGCCAGCCCTGGGACGGCAACGACATGGATCACTATGCCGATGATCTGGCGCAGTTGCTCGATCACCTCGACGTGAAGGACGCGACGATGTTCGGCTTCTCCACCGGTGGCGGCGAGGTGGCGCGCTACATCGGCCGCCATGGCAGCAAGCGCGTGAAGAAGGCCGGCCTGATCTCCGCGGTGCCGCCGCTGATGGTCAGGACCGAAGCCAATCCCGGCGGCCTGCCGCTCGCGGTCTTCGACGGCATCCGCGCCGGCCTGCTGGCCAACCGTTCGCAGTTGTTCCTGGATATCCCCTCCGGCCCGTTCTTCGGCTACAACCGCCCCGGCGCCAAGCCCTCGCCGGGCGTGATCCAGGCCTGGTGGATGCAGGGCATGATGGGCGGGCACAAGAACACCTACGACAGCATCAAGGCCTTCTCGGAAACGGATTTCACCGAGGACCTGAAGAAGTTCGACGTGCCGACCCTGCTGGTCCACGGCGACGACGACCAGATCGTGCCGATCGACGCCGCCGCGCGCGCCTCGGCCAGGCTGATCCCGAACAACAAGCTGGTCGTCTACGAAGGTGCCCCGCACGGCATCGCCGACACGCACAAGGACCGTCTCAACGCCGACCTGCTGGCGTTCGCCCGGTCCTGAACCCCGTGCAGCCGTAGAAGCCGGACACCTCGCCGCGACGCCGGAGTACGCGCCATGCTCAACATCAGTCCGTTCGGAATGATCCACACCATCATCGCTCTCGCGGCGGTGGCCTGCGGCCTGGCGGCCCTGTTCAAGTACGGCGAGATCGGCATGCACACGCGCGCCGGCCGGCTGTACGTCTGGCTGACCGCCGCCACCGCATTTACCGGCCTTTTCATCTTCCGCCACGGCGGATTCGGTCCGCCGCATGCGCTGGCCATACTGACCCTGGTGGTGCTGCTCATCGCCCACGCAGCCGGGAAACGCGGCGGTACCGGCCTCTCCCGCTACCTGGCGGTAACGGGCTACTCGCTGACGCTGTTCTTCCACCTGATTCCCGGCCTGACCGAAACCGGAACGCGCATTCCACTGGGCGCCCCGGCTTTCAGCGGGCCGGAAGATCCGACATTGAAGCTGCTGGTCGCAATCGGCTTCGTCATTTATCTGGCCGGCGCCGCCTGGCAGGTGCTGCGGATTCGCCGTGCGCCAAGGATTGCGCCGTCAGCCTGACAGGAGGAGGAAAAGGTGGACTCAGCCTACACCGCACATGACAGCGCCCTGCTGATCGTAGACCCGTACAACGACTTCATGAGCGAGGGCGGCAAGCTCTACGAACTCACGAAAGGTACTGCGCAAGCCTCGGGCTTCTATGAAAACCTGCCCCGTGTCATCCAGGCGGTCCGTGCTGCTTCCCTGCGCGTGTTCATCGTGCCTCATCGGCGCTGGCGGCCCGGCGACTACGCGGGCTGGCTGCAGACCAATCTGTCGCAGCAGGGCGTCGCCAGAACACAGCTGTTTGCCGAAGGCAGCTGGGGCGGCGAATTCCATCCCGGGTTCGGTCCCAGGCCCGGCGACATCGTCGTGCACGAGCATTGGGCGCAGAGCGGCTTTGCCAACACCGACCTGGATGCACAGCTGAAGCTGCACGGGATCCGCAGGATCATCCTGGTCGGCATGGTTGCCAACACCTGCGTCGAGTCCACCGCGCGATTCGGCATGGAGCTGGGTTATCACGTGACGCTGGTAAGAGACGCCACGGCCGCCTTCAGCGCCGAAGGCATGCACGCCGCACACGAGGTAAACGGCCCTTCCTTCGCGCACGCGATCCTTTCCACCGATGAACTCCTGGCGGCCCTTCCGCGCGGCGAGCAGCAGGCCGGTGCCGTTCGCCGGGATTCGCCGTGAAAACCGCCTTTCTCCCCGTGCTGATCCTGGCGGCTGCCGCGGCAGCGGCAGCGGCAGCCGAATCCCTGCCGCTGCGCATCGCCGTGGAGCGCTTCATCGAATTGCCGCCGGATGTACGCCAGCCCGAAGGGCTGGCCGTTGATGCCGCCAGCGGCGATATCTTTGTAGGAACGTACGACGCGCGCCTGCCCGAATCCGTGCGCAACAACCAGTTGCTGCGCTATTCCCGCGACGGCCGGCTGCTGGCACAGCGCCGCTTCGGCACTGCGCCGCTCACCGGCCTGGCGGTGGCCGGCGGCCACGTCTACGTGCTCAACTTCGGTGCATCGAAGCTGCAGCGTTTGCCGGTGGACTTCGACGCATCTACCGCTGTTACGGATGTCGCCACCTTCGGGCGGCTCGATCCGCCCCAGCCCACTGCGCGCACCGTCGCCAACCCGGAAGGAAGCCAGGACCGCATCGAATTCGGTGCGTCGGGATTTCCCGGCATCAACGGCATGGTGCCGGACCGCGCCGGCAACCTGTATGTTTCCGATTCGTTCCAGGGTGCGATTTACCGCATCGCCAAGGCTGCGCAGTGCGCGCCGTGCGACGTGCAGGTCGTGTCGCGCGACCCGCTGCTGGGCACGGCCGGCGCCCTGCCGTTCGGTGCCAACGGCCTCGCGCTCGATGAAGACGAGCAACACCTGTACATCACCAACGCCGGCGACGGACGGCTGCTGCGGATGAAGCTGCCCCAGGGCAGCGTGAATGTCGTGGCGGAAAGCATCCACGGCGCCGACGGCCTGCTGCAGCACAAGGGATGGTTCTGGGTTGCGGCGAACCAGGCCGACGCCGTGATCGCGCTGGATGCGGCCGGACGTGTGCGCGCACGCGCCGGCGCGTTCGAGGGACTGGACGGCGGTGCGCCGCGCGGCTTGCTGTTCCCGGCGAGTACGGCGGTAAACGGTGGCTGGATGGTGGTCACCAACCTGTCGTTGCCGATCACGCCTATGCAGGGCGACGAATGGGAGGAGGACGTGACGCGATGGACGCTGAGCCGTTTCAAGCTTCCCGCAACGCCGCCGGAATGAGCGTGCATCCGCGTAGCGCCCCTGTTCTTCTGGCCCGGTTGCCGCTGCTGGACGACATTCTCGGACAGCATGCGCAGCACCTTGGCACCGACTTCGTCGCTTACCGCAACCATGCGTATCGCGTGGCCAATTTCTGCCATGTGCTGGCTCCGGCGAGTTCGCTGGATGCCGTCAGCATTGCCGCGGCTTTTCACGATATTGGCATCTGGACACAGCGGACCTTCGACTATCTCGAACCGTCGAGGAAACGCGCGCAGGAATGGCTGGCGTCGAACGACCACGACAACCAGGGCGAGGTCATCGACGCCATGATCGGCCAGCATCACAAGGTGACGCGCTATCGGGGCGCCGGCGAAGCATTGGTCGAACCGTTCCGGCGAGCCGATCTGGCCGACGTATCGGCAGGCCTTTTTGCGGCGGGGATTGCGCGTCCGTTCCTGTCCGAAGTGTTCGGCCGGTTTCCCACTGCCGGGTTCCATCGCCTGCTGTTTCGCCTCGCCTGCCGGCGTTTCGTTCAATACCCGCTTAACCCGCTTCCCATGATGCGCTGGTAGTACGCCAGTGACCCCGGACCTGAGATCGGAGAATCATCCATGAAGCCCGCCGCGTTTCTTTGGTTGCTGTTGACCAGTGCACTTTCGTGGACGAGCCACGCCGCAGACCGTGGCGCAGCCATATCCGCAGCGGCCGCGGCAACGCGGTATGTAACCGTGGCTGGCGACAAGATCGCCTACCGCAGGATCGGCCACGGTCCTACGATCATCCTCGCAAACCGCTTGCGCGGAACACTGGATACCTGGGATCCCCTGTTCCTCGACAGGCTGGCCGCGCAGTACACGGTGGTGACCGTCGATTACCCGGGCATCGCCTATTCGGAAGGCAAGCTGCCCGACAACATGGCGGACGCGGCGAAGTTCATCGATGACTTTGCGAACGCCATAAAAGCCGAGCGCTTCGTCCTCCTCGGCTGGTCCTGGGGCGGGCTGGTCGCCCAGACCTATCTGCTCGATCACCCGCAGCGCGTCACCCACGCGATTCTCATTGGCACCAATCCACCCGGCCAGAACGAAATCCCGCTGCAACAGGTGTTTCTTGACCGGGCGTTCAAGCCGGTGAACGACCTGGCCGACGAGGAAGTGCTGTTCTTCGAGCCTGCCTCGGAAGCAAGCCGTGCCCAGGCCAAGGCTTCGCACACGCGCATCTATGCCCGCAGCGATGTCGCCGCGCGGATACCGTCCACGCCCGAAGAATTCGCCCCGTACTTCAAGGCCGCCGAAGGCTTTCGCCAGGATGCCGAAGGCAGACGCGACCGCCTGGCGCAGGCGCGCACGCCGATCCTGGTCATCTCCGGCGATCACGACACAAGCACCGCCGGGCAGAACTGGTTCCCGCTGATCGGGAAGATGCAGGACGCCCAGTACATCTTTTTCTCCAAGACCGGGCACGCGCCCCAGCATCAGCACCCCGTTCTCATCAGCAACTACATCCACAGCTTCCTCTCCGCCTCCCACTGAGGCGGAGGCTGCTGCCGGAGCTTTCCAGGGCGCGGGCGACGCCATTCCGGAGCGCCCGCACCGCGCCATTTCAGGACACCCGCAAATCTGCCCGGCCCAGCCTGCCACTGCAGCGCCTGGCCTGATCCGACGCACCCGGAAAACCCGTCGCCCGACCGGGAGAAACTGCCAGCCGGGGAAATAGTCCAACCCCGGATCGATCGCCCCAAAGAAAAACCGGCCAGTACAGAAATGCCCGGTTCGCGCTAAGCTTGGCCAATCCCTCGCCAGCCTGCGGGAAGCCCCCATGAACACCGCCACGCACCCGGAAATCGATTCCCGCCGCGAAGTCGACCGCTGGCTGGGCAACTACGCCGAAGACCATCGCAACCCGACCAATGTGCTGATCCACTGGATCTGCGTGCCGGCCATCCTGTGGACGGTGATCGCGGCCCTGTGGGTGATACCGGTGCCGCCGCTGCTGGGCCGGGCCGGACTGTGGGCCGGCGCGGCCATGTTCTTCGCGCTGATGTTCTATTTGCGCCTGTCGCGCAATCTCGGCCTGGCCATGTTCCTGGTCTTCGTGCTGCTGAGCCTGCTGACCGAATGGCTGTTCCGCACGCTGGGGCCGGCCAACCTGCTGTATACGGCCATAGGCGTCTTTGTCGCCGCCTGGATCGCCCAGTTCATCGGCCATCACATCGAAGGCAAGCGCCCGTCCTTCCTGACCGACCTGGCCTACCTGCTGATAGGCCCGGCCTGGATCGTCGCCAAGCTGATGCGCAAGGCGGGCATTGGCTACTGACCGCGCCGCCACGGCAGCGTACAGACAGTTACCCGGCGGGTAGGCCAGATCCAACTGGCTCAGCTGCGCGAGTGCGCGCCCCACGGCCGGACGGGCGCGCTGATCTTGTGTGTGCCGCCGCTTTGGTAGCGGTGTCGCTGTCTGCTACAGCGACGGCAGAAGACCAGACGCTACGCGCCGCTGGAGCCGTGCGCACCGCCTGGTGCGTGCGCTCCTCCCGGCTGCGTCGCGGCAAACCGGAAACCGATTCAGTCGTAGCGCTCGTCGATCGAAGCGACCTTGCCGGCGCGGATCTCGAAGGTGACCGTCTTGCCGTCGAGCGCATACTGCCAGCGCTCGCCGAGATAGCCGCCTTGCTTGCTTTCGATCGGCACTTTTACTGCCGGCTCGCCGACAGCCTGGGAAACCTTGGCGGCGCTGTCGCCAACCGTAATGACGCGGCTGCCGACGCGATAGGTGTCCGCCGCCAGGGCGGTGCCGGCCATCAGCAGGCCGGCGGCGAGAATCAGGGGACGCAAGGGATTTCTCCTGGGCTGGACCGGGTGGACGACCCGGCGGCGCGAACGCGGTTGCCGCCCGTGTGTGGCCATGCCGCAGCACGCGGCGGTTGCGGGCCAGGCCATGGTAGCGCGGGGGACGCGGCGCAGATTAGGCACACGCGGCTGAAGCCGGGCTGTCGCCGCCAGCCGGTATCACTGCGGCGCATCGCGCAATTTTTGCAACAGGCAGCGGGCGGCGCCCCCTCAGAACGAACGCCCGTCCACGTGCTTTACCGCCAGCGATTCGATCGCGACATCGTCCAGGCAACGCACATTGACCGCCGCCATGCGATTGCCCTGGCGATCGCTGCCTTCGCCGTAGGGATGGATGCCGCAGTCCGGGCAGAACCGATGCTGGATCACGTGCTTGTTGAAGGTGTAGGTGGCGAGCTTTTCTTCCGGCGTCTGCAGACTCAGCGCGTCGCGCGGCACGAACCACATCAGCGCGCCCTTGCGCTGGCACATGGAGCAGTTGCAGGACATGACGCCGTCGAGCTGGCCCTCGACTTCGAACTTCACATTGCCGCAATGGCAGCTGCCGCTGTATTTCATGGGGATCTCCGTGACGGATGAAGGGCCGCTCAGGCGTGCCTGGCGACCAGGCGCACTATCGTATTCCAGGCGCGCGTGGTGGCGGGAAGTGCCAGGGTTTTCTCCAGCAGCGCATTCGGGCTGCCCGGCGTGTTGCCGATCTTGTAGCTGAGGCTGAACGCCTCGCGCCCATTGCAGGACAGCACGGCCACATCGCCGCGGCGCGAGTGCAGCGGCAATGCCGGCAGATCCGGCGAGCGCGGCGAGAGGAAGGTAATGCAGCATTCGTATACCTGTTCCCGCTCAATGCCCGCGAAGGGATCGGCCGCAACCAGTGCGGCCAGCTCATCCACGCGGCGCAGGAAGGCCGGCTCCTTCAGTCCGCAGACTTGCTGCAGCTGCTGTACCGCCGATTTCAGCACACCGGCGGAACGGTTGGCCGGCGCGGAGAAGACCAGGGTGCCGTTGACCAGGAACGATGCCGCCTCGGCCGCACCGGCGTCGAGAAAGGCCTGCTCCAGCTGCGCCTTGCTCGGGCAGTTGGCGCGGCCCAGATTGACGTTGCGAAAAAATACCGCGAATTTCATCGTGCCGCCCTGGGATTGCTGGAAACCTGCGGCCTATTCGCCTTGGTGGAACTGCAGGCAGACGCCGGAAGGCAGGATCATATGGAATTCGCGCCGCCCCCAGGGCTTGATTTCCAGCGCGCCGGTCCGCGCCGCAACGCCGGCATATTCCGCATACAGCGCATCGAGATCCGCAACCGCGATCGCACAGCTGGCGTTGTCGGCCCAGGCCCGTTCGCTGTTGACGACCAGATTGAACGCGACACCGTCGCGCCCGATACCTGCCATGTCGCCCTGGCGCCAGCGCAGCGCGAAACCGAGCTGGCCGCAATACAATCCCAGCGCCTCGTCCAGCGAAGCGCCGGCCGGCAGCAATGGTGTCACGGCATGGAACTTGGTGGGCATGATGAGCTGGCTCCGCGCGCGGGTCCCGCCGCGCAGATTTGCAGCCGCGGCAGCCGCGCGCAAGTACCCGCAAGGAGCGTTGCCATGGGCCGGTTGCTGCTGAACATCGACGTACCCGAGCTGGACAGCGCGGTCGCGTTCTATACCCAGGCAGTGCGGCTGGAGCTGCGCCGGTATCTGTTCGGACACAGCGTGGCCGAACTCGAAGGCGCCGGTGTCGCCGTATTCCTGCTGCTCAAGCCCGCCGGCTCCATCGGCGCCGGCGGGCAGCCGCGCGATTACGGCCGGCATTGGACACCCGTGCATTTCGATCTCGTCGTGGACGACCTGGAAGGCGCCCTGCGGCGCGCGCTGGACGCCGGCGCCGTGGCGGAAAGCGGCATCGAGAGCGCCGCCTGGGGCCGCCAGGTGCGCCTGGCCGATCCCTACGGTCATGGCTTCTGCCTGGTCGAATTCAGCGCAACCGGCTATGCAAGCGTGGCCGACGGTTGAGCCGTAGCGCGATCAGCTCGTCGCAGCTCCACTGGACAACGGAGTCAGCGCAGGTTTTGAGCAACTGACCAGCTGCTGCGCGTGATTGTGCTTCAGCTCGTGCCTTGGCTGTGACTCGTGCCTAAGCTGTCGCTTGTGCTCCGGTTGCTGCTTCTGTCCTCAGCTGTGGCTTCCGCGCTTGCTGTGGCTTTTGCCGTTGCCGTTGCTTCTGCGCACACGGATGTGCGCCGCTCTACCGGGGCCCCATAAGCCGCGGCGAGGCGGCGTAGGACCAGCCCGCGCATCGCGCGGGTCGCGCCCAGGGATGGGCGCGAGTCGGCCGTTGGGCCAGGATGGCCCTTCGGCCGACCCCGCAGCCGCCTCGCGCACCCGGAGGGCAGGATGCCCGCAGGGCGCGGCTTCTGGGGTGTGTTTCTTTCTGCCTACTCTTTCTTTGCACAAGCAAAGAAAGAGTAGGTCGGGCGCCGCAGGCGCACGAAACCGCCCTGAAACAAACACCCCGCGCCGCAGGCGCACAACCCCGCTCTTCAAGCAAAACCGCGATGGACGCAAAAACAATTCCGCCCACAAGCGATCAATCAAAAAATCAAACCTTCTCAAACGGCCTCAACAACCACCGACACAAGGCCGGCAAGAAAATCAACGCCGCAAACATATTCACCACGAACATGAAGGTCAGCATCAGTCCCATGTCCGCCTGGAATTTCAGATCGGAGAAAATCCACATCGCCACGCCCACCGCCAGCGTCAGTGCGGTATAGAAAATGGCGATACCCGTGGTCTTCAGGGCGCCGAAATAGGCCTCCGTCAACGGACTGCCCGCCTGCATCGATTCGCGCATGCGCGCGAAAATGTAGATCGCGTAATCCACGCCGATGCCCACGCCCAGCGCCACCACGGTCAAGGTGTTGACCTTGAGGCCGATGCCCAGCTTCACCATCAGCGCGTGGCCCAGTTCGGTCACCAGCACCAGCGGCAGCACGATGCACAGCGCCGCCAGCGGATTGCGGAAGCTCAGCAGGCACATGATGAACACCGCGCCGTAGAGCAGGTACAGCATCACCGCGTCGACCTCGCGCACCTTGTCGTTGATCGCGGCAAGCACGCCGACGTTGCCGGTGGCCAGGCGCAGGTTGATCTGGTCGCTGTGGAAGGTCTCGCCCTTCTCGGCCGCCGCGGCGGCCTGGTCGGTGAGCTGCTTCATCAGGTTGGTGTTGCCGCCGGCCCAGGCGCCGTTCTTCTCGCGGAATTCCTTCACCGCAGCGACGACGCGGTCGATGGTGGTGGAGCGGTGGTCGCCCAGGAACATCATGATGGGCATGGCGCTGCAATCGTTGTTGAGCAGGCCGGAATCGGTTTCGAAGCCCTGGGTGGCCATGCGCAGGGTGTCCGGATCGCGCGGCAGCGCGCGCCAGCGCAGGTTGCCCTCGTTCCAGCCGGCGTTGACGATCTTGGCCGCCATGGGCAGGGTCATGACCTGCTCCACGCCTTCGACATTGCGCATGTGCCAGGCGAAGCGGTCCATGGTTTCCATGACCGGATAGCTGGTGGTGCAGGCCGAAGGCTGGGCTTCGGCGATGACGTTGAGCATGTCCACGCCGAGCGAGAATTTCTCGCTGATAAGCACGGCGTCCTTGTTGTAGCGCGCTTCGGGACGCAGCTCGGCCACGCCCTTCTCGGCGTCGCCGATCATCACCTGATGGCCGTACTGCTTGGCAAAGAACCAGATCACCACGCCGAGCAGGATGATGACCGCCGCCGGCACGGGCCGGGCGAACTTGGCCAGCAGCGACCAGATCTTGTCGAACTGGGTGAGCTGGCGCAGGCGGTATTCGCGCTTCTTTTCCAGGTTGCGCAGCTTGCAGTAGGACAGCAGCACCGGCAGCAGCACCAGGTCGGTGAGGATGGTGATGGCGACGCCGACGGTGGCGGTGATGGCCAGCTCGTAGATGATCTGGATGGGGATGATAAGGATGGTGGCGAAGCCGATGCAGCCGGCGATCAGCGCCACCGCACCGGGCACCAGCAGCATGCGGAAGGCCAGGCGCGCGGCGGTCTGCGCGTCGACGCCGCGGCGGCTGCGCAGTTCCTCGACCGTGCCTTCCTCCAGCCCGCCGAAGAAGATCTCGCCGCGGAAGCGGTTGATCATCTGCTCGCCGTGGCTGACCGCGATGGCGAAGATCAGGAACGGCGTCAGCATGTTCATCGGGTCTATGCCGAAGCCGAGCAGGCGCAGCGCACCCAGCATCCACAGCACGGCCACCAGCGCGCAGAACACGGTCAGCGAGGCCAGCTTCACCGACGAGGAATACAGGAACAGCAGGATCCAGGTGAAGGCGATGGTGAGGAAGAAGAAGATGATGACCGAGCGCGCGCCGTCGCTGATGTCGCCGACCATCTTGGCAAAGCCGATGATGTGGACGCTGGTGGCTTCGTTCTCGTACTTGGCGCGGATGTCTTCCAGCTGCTTGGCGACTTTCTGGTAGTCGAGCTTGACCTGGCCTTCGCCGCCCTCGGGCACCAGTTCGGCCCAGACCATGGCGCCGGAGAAATCCTTGGCGACCAGACGGCCGACGATGTTGGCCTTCTCGATATTGGCCTTGATCGTGGCGAACTGCTCGCTGGTGGCCTCGAAGCCTTCGACGTTGGGCGTGAATTCCTGCGGGATGACGTTGCCGCCGGCGAAGCCGTCCTCGACCACTTCGACGAAGCGCACGTTGGGCGTGAAGATGGAGCGGATGCGCGCCTCATCGATGTTCTCGATGGTCTTCACGTCCTGGGTGATGTGCTCCATGGTCTGCATGAACGGCAGGTTGAACATGTCGCCGTTCCTGGCCATCACCGCGATCAGGATGCGGTTGGCGCCGCCGAACTCTTTCTCGTAATCGAGGAAGGTCTGCATGTATTCGTGCTGCAGCGGGATCTGCTTCTTGAAGCCCGCGTCCACGCGCAGCTGCGCGGCGAACCAGCCCATCGCGATGGTCACCAGCGCGAACAGCACCAGCACGGCGGCGCGGTTGCCGAAGATGGCGCGTTCGGCGAAACGGTGGAATGCGCCGGGATTGTCTACCGCCTTGATCGAACCCGCCATGTCGTCCCCTCGTGCTTGGCTGGCGACGGCCGCCGCGGTGCGGCGCCGGCCGGAATTTCTGGAGTTCTTGCCTTATCTACAACGCCGCATCAGCGCGGCTGGTAGCGCGCCACGCCGTTCTCGCCGGCGACCAGAAAGGCGGCCGCGCCTTCGATCGGCAGCACCGCGGCCAGGGCGCCGGCCGGGTCTATGGCGCCGGCGCGCAGGGCTTCGGTCGGACTGCGCCGCACCAGCACCAGGCCATTGGCGCCGACCAGGGCGACGCCGCCGTTGGCCAGCTTGACGCCGCCGAGCAGGCTCAGTTCGGTGCCTGTGGCCAGTTCGCGCCAGTTGTCGCCGAGATCCTCGGTTTCAAAAGCATGGCCGCGCAGGCCGAAGACGATGGCGCGCTGGCCGTCGAAGCCGATGGCGCCGAACATGGAGCCGTCGTAGGGCAGCTTCATGCGCTGCCAGTTGGCGCCGTTGTCGCGCGAGCGCAGCAGGCTGCCGCGTTCGCCCGCGATCAGCAGCGAGCCGTCGCTGGTGCGCGCAATGGCGTTGAAATGCGGCTCGCTCTCGTCCTCGATCTTGAGTTCTTCCCTGGAGAAGGTCCATTTGTCGCCGCCGCCGGCCGCCGCAGCGCCACCGCCGCCGCTGGCGGCGGACGTGGCATCGGCGAGGATGCTGCGCTGGGTCCAGGTGGCGCCGCCATCGCTGGTTTCCAGGAACAGGCTGTAGGCGCCGACGGCGAAGCCGCGGCGTTCGTCGAGAAACAGCACATCCAGCAGCGGCGCGCCGTGGCGGGCATCGGAGCTGGCCGCGCCGGCGTCGGCGCCGGGCGGCAGCCAGGGATCCTTGCGCTGCAGCTGCCAGTGTTCGCCCGCGTCGGTGCTGGCGAGGATGACGCCGTCGCGGCCCACCGCCCACACCAGGTTGCCCACGGCGCTGAGCGCGGTCAGCGTGGCCCGCGTGGGCACATCGGCGACCTGGCGCCAGGTGGTGCGGTCTTCGGAGACGATGATCGCGCCGCGCTCGCCCACGCCTATGGCGCGGTTGCCGGATTCGACCAGATCCAGCAGCAGCGACTGGGTTACCAGCGGCATGGCCTCGGCCTTGCTGTCGACCGGCTCGGGCCAGGCCACGGCGGCCGCCTTGGCCGGCGCGGCGGCCGGCGCGGCGGCCGGTGCGTCGGCGGGTGCCGCCTGCCCGGCCGGCGGC
>NZ_JANFQO010000059.1 GCF_024437735.1 Tahibacter harae | reverse complement strand
GCCGGCACGGCCGGCGCGCTGCGGCTGGGCGCCGCCGCCGCCGCGCGCAGCGGCGCGGCGCTGCCCTGCGGCGTGCCGATCAGCGCGTGCAGGCGCGGCGCCTGCTGGCGCTGGAAGTACTCGGCCACGGCGCGCAGGGTCTGGTATTCGAAGAACAGGGTCTTGGACAGCGCGCCGAATTCGCGCTCCAGCACCGTGTTCAGCTCGGTCACCATCAGCGAGTCGATGCCGTAGGCCTGCAAGGGCGCGTCGGCGTCGATGCGCTCGGGGGCGAGCTTGAACGTGGCGGCCAGCAGCTGCTTCAGGTACGCGATCACGTCCGCCAGCGGCAGTTCGCCGCCGGCGGCCGGCGCTGCGGCGGCCGGCGCGGAAACCGGCGCCGCGGGAGCGGCGGCGGCCAGCACCTGCGCGCGCAGCAATGCGGCGTTGCCGCTGAGTACCAGCACCTGGTCGGCGCGGCTGTTCAGCGCCTGCTCCAGCGCGGCCAGGCCGGCGCCGCTGTCGAGCAGGCTGGCGCCGCGCTGGGCCAGCGCTGCCGCGGTCGCGGCATCGACCTGCATGCCGCCCTCGCGCCACAGCGGCCAGTTCAGCGACAGCGAACGGCCATGCCGCCGGCCGCTGCGCGCGAGCTGGCTGCGCAGGGCCAGGTAGCCGTCCAGGTAGCCGTTGGCTGCGGCGTAGTCGGCCTGGCCGACATTGCCCAGCGCGCCGGCCACCGAGGAATAGGCGACGAAGAAATCCAGCGCCAGCGGCGCGGTCGCGCGGTCCAGGTTGATTACGCCCGCGACCTTGGGGGCGAGCACCGCGGCAAGATCGGCCTCGCGCTTGTGCAGTAGATAGCCGTCGCGGGTCAGCCCGGCGGCGTGGATCACGCCGTTGAGACTGCCGTGCTGCAGCAGCAGCGTGTCGATCAGCGTTTCCACCGCCGCGGCCGAGGTCACATCGACCGCGTGGTAGTCGACCTGGGCGCCGCAGTCGCGCAGCGCCTGCAACTGCGCAGACTGGCTCGCCGTCAGCGCCGAGCGGCCGCACAGCACCAGGCGTACGCCTTCGGCCCGGCGCGCGATCTGCGCCGCCAGCAGCAGGCCCAGCCCGCCGGCGCCGCCGCTGATAAGGTATACACCGCCACTTTTCCACGGCGACGGCGCGGCGGCCGCCGGCGCCAGCTCCTGCCACACGCGCTGCTGCGCCGCGCCGCCTTCGCTGCGCAGCATGCCCAGGCCGGCACGGCCGGCCAGAGCGAGCGCGGCGAGAACCGCGTCCTGCGTCAATGCCGCCACCCGCAGCACCTGCCCCTGCAGCAACGGCTGTTCCTGCTGTGCCGTCAGCAGCAGTGCGGCGAGGCCGGCTTCGCTGGCCGCGTCGGTGACGACCACCTGTACCCGCACCGGCGACTGCGGCCGCGCGGCCAGGATCTGCTGCAGCAAGGCCAGCAGGGCCGCCGCGGCCGCGGTGTAGTCGGCGGCCGGGTCGCCCTGGGCCGGCACGGCCTGGCAAAGGTCGCCGGTGGCGGCCTGCACCGCCGCGGCCAGCCCAGCCGGGGCGCCGCACAGCAGCACCTGCCGCGGCGCCGCCGCGGTTGCCGCCGGTGCAGCCAGTTCGCGCCACTGCGGCTGGAACAGCAGCACGTCGTCGGCCGCCGCGGCGGCCGGCAGCGGACGCACCGCCAACCCGGCCAGGCGCACGCAGACCGCGCCGTGCTCGTCGCAAATGTCGATATCGAGCTTGCGCAGCGTGTCCGTGCTGTCGGCGCTGTCGCGCAGCCAGACCCAGCTCAGCGGCGGCAGCGCCTGCCATACCGAGGCCTGGGCCAGCGCAAACGGCATCACCGCCCGGCCCGGCGCGGCGCTGTCGTCCAGGGACAGGGCCAGCGCCGCCTGCAGCGCGGCATCGAGCAGGCCCGGATGCAGCACATAGGCCGGATCTGGCGCCGCCAGCGCCGCCGGCCAGCGCACCCGCGCCAGCACCTGGCGCTCGCCGCGCAGGATCTGCTCCAGGCCGCGGTGGCTGGGGCCGTAGTCCATGCCCAGCGCGGCATAGACCGCGTAGCAGTCGGCCGCGGACAGACTGGCGTCGGCGCAGGCCGCGCGCAGCGCGGCCAGATCCAGCGCCGGCGCGGCGGCATCGAACGCCTGCGCGCGCCCCTGGCAATGCAGCACCGGCGCGCCGTCGGCGCCGTCGCTGCGGATCTCGAACGCGACCGCGGAACCCTGCGGCTGCAGCGCGATCTGCGTGCTGACGCCGTCGCCGGCGGCAATCAGCGGCCGCAGCCAGACCACGTCCTGCAGCGCCAGCGCCAGCGGCCGCTGCGCCGCCGCCGGCAGGCTGGCCTGCACGGCGGCCCGCGCCATTTCCAGGCCGGCCATGCCGGGCAGCACGCGCGCGCCGCCGATCACGTGATCGGCGAAGAATGGCTCGGCGCCGCTGAAACGGCTGCGGAAACGCTGCTCGGTGAGGTCGGACACGTTCGCGTGCAGCAGCGGATGCAGCACCGGACCGGACAGGACGCCGGCCGCGGCGGCCGGTGCCGACCAGTAGCGCTCGCGCAGGAAGGGATAACCCGGCAGCGCGATGCGCGCCGGCGCGGCATCGCCGTCGGTGCGCGCCCAGGGCAAGGCATAGCCCTGGCAGTACAGCTCGGCCAGCACCAGCTGGGTATCCAGCAGTCCGGCCGGATCCGCCGCCAGCGCCTGGCTGCGGCCGATCAGCTCGCCGGCGTATTCGGCCAGCACGCGCTGGCCGCGGAATTCCCGCGGCGCGACGCCGCGGAAAGCATGCGGTGTGGGCTCGCCGGCCAGCAGCGCCTGCAACAGATGGATGGCCCGGTCCGGGCTGCCGGCGACCACGGCGCAGCGATGCGGCGCATGCACCCGGCCGCAGGCCAGGGTATGCGCGATGGCGGCGAAGGCGGCCGCGGCATCGCCGCGGCGCAGCACGGCGAGGAGATCCTGCACGCGCTGCACCAGCGCCGCTTCGCTGCGCGCCGACAGCAGCAGCACGCGGCTGGGCAGCACGGGCGCGGCCCGGGCCGCCGGCGGCGCTTCCTCGACCAGCACATGGGCGTTGGTACCGCTCATGCCGAATGCGCTGACCGCGCCCAGCCGCGGCCGGCCGCTCTGGCGCGGCCAGGGCCGCGCGGTCTTGTTGACGAAGAACGCGCTGCTGGACCAGTCGACGTAGTCGCTGTCCTCGCTGCAATACAGGCTGGGCGGAATGGTTTCGTGCGCCAGCGCCTGCACCAGGCAGGCCAGGCTGACCAGGCCGGATGCGGCGAAGCTGTGGCCGACCGATGGCTTGGTCGAGGTCAGCGCGACGCTCTGCGGCGCAAGGCCGAGATCGCGCACGGCCTCCTGCAGCGCGTTGATTTCCACCGGGTCGCCCAGGCGCGTGCCGGTGCCGTGGGTGACGATGTAGCCGAGCGCGCGCGCATCCGCGCCGGAACGGGCCAGCACCTCGCGCACCAGGCGGGACTGGGCCGCGCCGCTGGGCGCGGTGATGCCGTTGGTCTTGCCGTCGTAGTTGATGCCGCTGGCGCGGATCACCGCGCGCACCGGATCGCCGTCGGCGAGTGCCGCGGCGAGCGGTTTGAGCACTACGGCAACCACCGCCTCGCCCGGCACCATGCCGTCGGCGTGGCGGTCGAACGCGCGGCAGCGGCCCTGCGGCGACAGCATGCCGGCCTGGCCCATGGCCAGGAACAGCGGCGCTGTCAGCATGAGGTTGGCCGCGGCGGCGACGGCAAGGTCGCAGTCGCCGGCGCGCAGGCTCTGGCAGGCCTGGTGCAGCGCGACCAGGCCCGAGGAACAGGCCGTGTTGATCGCCAGCACCGGTCCCTGCAGATCCAGCGCATAGGCCAGGCGCGAGGCCAGGATGCCGTCGTGGTTGCCAGTCAGCGTGCCGCCGGCGCCGACCAGGAACTGGTAGTCGCCCTGCTCCACCCCGACGAAGGTGCCCACGCGCTGGCGCTGCAGCGCGGCGGAACCCTGCGCCGCATCTTCCAGCGCGTTCCATGCCTCCTGCAGCAGCAGGCGCTGGCGCGGATCCATCAGTTCCGCCTCGCGCGGCGAGATCTCGAAGAACAGCGGGTCGAACTCGTCCACGCCCGGCAGCACGCCCAGGCGCAGCCGCTCCAGGCCGGCGCCGTCCATCCAGGCCAGGCGTTCGGGCGGCAGCGCGGCGACGGCGTCGCGGCCCTCGGCCAGCAGCTGCCAGAACTCGTCCACCGTGCGCGCCTGTGGAAAACGCCCGGCCAGGCCGAGTATTGCGATCGGCGCATCCGCCGCCGGCGCGGCGGCCAGCGGCAGCGGCAGCGGACGCGGCACGGCGGCCGGCGCAGCGGCCTGCGGCTGCACCGGCGCCGGCGCGGCGTAGTGCGCGGCCAGCGCCCCGGCC
>NZ_JANFQO010000058.1 GCF_024437735.1 Tahibacter harae | reverse complement strand
CGCGCCGCGGCCGCAGGCCGCCGCCGCACCCGCCGTTCCGGCCGCCGTGGCGCGGCCGGCGGCGCGCTTTGCCCGCGCCATGCCGGCGCCGGCGGCGACGGCAGCGGCCGTGCGCCAGCCGATCGCGGTGATCGGCATGAGCGGCAGTTTCCCGATGGCCGCCGACCTGACCCAGTTCTGGCACAACCTGCGCGACGGCCGCGACTGCATCAGCGAGATACCGGCCGATCGCTGGGACTGGCGTGCGATCTACGGCGATCCGCTGCGCGAGCCGGGCAAGACCAACATCAAATGGGGCGGTTTCGTCGATGGCGTTGGCGAGTTCGACCCGCTGTTCTTCGGCATCGCCCCGCGCGACGCCGAGGTGATGGACCCGCAGCAGCGCCTGCTGCTGACCCATGCCTGGCGCGCCATCGAGGACGCCGGCTATTCGGCCCAGTCGCTCTGGGGCAGCCGCACGGCGGTATTCGTCGGCGTCGGCGATTCGGGCTACAGCAGCATCGTCGCCCAGGCCAATGTGCCGGTCGGCGGTTCCGGCGTGACCCTGGGCGTACCGTCGTTCGGGCCGAACCGGGTCAGCCATTTCCTCAATCTGCACGGGCCCAGCGAACCGATCGAGACCGCCTGTTCCAGCTCGCTGGTCGCGATCCACCGCGCCCTGCTCAGCCTGCATGCGGGGCAGTGCGACCTGGCCCTGGTCGGCGGCGTGCACATCATGCTCACGCCGTGGGCGCACCTGAATTTCAGCCGCGCCGGCGTGCTGGCCGTGGACGGCCGCTGCAAGACCTTCTCCGCCCAGGCCGATGGCTACGTGCGCGGCGACGGCGTCGGCATGCTGCTGCTCAAGCCGCTGGATGCGGCCGAGCGCGACGAGGACCTGATCTACGGCCTGATCGTCGGCAGCGCCGAGAACCACGGCGGCCGCGCCAACTCGCTGACCGCGCCCAATCCGAAGGCCCAGGCCGCGCTGCTGCGCACGGCCTATACCGAGGCCGGCGTGGATCCGCGCAGCGTGGGCTATATCGAAGCCCACGGCACCGGCACCTCGCTCGGCGATCCGGTCGAGATCAGCGCGCTGAAGGCCGCGTTCAAGGACCTCTACGCCGCCAGCGGCAGTGCCGAGGTCGCCGCGCCGCACATCGCGCTGGGCGCGGTGAAGACCAATATCGGCCACCTCGAATTCGCCGCCGGCGTGGCCGGCGTCATCAAGCTGCTGCTGCAATTGCAGCACCGCACGCTGGCGCCCAGCCTGCACTGCGCCGAGGTCAATCCCTTCATCGACCTGCGCGGCACGCCGTTCCGCCTGCTCGACCGCGCCCAGGAATGGCCGCTGCTGCACGATGCGCAGGGCCAGCCGTTGCCGCGCCGCGGCGGGGTGTCCTCGTTCGGCCTGGGCGGCGTCAATGCGCACGTCATCATCGAGGAATACCGCGCCGTGCCGGCGGCCCCGCCGGCGCCGCCCGCGGCCGTGCTGATCGTGCTGTCGGCGCGCACCGAGGCGCAGCTGGCCGAACAGTGCCGGCGCCTGCTCGCCGCCCTGGACGAGGGCCGCTACGCAGAGGAAGACCTGGCCGGCATAGCCTACACGCTGCAGGCCGGGCGCGAGGCGATGGACTGGCGCCTGGGCTTTGTCGCTGCCTCGCTGGCCGCGCTGCGCGAAGGGCTGCGCCGGCATGCCGCCGGCGAAGCCGTGGACGACGGCGCCAGCGGCGACATCCGCCGCAGCCGCGAGGCGCTCGCCGCATTCGGCAGCGACGAGGAACTGGCCGAGGCGCAGGAACGCTGGATCGCCCGCGGCCGGCTCGGCCGCCTGGCCGAATACTGGGTGCGCGGCGGCAGCGTGGACTGGAACCGCCTGTATCCGCAGGGCCGGCCGCGGCGCCTGCGCCTGCCGACCTACGCCTTCTCGCGCGAGCGCCACTGGGTGCCGCTCGGCGACGCTGGCTGGAACGAGGTCGCGCTGGCGGCCTTCGCGCCCGGTCCGCATGTGCTGCTGCAGCGCAATGTGTCGGATTTCGCCAGCCAGGCCTATGCGACGCGGCTGGACGGCAGCGAATTCTTCCTGCGCGACCATGTGATCCGCGGCAGCCACATCGTGCCCGGCGTGACCTGGCTGGAAATGGCCCGCGCCGCGCTGGCCGACGCCGCCGGCCTGGGCGCGGCGGCCGGCAACGGCCTGGTGCTGAGCCAGGTGGTCTGGCCGCGGCCGCTGGCCGTGGCCGGGGACGCGGTGGACGTGCGCATCGAACTCGCGCCGCAGCCCTCGGGCGAGGTCGCGTTCGCGATCCGCAGCGAGGGCGCCGATGGCGAGGCGCCGGTGCATTGCCAGGGCCGCGCGGCGCTGGCGGAAACCCCGCCGGAGCGGCTGGACCTGGCCCGCTGGCAGGCGCATTGCGGCGAGTGGATCCCCGGCGAGGTCGCCTACGCCGCACTGCCGCAGATCGGTTTCGCGTTCGGCCCCGGCCTGCGCGCGTTGCAGCGCCAGGCCTTCGGTGTAGACGCCGACGGCGCGCCGTTCGCACTGGCCCAATTGCAGCTGCCCGATGCGGTCGCGGCCGGCGCGGCCGGCTATGTGCTGCATCCGAGCCTGCTCGACGCCGCGGTCGGCCTGCTGCCGACGCCGGCCGCGGCGCAGGCACTGCTGCCGTTTGTGCTGGAACAGATCGAGGTGCTGGCGCCGTGTCCGGCCCAGGCCTGGGTACTGATCCGGCATGCGCCGGGCAGCAGCAGCGCGGATGCGGTGCAGAAATTCGATATCGACATTGCCGATGCCGACGGTGCCGTGGCGGTGCGGCTGCGCCGCTTCTGCCGGCGCCAGCTGGATCTTTCCGCCGCGGCCGGCACGAGTACCTTGCTGCTGGCGCCGCAGTGGCGCGAAGCGGCGGCGCCGGCCGGCGGCACCGCGCCGGCGGCACACCACCTCTGGCTGCTCGCGACCGATGCCGAGCCTGCGCAGGAGCTGGCCGTCGCGGCGGCCGCCGCTTTCCCGGCGGCCCAGGTCGCGACCATCGCCGCCCCGGGCAGCGCGGCGCAGGCCTTTGAACAGGCCGCGCTGGGCCTGCTGGCGCGGTTGCAGTCGCTGGCCGCCGGTGCGGCCGGCAGCGTGCTGGTGCAGCTCGTGGTGCCGGCGGCGGATCCGCTGCTGGCCGGCCTGGCCGGTCTGCTCAAGAGCGCGCGCCAGGAACTGGCATCGCTGACTGTGCAGCTGTTCCTGCGCGAAGACGGCGGTACGGCCGCACTGATCGCGCAACTGGGCGCCTGGCGCGAAGGCGGCCATGCCGTGCTGCGCCTGGCCCAGGATGGCTGCCTGATCGAGGATGTCGCTGAAATCCAGGCCGGCGCCGAAACCGCAGGCGCCGGCCACAGCCCGTGGAAAGAGCAGGGTGTTTACCTCATCAGCGGCGGCGGCGCCGGACTGGGCCTGAAGCTGGCGCAGGAAATCGCGCGCTGCGTGCAGCGGCCGCGCCTGGTCCTGCTCGGCCGCCGCGCGCCCGATGCGGCGCTGGACGCCGCGCTCGCCGCCCTCAACGACGCCGGCGCCGCGGCCGAATACCACGCCGTGGACATCGCCGACCGCGTCGCGCTTGATGCGACGGTCGCCGCGCTGCTGCAGCGCCACGGCCGCCTCGACGGTGTGCTGCATGCCGCCGGCGTGGTGCGCGACAGCTATCTCGCAGCCAAGACCGCGGCCGAGCTGAGCGCCGTGTTCGCGCCCAAGGTGGCTGGCCTGGTCAACCTGGACGAAGCCACTGCCGCGCTCGATCTGGACCTGTTCGTCGCTTTCTCCTCGGTCGTCGGCCAGTTCGGCAATGCCGGCCAGGCCGACTACGCCGCGGCCAATGCGTTCATGGACCATTACCTGCGCCAGCGCGCCGCGCAGGTCGCGCGCGGCGAGCGCCGCGGCCGCAGCCTGTCGGTGAACTGGCCGCTGTGGCGCGACGGCGGCATGCAGGTCGCCGCTGCCGTGCGCGAACAGATGCAGCGCCTGCTCGGCCTGGCCCCGCTGGACACCTCTACCGGCTGGCGCCTGCTCGACGCGGCCCTGGCCAGCGGCCTGGCGCAGGTCGCCGTGGTCTGCGGCGACGCCCCGCGCATCCGCCAGACCCTGCTCGCCGCCCCGGCACTCGCGCCCGCGCGCACAGAAAGCGCGCCGGCCGCGGCGGCCGGCGAGGACCAGCTCGCGCGCATCTACGCGCTGCTGGTCGAGGTCATCGTCGACCTGGCCAAGGTCGACCGGGCCGAGATCTTCGCCGATGTCTCGCTCAACACCCTGGGCTTCGATTCGATCGGCTTCACCGAATTCAGCAACCGCCTGAACCACCAGTTCGGCCTGAGCCTGGCGCCGACGGTGTTCTTCGAGCATTCCACGCCGGCGGCGCTGGCGCGCTATCTGGCCGCGCGGCATGCCTCGCAGCTGCTGGGCGCGGCCGCTGCGGCGGCCGCGACGGCACCGGCGGCAGCCGCCGGCGCGGCCCGCGCCGTGCCGCTGCACGCCACGC
>NZ_JANFQO010000057.1 GCF_024437735.1 Tahibacter harae | reverse complement strand
CGTCGGTCTTTTCGCGGCGGAGGCCGTCGGCATGGTAGGTGAAGTGGAGGGTGGTGCCGTTGCCTAAACTCAAGGCCTTCATGCGGTCGCGGGCGTCGTAGGTGTAGACGCGTGGGGTACCGCCGTTGACGAGCTGCGTCGCCAGGTTGCCGTTGTCGTCCCAGGTCTGGGTGAGCTGGATGCTGGCGATGGGGTCGTTGCGGTTGGTGAGCTGGTCGCGCAGGTTGTAGGTCAGCGTGGAATCGCTGATGAGCGTTCCTGCGCCATCGGTGACGCGTTCGTGTTCGCGGTTGCCGACGGGGTCGAGGGTGTAGACGGTGGTGCGGCCGGGTTCGTCGACCTGGGTCAGGCGGTCGGCGTCGTCATAGGTGTAGCGGGTGAGTTGGGTGGTGTTGGCGCTGACGGGGCCGTTGGATTCTTCCTGGATCAGGCGGTTGCCGTTGGGGTCGTAGCGGTAGGTGTAGCTGGCGATGGGCTGGCCGGCTTTGCGGTGGAGCAGGGTTTCCAGGCGGCCGGTGTCGTTGTAGGTGTAGATCGATTCCGCGCCGTCCGGTCGCGTTATCGACTCCAGGCGCCCCGCGGCCGTGTGGGTCTGCCGGGTGATGCCCAGCCCCGGCAGGCTGATGGCGGTGTTGTGGTTGAGGTCGTCGTAGGACCAGACGGTGGTCTGGCCGTCGTGGTCGGTCAGTTCGGTGCGGTTGCCGACGTCGTCGTAGCGGTAGGTGAGGTGACGGCCGTCGCCGTTAGTCACATCGGTGAGGCGATCGAACGGATCGTAGGTGCGGGTTTCGGTGCGGGTGGTGCCGTCGGTGGTTTCGGCGACGCGGCGCAAGTTGCCGTTGCCGTCGTAGGCCCAGGCGGTGGTCTGGACTTCGCCCGCGGGTGCCGCGACGTAGGTGCTCAGGGTCGGGCGGCTGAGGGCGTCGTAGGTGGTCTGGGTGACGCGGCCGTTCGGGGCTTCGCTGGCGGTGCGGTTGCTATCGGCGTCGTAGGTCCAGGTCCATGACCCACCACCCGGATAGGTCTTCCCGGTGAGGCGATTGCGCGCGTCGTAGGTGAAGACCGTGGTGCGCTGGTTGGCGTCGGTGACCTGGGTACGGTTGTCGACGCTGTCGTAGCCGAAGGTGGTGGTGTTGGCGAGCGGATCCTGCACGGTCTGCAGGCGCCCGGCGGTGTCGTAGGTGTAACGCCACGTGGCCGCTTCGCCGGTGGGGCGCTGACGGCTTAACGGATGACCCGCGCCATCGTAGGTGTAGCGCGTGGTTTCGCCGGCCAGCGACTCGGATTCGAGGTAGCGCCGCTTCGTGTAGGTGTACGCCGTCGTGCGCCGGTCCGCATCGGTATGCGTGGCGATATCGCCCAGCGGCGTGTAGGTCCAATCCTCGCGGGCGCGGTTCGCCGTGAGGGTCTGGGTCTTGCGGTTGGCGGTGTCGTAGGTGAAGCGGGTTTCGCGGCTCAGCGCATCCCATTGGGCGATCACGTTGCCTTGGGCGTCGTGTTCCAGGGTTTGCACGACCAAGCCGTCGCGGGCCTGGCCGACCAAGCGGTTCTCACGGTCGTAGGCGCTGACGCTGAGCACACCGCGGCGATCGGTATGCGTGAGGACATTGCCTTCGGTGTCGTAGGTCCACGTCTGCCGGCAGGTGCCGCTGCCGCCGGCCTCGCAGGGCAGGGGATCAACCTGGGCGGTGCGCCGGTTCAGCGCGTTGACCTCGTACGTCGTCGTCTGGCCACGCCCGTTCACCTCGGCCACGACATTGCCGACCGCGTCGTAGCGTGTGCGCGTGACGGCCGTTTCACCGGCGACAGCCGGATAGGTTGTTGCGGTGCGCCGTCCGAGCGTGTCGTACTCCTGCCGGGTCACACGCCCCAGCGCATCGGTGATCCGCTCGACGTCGCCGTGGATGGTGTGGCCGTACGTCCGTCGCCGCTGACCGGGCCCCGGCAATTCCTCCCGCACCAATCGATGCAGCGCGTCATGGAACGACCGCGTCACGCGGCCATCCGCATCGGTCACGGTGTCGGGCAGGCCATCCGGCGTCCACGTGCGCGTCTCGACATGGCCGTCACCGTCGCTGCTGACGTGGCGCCGATCCCGCCCATCGTAGCTGTGGCTCAGTTCGCGGCCGTTGGCAAACGTCTCGCGGGTGCGATTGTTGTTGGCATCGTAACCGTAGCTCGTGAACTGGTCGGGTGCTGGACCGCGTTCCTCGATCACGTTGTTGCGCGCGTCGTAGCGGTAGCGGACCGTATTCCCCCGCGCATCGCTGCGGCTCGTGACATTGCCGACGCCATCGTAGGTCTGGCTACGCACACCGCCTTCGGCATCGACACTGTCCTGCAAGCGGCCGGCGGCGTCGTAGCGCCATTCGCGCACCTGCGCACCGGAACCGCCCGCATTGCTGCGCCGCTCGCTGCGCTTGAGGTCGCGGCCATCGTAGGTGAGCGTGGTCGTGCGGCCCAGTGGGCCGGCTTCGGTGATCAGCCGGTCGCGGTCGTCGAAGGTGCGTTCGGTGACACGGCCTTCGGCATCGCGGCTCAGGCGGGGATTGCCGTTGGCATCGTAGGTGGTGCTGTCTTCCAACCAGCGGCTGCCGCTGTCGTCGATCAGCTCACGCCGCACCAGGGTGCGTGCGTAGCTCGGGTGTTCGTAGCGGTATTCGGTGCGGCGGGCGTCGCCGTCGCCAGTGGCGCCGGCACCGATAGTCTCGCTGAGCACATGACCCAGCGCATCGTAGGTGACATGGGTGGTGCGCAGCGTGCCGTCGTCGCCCGCCTGGCGGGTGTATTCCAGCCGGTTCACGGCGTCGTAGACGTACGTCGTTGCGTGGCCGCCGAAGTCGGTCTCGGCGACAAGGTTGCCATTCTTGTCGTAGTCGCGTGTGCGCGTGTCGTCGGCGACGGTCTCGCGCTCCAGCCGGCCCATGAGATCAAATTCTTGCCGTGTGATGACACCGCGCGGATTGGTGATCGTCACGGTGCGCGCACTGTCGGTATAGGCACGCGTTTCGTTGGCACCGCCCGGCAGGGCCGTCGTCAACACCCGGTCGCGCGCGTCGTAGGTCCACCTCGTGGTGTTGCCATTGGCATCGGTCTGCGTCAGCCGCCGGCCGCGTCG
Organism: Tahibacter harae; assembly: GCF_024437735.1. Lineage (GTDB taxonomy): Bacteria > Pseudomonadota > Gammaproteobacteria > Xanthomonadales > Rhodanobacteraceae > Tahibacter > Tahibacter harae. The sequence continues at coordinate 1,647 of NZ_JANFQO010000057.1, read as the reverse complement.
GTCGTAGGTGCTCGCGCTGACGTCGCGCAGCGGGCTCTCGGTTTCGACCAGCTGACCATAGGTGTCGTAGCGGAACTGCCAGACCTGGCCTTCGCCGTCGGTATGGCTGGTGCGATCGCCATTGACGGCATAGGCATCGTGCGTCGTGACGCCCCCGCGTTCGACCGTGATCGGATTGCCGCGGTCGTCGTAGGCATAGCGGGTGATGATCTGCCGCGCATCGGTTGCGGTTGCGACGCGGTCCTTGATGAACGGCGCAACGAAGGCGTCGCTGGGGTAGTAGGTCCAGCTGCGATCCTGCAGGCCGTGCGCGGAGCTGACGTGCTCGGTGAGCTTGTTGCCGGCGTTGTCGTAGGTGTAGCTGGTTTGCGTTCCCAGGCCATCGGTCACGACGTCCGGTTGCCGGTGCAGCAGATTCCATTGCGTCGTCGTGGTCGTACCGATCGGATCGGTCTGGACCTCCACGGCACCTTGGCGGTTCAGGGCATAAGTGGTCGCCTGCAGACGTGCATCGGTAACGACGGTGCTGACCGGGCCGACACCCCGCAGCTCCGGATAGACGAACCTGGTCGTGCCCAGATCGGCTTCGGTCAGCGTAATCACGCGCTGCTCGGGCAGGAAGTCCACCTCGCTACCGCTGCCGAACGGGAACGCACTCCAGCCCAGGGCGTAGTCGTAGCGGCGCGTGGCGCCGCTGATCGCATCGCGTGCGGTCTTCAGGCGGAAGCCGAACTGGACGTACTTGTTGCGGCCCTCGGGTGTACTCAGGATCAGCCCGCCGAGATCGTCATACGTGTACTGGCTGTGACGCTGTCCTTCGCCACTGCCGTCCGTGCGGATCACATCGGTCAGGTTGGCGCGGTTGTCGTAGGTGTAAAGGACAACGAGCCCATCGGGTCCACGCGCTTCGCGCAGCAGGGTGTAGCTGTCGAGAATGCGGATGCCGTAGGACTCGCGTTCCGCCACCACCTGTTCGTAGACCAGATCGATACTGCGACCGGCACTGTCGCTGATGCGGCTGACCCGCGCCTGGTCCGCGGTCACCTCCCAGCTGTACGTCACGCGATTGCCGTTAGTGTCTTCCACAAAACTCAGCCGCGGCCCTTTCAGATCGGCCTGCGCATAGTGGAAGTGCGTCCCATCCTTGGCGTAGAAGTCGTAGACGTCCCCGCGCTGCAGCAAGGTGCCGTGATAGCCGAACTGCGCGGTGAAGGTCTGCGTGCCGTCGGGCAGCTGACCGCTGGGACTGAAGCGCTGACCCTGGCCACCCGGCCCCACAACAATGCGCTGGCCGCAATCATCGACCTGCACCTGGCCATCCAGATCCGCCGACCAGCCGCGGCCGAAGAAGCCGACCTGGTCGCCGCTGTGGCTGGCGTAGCTGCGTTCCAGACGCAGCCCCGGGCCGCGGCCACCGACCGCAATATCGCTCTCGCCGATCACCGCACCGCCGGAATACAGATCCACGCCCTTGACGAAGGTGTGCGCGAGCGTCAGCGGATCACGCCGGTCGGCGCGGCTGTTGACGATGCCTTCGCGGGTTTCTTCCTGGCCGTCGGGCGTGCGGGCGATCAGCTCGAACTGGTACTCGCCCAAGGGCAGGTCGCGCGGTTCGATCAGGACTTCATGCGCGCCAAGATCCTGCGC
>NZ_JANFQO010000056.1 GCF_024437735.1 Tahibacter harae | reverse complement strand
CGCACCGGCCGCGCCTGCGGCGGCCGTGTCGCACCGTTTCAGCGTCAGCGCGCCGGCTGCCGGCAGCGGCACCGCGCCGGTGCCGCCGGCCGCTGCATCGCCGTCCGCACCGCCGGCGCAGACGGCAGTGTCTGCGCCAGCGCCGTCCGCCGCCGCGCCGCGCGGCGGCGGACGCGGCCCCATTGCGATCATCGGCATGAGCGGGCGTTATCCACAATCCCGCAATGTGGATGAATTGTGGGGCCATCTCGCCGCCGGCCGCGACCTGCTCAGCCAGACCACACGCTGGCCACTGTTCCAGGCCGACGGCTCGCCCGGCATCTGCCCGCGCGGCGGCTATCTCGACGACATCGACGAATTCGATCCGCTGTTCTTCAACATTTCCGGCGTCGAAGCGCGCTTCATGGATCCGCAGCAGCGCCTGTTCCTGCAGGAAGCCTGGACCGCGCTGGAAGACGCGGCACAGGTCGGGCAGGGCATAGAAGGCCTGCGCTGCGGCGTCTATGTGGGCTGCGGCGGCGGCGACTACCGCAGCCTGTTCGGCGCGGCGCCGCCGCAGGCGTTCTGGGGCAATTCCGGCTCCATCATTCCGGCGCGCATTTCCTATTACCTGGATCTGCAGGGTCCGGCGGTCACGGTGGACACGGCCTGTTCCAGTTCCCTGGTCGCGATCCACCTGGCCTGCCAGGGACTGTGGCACGGCGAAACCGACTTGGCCCTGGCCGGCGGCGTGATGGTGCAATGCACGCCGATGTACGCGCTGCAGACCTCGGGCGCGGGCATGAACTCGGCCGACGGCCGCTGCTACACCTTCGACGAGCGCGCCAACGGTTTCGTGGCTGGCGAAGGCGTCGCCGCCGTCGTGCTCAAGCGGCTGGAAGAGGCGCTCGCCGACGGCGATCCCATCCACGGCGTGATCCGCGGCTCGGGCATCAACCAGGACGGCGCCACCAACGGCATCACCGCACCCAGCGCGCTGTCGCAGGAGCGGCTGGAGCGCCAGGTCTACGATGATTTCGGCATAGATCCGGACACGATACAGCTGGTCGAAGCCCACGGCACCGGCACCAAGCTCGGCGATCCGATCGAGTTCCGCGCACTGACCAACGCTTTCCGCCGCGACACCGCGCGCACCGGCTTCTGCGCGATCGGTTCGATCAAGACCAATCTCGGCCACTGTGCGACCGCGGCCGGCGTTGCCGGCGTCATCAAGATCCTGCTGTCGCTGCGCCACCGGCAGATGCCGCCGTCGCTGAACTTCGAGCAGGGCAACAGCCACATCGACTTTGCCAACAGTCCATTTTTCGTCAATACCACACTGCGGCCGTGGCTGCCGGCCGCGGGACAGCCGCGCCGCGCCGCGGTCAGTTCGTTCGGCTTCAGCGGCACCAATGCGCACTTGGTCATCGACGAGGCGCCGCCGCGCCGCCGCCGCGCGCAGCCGCGTGCCGCCTATCTGATGGCGCTGTCGGCGCGCACGCCGGACCAGCTGCGCCAGCAGGCGCAGCAGCTGGCCGACTGGCTGGGCAGCAACAGTGCCGACGCCGGCGACATCAGCTACACCCTGTTGCGGGGCCGGCGCCATTTCGCCTACCGCCTGGCCTGCGTGGTCAACGACACGGCACAGTTGCGCCAGCTGCTGGCCGGCTGGCTGCAGCGCGGCGACAGCGCGGGCATCTACCTGTCCAATCCGGAACACGAGACCCAGGTCTGGCGCCGCGAAGACCTGGTCGACCTGAGCGATTGCCTGGCTCAGCCGGCCGACATCCATCGCCAGCGCCTGCTTCAGGCCGCGGCCCAGTTCGCGCAGGACCCGCGCGTGGATTTCGCGCCGCTGTTTGCGCAGAACGACTGCAGCAAGCTGTCGCTGCCGACGTATCCGTTTGCGCGCGAGTCGTACTGGGTACCGCCGCAGCCCGAGGCCGCGCTGCCGGCGGCGGCCGCCTTCGGCATGCCGGCTCCGTCACGGGCAGGCGAGGCGGTGGTGGCCGAATCGTTTGCGGTAGCGTCGGCTGCTGCCGATGCGGAAATTGAGTCATTTGCGAACAATGCAACAAACGCCGCGTCATCTGCTGTCGCGCCGGCAGGGGCTGCGGTGGACGAACGCGCACCGCTGCTGTTCCAGGAACTCTGGCAGCCGAGTGCGCTGCCTGCTGCCGCGCCCACGGCGCGCAAGCTGCTGGTGCTGCTGTCCGACCCGCAGCGCCAGGCCGCATTGCGGGCCGCAGTGCCCGACGGCGTGGAAATCCAGTTCCTGGCGAGTGCGGATGGCACCGATGACGCCACGCCGCGCGTGCCGGCGTACACGATCGAAGCCTTCGCCCAGGCCATAGATACCCTCAAGAACACGCATGGACGCTTCGACGGCGCCTGGTACCTGTGGCCGCTGGAGCAGCCGGAACTGGTGCGCGACTACACGCCGCTGGTGCTGCTGATCCAGGCGCTGGCGCTGGTGCAGCTGCCGGTCGCGCGCCTGTTGCTCGCGGCAGATTGCCGCGATGCGGTCGAGCAGAGCCATGCGGAGAGCTGGATCGCCGCCGGCCGCAGCCTGAAGATGGTGCTGGCGCAGACCCAGGCGGTTGCGGTGATCGGTGCGGCAGCCGAACGCGCGGACCTGGCGCAGTGGACACAGCGCCTGTGGCAGGAACAGCACGTGGCGCAGGCGCAGAGCGTGCGCTATACCGCGCAGGGACGCGAGACGCTGCAAGTACAGGCCTATGCGGAAGCGGTCACCCCCGGCGCGCTGCGCCAGGGCGGCACCTATATGATTACCGGCGGCCTGGGCGGCCTGGGCTGGCTGTTCGCGCATCATCTGTCGCGCCAGTACGCGGCCAATCTGGTGCTGATCGGGCGTTCAGTGCTGGACGCAAACCGCCATGCGCAGCTGAGCGCCCTCGAAGCAGCTGGCGGCCAGGCGCTGTACCTGTCCTGCGACGTGGCCGATGCCGCGGCGCTGCAGGCCGCGCTGGCGCAGGCGCGCGCGCGCTTCGGCGCGCTGCATGGCGTGCTGCATGCGGCCGGTGTCGACGGCGGCAAGCACATCCTGGCCAAGGGTGTGGACGAGTTCGGCGCGGTGCTTGCCCCCAAGATCGGCGGCACGCTGGCGCTGGATGCGGCGCTGGCCGACGATGCGCTGGATTTCATCTGCTATTTCTCGTCGTCGTCTGCGGTGCTCGGCGATTTCGGTTCGGTGGATTACGCCGTCGGCAACCGCTTCGAGCTGGCCCATGCGGTGCAGGCGCAGCAGCGGCGTGCCGAAGGCGCGGGCGGCCCGCGCCGGCTGGCCATCCTGTGGCCGTTGTGGCGCGACGGCGGCATGAACCTGCAGGCCGACGACACGACGCATCTGTATCTGAAGACCAGCGGCCAGCGCGCGCTGGAAGCCGACGAAGGGGTGGCGCTGCTGGAGCGGCTGCTGGGTACGACGGCCTCGCATGTGCTGGTGATGGCGGGCGAGCGGGCGCGGATCGAGCGCTATCTCGGCCTGGCGCCTGCCGCTGCTGCAACGGCGTCGCCGACGGGTGCTGCTGCGAACGCATCGCCGGCGGGCATTGCTGTAACGGCATCACCTGCCGGTGCAACGGCGGCACCGCAGCGCGCCGTCGCCGCCAGTGCGGCGCCGCTGGCGGCGCGCCGCGGCGAGCTGGCCGGTCTGGATCTGGCGCAGTGCGTGGTCTGGGACCTGAGCGAGATTGCCGCGAAGCTGCTGCAGCTGCCGCGCGCGCGCCTGTCGCCGCAGGAGAACCTGGCCGACTTCGGCTTCGATTCGCTGAGCCTGGCGGAATTCGCCGAACGCCTGAACGCGCATTTCGGCCTGCCGGTGACGCCGTCGCTGTTCTTCAAGTACGGCACGCTGGGCAAGCTCGGCAGCTTCTTTGCTCAGTCGCACGGCGATGCGCTGAAGGCGTTCTATTCGGGTGGCGGGGACCATTCCGGCAAGGCAATTAATGCAGCAAATGCGACAAATGCGGTGACGAGTCCTGCGTCACCCGCGCCTATGCCGGGCAGCGCAGTGCCCTCGGCTTTTGCAACGCCCGCATCCACCAACGCTGCCGCTTCGGCCCCGAACGAAGCCATCGCCGTCACCGGCCTGAGCGGCCGCTTCCCGCAGGCGCGCTCGGTCGATGAGCTGTGGCAGATCCTGGCCCAGGGCCGCGATGCGGTGACGGAGATTCCGGCCGAACGCTTTGCCTGGCAGGACTACGCCGCGGTCCTGAGCAGCCACTGGCTGGGCGCGCTGCCCGGCGTGGCGGAGTTCGATCCGGCGTTCTTCGAGATCTCGCCGCGCGAAGCGGTAACGATGGACCCGCGCCAGCGCCTGCTGCTGCAGGAGGCGTACAAGGCGCTGGAAGATGCCGGCTACGGCGATGCGCAATTGCAGCGCCAGCGCATCGGCGTGTTCGTCGGGGTGGAGCAGGGCGACTACGCCCAGCTCGCCGGCGACGGCGGTTCGCTGATCGGCAGCAACGACGCGATCCTGGCGGCGCGGTTATCGTATGCGCTGAACCTGCGCGGCCCGGCCATGGCGATCAACACGGCCTGTTCCTCGGGCCTGGTCGCGGCGCACCAGGCGGTGTTGAGCCTGCGCGCGGGCGAGTGCGAGGCGGCCATTGTCGCCGGCGTGAGCCTGGTGCTGAGCCCGGGCAGCTATATCGCGATGAGCCAGGCCGGCATGCTGTCACCGACCGGCCGCTGCCGCGCGTTCGACCGCGCCGCCGACGGCATGGTGCCGGGCGAGGCGATCGTGGCGCTGGTGTTCAAGCGCCTGAGCCAGGCGCAGCGCGACGGCGACGTGATCCACGCG
>NZ_JANFQO010000055.1 GCF_024437735.1 Tahibacter harae | reverse complement strand
GCGCTCTGGCAGCCGTCGGCCACGTTGAACACGACGGTGTAGGCACCGGCAGCCGGCGGCGTGAAGCTCGCCTTGCCCTGCGCATCCAGCGCGAGCGGTGCGCCGTTGACGGTCGCGGTCAGCGTGTAGGAGCCTGCGGCGTACTGGACCACGGCTTCCAGCGCAATCGGCTGGTTCGGCGCGGCGTAGGTCGGCGATGCCAGGCCATCCACGCGCAGCGCACGGTCGGCACCAGCCACGTCGATGTTCCAAGTCTGGTTGGCGAAGGCCGTGCTGCTGGGATTGCTGACATAGACATTGATGCGCCGGCTGCCGGCCTGCTCGGCCGTCGGCGTCCACTGCACCAAGCCGGTGGCGCCGTTGATCGTCATGCCGGCGGGCGGTCCCTGCGTGAGCTGATAGCTCATGACCTGGTTGCCGGCATTGGCTGCTTCGGCGTCATAGGTATACAGACAGCCAACCTTGGCCGTGGTCGGCGGACTGGTGGAGAACACCGGGATCGAAGTCGCCGGCGTCTGCACGGTGACGCTGAACGCCTGCGCCGTGGTGTTGTTGGCCGAATCCGTCACACGCACGGTCGCGGTCTGCGTGCCGGAAGCCGTCGGCGTCCAGCTGATCACGCCCGTTTGCGCGTCGATGCTCATGCCCGCAGCCGCAGGATTCAGCGCATAGGTCAGCGCATCGCCGTCGGGATCGCTCGCCGCAACGGCGTAAGTCCAGGCCTGGCCGACCACGGCATGCGTGGGCGCGGTGGAAGTGATCTGCGGTGGACGGTTCGGATTGGCGACGACTGTAGTGGTCAACATCACGAAGTCTTCGACACCACTGGGGAAGCGTACATTGGCGTAGAAATAGCGATAGCCTGCCTGCGCCGCCGTTGGCGTCCACGTCATCACGCCGGTCCACGGATCGATGCGGGCGCCGTCGGGAGCGCTGCTCAGGAAGAAGTACGGCGCATTGTCCAAATCCAGCTGACCAGCCAGCAGTTGCAGGGTCACGGTGTGACCCGAATGCACCGTGGCTGGCAGGACGCCTTTGAGATCCAGGGCGAAGTTCTGCTGCCTGACTTCGACACTGTGCAGTACGCGATCGACGCGGTCGGCGCCGTCGCTCAGGCTCAGTTCGATGACATGCGCGGCGACGCGGTTGTTGTAGGGCAGACGGTCGCTACCGCTTTCGCCGGCAGCGGCATCGATGTAAGCGTATATCCAGCCTTGCAGGTCGTCGTTGTCCACACTGTCGAAGGCGATCGCAGCACGTTCGCCGGAACGCAATGCCGGCACCGTCTTGCGCGTGAGTTCAAAGCCGCCGTTGCCGCGCTCGCCCGAGTACAGGCTGACCGTAACCGGATGCTGCAGGCTGCGCAGGCCGCGGTTGCGCACATTCACTTCGTAGCGCTTGTGCGCGGCATCGATGCCAGCGCGCTGGCGCAGGTCGCCGATCCACAGGTCGTAGCGCAGGTCATTCGGCGTGCCGGGCGGAATATCGACATCGAAGCTGCCGGTGTGCCGCGCGGCACCGTCGCGGTAGCTGCGCCGACCGGCGCGGTCGGCCGGCCACACGCCCTGGGTGGGCTTGAGCAGCGCGTTGTAGGTACCGGCGACAAACCACTCGGCATTGCCATCGCCATTACTGTCCACCAGCGCGCCGGGGCCGCGGCGCTCGCCGTAGGCAGCGCCGACCTCGGACCACAGCCAGTTCGTCTGCACGTCATTCAGACGCTTGTAACCGCCCTGGCCCAGCGCCTCAACCGCGCCATCGCCGTTGGCGTCGAGCAGCTGCGGATAAGCACTGGCCAGCGGCAGCGCGCCCAGATCGACGCGCACGGTGCCATCCAGCGACCAGGCCTTGCGTTCCAGCGGCAAATAGACTTCCCGCGTGCCGTCGCGGTCGATGTCGAACACCGCCGGCAGGCCGCCGTCGGAGGCCAGAACGATCGGACTCCCCAGGCGCGTACCGTCATGGGCAAAGCGCTCCAGATAGCGGTCGTTGCTCTGTTCGTAGCTTACGCTGGCGATGACTTCACGATCGCCGTCGCCGTCGAAGTCGAACGCCGAGAACTCCGCGCGGGCGACCGAGCCATTGCCAGGATGCGCCGGCACGCGCCACCACAGCGTACCGTTGGCTCGGCGCACTTCATCCAGGAACAACACTTCGCGCACGCCGTCGCCATCGAGATCGATCAGCAGCGGCGACAGATAGGTGGCGCTCACGCCCGAGGCGGGCCCCAGAGTCCAGCGGCTGACGCCATTCGCGTCGTATAGGCGGCCGGCGACGAAGATTTCCAGCGTGCCGTCGCCCTCCAGGTCGGCGGTCTCTATGCTGGTCTGGAAGCTCTTCAGCGACGTCGTACCCAGGTCCGGATCCACCGCCCACACCCGTTGATTGGTGCCGGTGAGAGCGACCAGCTTGCCGGTGTTGCTGCCGTACAGCAGTTCGTCGCGACCGTCGCCATCCAAATCGGCAAAGGCCGGCACGATATTGCTGCCAGCATAGCGCGTGCCTGACCAGGACAGGGCCTCACCGGTATCGACATAGCGCACGATGAGCTGGAAAGCGCCGTTCACGCCGGCAGCCACGAGCCTGTCGGATGCGTTGACCACGCCGTCATTGTTGGTGTCCAGCGGCCGGCCAAATACCGGTACGTTCATACCGCCGCCGCTGCTGATCGCCCAGATCGGAGTCAGCGCCAGATCCGCCCCCGAAGCGGGATCATCGCGACTGCCCAGGACCAGCGCATCGCTGTAGCGCAGCGCGGGCGACAGGATCGATTCTGTAGTCCACTTGATCAGCCCCTCGCGATCGCTGAGCAGCACACTCAGGCCGACAGGCCCCTGCAGCACATCCACGTTCTGGTGCGCGGCGATGCCACCGATCGTGCGCAGTTTGGCCTGGAAGCCGGTGCGTTCGTAGGCCAGCTGGTTGTCGACGCCAATCTCGTTGGTGATCTGCAGCATGGCCTTGAAGTGCACCTGCAGCGTAAACCGCTGCTCCGCATACAGGCCCTGGGAATCGAGCGCGCGCAGCGTGAAATCCTGCAGCAGGGCCTTGCGGTCGGCCGGTACCGGCGGCGTCCAGGTCAGCACGCCGGTCTGTGCGTCGATTTGCGCGCCGGACGGGCCGCCGATCAACGCATAGCTCAGCACATCGTCATTGGGATCGACTGCGTCGAGGTCGTAGTGGAATACCGGGTCGCGCAATTCCAGCCCCGGCAGCGAGGTGATGATGGGCGCGCGATTGACACCGTCGCCGGGTGCCAGCCATTCCACCTGGGCTTCGACCTGGGCGAAGCCGGATTCGAACACCAGCGGCGTGGTCTCCACGAACGGATGCTCGAAGCAGTATTCACCGCGCCCCGTACCATCAAGGTAGCCCGACTCCGCATGCGTCTGGCGCCCCTCCGCGCGCACACCGAAGCGCGCATACGGTACACGCCGGTTCTGCGCGTCGCGCGACACGATCGCGAAACAAGCGCTGTCGCCGACCGTACGTATCTGCGCCAGCGGCGTTACCTCCAGCCGGCGCACGCGGTCCTGGTCGCCGATCAGCAGACCGCCGGCGTAGCCGTAGGATTCGTAGTCGCCATAACCGTAGGTGATCAGGCCGAACGGCGCGGCAGCTGCCACGCGGTGCCGGCCCGCACTCACGCGCAGATTGCCGTGCACCTTGTCGGTGCCCGGGACGGCGCGCCACGTCACGCCGCTGACGGCGGCGCCATCCAGGCGCAGGCTGGCCACGGCGGATTCGGGAATGGTGATGCCGACGTAGTGCAGCAGCATGGCCGACACCTGCGGTGTAGTGAACAGGTAATCGGAGAGTTCCGTGCCCATCGGCGGCACAGCGATCGCGAACGGGTCGAGCAGATCGCCGTCGGGATCGTTGTGCAGCGAGGGAGGCACGCCCGGCGGCACATCGCGCATGCCGCTGTCGGCGTTTTCGCCCAGTGCCAGCAGGAACATCTGCACCGGCTTGGTCGCATGCAGGGCCACCGGGCCTTCGAGGATACGTTCGGCGCTATGCCCGGCGCGCAGCACGGCAATCAGGTAATTGCCGGCATAGACGGCGGTGTCGTCCTGGGTTGCGACGAAGCGGTACATATTGCCGACACTGCGCGTGGCGAGATTGCCGGCGATGAAGTCCTGGCCCAGGTTGCGGTCCGGCAGCAGCTGTTCGTACAGGTGATCGCAAGCCTCGACCTCATCGGGTACGAAACCGCAGATGCTGCCGCCGAATACGGCCAGCGGCGCGGAAGCCATCAGGCGCGCTCCACTATAGGGCGCGTAGTCGATCGCCGGCATTTCCCAGGCATTGAGCTGGTAGGCCTGTCCGCGCTGCAGCGTGACGGTCCACGAATCGGTGGTTGGGCCGCTGGGACCCTGGACTGCCTGACCGGTGGCCGGCGGCGCAATGGTGACCACGGTGTTGTTCTCGGTGGCGACGAACGCCACCTGGCCGCCTTCGCCGGATTTGCGCGGATAGTCGATGACGGTGTAGTTGCGGCCGAGCACGTCGATCGGATAGATCACCGCGGCATCGGTCGAATGGATCAGGCGGTTCATCGACACCACCGTCACCGGCGCATCGGACACCACGTGTACGGCCAGATTCACGGCGCGGAAAACCTCCGTGTTCATGACCTGCCAGGGCAGCTTGATTTCGGCGACACCGCCTGCCGCAATGGTGAAATCCTGACGGAAATTCAAGCCGGGGGCTTCTACAAAGCCTTGTGCGCCATCCAGCGCCGCTACAGTGACCCAGTGACTGCGTTCAGGCGCATTGGCCTGGGTGCACAGAGCGATTTGAGAACAAAGGTTCTGGCTATGGGTGAACCAGAACTCCCTCCCCACATGACTATGCCCCACCAGATCCGCATTCACGATCACGCGGAACACCTGGTCGTCGCTGGCGCCGTGGGCGTCCTGCACCTGCACGGTCACAT
>NZ_JANFQO010000054.1 GCF_024437735.1 Tahibacter harae | reverse complement strand
GCGCTTTCGACAATCGCGCAAAAGCCAAAACGCCAACCGGTTAGGGTTGGCGTTTTGGAGGTTGTAAGGCCCTGGCAGTGACCTACTCTCGCATGCGGAAGCACACTACCATCGGCGCGGGTTCGTTTCACTTCCGAGTTCGAGAAGGGATCGGGTGGTACCAAACCGCTATGGCCGCCAGGGAGGAGTTGGAGTCGCGCTATGGAGCGCGGACTCAGCGTTGTGACTTGGGATGTGAACGTGTGTTTGGAACAGTCGCGTCAATGTGTGATTGAGGCGTAGTTGAAGCGTCTTGGAGTTATATGATCAAGCCGCACGGGTCATTAGTAGTGGTTAGCTCGGCATTACTGCGATACACACCCACCCTATCAACCAGGTAGTCTACCTGGGCCCTTCAGGGAGCTTGTGCTCCGGGAGGTCTCATCTTGAGGCGCGCTTCCCGCTTAGATGCTTTCAGCGGTTATCGCTTCCGATTATAGCTACCCGGCAGTGCCACTGGCGTGACAACCGGAACACCAGGGAATCGTCCACTCCGGTCCTCTCGTACTAGGAGCAGCCCCTCTCAAACCTCCAACGCCCACGACAGATAGGGACCGAACTGTCTCACGACGTTCTGAACCCAGCTCGCGTACCACTTTAAATGGCGAACAGCCATACCCTTGGGACCGACTACAGCCCCAGGATGTGATGAGCCGACATCGAGGTGCCAAACACCGCCGTCGATATGAACTCTTGGGCGGTATCAGCCTGTTATCCCCGGAGTACCTTTTATCCGTTGAGCGATGGCCCTTCCATACAGAACCACCGGATCACTAAGTCCTACTTTCGTACCTGCTTGATCCGTCGATCTTGCAGTCAAGCACGCTTATGCCTTTGCACACAGTGCGCGATGTCCGACCGCGCTGAGCGTACCTTCGAGCTCCTCCGTTACTCTTTGGGAGGAGACCGCCCCAGTCAAACTACCCACCATACACGGTCCCCGATCCGGATTACGGATCCAGGTTAGAACGTCAAGCACATCAGGGTGGTATTTCAAGGATGGCTCCACCACAGCTAGCGCCATGGTTTCGTAGCCTCCCACCTATCCTACACAGACGAACTCAACGTTCAGTGTAAAGCTATAGTAAAGGTTCACGGGGTCTTTCCGTCTTGCCGCGGGAACGCTGCATCTTCACAGCGATTTCAATTTCACTGAGTCTCGGGTGGAGACAGCGCCGCTGTCGTTACGCCATTCGTGCAGGTCGGAACTTACCCGACAAGGAATTTCGCTACCTTAGGACCGTTATAGTTACGGCCGCCGTTTACTGGGGCTTCGATCAAGAGCTTCGCCTTGCGGCTGACCCCATCAATTAACCTTCCAGCACCGGGCAGGCGTCACACCCTATACGTCCACTTACGTGTTTGCAGAGTGCTGTGTTTTTGATAAACAGTCGCAGCGGCCTGGTCACTGCGGCCCGAGAGTGCTCAGCAACGCACGTTGCCACACTCTTGGGCGCACCTTCTCCCGAAGTTACGGTGCTATGTTGCCTAGTTCCTTCACCCGAGTTCTCTCAAGCGCCTTGGGATTCTCACCCTGCCTACCTGTGTCGGATTACGGTACGGTCTATCTGTAACTGAAGCTTAGAGGATTTTCCTGGAAGCGTGGCCTCAGTGACTTCGCTCAAAGAGCTCGTCTCGGTGCTCGGTGTAAATGAGAGCGGATTTGCCTACTCTCAACACCTACCGCCTTTCCCCGGGACAACCAACGCCCGGTACACCTAGCCTTCTCCGTCCCCCCATCGCATTACAGACAGGTGCGGGAATATTAACCCGCTTTCCATCGACTACGCATTTCTGCCTCGCCTTAGGGACCGACTCACCCTGCGCCGATTAACGTTGCGCGAGGAAACCTTGGGCTTTCGGCGGGGAGGCTTTTCACCCCCCTTATCGTTACTCATGTCAGCATTCGCACTTCCGATACCTCCAGCAAGCCTTACGACTCACCTTCACAGGCTTACGGAACGCTCCTCTACCGCGCATTCAAAGAATGCACCCCGAGCTTCGGTATATCGCTTAGCCCCGTTAAATCTTCCGCGCAGGCCGACTCGACCAGTGAGCTATTACGCTTTCTTTAAAGGGTGGCTGCTTCTAAGCCAACCTCCTGGCTGTCTATGCCTTCCCACATCGTTTTCCACTTAGCGATAATTTTGGGACCTTAGCTGCGGGTCTGGGTTGTTTCCCTTTTCACGACGGACGTTAGCACCCGCCGTGTGTCTCCCATGCTCGCACGTGCTGGTATTCGGAGTTTGCAATGGTTTGGTAAGTCGCAATGACCCCCTAGCCATAACAGTGCTCTACCCCCAGCAGTGATACATGAGGCGCTACCTAAATAGCTTTCGAGGAGAACCAGCTATCTCCGGGTTCGATTAGCTTTTCACTCCTAGCCACAACTCATCCCCTACCTTTGCAACGGGAGTGGGTTCGGGCCTCCAGTCCGTGTTACCGGACCTTCACCCTGGTCATGGCTAGATCACCCGGTTTCGGGTCTACGCCGTGCGACTATGCGCCCTATTCAGACTCGGTTTCCCTTCGCCTCCCCTAGACGGTTAAGCTCGCCACACAACGTAAGTCGCTGACCCATTATACAAAAGGTACGCAGTCACCCTTGCGGGCTTCCACTGCTTGTACGCATACGGTTTCAGGTTCTATTTCACTCCCTTCACCAGGGTTCTTTTCGCCTTTCCCTCACGGTACTTGTTCGCTATCGGTCAGTCAGGAGTATTTAGCCTTGGAGGATGGTCCCCCCATGTTCAGACAAGGTTTCACGTGCCTCGCCTTACTCAATTTCACACTGCAGGCCCTTTCGTGTACCGGGCTATCACCGTCTATGACTGGCCTTTCCAGACCATTCCACTAAAACCTGCATTGCTTAAGGGCTAGTCCCCGTTCGCTCGTCACTACTTGGGGAATCTCGGTTGATTTCTTTTCCTTCAGGTACTGAGATATTTCAGTTCCCTGAGTTCGCCTCCACACCCTATAGATTCAGGTGAGGATACTCATTGCTGAGTGGGTTTCCCCATTCGGACATCACCGGGTCAAAGTCTGCTGCCGACTCACCGATGCTTTTCGCAGGCTGCCACGTCCTTCATCGCCTCTGACTGCCAAGGCATCCACCGTATGCGCTTAGTCGCTTGATCATATAACTCCAAGTCGCCTCGGAATTACACAATAAGCTCCTGTGATACTTCGCCTACTTGCCTCAACGACACATTTGGACTCGACAGAGTTCCAAACGCTTGTTCACATCCCAAGTTGTCAAAGAACGCAACCAAGCCACAATGCTCAGCTGCTTAAATTCGTGTGCGCACTCATTCAGAAGGTTTCATACCCGGGTTTTACCCGCTCACCATTCCACCGCATCGCGGCAAATGGTGGGTCTGGGAGGACTCGAACCACCGACCTCACCCTTATCAGGGGTGCGCTCTAACCACCTGAGCTACAGACCCATCGTTCTTGCGAACTTTAGTGGTGGAGCTTGTCGGGATCGAACCGACGACCCCCTGCTTGCAAAGCAGGTGCTCTCCCAGCTGAGCTAAAGCCCCGTGTACGGAACACTCATCGTCGCGATGAGGCTCTCTTCTGAATGCAGGTGCCTTGTGAGGGCGTCTTGAGATGGCCAAGCCATACTCTAAAGGAGGTGATCCAGCCGCACCTTCCGATACGGCTACCTTGTTACGACTTCACCCCAGTCATTGACCACTCCGTGGTAAGCGTCCCCCTTGCGGTTAGACTACCTACTTCTGGAGCAACCAACTCCCATGGTGTGACGGGCGGTGTGTACAAGGCCCGGGAACGTATTCACCGCGGCATAGCTGATCCGCGATTACTAGCGATTCCGACTTCACGGAGTCGAGTTGCAGACTCCGATCCGGACTGGGATCGGTTTTCTGGGATTGGCTCCACCTCGCGGTATTGCAACCCTCTGTACCGACCATTGTAGTACGTGTGTAGCCCTGGCCGTAAGGGCCATGATGACTTGACGTCATCCCCACCTTCCTCCGGTTTGTCACCGGCAGTCTCCTTAGAGTTCCCACCTTTACGTGCTGGCAACTAAGGACAAGGGTTGCGCTCGTTGCGGGACTTAACCCAACATCTCACGACACGAGCTGACGACAGCCATGCAGCACCTGTCTCACGGTTCCCGAAGGCACCCTCGCATCTCTGCAAGGTTCCGTGGATGTCAAGGCCAGGTAAGGTTCTGCGCGTTGCATCGAATTAAACCACATACTCCACCGCTTGTGCGGGCCCCCGTCAATTCCTTTGAGTTTCAGTCTTGCGACCGTACTCCCCAGGCGGCGAACTTAACGCGTTAGCTTCGACACTGATTGCCAAGTTGCAACCAACGTCCAGTTCGCATCGTTTAGGGCGTGGACTACCAGGGTATCTAATCCTGTTTGCTCCCCACGCTTTCGTGCCTCAGCGTCAGTGTTGATCCAGATGGCCGCCTTCGCCACTGGTGTTCCTCCCGATCTCTACGCATTTCACCGCTACACCGGGAATTCCACCATCCTCTATCACACTCTAGTCCGCCAGTATCCACTGCAGTTCCCAGGTTGAGCCCAGGGCTTTCACAGCAGACTTAACGAACCGCCTACGCACGCTTTACGCCCAGTGATTCCGAGTAACGCTTGCACCCTTCGTATTACCGCGGCTGCTGGCACGAAGTTAGCCGGTGCTTATTCTTTCGGTACCGTCATCCGTACTGGGTATTAGCCCGCACGATTTCTTCCCGAACAAAAGTGCTTTACAACCCGAAGGCCTTCTTCACACACGCGGCATGGCTGGATCAGGCTTGCGCCCATTGTCCAATATTCCCCACTGCTGCCTCCCGTAGGAGTCTGGGCCGTGTCTCAGTCCCAGTGTGGCTGATCATCCTCTCAGACCAGCTACGGATCGTCGCCTTGGTGGGCCTTTACCCCACCAACTAGCTAATCCGGCATCGGCTCATCCAATCGCGTGAGGCCTTGCGGTCCCCCACTTTCACCTCTCGGTCGTATGCGGTATTAGCGTAAGTTTCCCTACGTTATCCCCCACGACAGGGTAGATTCCGATGCATTCCTCACCCGTCCGCCGCTCGCCGCCAGGTTGCCCCGCGCTGCCGCTCGACTTGCATGTGTTAGGCCTGCCGCCAGCGTTCACTCTGAGCCAGGATCAAACTCTTCAGTTTAATCGGCTGACTTTCGTCAAATTACTTTGAGGGTCTACTAGCTTGCATTTGCATGCTTGCTTCGTTAGACGCCTTGATATTTCGATGGACTTGTTTATCCATCCCAAGGCGCCCACACAAAACACCTGCGCACACTGTCAAAGATCTTTCAGCCCGAAGCGAACCTTTTGTTCCGCTTCACCCCGGCAACCTTTCGTCCCGGTGAGCCGCCTATCTTACACCACCTTTCGTTTCCGTCAACACCCCAGTTCGTCTTTTTTTCGAACCGGGCGGCTGACTCAACCACCCCGAAAAGCGTCTTTCATTCCTGCAACTTTCGTTGCCGCCCTCACCGCGCTACCACCTCGGTGAAGGGCCGCGAATCATACAGCCGGTTTGCGTTTCGTCAACCCCCGGCGTACCACTTTCTTTCCGCCGGAAACCAACCCACTCAACCCTCCGCACAACCCGCCTGAATCTTCCGATCCAGCCTCCGCTTCCAACGTCCGTCTCAGCGAAGGGGCGCGAATCGTACATCGGTTTTTCGTTTCGTCAAGCCGCCGGTC
>NZ_JANFQO010000053.1 GCF_024437735.1 Tahibacter harae | reverse complement strand
TGGGGCCGATCGGCAACATCCCGCCGGCAGAAGCTGAGGCGGCCTACTATCGGCAAATCCGTGAGCTCGCCATGGCGGCGTGACTCACACCAATGAGTCTCCGGGGTTCCCGGGGCGGTTCACATCAATGCGCATCGACTCGACAAACTACGCCCAGGCAAACAAGGCCCTTGCTTCGGTGCTCCTTCTTTACTATCACCTGCTCAGAGAAGGCGGCATCACGAACGACCAGACGGTCTACCTGGCGCCGGATGACTTCGATCCTTTCGTATACTTGACCGTTGAGGTGTCAGAAGACCAACGGAACGAGATTGACGAAACTTTGCTCCGGGAAGGCGCCGCGCTCTGCTTGCTCTGCGACCTAAATGACTTGGTGGCCGACTGCGACGCCGACGGCTCGACGCATCCGCTTCTCCAGAAGATCGTCGATGCGCTGACCCGGAATGCAGCATATGCCGTTCCGGAAGCACTGGTTATCGCCCAGGAGGTTTCAGCAAGCAAAGGCGAGCTGGACCACGAGCGCCTGAACACTAGGCTCAACGTCGTGTTTGAGAAATATGTCGTTGGGCGATTCAGGGCGTTGGCGCGGATCGACACAGCGGACCGAGGTTCGCGTTCGTAGCCAGACGTGGCGCCGATAGATCAATTCGACTGTCGGAAAATTCTGGAATGTGTGTGTCCCGGATTTCGGGTGTCAGAAGATTCCTGAATATGGGTGTCCCGGATTTCGCCTGACGATTCAGTGGCGCGGATCAGCACAGCGGGCAGAAGTTGACGCTCGTAGTCGGACCTGACGCGGATAGATCAATTCGACTGTCGGAAATTCTGGAGTGCGGGTGTCCCGGAATCGGCTGGCATCGACTGGGCCGGTGCCCCGAAATTCCGGAGCGTGGGTGTTCCAGGCTTCGGGGCGGGTGTCCCCGCCGAAGCGTGGGTGCGAACTTCCGCCGAAAATTCTGAAGCGTGGGTGTCCCGAACTTCCCGCCTACGGGAAATCCAAGGGGAGTTCGGTCAGAGAATTCTGGAGTGTGGGTGTCCCGGATTTCGGATTTCGTGGCCACAACGAAAAATGCCAGTCAGCGTTAACTGACCGGCATTGCGCCGCAGCGTTCTTTTTTCGGTGACCTTTTTCTCGAACTAGTGAACGCAGAACATTTGGCACACGTACTGCGTACCCGCATCAGAACACGCAAGCACTGTACGTCCGCAGTTCGCCGCAACGTTGCCCGTGTTCAAAATCCCGTTCCGATTGGTTGTGATGAAGCGCCCCATGTCGCGTGCTGCTTCGCGCCCACCCGGCCCCCATCTGCGCTCGATCGTGCGCTCGGCCGAACTAGGGTAGGAGACATTTTCAGCATCAGTTGCGCCGGCGTATTCAATTTTCACACCGGTCTTCGACGTTGTAAGTTTTGCCGCGATGCACTCTCCCTTGCTGTTGCAGAACTCAACCAACGTTTCCTTGGTCGGCCCGTCCGCCAGCGTTGCACCGACTGAGGCGCCATCGGTGCCCACGTCAATGGTGACGTTTTCAAGTGCGACGCCGATATCGTGAAGCGCCTCGGCCATGCCATTTCCCAGCTGCGCAGTTGTTGACCTGCTGCTCAGCATAAAGGCCAGTCGCTGCATAAACAGGCGGCCTTCACCGCTTCCCGGACCATCCCACGCGACATCGGGAGGGCTGAAGGGGCGCGGACCAAGGGTGCCCGGTGTTTGTCCGACCCGCTCAAGTTCGGCGCGATGCTGTGCCTGTTTGAACCAGCTTCGATCTGTTGCCCACAGCCTGTCTGCCGCCGCGAAGATCGGAACCATTCCCGGATCAACGACCATTTCGTACAAATCGCGGCCGGACGGGGATGCGCGAGAAAAGTCCATGGGCTCAGACGCGACAAACACCCCGTCTATTGCCCCGGTAGCGCGCGCCGAATCGAGATAGACCGCGAACTTGCGCAACCTATGATTGGTGAAGTTATAGACAAACCTGACCCCAAGCCCGGGCTTGGTGAGCGCAGCTTGCTCTTCCTGGGCGAGGGTGCAGCCATGGCAGGGATAGCCGGGTACTGCGGCGCTGCTGGTTTGCGCCATACCAATGCCTGCTGCTGCAAGCACTAGCGACAGAAGAAAACGCTTCATTGCTCAATACCTTTGAGGGCCCCAGAAGCTTCATAAGTCCCCCTGTTTGACGCATGAAGTTCTACAAATGTACCAGTCTCATCACAGCCCGTGTCAAGGCAGTTGTCGCAGAATTGCTTTGCGAGTGCCCCTACGCTGTCGTTCTTTTCAGTAGTTGCAAAGCTATAGCAACCCTCTGGATTGTGAGTCACCAGGTGCAACACGATAGGCAAGTAATTGCTCATCGCCGCGCAGGCATCAGTAGCGACGGCGAAGCAGGCCCCCAGCAGGTGAAGCCGCTCGCGAACCCAGCCCTTTCGATGTTCGAAACTCGCGTCGCACGCACCACTGGACGCAGTGGTAGCAACCTTGAGCGCCTTCCGGCGGGATGAATTGGTAGCGGGGGTGGGCCATGGAGGCAGCATGGCTCGCCGGGGTGAGTGGCCGGCTACAGAAAATCTGGACAAATTGGGTCGGAAAGTTCTGAAATGTGGGTGTCCCAGACTTCGCTGCATCGCCACCAAGAGTTCTTGAGCTTCCTGCGCGATCTCGATAACGCCGTCCCCGACAAACTGGACGTGCACTGCATCGTCGACAACTACGCCACACATTCGCATCCGAAGGTAAAAGCATGGTTAGCGGCTCGCCCGCGCTGGCACATGCATTTCATTCCCACCTACAGCTCCTGGCTCAATCAGGTGGAGCGCTTCTTTGCTCTGATCACGGACAAAGCCATTCGACGTGGCTCTTTCAAGAGCGTCCCCCAACTCGTCCGGCGCATCGACACCTTTGTCCAGAACTACAACACGCGCTGCCAACCCTTCCGGTGGACGGCAACCGCCGAATCCATCCTCGCCAAGCTTGAGCGACTTTGCTCACGTATTAGCGGGACAGGACACTAGAAGCGGTTGCCAGTCAGCCGAAACAGGCGCAACGCCGCAATACCTGCCAGCAGGCCGGCCAGCAGTACGAGTACAGAACGAGCAAGCGTTGGGACGGGTGTCGCAGCGGGTGTCACAGCCCTTGTTAGAAGAACCGTTGCTCTATCGTTGGAGGGATTAGGGTCCAAATAGAAACTCGGCAGTCCCACGCTGACTGGCGTCACCGCCTGTGCCGCGGGAGTGAGTTCTAGCCGAAACCGACAGGTGCGCGTTTCACCCACGGCGATATCCGGTGCATTCGGAAAGGCTGGATACCAGAAAAGATACCAATACGATGCAGCGGAACCATCTACAACGGTCAAAAACATGGGGCAGTCGGTCCAAGCACCGCCGGGCAGATAGATCTGATCGTAAACGTCGGGCCCTGTAATCAACAAACGACGCACAGGCGCTGGGCCATTGTTGGTGACACCGAGGGTAAATTCTACGGGTTGCCCCGGCCTCAGCGCTGCTGTTGGTGCTGCGGTCAAGGTAATTGCTATGTCGGAGGGAACCTGCACGGTACCTGCTGACGCCCGAGCGGACAGCAGAGCCAGAACCAGCATCGGCACGAACTTAGCAACACCGAGCATCCATTTGCTCACAGTGAAAAGTCGTCAGCAAAAATTCGACCGAGACTAAGTCGATACTGAGCTGTTACTGGAGCAAATTCGTTCAGCACTCTCGCATTTTCGCGCTGGTCCGGCCTACCAGTTCTAAACCAATCAACCCATATATCAGCGTTCGAAAAATTCAATATCCGGCTGCAGGGCGACGTGCACAGACTTGGCGATAATGGATATGACATGATGGTGCGCGCCCCGCCTTCGATGTTGGTTTGCCAATGGCCCAATGCCCAGGCTCGAAGCGGCGTCGCGTTTGAATTGGATTCGGGGTTATGGTTCGCACCGATTAGGTGTGCGAGTTCATGTGAAAAGCTGAAATCCGCGATCGCACAACTGCGGGCTACAACACCAAGGGCGTTGGGAGCGAAGGAAGTGCCAGGTGGCGGAGCACCTCCCATGCCCGGTGTGTTGGCTATGCCACAGGTGATGGGGCTTGCGCCTACCTCTGTAACCAAAATCACGACGTCAGCGGCCCAGAAATCCCGAAGGGCAGTTGGCGTTGGATCAGCGGCCAGATAGTCCAAAAGTAGCGACAAATTGCTCGAATCAGAGCGGGCGACCCATTTTGCTTTCGTCAGAGCGATTCCAGTCCCTACATTGCTGTTATCGAACGCAAGTTGGACCTGATCCACGGCACTCTGCGCGAAAAGCCGAGTACCAGCAGCGCCACCGGTTGGATCATAAAACTGTCTTACGCCTTCGGTGTATAGAACCAGCACATCGATGACCGAGTCCACCGCCACCTCCCGCATAGCTATCGGCGAGATCGTGGGAAGCAGCGAAGGCATGGCTACTGGAGTAGCTTCGCCAGGAAGTTGACTCTGGTCGTAGCGAGTCAGTTGCAAACCCCCGGCATTCGAACCTTCGATGCTGTAGTTTGCGTTGATGCAAGATAAAGTCGCGTGGATCTTATTACTGTCTACAGTAAAAACCGCGCTGCAATCGCCGCCGCGACCATTCCATACAAACCCCTCGGGTCCACGCCGCTCTGCACGCCCACGATAAAGAACTACCGCAGTACGATCCGGAAGATTTACAGTCAGGCTTGATGGCAACGTGGCCAACAACGCAAGGTTCACCGTAGCCGGCCATACCATGGCGATTGCTGCGCTGTCGCCCGAGCCAGCTGAACCGAGATGGACGAACAAATCCGAGGAAGTGGGCCCAGACACTTCGCTCGACCCTACGTCAAAGCTTGTGAGGATGACACCAGCATTGACCGAGGGAGCTGCTGCACTCAGCAACGCAAATGCAATTGCGAATCTGGACGCCATGACGTTCTCAACCGCCCCTGAAGACGCGCTGAGCATGCTTCTATGCTTGCAGCCGAGTCAAGCCGCTGCGCACAATTCTCCACACGCAACCGAATTGCCCGAACACACCGTTGCTTCAGCCATGCGTTTCGTCGCACTTATTAGGAACTTGTACGACAGTATGTTCAGCACACCGCATCGGCGACCCAACAAACGAAAACCTTGTCGTCACTACCCCTCGGCGCCAAACCGACATTCTGTGCTCGTACTCGCTGTCAGTAGACGGGAAGATTGGGAAGATTGGGACACCCACTGGAAGACCGGGGCGCCCGCCGTTTTCGACACGCGCCGCTGAGGAATCCCAATCTGGCTCGTTGAGAGTTCAGGTCAGAAAACTCCGAAATGAGGGTGGCCCGAATTTCGTGGAATCTGATGGACAAGTGAGCGGTGGCAGGAACCCAGGGATGGGTCCGAGAATCGGGAGTGTGGATGTCCCAGACTCCCTTAATTTAACTTGCCTCCATTTGTCGCAACCTTCCAGCTAAAGATGAGGATGAGTCCTGCAATAAGGCCCAGCAGACCAAGTCTGGACATAGCAGGAACGGGCGCCACCGCCACCGGAACCCGATTTGCGACAAACACGAAGTCGAGCCTGTTGTTTTCAAGGTTCAGATCAATGTCATTGACATTTGAATAGGCATAAAAACCGCCAGCCAGACTAGTTCTAGTAGACGAGTGGAAAACGACGTCAAAAAGACAAGTACGAAATTCCCCGGCAGGAATGGAATCGAAGTAGTAGACGAACGCCATCCCGATATTCCCATCGGGCAATGGCTCAGATACAAATCTCTCGACAGAGCACCCGGAAATCGGCGGAACGACTTCGTAGGGTGGCGGGGAGTTTGTGATGTAGAAACCATCGCCTCCAACATAAAGCGTCGATGGGCGAATTGGTATTGTGCCAGCAGCATCAGGGCCGGCATTCCGCAGCGTCAGTTCAACCGTGTTACGACCGCCGGGACCAAATGTTCTCGGCGACATGCTGGCGCTGAGCGACAAATCCACCTGAGGCCTGGTTCCAGCCAGGGCGGGGACTGACAGGAAACCGACCAGGCAGAGAGCTAACATCATCTTCAAGCACGAAATACTCAACTTCGAAAACCTAACCATCCCGCCTCCGAGCCCTTTAGTAGGGGGTACCGGCGCACACGCTTACACCGTCGAATCCGTTGGAAAAGATAGTGTCGCCCCCAGAACGATTGCGGAATGCCTAAGCAGATGGTTGCCCATGATCGCATAGGCGTGAACCGCCACGTCGAAGCAAGCCCCAACAGGTGAAGCCGCTCGCGAATTCAGTCCGGCCGATGCTCGAAACTCTGCCTGTCAACACGTCATCTCCGCAGAGGAAGGCGCGTCGCACGCATCGCTGGACGCGGTGCCAGCAGCCTTGAGCACCTTCCGGCGGGATGAGTTGGGAGCGGGGCGGGCCATAAAGGCAGCATGGCTCGCCGGATCAGTGGTCGCTTACGGGAAATCTAGGGGAGTTCGGTCGGAAAATTCTGGAGTGTGGGTGTCCCGGATTGCGCTATTAACCGCCATCTACTCGCCGCGCTGCTCGCCCTGACCAGCGGCGCCGCTTCCGCGGAAATCGTCACGGTGCGCTATGAGTTCTTCGACGACGCCGCCTATTCCTACCGTTACGGCTGGTTCGGTTCGGACCTTGGCCCGACCGAGGGAACCATCCTCGGTGCAAAACTGGTACTGAAGGATTACCGCGTGCCAGCCGGCCTGGACGCTGCCCACTTCCACTTTGACTTCGCA
>NZ_JANFQO010000052.1 GCF_024437735.1 Tahibacter harae | reverse complement strand
GGCTGGGCGTCCGCCGCAGCCGCAGGCGGCGGGGTTGCCGCGGCCTGCGACGCCGCCGGGGCCTGCGACGCCGCCGGGGCCGCTGCCGGCGCCGAAACCGCTGCGGCCTGGACCGCTGCGGCCTGGACCGCTGCGGACACGGACCTGCCCGGCACCGCGGCCGCGCCGCCGGAAGGCTGCGCAGCTTCCGCCGCCGATGCCGCGCCGGCGTTGCCGGCCGGCACAGCAGCCGGCGGCGGCGCCAGCGCATCGCGGTGATGCTGGTCGATATAGCGCCGCACCTGGGCCAGGGTCGAGTGCTCCAGGAACAGGGTTTCCAGCACGTCGGGGATCAGTTCCTTGATGCGCCCCAGCAGCGTGGTTGCGCCTATGGAATCGAGCCCGTACTCATCCAGCGCAGCATGCTCGTCGATGCGCGCAGCGGCCAGGCCAAGGTGGCGGCAGACCAGATCGGCGATCTGATCGGCGGTCGACGGGCCGGTGCCGGCGGTTGCTGCGGCGGCCGGCGCAGGGTCTGCACTGCCGGCAGCCGGCTGCGGTTGCGCTGCTGCCGCGATGGCGGACGGCGAAGGCGTGGCGCCCGGCGAAGGCGCAGGCTCGCCCGCGGGCGGCGTCTGCACCGCCGCGGCGGCCGACAGCGGCGTCGCCGCCGCGGCGCGGGCCTGCGGCCAGTAGCGCTCGGGTGCGAAGGCATAAGTCGGCAGGCTCACGCGCCGCGGCGGCGGCGTGCCGTGCAGCGCGCGCCAATCCACGGCAAGGCCCTTCACCCACAGTTCCGCCAGCTTGTCGTATTTGCCGCGGGCGACCCAGTTCGCCAGCGCGCGCTGCAGATCGTCGTCGCCGTTGAACAGCGCGATTTCCTCGCGGCTGCGCCGCACCTGGCCGCGGAAACGGCCCGGGACCGGCGCATCCGCGTCGGCGATGAAGGCGTCCAGCTGCTGCAGCAGTTCGGCCTCGCTGCCGACCGCCCAGGCCACCCGTTCGTCCATCGCATCGCGGCCGACCTGGCTGGTGTAGGCAATGTCGGCAAGTCCCGCGCCGGCCAGCCGGCCGGCGCGCAGGGCCTGGGCCAGGCGCAGTGCCTGCGCGCGCAGGCGCTCGGCCGTGCGCGCCGACAGCACGACCAGGGCCGGCCCCGTGCCAGGGACGGCGGGCGCGGAGGGCGGTGCCAGGTATTCCTCGACTACGACATGCGCATTCGCGCCGCCGAAGCCGAACGAACTGACGCCGGCGCGGCGCGGCAGCGCCCTGCCCTGTTCGTCCGTCGCGGCCGGCCAGTCGCGGTTCTCGCGCACGATGTAGAACGGCGAACCGCTCAGGTCGATGTACGGGTTGATGCGCTCGCAATGCAACGTTTTCACCAGCGTACGATGCTGCAATTGCAGCAGCAGCTTGATCAGCCCGGCGGCGCCGGCGGCCAGTTCCAGGTGGCCGATCGCACTCTTGACCGTGCCCAGGCCGCAGCGCTGCGGCACCACCGCGACGCCGGCCTCCGCATGCAGGCTGGCGAAAGCGGCCTTGAGCGCATTCACTTCGATCGGATCGCCCAGCTCCGTGCCGGTGCCGTGGGCCTCGATGTAGGTGATGCTGCGCGGATCGACGCCGGCTTCGCGGTAGGCGGTCCTCAGCAGTTCCGCCTGCGCGCGCGGGTTCGGCGCGGTCAGCGAGTTGGCGCGGCCGCCATGGTTCTCGGCACTGGCGATGATGACGCCGTAGATGCGGTCGCCGTCGGCCTCGGCCCGGGCCAGCGGCTTGAGCAGCAGCATGCCCACGCCTTCGCCGCGGGAGTAGCCGTCAGCGCGGTCGGAGAAGGTCTTGCAGCGCCCGTCCGCGGCCAGCATGCCGGCCTTGCTGAAACTGATGTGCGCCAGCGGCGACGGCATGGTGTTGACGCCGCCGACCAGGGCCAGCTCGCAGCCGCCGGTGCGCAGTGCCTGCAGCGCGCGGTGCACCGCGACCAGCGAGGAGGAGCAGGCGGTTTCGATCGGCTCGCTGGGGCCGTGCAGGTTGAGGAAGAAACTGACCCGGTTGGGCCCGACCGACGGCACGATGCCGGTGGAGGAATAGCCTTCGATATCCAGGTCCGAGCCCGCCAGCGCCTCGCCGTAGCCGGTGATGCCGGTGCCGACGAACACGCCGGTCTGGCTGCCCGACAGCTGCGACGGCGCGTAGCCGGCGTCCTCGATCGCGGCCCAGGCGTGCTGCAGCATCAGGCGCTGCTGCGGATCGATCAGCACCGCTTCGCGCGGCGAGATGCCGAAGAACAGCGGATCGAACTCGTCGGCGCCGTCGATGAAGCCGCCCCATTTCACGTTGGTGCGGTTGGCTTCGGTCTGCGGATCGCCGTAGATCGCGCGCCAGTCCCAGCGCGACAGCGGCACTTCGCCGATACAGTCGCTGCCGGCGCGCAGGTTGTCCCAGAACGTGGCCAGGTCCGGCGCACCCGGGAAGCTGCAGCTGATGCCGATTACCGCGACGCGCTCGCGCGCGGCAGCCGGTGCCGCAGACGGCGGCGGCGTTGCAGCCGGATAAGCCGCCGGCGCAGCGGGTGCGGCGGCGGACGGCAGCGCTGCGGACGGCGCCGGCGCAGCGGCATGCGCGGCCACGGACCAGCCGCCGCGCCGGCGCCGGCCGCCCGTGGCAGCAAGCGGCGCGTCCTGCACGGCGGCAGCCGCCGGCACCGCCGCAAGCGCGATGCTGGCCGCGGCCGGTGCGTCTGCCGCGACCGCCGCCGGCGTTTCCGGCAGCGCCGCCGCAGCGCCGAGTTCGGCCAGATGCCGGCTCAGCATGCGCAGGGTCGGATGGTCGAAGAACACGGTCGGCATCAGTTCCAGGCCGAAACGCGCATTCAGGCGGTTGGCAAATTCAGTCAGGGTGATCGAATCGAAGCCGTATTCGCCCAGTTCCGTGTCGCTGTCCAGCTCATGCCGCGTGACGCGCAGCAGCTGCGAGACATCGTCCAGCAGCAGGCCCAGCAGGCGCCCGTCCGCGGAAGCACCGGCCGCTGCCGGCGGCACGGCGGAATTGGCCGCGGCAGGCGGCGGCACGGCGGTTGCCAGCGCAGTTCCCGCCGGCGCGGAGGAAAACGCTGCGGCGGCCGGCACCGCGGCATTTGCCGCACCGTCGTCGGGCGCCGGCGCGCCCGGCAGCAGGCGCTGCGCCTCGCCGTGCAGCACCAGAAGCTCGCCGGTGGCGCCGTTCAGGGCGCGATAGAACGCGGCCAGGCCCGCGGCCGTATCCAGCGCGAGCAGGCCGTAGCGCGTACGCGCCTGCTCCTGCGTCGCGGCATCGGCCTGCATGCCGCCCTCGCGCCACAGCGGCCAGCCCAGCGACAGGCTGCGGCCCTGGCGCTGTCCCTGGGCGGCGAGCGCGGCGCGGTGGCTCATGTAGGCGTCCATGAACGCATTGGCAGCGGCATAGTCCACCTGTCCACGATTACCCAATGCACCGGCGATCGACGAAAACGCGACGAGGAAATCCAGCGCCAGCCCGGCGCTGGCCTGGTCCAGGTTGACCAGACCGGCGACCTTGGGCGCCAGCACCGCGGCGAAATCGTCCGCTGTCTTTTTCTGCAGCAGCCGGTCCCGCACCACGCCGGCGCTGTGCAGAATGCCGTCGAGACGGCCGTAGCGCGCGACGATGCCATCGACAAGAGCAGCCACCGCCGCACCGTCGCTGACATCGACCCGCTGATAGTCGACCTCGGCGCCCTGCTCGCGCAGCGCCTGCAGGGCCTGCAACTGCGCGGCCTGCAGTGCCGAGCGCCCGGTCAGCACCAGCCTCGCGCCCTGCGCCTGGCGCGCGATTTCGGCCGCGAACAGCAGGCCCAGGCCGCCGGCGCCGCCGCTGATCAGATAGACGCCGCCGGTACGCCAGGGCAGTTCGCGCGGCAGTTCGCCGTTCCAGGGCAGCCATTCACGCCGCTGGCGTGAATCGGCGCTGCCGCGGATCTCGGCCGGACCGGCTGCCGCATTCTCCTGCAGCAACTGGCGCAGCCCGGCCGGGCCGGCCTGCGCCGGGGCCAGCAGCAGCTGGCACTGGCAGTGGCTGATTTCCTGCTGCGCCGACTTGAGCAGACCGGCGAGGCCGGCCAGTCCAGCCGCCTCCTCGGGCACGACCACTTGCAGCAGCACCGGGAGGGACTGGCGCTGCGCGGCAATGCGCTGCACCTGTTGCAGCAGGAATTGCGCGCAGCGCCCGAAGCGCTGCGCAATGTCGCCGTCACCGGCCACGCCCGCACAGGCGGCGAAGGCACCGCCCTCGGCCACGGCCGCGGCCATGTCCTCGCCGAAGCCGCACAGCACGACTTCGCGCTGCAGCGCGGGCAGCGGCACGGCAAGCGCCGGCGCCGGTTTCCACTGCGGCTGCAGCAGCACGGTCGCAACGTCCGCGGCTGCAGGCGTGGCCCGGCCCGGGTCCGGATCCTGCGGCCCCTGCGGTGCCAGCGTGCGCGCGCTGAGTCCGCGCACGCGCACGCCGACGCGGCCCTGGGCATCGGCCAGGTCCAGGTCCACGCGCAGCACGCCGGCCGTGCTGTCCGCGGCCGGCCGCGCAAACACGCGCACCACGTCCCGCGTGCCGTCCCACCATTCCAGCGACTGCACGGCGAACGGCAGTATCGGCTGGGTCTGCGCCGCCGGCCTGTCCTCGGCGAGGCCCATCATGGCCTGCAGCGCCGCATCGAGCAGGCTGGGATGCAGCACGAATTCATCCGCCCCGGCCGCGACCGGCGCCGGCAGCACCAGCCGCGCCAGCGCCTGGCCGCCGCCGATATGCAGGGACTGCAGCGCCTGCAGGGCCGGGCCGTAGTCCATGCCGAGGGCGGCGAAACGCCGGTAGCAGTCGGCCGCATCCAGCGTTGCGGCACTGCAGGCCTGCTCGATGGCGGTCAGGTCCAGCTGCGGCGCCGTGCTGGCCGGCTGCCGCAGCACCAGGCCCTGGCAATGCAGGGTGACGCCGTCGGCGGCATCGGTATAGATCTCGAACGCGAGCTGGCCGGCAGCCTGCGGCTGCAAATCGACATGCACCTGCACGCCCGGGTCCGCGGCAAGCGGCCGCAGCCAGACCACCTGGCCAAGCCGCACGGTCTCGCCCGCGGGCAGCACCTGCGCCGCCGCGGCGCGGGCCATTTCCAGCATCGCGACACCAGGCAGCAGGCGGCGGCCGCCGATGACGTGATCGGCGAACCAGAATTCCCCGCCGTCGAAGCGGGAGCTGAAGCGCAGGCCGTCCACGTCCGAGGTGTTCTGCTGCAGCAGCGGGTGCAGCGCCGCGCGCGGCGCCACCGCCGCCGCGGCCAGCGTGACCGGCCGGGTCTCGACCCAGCAGCGCTGGTGCGCATACGGATAGCCCGGGAGCGGCAGGCGGCGGCGCGGTTCGCCACGGTGCAGTGCGCGCCAGTCCAGGTCCAGGCCCGTGGCCCAGACCTCGGCCAGCTTGGCCAGGCGGCCGCGCTCGATCCAGCGCGCCACGGTCTCCTGGAACTCGCCGTCGCCGGCGAACGCCGCCAATGCCTGGCGGTTGGCGCGGGCCTGGCCCAGGTAGATGTCGTCCAGCTGCTCGGCCTTGCCGTCGAGGTAGCCCTGCAGCTTTTCCACCAGCACGGCGATGCCGTCGGCGAGCAGGCTTACACGCTCACTCATCGGTTCGCGCCCCACCTGCAAGGTGTAGGCGATGTCGGCCAGGTCGGCGTCGTCGTAGCGGCCGCTCTGCACTGCCGCGAGCAGCGCCTGCACGCGCGCATTGAGCTGTTCCTGGGTGCGCGCCGACAGCAGCACGGCCTGGGGCTGGCCGCTGCCGGCCGCGCTGCGGCCGGCGGCGCGGTATTCCTCGATCACCACGTGGGCGTTGGAACCACCCGCGCCGAAGGACGAGATACCGGCCAGGCGCGGCAGCTCGCGCTGCACGCCGTCGATTTCGCGCACCGGCCGCGGCCAGTCGCTGAGCGACTGCACCACGCGGAACGGCGAGGCGGCGAAATCGATGTTCGGGTTCAGCACGTCCGAATGCAGCGAGGGCACGATCTGGCCGTGCTGCAACTGCAGCAGCACCTTGGTTACACCGGCGATGCCGGCCGCGCTTTCACAATGTCCAATATTGGATTTGACCGAGCCGATGATGCAGGACTGGCGCGGCAGCGCGTCGCCGCCGAAGGCCCGGCTCAGGCCGGCTATCTCGATCGGATCGCCGAGCGAAGTGCCGGTACCGTGCGCCTCGACATAGCTGATCCAGCCGGGCTCCACGCCGGCGCGGCGCAGCGCCCGCGCGATCACTTGGCCCTGGGCCTGGGGATTGGGCACGGTATAGCCGTTGGTCTTGCCGCCATGGTTGACCGCGCTGCCGCGTACCAGGGCGTAGATGTGGTCGCCGTCGGCCTCGGCCTGGGCGCGCGGCTTCAGCAGCACCGCGCCCACGCCCTCGCCCGGCACATAGCCGTCGCCGCCGCGGCCGAAGCTTTCGCAGCGCCCGGTGGACGACGAGAACTGGCCCTGCTGCAGCCCCAGGTATTTGTTCGGGTGCAGCGACAGGTTCACGCCGCCGGCCAGGGCCACGGCGCATTCGCCACGGCGCAGGCTTTCGCAGGCCAGGTGTATCGTCGTCAGCGACGACGAACACATGCTGTCCACCGCCATGCTGGGGCCGTTGAAGTCGCAGAAGTACGACACACGGTTGGCGATCGAGGCCGGGCTGCCCGCCAGGCTGACCGCCTCGCCGCGCTGCTGCGCCTCGACGCCGTAGAACGGGTACTCCTCGTACATCACGCCGACGAACACGCCGACATTGCCGTGCACCGTCTCGCGCAGTTCGGCACGGGTATAGCCGGCGTCCTCCAGCGTGTCCCAGGCGGTCTGCAGGAACAGCCGCTCCTGCGGATCCAGCACGGCCGCCTCGCGCGGCGAGATGTTGAAGAACAGCGGGTCGAATTCATCGACACCGGCGAGAAAGCCGCCCCAGCGGCAATAGCCCTTGCCGCTGACGCGCGCGCCGGCTTCGCTGTACGGTCGGTGGTCCCAGCGCTCCGGCGGAATCTCGCTGATGCAGTCGCGGCCGTTGCGCAGGTTGTCCCAGAACGCCTCCAGCGTCGGCGCCTGCGGGTAGCGCCCGGCCAGGCCGATGATGGCGATTTCCTGGCTGCTCGCCTCGGCCGCCGCCGCCGGCGGCGGCGCG
>NZ_JANFQO010000051.1 GCF_024437735.1 Tahibacter harae | reverse complement strand
GATCGCCATTTTCGACATACACGCTATCGAGGAATCCCGCGGGTGTTCCGGACTTCGACGACCATGTAGGTAGCATGGCTCGCCGAGCAAGCGGTCGGCGACAGGAAATCCGGGCGAATTGGGCGGAAAATTCTGAAGCGTGGGTGTCCCGAACTTCAGAGTGGGTGTCCCCGCCGAAGCATGGGTGCGAACTTCCGCCGAAAATTCTGAAGCGTGGGTGTCCCGAACTTCCGGGGAAATTCTGGAGAGCGTGGGTGTCCCAGATTTCCGTACGGATTTCCGGATCAACACAGCGGGCAGAAGTTGACGCTCGTAGTCGGACCTGACGCGGATAGATCAATACGACTGTCGGAAATTCTGGAGTGCGGGTGTCCCGAAATCGGCGGGGCATCGGCTGGGCCGGTGCCCCGAAATTCCGGAGTGTGGGTGTCCCAGGCTTCGCCCACCCGCTGGACTGACTGCGCGGGAGTGTGGGTGTCCCGAATTTCCGTGGAGTAGATAAAGAGCGGAAATACAGCGAAGTGGGATCGGAAAATTCCGGAATGTGGGTGTCCCAGACTTCCCGACAAGCAACCAGAGCCGGTCTCGAATCTTCGCTGGCGGCGCACACCACATGAGCCTGCGTCCGGTGCGGCGCCAGCGCACCGCGCAAGCACACATCGGGCACCATACCAACCCGTGGCACAGCAAGACCCAAGCGCCGAGCGCCACGCGATCACGACGGAACGTCGCCGCAGGGCTTATCCTGTCAGCCAACGCGGCGCGGTACCGCCTGACATGCGATAGCCAATGAACTTGGTCGCCTTTTCAAGTACAGCGTTCCTCACCTGGACGGCAGTCCTCGCTCTTCGCGTTTTCGTGCTGGGCCAGTTCGACAACGCCTACGGCAGCCAAGGCACCTTCCAGGCCGGCCTGCTTTTCGGGCTGGCCGCTACGATGCTCGAAACCAGTGCATTTGTAGTATCCACAAAACTTCTTGGCCACCACGCAACGCCGCCGCGCAGCTTCGTTTCCGGCTTCGGCTGCGCTGTCGCGTTTGTTTTGCTGGCCTGCTGGACGCCGCCCCTGACCCGCTCCGGAACTTTGCCTCTGTATGCGTCGGCGTCCATCGCCGTACTGTGCGGGGCCATCGCCGGGCTAGTGTCGGCACGCGCAGCCCGTGTGGTATCCGGCGGCGCAGCCCGCCGCAGCGGCCGATGAAACAAGGGCCGGATTCGTTTTCGTACAACCTCAACCTCAACTTAGGACACCCACATCGGTCAGGAGCAATCTCGCTGCCGCTTCCAGGGCGCGCTGAGCAAGCAGACTGGATTTGGGATTGGATTGGGACACCCAAACAATTCAGCCAACAATTCCGCGGCCGCTTCATCGCCAAGTCGCGGGGAGCACAGCAAACGAGCCGTCCGGTCTCGCCAAGGACGATGAAGACCTCACTCCCCTTAAGCTGACGCAGCACGGACTCCCCGCGCACGATTTCCTACTAGAGCAGCACCGTTACTGCGATCGCGTTGCGCGACACCAGCTGCTTAGCTCAGCATCCAAGCCAACCGAACACCCTGGAGCCAACGCTGTCCGATGCGCCCAGCCAGGTCGACGAGATCCTGCGCACAACCAACAGCCCGCGCCCAGCCGCCGCTATAGCCGCGGACACGCATTGTCCAGCGCTGCGCATCCTTGTCGACCACCGAAAGGATCGCCGGAGCCTGCCCGTCAATCCGACCACGCTTGCCTGGCGCCAGCGCCCTGCCCGTCCAGTCAAGAATCTGCAGGTAGTCGGCCGTGCTGAGGGATAGCGAGACTGGCAATACTCCAGCGACAGGATACAGCACCACTCCGGGCGACAGCCCGGAACGCGCGAGGTCGATACGTTCGTTGGCACTGGTGTGCGTTGGCACATCCAGCCGCTCCACCACGCCGGCGCGAATCGGATTAAGGTCGACATATGCCATGGCCGCGAGCAACGCGCGTTCGTCACAAAGCACTTGGCACCGAAAGCGACCTTCCCAGAACCTGCCTGCGCACTGATCTTCCCGATTGGCGCGGCG
Source organism: Tahibacter harae (assembly GCF_024437735.1). Classification (GTDB taxonomy): domain Bacteria; phylum Pseudomonadota; class Gammaproteobacteria; order Xanthomonadales; family Rhodanobacteraceae; genus Tahibacter; species Tahibacter harae. The sequence goes on along the minus strand of NZ_JANFQO010000051.1, from coordinate 5,404 downwards.
CGCAATGGGTTCGGCCAGGCAGCGCATGAACCACGAGAGATCACCGAGCCGGTCACGCACTAGCGCGAGACGCGCTGGATCGGCGAGCAGCACCTGGCGCTTCACGTCCCTCGCCTCATCCGTATCCTCGCGTGGCGGAAACAGCCGGATCCAGCGTGACGCCACTTCTTCGTCGTTCCACGCCGCTGAAACGGCAGCATCAATCTGCAGCACGACATGCAAGTGATTGCTCATCACTGCGTAGGCGTGAATGGCGACGGCAAAGCAGGCTCCCAGCAGGTGAAGCCGGTCGCGGATCCAGTCCTTCCGGTGTTCGAAACTCTGGCCTGTCAGCACGTCCTCACCGCAGAGGAAGGCGCGTCGCACGCACCGCTGGACGCAGTGGTAGCAGCCTTGAGCACCTTCCGACGGGATAAGTTGGGAGCGGGGGCGGGCCATGGAGGCAGCATGGCTCGGCGGGTGTGTGGTCGCCTACAGGAAATCTTGGGGAATTGGGTCGGAAAAATCTGGAGTGTGGGTGTCCCGGATTTCGCTTGGGATCGGGAAATTCTGGAGAGTGTGGGTGTCCCAGATTTCCTCAGGTGCCGCCAGAGCCCGATTGAAATCGATATACAGCAAAACCAGCGTCCGGCATCAGGGGGCCTTGGTGTGCGCAGTGCAAAGCGTCCGAGCGCTGCTCCAGGCGCAGCCCGGCTAGCCCAGTCCCGCACGTGGGACCGGCTGTGAAGTCTCAACGCCTCGGCCGAGCGGAGTGCAGACGCCCGGACCGCCGAATCGGAAATTTCCGACGGGCGCCTCGGAAATGACCCAGAGCATTGGCTCGCCAACTCAACCATCCTTGCATGCAAACCCCTGAGAGGTTGCCTGCACTCGCAGCAGACAGGGACTTGCCGCTCTCAGGCTCCACGAGGAGCCAGGGACCACCAAGTAAGCGCGTGCGCCAAGCCAAAAAACAGCCCAGGCGAACGAGACCGGCAATCTGAACAGTATTGGCAAGCCTAAGGCCGAGCCGCCGACTCCGGCGGAGTTCTGTGCTTTCCCGATCAACTCTCTATGTTGGGCTTGCTGATCCCCGACTCCTTTCCGTGCATCCAGGCCGCTTCGCGGCGACCCCAAGGCCACATCCGCCTTGTAACCAACCTATCCCGAAGCACGAACTGATGCCACAAGGCTGGGCCGGCGTGGCAGCCGACGAGGCACGCTAGCATCCAGGCACCGTAGACGTGGATATACCAGGCGATCGCGCGGCCGCTTTCGTCGTCGCCAGGGGGCACGAACAGTGCCGGCACCTCAAACCCGGGCCAGACCGTTCTGGAGGCCTCCATCCAGATCCAAATCACGTAACCGCTGGCAGGCAACGTGAACAGCAAAGCGTACATTAGCCACTGAACCAGCGTGGCACTTCGGCGGCGCCAGACTGGGCCGGGCGTAGCTTCCGGGTCGCGGGTGGCCCAACGCGCCGTCAATCGCAGGGCAGCCAACATCAGGATCCAAACCCCGAGCTGGAAATGCATCGAGAACAACCATTGCTCGGTGGTTCTGCCTGCTGACCGCTCCGCGAACCATCCGAGGCACCACTGCGCCGGTAGCAGGATCGCAATGATGGTGTGCAGCCATCGGATTGTTACGTGCCAGGTCGCTGGGCGGGTCATCGCGATCTGGAAGCGCAGGGTCGATATCCAGGGATGTTTGCGCCGAGACGGACCAGCCTCTCTGCGCGCCATCGACCGTCGACTTTGGTCGGGGTGACGACACCCGTACCACCCATACCGCGGTCGAATCGATCACGGTATGCGCGGCTGAGTTTGGGGTCGTCGGTGAACAGCACATCGTCAATCAGATAGGTGAAACATCCGGGTTCAATAACCTGCATGTGGATGTGCTGCGGGATGTTGCTGTCGGGGTAACTTCCCGGACGTAAGGTGTCGATTGCGTATCGTCCCTCTGCATCACTGCGCACCCAGCCTCGCAGGCGGCCGTGCCGCCTTGCTTCGCGACCGAGGTTGCCTGGCGCATCGTGTTCGGGATAACGGCCCTCGTGATTGGTCTGGTGAACGTAGAGGATTACCCCGGCCCTTGCTTGTCCGGAGGGGTCGATCACTCTGCCCTGAAGGGTCATCGGTTCGCCGGATTCGTCGGGGCGCGCCAGGAAGAGGCGCGACGGATTCTGATCGGGAACGCCATCAAATGCTGCGTCGCAGCCTTCGCAAGGGGATCCGATCAAGGGGACTTCTCGGAGCGGATGGTTATCGGAGTCCGCGGCTGCTGTTGACGCCGATACGTAGAACGCAGCGAGCAGGAACAGGTTGGGCAGAATGGTTGGGCGCATGTGTCGTCCTCGTTGGATCACCCTATGACGCGCGCTGGAACCCAAGTGTTAGCGCCGCAACTCGGGATCAGCCAATGGCAAAGCGTCCCGCCACTGCCACCACCAATGCTTGACTCGGGGATACGGCAAAGCATCCCACCATGCATCAAGCGCCTTGGGATCCCGTTGCCACACCGCCTCGCGGGTGACGCCAGAACCCGGGAAGAGCACTCCGAGCCGCTGAAAGATCGGGCTGTCGACCCACCGAGGCTGGTGATTCAGCAAGGTGATCAGAGTGATTGCATCCTGCGTTCGCGCTTCGGTCGCCAGTTGCTGCAACAGCGGCGAATCCGGCGGGATGTTTTCAGCCGCTTCATCGATCCGGCGCAAGGCTTCCAGAAACGCGGGACTGGCAGCGGCATGATGCGGCGTCCCGACTTTCCCGTTCGAAGCGAGGAACACTTGCGCCCCCTCCGGCACTAAGACCTCCCTTACCCCATCTTCCAACTGGATCCAGCCGCTCTGGACGGTCAGCAGCCCATCCCCGTCTGCTTTCGTACGCACGGTGAATATGCACCCGAGGTCCCACAGGGCGACCCCAGGCAGATCCATGCCGAATTGATGCGGAGGCGCCCAAACGCGCGCCTGCACTTCGCCTTCGAGCAACTGCACGCGGTGCCGGCCCGATCGAGTTTCGATGAGCCGCAACGTCGATTGCGGGCGGATGCTCAGCTCGCCGATCCGGGCCACCTGAAGCCGGACTTCGCCATCGGGGCCAGTCGTCAGGCCATCACCGACCTGCAAACCATTTGTTGGATCCCCCGACCAGTCGACCTGCCCCTCCGATGCCAATACCGCCCACGCCGCGTCCGTGGGCCACGTCAGGCGCAACTGCAGCCAGCTCGCGATCACGAGCGCGCACGCAGCCAATGCCGTCGCTAGGTACCAGGACCGCAGCGAACGTCGGTGGTCCTTTTGCCGGTCGATGTTTCGGTCGGGCTGGACACGCGGACCCACCGCCGGGTTCCAGGCCACCGGCGCCAACATGCGTTCAAGCCTCGCTAGATCCGGGTCGGACGTTCCAGTCTTGTTCCACAGATAGTCATCGTCGAGTTGGGTCACCGTTCCTCCTCGTTCCGCGGCAGCGCCATGGCTTCGCGCAGTAATGACATCCCTCGGTGCAGGTTCACCCGGACGCTGCCTTCGGTCAGTCCTGTGGCTGCTGCGATCTCGGGGCCGCTGAGTCCTTCCACGAGACGAAGCAACAGTGTCTCGCGATAAGCCTCCGGCAGCCCGCGGATGATCTGCAGCACGCGCTGGGCGTCGACCTGATCCTCCTGCCGGGCTGCCACCGGCACGTCCTCGAACTCGATGCCCGTGACTGGGCCCCGGCGGCGATGAAAATCCATCGCTGCATTCCGAGCAATCTTTGCCAGCCAGCCGGGAAACGCATGGTCGTCGCGGAGTCCAGGCAGGTGACCGAGCGCAGTCTCGAACACGTGCTGTGTTAGATCTTCTGCATCGGTAAATGGGACGGAGCCGAGAAGGATGCCGTGCACGACCGGGGCAAACCGGCGGAACAGGCGATCCCAAGCACGATCGTGGCCACGGCGTGCGTCGGCAACTAGCGCGACGATGGATTCGGTCGGTTCCAGGGGATCTGGCTCTGTCTTCGGATGGGTACAGACGTTCGGGAGCCACGAGACGTTAACATCGACCGGGAATGGCGCGAATGTGAGGCGGCTTGGCCGCATTACTGCCCCTTCCCCGGCCCCTGAGGTCTCCCCGGGTTCTTTGGAGAAACACGCTTTCAGAACGCCGAGCTAAGAATAGGCTCTGACCTGCCGGGTTCTCGCGGAGTTCTTCTGCAGTGTAGAAGGGTCGGGAACGCTAAGTCTTATTGGTGCCCGCATCCGCCCTACGCCGGCGCGGCGGCCGGTAGGGTTGGGCTTTCAGACGCTCTTCAAGCCGTCGGGCAAAGCTGGGAAAGTCCACTCCATACGCCGCGGCCAGTTCCCGAACGTGGACTAGGTCGAGTCCACGGCCGCCGACTTCGAGCGCAGAGACCCACGTTTGCGGGCGATCCACGCGCGCTGCGGCCTCCGCTTGAGAAAAGCCCGCTTCCAGCCTGAGGTCCCGAAGCAGCCCAACGACGACAGCGTACTCTGGGGTGTGCAGGGAGGTCCTTTTCATGCCGCCGACTCGCTTGGTGGGTCGGCAGGTTAGAAGTCGATAACGGCGTACCTGAAATCGGCGTTTGTACCTGTTCATAGGGTTACGGCATCCTTGACCCCGCGCACCCGCGAGGGCGAGGACGATGGGTAGATCGGACGAAGAAACGGCCGCACGAACGGGATGCGGCCGGGGCACCAACCGAGAAACGCCCGAATCAGGGGAGTGCCGACCGGGCGCATTCGTCGGCGAGCCAACGTCGGACCCGCGGCAGCCATTCAGCCGCTGTAGGCCCCACGGCTTCGCCAGTCAAGAGGGCCGCCTTGAGGTCGGGGGGAATGGCCTCGGGGGGAAGGGCGGCCAGGACGCGGCGAAGTTCGTTGCCGAGTCGTTCGGAGGGGTCGAAGCCGGGGCGACGCGGAGCCGCGGCCTCGGCGACCAGGGCGACCACGCGCTGCAGCTCGAAATACACGTCCGGTACTCAGGGGGTCGGCTCGACCTCAATGCGGTCCTTCACCGAGGTTACGCCGCGGACTTTCCCGACCTCGCGGACCACCGCGTCACGGGCTTGGCGTGTCCGCGCCGTGCCGGTGAGGGTGGCCACCCCATCGGCGATGCTGACCTCGACGCGGTGGTAAGGCATCAGGTCATCAGCCGCGAGCCGACGCCGAGCCAAGGCTTCGGTGAGTTCGTCGGTACTCCGGCTGTCGGCCGGGTTGCCCTGCGCCGCGGCGCCGGCGGGGAAGAAAACCGCAGCCAGAAAGACCGCGAGGAACAGGCGGACTGAACCGCCCCGGGAATCCCGGAGACTCATTGGTGTGAGTCACGCCGCCATGGCGAGCTCACGGATTTGCCGATAGTAGGCCGCCTCAGCTTCTGCCGGCGGGATGTTGCCGATCGGCCCCAGCAATCGGGTGTTGTTGA
>NZ_JANFQO010000050.1 GCF_024437735.1 Tahibacter harae | reverse complement strand
GGTGTACTCGATGCGCTTGTCGTTCGCATCGACGCTGGCGACCAGACGGCCGTCCGCGTCGTATTCGTAGCGCGCGACGCGCGTGTTGCGCGGATCGTGGATGGTTTCCAGGTAGTGCGGCCAACGCGGGCTGGCGAGGTAGCCGTAGCGGCTGGCATCGCCCAGCGGATCGGCCGCCGTCAGCAGATCGCCGGCGGGCGAATACGTATACGTGCGCGCCTCGCCGTCGGGCTGGGTGATGCGCACGATGCGATCCTGGGCGTCGCGCTCGAAACCGATGCGGCGGCCGCTGGAATGGATGATGCCGTCGCGGCTGTACGTAATCGTGTTACCGGCCTGGTCGGTGATGGTGCGGATACCGAACTGCTGGTCGATGACGTAGACCATGCCCTCTTCGGTGGTCAGCTCATACAGGGCCGGATCCAACGGCTGGTCCAGTGCATCCAGATCGACCAGATTGCTGGACTCGCCCTGCTCCACCACGCGCACGGTGCCGTAGCTCAACTGTTTGAGTTCGCTGTGGGTATCGCCCACCGGCGAGAACTTCAGCTCGCCGTAGACCGTCGGCGTGTACTGCTGGCACTCGGGCTCGAAGCGCGCCTTGAACTTCTCCACTTTGCCATCGGGCAGCGTGACGGTGACCAGCGGATCCGACAGCGGCCGCACGCACCAGGGGGCCAGCCCGCCGGATTGCTGTGCCAGAAGCCAGCTGTAGCCGAGCTTGCGGTTCTCGCGCAGACGCACGTTCTGGTAGTCGATGCTCCAGCCGTAGCCGAAGTCCAGGTCCTCGTGCGCGCGGCGCGTGTCGTAGGTGCGCGTGACGCGGATCGGAATGCCGTTGAGCGGAATCTCCAGTTCCAGGAAGGTGACAGAGTAGTGGCCGACCTTCATATCGCCTTCGACACTGACCGCCACCGAATCGGTGGTGACCCGGCCGCTGGTGTCGGTGCCTTCCAGCACCAGGATATGGATGCCGTTCATCAGCAAGGTCGGATCCAGCGTCGCGAACGCGGCGTTGCTGAAGGTGTTGGTGCCCGTGGCGAGGATGCGGTGCTGGTCCGCGCCGGCGCTGTCCTTGAGCGCGAGGCGCCAGCGTGCGAGCTGGGCGTCGTTGACCGTGCCCACGATCGCCGTCGGCTTGGTGATGACGCTGTCATTGCTCGGCGTGTGCAGCTGCACCAGCGGCGGATCCATGTCGGTCGCGTCACCGGCGTAGAACGTGACGGAGGACTGTGCGCTCTGGCAGCCGTCGGCCACGTTGAACACGACGGTGTAGGCACCGGCAGCCGGCGGCGTGAAGCTCGCCTTGCCCTGCGCATCCAGCGCGAGCGGTGCGCCGTTGACGGTCGCGGTCAGCATGTAGGAGCCTGCGGCGTACTGGACCACGGCTTCCAGCGCAATCGGCTGGTTCGGCGCGGCGTAGGTCGGCGATGCCAGGCCATCCACGCGCAGCGCACGGTCGGCACCCGCCACGTCGATATCCCAGGTCTGGTTGGCGAAAGCCGTGCTGCCGGGATTGTGGACATGAACCGTGACGCGGCGGATGCCGGCCTGGTCCGCCGCCGGCGTCCACTGCACCAGACCGGTGGCGCCGTTGACCGTCATGCCGGCGGGCGCTCCCGCGAACAGTTCATAGGTCATGACCTGACCGCCGGCATTGGCCGCTTCGGCGTCATACGTATAGAGACAGCCAGCCTTGGCCGTGGTCGGCGGACTGGTGGAGAACACCGGGATCGAGGTCGCCGGCGTCTGCACGGTGACGCTGAACGCCTGCGCCGTGGTGTTGTTGGCCGAATCCGTCACACGCACGGTCGCGCTCTGCGTACCGGCCGTAGCGGGTGTCCAGCTGATCACGCCGGTCTGGGCATCGATGCTCATGCCGGCAGCGGCGGGGTTGAGCGCATAAGTCAGCGCATCGCCGTCAGGATCGCTCGCTGCAACCGCATAGTTCCAGGCCTGCCCCACTACCGCGTACTTAGGTGCCGTGGAAGTGATCTGCGGCGGCCGGTTGGGATTGGCCACGACGGTCGTAGTCAGCATCACAATGTCGTGGACGCCACTAGGGAAACGGACGTTGGCGTAGAAATAGCGATAGCCGGCCTGAGCTGCCGTCGGTGTCCAGGTCAGCACGCCGGTCCAGGGATCGATGCGAGCACCTTCCGGCGCACCGGTCAGGAAGAAATACGGCGAGCCGTCCAGATCGATCTGGTCCGCCAGCAGTTGCAGCGTGATCGTATGGCCGGAATAGACATTGGCCGGCAGATTGCCGTTGATATTCAGATCCAGGCTGCGTTGCCTGACTTCGACACTATGCAGCAGACGATCCACCCGGCTGTTGCCATCGCTCAGGACGATGTCGATGACGTGGGCAGCGACACGGTTGTTGTAGGGCAGGAAGTCGCTGCCGTTTTCATTGGCGGCAGCATCGACATAGGCGAATATCCAACCCTGCAGATCATCCATGCGCACGTCGTCGAACACGGCAGCGGCACGCTCGCCCGAGCGCAGCGGCGCGATGGTCTTGTGCGTGAGTTCATGACCGCCGTTGCCGCGCTCCCCGGCGTACAGGCGCACCGTGACAGGTTGCTGCAGACCGCGCAGACCGCGGTTGCGCACGTTCACCTCGTAGCGCTTGTGGGCGGCATCGCCGCCAGCACGCTGGCGCAGGTCGCCGATCCACAGATCGTAGCGCAGGTCGTCCGGCGTACGCGGCGGAATATCCACATCGAAGCTGCCCGCATGGCGCGCCACACCGTCGCGGTAGCTGCGCCGGCCCGCGCGGTCCGCCGGCCACACTCCGTGTACGGGCCGGGCCAGCGCGTTGTCGGCACCGGCAACGAACCACTCGGCATTGCCGTCGCCGTCGCTGTCTACCAGCGCACCGGGGCCGCGTTGCTCGGTCAAACCCAGCTTGAGCTGCGACCAGCTCCAATCCGTCTGCACATCGCGGATAAATCTGTCGCCGGACGAATCCACGGGTCCCAACGACTCCACTGCGCCATCGCCGTTGGCGTCGAACAGCAGCGGCAGGTTGGCCGACGACAGCGGTTCCAGCGCGCTGCGTACGCTGCCGTCCAGCGACCAGGCCTTGCGTTCCAGCGGCAGGTAGATGTCGGCCGTGCCGTCGCGGTCGATATCGAAAATTGCCGGCGGACCACCGGCGGAAACCAGCGGAATGGGATTACCCAGGCGCGTGCCGTCATGGTTGAAGCGTTCCAGCCGGCGCTCGTTGCTGGCCGTGTAAAGCACGCTCGCAATCACTTCCTTGTCGCCGTCGCCATCGAAATCAAAGGCAGCGAACTCGGCCACGGCCGGACTGGACGGACTCAGCGCCGGAACTGTCCAGGCCAGGCTGCCGTTGGCCCGGCGCACCTCGTTGTAGAACAGCACTTCGCGCACGCCATCGCCGTCAATGTCGATCAGCAACGGAGAGACATATGCCGTGTTGACGTAGCCGCTGCTTGGTCCCATGTTCCAGCGGCTGACGCCATTGGCGCCGTACAGCCGTCCGGCGGCGAAGATTTCCGGCGTGCCATCGCCGTCGAGATCGGCGGCTTCGATACTGGTGAACAACGGGTAGAACGAGTTCGTGCCGAAGACCGGGTCCGTGTTCCAGATGCGCTGGTTGGCACCGTTGATGGCGACGAGCTTGCTCGCGGAGTTGCAATAGAGCAGCTCGTGACGGCCATCGCCGTCGAGGTCGACGAAGGCCGGCACGATATTGGCGTAGGCCTGCGGCGTACCCGACCATGGCAGGGCTTCGCCGGTATCGACGAAGCGCGCGACCAGGCGGGAGCCGGCCACGGCGGCCGCTACCAGACGGTCGGAGGCATTCACCACTCCGTCATTGTTGGTATCCAGCGGACGGCCGAACACCGGCACGAGCATGCCGCTGCCGCTGTTGCGCCATACCGGCGCCAGCACGAGATCCGGCGCAGTGGAGCGGTTGTCACGGGTGCCCTGATGCAAGGCGTCGTTGTAGCGCAGCGCCGGCGATAGCACGGCGTCGTGGCTCCACTTGAGGCTGCCCTGGCGGTCAAACAATTCCGCGGTCATGGCCAACGGTGCCTGCAGCAGATCGACACGCAGCAGCGCAGCAACTCCGCCCAGGGCGCGCAACCCGGAGGTATACGGAAATCCTTCGGTGGCCGATTGGTTGTCAGAGACACTGCCATCCGGATTCACTTTGCTGACAACACTTAACTGCGCGGTGAAATGCACTTGCAGCGTGAAGCGTTGTTCCGCATGCAAGCCCTGCGGATCGACCGCGCGCAGCGTGAAGTCCTGCAACAACGGTTCGCGATTGGCCGGCACGGGCGGAGTCCAGGCCAGCACGCCGGTCTGCGCGTCGATCTGCGCGCCTGAGGGACCGCTGACCAACACATAGTTCAGCACGTCGCCGTTGGGATCCACGGCGTCGAGGTCGTAATGGAACGCCGCATCGCGCAATTCCAGCGCGGGCAGCGACGTGATGATGGGCGCGCGATTGACGCCGTCGGTCGGTGCCAGCCATTCCACCTGGGCCTGGATCTGGGCGAAGCCGGACTCGAACACCAGCGGCGTGATCTCGGCGAAAGGATGCTCGAAGCAGTATTCGCCGCGGCCGGTGCCGTCGAGATAGCCTGATTCTGCGCGCGCCAGCCGGCCGTCCACACGCACGCCGAAGCGCGCATAAGGAATGCGTTTGTTCTGTTCGTCCCGGGCGACGACGGCGAAGCAGGCGCTGTCGCCGACGGTGCGCGTCTGCGCCAGTGGCGTGACCTCCAGCCGCTGCACGCGGTCCTGATTGCCGATCAGCAGACCGCCGGTATAGCCGTAGGATTCATACGGACCGTAGCCATAGACGATCAGACCGAACGGCGCCGCCGCGGTCAGGCGGTGACGGCCCGGTGCCAGGCGCAGATTGCCGTGAACACTGCTGGTGCCGGGAATCGGCTGCCAGGTCACGCCGCTGACGGCAGCGCCATCCAGACGCAGGCTGGCCACGGCAGATTCGGGAATGGTCAGCCCGGCATAGTGCAGCAGCAGCGCCGGCACCTGTGGCGTAGTAAAGAGATAGTCCGACAGCTCGGTGCCCACGGGCGGCAGGCCGATCGCAAACGGATCGAGCAGATTGCCGTCAGGATCGTTTTCGTGCGGCGGCACATCGGGCGGCACGTCGCGCGCGCCCGAATCCAGGGTTTCGCCGGCAGCCAGCAGCCAAGCCTGTACCGGCTTGGTGGCGTAGATCGCGACGGGGCCGTCGAGCAGACGCTCGGCAACATCACCGCGGCGCAGCACGGCGACCAGCTGGGTGCCTGCGTAGACGGCGGTATCGTCCTCGGTTGCAACGAAGCGATACACGTTGCCGACGCTGCGCGTGGCCAGGCGGCCAGCGAGAAAGCGCTGGCCCAGGTTGCGGTCCGGCAGCAATTGCTCGAACAGATGATCGCAGGCCTTGGCCTCGACCGGAACGTTCGCGCAAATTCCGCCGCCGAACACGGCGACTTGCCTGGAGCTGATCACACGTGCGCCGCTGTAAGGTTCGCCTCCCTGACCTTCCCAGCTGTACAGCTGATACGCCTGGCCGCGCTGCAAGGTCACCGACCACGAATTCCTGACCACGCCGCCGGGACCCAACACCGCCTTGCCCGGCGGTGGCGTGAAGCTCACGGTGGTGTTGTCATGGATCGCCACCACCGAGATCTGGCCGCCCGCCAAGGTGTAGCGCGGATAGTCGATAGCGGTGTATTGCAGCCCCAGCACATCGACGGGATAAATCACGGCCGCATCCGTGGATTGCAGCAGCCGGTTCAGCGCAACTACCGTCACAGGCTCATCAGATACGACGTGCACGCCAAGGTTGCGCGCCACCGCTGGCTGGCTGTTCATCACCTGCCAGGGCAGCTGGATCTCGGCGACACCGCCGGCGGTGATGGTGAAATCCTGACGGAAATTCAACCCGGGGATTTCCACGAAACCTTGCGCACCGTTCAGCGCAGCCACCGTGACCCAATGGCTGCGGGCCGGGAAGTGCGGCGGTGTACATGCGAGCAGATCGTTGCTGTCGCAGCTGTTGAGGCTATGGGTGAACCAGAACTCCCTCCCCACATGACTGTGCCCCACCAGATCCGCATTCACGATCACACGGAATACCTGATCGTCGCTGGCACCGTGGGCGTCCTGCACCTGCACGGTCACATCGGCGGCGGCGAGCTGGTCGTCGGTGGGCAGCCAGTCGATGACGCCGGTCGTGGCGTTGATGCTCATGCCGGCCGGGAAATCGACCAGGCGATAGGTCAGCGCATCGTTGTCGGGATCGGTCGCGTTGACGTCGTAGCGGTACGCGGTGCCGGCGACGCCGGCGACCACCGGCGTGCTGGTGATGCGCGGCGGACGGTTGACCGCGATCACGGTCACGCTGAAGTCCTGCACCGCACTGCCGCCGCGGCCGTCGCTGACGCGCAGGCTGACAGCGTGGGTGCCGACCTGCTCATCGCCGGGAATCCAGTCGAGGCGGCCGCTGGCCGCGTCGACGGTCATGCCGGCGGGCGCTTCGTCCAGGTCGTAGGCGAGCACGTCGCCGTCGGGATCGCTGGCCTGGGCGTCGTAGCGCCAGGCTTCGCCGCGCGTGGCCTGCGTGGGTGCGGTCGAGGTGAAGGCGGGCGGACGGTTGGCCGCGCCGACGTCGATGCTGAAGCTCTGTTCGTCGCTGCCGCCGTGGCCGTCGCTGACCAGGATGGTGACGCTGTGCGGGCCGGCCTGGTTGGCGGCGGGCGTCCAGCTGATTGCGCCGGTCGCGGTGTCGATGGACATGCCGCTGGGCGGATTGCTCAGCGTATAGGTCAGCGTGTCGTTGTCGGCGTCGGTGGCGTCGACGTCGTAGCTGTAGGGCGTGCCGACGCTGGCCGTGGTGATCGCGGTCGAGGTGATCTCCGGCGCGTGATTCGCGTTGCTGACGGTCAGGGTGAAGTCCTGCGCACCGGTGCCGCCATGGCCGTCGCTGACGCGCACGGCGAAGGTGTGGCTGCCGACCTGCTGCGTGGTCGGGGTCCAGCGGATCACGCCGGTGCCGGAATCTATGCTGGCGCCGGACGGCGGATCGATCAGCGCGTAGGTCAGCGTGTCGTTGTCGGGATCGGTCGCTTCCACGTCGTAGCGGTAGGCGCTGCCGGCGGTCGCGGTCGTGATCGCGGTGGACGTGACGGTCGGCGCGCGATTTGCCGCCGTGACGGTGATCGACACCGTGGCCGGCGTGGAATCGAGCAGGCTGTCGTTGGCGACGTAGGCGAAGCTGTCGCTGCCGCTGAAGGCCGATGCCGGCGTATAGGTCAGCGCCGGCGGCGTGCCGCTCAGGCTGCCGTGCTGCGGCGGCGTGGTGACGCGGAAGCTCAGCGGGTCATTGTCGGCATCGCTGCCGCTCAGGGTGACGGCGGCACTGCCGCCCTGCTCCAGCGACAGCGATTGGGCATCGGCGACCGGCGCGCGGTTGTAGCGCGTGTTGGTATCGCTGGCGCTGACCGGATCGGAGACGGCGGCATCGGCCGTCGCGGTATTGGTCAGCGTGGCCGCGGTCAGCGTGGCGGCGTAAGAAACCGGAATCGTGAGCTGCAGGCGGTTGGCCAGGCCGGCCGGCACGGTCGCACCGCTGAGCGAAACGCTGCTGGCGCCGCCGGCGCCGCTCAGCGTGCCGCAACTGGCGCTGCCTTGCGCGGTGCACGTCGCCGCGGCCGACAGCGTGGCGCCTGTGGGCAGCGTGTCCGTCAGCGTCACGCCGGTGGCCGTCGACGGGCCGGCATTGCTGAGGATCAGTGTGTAGGTGCCGCCGCCGCCCGGCGCATAGATCGTGCTGCCGTCGTCCTTGCTCAGGCTCAGCGGGGCTTCGCAATGAATG